>NZ_JACFAK010000031.1 GCF_014118685.1 Flaviflexus huanghaiensis
GTGCCTGGCCGGGCGCTCGACAGTACAACGCCAAGACACCCTCCGGGTCATTCGTAGACAAGGGTCAGAACGCGCCGGCCAGGTCTTCCCGATTCTTGCGGAACCAGGTGAAAACAGCCTGACAGTCGTAGCTATCGCCAACAGTACCGATCGAGGGAACAGCGCCGATCTCCGCTAGTCTCTCGCCGTAGCGAATGGACGTAAATTGACTGCCTGCATCGCTGTGACACCGAAGCCCGGGCAGGTGAGTCCCGCGCGACCAGCGGGCCATCTCGATCGCATCGAGGACCATGGGTGTGCGCATATGCGAGGCGACTCGCCAGCCGACGATCATGCGGGAGTAGACGTCGATGATGAAGCACACATACGCGATCCCGGCCCAGGTGGCAACGAATGTCAGATCGGTGACCCACAGCTGATTCGGGCCTGTGGCGGTGAAATCACGGTCGACCAAGTCAGGATGCCGAGGGACAGTCGCATCACGATGAGTGGTTCGGACTTTCTTGGTCCGTCGTGCCCCTTCGATCCCTGCTGCTCGCATAAGACGGGCGGTCTGATCGCGGCCGATATCGATTCCCGCACGGCGTGCAGCCTTCCACAGCTTCCGCACTCCATAGACGCTGTAGTTCGCTTCCCACAGCTCAAACAGCTGGGGAATCAGCTCCGCGTCCCGGATCGCACGAGCAGAGGGGCCACGTTTCTTCGCGGCGTAGTACGTGCTTGGAGCCACCTGCAATACCCTGCAGATGGACTCGACTCCAAGACGGCGCCCGGCCACAATATCGTCCCTATTTAAGTCGATGAAGGCCACTATTTCTTGTGTTGGCGGTCGAGTTCCGCCCCGAAGAAAGACGCTGCGCGTTTGAGGATTTCGTTGGCCCGGCGCAGCTCGCGGTTCTCCTGCTCAAGCTCGAGCAGACGGCGGGCCTCATCAGTGCTCACACCAGGGAGGTGGCCATCGTCGATATCGGCCTGACGCACCCAGGTGCGTACCGATTCTGGGCCGTATCCGAGCTGATCGGCAACTCTTTTGACCGTGCCGTTCTTCGTGCCCAGCTCTTTACGTAAGGCGCGCACCATGCGCACCGCTGCCGCCTTTTCCTCTGGTGAATACCGCCGCTGCGAGGCGCGTCCGGGATTGTTCATAACTGACATTATTCCATCCTTGTTTCCAAGCTCAGGAATCTCCATCAAACCCAGAGCGATTCACATAAAGGTGGGGGCGGGGAAGTTCATCTATCTCTACGTTAATACTGCTGAATTTAATGGTCTATCAACGGCTGGTGGGGCCGCTTATACCGGTGTTGTCTGTGGAATGCTCACGACTGTCACGGGTGTGGGGGGTATCGCATGCGCAGCGGTCACTCAGGGGATCTTTGCATACGTGCGTACGCGGGATGCGCCGGGACGTAACCAGTGCGGAGAAATTAAACTCTCCTGGGTTGGGTTCGGCCCAGTGGGCTACAAAGTGATCAACAAGCCCTGCAATAAGATTTAAGGTAATTCAATGTGGAGAGCAATGAAAATATTGGGGTTAATGTTGCTATTTAGCTCCCTGCTGACTCCTGTCTTGGATGCAGTTTTTGAAACGCGGCCAAGCTGGGGTGTGATAATTGTTGCCGCTCTTCTGGGGCTAGTTTTAGCCATCACTGGGTATGTAAAAGATAAGAATAGCCGTCATAGGATCTGAGGAGATAGGCTACTGGCGCTAGCCAACAGGGCCAGCACCAGTAGCCTAGATCGTCCGGCGACATGAGGGTCTGCTGAAGGTTTAGGTGACAGCTTGTTTTCATGCCGCTGTTGCGGCGGGTGTGTTCATCATGGTTTCGAATTCGATCGGAGTCAAACGTCCCAGGCCGGCTTGTCGGCGCCGACGATGATAG
>NZ_JACFAK010000032.1 GCF_014118685.1 Flaviflexus huanghaiensis
TGAGGGAGGTGCGCCTGCCGGCGTCTATGACGTCTTGGACACTGATCTGACTCATGCCACCACCTCCACACTGTCGTCAGCAGTGCTGATGGTGAGGGTGTCGTAGATGGTGAGGTCCACGTTCACAGCTGCTGGTTCAGTGTTATCAGCGAGCCTGCGTGCGAGCATGCCGACCATGGCAATGTCGGGACTATCACCGCGGGTGATCAGCATCGTGGCAGCATGAATCGCTGTCTCGAAGGTCGTCGGCCCACTTGCTGCGTCCACGGCGGTGAACAGGCGGCGCCGATCGGTGGCCCCGGCTTGGTCAAGCCAGTCCCGTACCGGATCAGAAACCAGGGGCCGCAGCAGGGATTGGGACCAGGCACCGGGCTTAGCGACCAGCAAAGGGACAAGGCTGGCGGGGTCGAAGATTGTCTCTGGTTGGCTGCCGAAGGCGCGGGGAAAGACTCGGACTGGGGCGGTGTGCTCGTCGAGGATCTCGATCACGTCATGACGTATCCCCACGGTGAGGGTCCGTCCGTAAAAGGCCGGGCCTGCGGCGTAGGTGTTGCCATCAATGTGGAGATTGCCGGTCTTGTCAGCTTTACGGGATTCGTAGCGGACCGGGTCAAAGCCGACCCCAGGCAACTCCAGACAAGCCCCAACATCCTGGACGAAAAGCTCACCGAGTGGCAGTCCTTTGCGGTAATGCACAGCCGTAGCGAGACTGTCGCAGCGGGTCAGGAGCTGCGCGTTCAGCTCGGCTAGAGAGCCGGCCTCAGGTAGGGGGACCATGAGGTTACGGCGCAGGAACCCGACAGCGTTTTCCACGCTGCCTTTCTCGTGTCCGGAATAGGGGTTGCAGTACCTGGACTGGGAGCGGTAGTGGACTTTGAACGCACTAAACAGTTTCGATTCCACAACCGTGGTGCCGACCCTGCGCCCGATCCCGGTGGCATTATCAAAGATCATCAGTCTCGGTATTCCGCCGACGTGTTCGAAGACGGTGCGCAGTCCGTGGCAGACACATTCGGCGGTTTCACCGCGAAAGGCTTGCACGTATCTCATGTTGGAGAACGGGAAGGTGATCACCAGCATGTGCAGCACCTGCCCGATCCCGGCGATGATCGCTTCGGCTTGACCGAAATCAACTTGTACAACCCCGGCCTGCCACGCCAGCTCGGTGAAGCCTGCACTAGGTTCACGGTTCGATGCTTTCCAGGCCTTCACAAATCGTTGGACCGAGGAGTATGCGCCGGTGTAGCCGTGTTCGTCTATGAGACGGTCCATGACCCGCTTCGCGGTGTGGCGCTGCTTGACCGGTTGTCCCTGATCCTCGACTAGCCACTGTTCAATAACGTGAGTTAGCCCATTGAGTACTGAGGCTCCCGGGCGCGGTGCCGGTAATGGTGGGACGGGTGAGAAATCGGTTTGGCTGATGTATTTCGTGACTGTGGCTCGGCTCAGGCCGAGCTGTCGGGCGATTTCTCGTCCAGAGACTCCGTTGGAGTCAAGACTTCTGATAGTTTCTTGTAACGACATGGGTACCGTCATCTGCTTTCCAGCCCTTCTGGTGCTCACGCTTTCTACGGGGTAGCACCACAAGGAACCTATCTGCCGGTGGCGGGCCCATGTCCTTCTCGAGCACAGGGCAAGACACCCGCCACTGGGTGAATGTTGAACTTCCAAACCAAAATGAAGGCTTCCCCTGAACGGGGATTGTCTGGCCTACTTCTTAGCGCTCTTTTGGCCTGAAACAGGCCGCTCACATGGCACACAACCAGAGCTGAAACGACCTACAAATAGTTGATCACAGACA
>NZ_JACFAK010000033.1 GCF_014118685.1 Flaviflexus huanghaiensis
CTCTTTACGGGCCTCGGCAACAAGCCGCATCGCACGCTCACGAAGCTCTGGCGGATACTTCCTTTGTGCTGGCATGATCATCATCCTCTCGGGATTTCAGACCCTCCACCAAACCCGGGGCGATTCATTGTCTAGGATTTTACCTCGGTCTGTTTTGGAGGCTTTCTGGTAAGCGGTCCGGAGTTTATTGGTGAAGTGACGGCGAGCGGCCATTGGTATTTTGCCTTCCATGGGGCAAGTTTCGCGCTCAAAGTAAGTGAGGCACCAGGGTGGGGCTCGCGCTCAAACTATGTGAGGCACGTCGAAAACTTGACACAGCCCAGATGTGTAGGTATAATTTACAGTCTAGTAGTCTAGTTTGAAGAGCGATAGTAGTCGGTACTCGGATTACAGACCCCTCTAGATTTTCCAGAAAAGAGCTATGCCACCTAGCTTGCGTTTGTTGCCTCGCACCCAGGGCAGTTCTCGTCGCCGTACCCGGTCGCGCCGGTGGGTAATGCTAAGCGGGGTCAGTGCGCTGCTTGCGGCACTCGCCCTCAGTACAGGTATGACTGCACCCACACATGCATCGTGGAATGACGCGGAAGCTACCGGCGTAGCCCTCCAAGCTGGCATGATCGGACCCCCTACTAATGTGCAATGCAGGTTCGAGCAACATTCTTTCCAGAACCTGGTCATCCAGTGGCAACCCCCGGAAAGTGGCCCCGGCATGATTGCTCCTGTGGGGTACCGGCTTGATTTCTGGGCACCTGGCACCCTCCCGCAGCCGACGCCAGCAAGTATTTCACTAGACCAACAAGCACGCTCATATCGCGACTTCAGTCACTTTCTCGACCCACCCACGCCCGAGGCGGGCGACCGTTACACCCTCACGTACAGGATTCGTGTGACGGCAGTAGGGCCGGGTAGTTGGCAGTCTGCTGAGTCGTGGGTGCTTGAAGCCAAGGTGTCGGCGACTCGTGCGTCGGGCAGAGATTCATCCTGCACTGTACTAACCAGCCCATCGGGGGCCGGGGAAGCAGTCACCTTGCAGGAAGACCCGACTGAGGGCTTGCTCGAGCCTGAACTGAATGACGAGCCCGTTACCGTGGGCCTGATGGAAGAAGAGTCTGAGGTCGACGATGCTGCGCCTCCCGGCACAACTATCCCAACCGAGCATACTCTGGATGTGGTAGAGGAAGAGGCGTCGCATGTGCCTTCTCCTTCCCCGCTTGCTCCTCGTCCTGAGGGTGCTACCCCTTCGGATACGGCCTCCTTGCAACCCTCTCGTGAGGCATCAGACGCTTCGCTTCCTGAGGAGACCGCCACGGAACCCGTAGAGCACTGACCATTGATGACACCGCTGACACCTACAGAAGGGGGAAAGCCTGATGACCTCTGAAACACCTGTGAAGCGTCCTGGGTTTCGTTCCGCTTTTATGCGTGTGCCAGGACGCTGGCATGTTCTTGATAGTAGTGCGCTTCGTACTCTGTTGGGGTGCGGTAGTCCAGGGACTCGTGCAGGCGGATCGTGTTCCACCAATGGACCCAGTCCATGGTCGCCAGTTCGACCTCTGTTGCCGTTGCCCAGTGGGGCCGTGTGTAA
>NZ_JACFAK010000034.1 GCF_014118685.1 Flaviflexus huanghaiensis
GAGTGGATGCTCCTATTGTTGTCAAGCTGCTTTTTCCAATGTGAGTTGGTTGATGGTGGCGGTGGCGAGAGCTTCGAGTTCTCGGTCGGCGCGGGTGCCGATCTCGAGCCGTTGGAGACGCTGCCGGGGAACACCGAGGGTGTCGGCGAGAACAGTCAGCGGGATGCCGGCTTCTCGTCGTAGCTGGCGAAGCTCTTGGCCTACCGGGTTGTCGAGGCCGGGGCTCATGAGCACCTTGTAGATCTCGTTGGCGATGTGTCGTTTCAGGCAGCGCATGATGTCGCGGTCTGAGAGTCCTTCGGCGCGGCGTCTGGTGAAGTAGGCGACGGTGCGTGGTTCCCGGTGTCGCATGCGGAGGAGAACGATGCGGTGCAGGGCATTATTCGCATTCCTGTTTCCGCCGCGAGAGAGCCTGTGCCTGGTGCGCTGTCCGGAGGAAGCGGGAATCGGGGCGACGCCGGCTAGTGCCGCGAACGAGGCGCTACTGGTGAGGCGTTCGGGATTGTCGCCTGCCGCGACCAGCAGCGTTGCAGCGGTCACTGGTCCGACACCGCTGGAGGCGTAGAGGGCAGGATTCACCGCTCGGATCAGTGGCACCATTTCCCGTTCGATGATGGCGATCTCCTGGCTCAACGCCGAATGCCGGACGGCAAGACGTTTCAACACGCGGCGGGCCGTGTGTTCAGGGCTTGTCCCAGAGCCCGGCCGGGTTCGACATAGCGTGGCGACCAAGGCGATGGTGCCAAGCCTGCGGTAGTCGTCTCGGACAGTGTCAGGGGCGGTGATCAGCAGCGCATGGATCTGGTTCATCACCTGGGATCTCGCTTTGGAAGCAGACCTGCGTTCTGTCAGGAGCATGCGCAGCGCCTCGACCTGGCCGTCGCCGGCCTTGGGAATTGCCGTGTCGATACCGGCCAAGACGGTCAGCGCGGCCTGTCGCGCATCGAGTGGGTCTGATTTGCCGCGCATGCGCCTGACCCGCCGGTTCGGGCGAGCCACCTCGGCGACGTCGAACCCGGCAGCGGTAAGTATCCGCGCAATTCCTGCGCCGTAGGATCCGGTCCCCTCCACCCCAACTCGGCTGACCGTTCCCGCAGTCCGCAGAAACTCAATGATCTGCTGGTAGCCGTCGGCGGTGGCCGCAAACTGCTGGTCGCTGATCGGTCGGCCGAGCTGGTCGACGACGGCGACATGGTGCGTGTTCTTATGCGTATCGATGCCCGCCACCAGCTCGTTTGGCGCCGTATCCCATGTTGCAGCTAGAGGCTGCAGTGTCATGCTTGTCATAGACGGGTTCCCTTTCCATCGCAGTTTTCGTCGTCGCGGGTCGGGGTGGGCAGACAGCACAAAGGCGAGACGACTTCCCGGTCAAGCTCCTATCAAGTCATGTCCCTCCCGCCACCGCGGGTTGGTCCCGATGTCGATGGACAGATCCACTAAAAGACAACCCTCACGGGTGTCGGTGTAATTGAGAGTCACACCGACACCGGGAACATGTCCATCATCTCTGTGTA
>NZ_JACFAK010000035.1 GCF_014118685.1 Flaviflexus huanghaiensis
CCGGCAGCGTCTCCAACGGCTCGAGATCGGCACCCGCGCCGACCGAGAACTCGAAGCTCTCGCCACCGCCACCATCAACCAACTCACATTGGAAAAAGCAGCTTGACAACAATAGGAGCATCCACTCTAAGGGGCACTACTCCGGTGCTAGGAGAATTCCGCTCATGACGAGAGCGGCGGCGGAGAACCCTGACGTGATCCTCCGCGCAATGGATGATGACATGAATGTCCTTTCAGGAACACATCAAGCTACGTGGTAAGGACTCCCTCACCTCCCCACACGGTATTCCACTTTCACGCATTTATGCAAACTGGATCGTGCGCAACTTTCAGACACTCTGTCACGAAAGCACCGAGATTTTTGTCCGGCACGACGCCATTTTGTTTACCCGTCAGGCGTTTGCGCACGCGCGCAGGACCCTGCATAATATGCAGGCAATAATCGCTATCCTGCGACAATATTCCGGTGGGCTCGCCTCGGATTTGCCCTTTCCATTGCCTGTCGGGGCGAACCTTGCGACGAAGATGCCGAGTCGGACGAATCGGTCACGAGCCGGAAAGTTGTCTAGACTGATGGGCACTGTACGAGCACCAGGAGACACCTTTGATCCCCCACTACTTCGCACTCGATGACAGCGAAAAGCACGACTTCATCAAGAGCCAGGGCGCCGGCACACTGGTCACGTCCCGCAAGGACGGCACAATCGACGCCACCTTATTGCCGATTATTATCAGTGACGATCAGCTCCTGCTCCACATGGCGCGCTTCAACGAACACTGGCGCAACATCGACTCGCCCCAGCCCGCGGCGATGATCTTCACCGGCGCCCACGACTTCATCAGCTCGCGCGCATATGACGTGCCGGACGGGTCTGCGGTCGCCTCTACGTGGGACTACACCCAGGTGACAATCCACGGAACCGTCACCGTGCATGATGATCCGGACTGGGTCAGACAGGCGGTTGTCGAGCTTACGAAAACATGGGATCCGGAGCATGCGGCAATGATGACAGACGATTACCTCGGCCGAGCTACAAAGGCGATTGTCGGCCTGTCAATGACAATCGACCGAATAGACGGCAAGGCGAAGCTCTCCCAAAACAAGCTACCGTCCGAGCGTGCCCGGATCTCCGAAGGTCTACGTGAACGCGACACAGAACGATCGCGCGCGCTCGCAGATGATGTAGACGCAGCACCGTCAAAGGCTCGCAGAGTGCCGTTCATTGGCGGGCTGAAAGCGCGAGGATAATGGTGTAGATGTGTGGAGGGCCCGGGACTGGTGTCTCGGGCCCTGCACGGGGGTGTGTATGGCGGCGGTGTCCTACTCTCCCACACCCTCGCGAGTGCAGTACCATCGGCGCTGGTGGGCTTAGCTTCCGGGTTC
>NZ_JACFAK010000036.1 GCF_014118685.1 Flaviflexus huanghaiensis
CCCTCTTTGCCAGGCTGGTTGTGAGTCATTCATGATCAGCGAGGGAGTTGGCGGGTATGTCGATCAGTCCGGGGTTCACGGCGGAGCAGATACGTGAGTTCGTGCATCGGTACGAGCTGACACCGTATGGGCAGAAGGCGTTTTGGCTCGAGGGGCAGGGCGTCTCGTATGACCGTCTGCGGCGGTGGCGGTCGGCGGTGTTTGACGGCGATCTTGACCGCGGGTTGATCCCGCGAGAGGGTGGTGTTGTGACAGTCCCACCGGAAAAGCGCACTGGTATCGAGAGGCAACGCGCCCGTGAGCGTGCAGCGCAGGAGGTAGAAGTCGCCCGTTTGACCGCTCGGGTGCGTGAACTGGAGCAGACTAACGATGCTCTGGGAAAAGCTATCGGGCTCTTGCATCAGATGAGCGAGCAAGAGCCCGCAGCAACCCCGACGACACCAGCTCCGTTGGATTCCTCGACGCCGAGAACGATCTCATCGGACAGCTGACGGTGATTCTGGGATCAGAGCGGCAGGCACTCGAGCTTGCGGGTTTGTCCAGGTCAACGTGGCATTACCGGTCGAGCCCGCGCCAGCGGGTGACTGAGCCGATACCGCAGAAGGATCGGGCGTATTCGTCGCGGATCGGCCTAGCTGACCGGGCAGTGGTCGAGGCTCGGATCACGGCTGGCTGGGCGGATGGCAACTCGGTGGACCACTCGTTCGCCTCCGCGTGGGACGACGGGGTGATGCTCGCCTCCCGCCGCTCCTGGTGGCGGATTGCCCGAGGCATCGAGGATCAGTCTGCCCGCCCGGTCGCCCCCACCCGGCGCGGCAGCAGCAGCCGAACACCGCGAGAAGCACCGGTGTTGGTGGGGACCGGTCCTGGGCAGGTGTGGTCGTGGGACATCACCGATCTGCGCACCCCGTGGCGCGCGGTGGCGTTCAAGGCGTACTCGATCATCGATATCTTCTCCCGCAAACTCGTCGGCTGCCGGGTCGAGGAACGCGAGGTTGATGACCTTGCGGTGGAGATGTTCGAGGACGCGTTCGCCCAGCACGGGATCCCTGACGCCGTGCACGCGGACTCTGGGCCCGCGATGCGCTCGGGAGTGCTGAGCGACCTCCTGAGAGAGCTCAACGTGACGCAGACCCACAACCGGCCTCGGGTGAGCAACGACAACCCGTTCTCGGAGTCGGAGTTCCGCACCATGAAGTATCGTCCGAACTATCCCGGCGTCTTCACGACGCTCGAGGAAGCACGTGCATACGTCGACTGGTACGTGCCCTGGTACAACCAGAACCACAAGCACTCCGGGATCGCGTTGTTCTCCCCGGACGAGGTCCACGACGGCACCTGGCGGGAAGCCTGGGCGCGACGTG
>NZ_JACFAK010000037.1 GCF_014118685.1 Flaviflexus huanghaiensis
GACTGTCAGGCTGTTTTCACCTGGTTCCGCAAGAATCGGGAAGACCTGGCCGGCGCGTTCTGACCCTTGTCTACGAATGACCCGGAGGGTGTCTTGGCGTTGTACTGTCGAGCGCCCGGCCAGGCACATAGAGCACTGCCACCTGCCGGGCGTGACCTAATAGGAGCCTGGAGCAATACGCGTTCCTCGTGACAGTCCTGTCCACCAGGCAGGCGACAGTGTGGCGTTCACACGAGCGAGGCAGGAAACACAAAGCAATGGAAACTCAGTTGGATACTAGATCCGGATACGTTGTCGTCGGCGTCGATACTCATAAACATCTTCACGTCGCAGCCGTCATGGACTCCGTCGCAGGCATCCTTGCGACCTTGACAATCCCCACCGACACCCCAGGATTTCGCCAGCTCCTGGCGTGGGCCCAGTCCTATGGTCAGATCTTGGTTTTCGGAGTTGAAGGGACCGGCTCTTACGGGGCCAGCCTGACATCCTATCTGCGCCGTCATGGGCACAGTGTCGTGGAGGCTGGCCGGCCCGACCGACGGCTGCGGAGAATGAACGGCAAATCCGACACTCTGGACGCAGAAAACGCTGCCCGAGCGGCTTTAGCAGGCATGGCTACCGCAATTCCTAAAACCGGTGATGGCACTGTGGAGATGCTCCGTCAGCTCAAGATCGTCCACGACACAGCTGTCAAAGACCGCAGTGCTGCGATGATCACCCTTAAAACGATGCTGGTCCATGGCGATGACCAGCTGCGGGCAAACACGAATAAAATGACCCAGATCAAGCTCGCTCGCCATCTGTCCCGGCTGCGTCCTGCGGACGTGACCACCGTCGCCGGGACGCTGCGCTACTCGCTGCGCACACTGGCACACAGGTGGCTCTACCTCGATACCCAAATTAAGGAACTAGAAGCAAAGATCCACGCCCTCGTGGCTGACTATCGCCCCGCCCTACTTCACCGGTTCGGCATCGGCGCCGACACGGCCGCGGAAATCCTCATCGTGGTCGGCGACAACCCCGAACGCATCAAATCAGAAGCGGCCTTCGCCAAGCTTGCCGGCATCAGTCCCATCCCAACAGGTTCAGGACAGACCAGCGGACGACACCGAATCAACCACGGAGGCCACCGTCAGCTCAACGCCGCGATCTACCGCACCGTCATCGTCCGAATGCAACACCACGAGCCGACCAAAGCCTACATCGCTAAACGCACCGCCGAAGGCAAGACAAAACGAGACATCATCCGATGCCTAAAACGCTACGTCATCCGCGAGGTCTACCACCTCGTCAAAGCCCAACCCACCACTATCGCCCATGCCCTGAAAGCGAGTTGACAGACATAGGAGCGTCAA
>NZ_JACFAK010000038.1 GCF_014118685.1 Flaviflexus huanghaiensis
TGAATCGCCCCGGGTTTGGTGGAGGGTCTGAAATCCCGAGAGGATGATGATCATGCCAGCACAAAGGAAGTATCCGCCAGAGCTTCGTGAGCGTGCGATGCGGCTTGTTGCCGAGGCCCGTAAAGAGGATCCGGATCTGTCGCTGAATGCGGCCGTGGGCCGGATCGGCCAGCGCACCGGGGTGAACCCCGACACGCTGCGAGGCTGGTGCAAGCAGGCCGCGATTGACGCTGGCGAGCGTCCCGGAACAACGACGAGCGAAGCGGCTCGGATCAAGCAGCTTGAGTCCGAGGTGCGTGAACTCAAGCGCGCGAATGAGATCCTGTTGGCGGCGTCAAGTTTCTTCGCGCGGGACCTCGACCCGCGACTGCCGTGGTAATTGAGTTCATTGATGACCATCGCGACTGGTTCGGGGTCGAGCCGATCTGCCGCGTGCTCACCCAGCACGGGTGCAAGATCGCTCCGTCTGGCTACTATGCGTTCTAGAAGCGCCCGCCATCACGCCGCGCGCTGCGCGACGCGGAACTGGTCGTGCAGATCGAGCGGGTGTTCTGGGATCGCAAGCTCGGTCGCGGGATCAGCGGCGCCCGCAAGATCTGGCATCTGCTGAAACGAGAGGGCATCGTCGTCGCGCGTTGCACGGTCGAAGGTCTCATGCGCGAGCAGGGCTTGCGGGGTATCCGACGCGGCAAGCAGTTCATCACTACCAAAGCTGACGGTTCGGCGTTCCGTCCAGCCGATCATGTGCAGCGCTGCTTCCGCGCGGACCGACCCAACGAGCTCTGGGTCGTCGATTTCACCTACGTGCCGACGTGGTCAGGGATGGCGTTTACTGCGTTCGTGACCGATGTGTACTCCCGTCGAATTGTCGGGTGGCGAACGATGGACCGAATGCCTACTGACCTTCCGCTGGACGCGTTGGAGATGGCGTTGTGGGTTCGCAACCGTGCCGGTCAGGACGTTACCGGGGTGATTCAACATTCGGATGCCGGAGCTCAATATACCGCTTTGCGCCACTCGGAGCGGCTCGCCGATGTCGGCGCAATTGCCTCGATTGGGTCGGTTGGTGACAGTTATGACAATGCCCTCGCCGAGACGGTCGTGGGCCTCTACAAGACCGAATGCGTGAAGGTTGACGGCCCGTTCCGCACCGCCGATGAGCTTGAACTTGCCACACTTTCCTGGGTGCATTGGTTCAACGAGGACCGGTTGCATTCATCGATCGGGTATCTCACACCGGTCGAGAAAGAGAACGCGTACTACTGTGAGATCGACTCCCAGTATCACCCGATGTTGGGAGAACTCGCCCTCCACTAAACCCGGGGCGATTCA
>NZ_JACFAK010000039.1 GCF_014118685.1 Flaviflexus huanghaiensis
GGTGGATTCAACCGGTCAACGCAACACCATCGAAAATGTACTCAGAGGTGTGATGTGGCAAAGATCGGTAGACCAGGACTCCCGTCGGATCGACGGCAGCAAGTGTGGGACATGTGGAAGACAGGGGCATCAATCAGCGAGATCGGTCGAACCGTGGGCTCCCCTCCAGGCTCAATCTTCTCGATCCTGTTACCCTATGGCGGGATCTATCAGCCGCCTCAAAGACGTCGCTCCGGCACACTAACTCTTCATGAGCGCGAAGAGATTTCCAGGGGGCTTGCAGCTGGTGAGTCGCTCCGATCGATTGGACGACGACTCGGCCGTTCAGCATCGACCATCAGTCGTGAGATCGCAAAGAATCGAGGGGCGGCAAGGTATCGCGCGGTTGACGCTGACGATCGTGCTTGGCGGCGTGCCAAACGACCAAAGAAATGCAAACTCGCGAAGAACCCCGTGCTTCGCAGGTACGTCGCGGCACGTCTGCGGGAAGACTGGTCACCAGAACAGATTGCCGGGACTCTGAAAAAGCGCTACCCAGCGGGAAGCAGGATGCTGGTGTCACACGAGACGATCTATCAGTCTCTGTATGTTCAATCCCGCGGGGTACTAGCAAAGGAACTGCAGAAGCATCTGCGATCAGGCCGCCCGATCCGGCGCAGTATCCACAACACGGTGACCGGTCAGTGGCGGTCACAGATCAAGGATGCCGTATCGATCTCGGAGCGACCCGCCGAAGCTGAGGATCGTGCGATTCCTGGGCACTGGGAAGGAGACCTTCTCCTCGGCCGGGGCGTTTCTCAGATCGCAACTGTCGTCGAGCGCGCGACGAGGTTCACTGTGCTCGTTCACGTAGATGGGCGCGATATGGCGTCGGTGACTGCGGGCCTTTCACGAGAGATGAATCTCCTGCCCGAGCAGCTGCGCCGCTCACTCACCTGGGATCGTGGAATGGAACTCGCGGACCACAAGACCGTTACGAGCAGCACCGGGCTTGACGTGTATTTCGCAGACCCTCGCAGCCCCTGGCAGCGTGGGAAGAACGAGAACACGAACCGTCTGCTCCGTCAGTACTTCCCCAAAGGCGTGAGCATGAAAGATCTCACCCAGGACGACCTCAACAAAGTGGCGGCACGGTTGAACTCACGACCGCGTAAGACACTCAGTTTTGATACCCCAGCCGATAGGCTTGAAGCACTGTTGCGCTGACCGGTTGAATCCACC
>NZ_JACFAK010000040.1 GCF_014118685.1 Flaviflexus huanghaiensis
CCCACCAGCGCCGATGGTACTGCACTCGCGAGGGTGTGGGAGAGTAGGACACCGCCGCCATACACACCCCCGTGCAGGGCCCGAGACACCAGTCCCGGGCCCTCCACACATCTACACCACCATCACAACACGACCACTAACCTGCGTCCACACAGTTCTATCTGCTCAGACTTCGCACCGTCGATAGCAGGTTCGTCGATGGAGATGGCCGGCCAACACGATCTTTATGCGGCGGCTTGGGCTCGCCTGCTCTTGGCTCTAGGTGTACTTCTGTGTTTCGTCAAGTTGATGTGTGCCGAAAGAGCGCTAAGAAGTAGGCCACTTCAGCTGTGTTCTAGGCCGTTTGAGCGCCGCGTTTTTCTTGTTATTTCATGAGCGCGTTTTTCACTCGGTAGGACTCTCCTCGGAATTGGAGGAGGCGGCCGTGATGGACGAGGCGATCAATGACCGCGGCAGCCATATTGTCATCCCCGAAAACGGTGCCCCACCTGGAGAACTCCAGGTTGGTGGTGATGACCAGGCTACGTCTCTCATACCCATCGGTGATGACCTGGAACAACAGCCGGGCCCCTTCAGTGTCGATGGGGAGGTAGCCGAGCTCGTCAATGACGATCAACTCGTTCTTCGCGATCGAGGCGAGTTCCTTATCAAGCCGGTCCTCTTCTTTAGCTCGCCGTAGAGCCATGACCAGGGCTGAGGTGGTGAAGAACCGGGCAGGGATACCGCGGTTACAGGCAGCGGCGACAAGAGCGCTTGCCATATGTGTTTTCCCTGTCCCAACATCTCCGTACAGGACCAGGTCCTGAGCGTGAGTGATGAACTCACGCGACTCCAGAGGTTCTCTGCCGTAGTCAGTGGGAAACCGGACCGCGTTGTAATCAAACCCCGACAAAGATTTTAAGGCCGGTAGGCGTGCGGCTTTCAGCAGTCGCCGGCGCCGAGACTCCAGCCGTGATTCATGTTCAGCAACCAGGATCTCATGCAGATACTCACGCTGCTTGGGTGTGCCTTTGACAGCCCACTCCTCAAGGACACTCCCCGTGAGGGAGGTGCGCCTGCCGGCGTCTATGACGTCTTGGACACTGATCTGACTCATGCCACCACCTCCACACTGTCGTCAGCAGTGCTGATGGTGAGGGTGTCGTAGATGGTGAGGTCCA
>NZ_JACFAK010000003.1 GCF_014118685.1 Flaviflexus huanghaiensis
TAGCGTGGACCATGAAGGCCTCCTGGTATGTGAAGCGGTTTCTTAGACAGCTCCACTTCACAACAGGAGGCCTTCGCCCTTCAACAGATCACACAGGATTCCCATAACAACGTCCCTGGACATCACATCTAGGTGCACTCTCCAGGGACGTTGTTGCGTGAATCGCGTGTGATCTGTTGATGAGCGAAGGCTGCGACCGCGATCGGGGTACTCACTCGCCCGGTCGCCTGGTTCGCTGACCGTGGCGTCACCGTCGAGAGAGTGCTTATAGATAATGGTTCCGCCTACCGATCACACGCCTGGCGCGATGCGTGTCGAGTTCTCACGACTGAGCGGCCCGGGTGTCCACCTCGGGGAGCTCAGTCATAAGATCGAGCAATCAGGAGAACGTCGAAGGGGGCGCCCAATGGTGACCAGGGATGATGTCCGCGAGGCACGGTTGAGGGCGGCGCAGTCACATGCTGCGCTGCTCGGAGACAGAAGCGCGTGCGTCATGGCGAAGAACGGGACGCCATTCCCTGCTGGCAAGTACTGGGAGGGCCAGACCGCCGCCCTCGGCGAGCTCTTGCGGGCGAGCGGCGATGACCTCACTGCCGAGGCGAGCCGCCTGCGGGATGTTTGGGTCAGGCGCCCGGTCCCCGGCAACCCGAGGGAAGCGGAAAGCTACCGAGCGGGTGGTGTGGACGCGCTCGCATCTTTCGCGGACTGATGTCGACGCGTACTCACGGATTCGTTCCCGCGGGTGGGGCGTCGGTGCGCTCGAGGTTGAGCCCGCGGCGACGTAGCTCGTCTCGCGCGCGATCGAGCCCGCCATGCTCGAGAGCAGCAAGCGTCGTCCTTCCCGACCAGATGTGAGAGCCGAACCGGTGGACCGTAATCTCGAGGTCCCCAACAAGATGTTCGAGATCGCCAGCGGTGTTTCGGTGTTCGCTCGGTAGCGGAACTGGTAGGACGAACGCCTGGTCGAGCGGCGCTGACGCATTGACCTCGACCCGCCACCCGTAGCCACGGCCGGACAGGTGCCAGGATTCGTCGGTTGTTGTTGTGACGACGGGGCTGATGATGGGGTTGCCGAGCCTCAATACCGGCCCGCCCGGGAGCCTGACGACGAGCGCGGTCACTTCGGTTTTCAGGGGCCCGCTCGTGACGATCCCGCCCGCAAAGGCGACACACGCATCGGGTTCCTCGAAGCCCTGGGCCTGGCCCCACCACCACGCCTCGGGGAAGCCCTCCCTGCCCCAATTCTTTTCTCCGTACACCTGAGCATTCTCAAATTCCCAGGTCTCGTCCCCGAGAACGGCCGTGCCGCTCGCTTTACCTCCGAGCATCCACGGATGCCAGTACTGATTGAGCGCGGGAACCATGTGGAAGATGCTCGAACCGCCCAGCCCCGCATGCGGCCAGTCGGCTCTGTCATCGACCCGAAGTTCAAGCCGCGCATCGTCCCCAAGGTCGACGGTGAGTCGGTTTCGATTGCCGTTAAAGGCTGGAGCTACTGTGCTCCCTCCCCTGACGCCGAGTCGCGAGCGGTGGGCCCATGCTCCCTCAATGGCAGTGGTACGAAGAAACCCGTTCGGCCACGACGCCAGCCCGATGGTGGCCCACGGGCCCTTCGGGCCCTGGTTGACGCCGCAGAGAGCGATGATAACGCGCCCGGTGTCCGGTTCTGTTATGCGCCAGAAGAAGCCCTCCATAGCCACTCCGCGGTGCGCGGCCAACATGTTGCCAAAGGGCAGATCTGCCCCGGTTGATCTGTATCGGTTCATGATCCCCATGCGTTAGTGAAACACACTCGAAGCGAATGGCGATAGGCGTGGGGCTGGCGGGATGTTCGCTAGACGCGTCTGTGCCCGCCACCGGGGGCGGGCACAGACATGAGGGAGTGAAGAATCAGATCCTCGGCGGTGTGCCTTCGGCGTTCGAGACGATGGCATCCATCTGCACCCGGGCACCGCCCGGCAGGGCAGAGACACCGACGGTGCGACGGGCGGGAGTCCCGCCGGGGAAGTAGCGGCCGTACACCTCGTCGACGGAATCGATGTCAGCCAGGTCCGTGAGGAAGAGGTTGACCTTGACGATGTCCTCCATCGAGTGGTCGATGGACTCGACGATAGCTTTCATGCTCGCAAGGCAACGGTCGGCCTGCTCGGCGACGCCACCCTCGACCAGATCGCCGGTGGCGGGGTCGAGGGGGAGGAGGGCGGAGAGGTTGTTGTAGTGCGAGAAGGCCACAGTCTGGGTCGACAGCGGGTTCTTCGGGGCGTCGTCGGTGTTGCGCGCCCAGATCACGATGCCGTGGCGATCTTCGACCTCCTGTGGGGGAGTGCCGTCGCCGTGCGAGACGACTGCCTCAACCTGGACGAGGGCACCCATGGGCAGTGCGGCCTCGACGACGGTACGTGCGGGAACGTAGCCGACCGAGCGGGCAATCGCGGAATCGGGGAAGAAGGTCGAGTAAACCTCGTCGAATGCGTCGAGCTCAGACAGATCTGAAAGGAAGACGGTGACCTTGACGATGTCATCGAACGGCACGTCGATACCTTCGAGAACGGCCTTGACGTTCGCCAGGCACTGCGCGGCCTGCTCCTTGAGTCCACCCGCGACGAGTTCGCCGGATGCTGGGTCGACAGGAAGCTGGGCGGAAAGATGGTTATAGTGCGAGAACGCCACCGTCTGCGTCGATAGTGCGTTGACGGGCGCGTGCGCGGAATTGTTCGTGACCTTGACGAGATCACCTGCTTGAGGCGCGTTCGGGATGGTTCCCTCGCCGTTAGAGATCACTGCCTCGACCTGGATGAGCGCGCCCATCGGGAGCGCAGCGACGCCCACCGTCGTGCGGGCCGGGACATAATCCGTGAAGAAGGTCGTGTAGACGTCATTGACGGTGCCGAGATCGGCGACGTCCGTGAGGAAGACGCTGAGCCGGACGACATCGTCCATCGTGTGGCCGATGCTCTCGACCACTGCCTTGATGTTGTTCAGGCACTGTCTGGCCTGCTCCGCGACGCCGCCGTCGACCAGTTCGCCGGTGGCGGGGTCAATCGGGAGCTGGGCGGAAAGGTTGTTGTAGTGGGAGAAGGCCACGGTCTGAGAGAAGCTGCCGCTCTGCGGGGCGTTCTCACTGTTCCTGGCCAGTACTTCGTTGTATCCGGTCATGCTCACTGTTTCTCTTATGGGCCGTGTGAGGCCTGGCTGGTGAAAGACGAATGATCGACCTCATCCACCCCCGTGGCGCATCAGTGTGCCCGGTGATGGAAGCCGACGTCAGCAAGAATACAGTCGCTCAGTGAGAAAAGTAGTACGTACGTCCTAAATGCTCGGTTGGTTTGGCAAAAGTCCTGTTGAGAGGCGCAAAGTCGTGTCTCGTCCTGGGGCCGCCGACGTGATGGCACGCGCGAACCGGTGAGCGGCGCGGGACGATGGGGCCGTGCAGTACGCACGGCCCCATCGGTCAGGACACGAGCGTGAAGACGCCCCAGGTGATGAGGAAGCCGGCGACGCCGAAGATCGTCGACAGCACTGTCCACGTCTTCAGACCGTCCTTGACAGTCAGGCCGAGGTACTTCGTGACGATCCAGAAGCCGGAATCATTGATGTGTGACAGTCCGAGACCGCCGAAGCAGATCGCGAGCGTGACGAGCGTCGTCTGGGTCGAGCTGTAGCCGGCATCAAGAATGGGCTGGGACATGAGCCCGGCCGACGTGAGGATGGCAACCGTTGCCGACCCCTGGGACGCGCGTAGAGCGGCGGAGATGAGGAAGCCCGCGAGGATGATCGGCATGTTCATCTCAATGAGCGTCTCTGAGAGAGCGGCGCCGATGCCAGAGGTGACGAGCACATTTGCGAACACGCCGCCCGCCCCCGTGACGAACACGATGATGGCAACGTCCGGCAGAGCCGAGTCGAGGACGCTGCCTCGCCTTTCCAGCGACCAGCCCTGGTTATGGCCGACAACGAGATAAGCGACGATGACGGCTGTGAGCAGTGCGACGGGTGCAGCACCGACGAGACCTGCGATATCACGGATGCGGGAGCCTTCTTCGAGCGTCATGTTGCCGACGGTTCCGATCATGATCTGCAGAATCGGAAGCAGAATGAGGGCGAGGACGGTCGGTGCGTTCAGGCGGCTCTTGATCGCCACCGTGCCACCTTCAGGCGTGATCTCGGAAGACCGCGTCGCCGGAGATTTCAGCAGGGTGACGCCATCGGGCCTGAACAGCCGCAGTTTGGCGGCGAAGTACCCAATAACAGCTGTGGCGATGCAGATCGGCAACCCCCAGAGCAGCATCATGCCGTTGTCGGCTCCCACGATGCCGGCTGCGGCGACTGGGCCCGGGTGGGGCGGCAGTGCAACGTGGACGGTCAGAAGGGCACCGGCGACAGGGAGGCCGATTGTCAGGGGATGAACCTTCGCCGCCCGCGCAAAGCCGAAGACGATGGGCGCGAGGATGATGAAGCCGACGTCGAAGAAGACAGGGATGCCGAGGACGAACGCTGCCGCAGTGACGGCCGCGACGACCCTCTTTGGCCCCAGCCCTTTCGAGAACCGCTCAGCCAGCGCATCGGCGCCGCCCGAGACCTCGATGAGGCGGCCGAGCATGGCACCGAGCCCGACGACGATCATGACGCTGGAAAGCGTGTTGCCCATGCCTGTCGTCATCGTGGGAACGACGTCCGCAGCAGGGATGCCGGTCGCCAGTGCGGTGCCGAAAGCGACGAGGAGCAGTGCGACGAATGCCGACATCTTGATGCGGATGACGAGCAAGAGCAGGACAATGATCGCACCGAGTGCGATTCCGAGGAGTGTTCCAGTGCCCATGATCAGCCCCTCCTGGGTGTGACGACGTTGATGATGGAGGAATCGTCCATGGCGCCCTGGCCGCGGCTCATTCCCTGCAGGTAGAGTTGCTCAGCTGCCGCCGCGACAGGTACGGCCATCCCCACCGACTTGGCTGCGGACGTGACGATGTCCATGTCTTTGACGAAGATGTCGATTCGAGACTTCACCTCGGCTTCCTCGCCGTCGTATGCCTGGATGGCGCGTGGTCCGCGATCGCCGAGCATGAAAGAGGAGGCGGCACCAGACATGAGCGCGTCAAGCGCAGTCGTCTGGTCCAGGCCCAGCTCACCGGCGAGAGCCAGTGCCTCCGCGGCCGCCGCGATGTGGACGCCGCAGAGCAGCTGATTGACGGTCTTCATGCACTGTCCCTTGCCTGGTGCCTCACCGACCCAGACGAGATTTGACGCCATGGCTTCGAGGACCGGCCTGCAGTGCTCGTAGACGTCGGGATAGGCCCCGACCGTCACGAGGAGGTCGCCCTTTCCGGCGCGGGCTGGCCCGCCTGAGACGGGGGCGTCGGCCAAGCCGATGCTGTCCCTCCGCAGGCGGGAGGCGACTGTCTCGACAGCCTCGATCCCGACCGTGGACGTGAGAATGATTGCGGATCCGCGAGGCATGACGGTGGCAATGCCGTCAATGCCGTAGAGCAGCTCCTCGAGTTGTTCCTTGTTGCGGACGGCGACGAGGGCGATGTCGGCGCCATCGGCCGCTGCCCTCGCGGTCGGCTTGCAGGTGATGCCGGCCTCACGCGCGAGCTCCACGCGTGCGTCAGCGATGTCGAATCCGGTGACGGTGAATGACTCTTTGAGCCAGCGGGCCATCTCAAGGCCCATCGCTCCGAGTCCAAGAACTGCGATGTTCATGGTGTGTCCTTCTGTGATGTGTGTGGTTACGCCTGGGAAAGCTTGTTGACGACGAGTGCGAGTGAGTCGGTGCTACCGACGTTGCCCGCGAACACGACGTAGGGGATGCCGGCGCCGGGGCCGTCCTCACCGGACCAAAGCGAGACGATGCCAGGCAACATAGGGCCGATGACCTGCGCGTGGCGGATGCCCATGCCGTTGGTGGCAACGTCCGAAGACGTGATGCCTCCCTTGGCGATGATGAAACGCGGCGGATTGGCTGCGAGGACACGCTGCACCACCTCGACGACGGCGGCGGAAACTCGGCGGGATATATCCAGGGATTCGTCGCCATCAGCGCCCGTGACCAACGTTCGTGATGTGCGGACGACAACGTTGCTGGCGTTGAGTTCGGTTGCTGCGCGTTCGGCTACCTCGGTGACGTGGTCGTCGCGTAGCGTCGGGTCGATAATCTTGGCGACATCGATCTCAAACTCGACGGGCGCCTCGACCTGGCGGAGATGATCCAGCTGGCGGGTGGTGAGGTCGACGTGGCTCCCGATCACGACGAGTCCTCCCGTGGCGACGTCGCCCTTCGCACGCGAGGCACGGATCTCCTCGACGGTGAGCGGCGGGTGGACCTCTTGGCCGATGCGAGCCCGAAGGAAAGGCGGCCCGACGCGGTAGATGAATGTCGATCCTGCGGTCTCTGCATCGATGAGGGCGAGCGAGAGAAGCCTCAGATCATCCTCTTCGACGATGTCGACCGCAATGACTCGCGAATCCTTGGCAGAGCGGAGCAGAGCGACTGACGCCTCGCGGTCTGTGCGCAGCGTCGTGAGGTCGAGAACGAGGACATCATCAGCCGAGATCTTCCCGTCGCTCTTCTCCTCCACCCATCCGGGTAGCGAGGACGAGGAATAGCCGAAGGTCGCGTCACGCGCGAACTCCGATGTCCCGACAGGCACGAACCCTGCATCCCGAGACCCGGCGTAGTGCACGCCGCCGATCGTTATCCGGCCAGCGTCTCCGAATGCGGGAACGACAACGATGCCGTCGACGGCGGTGCCTGACGCTGCGAGCACCTCGTCGGCGATCGTCAGCGGCTCCAGCGGGAAGTGCCCGCGAAGAGTCGAATCGGAGCGGGAGACGAACGCGACCCGCGCTCCCTCCGCCGCCTCCGTCGCGGCGGCGACAACCTCGCGATTGACGCGCTCCGCGTCACCGGGCGACAGTGAGCGTGAATTCGTCATGACATAGACTGCGGGCTTGCCGGTGGCGAACGCCCAGCGGAAGTCATCCGCTTCCCACGCGGTGAGAACTGGCAGGTCAGCCACCGACTGGGTGCCCGTGGGGTCGTCGTCGAGGACAACGTACAGGGTGTCGTCGCCAGCAGCCTCTCGGGCCGCCAGGACAGCATCAGCAGAGACACGAACGGGGTCCGGTCGCCCCTCCAATAATTGAGAAAATGATCTCATCTTCACTCCTTTGTGAACCCAGACCTCTGAGGTCTTACGTCATGGTAAGGGCAAGAGAAGGAGAAGGCAACACGAGTCCGAAAATTGGTATAACCGCTGAGGAAGCCGACGTCAGATTTTTGGGATGTCGGGTGACTGCGTGTGGTTGCGCATTCGTTCGAAGTCGTCCTGAAGATGGTGCTCCGAAAACCACGCCGCCCAGCCGCTCATTCGTCGCACCCTGGTGAACTCAAAATCCACGTTCTGTGTCGGGTTCTTTTGGGGCCGGGCACGGTTGTCGACAGGTCGCGCCTCTCATAGCGGACCGCAACAAATATGGCGTGACCGTGGGTCACTGCGAGATGAGCCTCGGGGAGGTTCTGGGCCTACCTCACACCATGAAGGATACGAACGAAGCTCAGTCGCCGAGGCCGGTGCCGACGTCGCGGGCAGTGCGGATCCACGGGTGATGGATTGGGACCTGCGCGAGGTTACCCGCGACGTCCGCCAGGGGGACGCGGGCAGCGCCGTCGCCTTTGGAAGCGACCATGATGCCCGTCTGGCCTGCCTTGATGAGCTCGGCTGCCGCCGATCCGATCACCGACCCGAGTAAGCGGTCAGCGGCGCACGGGGTGCCACCCCTTTGGACGTAGCCGAGGATTGTCACGCGGCTCTCGAGGCCCGTCGCAGCTTCCACCTCACGGGCGAGATGGAAGGTGTTTTCCCTGTGGCGGTCCTCAATGCGGGCGTAGTTCTCCTTGGCGAGGGTCTTGGCCTGTGATGAGGACGCTGACTTGATCAAGGATTCCGCGGCCTTGAGCTCGAGGGTGGCATCGACGTCGCGAGCACCCTCCGCAATGGCAATGACGGAGAAGTTCGTGCCGCGGCCTTTGCGCCGCTCGATCGTTTCGACGATGGAGTCCAGCCGGTAGGGGATCTCCGGCAGGAGGATGACGTCGGCACCGCCAGATATCCCAGCGCCCAAAGCCAGCCAGCCAGCCTTGTGTCCCATGATCTCCGCGATGATGACGCGGTGGTGTGAGTGGGCTGTAGAGTGCAACCGATCGACCGCGTCCGTCGCGATCTCCAGGGCAGTTGAGAACCCGAAGGTGTTGTCGGTGTGGGCGATGTCTTTGTCGATCGTCTTTGGCAGGTGCACAACGGGGATGCCCGCGTTGTGCAGCCGGAGAGCATTCTTCGCCGTGCCGCCGCCGCCGAGCATGACAACGCAGTCCAATTTGTTGCGCTCGACGACCTCTGCGATCGTTGGGATGACGTCGCGGGGCTCGCCATCGACGATCATTTTGTGGACCTTGTCCCGGCCCGTGCCAAGGATCGTGCCGCCAGCCGTGAGAATTCCGGATAGCGAACTGTGATCGAGCGGAATCCATCGATCTTCCGCGAGCCCGCGCACGCCACCGACGAAACCGATGAGCTCCATTCCGTGGTGTCCGACAGCGGCTTTCCCAAGCCCCCTGATTGCGGCATTGAGGCCGGGAGCGTCCCCGCCCGCGGTCAAGACTCCAATACGTTTTGCCATGTGTTGTGGCCTCCCTGGTCTCCTGCTCACACAGTACCGCGCTTGGGGTGAGGGCGGTCACCGTTCAAGCGGCAGATCCTTCGGTTCGGTGGAGCGGATCCCGACGACTTCGTCGAAGAGAATCTCGCCGGTCGGCACGAACCCACATCGCAGATAGAAGCCCTCCGGTCCATAGACTCCCGGGACCCACATGACTGTCATCTCGTCGAAGCCGCGCTCCCGGGCCTCGCGGGCAACTTCCTCCACGGCGAAGTAGCCGGCACCCTGGCCCTGGAAATCTGCGGCGATGTTGAGGCGCCAAATGCCGCAACGGAACGCCTTGATCTCGTTCTCAGAGTCGAAGTTTGCCATCACGAAGCCGACAACGGTGTCGCCTCTGTAGATCGCTCGCGGCCAAGCGGTTGGGTTGACGTACGCCTCGGCAATCGATTGAACGACTGGTGCGACGTACATCTCCTGACCAGGTCTCATCTCCAATTTCACGAGGTCGTGCAGATTGTCAGCAGTGAGGCGGCGGAGGCGGAAATCGGTCATTCTAAAACGCTAACAGGGCTGTGCATGTCTAGCCAGGGCAAGCGATTGCAGTCACGTATCGATTAACGTCACGCAAGCCTATGGCAACGAATCTCAACGCCTCGTGGTCACCGCGGCTGTGCGCGTGGCGTGATCCGCACATGTGGCAGGGCAGGGGCTGGCAGCGGGCTGGGTGTGCCCGGTGGGAAAACTCCAAAGCGGGGTGAGTGGACGCTCCCGGTCTCGCCGTCCGATGCACCGATCTCGCTCTGCCAGGCTCGCCGGTATTCGACGATCTCGTCGTGGCTACGACCGACAAAGTTCCACCACATGACAATTCGCTCATCGAAGGGGGCGCCGCCGATGAGGATGAGCCGGCACGGTTCGTCTCCGGCTGTGAAGCCAATACGTGTAGCTCCCGGCGGAGTGTAGGCGAGTTCGCTTACACCGAGGGTCTGATCAACGCCCGAGGAGTGGATGGTGACCTTCCCAGAATCGAGCAAGGTCCCGTGTTCAAAGCGTGGATCGATGTCAAGAGTGACGGTCTCGCCGGGCTCGACAATGACCTGCGCTGCCATCGCCTCAACTCGAGTGTCAATGGGGGAGTTGACGCCCGCGAGCGAACCGATGTAGGTGAGGACGGTACCGCCGGGCACTCTTACTGGCGTCGCGACGACATGCTGGGACCCGGGTTGAGAGTTCCGGACCGCGTCCGGAAGCGCGTACCAGAGCTGGACGCCGTGGAGAATAGATGTGTCATCCGTAGAGAACTCGGAGTGAGAGATCCCGGAGCCAGCGATCATGAGGTTGACCTCGGAGGGTCGAACGATGTTTGCAAACCCGGTCGTGTCGATGTGCTCGATTTCGCCCTGGAACAGGAGGGTGACAGTTGCGAGGCCCGTGTGCGGGTGCCGCGGCACCGCCATACCGCCGGTGGCCGCAACATCGTCGGGGCCGTAATGGTCGAGAAAGCACCAGGGGCCGATGAGCGAACGCTTGCGCTGGGGGAGTGTGCGGCGAACGGTCATGGCGCGAGGCCCACCAAGAGGCACGTCCCGGGCCGTGATGATATCGATGAGTGTGGGGTCCTTGACATACGCACACTCGTATTCGGCTGGGTTGATCTCCGTGTTCGTCATCGCGTCGCCCCATCATCGTTTGAACTCTGATCCGATGCTGCTCCCTGGCTTGCCGCCGTGATGGTTGATGCGACGGTCATGAGCATCGGCATCGGTAGCGGCAGGTTGAGGAGCTGCCCCTCGAGATAGATGAGGTGGGCGAGCCAGCCGTCCCGATACGAATCGGCCAGATCGCCGAGCCCGCTATGTTCCATGGAGAGGAGGCTTCCCGTGCCCTCCGTCTCGATGCGCCACGCGAGGCGCGAATATGGCTCATCGGAGAACTTCCAGGAGTAGGCGAGTTCGGTCCCTGGTTCGTAGATTTCGACGGTTGACCGGCAGATGGCGCCCTGACCGTGGTCAACGGCGAAGGTCGAGCCGGGCGCGATCTTTCCCTCGATGAGCTCTCCGAGCCACAGGTGAAGCCGTTTTGGGGAGGCGATGCCGTCCCAGACGTGGGCTGGCGGAACGGGGAGGGACCAGGTGGCATTGACCTGGCCTGATTGAGCAGAGACTGTGACGAGCGGCATATCTCCACCCTAGCGGAGTCAGATGGTATCGGTGCTGGCAGGGCTGGGGTTCTTAATGGAGACCGTTCTGCGCTCCCGTAGTACGGTGATAGACAACCTATCTACGCCTCAAAGAGGAGTTTCAGTGGCGCTTCCCAGCCCAGGTCATTCGGTGACGTTCCGTGTTCACACCCCGCCCCTATTCAGCGAGACATCCGATCTGGCCAGCGCGATCGCCCGCACCGGTGCCGCGATCACCGCACTCGACGTCATCGAGTCGACCAGCGACCACATGTGCATCGACATCACGGCAAATACCCGCGGCCAGGCACACGTCGAGTCAATCTCGACGATGATCAAGCAGCGTGAGGGCGCGGAGCTACGGCGCGTATCGGACCGGACATTCCTCATGCATTCCGGGGGGAAGATCGAGACAACATCGAAGGTGTCGCTGCGCAACCGCGATGATCTGTCCAGGGCCTACACCCCCGGCGTTGCCCGCGTGTGCACGGCGATCGCCGAAGATAAGTCGGAGGCCCGCAGGCTCACGATCAAGGGCAACACCGTCGCGGTGGTCACGGACGGCACTGCGGTCCTCGGTCTTGGTGACATCGGACCGGAAGCAGCGATGCCGGTGATGGAGGGGAAGGCGATCCTCTTCAAGGAGTTCGCTGGAGTCAACGCGTGGCCAGTCGCCCTCGACACGAAGGACACAGAAGACATCATCGCGATTTGCAAGGCCATCGCCCCCGCCTACGGGGGAATCAACCTCGAAGACATCTCGGCACCGCGCTGTTTCGAAATCGAGGCTCGTCTCAGAGACGAGCTGGATATCCCTGTCTTCCACGATGATCAGCACGGCACCGCCATCGTCACCCTCGCCGCACTCGTCAACGCCCTCAAGGTCGTTGGTAAGGACATCGGGGACGTCAAGATCGTCATTTCCGGCGTTGGCGCTGCCGGTTACGCCATCATTCGTCTCCTTCTCGCCTCGGGTGCGAAGCATATCCGCGCCGCCGGACGCCGCGGCATCATCGAGCGAGGGACGACGTACAGCGAAACCCATCGCACGTGGATCGCTGAACACACGAATGAGGAGAAGTTCTCTGGAACTCTCAAGGAAGCTGTTGTTGATGCCGATGTCTTTATCGGAGTGTCTGCCCCAAACGTCCTCGACGAAGACGACGTGGCGGCGATGAACGACGGGGCAATCGTCTTCGCGATGGCAAACCCCGACCCCGAGATCGACCCCGCCATCGCATCGAAGCATGCCGAGATCGTCGCCACTGGCCGCTCCGACTACCCGAACCAGATCAACAACGTTCTTGTCTTCCCTGGCTTCTTCCGCGGACTGCTCGACTCGGGTGCAACCGTTGTGTCAGATGACATGATGCTGGCGGCGGCCGAGGCGATCGCGTCCTGCATCGAGGACGATGAGCTCCACCCCGGGTTCCTCATCCCCTCCGTTTTCGACCGCAAGGTTTCCTCCCGAGTAGCTGACGCAGTGAAGAAGGCAGCCAAAGCCGCGGACAGCTAATCGTGATGGTGACCCGGCCGCCGGGTCGGACGTTGCGTCCGACGCCTCGGGCAGATTCAAACGTGTGGCAAAGCTCGCTCGGCGCGCATGTTCCCCGAGGGCTCGGACCGTCGCCGTCGGCTTGGGGTGCGTGTCATGCTGCACCTCTTCGCGTGCAGAAGTGCCTGGAGTTCGCCCACATTGAGGATGTTGGACCAGAGCTCAGGCCTGGAGGTTCGACACCAGTAGGCCGCATGTCTGTGTCATTTAGCTGGCCGTCGCCAGGTACCTGATCGTCCGCATCATCTTCCAGGTCATGACGGCGCTAATGATGCCGGTGATGTCGAGCATGAGGGCTGTGCGACGATTGCTAGCCGCGTAGCGCTCGCGGATGTGAAGCCGTGTGCCCGGACAATTAGCGACATCCGTCGCGGTGAGGTGGAAGCCCCACGTCGCGTCGAAGTCAATGTCCGGGTCCGGATGTTCGCCACCCTCACTGGTGAGGACGAGATGGTCGCCAGGCGCGACCAGCGCGACACGAAGGCCCAAGCCCGGTGCCAAGGGGAAGGGGTCGCCGACCTTCACGTCCTGCCACTCGGGACGGATGGTCTTAGCGTTAGTGATCTCGCAGCCGGCGAGGTTCTCGAGACGTTCGAAGGAATAGAAGCCTGCCTTGTTCTGGCCGAGCTGAGCGATCCAGGGCCAGACCTTCTCCGGCGGCGCGGGGACGGTGACCGCGCGATCGTTCTGAACGGTCGCGTCCAGCAACTCGTCGCCGGGAAGCATGTGCGCGGCCTCGTTTCGTGTTGCGCCGACTCGGCTGGACCGGCGGACCGCGAGCGCGGCGCCAGCCACAAGTGCGGCCGCGGCGATGATGGCGGCTCGTCCCGCGCTGTGAATTGTCACAATGCCTCCTTCCGTCACACTGGCAGGGCGGCAGAGTCATCGCAAGGGACCTTGGGGGGGTCGACCGTAGCGGTCGCTGGCAATGGCTTAGACAGGAGGTCGCCAGAAAAGTCACAGAACGCTGAGCGAATTACGCCCGTGTAAGTTCCGCTGATACTATATGTAGTGTCTAAAACTGAAGGGGGCACAAGATGTCGTTGTTGTCGGAGAGCGCGGTCACCACTACCGTCATGAAGCGGGACGGGCGCACGGTGCGGTTCGATGCGACGAAGATCTACCGCGCGATCAGCGCTGCTCTGTCCAGTTGCGGGATCGAGGACCATGACTTTACGGCGTCGATGACGTCAGATGTCGTTGATGCTCTCGGGGGCCAGAATCTCGACATCCCCACAATACAGCGCGCGGTCGAAAACAGGCTCATGAGGTCCGAATACCCGCAGGTGGCGCGTGCCTACATCGAGTATCGGCACGACAGGGACGTTGAGCGGGAGAGGGCCATGGACCTTCGGCACTCGGTGGGTCGCCTGCTCAGCCGAGACCGGGCGGTCGTCAACGAGAACGCCAATAAGGATGCGACGGTCTTCAACACCCAGCGCGACTTGACGGCAGGCTCGGTTGCGAAGGCGTACGCGCTGAAGGACATGTTGCCCCGCCACGTCGCCAACGCCCACATCAAGGGCGACATCCACTTCCATGACCTCGACTACAACCCATTCCAGCCGATGACGAACTGCTGCCTCATCGACATCCCGTCGATGCTGAGCGAGGGGTTCCAGATCGGCAACGCGCGCGTCGAATCTCCGCGCTCGATCAACACAGCGACTGCCCAGATCGCCCAGATTATTGCGAACGTCGCATCGAGCCAGTACGGCGGCTGCTCCGTCGACCGGACGGATGAAGTTCTCGCACCGTACGCACGGATCAACTACGCAAAGCACCTGGCCGAAGCTGAGACGTGGGTTGCGGAGAATCTTCGCGAGGATTACGCGATGGCGAAGACGCGCAAGGACATTTACGATGCGATGCAGTCGCTCGAGTACGAGATCAACACCCTCTACTCCTCGAATGGGCAGACCCCGTTCGTCACCCTCGGGTTCGGCCTGGGAGAAGGCGTATTCGAGCGCGAGATTCAGAAGGCCATCCTCCAGGTCCGCATCGGTGGCATCGGCAAAGAGAAGCACACCGCAATCTTCCCGAAGCTCGTGTTCGGGCTTCGCAGAGGAGTCAACCTCGAACCGTCCGACCCGAATTATGACATCAAGCAACTCGCTCTCGAGTGCTCGACGAAGCGCATGTACCCAGACGTCATCTCGTACGACAAGCTGACGGAGATCGAGGGTGACTACAAAGTGCCGATGGGATGCCGGTCCTTCTTGCCGAAGTGGGTCGATCCGAGCACCGGTGAGACGGTCAACGCCGGCCGGAACAACCTCGGTGTGGTCACCCTCAACATCCCCCGCATCGCCATCGAAGCCCGTGGCGAGAAGGACAGGTTTTGGAAGATCCTCGCCGAGCGGATGGAGATCCTCAAGGACGCCCTGCTCTTCCGAATCCAGCGGTGCGAAGAGGCTGTGCCTGAGAACGCTCCGATCCTCTACAAGCACGGTGCGCTTGGCCGACCGAAGGAACACGATGCAACGACGGTGACAGAGTTCTTCCGCAACCATCGTGCGACCGCCTCGATCGGCTATATCGGGCTCTACGAAGCGGCGACGAGCTTCTACGGCCCCGACTGGGAGCGCAACAGGCAGGCGAAGGAATTCACCCTCGACATTGTTCGCAGCCTCAATCAGTACGCGGAAGAGTGGCGCGATGAGCACCCCTACTGGTTCTCTGTCTACGCCACACCGTCCGAGTCGCTGACTGACCGGTTCTGCCGGCTCGACCGTGAGAAGTTTGGCGACATCGTCGATATCACCGACAAGGACTACTACACGAACTCGTATCACTATGACGTCCGCAAGACAGTGACCCCGTTCGAGAAGCTCGACTTCGAAGCGGAATACCCGCAGTACTCGAAGGGTGGCTTCATCCACTACTGCGAGTACCCGAAGCTCACCCACAACACGAAAGCCCTCGAAACAGTGTGGGACTATGCCTACGACAGGGTCGCCTACCTCGGCACAAACACCCCCATCGACAGGTGCTACGAGTGCGGTTTCGAAGGCGAGTTCACACCGACCGCCAACGGCTTCTCCTGCCCCGACTGCGGCAACGATGACCCGAAGACATGCGACGTCGTCAAACGGACGTGCGGCTATCTCGGCAATCCCCAGCGGCGCCCCATGGTCCACGGCCGGCACACGGAAATTGCGAGCCGAGTCAAGCACATGGCTGATCCATGCCAGTGACCGACGCGGACGGCATCACCCAGCCGAGGCCGGGCGAGTGGGACGGCACCGTCCTCTCCGCCGGGCACACGGCGGACTACAAGCCGTTCACGTTCGTCGACGGGGAGGGCGTCCGCTGCTCCCTCTACGTATCCGGTTGCCCCTTCGCGTGCCCGGGTTGTTACAACAGGGCTGCCCAATCGTTCAAGTATGGGACCCGGTATACGACTGAGCTTGAGGAACGCATACTCAACGACCTCGCCCAGCCGTACGTTGCTGGCCTCTCGCTCCTCGGCGGTGAGCCCATGCTTGCCACCCCGGTGCTACTCCCGCTTGTCCGCCGGGTGCGGAGCCTCTTCGGCCAATCCAAGACCATCTGGACCTGGTCGGGGTACACCTACGAGCAGCTCCGACATGAGACGCCGGACAAGAGGGAGCTGCTCGAGCACAGCGACGTACTTGTTGACGGCCCCTTCATCCAGCGCCTGTACCACCACGACCTGGCGTTCCGCGGCTCGTCCAACCAGCGCATCATCGATGTGCCGGCCTCACGCGATGCCGGTCAGCCTGTTCTGTGGCAGAGCCGGCGCCGCGACACGGAGGACTCTGTCCCCTTCCTCACCCCGGCAGCGCCGCGATCCTGACGAGCTGCGACGACCACCGGGTGGGCCTACCCTGCCTACCTGGGAAGACGCATGAAAAACCCAAAAAGAATCGTGTACAATTCACACTAGTCTCGGTCCTCAGATCGTAGAGGCCGCACGTCAAATGGATGCACATGAGAGCAACAGCAGTCCCTTCGAACATTGCGGCAACATCCGCCCTTCTCGTCGTCACGGTCGTCAACCTGACGGGGCAGATCTTCACGCCGCAATCGTTCATCACTCAGCTGAGCCAGGCGCTCATTGTGCCTGCGCTCGCGGCAATACTCATCACCGCGACGGAGCCGCCGCGGAGCAGAATCGTCAGGCTCGGCTTTGTCGCACTCGTCTTCTGGTGGCTCGGTGATGTGCTACCTCTCATGCTGACGGGCAGAGCAGCACTCCTCGCGATGATGGTCGCCTTCGCGGGGGCGCAAGTCGCGTATACCGTCGCATTTTGGCCCTATCGCAAGCGGTCAATCCTTACGAAGCCGATTCTGGCCGTGCCCTACGTCGTCCTTGTCGTCGTTATCCTTGCCCTGTCCTTCCAGGGCGCGGGCCTGCTCTTCATTACCGTCATCGTCTATTCCGTTGCCACCGTCATCATGGCCATCGCTGCCACGGGAATGGGGCCGGTCGGGTCGGCCGGCGGCGTCCTCTTCCTCCTGCTCAACGCACTCGTCTTGCTTCCCGCCTTCACGGACCTTGAGCTTCCGGGCGGTCCGTTCACGATCATGCTCGTCTACGTTGTGAGCCAGGCACTGCTCGTCCATGCGATCATGCGCGAGGCGGAACTCAACATGCCACGCCCCGTCATCCAAACCGATCCTGTCATCCGCCAACCCGACCCTGCCGCCCTGCAGACATCCCAGGATTCGCAGGTGTGAATTGAGACGTAAGCAAAGCCCGCGACTGCGGGCTTTGCTTATTGCGGATTAGGCGACTGCAGTGACAGGCTCACGCTTGTTCACTGTTGCCTTCTGTTTCTCCGGCCTCCGCATGAGTCGCATTGCGTTGACGATGACGACAAGGACGGACGCTTCGTGGACGAGCATGCCGATCGCCATTGTCACCCCGCCGGCAAAGACGCCAGCCAGGAGCGCTCCGACTGTGATGAGGGCGATCGCGATGTTCTGCCTCATGACGGCGACTGTCCGTTTGGCAAGACCGATCGCTTCGGGGATCTTCAGCAGATCATCGGCCATGAGCGCGATATCAGCGGTCTCGATCGCAACGTCGGTTCCCGCTACCCCCATCGCCACACCGATATCGGCCGTGGCGAGTGCAGGTGCGTCGTTGACGCCATCACCGACCATGGCGACCGTGTATCCCTCATTCTGCAGATCCTCAATCGCCGTCAGCTTGTCCTCGGGTAGCAGGCCAGCGCGGACCTCGTCGATACCGATCTGCTTCGCGATCGCGTGAGCGACGAGGGGCGCGTCACCTGTCAGCATGACGACACGCTTGACGCCGGCACGGTGGAGGGCGTCGACCATCGCCTTCGCCTCTTCTCGGACCTGGTCCGCAACTGCGATGACGCCAAGCACGCGACTATCGACGGCAACAATCATCGGGGTCTTGCCCTCTGAGGCGAGACGGTCGGCCGTTGCAGAGGCCTCGCCGAGGTCGGTCAGACCCTCCTGCTCGAGCAGAGCAATGTTACCGACGAGGATGCGGGTGCCGGATTCCTCGGCGATGATGCCTTTGCCGGCGACCGGGTGGGTCGAGTCCGGGAAGCCGGGGGTCGTGAGCCCCTCGGCGGCAGCCGCCTCTAGAATCGGTGTTGCGAGCGGATGTTCGGAGCCAGCTTCGGCGATCGCAGCCCAGCGCAGCACCTCTGATGATGAGCCCCCCATCGTCACGACGTCCGTGAGGACAGGCCTGCCCTCGGTGAGGGTTCCAGTCTTGTCGAGTGTGACCGCGTCGATCCTCGCTGAGTTTTCAAGGAACTCGCCGCCCTTGATGAGGATGCCGTCCTTCGCGGCGCGGCCGATGCCGGCGACGATGGCAACGGGAATGGAGATGACGAGCGCACCGGGGCAGCCGATGACAAGAAGAGTGAGCGCAAGCGTGACGTTGCCGGTGATGAGCCCAAATGTGAGCGCAAGGATAATAATTCCAGGGGTGTACCACTGGGAGAACCGGTCCATGAAGGCCTGGGTTTTTGCCTTCGCCTCAGCTGCCTCTTCGACACGGGTGATTATCTTCGCCAGGGTCGTGTCGGCACCGACTCCGGTGGCCTCCACCTGGAGCAGACCTCCTGTTGAGATGGTGCCAGCGAAGACCTGGTCTCCTGGGCCCTTCGCTGCCGGGATTGACTCTCCGGTGATGGAAGCCTGATCGAGCGCGCCAGTTCCAGCAACGACAACGCCGTCAACAGGCGCCTTGGCACCGTTCTTGATGATGACAGTCTCGCCAGGCTTGACGGTGAAAGCTGGCACCTCGACCTGGTCGCCGTCGCGCACAACGATGGCGACATCGGGTGCCACCTCGATGAGATCAGACAGCGCGGAGCGCGTCTTGTTCATCGTTCTTACTTCGAGGGCGTGGCCGAACGAGAAGAGAAACGTCACCGCCGCCGCTTCCCAATAGTTATTGATGATGATGGCGCCGACCGCTGCCACAGAGACAAGCAGGTCGATGGCGATGCTGCCGACCCGCAGTGCACTTAGTGCCTTCTTGAGGATAGGCAGGCCTGCAATGATCGCGGCGGTGATCATGAAGACATTACCCCACGTCTCGCTGCCGAGTAGCTCTGCCGTCCACGAGGCGACGATGGCGAGGCCAGCCATGGCAGGATTTGCCCACGACCCTCGCAGTCGCATACCGATGTTCATGTCCAGTCCTTTTCTAGATGATGACTCGAATCTACGGACCGGCGTCAGAACGCTCCATGATCGGCGTCAATCATCGCCAAAAAGCATCCTGTGGAGCGGGGCACGATAGATCCGCGTGCGGATTGGACTGGTAAGGGCTCTGGCTCCCAGCGGGGACATGCCTGAGAAGGCAGGGTGGGAAGGGCGATAGCCCCTCCCACCCTGCCTCAGTGCGCGCGGTCTAGACGGCCGGCATCTACTCATCGCCAATCGTGAACCGGACCCTGCTGTGAGCGGGGTTCTCCAGCTCGTCGAGGATGGCGACCGCCATGGTCCCTGTCGACGTGTGTGATGATCCGTCGGCGGACATCATGATCTCGTCAGTGCCGACGACCGGCTTTGTGGCGGGTCCGTCGAAGAAGAGGGCCTGCGGTGAGACGCCGACCCAGTCAGCGTCCGTGACGCCCTCGAGTAGCGTGAGCTGGTCCAGCTGACTTTCGGGGATCGCGATCCACTGGTCAGAGTCCTCCTCGAGTCTCATGTCCTCGATAAAGGGGTGCCGATCATCGCCGGCGACGAGCGAGCCCGCTCCGAGGATGAAGACAAGGCGCGGCTTGCCCGAGTCGGCGATTGAGACGAGGTGCCGTGTGAGGTCGACGTGCTTGCCGGCCTCGGGCGGAATGAAACCTGTCGCGTTGACGAGAGCATCAAATTGGTCGACGTCGGCTCTCTCAAGCTCAAAGCCGTTCTTCTCGAGAATTGTCACGTCGCTACCAAGCACTCCGCGGGCCCGGCCGCGGCTACGGACGATAGCGGTCGTGTCGTGACCGCGCCCCAGGGCCTCCCTGTAGATGGCGGAGCCGGCTTTACCGCCCGCTCCGATGATTCCGATTCGCATGTCGCTCCTTCCTCTTCCCTCGATCGTAGTTGCGCAAGGGGCCGCCGGGTTCGGAAAAGGTATCTCGTGCGACATGGAATGGGTTCCGACGGGTGTCGGCGACGCTGGCGACCAACTGCAGGCCGGCTGGATCCTTGGCGGTTGTCCGCCAGCAGTCGGCTCGGCATGCCGAGCCGAGAGTCAGTTAGACGTGACAGGCGGCTGGGCGGACCAGGGGAACACAATCCATTCGTCGGTGTGCCGCCAGACGTAGTCGGGGGAGACGACGGAATGGGGCTTGCCATAGAGCACCGCAGATCGCACATCGCCACCAAATGTCTTGAGGATGTCGATCACAAGAGCGAGCGTGCGGCCCGAGTCAGCCACATCATCGACGACAAGGAGATCCTTGCCCGCAAGATTGTCTGTATCAAGGAGTGGGGCGAGGAGGATCGGGTCGGGCAGTGTCTCCTCGACGTCGGTGTAGAACTCGACATTAATGGCGTCAGAGAGCTTGACTCCGAGAGAGTAGGAGAGCGCCCCGGCGGGAAGGAGTCCGCCGCGCGCGACGGCGATGATGACCTCCGGCTTGAATCCCGAATCTGCGATGCTCTGGGCTAGTTCTCGCGTGGCGTCGCCGAAGCCATCCCAGGTGAGAATTTCCTTCGAGTCCAGGTCCGATGAATCCGCGTGGTAGGCCATTCTGCTCCTTCGTGTCGTAGGGCCGATGCTACCCCGGCGCGGTCGCGGCGAGGTAGCGGGTCCAGGCTCGGTTAGACGTCGCGTGCGAGAAGCTCGTCGAGTGATTCTGGTGCGAGCAGGTAGGGCGGGATCTCGAGAACACTGAAGGCACCGGACAGGCCCGATTCCTTCAAACGGTAGGCGGCACGGCCGTAGGCCACCTGGACGGCTGCGGTGAAATGAGGGTTAGAGCCAAGTGTGAGCGAGAACTCGACCGTTGCGTTTGTCCCGCCGAGCTCACCGGTCGTAATGACGCGGCCGCCATGCGGCAGCCCCTGGTGGTCGCGGGTGAACTCCTCTTCGGAGATGAAGTGGACCTCGACGTCGTAGCCGGCGAAGTAGTCCGGCATCGTCACGATCTCCTCACGGATCCGGTCATGCTCCGACTCGTCCGCGACGACCCAGCACTGGCGAAGGTGGGCGTTGTGTCCGGTCACGTCACCGCCCGCGCCATCCCGTGCTGCATTGACCGCGTCCTCCCGCGGAATGGTGTATTGGACGGCCCTTGTGACGCCGTCGATCCGCCGTAGCGCATCAGAGTGCCCCTGTGAGACTCCCGTGCCCCAGAACGTGTTCTGCTGCGACTGGGGGAACAGCGAGGCAGCGAGGGTGCGGTTGAAAGAGAAGAGCCCCGGATCCCAGCCCGTGGCCACGACCGCGACGTTGTCCCCGCTGACGGCAGCGTCGTCCATCGCGCCGTAGTGAGCTGGGATCTTCGAGTGCGTGTCATACGTGTCGACAGTTGTGAATGACGCAGCGAACGCCGTCGCCTGCTCTGGGATATCGGTTGCGCTACCGAGACAGAGGAAGAGGACATCGATCTCGTCCTTGTAGGAGTTGATGTCGGAGACAGGGTAGACGGGAGTGTCCGTGTCGAGCTCGGCCCGCCGTGAGAAGATGCCGACGAGCTCCATGTCCGGTTGACGGAGAATGCTGGATTCGACGCCCCTGCCGAGATTCCCGTATCCGACGATGGCAGTCCTGATGGTCATATGCATCCTTCCCCACGCGTTTCTCGTTCGGTTAAGGCTAAAGGTCTTGCCTGACCGAAGTCGAGACGAGGCGCCCGCCTACCACGATGCAGGATGGCGGAGAGGCCACAGACGAACCATGGAATATAGTTGCGACTTCAACTGTTAAAGGGTTGTGACCCCCAGCGAGAGAAGGACAGCATGAAAGACGTCGAGTTCGGCCTCAACACATTTGGCGATATGACGGTGGATGCAGACGGTCATCCGAAGAGTTCCGCCCAGGTCATTAGGGATGTTGTCGAGGAGGCGGTTCTTGCCGACTCCCTCGGCATCGACGCTATTGGACTCGGTGAGCACCACCGCGATGACTACGCGATCTCGGCACCGGACATGATTCTTGCCGCCATTGCCTCGCGCACGAACCACATCAAACTCGGCACAGCTGTCACGGTCCTCTCCTCGGAGGACCCGCTGCGGGTTTTCGAGCGATTCGCAACACTCGATGCGGTGAGCAGGGGCCGCGCAGAGGTCGTCGTTGGCCGGGGCTCCTTCACCGAGTCGTTCCCGCTCTTCGGCTACAAACTGTCTGACTACACCACTCTCTTTGAGGAGAAGTTCGAGATCTTTACCGAAACCCTCAAAGAGCGTCCCATTCGATGGTCGGGCCAGCACCGAGCTCCGATCGAAGGCGCCATGCTCATGCCGCGCACCGAGAACGGGCTGTCTGCATGGGTCGGGGTCGGCGGCTCGCCCGAGTCCGTCATCCGATCCGTGCGCCGCGGCATCCCCATGATGCTCGCTGTTATTGGCGGTGCACCAGCTCGATTCCGACCGTTTGTTGACCTGTATGAGCGGGCACAGAAAGAGTTCGGGGTTGATACACCAATGCCTCTCGGTATGCACTCGCCCGGCCATGTCGCCGACACGGATGAGCAGGCCCGCGCCGAGCTGTGGGAGCCGTTCCGTGCAAACCGCATCCGGATCGGGCGGGAACGCGGGTGGGATGATCCGACCTACGAGAGCTTTGTCGAGGAGATCGAGCACGGGGCGCTGTTTGTTGGCTCGCCCGAAACCGTTGCGCAGAAGATCTCTGAGAATGTCCGCATCCTTGGCCTCGACCGCTTCGACTTTAAATATTCCAATGGCCCGATGCCGCATGAGCAGCTCATGACCTCGCTTGAGCTTTACGGCACGAAGGTCCTGCCGCGCGTCAAGGACATACTGTCCAGGGTGCGGTGACCGGGCTTCCACCGTCCTCACAGGGCCATTTGGAACACTGTGTGAAAGCTAATCGGCGAGAAAGGCTGGCCCCATGAAGGTGAATATGCTTGGACTTGGAGCGGCGCTCGTGCTCACTCTCGCAGCGTGCGGTGACGGCGAAGAAGACGTCGCATCGGATACGAGCGACGCCACGACTATCGCGACCCGCGACACCGCCACGACCGACAGTGACGACACGGCGACCGATGACACGGACGACGCTGACGGTCGGGACGCCGCCCGTCCCGACGGAGCGACCGACCTCGACGGGCACGTGTTTGACGTCAGCCTCGATGAGGCGCTCGAGATCGCGAGATCCGAGTCCGGTTCGCAGGAGAACCCGTACAAGATCGCCATCGACTGGGAGGACTCTGCCTGGCAGTGGGAGATCGACATCATGTCAGATGCGCAGGACTGGGAAATCCGGATCGATGCGACGACGGGCGAGATCCGCGAGTCAGAGTCGGACAGCGAGGACGACCCGGAGAGGCCGCTCGAACTCGACACCCTCATCGCTTATGAGGGGGCGATTGATTCCGCTGTGGCCGAGCGCCCCGGACGCGTGACGGGCTGGGAGCTATCGTGGGACGATGGGCGGCAGAGCTACGAAGTAGAAATCAACGACGACTCAGAAGTCAAGGTTGACGCGCTTACCGGCGACGTCGTGAAGGTTGATGATTAATGACAGAAATGAAGTACAACGAGCAGAGCTCCCGCTACGAAGCACATGTTGACGGAGAGACAGTCGGGTTTATCGACTACAGGCGCGAGGGCGACACGATCGTCGCGATTCACACCCAGATCGGCGAGCAACATCAGGGCGAAGGACTGGGCGGCAAGCTTGTTGCCAATTTCCTCGACGACGCACGGGCGTCCGGACTCAACGTCCTTCCGCAGTGCGGTTACGTCGCCAGCGTCATAAGCAAGAACGAGCAGTACATTGACCTCGTCCCAGCCGAGCGGCGCCGCGACTTCGGGCTCTGATCGCGGGGCCGTTCTTACGCAGGCATTGTTGCGAGAACGGCTGCGACCGCTTCCTCGGCGGGGTCCCTCCGCCACGAGCCGATCGGATGGTCGTTGACGATACCGATGGCCTGCATCATCGCGTAGGCGGTAACGGGCCCCAAGTGGAGGAAGCCCCGGGATTTCAGATCCTTTGCGAGCGCGACTGATTCAGCCGACTGGCTGGGTTGGTCGCGCTCTGCCATGACAGTGTGGGAGGCGGGGCGATACGACCAAATGAGGACCGGAAGACCTGCCTCAATGGCGCCTCGCTGGCCTAGCAGAGGATCATCGCGAAGGTCGAGGGTCGCACGGGCATTATTGATCGTCGAGATGATTTTCCGGCGATTTCGAATGATCGTCGCATCTGCAAGTAGCCGGTCGATGTCACCCGAGTCGAACGTGGCGACGGTTGCCGGATCGAACCCAGCGAAAGCACTCCGGAATGCGTCGCGCCGTTTGAGGATCGTCGTCCACGAGAGCCCCGACTGGAACACCTCGAGGGTGAGCCTCTCGAACACGCCAGTCTCAGTCGTGACCGGCATGCCCCATTCCGTGTCGTAGTACTCGCGCTCGATGGTGCTGCGCTCCGCCCAGCCGGGGCGAATGAGATTATCCATGGGCACAGGCTAGGCCTCCACAACAGGCCCGCGCCCGCTATCCACATGGGGACGCAGGCGCGGGAGAGGTGCTGAACGCAGTGGGGTTAGTCCCAGTGGGACTCCGTGCGGTCACCGGACCACTCGGTGTGGTAGACGCCCTCCTTGTCCACACGGAGGTACGTGTGGGCACCGAAGAAATCGCGCTGGCCCTGAATGAGGGCCGCAGGTAGCCTCTCGGCACGAACCCCGTCAAAGTAGGAAAGAGATGACGAGAACGCGGGTAGCGGGATGCCCGTCAGCGCGCCTCGTGAGACGATCTGGCGCAGGGCCGGAATGGAGGCGTTGATCTTCGGCGCGAAGTTCTCGTCCGCCATGAGCAACGGCAGGTCCGGATTGTTGCGGTACGCCTCCGTGATGTCGTTGAGGAAGATCGCGCGAATGATGCACCCAGCCCGCCAGATCTTCGCAAGCTCACCCTTGTCGATATCCCAGCCGTACTGGTCGGCTGCGGCCTGGATGAGATCGAATCCCTGGGAATAGGCGACGATCTTTGATGCATAGAGCGCCTGGCGAACCTGCTCGATGAACTCTTCACGATCCTCGACGTCGATTGTGAGCGCGTGCGCCTCGAGCGGGCCGGAGGCCCCACGCTGAAGCGGGGATGAGGACAGGCCGCGCGCGAACGTTGCCTCACCGATTCCCGTGACGGGTACGCCCAGTTCGAGCGCGGTCTGAACAGTCCATGTACCCGTGCCCTTCTGGCTTGCGGCGTCGACGATGACATCGACGAGTGGCTTGCCTGTGTCGGCGTCGTACTGGCGCAGAACCTCCGCGGTGATCTCGATGAGATAGGAGTTGAGTTCGGTGCCCATCCAAGAATCGAAGATGTCGGCGATCTGCTCGGGAGTGTCACCGAGGACCTGACGAAGGAGATCGTACGCCTCGGCGATAAGCTGCATATCCGCATATTCGATGCCGTTGTGGACCATTTTGACGAAGTGGCCAGCACCGTCGGTTCCGATATGAGCGCAACACGGCTCGCCGTCGACGTGGGCGGAGATCGTCTCGAGCATGGGGCCGACCCGCTCGTATGATTCACGGGTGCCACCAGGCATGATCGAGGGACCCTCGAGTGCGCCTTCCTCCCCTCCGGAGATGCCGGCGCCGACAAAGTGGAGGCCCTGGGTCTGGATCGCGGCCTCACGGCGGATCGTGTCCTTGAAGTAGGCGTTGCCGCAATCGACAATAATGTCGCCCTCCTCCATATGCTCCGCAAGCTGGTCGATGACGGCGTCTGTGGGCGCACCTGCCTGGACGAGGATGATGGCGACACGGGGGCGCGAAAGCGATGCGACGAAGTCCGCGATATCAGCGGAGGGAATAAACGTGCCCTCGTGCCCATGCTCCGTCATGAGTTTCTCTGTGCGGCTGTAGCTCCGGTTGTAGACGGCGACCGTGTAGCCGTGGCTCACAAGGTTGCGGGCGACATTCGCTCCCATCACCGCCAGTCCGACAACTCCAATGTCTGCAGTCTCGCTCATGATCTCTCCTTCTCCCGGGGCGCTCCCGGATCGCTGTACCGATCTTCCCACTTCTTCCCACGCCCTGTGAACCGGGGACCGCCAGCGTTCAAGATCCGGCCACCGACAGCGTCAGCTCTTTCCCCGACTACCCCATAGCCGACATCCGCAGTGATCCGCGACATAGGATGGTGGGATGGAGGTCGTGTCAGTGCATACCCCCGGCTCCGACCTTGCAGCGTTGGAGATCCGGGCTGACTTCAGCATGGTCGAGCGCCGGCCTCAGACGATCGGCGCTGGGCTCTCGCTGGCCGTCGCCTCCGCCGGCACCGAGGTCCTGTTTACTGACAGGGTGACGCGCGAAGCCGAAGCGGCGGTCGTCGTGAAAGACGACTCCCACCTCATCGACCTCGTCGGTATGTCGTTCGCTGTCGGTACGGCCCGATTCGACGGGGTCGAAATCGACGAGCTGGGATTGTGGGCACTGCCAACCCAGCAGGGGGTCGTCCAGGCCGGTGACGTGCTCCGTCCGATCCCTCACCGTATCGAGGATTCCCAGGGGCCGTTCCCTCGTGTGCCTGACGGTCTGCCCGATGCTCCCGAGAACGTCGAGAAGCGCTTTAGTCCACCCTACGAGGAGCGTGCTGAGCGACTCTGGCAAGCAATCGTTGATCTCGGGTGCCGACCCTCGCTCGAATGGGCAGGGAGCGAGGACGGCGAGGCGATCGTCGGCCGCGGAGCGGATGACCGGGTTCGCATTGTCATCGATCTCGAAGACCAGGCCCAGCAACAGGCGATCGACGAGCTCTACAGTCGCGGAGCGCTTAGTGAGTGGCTGTCTGAGACGCTGAAGAACGACCCGCTCGATATGTGACCGTCGTGGGGCTGGCGACTATCGCACCAGCCCCACGACGATCACTCATCCGGTTAAGTGCGGATGGCGGGGGTGCTAACGGAGCGGATCGATGATCGCATTGAGCGTTGCGGAGGGCCTCATGGCCACCGCCGTTGTCTCGGGATCGGGCCTGTAGTAACCGCCGAGATCAACCGGGTGCCCCTGGATCTCAATGAGCTCCCGAGCGATCGCGGTCTCGTTTTCCTCGAGTGCTTGAGCAACCGGCGTGAAGACGGCGGCAAGCTCAGCATCTTCATCCTGGTCGGCAAGTGCGCGCGCCCAGTACATGGCGAGGTAGAAGTGGCTTCCGCGGTTGTCGATCTCGCCAACGCGACGCGACGGGGAGCGCCCCTCATCGAGAAGCCGCTCTGTCGCAATGTCGAGAGCATCGGCGAGGACACGTGGGTGCTCCGTGCCATCTGTGCGGGCCTGGTGGCGCAGAGACTCGGCAAGGGCAAGAAACTCGCCGAGCGAATCCCATCGCAAATGGTTTTCCTCCTGCAGCTGCTGAACATGTTTTGGCGCTGAGCCGCCGGCCCCGGTCTCAAAGAGGCCGCCGCCGTTCATGAGCGGAACGACCGACAGCATCTTCGCTGACGTACCGAGCTCGAGGATCGGGAACAGGTCTGTGAGGTAGTCACGCAGAACGTTGCCGGTCACGGAGATCGTGTCCTCGCCGCGCCGAAGACGGTCGATCGACACCTGGGTTGCCTCAACGGGGGAGAGGATCCTCAGGTCGAGACCGGCCGTGTCCTCGTCCTGCAGGTAGGTGCGAACTTTCTCAATGAGCGCAAGGTCGTGTGAGCGTTCTGGATCGAGCCAGAAAATCGCTGGCATCCCCGAGATCCGCGCACGGCGTACCGCGAGGGACACCCAGTCCCGTATCGGGGCGTCTTTCGTCTGGCACGCACGGAAGATGTCGCCAGCGGCGACCGAATGGCGTAAGAGCACGTCGCCCGCAGAGTTGCGGACCTCGACTGTCCCGGCTGCCCCGATGTTGAACGTCTTGTCGTGTGAGCCGTACTCTTCAGCCTTCTGAGCCATGAGCCCAACATTTGGGACGGTGCCCATCGTCGTCGGGTCGAAGGCGCCGTGCTTCTTGCAGTCCGCGATAACGGTGGAGTACACCCCGGCATAGGACGAGTCGGGGATGACAGCCAGAGTGTCGGCCTCGTTCCCGTCCGGGCCCCACATGTGGCCCGAGCTGCGGATCATTGCCGGCATGGACGCGTCGACGATAACGTCGGAGGGGACGTGCAGGTTGGTGATTCCACGGTCCGAGTTGACCATGGCAAGTGCGGGGCCAGCCGCCATGTCCTTCGCGAACGATGCTCGAATTTCGTCACCGTTGTCGAGGTTCGCAAGCCCGTCAAAGATGACGGCAAGTCCGTTGTCTGCCGTCAGGCCCGCACTCTCAAGCTGCGGACCGTATTCCGCGAAGGTGCGGGGGAAGAACGCCCGGACGGCGTGGCCGAAGATGATCGGATCGGACACCTTCATCATCGTCGCCTTGAGGTGGAGGGAGAAGAGGACCCCGGCGTCCTTCGCCGCATTGACCTGCTCGACAAGGAAGCGGTCAAGGGCAGAGGCGGACATGATCGTCGCATCGACGACCTCGCCCTCGAGAACGGGAATCGACTCGCGCAGGACGGTCTCGCCAGCATCGCCAACGTGGATGATCGAGAGGACGTCATCGCCGTCCATGACCACCGTTTTCTCATTCGAGCGGAAGTCGTCGCCCGACATAGTCGCCACAGCGGTCTGCGAGTCAGCCGCCCATTCACCCATCGAATGCGGGTTCTTACGCGTGTAGTTCTTGATGACCTGCGGGGCACGACGATCGGAGTTGCCCTCGCGAAGGACGGGGTTGACGGCCGATCCTCTCACCGAGTCATATCGTGCCCTGACATCGCGCTCCTCATCCGTTGTCGGATGGTCGGGATAGTCCGGAACTGCGACGCCCTTCGCCTGCAGTTCCGCGATCGCGGCTTTGAGCTGCGGCAGGGAAGCCGAGATGTTCGGCAATTTGATGATGTTCGCCCCAGGAGTCTTCGCCAGCTGACCGAGCTCCGCCAGGTCGTCCTTCGTCCGTTGCCCCTCGGGCAGGTATGGCGAGAGCGCGGCGATGATTCGACCTGCCAGCGAGATATCTCGGGTCTCCACGGCGACATCAGCCTGTGATGCGAACGCCTGGAGGATAGGAAGGAACGATTCTGTTGCCAGCATCGGTGCTTCATCGGTGTACGTGTAGATTATGGGCGACATGCGTGGGGCCCTCCTCGTTGAGAATGGTTCCTTCCCACACTATCGAAGACGGTACGGTTCTACCGCCCCGAGCGCGTCACGCACTCCCATCAGTGTGCGCCGGGCTCCTGCCGAGGAGGACTCTCAGGCTGAGGGCCACCGGGATGATCTTCACGCACCGATTCCACGGCCGGCTGTGTTTCGACCTTTTTCCGATGGAGTCGACTGAGGATGGGATGGACGATGGCGAAGATGATGAGGCCCCAGAGGAGGCCAAAGACGAGGGAAATGACAGTGTCGACCAGCCAGGCGAGGAACCCGCCGACACCTGCGACACCCACGACGCCGTCAGCGAGGTACTGGATGGCGTCGTGGATCGGGTCGAAGCCGAACTCGTGGACGCCGTTGAGAACGATGTGGCCGCCGACCCACAGCATGGCGAACGTTCCGATGATCGTGATGACGTTCATGACCTTCGGCATTGCGTTGACAAGACCGATGCCGATCCGTTTCGAGACGGCCGAATCTCGCTGCGCAAGCCGCACGCCCACGTCGTCCATTTTGACGAGCAGGCCGACGGCACCGTAGACGCCGACCGTGATGACGATGGCAACAACGATGAGAATCGCGGTCCGCACCCAGAACGACTCGTCGATGACCTGATCGAGGGAGATGACCATGATCTCGGCTGACAGAACCAAGTCGGTGATGATCGCGCTGCGGATGATGCGATCCTCCGCCGCCTTGCCGTGAAGGACCGCCGGGGCCTCCTTCTCCGCATGCGTGCCCCGAACCTTCTCGTACACCTTCTCTGCGCCCTCGTAGCACAGGTAGGTGCCGCCGAGCATGAGCAGGGGAGTGAGCACCCAGGGCAAGAACTGGGAGAGGATGAGAATGACCGGCAGGATGAAGACGAGCTTGTTCCTGATCGAACCAGCCGCGATTCGGCGGACAATTGGGAGCTCACGCTCCGGCCTCACGCCGTCTACATACTGCGGTGTGACGGCCGCATCGTCGATGACGACGCCAGCGGCCTTTGCGCTCGCCTTCATCGTGCCTGCGACGACATCATCAACGGATGCTGCTGCAAGACGCGCAAGTGCAGCCACGTCGTCAAGAAGCGCAACGAGTCCACCAGCCATCACTCGCCTCCAGTCCTCACCTGACCGCGGATAGCGCCAACTATCTCACGGCCCGGCCAATCATGCTCAAGCAGATACCGCCCGGTAGAGAACGGACTGCGAGGCCGGGAATGGGAGGACACCGGCGCCACGCCGTGATGCCAGACCGCACGACCTGCCGATTCGCTGCTGTCTACAGCCCGAGGAACTCTCGCCATTTCGGTAGTTCGCGCCTGGACTGGGCAAGGCCCGCAGCGTAGGAGGCGCGGAGCTTGTCCACGTTCTTCTCCGTCGACGTCACCGTCATGTGCTCAGGGAAAAAGAGAACGGCCTTCCCCTGTTTTTCCAGCTCGAGCAGCCTCTCCTTTGTCGCGTTATACCGGTCGGCTCGGGTGATGAGGGCCTCCGCGACGGCGGGGTACCGGCGGAACACTCTCTCGAAGAATCGCGGGTTTCTCGGCCGGGTCTTCCAATAGTTGCGGGGCTGGGTGAGAATGACGAGGAACTTGTCGAAGCCATCGGCTTCGGCGGCGTCGAGAGCCACGCCGCCGGACGTCCCGATCGCGCCGTCCACCCACTCTTCGTCACCGATTTTGACGACCGGCATGAGCCCCGGCATCGTCGACGAGGCTTGGACGCGGTTCATGATGTCGGCGGGGGTGGCGAGATCCTCCCGCGTCCAATAGACCGTGTCGCCCGTCAGCGCGTTGAAACTGCCGATCCTGATTCGTGCCGGGTTCGCCAGGTATGTCTCCATGTCGAACGGCAGCACCCCATCGGGTCCCGATGTTTGCTGGTAAATGTAGTGGGCGTTGAAGAGGCCCTGCCCCCGCAGGAACGTCTTCATGTTGCCAAAGTTGGGATCCGACGCGATATCGGTGAAGGACTTCCGGGCACGGTCGGGAGCCCGAGAAAGGTAGTTGATCGTGTTTGACGAACCGGCGGAGATCCCTGCGACCCAGTCGATGTAGATCTTGTTCCCGAGAAGCGCTTCGATAGTGGCCGCAGTATAGGAAGCTCTCATGCCGCCGCCCTCAAAAATGAGAGCCGTATCTGTCACGTTGCTATACAAAGACATGTTCTCCTCCCATGACAGGATACGCGCCATCGAGCCGCGTTTTCGTGCCCATTGTTGTCGACGTGTGCAGTCAGTCGGTGGGAAAAGAAAGAGTGCGGCGGGAGCGCGCGACAACCGGACTTCCGTCGACCGGGTCAGTGAACTCGAGACCGAGAGCCAACAGGTCGATCCGCTCCGGGAAGCCGCCGTGTGATCCGTAGAGGGTGTCACCCCGGATGGGAACGCGAAGGGCGGCGGCATGGGCGCGGATTTGGTGCATCTGTCCCGTCAATGGGCGCGCCTCATACCGCCCCCACTCGCCACGCGCCTCGATGAGCCTGAACTCGGTAACGGCGTTCGGCTCACCAGGCACTTCCGACACCGTCGCCCCGCGCTGCTCGAGTCGCGATGAATAGATGGGCGGGATGACGCGCAAAGGAGCGATGAACTGATAGGTTTTCTCGACGCGGCGGCGCTCGAACAACGTCTGGTAATGACCGCGGACAGCAGGTTCTCGAATAAGCAGCATGAGCCCGGCAGTAGCGCGGTCGAGACGGTGCGCACAGACGACATCATCGCCGAACCGGCGACGCGCCTGGACGAGCACAGATCTCGCGACAAAAGCGCCCCGCGGCGTTGCGGCGATCCCGGCAGGCTTGTCGACGATGATGAGGCGCTCGTTGTCGACGATGACGGGAAGGTCGATGTCCACCTCGTCTGGGACGGGACGGTGGACGTAGGCACGTCGCTCATCTATCAGCCCCGCGTCCCCCCGATCGATCGCGGCCCGAACTGAATCGAGTGAGAGTGTCGCGCCTTTAGCGGCGAGAGCCTCATGCAGGCTCTCAGCGAGACTGTCCCCAGGTGGCAGGTTGATGATGACGGGGAAGACGCCGCGACGCGGCTCAGATCCGGACACGGGTGGCGCTGTCAAGGCCCGCGAACCGGTCCTCATTGGCTGTAAAGATAATGATCTGGCCGACCCCATCGCGAGATTCGATCGTGTCGACGATGCGGCGGAGCCGGGATCGATCGGAATAGCCGAGCGTGTCATCGAAGAGGATGGGCACAGCATCGTCGGGTGACACGAGTGAGGCTGTCGCGAGCCTGATAAGGATCGACATCTGCTCTTTCGCGCCGGTCGACAGGTTATCGAACGGAAGCGTCACCCCTCCCATCGACCGGCTGTCGACGACGAGCTCATCGGATACGTCAACGTCAAACGTCGGATCCTGATAGGTCGCCCGGCCCAAATCTCGAAGAGCGACCCGGAACGGCTCGATATACCGGCGACGAGTCTCCTTTTGGTGCCGTGCAAGAACTTCCTCCAGGAGCCGCGCCGCTTCCGCGCGCGCGAGGATGGAGTCCCGCTCGGCAACTGCACGGTCCAATTCCCTGTCTGCCTCATTGTGAGTGTCCTGGATGCTGTCCCGTTTCTTCTCTTCGAGGAGGCGGCTGGCGATGTGCCACTCCTGCTTCGTCTGCGCCAGCATCTTGTGCAGTCCCTCAACGTGCCTGACCTGGAGCTCATAATCCTTGAGGGCCACAGCACCGCCCGACTCGGCCAGCCGCTTCTCTGCCTCCCTGAATGCCGCCTTAGCAGCCGACAGGGCCTCGGATGCGGCGGTGAAGGCGGACGTTACCTCGTCATCGGGGCAGTGCGAGCGAGCATCTGCGAGCTCGCGTTCGGCGCGGGCGACAACAGCACGCTGGTTCGTTACCTGGCCCGCCGTCTCTGCGAGTCGCTTGGTGAGCTTCTCGGCCTCGCGCTGGCGAGAATCGAGGATCGCCTCCGCCGCCTCACGTTCAACGTCGAGCTGATCCTGGCGAGCGGTCAGAGCTTCGACATCGCCTTCGACGGCGTCTGCGTTCCGCTCGAGGGACGCCATCAGGCGCGCCAGCTCATCGCGGATGCTACTTTCATCGCGCCCGTCGAGCCTGTCGGATCGGCGCTCCTTGAGCCGCTCGATGCTGAGTGTCGTTTCCGCGAAGCGGCGGAGCGCGTCCTTCAGCTCGGCGGTCGACGTGACTCCCGCACCATCGAGGATGTCCTGCCTCTCCTCCCGAAGGCGGTCGATATCACGCCTGCTCCCCCCGGCTCCGGTATCCGGGGTGACGGTGACTCGCAGTTGGCCGGGAAGCTCGATGACAACCTCGTCCAGGACTGCCTGCTCGAAGGAATCCGGCCCAACCACCCTCTCATCCCCGCCCACGAGGAGCGTCTGTGCGTCGCCGACAGCCTCAACGCGAATGTGGGCGGCACCGGCTTGCGCGGCGGCCTCGGCGACGGCGATGTCGTGATCAAGGTCGACGAGCCGATCGAGGGACGCGTCGTCGACCCGGACCAGCTGGGTCTCAATTTGTGCGATATCTTTCGTCAGTCGGTCGGAGTCGGCCAGCTGGCCCTTGAGTTTGTCGACGTCGGCCCTCGTGCGGCTGTGCTCCTCAAACCGCCTCGCGGACTGGAGGTCCCTCTTCACGTCTGACAGCTGTGACTTCAGGTGCGTAATCGCCTCACGAGACTCGGTCACGCTCGTCTCGAGCGGAGCGAGCGTCTCCTTCGCCTCCGCTTCCGCCGCCAGGAGATCGTCAAGCGAGGCTGTCGCATCGTTCGTTGCTGTCACGAGCCCCTCGCGTGCCGCGAGTTGCGCCCTGGCATCGTCACAGTCACGCTGCGCGCTCTCGAGCTCGGTTGTCGCCCGATCGAGCGCATCCTGGTAAGCCTTCGCTGACTCTGCTAGCTCGGACAGCTCATCGAGGTGTCGTCTCTGGTCTTTGAGATCACTCTCTCGCTCGTTGATGTCGGCCTCGAGGTCAGTGAGCTTCGCGACGAGATCGGAGAGCTCGTCGAGGGCTTCTTTCGCGTCCGACACCTGCTTCTCGGCTGCGACCACGCGATCAATTGCGGCCTTCGTCAGCCTGCTGTAGCCGCCCCGCTTCGGTTGAAAATACTTGTCGGCTTCAGCGGAAACCCGCTCCATGAGCGGGGCACTCGAACCGTCATCGACCGTGCCGCCAGCCTGAGCCTCAAGGGCCCGCTGAAGCGCGGTGCATGAGCTGAGCGGGCTCTGGTCGAGCGCGCTCGCTTGCATGAGTCGCGAAGCTTCCCACAGCTGACCGTCGAGGCTACTCCATAGCTCTTCTGCTGCCGCGTGAGCCTCGTCAGCGACGAGTGTCTTTCCAGCGCGCGGGCCAGCTGTGAAGGTGAGAACCGTCTCTGGCTTTGTCAGCCAGCGCTTTCTGTAGGAGACCTGCTCATCGCCGATGATGAACGCGGCCTCGACTTCCGGGCCGGCTTCCGTCTGGACGGGCCGGGCCCGGTGAATCTCACTCCGCGTTGAGGAAGCCTTGTGCTTGATAAGGAAATCGAAGGCGTCGACGAGGGATGTCTTGCCTGCTTCGTTACGGCCGGCGACGACGGTGATCCCGTCCCCAAAGGACACCGTCTCATGCTCGATGCCGCGGAAATCTCTGACTCGGAGGGAGATGAGCTTCACCGCCCACCGCCGAGCCGATAGAGAAGTCTCAATGCATCGTTAGCGCTTTGGCTCCCGCCCTCAGCACGCTCACGCAACTCGGCAAGAGCGCTCGCGGCAAAGCCGGACAGGCCGAGAGCATCCTCGTCGGAGTCATCGGGAATGATAACGAGCTCGGTTTGCTTCCTCTCCCACGGGTAGATTGCGGCGAAGATCTCGCTGTGGTCGTCGAGAAGCCTCTCCAGCTCGGCTCCGACTGCCATCGACAGGGTCCCAGAGAGCTCCGTGCGGACAATTGCGCGATCTTTCTGCCGGATCGCTGCGAGATCTCCGCGCAACAGGTCGAGGTCCGCGGCTGAGGTGAGCTCGCGCTTGACGTCGGTGTGGAGCCATGTGCCCACCTCACGGGGTTCCGCATGAACGTTGTCTCCGTCGATCGTGACGGAGAGGATGGTGCCACGGGTCGGCTCACGGAAGCTCGTCGATTCGTGGGTACCGGAATAATTGACGGCGCTCGTGACCGGGTCGATCCAGCAGATGTGACGGTCGCCGAGGGCGACATAGTCAACAAGTCCGTCGGTGATGGCCGTCCGGAGCGCACTCGTATCGACGGTGGTTGTCGAATCACGATCAGGATCGAGCTCGTCGAGCATGCCGTGGCCAGCGAGGATACGGGTCTTTTCAGTAGGTTCGAGCTTGTCGAGAATCCCGACGACAGGATCCCGGCCGGGGTCTTTCGAACGCCATGGCGCGGCGACAATCTCGACATCGCGGGAGACGGCAAAGGGGCCTTGGTGGTCGAGAATGGTGACATTGCGCGGCAGACTGTCCTTAAGGTCCGGGCTCGTCCATATCGAGCCGGGACCAAGAGGGTCGTGGTTGCCGGGCAGGAGGTAGATGGGAACTCTGACCTCTCCCATAGCCTCGCAGGCGCGGCCGATATCGCGGCGCGACAGATTGGGATGTTCGAAGACGTCGCCAGCGACGATGATGAATTCGGCGTTTTCTTCCTCTGCCAGGTCGCCGATAGTCCTCACAGTCGCAACCCTGTCGCCCGTGAATCGGGCCTGAGCTTCGTCGCTCAGGTACCGGCGGGTCATTCCGAGTTGCCAGTCAGCTGAATGGATGAACGTCACGGACTGTTTCATGCCTTCCACCCTACGATCTACCTCGGACAGACAACGTACGTCCGTTCGCCGTGTGGGAAAGCTGTCGAGGCCCGAGCGTTGCCAGGCGGACAATGGCGGCATGGATATTATGTATCGCGGTCAGAACGTTCAGACGGTGGGCGCCCTGCCGGAAGTTGGCTCGCCAGCCCCCGATTTCACGCTCGTCGGCCCGGATCTTGAGGACATCGTCGCGTCCGACTTCAGCGGCCGCCGCATCGTTCTCAACATCTTCCCCTCCATTGACACAGGCGTGTGTGCGACAGCTGCGAGGAAGTTCAACCAGATCGCCGACCAGCTACCCAACACGACCGTCATCTGCGTGTCCCGCGACCTGCCCTTCGCACTCAATCGGTTCTGTGCGGTCGAGGGGATCGAGAACGTCGTCACCGCCTCCGCGTTCCGGTCGACCTTCGGAGAGGATTACGGAGTCGCCATGGCCAATGGGCCGATCGCGACGCTTCTGTCGCGATCGGTCGTTGTCATCGATGAAGAGGGCACGGTCGTCTACACCGAGCAGGTTCCCAATACGTCCGACGAGCCCAACTATGAGAAGGCCACGCAGGCCGTCATGAGTGCGTGAAGAACCTGGTCTTCCTGGGGACCCGCGGCAATCCGCGCACACTGGCCTCGCGGCCCGAGTAGCGTGAAGGCACGAGCGGAGGGGGAGTCATGAGAATTGCGCTGGTCCTCGGATCCGGTGGCGCACGAGGTTATGCGCACATCGGAGTTATTGAAGAGTTGAAGAAGCGCGGCCACGAGATCGTCGCGATCTCGGGAACCTCGATGGGCGCGATCATCGGCGGCCTTGAGGCGGCGGGGAATCTCGATGAGTTCACGACGTGGGCGACGGGGCTGACACAGCTTGACGTCTTGCGCCTCTACGATCTCACACTCTCTCAGCCTGGCATGATCAAAGCAGACCGCATCTTCGGCGCGATCGGAAAGATGATTGACCACGTCAACATCGAAGATCTCCCAATTCCCTTTACGGCAGTGGCGACCGACATCGTCAATTACCGGGAGGTCTGGTTTCAGCGCGGCTCTCTTGAGATGGCGATGCGGGCCTCAAGCGCACTGCCGACCTTCATCACCCCCGTCGTCATCAACGGCAGGCTGCTCGCCGATGGCGGCCTGCTCAACCCCGTTCCGGTCGAGCCGACAACGGCGGTCCCGTCCGAGCTCACGGTTGCCGTCTCGTTGACCGGTCGACCCAACAGGGTCCGCCCAATATCGGTCCCCCTCGACACCGACGAGGACAGGGAGACACTCTCGGAGCGTCTGCGCAGAGGAATGGCCGGGCTGATCGATGTCGGCGTGTTCAAGCGAGGCGAAGAGAGCGACGACGACTCGTCGGAGGCCGCAGAGTCGGTGTCAAACGGCGTCGAACCGACGTCCTCGGAATCCGCGGAGCTGAACTCACGGAAGGCGCCGCCACTGTACGAGGTGGGCAGACTGCCGGAGGATCTCAACACAATGAGCGTCGTCAATATGTCGCTCGAGACGATGCAGTCCCTTATCGAGCGCTACCGGGCCGCAGCTCACCCCGCTAACGTGACGATCACGATCCCCACCTCTGTCAGCGGAACGCTCGATTTCCACAAGGCCGCTCAGGTCATCGAGGTCGGCCGGGAACTGGCGGTCAAGACCCTCGACGAGGCCGAGCTCTGACCAGCTCTCTCGAGACTGCGGCTGCCAGCCGCGGGAGAGATGCAGTCGACCCGAGCCTCACATCATGAGAAGAAGGGACAGAGCCATGACCGCCATTCCGGCGACCATCGAGTATATGGCGACATGGTGTTGTCCGAACTCTTCTGCGGACGGTAGGAGCTCGTCAAGGCTGATGAAGATCATGATTCCTGCCACCGCTGCGAGTGACAGTCCCATGAGTGTGTCCGACACGAAGGCTGTGAGGACGAGATAGCCGACGAGCGCCCCGAGGGGTTCGGCAAGCCCCGATCCGGCAGTGAGCCAGAAGGCCTTTCGACGGCTGCCGGTCGCATAGAAGATCGGAACGGACACCGCAATGCCCTCAGGAATGTTGTGGATGCCGATGGCGATGGCGATCGGGATGCCGATCTCGGGGTCGTTGGCGGTCGACAGAAAGGTCGCGAAACCTTCGGGGAAGTTGTGGATGGCGATGGCTGCGGCGGTCAGGAGCCCCATGCGCATGAGACGTGCTCGCTGCTTGGCGTCGATGCCCGTCGTCGCGTTCGTGATTTCATGGGGGTTCATTTCCGCCGGCACGACCTTGTCGATGAAGCCGATGAGGCCGATGCCTCCGAAGAATCCGAGCACCGTAGCCCACGTGCCCATCCGATCCCCATGATCGGAGGTCAGCGCCTCCAGCGCCTGCGGGAAGATCTCGATCATCGACACATAGATCATGACGCCGGCGGAGAACCCGAGCATCGCCGAGAGGAAGCCAGCTGACTGCTTTCGAGAGAAGAACGCGATAATCCCGCCGATGGCGGTTGCCATGCCCGCGGCAGTCGTTACGGCGAAAGCCAACAGAATATTGTCCAAATCCGCATCTCCCCTCTCGCGAATCTCACTCTAAAGTTTCGGATGTCCGAAATTGTAGGACTTTCGTTGCAACGGCGGAAATTTCGCCCCGTCAGGCCTAGCGAGTAATTTGGAAACCGTGTTCAGCATTATCGGTCCGGGCGGAGTGGGCGGCGTCCTCGCCGTCCTCGCAAAGAAGAGCGGTCTCGACGTAGAGGTGGTCGCTACCCCTGCCACAGCCGCGGTCATCAACGAGCGCGGCCTCGAGCTGTCCTCCGCTCAGTTTGGGAACGCGGTCGTACGTGTGGATGCGCGAACGGAGCCGAGCCCAGGCTCTTCGATCATCATCGCGACGAAGTCGTATTCACTTCCCGACATTGAGGACACTGTCGCGCGCTCGCGGCCGAAGGAGGTCCTCACTCTCTTCAATGGCCTCGCCCATGTCGAGCGCGTCCATGAGCTCCCCGCACCGCGGGTCACATGCGGCTCGATCAGGATCGTCGCCGAGCGAGTCGCACCCGGCAAAATTCTCCATCACTCCACCTTCACAGTCGTCGAGGTCGAGGATGCGGCGGCGGACTGGGAGGTGACCGGCATGCTCACCCAAAGCGGTATCGAGGTCCAGCTGGGCGGCGGAGAGATGGATGTCCTGTGGCGCAAGTTGCGCTTCCTTGCCCCGATGGCGCTCCTCACGGCATCGACCGGATTACCCCTTGGTCCCGCGTGCCAAGGGGGCGACGCACTCATCGCCGAGGTTGCCGCGATTGCCTCGGCATCCGGATTATTGACGCAACCAGAGCAGATTAAGGCGAGCCTGGCGAAGGTCGCACCAGATTCGTCATCATCGCTCGCACGCGACGTTGAATCGGGTAGTAGGACCGAGCTCGATGCCCTCGGATACGACCTCATACGAAGAGGGCAGGCTGCGGGGATACCCGTCCCGGCTCTCGAGGCCGCGGTCAATCGGATCGAAGCACGGGTGGCGTCATGTTGATCGAAGCTGCGCGGCCAAGCGACATCGAGACCATCGCCGATCATCTCGGGCGCACGTTCGCCGCCGACCCCTCGATCGGTTGGATTTTGCGCAAGGCGGCTGACCCGGCCGCGCTGACGACGGCGTACTACAGAATCGTCACCGAACGAGTTCTCGAGGTTGGCCACATCGATGTCGCTCGAGAGGGCGAGGCATACCTCGGTTGCGCGGTCTGGCTACCGCCCGGCGTCGAACTTCCCGAGCCGTCTCCCGCCCAGGCCCTCGCGCTTTTCGGGCAAGCGAAGGGTGCGCGGCTGTTGCTTCTGAGGTATCTCAAAGCGATCAGCCGGGTCCGGATGCCCTTCCCGGCCTGGTACCTGGCCGTTATCGCGGTGAATGACGCCGCCCGCGGAAAGGGAGTCGGATCCGCTCTGCTCGATATGGGGCTTGAGCGGTGTGGGACACATCCGATCAAGCTAGAGGCGACGTCGATGCGAAGCGCCAAGCTGTACGAGTCACGCGGCTTCATCCACCTCGGCGAGCTGGCGACGCCAGCGCCCACGCCGGAGTACTACATGTGGCGCCCTCGCCTCAAGCCCTGACGAGGCCGGCACACACCGGGGGCACCTTGTGTGCCCTGGACATGGCGGTGCCCGGCAGTAAACTGCCGGGCACCGCGCATCTAGTTGATCAGGCGTTCTTGATTGCCGAGATCTCGAACTCAAGGGTAATTTTCTCCGAGACGAGGAGGCCGCCGGTCTTGAGCGGGACATCGAAGTCGATGTTCCAGTCCTTGCGGTTGACGACGACCGAGCCCTCAAGGCCGACACGCTCGTTGTTGTAGGGATCGACCGCCACACCCACGAGATCGAAGTCGATCGTGACGGGCTTGCTCGTGCCCTTAATGGTGAGGTCACCAGTCACAGACAGTGTCTCGCCGGATGCGGTGACGTCGGTGGATTCGAAGGTGATCTCCGGGTAGTTCTCAACGTCGAAGAAGTCTCCGCCGCGGATGTGGTTATCGCGGTCCTCACTGCGAGTGTCGACCGAGTCAGCCTTGATCGTGATGCTGATCTTCGCATCCTTAAGGTTCTCGCCGGTCGATGCCGTGCCCTCGAACTCGGTGAAGCCGCCGCGGACCTTCGTCACCATCGCGTGGCGAGCAATGAAGCCGATCTGGGTGTGGGACGGGTCGAGTGTGTAGGTGCCGGAGAGGGTGTTGAGATTCGCCATGAGATTGTCCTTTGCTGTCGGATGAGTATCGAGGCGGCGGGGTGCCGCGCTGATGACCAGTGTGCCAGATAGTAATTGAACCTTCAACCTTTTAGATTTGAAGGAGCGTGTGAGATGCGCAACCTCGAGGCTGAGTGTGTATGGCGCAGCCGGGTGTTGGCGGCGCGGGGGAGGGGCAGGCTCTCCGGTACGGTTTTCGTATGGACCTATTTGCTTCATTCATCACAGCAAGCCCCTCCTCGTTCCACGCGGCGCGCGAGGTCGCGCGCCGCCTCGAGAACGCCGGATATCGCAGACAGGAAGAGGCGGCTCCATGGAACGCCTCGCCTGGCGGCCACGTCATGGTGAGAGATGGCGCAGCTATCGCCTGGTGGGTCCCAGCGGAAGTCGATGACCTTCGTTTCTCCATCGTCGGTGCGCACACCGATTCGCCAACCTTCAAGGTCAAGCCCAACCCGCAGTCAGCTGTCGAAGGGTACGGGCAGGTCAACGTCGAGACCTACGGCGGCCTGCTCGGCAACTCGTGGCTCAACAGAGATCTCGCGCTTGCGGGAAGGGTGTTCACCGACTCCGGCGAGCACATGGTCCGCACGGGCCCAATCATGGTCATTCCCCAGCTCGCCATCCATCTCGATCGGTCGGCCCGCGATGGGGTCGATCTCAATAGGCAGCAGCACCTTCATCCGATCTTCTCGGTCAGCGGGGCGGACCTCCTCGCCGTGATCGGCGCAGCTGCGGATCTCGATGAGCCGATCATTGGCTACGACCTGGTCGCGGCAGATACCCAGGCGCCGGAGAGGATCGGGCCCGAGGGGGAGTTCTTCGCGGCGGGTCGCCAGGACAACCTCCTCTCTGTTCATGCCGCGCTGACGGCGATGGAGAAACTGGCGGAGACAAGCGGATCTGTCGCTGTACTCGCGGCCTTCGACCATGAAGAGATCGGTTCGCGCACGCCGACGGGGGCGGCTGGTCCTATCCTCGAGACCGTCCTGCGGCGGACAGCCGCAGCCCTCGGTGCTGAGACTGAGGAAGAAGTGCAGCAAGCTTTTGCGCGCTCGACGTGTCTGAGCGTCGACTGTGGGCACGCCGTTCACCCGAACTACGTTGACAAGCACGATCCCGCACATCGTCCCGTCTTGGGCGCAGGGCCGCTTCTCAAACACAACGCGAACCAGGCATATATGACAGATGGCTGGGGTGCTGCGCTCTGGAGCAAAGTGCTCAGGCGTGCGGGCGTCACCGGCCAGGATTTCGTCTCGCGAAACGATGTGCCATGCGGGTCAACTATCGGGCCGCTGACAGCGACACGCCTTGGAATCCGAACGATTGATGTGGGCGCTCCATTGCTTTCGATGCACTCCGTGCGCGAGCTCAGCCACGTTGACGACATCAAGGCCATGGAGAAGACCATCGCCGCGTTCTGGGAAATCGCCTAGCCACGTGCTCGGGGAGCGGTGCGTCCGCGTAGAAGCTCGGAGGGAACCCCTTCCGAGGTCCGGTTGAGGGATTGTAACAACTTGATAAATCGGCTCGTCACGTGGTCGATGTGGTCGACAGCATCAGGTGGTTATGTATACTGCAGTGACTTAAGACAACTGGGTTTCAACCCTGTTGGACAAGCAGGCTCCGCGGCTTTCGTCCCTCGGGATGAATGCCGCGAAGCAATTTCCATACACAGATCAAAGGTGACACAGTGAAGCGTAGAAAGACATACTCGCTTATCGCTGCGACGGCTGCTGCAGCATTGGTGCTCAGCGCATGTACCGCGGATAGCGATGACGCAGAAGAGACAACAGGTGGGACCGACACGGAGACCACCGACGGCGACGCCGCTGGCCCCGACGGCGTCGTGTCGTTCACGACGGGCGCCGATGAGTACAACGGCTACAACGGTTTCCTGTCGAGCACGTACTCGACCCACAACTCGGTCATCAACGAGCGCATGGCGACGGGCTTCGGCTTCTTCAATGCGAACGGCGAATGGCAGAACGGCACTGACCTCGGCTCGTACGAGATGATCTCGGATGACCCGCTGACCGTGGAATACACGATCAACGAGGAGGCCGTCTACCAGGGTGGCACCCCGATCACCTGCGAGGACTACTACATGGACTGGGTCTCCCAGAACCCGCAGTGGATCCTCGACGGTCAGGCAGAGGCCGGCAACACGAACGAGGACGGCAGCGGCGCCCCCCTCTTCGACCACGTCTCTGACTCCGGCACCTACGCGCTCCCCGTTGAGAACGGCCCCGAGTGCGAGACCGGCGAGAAGTCGTTCACCGTCACCTACAACGCTCCGAACCCCGACTGGGAGCTCGTGATCTCCTTCGCGCTTCCGTCGCACGTCATGGCCGAGAAGGTCGGACTGTCGAAGGAAGAGCTGTTCGAGGCCTTCAAGAACGAGGACTTCGAGGTGGCCCAGCAGGTCGCCGACGCCTGGAACAACTGGTACTCCCCGAACCCCGGCGAGATCCAGCCCATCGAAGAGGTTCCGTCCTTCGGTCCCTTCACCTACATGGAGGGTGGCTGGCAGCCCGGCGAGTACATCACGCTCGTCCCGAACCCGGACTGGTGGGGCGAGGCCCCCGGCGTTGAAGAGCTCGTCTTCCGCTTCATCGCCCGCGAGGGTCAGCTCCAGGCACTCGAGAACCAGGACGTCAACGTCATCGAGCCGCAGGGCACCCAGGACGCACTCGACTCGCTCGAGGCGATGGACGGCATCGAGATCCTCACGGGTCCGACCATGATCTGGGAGCACCTCGACTTCAACTGGGCCGAAGGCTCCGTCTTCTCTGATGCGAACGGCGGCTTTGAGCTCCGTGAGGCATTCGCCTACTGCGCACCGCGCGAAGACATCGTCGAGCGTCTCGTCCGTCCCCTCGATGAGGAGACTGAGGTCATGAACCTCCGCGAGTACTTCCCGACCGATGCCGACTACGACGAGGTCCTCGACGCAGCCTACGACGGCCGCTACGACACCGTTGACATTGAGCGTGCGACCGAGCTCGTCGAGGCCTCCGGTGTCGAGAACCCGACCGTCCGCATCGGCTACTCCGCACCGAACCAGCGTCGCTCCGACACCGTCGCTCTGATCCAGTCCTCGTGTGCAGAGGCCGGCATCACTGTCGAGGACATCGGCTCCGCCGACTTCTTCGCACCGGGCGGCGCCCTCGACACCGGTAACTACGACGCTGCGCTCTTCGCATGGTCCGGCTCCGGCCAGATCGTCTCGGGCCGCAACATCTACCACACCGATGGTCAGCAGAACTACCACGCGTGGTCGAACGAGACCGTCGATGCCGAGTGGGACAAGATCAATGGCAGCCTGGACGAAAACGTCTGGCTCGAGTCGAAGAAGATCATCGAGACCGAGCTCTGGAACGATCTCTTCAACCTGCCCATCTACGCCCACCCGGGCATCGTCGCCCACACCGAAGGTCTGAAGAACGTTGAGCGCAACGTCACGCAGACCGGCGTTGTGTGGAACGCTGAAGAGTGGACCTGGTAGGGTCTCCGAACTCTGAAAGTCCCAATTGAAAGCCGCGCAGCGGCGGGAACAGTACACAGCCTGCTCCCTGCCGCTGCGCGGCTTCACTTTGACTATGCGTCGACCCGGGCGCAGGTCACGGGCGGAAAATAGATTTCGCGCAGGGGGGAACGTCCCCCTACAATGCGTACAGTGTGTTTCGAGGCCACCCTCACTCAACGTACTTGTCGCGGGCGGATCAGCTTCCGGAGAGCTTGGGGCACACCTTCCAGAAAGAAGTACGAGACGTGTTCAAATTTGTAATGAAGAGAATCGGGATATCCCTGATGATTCTCTTTTTCGCATCGTTCCTGGTCTATGGCCTGACGGTCCACTCGGGCGACCCTCTTGCGGATCTTCGTGAACAGAACGATGCCAATCGTCAGAACCGCATCGATCAGCGCGTCGCTCAGATGCGGCTGAACGACCCCTGGATAGTCCGCTACGGGGACTGGCTCCGAGGAATCCTCGGATGTGTCCGACTCCAGTGTGACTTCGGGGAGAACCGCTCCGGACAGGACGTCAACGCGCTGCTCGCCAATGCTGCCGAGTCAACGATTCGCCTAGTCCTGCTCGCGACGATCCTCGGCATCCTCGTCGGTGTCTTCTTCGGCGTCATGGCGGCGATCCGCCAGTACTCCGGCTTCGACTACAGCGTCACCTTCATCGCATTTGTCTTCTACTCGCTGCCGTCCTTCGTCTTCGCGGTGCTGCTCAAAGAATTCGGCGCGATCCGATTCAACAACTGGTTAGCAGAACCAGCGTTTAACACGTTATTCATCGTGTTCGTGGCGGGCTTGTTTGCGGTCTTTGTGCAAGCGATTATTGCCGGAAACTTGCGGAAGCGAATGATCAGCGGTGCCGCTGCCTTTATTGGTGCTGCCGCGGTCTTGGTCGTCCTCGACGTGACCGCCTGGGTTGACAATCCGGTCGCGGGCCTGTGGATTCCGACCACGACCGGCATCGCCGCAGCAGTTCTCTTCACTGCGCTCCTGTCGAGCATCTCCAACAAACGTGCAATATTTAGCGCTCTCGGCTCAGCCGGCGCCATGCTCCTCATTGTCATCATCTTTGCCGGACGTCTCGAGCAGCCGACGTGGTCTTTCCTCGGCTTGCTTCTCCTTGCGGGCATCGCCGTTGCCGTCGTCATTAGTCAGGTGTTCGGCGGGTACGCGAAACGCTCGATCACGTGGGCGAGCATTTGGACCGTCGTCTCCGTCGGCTTCGCGGTTATCGTCGATTACCTCGCGCGGAACTGGAATGAATACGTCGAGCTCGTCCGGGGCAGGCCGATCTCAACGATCGGCTCGATGTCCCCGAACTTCCGAGGCGCCGACGATTTCTGGCTGTCCCTCATGGACACCTCGACGCACCTCATTCTTCCGACGCTGTCGCTGACCCTCATGTCGGTGGCCTCCTACACGCGCTACACGCGCTCGTCGATGCTTGAGGTCCTCGGCCAGGACTACGTCCGCACGGCCCGTGCGAAGGGCCTTCCGGAGCACACGGTTATGACGCGCCACGCGTTCCGCAACGCGCTTCTTCCTATCACCACCATCGTCGCGTTCGACTTCGCCTCTCTTATCGGCGGCGCGGTTATCACCGAGAAGGTGTTCGGCTGGAAGGGCATGGGTGAGCTGTTCGAGACGGGCCTGAGAAACGTCGATCCGGACCCAGTCATGGCCTTCTTTATCGTCACTGGCGGCATCGCCGTGCTCATGAACATGCTGGCCGACATCATGTACGCGTACATCGACCCGAGGATCAGACGGTGAGTCGCATGGTCTATGGAATTTTGAGGAGTGACTCGTAATGGATAACACCGATCCGAAGGCCTACGTGGCGGCAACTGGAGATTTCGATGTCGCTGAGCTCGATGACGAAGTCTTGGACTCGACGACGAACAAGTCGTACTCGCAGGGACAGCTCGTCCTGCGACGCTTCGTCCGCCACCGCGCTGCAATGCTCTCTCTTTTCGTCTTTATTGCCATCATTATCTTGGCATTCTCCTCGATCGGCTTCGGACCCGTTCCTGGCTGGTGGAAATACGGCTATGAGTCGACGCACCCGATCATCAACGATCGCGCACCGACCCTCGGCTGGTTCACTCTTGGTGAGCACCCGATGGGTCAGGACACGGCAGGCAAGGACTACTTCGCGCTCATCATGCGCGGCACGCAGCGTTCGATCATTATCGCGTTCATCGTCGGCATCGTCTCGACCCTTATCGGCACGGTCATCGGCGCGCTGTCGGGTTACCTGCGCGGCTGGGTAGAAACAATCCTCATGCGCATCACCGACCTGTTCATCGTCATCCCGCTGCTCCTCCTCGCCGCGGTCGTCGGACAGCTCGCCAACGAGCGACTTGGGGGCGGCATCATCATGCTCGCCTTCCTGCTCGGCATCCTCTCGTGGACGTCCCTCGCCCGTCTCGTACGAGGCGAAGTCCTGTCGCTACGCGAACGTGAGTTCGTCTATGCGGCACAGGCCTTGGGTGCCTCGACACCCCGCATCATCATCAAGCACATTCTCCCGAACGCCCTCGGCACGATTATCGTCTCTGCGACGCTCGCGATCGTCGCAGCGATTCTTCTCGAAACATCGCTGTCGTTCCTAGGCTTCGGCGTCAAGTCCCCTGACACGTCTCTCGGACTCCTCATCTCTCAGTACCAGCAGAAGTTCTCGAGCCAGCCGTGGCTGTTCTACTGGCCCGCGGGCTTTATTCTCGCGATCGCCCTGTCCGTCAACTTCATCGGCGACGGCCTGCGAGATGCGTTCGATCCCCGTCAGAAGGGCAAGTCCAAGCGATTCAAGAAGGTGGCCAAGGCATGATCTTCGGCAGCAGGAAAGCGAAGAAGGACCGAGAGGCTCACCGGCAGGCGGGCCGCAAGGACATCATTAAGGTCCACGAGAAGACTGAACATCCGGTCCTGTCGTTCAGCGACCTCGATGTCCAGTTCGGAACCGAGTTCGGCCGTGTGCACGCCGTCCGCGGTGTCGACATCGACATCCACCCGGGCGAAGTCGTCGCCCTCGTCGGCGAGTCGGGATCCGGCAAGTCAGTGACGTCAATGTCGGCGCTCGGACTGCTTCCGGGCAACGCCGCAGTCGACGGTCAGATCACTGTCGCAGGCCATGCAGTCCGCTCCATGTCTGCGAGAGGATGGCGGCGCCTGCGTGGCGGCGACATCGCCATGGTCTTCCAGGAGCCGATGACAGCCCTTAACCCGGTTCTCACGATCGGTAGCCAGATCACGGAAGCTCTTGAGCTCCACGAGATCGCCTACGGTAGCGCCGCTGAGGCGCGCGCCGTCGAACTGCTCCGCATGGTTGGCATCGATAACCCAGAGGGCCGCATCAATCAGTACCCGCACGAATTGTCGGGTGGTCAGCGCCAGCGCGTCGTCATCGCGATCGCGATCTCGTGCAACCCTGCAGTCATCGTTGCGGACGAGCCGACGACTGCCCTCGATGTGACCGTTCAGGCCGATATTCTCGACCTTCTTCGTTCCCTCAAGGACAAACTCAATACCGGCATCCTCCTCATCACCCACTCGATGGGTGTCGTCGCGGACATGGCCGATCGTGTGCACGTCATGTTCCGCGGCAACATCGTCGAGTCGGGCAGCGTGACGGAGGTTCTCAACCATCCGAAGCACCCGTACACGCAGCGCCTCCTGCGGGCCGTGCCGCACCTTGGCCAGGGCCGCGCCCAGTTCGGACTCAAGGAGTTGACGAAGGATTCTCTCGACCTGTCGAAGACAGTGCTCGAGGCAAAGGACCTCGTCGTCGAATACGAAGTCTGGGGCAAAGAGCCTTTCAGAGCGGTCGATGAAGTGTCGTTCGACGTCGCTGAGCGTGAGATTGTTGGCCTCGTCGGCGAGTCCGGGTCGGGCAAGTCGACAATTGGCAAGTGCATCCTCGGCCTCCAACCGGTCGCTGGCGGTGAGGTGAAGCTGTTCGGCGAGAACATGATCGGCCGCAACAAGCAGCAGCAGAAGGCTGTCCGAAAGGACGTCGGCGTGGTCTTCCAGGACCCTGCCGCCTCCCTCAACCCGCGCTTCCCCGTGGGCGACACGATTGCGGAGCCTCTCGTTGTCCACAAGGTCGGCACGAAGCAGGAGCAGCAGGATCGAGTGTACGAGCTGCTGGACGCCGTCCAGCTGCCGCGGTCAACCTTCAACCGGTTCCCGCACGAGCTGTCCGGCGGTCAGCGCCAGCGCGTGTCGATCGCGCGCGCACTCGCCCTCAACCCGGCCCTCCTCATTGCTGATGAGCCCACCTCGGCCCTCGATGTCTCGGTCCAGGCCACGGTCCTCACGATGCTGGCTGAGTTGCAAGACGAATTCGGCTTCGCATGCCTCTTCATCTCCCATGACCTCGCCGTCGTCGACCTCATGGCCAACCGAGTCGTCGTTCTCCAAAACGGCAAGGTTGTCGAGCAGGGCCTGCGCGCCGACGTTTTGCACAATCCCAAGGAGGAGTACACGAAGCGCCTCATCGCAGCCGCCCCGGTGCCGGAGCCGCTCGAGCAGAAGCGCCGCCGTGAGGAGCGTCACGCGCTCCTGCGCGAATTCGGAGAGGATATTTCCGAGCTCAAGATCTGACAGATCGAGAAAAGGTGCGGGCCGCATGGTCCGCACCTTTCTCTATGTCTCGTTCGTTGTTTTATGTTCGGCTCATCCTTCGAGGGCCGGTCAGTATCGCCACTGCTGCGATGTTGGCGCGGAGCCTGCGGAGCTGTAGAGATCGGCGTGCGTTCAGGACACGATGTCCTGGATTTCGAGGACGATGAGGGCGAGCCCGATGATGACGATTCCGATCCGCATGAGGTTAACGGTTGTCGTGCGGGGACGATGGGGCGCGGTGCGGGTGAACTCGCGTGCCATTCGGGAGATGAGGGAGCTCGCCTCTCTCATCGGGGGGTGCAGGCTGTACTGGCCGGCGTCGTGCACCGGAATGTAGTTTCGCTTCGGTTCGCTCTTCGCTAGGGGATTGCCGGGCTTCAGCTGTTCGCGGCCGCGGGCGAGCCCGCCGGATCCGGGATAGGAGCTCACCGGGTCCGAATGGTCGGCGGAGACGATGTGCATCCCAAACCGAGTGTCGAGGGTGTCGTAGTCACGCCACGAGATCCACCTGTCGACGAACCAGTTCTGGATGTGGATGCCGTCGCGGTCCAAGCGCAGTGCTGGTTGAAGGAAGAAAACGTAGGCGATCAACGTCGCACCGGCGGCGATGATGAGGGGCGCAAGGACGCCCTCCGAGGCCGGATCGATATAAAGCGAGATGACGAACAGGGCGATGAAGATGAGCGAGACCCCGAAACGGATGAACTGGCCCGTCGATCGCAGGCGATAGATCGGTTCTGTCATTGTTCCATTGTGGCAGTTCGGTGCACCCCCCGAACACCGGTGGCTGTCAGGGTGCACGTGTGGTGATCTGGCTCGCTCTGTCGCGTGATCGCTCGCCGCGACGGCTACGATTTATCGGGGCCTTATTCGAGGCCATTCGCACGCGCTTCGCGCCGAGAAAGGAACCGAGCTACGCCGGTGAAATCAACTCGATCAGATATCCGTAATGTCGCCATCATCGCCCACGTCGACCATGGCAAAACAACCTTGGTCGATGCCATGCTGTGGCAGTCGGACGTCTTCGACTCTCACGCCTCCGTCGAGTCGACGGGCGAGCGTGTCATGGATTCGGGTGATCTCGAGCGTGAGAAGGGGATTACGATCCTCGCGAAGAACACCGCAATCACGTACCGCGGGCCATCCGCAGTCAAACACGGCGCTCCCGATGGTGTGACGATCAACGTTGTCGACACTCCCGGCCACGCCGACTTCGGGGGAGAGGTCGAGCGGGCCCTGTCCATGGTCGACGGTGTCGTCCTTCTTGTCGATGCGTCGGAGGGGCCGCTACCGCAGACTCGCTTCGTCCTGCGCAAGGCACTGGCGGGTCGGTTGCCTGTCATCGTCGTCGTCAACAAAGTTGATCGACCGGACTCGCGGATCGATGAGGTTGTGTCCGAGACGACCGATCTTCTGCTCAATTTGGCCTCGGACCTTGAGGGCGATGTCGATGAGACGGTCGACGTCGACGCGATCCTCGATGTGCCCGTCATCTACGCCTCCGGCAAGGCTGGGCGCGCCTCGGCGGTCCAGCCCGCGGACGGAACTCTGCCTGACTCGATGGATCTCGAGCCGTTGTTCGATGCGATCCTCGCCAACATCCCCGCCCCGACGTACGACGATGAGGCGCCAGTTGCCGCGCAGGTCACGAATCTCGATGCCTCTCCGTTCCTTGGCAGGCTTGCTCTCATCCGCGTCCATTCCGGCACGGTCCGAAAGGGCCAAACTCTCGGGTGGCGCCAGCAGGATGGGACGATGAAGTCGGCGCGGATCTCGGAGCTCCTGCGCACCGTCGGTCTCGACCGCGTGACGGACACGGAGGCGGGGCCTGGCGACATCGTTGCCATTGCAGGGATCCCCGAGATCACGATCGGCGATTCTCTCGTCGATCCGGAGAACCCCGTTGACCTTCCGAAGATTCATGTCGACGAGCCAGCGATCTCGCTCACGATCGGCACGAACACGTCCCCGCTAGCCGGGAAGGTCAAGGGCCACAAGCTGACTGCCCGCCAGGTCAAGGACCGTCTTGACCGCGAGCTTGTCGGCAACGTGTCGCTACGCGTGCTCCCGACAGAACGCCCCGACACGTGGGAGGTCCAGGGCAGGGGCGAGCTCGCGCTCGCCATCCTCGTCGAGCAGATGAGGAGAGAGGGCTTCGAACTGACGGTGGGTAAGCCTCAGGTTGTGACGAAGCTCGATGAGAACGGCAAGCTCCTCGAGCCGTACGAGCACATGACTGTCGACGTGCCAGAAGAGCATTTAGGCGCCGTCACGCAGCTCATGGCTGGACGCAAGGGCCGGATGACAACGATGACGAACCACGGCACGGGCTGGGTGCGCATGGAGTACACGGTCCCCTCTCGGGGTCTCATCGGCTTCCGCACGTACTTCCTGACGGAGACCCGCGGCACCGGCATCGCATCCTCGCTGTTCGCCGGTTACGACGCGTGGGCGGGCGCCATCGAATCCCGCGTGACCGGTTCCCTTATTGCGGACCGGCAGGGCGCCGTCACCCCGTTCTCGCTCCTGCGACTTGAAGATCGGGGTACCTTCTTCGTTGAGCCGACCCAAGAGGTATACGAGGGTATGGTCGTGGGAGAAAACCCGCGTGCCGAGGACATGGAGGTCAACGTCGTGAGGGAGAAGGAGCTGACGAACATGCGAGCCGCATCGGCTGACGTGTTCGAGTCCCTCGTCCCGCCGCGCAAGCTCACCCTTGAGGAGTCTCTCGAGTTCATCGAAGATGACGAGTGTGTCGAGGTTACGCCCGACATCATTCGCATCCGCAAGGTCATCCTCGACTCGCACGAGCGGGCACGCGCCAATCGCAGGCGGGCTCAAGGCCGACAGTGAGCACGTTCCGGGAGCTCGCCCGTGGGCCCGAGCAGTCGACTCATGCCAGGCGATTCATCATCTTCGCCGGGCTACTACTCGGCGGGTTCACGGCCCTCCTCGGGACAGTCACTCACTCGGGAGGGATCGATGGGGGCACCACGGGCCTCATCGTCGCGCTCCTCAGCGTCCTCCTCGGATCGATGGCATTCACGCTGTTCGCTGGCATTCCAGGCTGGCTTGGCTTCGGTCTTGGCCACCTTGTCACCCTCGCCGCAACGAGTGTGGCCGTCGAAGGTGATTCTCTTGGGTCACTGTCGCCGGAACTTAGCCGGTGGTGGTTCTACGGTGGGCCGCTCGCCATTATCCTTGGCGGTCTACTCGCATGGCTCAGTTTCGTTGTCATGAGCCGCGTTAGACTGTCGTTGGAAAGGGAACCACATGACATGGAATGACGAGTGGACGGTCGAGGACGACGGAGCCGTCGACGAACGTAGGCGCCTATGGCCCTGGATCGTCGCCGGAGTCGGCGCTGTGCTTGTCGTCGTGTACGTTCTTGCTGCGTTTTGGTTTGCTGGGCGGATACCACCCAACACGACCGTCGCCGGCGTTGACATCGGCGGCATGTCCGAGTCTGATGCCGCTGCGACCATCGAATCAGAGCTCGACGACGTCATTCGTCAACCGGTGCCCGTCACGGTCGTCGGCACCGACATCTCCGGCGTCGTCGACGCCGCTGGGACAGGCGTCGAAATCGACGGGTCGGCCACGGTTGATGGGATTACCGGGTTGTCGTTCAGTCCGGTCAACATGTGGCGCCACCTGAGCGGATCAGCGGAACTCACCCCGGTTCTCACGTTCGATGACGGTGCGCTCGCTTCCGCGATCGACGATCTTAACGAGCAGCTCGGCACCGAGCCGACAGATGCGGGGATTTCGTTCGCAGGATCGACGATCCAAACCGAGCCACAGATGAACGGCACCGGCATCGACGTCGACAGCGCCGTCGCGGTGCTCTCTGACGGCTGGTTGTCGCAGTCCCGTCCGATCGAGCTTGAGGCCGTCGACCTGGAACCCGAGGTGACGGATGAGGACGTTGAGAGGGTGAGGGCCGAGCAGGCGGAGCCACTCGTCGCAGCCCCACTCACCGTGACCGTGGGGGAGCGCGAGGTCGTCCTCGAGCCGGTTGACCTGGCTGCCGCAGCCTCTTTTGAGACGGTCGACGGGGAGCTGACAATGAAGCTCGACAGGGATGACCTTGTTGACCGGGTTTCCGATGGGGCGGGCGATGACCTCAATGCTCCGAAGGACGCTCAGATCATCATTGAAGACCACGCGGTCGGCCCCGTCATCAAACCGAGCGAAAAGGGCATGGTCATCGACCGGGAGGCGACCGGCCAGGCCATTGTCGATGTGGCGACGACGGAAACGCGCACCGTGGCAGCGGTGGTGAGCGAGGAAGAACCTGAGTTCACGACGGCCGATGCCGAAGCTCTCGGCATCAACGAGGTCGTCTCTGAAATCTCCACCCCGCTGACCAACGATTCTGTGCGGACTGAGAACCTTATCCTTGGCACGTCGAGGACGAACAACGTACTTATCCGCCCAGGGGAAACCTTCTCGCTCCTCGAGCACATTAGCCCGATCACGGCGGAGAACGGTTACGTCTCGTCCGGGGTTGTCATGGACGGCTTCAACTCGACCGCGCTTGGCGGTGGGCTCTCGCAGCTGTCGACGAACACGTTCAACATCGGCTACCGTGCCGGCATGGAGGACGTCGCTCACCAGCCGCACTCGAAATACTTCGATCGATACCCGATGGGGGTTGAGGCCACCGTGTGGGTGCCTGACGTCGACATGAAGTGGCGCAACACGAGCCCGTATGGCGCGCTCGTCGAGACGTGGGTCGAGGGCGGCCAGGTACGATCCCGGCTCTGGTCGACGCAGTATTTTGACGTCAACATCACCGTGTCGGAGCCCTACAACTTCCGTCAGCCACGTACGGAGGTCAACACGTCCCCGACCTGTGAGCCCTATCCGGCCGGGGGTCCTGGCTTCACCGTGGACGTGCGTCGCACTGTCAAGAGGGAGGGTGAAATGATCTTCGATAACTCGTATTCGTGGACATATCAGCCCGTTCACGCGGCGGTCTGTGGTTAAGTACGGAAAAATGGGATACTTTCTGCACATCTGGATGAGAGGACTCTGAATCGTGACCTACGTTATTGCGCTTCCCTGCGTCGACATCAAGGACAGGGCCTGCGTTGATGAATGTCCCGTGGACTGCATCTACGAGGGTGAGCGGATGCTCTACATCCACCCCGATGAGTGCGTGGACTGCGGCGCTTGCGAGCCCGTGTGCCCCGTCGAGGCCATCTACTACGAGGACGACACTCCGGAGGAATGGGCGGAGTACTACAAGGCGAATGTCGAGTTCTTCGACAAGATCGGCTCGCCGGGAGGTGCGGCAAAAATGGGTGTCATCAACTATGACCATCCCATCGTCGCGGCCCTCCCCGAGGGAATTAACGACTGATGCCGCTCCTGGGGGAAGGCCTGCCCGACTTCCCGTGGGATACTCTCACGCCCTACAAGACGGCCGCCTACGCCTATCCGGGGGTCACTGCTGACCTGTCGATCGGCACGCCTGTCGACCCGACGCCGCCCATCGCCACCGCCGCTCTGCAAGCATCTATTCAGTCCCCGGGTTACCCGCCCGCTCTCGGCACGCCCGAGCTCCGGGAGGCGATGGTCGACTGGTGGTCCCGTACTCGTGGAGCGACCGTCCCCCTCGACGGAGTGCTACCGACGATCGGTAGCAAGGAGATGGTCGCGCTTCTGCCTGCGCTACTCGGCGTGACCGGCAACGTCCTCATCCCCGACATCGCCTATCCAACCTACGACGTCGGCACTCGGCTGAGCGGGGCGGACCCGATCCCCATCGACACAGCGACCGACCCGGGAACGTGGCCGGAGGCGGAGCTCGTCTGGCTCAACTCTCCGGGTAACCCGCATGGCTACGTCCTGGATGCTGACCAGTTGCGGAGGATTGTGGAGTGGGGCAGGGCGACAGGCACCGTCATCGCGTCCGATGAGTGCTACGCGGCGTTGCCGTGGGCTGAGCCCTATATAAGCGACGGCGTCCCCTCAATCCTTGCGGACGACATCGCAGGCGAGGACAAGACCGGGTTGCTCGCCCTCTACTCCGCCTCGAAACAGTCCAATCTCGCCGGCTATCGAGCCGCGATGATCGCGGGAGACCCGGCGATCCTTGCGCCCCTGATCGAAATGCGCAAGCACATGGGCTTCCTCATGCCGGGCCCGGTCCAGGCCGCCATGACGGCGATTCTCGGCGACGACGAGCATGTTGCCGCCCAGCGGGAGATTTACCGCAGGAGACGAGACGTGCTCATGCGGGCGACCGCAGCTGCGGGACTCACAGCGGATCCGCAGACGAAGGCCGGACTCTACCTGTGGCTCGAGGATGAGAGCGGCACCCTCGATTCCTGGGGCATTGTCGGAGCGCTCTCCCAGCGCGGCATTCTCGTTGCACCGGGGACCTTCTATGGTCAGATGAGCAAGATGAAGGTCCGGATGTCGCTGACGGCGAGCGACGAGGCAGTCGACGCAGCCGCGGAGCGGCTCGTGGCCGCACCACTCGTGTAGCGACGGATGCCCTGTTCCTGGCCCGCGGACATTCGCGGGCCACGGCCGTACCAGTGTGCCTAAGAGCGGCTCCGGCGTGCGTTCTCGAGGGCCGAGAAGAACGCATCGGGATCGATCGGGTCACTGCCGTCGACGGCAGCCCCAACGGTGAACACGCGAGTGTAAGCCGCACTGTTGGCGGTTTGGGAGTCTGCTTGGTCGATTGAGACCGGGATTGCGCCGACGTGGGTGGCTGGCTCAATAGCAGGAGCATGGCCCCGAATGACGATGTCGGGAAAGAGGGCGACAGTCCGCCTAAAGTCACCGTCCCTCGCGGCCGCCAGGCCATCAATGATCGGTTCCTGGACAGCGCTCGGCAAGATGGTTGACGGAATCCCCGAGTAACCGAGCTCGGACACAGCCCCGTGCCCGACGCCCGCAAGTAGATCGGAGTCGATAACGAGAAGAGAGCGACCGAGAAGCGGTTCGAGCAGGGGCATGCTCTGATGGAAGGCGGGCATGAGAACCCTGTCCTCAAGGTCCCGCCAGCGCACCCACTCCATCGCATCCGATTCGTGGTCGGTTGCGATCGCACGCTGACCCTTAGACGCCTCCGCGACGCCGGTCGTATAAGACCAATCGGGGTGGTGAAGCGTTGTCGCCGCCCATACCCGTGAAGGGCCGAGCCCCGCCTCTTCGCGGGCCTCCCTCATGCCACCTTCGATCGGGCTCTCACCATAGTCGATTGCCCCACCGGGGATTCCCCACGTTCCCCCCGACATCGACCACCCGGCACGTAGCTGCATGATGACCTCAGGATCATCGGCGTCGCGCCACGCAAGGATCCCGGCCGCACCCGCGTGGCCCCAATGCCTGTTCCCGCATGCGCAGTAGACGATGCCGTCGGCGCTAGATCCCATCCCACAGCTCCGTTACCGACAGACCTGCCTGCGCCAGGAGCTGGCGCAGCAGCGGCAGGGACAACCCCGTCACACCGTGAGGGTCACCCTCGATACGGTCGATGAAGGGACCGCCGTATCCGTCGATCGTGAACGACCCTGCGACGTGGAGGGGCTCACCGGTCGCAATGTAGGACTCGATCTCCGCCTCCGACATCGCAGCGACATAGACCGTTGCCTCGGACACGCCGCCAAAGCTCCCTGACGGAGCGATGAGCCAGTGCCCCGTGAGGAGCACGCCAGCCCGGTCCGCCATCGTTCGTAGCCGCGACCGCGCCACGTCGGCCGTGTACGGCTTGCCGAGGATCTGTCCGTCCATGACGAACATCGAATCGCATCCGATGACAAGCTCCCTGCCCGACGTCTCGGCAACGGCCGTCGCCTTCGCGCGTGCCAGAGCAAGGACAACATCGGAGGCAGATGACCCCGACATGCGTTGAAAGATGGCGTCCTCATCAACCGTCGAGACAATAACCTCGGGCGTGATTCCCGCCCCGGTCAGCACCTTGAGCCGGCCGGGCGAGGCGCTAGCGAGACAGAGCTTCATGCAGGACGTCCAGACCGAGAGTGCCGAGGGCGAGGGCCCGCGAATGGAACTCGCGGCGCGATTCGCCCCTCGCGAGAGCCGCATCCCGCTCTGCCTCCCACAGGCGTTGACCGATCTTGTACGAGGGGGCCTGACCGGGCCAGCCGAGGTATCGATTGAGTTCGAACGCGAGGAATGACCGGTCCATGGCGACGTTCTCGGTGAGGAACTCCCATGCCTGCTCGGCTGTCCAACCCTTGACGTGAACGCCGATGTCGACCCGGACGCGGGCGGCGCGTAGGCGCTGGGAATCGAGCATCCCGAAGTAGTCCGCCGGATCGTCGAGGAAGCCAAGATCGGCCATGAGGCGTTCCGCGTAGAGGGCCCAGCCCTCACCGTGGCCGGACACCCATGCGGCGGCCCTGCGCCACGTGTTGAGGTGCTTCGAGGCGACGGCAGTGCCGATCTGGAGATGATGTCCGGGCACCCCTTCGTGGAAGACCGTCGTCTTCTCCAACCACGTGTTGAACGTGTCGACCCCCTCGGGAACAGACCACCACATCTGACCCGGCCGGCTCAGATCATCGGAGGGCTGGGTGTAGTAGATGCCGCCGGTACCCGGGTAGAGGACACGGGCGTCAATCCGGCGCAGTTCCTGCGGGATATCGAACTCCGACAGAACGCCCTCGACCGCCTCATCGGCGGTCTTCTGCATCCACTCCCGAAGGTTCTCCCTGCCATGCACCTGGCGCTCCGGATCCTTGTTGAGCCGGTCGATCGCCTCCGCCACGCTCGTGCCGGGACCGAACAGCGTTGCAGCCGTTTCCTCCTGTTCGGCGATGATCGACGCAAGCTGATCTTCAGCCCACTCGAACGTCTCGTCGATGTCGACCGTCGAGCCGAGGAAGTAGGCGAGGTGACCCTCGTAGCGCTCGCGTCCTACCCCGTCGACATCCGTCGTTGGCAGGGTTTTGAGAAACTCGGCGAGGCCCTCGAACTCCGCGCGGGCGGCAGTGGTGTCAATGTTGTGGTTTTCGAGCTCGTGAAGGATGCCACCGGACGCGATCTGCTCTGCTTGTTGCGTGACCGCACGGACCTGACGGGCAGGGAAGGGCGCGCCTTTGTCATGGCGCCATGAGAGGCTCTCTCGGTACTGTCTAAGCGCCGTGGGGATGCCGGCGACGCGCTCGCGGATGAGATCCCAATCCTCATCGGTGTCGCGCTCCATGAGGTCAAAGGAATCCCTTATGCTCTGCACCGGGGACGCGATGACATTGAGGCTACCGATGTCATCCTCGGAGATGGCAAGCCAAGAGTTGAGGCGCTCTGTCATCGCCGCCTTCGTTACCCATTCGTCGTCGTTGCGCGGCTCCATACCCGCAAGTGCCGCGAGGGTCGCGGTATCGAGGTCAACTGCCGCCTGAATACCGTCCGGGGAGAAATCGTCCAGCTGTCCGGTATTCGCCAGACCGGCCGAAGAAGCAAAGAGGGGCGAAATCGTGCAGAGAGACTCGACGTAGGAGTCTGCGAGATCATCGATGCTTTGTTCAGTCATACGACTAGCGTACGGTACCGTAAAGTCAGGGAGTTGGGGCAGGCGACAACAGCTGATAGACTACCACATGTGATCCGCGACACAGACCTTGAGAGGACGCGCCTCACCGTCGAGGCGCGAGTGAATTCTCTTCTCAACGGGCAGCCGCAGTTCACGCTCGTCGACGTCGCCGAGCGACTGGGAGTCGAATCCCGCATTGTCCGCCGGTTTTGGACGGCGATGGGATTCCCCGCGATCGAGGATGAAGAGAACGACCGCATCTTCACGGGCTTCGACATTGAAATGATGCGCCGGCATTTTGACAAGCTGTCCGCCGGTCAGCTTGATGCGACAACCCTCAACTCTCTCGTTCTCGCACAGGGCCACATGGCCGACCGGATTGCCCTGTGGCAGTACGAGGCCCTCGTCGAATTCGCTCAGTCGACCTTCGAGATCGACGATATAGCCGCCCGCTACTGGGTTATCGACCACATCGACGACTACCTTCAGCTCCTCGAGGATCAGATGAGGTACGTGTGGCGTCGGCACACGGCTGCGTTCTTACGCCGCGCCGACCTCGAGCTACGACGCCGCGGGCCGGAGAAGAATAGGCCGGACCTCCCGCCCCTCCAGAGAGCGGTCGGCTTCATTGACCTCGTCGCGTTCACATCCAAATCCCGTGAGCTTGGTAGCGACCAGCTCATCACCTTTATCCGCGACTTTGAGTTCACGTGCCGGGAAATCATCACAGAGAACGGCGCGCGGCTCGTCAAGACCGTGGGAGACGCCGTCATCTTCATCGCCGACGATGTGAAGATTGGTGCGAAGGTGGCAACTGAGCTCGTCTACCAGCTCGGCAAGATCGAAGGAATGCTACCCGTGCGGGCCTCGCTCCTGTGGGGCCGGGTCGTGTCCTCCTTCGGGGATATATTTGGCCCGACAGTCAACCTGGCGAGCCGGCTCGTCGACATCGCGGCAGAGGGAACGATCCTCATCGACCGTGCGACGTACTCGGCGCTCGGTGAGGCCGGTCTCAGCACGTACATGGTCCTTCCGTATGGGCAGCAGGACCTCGGCGGCACCGGCAAGGTTGAGATCTTCGAGCTCAAACGGTTCCGCTAGCCCGGTCGTGGCCACCCCACGTCCCTGTGCGGCTGAAGTCAGTGGACGGTAAGAGAAGCGCAAAAATCGATGAACGAGTCCACATGATTGGTTATGCATCTATACTGAAACCGTGACTACGGTATTACTTGTTGAAGATGATCTCGCCATCTCAGATCCTCTGGTCCGAGCCCTCGGTAGGGAAGGATATGAGGTGCGCCCGCACACCACCGGGCGCAGTGCACTCGATGAGCTTCAGAACGGAGCCGACCTCATCATCCTCGATCTCGGCCTGCCGGACATGGACGGCCTCGATGTCGCCCGCACGATCCGAAGCCAAGGCCTGACCGTGCCGATCCTCATCCTCACCGCGCGTGCGGACGAGGTCGACATGGTTGTCGGGCTCGATGCGGGGGCAGACGACTACGTGACGAAGCCGTTCCGCCTCGCCGAGCTCATGGCGCGCGTGCGTGCCCTGCTTCGCAGAGGCGCTGGCGATGAGGGGGAGCTCGACATTCTCAGCGCACAGGACGTGAAGGTTGATGTGTCCGCTCACCGCGCGTGGGTGGGCGACAAGGAGCTTCACCTGACGGGCAAGGAGTTCGATCTCCTCACCGTTCTCATGCGAGATGCTGGCTCGGTCGTGTCCCGAGAGGATCTCATGGAACAGGTGTGGGGCTCTGAGACCGCGACGTCAACGAAGAAGCTTGACATGCACGTGTCGTGGCTTCGCCGCAAGCTCGGCGATGACGCCGCGGAGCCGACCTACATCTCGACCGTTCGCGGTATGGGTTTCCGTTTCGAGAACTAGATCATGCGTCGCCGTGCGCTGAGGATGACTCTGCTGGCGGTCGCACTGGCAGTGGTCCTTCTCGGACTACCGATGGCGATCTTTGGCTCGACCATGCTGTGGAACCAGGAGATCTCCAGCATGCGCGACCATGCGTCGTCCCTCACATCGATTATCGACCGTCGCATCGACCGCGGCGACGAGGTGACGGCAGAACTCGTGAGCGGCTGGGGTAGCGATTCTCCGCAGTCTTTGCGCGTCACGGTATTTATGCCGAACGGCGAGCGGATTGAGGGGGCAGAGCCGATCTCCGACCCGATTACGGTTGTCGAGCGCGGCGTCGCTGGTGCCGTCGTCCAGGTTCAGACCGACAGAATTCACGTCTATCGCTCGATCGCTGGTTTCATCATCCTCGTCTCCATCGCATCGATCTTCGCTCTTATTGCGGGCGCCCTCATGGCAGCACGGCAGTCGCGCAAACTGTCCGCGCCCCTCATTTACCTCGCTGCCTCAGCCGAACAGCTCGGGTCCGGCACCGTTCGGCCGCACCTGCGGAAGTCCGGCATCGAAGAGATCGATCTCGTCAACGAGGAACTCATCCGCACAGCGGACCGTATGGCGGGCAGGCTCGCCGCTGAGCGGCAGTTCGCTGCCGATGCCTCCCATCAGCTACGCACCCCGCTGACAGCCCTGTCGATGAGGCTCGACGAGATCGAGATGATCACGAAGGATGAGGAGGTGCTGACCGAGGTCCACGCGTGCCAGGATCAGGTTGAGCGCCTGACTGGCGTCGTCGCGGAGCTCCTCAAGACGTCCCGTTCGGATGTGGGTGGCACAACCGAGGTCGTCAACCTCGACAGGGTGTTCGATCAGCAGTGGCAGGAATGGCGCAAGGTCTACTCCAAAGCAAAACGCGAGCTGAGCTTCGAAGGTGAGGAGGACGTGACAGTCCTCGCGACACCCGGATCGCTCTCTCAGATCATCGCCACCCTTATCGAAAATTCGGTTAAATACGGGGCGGGAAAGACGACGGTGTCGGCCCGCCGCACCGCGAACAGAAAGGGCGTCGTCATTACGGTGGCCGACGAGGGTGACGGCGTGCCCGATGACATCGGGGACGCCATATTCAAACAGGGTGTGTCAACCGGCGGATCGACGGGGCTTGGGTTACCTCTTGCGCTCAATCTGGCGCGTGCGGACGGCGGGAAGCTTGAACTGTCTCAAAACAGCCCGCCGGTGTTTTCCCTCACTCTCAATGCCGTGCCAACCTCGCTCGACCCGGACAAGGTCCTACCTCAGGGTGCTCTCATCTCAATGGGATCGAGGCGCCGCCGCCGCTGAGGCAAGCGGGTTGAACACGACGTACCGGTAGAGCACGTAGCGGAAGGCTGTGCCGAGAACGAGCCCGACAACATTCGCGGCGATATTGTCGGCAAACTGGGAGTCGAACCCGAGGACGAAGCGGGACACCGCGAGACACGCGAGAGCGACCGCCATCCCGCCAATATTGACGAGGACAAACATGGCGAACTCGCGGCGGCGCGAATTCTGTTGTTTTGAGCGGAACGTCCACAGCCGGTTCCCGGTCCACGCGAACACGATGGAGACCGAGACCGAGATTGTTTTCGCGGTCATCGACTGATCAAATGGCAGGTCGATTGGCCAGTGGTAGGCGAGCAAATTGAACAGGCCGACGTCGACAACATACGCGCCGAGACCGACGGTGCAGAACCTGAGAAATTCGATCAACCATTCCTTTAGGGTCTGGCCGCGTAGCAGCCGCCTAACGAAACGCGAGAACACTCGATTAGCATATAGGACATGGGACAGAAAGTAGTCGGCACGGGTGCTCGCGCGGCCGCGCCCGTCGTCTGCGTCATCGGAGGCGGCCAGCTGGCGAGGATGATGCAGGAAGCGGCGATCGCTCTCGGAATTGAGCTTCGAGCGCTTGTCGAGGCCGATGATGGGTCGGCGGCTCAAGCGATCCGCTACAGCGAGGTCGGCGCTGCCGACGATCGAGACACGATCGTCGCCTTCACCGACGGCCACCCGGTCACCGTCGAGCACGAGCATATTCCCAGCGATATCCTCAACGAGATCGGCTCGCGACCCTCGGCCGATGCGCTCATCTTCGCCCAGGACAAACTCGTCATGCGGTCGCAACTTGATGCCCCGCACCCGCGATGGCGGGAGGCCGCCAGCCGTGACGAGATCGATGGAGCGATCGCGGAACTCGGCGGAACAGCCGTGGCGAAGACGCCGCGTGGCGGCTACGACGGCAAGGGCGTTGCTGTCGTCACCTCTGCCGCCGACATCCCATGGGACTACACCGACGGAACCCCGATTCTCCTCGAAGAAAAGGTTCCCTTCGACGTTGAGGTGTCTCAGCTTGTCGCTCGGCGGCCCTCCGGCGAGATTCGGGCATGGCCGCTCGTCACGTCCGTCCAGAGGAACGGCATCTGCTTCGAGGTGACGGCCCCCGCCCCGGTTTCTCCCGCGCTCCACACGAAGGCCGAGACCATCGCGAGAACGATCGCTGAGCAGACGGGTGTCGTCGGAGTTCTTGCGGTTGAGATGTTCGCGGTTGGGGAGGAGCTGTTCGTCAATGAGCTGGCGATGAGGCCACACAACACCGGGCATTGGACGATCGAAGGCGCCGTGACGAGCCAGTTCGAGCAACACCTGCGCGCCGTTCTCGATCTGCCACTCGGAGATACCGCCCCGCTCGCGCCCTGGTCCGTCATGGTCAACCTGCTCGGCTCCGAGCTGGCCGACCCTCGCGAAGCCCTCAGCGCAGTCTGGGAGGCTGACCCGGGAGTGAAGATTCACATGTACGGCAAGGAGGTCCGGCCCGAACGAAAGATTGGGCACGTGACCGTGACAGGGGATGAGCTGGAGGAGGTGCGGGCGCGAGCCCGTGCCGCCATCGCCACCCTCGAAGGGAAATAACATGCGTGTTGGCGTTGTCATGGGGTCCGATTCGGACTGGCCGGTCATGGAGACGGCAACCGCCGCCCTCGACGAATTCGGCATCGAATGGGAGGCTGATGTCGTCTCCGCGCATCGCATGCCCCAGGAGATGATCGACTACGGCAGAACAGCGACCTCTCGCGGTATTGGTGTCATCATCGCCGGTGCGGGCGGCGCCGCCCACCTGCCAGGCATGCTCGCCTCCGTCACGACACTGCCGGTCATCGGCGTACCCGTCCCCCTCGCTCACCTCGACGGCATGGATTCTCTCCTGTCGATCGTTCAGATGCCGGCGGGGGTTCCAGTTGCGACGGTGTCGATCGGGGGCGCGCGTAACGCCGGTCTTCTTGCGGCGCGGATTCTCGGAATCACTGACGAGCGGATCGGTCGTCAGATGGCGAAGTTCCAGGAGGACCTTGCGGAGATCGCCAGGGCTAAGGGAGATTCACTCCGACGTCGGCTTGACTAATCGAGCCGTCAGCGACCTTGGCAAAGAACTCCTCGGTGCCCTGGGGGTCAAGGAGCACGGTTGAGCCGACTCCGCCAGGCTGGTAGTTGACGTCGACGATGGGGGGAGTCCCAATCACTCCATTGGGGCCCATGATCGTTCTCATCGGCAGCGCAATCCTGCCCAGTTCGAACAAGCTCATGTCCTCATCCACCGTCAACGCGGACGTTGTCTCGCCAACGAGACTGTACTGGCGCACCGGATTGATGAGTGTGGCGGGGCTTGCCGCCTTGTCCATAATCTTCGCGATGACCTGACGCTGACGCGCTGTGCGCCCGATATCACCGAGGGGGTCGGAGTACCGCATGCGGGTGAACGCCAGTGCAGTCTCCCCGTTCGAGTCATGGCATCCGGCCTCCCATACGAGCCCCGACATCGTGTCGTTGACGTCGTAGTCGAGGCACAGCTCAACTCCGCCCACCGCATCGACGAGGGAAGAAATGCCGTCCATGCCGACCTCCACATAGTGGTCGATCGTCAGACCGGAGAGCCCTTCTACGGTTTCAACAAGTAATTGCGGGCCGCCGACCGAGTAGGCGGCGTTGAGCTTCGCGTTGCCGTACCGCGGGATCGACACATAGGTGTCACGGGGTAGCGAGATGAGGGATGGGTTGCCGGACTCGGGGACATGGACAAGCATGATCGAATCCGATCGTTGTCCTTCCACGCCGTCATTAATGCCATCTTCAGAACGCCGATCCGTTCCGGCGAACAGCACGGTTCGCCCCGGAGTGTTGGGAGCGCCGGACAACGCCTCGACATGCTGTAGCTTCGAATCGCCATAGAAGTAGAGGAACACCGGCCACGCGACGAGGGCGATAACGAGCAGGAGCACGAGAGGACCAACGACGCGGCGACGACGGTGCGGGCGCCCGGGCGCAACCTGTCGCGGAGGTGCGGGCGGGGGCGCCGCAGGTCTCGGCGCGGGGCGTTGCATCTCGTCCATCGGTAGCCCGAGCGGCTGCTGTGGCCGCGGCGCACCCCGCCTGCGTGCCGGAGCGAACGAGGGCGGAGGAACGTCAGGGCGGGCTACCCTGTCGACAGGCTGCCGCACAGGATCCTCGGACTCTGACGGGGTTGACATGCGCTGGTTCCGGCCGCGGATGATCGTGGCGCCAGCAGCAGAGGGCCGCTTGGCGGGATTCTTCGGCGGATATGACGGTACGCCGGTCACTCGGCCTCCTGAGTTTCGTCCGCGGTGCTCGGAGTCGCGCTCGGATCTTCGGGCGGCTTGACCTCGCCATCCTCGTCAAAGATCGTGTTGAGTGGGACATCGTCCAGCAGAGCTTCCCACAGAAGCTCACCTTCCGCCGCCGGGAGCACACGCGCGCCAGCCGGATCCCACGGCATCGTCATGAGGAACATATCGTCCGTCGAGACGCCGCGTATCGAGTTCGCGAGCGAGGCAAGAGTGTCGATGTTGCCGAGCTGAGCATCCGTGACAATCGACTGGGACACAGCATCGACAAGCCTGTAGAGGGCCGGCAGGTCCGTGAGGATATTGCGGCTCAGCGCATCCTCCGCGATCGCGAGAACGAGGTCCTGCTGGCGCTGCATGCGGCCGATGTCCGACCCGTCGCCGATCCCTTTGCGGGCACGCGCGAATGCGAGCGCCTGCTCCCCATCGAGAGTCTGGCAGCCAGCCGCGACGTTGAGTCCCGCCATCGAGTCCGCGAGGTCCTCTTCGAAGCACATCTCAACCCCGCCGAGAGCATCGACAAACTGCTGGAACGACGCGAAGTCCACGACGACGAAGCCGTCGATGAAGAGCCCGGTCATGTCCTCGACGGTGCGGATCGTGCAGGCGGCTGCCGCGCCGACATCGTTCGTTTGCCCGCCGATGGAGAAAGCCGAGTTGAAGATCGCCTGGCTCTTCGGGGATGTCCACGTCCCGTCCGGCAGGCGGCACGACGGGATGTCGACGAGGGTGTCGCGGGGGATTGAGATGATTTCCACACGTGAGCGGTCGGCAGAGATATGGGCGAGCATTGTCGTGTCGGACCTCATACCGACGACATCGCCTGACTGGCCTGCGCCATCGATGTCGGCCTCACCCGCACGCACGTCTGATCCGAGAATGAGAAAGTTGACGTCCTCGCCCGGCTTGTACGGCTCAAGTTCCTCGGACTCACGGTCGAGGTAAATGTCGATGTCCTGCGACTGGATGTTGCTGTCGAGACGCGTGTAAGCGAAGTAGATTGCTGACGCCACGAACAGCACAATCGCGAGGAGCATGCTGATCACCGGAACCGCCCAGGGATACTGTCGGCTGGCTGCTGCATGGCTAGCCTCGCGGGGGGAGGAGAACGGACTCACGCTCTGATACTAGTCCGCAAGGCGAGAGTCTTGCGAAAATTGGCCTAGTCTGTCTGTGTAGATCACACGGAGGAGAAGAAGTGGCCGGACCAGAGATTCACGTTGTCACGGTCGCCTACAACCCGGGCGAAGAGCTGGAGCGGATGATCGTATCCCTCGAGGATGCGTGCCCAGGGCTTCATTACACCGTCGACATTGTGGACAACGGCACCGAGACGGGAATCGTTAACCGTGTCGCAGCTGACCGTGGCGCCCGCATCATCCGTCCCGGCGAGAACCTTGGATATGGAACGGCAGCGGACCTTGCTCTCCTCAACTCGGACGCCGACTGGTTCCTCCTTGTTAACCCCGACACGATATTTACCCCGGGTGCCGTGACCGCACTCGTCGAAGCGACTGCACGGTGGCCGGAGGGCGGGGTGTTTGGACCGCAGCTCGCGAACATGGACGGATCGATTTATCCGTCGGCTAGGGAATTGCCATCGGTTTCCACCGGCGTTGGGCACGCCCTGTTCACGACGTTCTGGCGAAACAACCCGTGGACGGCGCGCTACCACGGCAGAACCGACGTCGAGCACGCCTGCGGGTGGCTGTCCGGCGCCTGCCTGCTCATGAGACGAGAAGCGTTCTGGCACGTCGGCGGGTTCGATCCGGAGTACTTCATGTTCTTTGAGGATGTTGACCTCGGCAGGCGAATGACGGAGGCTGGCTGGCAGTCCATCTATGTCCCCACAGCCACCGTCATCCACGACCAGGGCATGTCGTGGCGGGACAAGCCAGCGATGATGATCCGCGCCCACCACGACTCTGCCGTCCGCTACATCCGCCAGGCGTACCCGGGCGTGAAGAACGCCCCGCTACGCGGGGCGATCATCACCGGATTGAAGCTTCGGGCGCGTTGGATGACCCGCTAGCCTACTGTCCCGTCTTGGCGTACTTCGCTTCGACCTCGGCCTTTTGAGCGCGCCACCAATCCTCGTTATTCCGGTACCAAGCGATGGTGTCGGCCAGTCCGGATGCGAAGTCTTTGAACTCCGGTTCCCAACCAAGCTCGAGTAGCGTCGTGTTGTCGATGGCGTAGCGCAGGTCGTGACCGGGACGGTCAGTGACATGGGTGAAATCATCCTTGTCGTACCCGAACTCTTCGAGAATCATCTGAACAACCTCGAGGTTGTTCTTCTCACCGTCGGCGCCGATGAGGTACGTCTCGCCAAGCGTTCCGTGCTCGATGATCGCCCACACCGCAGTATTGTGATCGCGGACGTGGATCCAGTCGCGCACGTTGAGGCCCGCGCCGTAGAGGCGCGGTTTGACACCGTCGATGAGGTTTGTGACGGTGCGAGGAATGAACTTCTCGATGTGCTGGTACGGACCGTAGTTGTTCGAACAGTTCGACAGGGTCGCCTCAACCCCAAACGACCGCACCCACGCACGGACAAGATGATCCGATGCCGCCTTTGATGCCGAATAGGGGGAGGACGGCATGTACGGAGTTGCCGGGGTGAACTTCGCGGGATCGTCCAGCTCAAGATCGCCGTAAACCTCATCGGTGGAGATGTGGTGGAAGCGGACGCCGTGCCGGCGAACGGCTTCGAGCAGCGTAAAGGTGCCGATGATGTTCGTCGTGATGAAGGGAGAAGGATCGTTGAGTGAGTTGTCGTTGTGGGACTCGGCTGCGAAGTGGACGACGAGGTCCGCATCCTTCACGAGCGGATCGACCGTGTCAGCGTCGGCAATATCGCCCTCAACGAGGGTAACGCGATCAAGTCCAGCGAGCGAGGCCGGATTGCCCGCGTAGGTGAGTTTGTCGAGGACAACGACCTCGACATCGGGCCTGTCTTCAACAGTTGTCCGGACGAAATTGGCGCCAATGAAACCGGCACCACCGGTGACGAGAATCTTCATAGTGTCTTTCTCTCCTAGGAGCGGCCCATGCCGTAGTAGGTCCAGCCGGCGTTCTTCCAGACTGTGGAATCGATGGCGTTGCGTCCGTCGATGATGATCTTCCGGGCAGGCGCGAGGGTGGTGGGGTCAAGGCTCTTGAATTCATCCCATTCCGTTAGCAGGAGGGTGATGTTGGCTCCCTCAATCGCCTCGTGAGCGTCTGCAGCAATAGGTGCTTCGGGGTCACGGGCAGCGATGACAGGGCCAGCGGCCGGGTCGGTGATGATGATATCGGCGCCGAGGCGGTCTAGCCGTTCGGCGATGTCGAGGGCGGGAGACTCGCGGGTGTCATCCGTGTTCGGCTTAAAGGCCGCCCCGAGAACGGCGATACGCATGCCCGTCAGGTCCTCGCCGAGCTCTGCTACGACAAGATCGACAACGCGCTGGCGTCTGCGCTCGTTGATGGCGTTGACGTCGGTGAGGAAGTTGAGAGATTCCAGGCCGAGCTCTTCGGTGCGAGCCTGGAAGGCGAGAGTGTCCTTCGGGAGGCAGCCGCCGCCGAAGCCGATGCCGGCCCGCAGGAACTTCCTGCCGATCCGATCATCAAGGCCGATCGCCTCGGCAAGCTTCGTGACATCCGCACCCGTCGCGTCACAAATCTCCGCCATCGCGTTGATGAACGAGATCTTCATTGCAAGGAACGAGTTCGCCGACACCTTCACGAGCTCAGCGGTCGGGAAGTCCATGAGGAGGCGAGGCGTGCCAGCCGCGATAATATCGGCGTACACCTCGTCAACCATGGCGAGGCCGTACTCGGCACTCTCTGGGTTCTTCGAGAGGCCGTACACCAATCGGTCAGGCTGCAATGTGTCCTTGACAGCAAAGGACTCCCGCAGGAACTCAGGGTTCCAGACGAGGACACCGCCGGCTTCCGTGACTGACGGCTCGAGGCTGTCGGCTGTCCCGACCGGCACGGTCGACTTGCCGACGACGACTGCGCGGTCCGCAAGGTGGGGAAGCAGTGACTGCACAGCGGACTCGACGTAGCGCATATCAGCACCGTGAGCATCGGCCTTTTGCGGGGTGCCAACGCCGATGAAATGCACGCGGCAGTCGGCGACCTGAGCGAAATCTGTCGTGAATGACAGGCGACCCGAGCTCACGCCCCGTTCGAGCAAGTCCTCGAAGTCCGGCTCATGGAACGGTGCCCGGCCCGCGGAAAGCAGGTCGACTTTCTCCTGGTCAACATCGACGCCGATGACGTCGTGGCCCAGCTCGGCCATGCACGCGGCATGGACTGCGCCCAAATAGCCACAGCCGATAACGGAAATCTTCATGGTCACCACGTTATCGCAAAGACAGCCGCTCCCCGCCTTTCGTGGGAGTCGTGGCGAGCGCTCAGCGTCAGTGGAAAGCGGAGCACCGCACGGTGCAGGCGTGAGGATGGTCAATATGCCGGTGCGGCTTCACGCTCGTCACGTAAAGTCTCCTACGACATATGCGCACAGCGGGCGACGTGAATGAGGGATGTTATGACGTGGGCTGACCTGGCGCTGAGCATGATGGCTCTCGCCCTCATGCTCATGGTGCCCGGATATGCGGTGAGCCGCGCCTTCCGTGTCCCCGCGCTGCCGGCACTTGCGGTGAGCCCGCTTCTCGCTCTTGGTCTCATCGCCATGACCGCCCACATCTTTCGGTTCCTCGGCATCGGTTGGAGCCCCGGGAGCTGGCTTGTCACCGCGACCATCATCACTGCGATCGGTGCGGGCGCCGCGTTCAAGCTGGGGGAGCTACGACGGCCCACATGGCAGCACTCACTGCCGGGGGTAGCCCTTATTGGCGGCACTCTCGTCTCCGCTGCGATTGGGGGATGGACGTTTCTTCGAGCACTCGTCGTCCCGAACGCGGTGCCGGTCGGTTGGGATGGCATCTACCACCTGTCTGGGGTCCGCGCAGTCATCGACACCGGTGACGCCTCCATCTTCGCCATGTCACGGCTCTATGAGGATGCGACGGTGTCGTATCCTTCCGGTTTCCACGCACTCGGAGCCCTCGTACCCTGGCTGGGTGCCGCCGGGGCAACGAACGCTGTCATCATCCTCTCGGTCTGCCTCATCCTTCCTCTGGGGATTGGCGGGCTTGCGCTCAAATCCTTCCCTGAGCATCCCTCCGTTGCCCTCATCGCTCCCGTCACCGCGAGCTGGCTTATCACCCTGCCAGCAGTCCTCTTTGGCTACCGCACGGCGCTACCTGCCGCCCTCGGCGCGGCCCTTGTCCCAGCGTTCCTGTGTCTCGTCTGGGTGGCCGTCTACCCGAGGATGAGATGGTCGATTCTCATCCTCCTCAGCATCGCCACTCTCGGGCTCGTCTACGCCCAGCCCGCGACAGTTGTGGGTGCTGGCCTCATGGCCCTGCCTGCCATTATCTCAGCGGCCGCCGGGCCGCTAGCCTCAGTTGCGCGGTCGAGGAAGTGGAAGACCGCTCTCGCCATCGGGCTCGGCGCGGGACTGGCGGCCATCGTCATCCGAGAGGTCCTTTCTCATCCGCGGGTGCAGGCGGTCGCCAACTATCCGCGGGGAACGACCGGGGCGGATAACTGGGAACGCTTGACTCTTGTCCTCACCGATGAATCAACGCTTGTGGGTGCGGGCTGGGAGCCGTGGATTCTTCCCATGTTCCTCATCATCGGCGCTACCTTTGCTCTCGTGTGGCGGAGCTCCCGCGCTGTCGTCGGAGCCTGGATCGTCGCGGCGACACTCTCGGTCGGGGCGATGAAGGTCGAGTGGTGGGGGAGCGTGTTCACGGGCTTCTTTTATAACGACTTCCCCCGCATCCTCGCGCTCATTGCTGGCCCCATGGGCGTGCTATCGGGAGCCGGTGTCGCCCTCATCGGCCTTGCGGTCCAGCGAATCGTGAGGCGCCGGCTGAAAGCCCCCGCTTTGATGAGTGCCGCGGCCGGACTGCTCGCGATATCGCTCGTTGTCCATTGGGCATGGGACACAACAGGTCATTTCCGTGACGAGCAGAAGAAGGCCGGGCTCGAATACAAGTACTTCACACCGAACAGCGGATGGATGAGGACGGTCGTGTCGACCTGGGAAGAAATTGAGTTCATCGAGGCTACTGCAGCGACGTTGCCGGATGATGCCGTCGTCGTTGGTAACCCGCTGTCCGGCACGACGTTCTTCTACGCACTGGGTGGAGTCGATGCCTACCCGAAGGCGATCAACACGTACCGTCCCGGCACCGCCGAGCATTATCTCGTCAACAACTTCCGTGACTACCTCGAGGATCCAGCCGTGTGCGACGCGGTGAGGGAGCTCGGCGCCACCCACGTCTATCTCAAACCAGTCGACTACGCGGAGGGCATTTACTCGGACCAGGGCCGGCCCGGTTTTTTCGACGTGCCGCGCGATGGGCTCACACCGTTCGCGATGTACAGCGACGACATCGGGCTGTGGACGATCGACGCCTGCGAATGAGCCGTCAGACTGCGGGAACGGACAGCCTCGATGACCCTCCCGTGCGTAGCGGCGTGCTTAGGCGCACAGCAGTGGATAGATATGCTGGTAGTCGTCTGTCGACTAAGAGAAGAGTCGACACTTGGTGAAGCGGGGTTTCAATGGCTTTGACCTTTCGTGGGATGACGATCCAGCGGATTGCCGTTCTTGAATGGCGAAAGATGCGAAGACGGCTGGAAGAACGGAAAAATCACCTGACACGGCCCAGCCTTGCCCCCTCCTTCTATCGCTCCTTGCAGTACCGGCGCGCCTATTGGAAAGAACTTGTCAGCAGACATGGCATGGATGACGAGCTCTATCCGGAGAATTCAAAACTCCGGTGCAGGGCCATTGCGCAGGCAGCAGGCGCGCCGGTGCCTGCTCTTCTCGACGGACCGGTCGCGGCACGTGAGCTTCGACCCCTCGATTATGGCGAGCAGTTTGTCATCAAACCGGATTGGGGCGCGTCGTCGCGTGGAGTGATGGTCATGCGAAAGGAGAATGACGGGTCGTTTATCGAACTCATTACCGGTAACCGGCTCGATCACGACGAAATTGCGGCAGAAGCGGAACAGCGAGTCGTCAAGAGTAGGCGCGGCCGTGTCAACCGTCTGATTGTTGAGGAGTCCGTTGCGGATGGTCACACTCGACCAATGGAGTGGAAGATATTCTCGTTCCACGGCGAAGTTGGGCTGGTCCAGCAGATGGCGCGAGGAGCGGGCGATACGGAGATGAAGCTCTACCGGCCAGACGGAACGAGCGCTGGTCGTTTGCGCAAAGACGTCATTATCAACGCAAATCTGACAGCCCCGGGAAACCTATCTGAGCTCGTCGATATCGCCCGGCGAGTGTCGCTTGAAATCAATTCAGGCTTTGTCAGGGTCGATCTCTTCGAGCGGCTCAGTGGAGAGATTGTCTTCGGCGAACTGAGTCTCATCCCGGGTGGTGACCTCTATTTCGGACGTGACTGGGACCGCCGGCTCGGACAGATGTGGTTCGACGCGGACGTGCGAATTCTCGATAAGAAGCGTCCCATCATCCCGTGACCAGTTCGGAGTCCGTCAGCTTTCTCCCGACGTGGCGCCACCGTTTCCTGACTCAATGCCGTGAACGCCAGCATCTTTGTCCGACTCCTTCGGAGCGGGAACGGATCCGCCCGGGACTTCGAACTGGCTACCCTGTGGCTGCGACCGAGCGATAGCGAGCTCACGTGCGAGGTCGGTGATGCGATTCTCGAAGATATTCATCCGGCGATAGCTGACCACGGCATAAGACAGGAAGGCGATGACGAGGAGGTAGAGAATGAGGTCGGCGCCGCGGCCAACGCCGACCCATTGCGCAACCGTGCTCGTTGTGTCTGGGAAGAGAATCGAGCCGAGCGCGAGAAGGACGAACACGACGAGAAGAAGCCGCCGAAGGGCAACATTCTTCGTGTTACTCGTTGACTTGATCAAGAAGTAGGCGATGACAAGCACCGCTACGATGAGGACAATTTTGATTACCACGACTCAGTCTTTCTTTCTCATGTCTACTAGCCGAACAGCATCTCGGTCACGATGTTCACTCCGTTGAGAAGGCTCTGTCCCTTCGACCGAGAATAGTCGGTGTAGTCAATAGTCACGGATTCCTCTGCCCACGGCAGTCGGGTGGCCGCGAGCTGGTGCACAATCTCAGAGGCGTGTGCCATGCGGTTCTGTCTGAGTCGGATTTGTTCAAGAGCGTCCCTGCGGAGCACACGCAGACCATTGTGAGCATCGGTCATGTCCATGCCGGTGCGTAGCTTCGTCGCTTTCGCCGCTGTTCGAAGGACGAGCTTCTTCAGTGCGCCCGCCTGATGGGTTTCCGAGAGGAACCGGGAGCCGAGCACAAAGCCAAGATTGTCTGCCTCAGCCCGTTCGATCATCCGTAGCGCGTCGCTTGTTCGATGCTGACCATCGGCGTCAAAAGTGACGACGTAGCGGGCATCCGTGTATGTCAGGACCCAGTCAAAGCCGGTCTGCAGTGCGGCGCCCTGGCCGAGGTTGATTGGATGCTGCGCGACTTCGGCTCCCGCCGCATGTGCAAGGGACGCCGAACCATCCACGGATCCATCGTCCACGCACAGAATGTTGGGAAAGGTCTGAAGGGTGTGCGAGATGACATCCCCGATGACGGTCGCCTCGTTGTACAGAGGCACGACCAGCCACGTCTTTCGAACGATCGGGGGGTATCCAGTCATGCTCATTGCCTAAGTATCGCATGATAACCTTTGGCGTAGCCGAATCCACCGGCCAGCATGCGAGCATGCCAACCCAAACGGCACACAGCCCATGCCAGAGTTGAACATAAGCCGCTGAGGCTCGTGTGAGGAGCGCACATGACGATCCGTGTTGTCGATACCGCTGATGTTTCCGAAGAAGCCACAATCGGCGAAGGCTCAAGCGTGTGGCACCTGGCCCAGATCCGAGAGAATGCAGTCCTCGGCAAGAACTGCATCATCGGTCGGGGAGCCTACATCGGAGAAGGCGTCCTCCTCGGCGACAACTGCAAGATTCAGAACTATGCGCTCGTCTACGAGCCTGCCAAGCTTGCTGATGGTGTCTTCATCGGCCCCGCCGCTGTGCTGACGAACGATCTATATCCCCGCGCGATTAACCCGGACGGAACGCAAAAATCGGCCTCCGACTGGGACCATGTCGGCGTCACCCTTGAAAAGGGTTCCTCGGTTGGCGCTCGCGCCGTCTGCGTGGCGCCCGTGACCATCGGAAAATGGGCCACTGTCGCGGCGGGAGCCGTTGTAACGAAGGACGTCCCACCCCACGCGCTTGTCGTGGGCGTCCCCGCACGCCAGATCGGTTGGGTCGGCTTCGCCGGAGTGAAGCTCGAGGACATTGGCGGGGGGCGCTGGGCGTGCCCGGCGACCGGCGACATTTTTGAAGAATGCGATTCGACAATCCGAAAGGTTGATGCCTGATGGCAAAATCCATGATTCCCGCGGCCAAGCCGATCGTAGGTGATGAAGAGCGCGCGGCAGTGGACGCGGTCCTCGTGTCAGGCATGCTGGCGCAGGGCGCCGAAGTCGCCTCGTTTGAGGAAGAGTTCTCTGCGGAGTTGACTCCGGGTGCGACGTCGATCGCTGTTAACTCCGGAACTTCCGCTCTTCACCTTGGGCTTCTCGCCGCCGGAATCGGCCCGGGTGACGAGGTCATCGTGCCGTCCTTCACTTTCGCTGCGACAGGAAACTCCGTTGCCATCACGGGAGCGTCCCCCGTGTTCGCCGACATCGAGCTCGATACCTTCTGCCTTGACCCTGATTCGGTGCGCGCAGCGGTGACTGAGCGGACGAAGGCGATCATGCCGGTCCACCTCTACGGTCACCCGGCTAATATGGATGAGCTGTCGAAGATCGCCGAGGAACACGGGCTCATGATCTTCGAAGATGCAGCACAGGCGCACGGTGCGTCCCTGCACGGTACGAAGGTCGGCACGTTTGGCACCTTCGGTGCGTTCTCGCTCTACCCAACGAAGAACATGACGTCTGGTGAGGGCGGCATGGTGACTGCGACCGATCCTGAGTTTGTGCGCATGATTCAGCTGCTTCGCAATCAGGGAATGCTCACCCAGTATCAGAACGAAGTTGTCGGTCTCAACAACAGGATGACGAACATACATGCGGCGATCGGTCGCGTCCAGCTGCGCAAGATCGCAGGATGGACGAAGGCTCGCCAGGAAAACGCGGCATTCCTCAACGCCAATCTCGAGGGTGTTGTGACCCCGCCTGTGATGGATGGTGCTGTGCACGTGTACCACCAGTACACGATCAGGATCGAAGGCTCGGACGGTGCGGAGAGGGATCGTTTCGCAACCGCGCTACGCGAGGAGTACATGGTTGGATGCGGAGTTTACTACCCGATCCCGAACCATCGCCTGCCCTCCCTCGCCCCGTACGCCCCGAACCTCGAGCTACCCGTGACTGAGACGGCAGCGAAGGAAGTCCTCTCTCTGCCCGTCCATCCGTCCCTGACCCAGGATGACCTCGACCGGATTGTCGAGGCGGTCAACGAGACTGCGAAGGCAGGTGCGTGATGACACTGCGTGCAGGAATTATCGGAATCGGCTCCATGGGCCGTCACCACGCCCGCGTGATTCGTGAAACCGAAGGCATGGAGCTCGTCGCGATCGCCGATCCCGGCGGTGACAAGTTCGGTGTCGCAAAGGGTCTCGACGTGCTTCCTGACGTGGACGCGCTCATTGATGCTGGAATCGACACAGCCATGGTCGCCGTGCCGACCGTCTACCACGAGGACGTTGCGATTAAGCTGGCCGAGGCCGGCATTCACACGATGGTTGAGAAGCCGATCGCACACGATGTCGAGGCGGGCCGGCGGGTTGCCGAGGCCTTCGACAAGCCAGACCTTGTCGGTGCTGTCGGCTATGTCGAGCGGTGCAACCCCGCGATCATGGCATTGCGTGAGAAGCTTGCGGACGGGATCCTTGGTGAGATCTACCAGATCCAGACGAGGAGGCAGGGTCCCTTCCCTGCGCGAATTTCCGACGTCGGCGTTGTCAAGGATCTGGCGACCCACGACATCGACCTCACCGCTTACGTCGCCCAGTCCGAGTACGAGAACGTTGCTGCTCAGACCTCGCACAGGTCCGGCCGTGAGTTCGAGGACATGGTTCTCGTCACCGGGCGTCTGAAAAACGGCATCATTGTCAACCACGTCGTGAACTGGCTCTCGCCTTTCAAGGAAAGACTCACTCTCGTCACCGGCGAGCGCGGTGCTCTGCTTGCCGACACTCTCAACAATGACCTGACGTTCTACGAAAATGGCACAGTAAGGACACAGTGGGACGCTGTCGCCCAGTTCCGCGGCGTTTCCGAAGGAGCCATCACCCGGTTCGCCATTGAGAAGCGTGAGCCTCTCAAGGTTGAGCAGGAACGTTTCCGTGATGCGGTGAACGGTCTTGGACACGAGATCGTCACCATGGTCGAGGGCGTCAAGACCCTCGAAGTCATTCAGGCAATCCTGGACTCAGCCAGGACCGGGCAGTCGGTCAGCCTTAGTTCGTGAATCAACGCAGCACGGAAGGACACCGCGCGCTTCGCGTGACGATATCCTCCCGAATCTGGGAGCCGGAACGGGCCGCTGCTGCGTTCCGGCTCCGATCCTTGGCGGCGGGCCTCGTTGAACTTGGGGCTCGCGTGCGAGTCCACACATCGAAGCCGCCGCCACAGCTGGTCGCAGAGGCGACGGAAGCTGACCGGCGAGCACCGTTTGCTGTTAACAGGCATCGCGTGCTCAGAGGTGAGGATGGTTATCTCCGCGGGTACTTCCAGTACCTGAGCTTCGACCTACCGCTCCTCTGGCATCTGCTCACTGATGCGAAGCCGGATGTTTACATCTGTGAGCCCCCGCCAACGACGGGGATGATGACGCGCATTGTCGCGACAATTCGCAGGCGACCCTATGTCTATTACGCTGCCGACATTTGGTCCGACGCCTCCGAAAGCACAAATGTCCCGTCCGTTGTCGTTACCGCGTTGCGGGCGGTCGAACGCTGGGTGCTCACGGGTGCAGCCAATGTCATCGCCGTTAATGCCGCTGTTGCGGACCGTGCAAAGCAACTGGGTGCGACGAACGTGACGACGGTTCAAAACGGTGTCGACACCAGCGTTTTTACGCCTGACGGAGACCCTTCACCGCTCGCTGGCACACCCTACTTTGTCTACGCAGGCACGATGTCTGAGTGGCGGGGAAGTGATGTCTTCGTGAGGGCTCTCGCCCAGATTCACGCCGACTTCCCGGATCTGCGGCTCGTCTTCGTCGGGCAGGGCAATGCCGTCGACGATCTGCGCCGGACTGCGGATGGTTTAGGCGTGGGTGAGGCGGTACACATTCTTCCTCCGGTATCCCCTGACGTTGCCGCCGCCTATCAGCGGGACGCCATCGCCGCGCTTGTCTCTATCCGTCCTGGTATCGGGTATGACATGGCGTTCCCGACGAAGACGATGGCTGCCTGGGCGTGCGGGAGCCCCGTTATTTATGCGGGAGCTGGCCTTGCGCGCGATCTTATACGAGCGAATTATCTGGGCTGGTCGTGCGAGTATGATGTCGCAGAGGTTGCACAGGCGATGCATGACGCCGCGGCTTCGACTGGAGACCGCAGTGGGCTCGCCGAGTGGGCCATTGAGAACGTGAGCCTGTCAGCGGCGGCGAGTAGAGCGGCCCGAGCAATCTTCAAGACTGTGAAGGAAGCGCAATGAAAAGACTCCTGCATCTGGTGAAGCACCTTCTGCTTGCGTTACCCGCAGGTTCGCGGCGCTTCATCAGGCTCTTTGCTGGAGCGCTCTCCGCGCTCGCACTCCTCGACATTGCAGCGCTCGGCATTTTGGCTCTCTTGCTGGGCCCACTGATCTCTGGTTCTTCCGTTACTGTTCCGGGCCTCGGCATCACGCTGTCCGAACCGGGAGATTTCGGAATAGCGCTAGGGATCGTCTGTGGTCTCATTCTCCTCAAGGGAGTCCTCGGGATCGTTGTCCAGCGTCTTTCAACGCGACGCTTCGCTCGTTTTGAGCAGGCCCTTGGCGCAAAACTTCTTGACTCATTCTTCTTCGCTCCCTGGTTGGACCGGCTCTCGAGGAACTCGTCCGATCTTGTCCGCTCGACCGATGTCGGTGTCTCCTCGACTGTGTCGGGGATACTGATTCCGTACACACAGCTGATGGGCGAGATTGCCACGTTCGTTGCTGTCATCACGGTCCTCCTCATCGCGACGCCTGCGATGGCGGTCGGCGCCGTTGTTTACTTCGCCGCTGTGGGATTCTTTCTGTCTCGTTGGGTCCTCACACGAGCGGTGAAGGCGGGTCGGGACAATCGTGATTATTCGACGAGATCTGTCAGGCTAATTTCTGAGATGGTTCAGTCCCTTAAGGAAGTCACACTTCGAAACAAGGGTGACGAGATCCAAAAAGTCGTGCTGGATGTCCGACAGAAAGCGTCAACCGCACGAGCCAACCAAGTGTTCCTGGGCTCGGTGCCACGTTATGTGTTGGAAATGGCGCTCATCGGCGGGCTTGCCCTCGCAGCGGCCTACGGATATTCCAGCTCTGGAATGGAAGGCGCGGTCGCTCAACTCGCTCTGTTTGGGGTTGCGGGATTCCGTCTCGTCCCCGCGTTCACCCGTTTTCAAACCATCATGGCGCAAACGGCCGCTGCGATGCCGTATGCGGAGCGCGTTCTCGACGAAATCCAAATCGGTCAACGAAATCGGGAGTCCTACGCGGTCAAGCAGAGCGGTCTTACTCTCGATTCAGACGTCCGCAACCTCCGTTTAGACAACGTTAGCTTCAGGTACCCGAACGCATCGTCACTGGCGGTTGATGGAGTCTCCTTCGATATTCCTTTCGGCTCGTCTCTCGCCCTCGTCGGCGAGTCCGGCTCGGGAAAGTCCACTTTGGTCGACATCATGCTTGGTCTGCTCGAGCCTACCGGGGGAGCTCTTTATATCGATGATGTGCCGATGGCCGATGCCATGGCTTCGTGGCAGTCACGAGTGGGCTACGTCCCGCAGCACGTTGCAATCTTCGACTCTACCGTGGCCCATAATGTGGCTCTGACGTGGGAAGACGACCTGATCGACGACGAGAGAGTTCGCCGCGCACTCGATCGCGCCCAACTACTCGACGTTATCGAGGCAAGGTCTGAAGGCATCCACGGGAAGGTCGGTGAAGGCGGTATCAGCCTCTCCGGCGGCCAGAGACAGAGGCTCGGCATTGCACGGGCGCTCTATGCTGACCCCATCGTGCTTGTCATGGACGAGGCGACGTCAGCGCTTGATACAGCAACCGAAGCGGCAGTTACGGAAGCGGTCGCGGCACTCGCTGGCGACGTGACGACAATTGTTGTCGCACACAGACTGGCGACGATTCGTCACTCGGACCAAGTCTGTTTCATGAAAGATGGCAAAGTTGCCGCTCGTGGCACTTTCGATGAGGTTGTCAGGGATGAGCCGGAGTTCGCCAGACAGGCGCTTCTCGCGGGCCTGACGCCAGATGGGAATCTGAAGAACTATGGCTAGTGACTCGCCGGCACACTGGAGCTCGACCAAACTCACGAAAGGCTCGCGGCCCGCTCGTATTGCGCAGCTGGTCGCCCATGAAGTCTTTAGGGACGCGCGCGTACTGAAGGAAGCAGGCTCGGCCACTTCTGCGGGTGCCGAGGTGAAGATTTTCTGTCGTGCACTCCAGGGCGGCCCAACGTCGGAAAAGCACATCGTTGTCGACGGACGAGCGGTGCTCAGAGTTCCGGGCGTCTCTGCCTACTCCGTTGTCCCAAAAAGTCTCTTGCACTCATTGCGGCGCGGGTCGGGAATGAGCGTTGACGCGGCAGGCCACATTTCGGCGGAGCCGGCTGAACTCAACTCCTCTTCGTTACAACCCTTGACTGCGAAGCAAAGGGCCATCAAGAAGCTGAAAGACGCAGGCTACAGAGTTGCGAACACCATCGACTCCCCGCTCGGGCTGGCTTCTTGGTGGATGAGAATGGTCGCGGAGCTCAAGGCGTTCGAGCCCGACCTCATCCACTGCAATGATGGCAACACGCTCGTTCCGGGTTATCTCGCCGCCAGGGCTCTGAAAGTTCCGTTTGTCTACGATTCTCACGAACTATGGCTGCACAGGGCGACAAAGAAGAACCGTATCTTGGCACCACACGTCGAGGCTCTCTATGAGAGGGCGACCGTACCCGCCGCCGCCGGCGTCATCACCGTCTCTGATTCCATTGCACGCTGGTTGAAGGACAAGTACAGGCTCAGAAGCCTGCCTTCCGTCGTGCGGAACGCTCCAGATCCGATCGACGACGTTCCGGGTCGCCTCCGTGAGCTCGCGGGACTATCTCCGGAGGACCGCATCATTTCTTTCTCTGGCGGATTGAACCCCACTCGAGGTGTTGACATTGTCGTGAGGGCACTGCCGCTGCTACCGGACAACGTACACTTCGTCATGCTCGGGTTTGGCTCCCAGGATTACTTACTCGAATTACGGAATCTCGCGGCCAGTCTCGGCGTAGCGAATCGCATTCACGTCGTGGGTCCAGTGCCGTCAGGTGAGGTGCCGGGGACTTTGTCAGACTCTGATGTTGCGTACGTATTCTTGAGGCCCGATTGCCTCAATCACGAGTTCGCGCTTCCAAACAAGCTGTTTGAGGCGATCTCTGCCGGACTTCCAATCGTGGCATCAGAGCTACCGGAAGTGTCACGACTAGTCGCGGAGGAAGGCGTCGGGCGTGTATTCAAGGGAGAAGATCCTCGGGAGTTTGCAAAGGCAGTGACTTCCGTGCTGGATGATGGTGACGGCTTTCGGCAAGCGTCGGAAGCTGCTCGTGTGAAGATCACGTGGGACTCAGAGGCGGCCGGACTCATCCGGCTCTACCAAGACGTTCTGTCGCGAGATGACCTCGGCGAAGCTTAACGATGCGTCCTACCCTGTTGATCCTCTCCTTCTCGCCGATCGCTGCGGACGCTCGCGTCCTCAAGCAGGTGCGGCTCTTCGCGGATGTGTACGACGTGACGACCTGCGGATACGGCCCGATGCCGGAGGGCGTCGTCGAACACATTCGCATTCCCGACGAGTTGATCTACTGGCGCAAGGACCGCAAGCTGCTTATCACGAAGCAGTATCGGGCAGTCCTCGAGAAGCAGGAGGTCAACGCCTACCTGCGAACGATACTCGCGAACAGGACCTTCGACGTCATCCTCGCGGACGACATCGACCCGGTCCCGCTGGCTCTTGAACTGGCGCCGCGCGGCGGGGTTCATGCCGACCTCCACGAGTACTCTCCGGGTCAGAAGCAGGACGATTGGAAGTGGCGGGCTTTCGTCGGGCCCTACATTTCCTGGCTCGTCAGCACTTTCGTGACTCGTGCCGACCGGGTCACCACTGTCTGTGACGGGATCGCCGACGAGTATCGGCGACGTTTCGGCATCGAAGCGAGTGTCGTTATGAACGCGACGCCGCTACATGATCTTGCACCTCGGCCGACCGGTGAGCCGATCCTGCTCGTCCATTCGGGCGCCTGCCTCCGCAACCGTAATCTTCAGGTCATGATCGAGGCGATGAACGAAGTGCAGCCCGGGCGTTTCATTCTCGACTTCTACCTCACGCCCAATGACCCGGGTTACCTCGACGAACTCAAAGAGCAGGCGGCGCGAACTCCTGGAGTGACAATCCACGAACCCGTCGAGTACGACAGGCTAGTCGCCCGGCTCAACGAGTATGACCTTGGCGTCTTTCTCCTGCCGCCGGTCAACTTCAATTACCGATTCGCGCTACCGAACAAGTTCTTTGACTTCATCCAGGCACGCCTCGGCATCATCATCGGACCGAGTCCGGAGATGGAGAAGATTCTCAACCGCGAAAACCTCGGTGCCGTCTCAGCAGACTTCACGGCCTCCGCGCTCGCGGAGACGCTTAACTCCGTGACACGGGCGGATATCGAGCGCTGGAAGATGAATTCTCACGAATCTGCTGGCGCCCTCTCGGCTGAGCAGCAGTCCCAGGGCTGGATCGAGTCAGTCGCCGCTCTTGCTGCTCGCGCGATCGCGAAGGACTGAGACGACGCGGTCGGCGGCCTGCCCGTCGCCGTAAGGAATCTCGTCGGTCTCAGCCGGGCGGGGGCGCGTCGCCGCGGCGAGGATCCCGCTCGGCTCGACGAGGACGTTCCAGCCGAGTTCGACTGTCTCCACCCATTCCGTTTGGGGTCTGACGGTCGTGCACGGCGTGCGCAAGAGGAACGCCTCCTTCTGCAGGCCGCCGGAGTCCGTGATGATACCGCGCGCTGACCGGGCAGACGCGAGGAGCTTCGGGTAGGGCAGCGACTCGAGAACATGCAGGGAGCCGCCCTCAAGTGTGATGCCGTGCTGTTCTGCCTTGGCGACGAGCCGAGGGTGGGCAAGGATGACGACCGGGTGATCGACGCTCTGAAGCGACTCGATGATCGTCTTGAGCCTCGCAGGAGAGTCGGTATTCTCGGCGCGATGGATTGTCGCGAGTGAATAGGTTCCCGGTTCGAAGCCCAGCTTCTCTGTGATCGGAGAGTCGTCATCGGCAAGGGCTGCCACTTCGTTCATGAGAACGTCGGTCATGACGTCCCCGACGACAACCGTGCGGTCGGCAAGCCCTTCTATTGCGAGGTGCGTGGCCGCGACCTGGGTCGGCGCGAGGAGGAGATCGGCTGCGTGGTCGGTGAGGACGCGGTTGATCTCCTCGGGCATGGCGCGGTTAAAGGACCGGAGCCCGGCCTCGAGGTGGGCGAGCGGGTAGTGGAGTTTAACGGCGCTGACCGCGGCGGCAAGCGTTGAGTTCGTGTCGCCGTAGACAAGGACCCAATCAGGGTCATGCGCGACGATGACGTCATCAAGCCTCCCCATCATGTCGCCCGTCTGCTTGCCGTGAGTACCCGACCCGACCCCCAGGTGCTCATCAGGCGCAGGAATCTTGAGGTCCTCGAAGAAGACGTCCGAGAGAAGCGGGTCATAGTGCTGACCCGTGTGGACGATGATGTGCTCAATTCCCGCGCGCTCGCAGGCGTGGGCGATCGGGGAGAGCTTGACGAACTGAGGGCGGGCGCCGACGACGCTGAGGATCTTCACGACCCCAGGATAGGTCATTGCGCGAAACGGGTAGTGTTGACTTATGCGAGTTGTAGCGGTCAGTACTTGGTTCCCAACGAAGAGAGCCCCATCATCCGGCGCGTTTGTCGTCAAAGATGTGTTGGCCATTGAAGACGCCGGAAACGAGGTGAAGTTAGTTCACCTTGTGTCACCCCATCAGGATGACGGGACGCGACACGTCGTCCACGAGGGCATCACAGTTCTTCGAATGCCCTTCGACCCGAAGAATCCGGTTGACATGGCCGCGGTTGTCCGGCAACTACCGTCCGTCCTCGAGGGCGCCGATCTCGTTCACTCGATGGCGGTATCTTCACTCGGCCCGCTCGCGCTCCTCAAAGCCGCTGGCAAGCTCGACGTGCCGTGGGTTCACACAGAGCACTGGTCGGGACTGACGAATCCGGAGACGCTCACGCCGTTCCTCTGGGCATCGCGCCCGGCCGTCGGTGCTGCACTCAAGGCACCGGACACGGTTACGGCGGTCTGTGACTATCTTGCTGATCCAATCCGCTCATATCGCGGTGACAGGTCGGTCCAGGTCGTTCCCTGCATTGTGCCCGGGGCCAGTGAGATCATTGAGCCGCGTTCAGTCGAAGAGGTTGGCGAGTTGCGTATGGTCACCGTTGGCGGCCTCATCGAGCGAAAGAATCCGATGATGGCACTGGACGTGACCGAGGAGCTCCTGCGCCGGGGGGTCAATGCACGCATGATCTTCGTTGGCGATGGCCCACTTCGAGATGCCATCGAGGAGCGTGCAGAGAAGGAACCTCTTCGAGGCCACGTCACCCTGACAGGCAACCTTGATCGCGCCGGAGTTGTTCAAGCTCTCAACGATTCCCATGTGTTCCTCGGTCCGACGAAGGGTGACAACTTCTTCGTTTCTTGCGCTGAGGCGATCGCCCAGGGCCGGCCCGTCGTCGTGTCTGACAAGGGTGGCCAGGGCGAATACGTCAAACCGATCGCAGGCCGGGTGCTTTCTGATGCGACCGCAGCTGAGTACGCAGACGCTGTGCTCGAGGTTGTCGGTAGCGCCACTGCCCAAGAGATCGCCGACTCGATCGGTACTGACTTCCACCCCGACTCTGTCGGCTACGGCTACCGCAACGTCTATGACAACCTCCTGGCAGGGCGGCTGTGAGCCACCGCGTCGATGTCGTCATTGCGTGTCATTCTCCGGCGAGACCAGTCGGACGTGCTGTCGCATCCGTCTTAGAGGGGAATAGCGAAGACGTTAGCCTGACCGTCGTCTGTCACAACGTCAACGTCAACAAGATTCGGGACGTCATCGGCGAGCGTCATCGTGATGACGTGACATTCCTACATCTAGAAGACGGAATCCGTTCTGCGAGTGGACCTTTCGAACATGGCATGGCCCATGCAACCGGCGAGTTTGTCTCGATCCTTGGTTCGGATGACACGCTCCAGCCGGGTGCGGTGCGCGCGTGGCTCGACCTCGCGGACTCGACCGGCGCAGAGGTTGTCATCACCAGGCTCCTTCTCGAGGGCACAACCGTACATACCCCGCCTGCGCGCCCACTGCATCGCGGTCTAGCGGATCCGGTCAAGGATCGCCTGAGCTACCGAAGTGCACCCCTTGGTCTCGTCTCTCGGGCAGCTCGGAAAAGGACGGGCGCACAGCTAGTTGCGGGCGCCCAAGTTGGCGGTGATGTCCCGTATGTCACTCAGCTATGGTTCGAAGCCGCGACTGCGGTCCAGCGATCAGGACCCGGCTACAATATTGGAGAGTCGGCGACCGACAGAGTCACGTACAGCCCGCGCCCTATCGTCGATGAGTTCTCATTCATTCACGCTCTCCTCGACGCCGAGTGGTACCAAAAGCTTGCGACGCCTGAGCGTGTGGCTATTGCCGCAAAACTCTTGCGGATTCACATCTTTGGAGTCGTCATCAATCGTCCCGGGCCGCAGTGGTGGACCGACGAACAGCGGATCGCGCTCGCGGTGGCCGCAGGACGGATTATTGACTCCTCGCCGGGGGTACTCGACCGTCTGTCGATCGCCGACAATCGAGTAGTGACGGCGATCAGGTCTCGACAAGTCTCGGCGGCAGACATGATCGCCAAAGCCCACGCCCGACGCCGGCATGGGGCGCCACTCACGCTCATTCCCGCAAATCCGCTCATGATGTTCGCGCGAGAGGCGCCGCTGAGATTCATGGCAGGGTCCCTCCTGACAAGGTGACTGCACTCTCACGGCTTCCCGCCCCCGCAGCGTCCGTTGCCTGGAGTAGGATCTCTAATGGCACGAACGGCTTAGTTGGCAACGTTGAGATGATTGAGGAGCTTTCATGCGCATTGCAGTAGTCGCATTGGGAAAGATCGGTTTGCCGCTCGCGGCTCAGTTCGCTGACGCGGGGCATGAGGTCATCGGTGTCGATGTATCCCAAAGAGTCGTCGACTCTGTTAATGCAGCCAAGGAGCCTTTCCCGGGCGAGGCACATCTCCAGGAGTACCTCGAGCGACTTGTCCCAGCTGGCAGGCTTCGCGCGACAACAGACTATGCCGAGGCGATTCCCGGTGCGGATGCGATCGTCCTCGTTGTGCCGCTGTTCGTCAACGATGAAACCTGGGAGCCTGACTTTGGGTGGATGGATGCGGCGACGACGTCGCTCGCCGAGCACCTCACACCCGGCACCCTTATCTCTTACGAGACCACCCTTCCGGTCGGGACGACCCGGAACCGCTGGAAGCCGATGATCGAAGAGATCTCCGGCCTGACGGAGGGCACCGACTTCCATCTCGTCTTCTCGCCAGAGCGTGTTCTGACCGGGCGGGTCTTTGAAGATCTGCGTCGCTACCCGAAGCTCGTCGGCGGGCTGAGCGGCGATGGTGCCAGGCTGGCGAAGGAGTTCTACGAGGCTGTCCTCACGTTCGATGACCGGCCGGATCTTGCTGAGCCCAACGGCGTGTGGGACATGGGAAGCGCGGAGGCAGCCGAGATGGCGAAGCTCGCCGAGACCACGTACCGCGACGTCAACATCGGGCTGGCCAACCAGTTCGCTGTCTACGCGGACAAAGAAGGCATTGACGTCCAGCGCGTCATCGATGCCTGCAACTCCCAGCCGTATTCCCACATCCATCGCCCCGGTATCGCTGTCGGTGGGCACTGCATCCCCGTCTACCCCAGGCTCTACCTGTCAACCGACCCGGACGCGTCGATCGTGCGCACGGCTCGTTCCTTCAATGCCGCTATGCCCTCCTACGTCGTTGGTCGCGTTGAAGAGCTTATTGGTGGCCTCGAGGGACTCAACGTTGTTGTTCTCGGCGCCTCCTACCGAGGCAAGGTGAAGGAGACCGCGTTTTCTGGTGTCTTCGCAACCGTTGATGAGCTGAAAAACCGCGGCGCAAACGTCCTCGTCCACGATCCCATGTACTCCGATGAGGAGATCATTGGCTTCGGCTGGCAGCCGTACCACCTTGGAGACAATGTCGACGTCGCGATCGTCCAAGCCGACCACGAGGAGTACAAGACGCTGAGAGCTTCTGACCTGCCGGGTGTCAGGCTACTCGCCGATGGCAGGCGCGTCACCGACCCCGCGCTGTGGTCCGGTGTTGTCCGCGTCGTCATCGGTGATTCTTTCAGCAGCTAACAGTGGATGCGCCAGCCTCGCTGCTCGTCACAGGGACACTGCTAGGGCTTCTCCTGCCGGGATACCTGCTTTTGCGGGGGCTACGCGTTCCTCCCAGTATCGCCATCGGAGCCGCTCCTGCCCTGCTTGCAGGTGCCGTGGCACCGCTGACGATCCAGCTCAGAGGCTCCTTTGCGACTGGCGATGGCTGGATGATGACGGTGTGGGTGGTTGCTGGAGCCATGGCGCTCGCAGGCGCCGTCCTCTGGGTCTTCTCGCCCAAGCTCGCTGAGGCCAAGAGAGAGCCGTCTCGGCTCCTCATGGGAGTCGCACTCGGTGCGATGGTTATCGCCTTGGCGGTCACTGCCTACCAGATTCTCGTCGGTATGGGCGGACTTGATGTCCCGCTACAGCGCCGAGATTCAGTCTCCCATTACAACGTCATTGCCGGCATCTTCAATGAGTGGGGTACTGTTCACCCGCTCGAAACGCGGGGCTGGATGATCGGTGCGAAGGGCGCCGTGTCGTTCTATCCGTCGACCTTCCATGCTCTTGCCGCGGCAATCCCTGTGGAGCAGGGCGTGGTCGCAGGCAATATTCTCGCCGTTGTCTGTGCTTTCCTATGGATTATCGGGCTGACAAGCCTTGCGAGAGTCCTCTTTCCGACCCACCCCGGGGCCTGGATCGCGGCGCCCCTTGTCACGCTCCTCACGATCTCGTTCCCCTTCATCGCGATGTTCCGGCAGGGCCAGTGGCCGTTTGGCCTGTCGCTTGCGCTCACGCCGGGCGTCCTCGCTCTCTTTCTCTACGCTGTGCGCTCGAGGTCGATCCTCGGTGGTCTCGGAGTCCTCCTCGGCATCGTTGGCATCATCGCCCTTCATCCCAGTGGCGTCGCGGTTTTCGCGGCCGTCGTCTTTGCCGCCGCTGTCGTCGAGCTGGGGGAGCGTGCGGTGGCCGCGAGCAGTGGCCGTGTGCGTACGGAGCGATTGATGCCACCTGCCGTGGCGCTCCTCATTCTCGTCGGAACTGTCGCGGTCTACGTCATTGCTTCGCAATCGCCGAGCGTCATCGCCATGGGTAGCTACGCCCGACCGCAAACCCCAGCTCTTGAGCTGACGGGAGCGATGGTGTCGTTTGGTCACTTCAGCGTCAACGAACCATTCCCAATCGCTCCCGCGATCGGACTCATCGCCCTTCTCGTTATTGGCTCGCTCGTTGCAGTCCGCCACCGGACCTCACGAACGTTTTTCGGGGCAGGTCTCGTCTTCTTCATTTTCCTCCTCCTCACCCCTCTCGAGGGGAACGTCGCTCACGTGACCGGAGCCTTCTGGTATGGCGATCCCGAGCGGCTTCTCGCTGTGCTGTCGATGTTCACGACCCTGGCCGCGGCGCTAGGAGCCGGGTGGCTTGTCGAGAAGATCGCGCCGCGGGTAGCGGGGGACCGTGACATCGTGCGGGGTGGTGTCAGCCTTCTCATCGTCACACTCGCCCTGTCAATCACGTGGCTTGACCGGAACCACGTGCGCACCGACATCATTGTGGAGGGCAACTTCCAGCCGAGCTTCACGTCGCCCTATTTTGTTGGCGGCCCAGCGTGGGATGACGGGGATGCGGAATTTTGGCAGGGCACGGCCGAGATCGTGGGCAACGATGCGGTCATGACAGATTCGGCATCGGGCGGTGTCCTCCTACCAGCAATGGCGAACGTGCGGGCGGTTCCCGCGGTCACGACCTTTTCCTCCATGCCCCCGCATGGCCAAGAGGCAGCATGGATGCTACGGGACCCGGATCCGTTGCCTGCCGAATCCGCGGCCTGCGTTTTTCTTCACGAGAACGACATACGCTGGATCTACCTTGAGCGAGCTTATGACACGAGGTTTGCCGCGTCCCACTTCCGCTCAACCCTCGTAGCTCCGCATGGCGAGCTCGTTGCCGAGGATGGACCACGGGAGCTGTGGCGTATCAATGACTGTTGGAATTAGGCGAAAGAGGAGAGAAGTTGCGAGTACTCATCACGGGTGGGGCGGGCTACATTGGCTCGCACACTGCGGTTCAGCTTGTCGAGGCCGGTCACGACCCGGTCATCGTTGACAGCTACATCAACTCGACCCCCGGCGTGCTCGCACGGATCGAGAAGGTGACCGGCCGATCGGTGCCGTCGTACGAGTTGGATCTGGTCGATGAGAAGGGAACTCGGGAACTCTTCGACGAGGTCCGGCCTGACGCAGTCATTCACTTCGCCGGCCTCAAGGCCGTGGGGGAATCCGTTGAGAAGCCGTACGAGTACTACCGCAACAACCTCGAGTCAGCCCTCTCCGTCGTCGGCGGGATGCTGGCGACCGGATGCTGCAACATGATCTTTTCCTCCTCAGCAACCGTCTACGGGGAGGGATCGGTCCCGCTCACCGAGGACCAGCCCGATCTCTCGTCGAGCAACCCGTACGGCTGGACCAAGGTCATGATCGAGCAGATCCTCACCGACATTGCGACAGCGTCGAACCTTCGTGTCGCGATTCTGCGGTACTTCAACCCGGTTGGCGCGCACCCATCGGGGCTGATGGGTGAAGACCCAACGGGGATTCCCAATAACCTCATGCCCTACGTCGCCCAGGTCGCGGGAGGCCGCCGCGAGAAACTCACTATCTTTGGCGACGATTATCCGACGGAGGACGGCACGTGCCTGCGGGACTACCTCCACGTGCTCGATCTCGCCGACGGTCATATCGCGGCCCTCGAGAAGATCTCTGGCGAGGAGATTTCCGTCCGGGCGTGGAATCTCGGCCGCGGCACTCCCGTGTCCGTCCTCGAACTCGTCCACGCTTTTGAGGAGGCCTCGGGGCAGAAGGTCGCCTATGAGATCGGGCCCCGGCGCGCGGGCGACCTGCCAGCAGTGTGGGCGGACACGGCTCGAGCGCGTGAGGAGCTTGGGTGGGTAGCGGAGCGCACGGTCGAGGACATGTGTGCGGATACGTGGCGCTGGCAGCACCTCAATCCGCACGGGTACCGCACAGCGCTGTAGGAAAGCAGCCCAGCGACCTGGCGAACGGCTACACGTCGGGCTCATTCGGGACAATGCGACGTCTTGCGCCACCGTCCGGGACCATAAGTGCCGGTCAGCGCGTTATGGCCGCCTGTGTGATAAATCACATATGAGAGATCGTGGCGTAAACTCCCAGTCTTTGCCCTGTGAGCATCCAGCCATTTGACGAAACGGCCTTGTCACATCGTTCCCATCTGTCACACTGCTTTATGTACGCTACATAAGGGAGTTCCGTATGAGAGTCCGCGTAGCGGTGCTCGGCTCTGCCCTGATCCTGGCACCGACGGCAGCGATCGCAGAACCGATACATGGCACCGCAGTCATTGACCTGCTCGAAGCAGGAGACACTACACAGCCAGCCAGCATGACGTCCGACGCCGCGGCAGGTTACGAGCTTCTCACCGAGCCGCTTGCCGCCGATGAGTTCTTCGTCGCAGGAGTCACGTGGGAGGGGACCGCTCCGCACTCGGTCGAGATCCGAGCCCTCGAGCAGGGGGAATGGGGCGACTGGTATTCCCTCGAGATTGAAAGCGACCTCGAGGGCCGGGACGGAACCGAGCCCTACATAGCGGGCGGTGCCCACGGTATCCAGGTTCGGGTCGCTGGTGATGTTATCCCAGCCGCTCTTCATCTTGCTCTGTCGAGCGGGAGCGGCGGGGCTTCCCCAAGCCAGGAGATCCCGGACGGGGCGGCAGTGCCACCAGCCCCCGGAACAGAGGCTGACGAGGCGATCAACGCCGATGAGCAGGTGTCCGAGCCGTTGCTCGACGCTTACACCGGGACAAACTCGTCAGCCACCATCGGCCAACCGGCCGAGGCCATCCCCGCATCCCTCATGCTTCCCATGAGTCCGTCGGCGGCCAGTGTGCCAGCGCCGCGTGTTGTGTCCCGCGCCCAATGGGGTGAGACGCGGGTGCCGCCGATATGGCGGCCGTCGTACGCAACTCTTGGCGGTGCCGTCATTCACCACACGGCGGGCTCGAACAATTACTCGGCCGCTCAGGCTCCGTCAGTTGTCAAGAGCGTGCACGACTACCACACGTATAGCTGGGGCCGCGGCTGGGATGACATCGGTTATAACTTCCTCATCGACCGGTTCGGCACGATCTACGAGGGCCGGTACGGCTCGCTCGCCTCGGCGCCGGGCAAGATGGTTGTCGGCGGCCACGCGGTCCCCGCAAACACCGGATCGGTCGGCATCTCCGTCATGGGAACGTACACGGGTAGCATCCAGCCGTCCGTGTCGTCGATGAGGGCGATTGAGGACATCATCGCGTGGCAATTCTCCACCGGGAACGTCGACCCGAGAGGGACATGGACGTTCTACAACAGCAGGCTGGGGCGCTATTCGACCGTTCCCGCTATCCTCGGGCATCGTGACGTCGCGTCGACCGCGTGTCCCGGGAACATCTACCCCCTCATCCCATCTGTGCGGGCCAACGTCGCCGCGAAAATCGAGAGTGCGCGCAAGCCGCAGCGCGGCGACAACGATCTCGTCATCTACAAGACGAACGATTTCAGTCCCACCGCGAACGACTACCAGTACTTCGGTAAGTCAGGTGATGAGCTCTACGTCGGTAACCCACTCGGCAATGGTGACCTTCCCTTTATCCGCCGCGGTAACACATTCATCTTCGCGGAGCGCCCGACATCGCCGACGACGACTCGCACGCATGTGCTCGGTCATGCGGGCCAGGACGTCTTCACAGGCGATATCGACGGAACGGGAAAGGAAGCCGTCATCCTCCGGACCGGCAACCGGTTCGACATCTACCAGAACCCAGCCATCAACAGGCCGACGAAGACGATCCACTACGGCCGGGCGGGCGACGAGGTGTTCGTGTTCGACTGGGACGGCGACGGGATGGACGAGATCACCGTCCGCCGCGGCAACCGGTTCTACCTCAAGTGGACCGTCACATCCGGGAATGCGGACCGCGAGATCAACTACGGCCGGCCGGGCGATGAGGTGTATGTCGGCCGCTGGTCCTCAGCGAAGAGCGAGACGATCACGGTCCGTCGTGGCATCCGCTACTACATGAGCTACTCGAACGTCTCGGGTGTCGCCGATAAGGAATTCGACTACGGCCGGATTGGCGATCGAGTCGTTGTTGGCGACTGGGACCGCGATGGCAGGGACGGCCTCGGCGTCGTCCGTGACCTCACGAAGTAGTCAGCCGGACTCATAGGAGGGTCGTGCGCCGCAGGGCGCGCGACCCTCCACCTGCTCAACACCACTCGAGCCGCGCGGGCGACCACTCGCACAATTGATGGCGGGAGTGACGGGAATGACGCTCGAGGACGCCGCTCTGGGTCGTCTCGCGCGCGAGGCTCGCTAGAATGAGCGGAGGCTGAGACCGGCCGGTAAACGATAGGGGAGGACGTTGTCCATATTCTCCGACCTTAAGGGGTCGCGCGAGCTGCTCGAGAACCTCACGATGAGAGAGGTTAAGGGCAAGTACAAGCGGACTGCGCTTGGTCAGCTGTGGTCCCTCGCTAACCCGCTTGCCCTCATGATCGTGTACTCGTTCGTCTTCGCGATCGTTATCCGCGTCCAACCTGCCCCCGGCGACCCCTCTGGCCTCAACCTTTTCGTCCTCTGGCTCATGTGCGCCCTGCTGCCGTGGATATTCTTCTCAGGTGTCATCACCGGTTCGATGGCGACAGTGGTCGGCAACGAAAACCTCATCAAGAAGGTCTACTTCCCCCGCTCAATCCTCGTCTTCGCGAACACTCTCTCTGCGCTTTACCAGCACGTGTGGGAGATGGTCATCCTTGTCATCGTCATCCTCCTGCTCGGTAGCAACATCCTCATTTACGTCCCGCTCGTCGCCGTGACGATGGTCTTGCTCGCGCTCTTCGCGACCGGGCTCGGGCTTATTTTCTCGATCGCAAACGTCTACTTCCGCGACGTCCAGCACTTCGCTGCGATCCTGTTCCAGCTCTGGTTTTATGCGAGCCCGATCGTCTATCCCGCCCAGCTGGTCCGCGAGCAGTCCGAGAGCTTCGGCCCGATCATCGGCCCCATCACCATCGAGAACCTCTACTACCTCAATCCGTTCATTCACTTCGCGGAGATCTTCCGCAATCTGCTCTATGACGCGAGATGGCCAGATTGGGGTCAGTTCGGCCTTGTTGCCGCCGGATCGGTCGCCATCTTCTTCATCGGGTGGAAGATCTTCGACCGCCACCAGGACCACCTTGCGGAGGTGCTGTGATGAACGAGATTGCTGTCTCCGTCCAGAACGTGTCAAAGAGCTTCAAGATTTATAAGGAGCTCAATAGGACCCTGAAGTCCGTCATCATCCGCCGTCGACGCGCCGTCGCCGAAGACTTTCAGGCACTCAACGATGTGAGCTTCGAGATCGAAAAAGGCTCGACCTTCGCTCTCGTGGGTGACAACGGCTCCGGCAAGTCGACCCTGCTCAAGTGCATGGCAAAGATCCTCGTGCCTAACAGTGGCACGATCGTCGCTGACGGCAGGATCGCGGCGATGCTTGAGGTGGGCTCGGGCTTCCACCCGGAGCTGTCGGGCCGCGAGAATGTCTACCTCAACGGCTCTATTCTCGGCATGTCACGAGAGGAGCTCGATGGTCGCTTCGATGAGATCGTCGACTTTTCGGGTGTCGAGGAGTTTATCGACCAGCCGGTGAAGAACTACTCGTCCGGCATGTATGTGCGGCTCGGTTTCTCAGTTGCGATCCACACCCGACCGGACATCCTCCTCGTTGACGAGATCCTCGCCGTCGGCGACGCGGCGTTCCAGGATAAGTGCACGAAGAAGTTTGCCGACTTGCGCAATGACGGCAAGACCGTCGTCGTTGTATCCCATTCAATCCCGCAGTTGCGAGCAATGGCTGACCATGCGGCATGGCTGGAGAATGGGGACCTTGTCGAGGTAGGCACGGCACGCACTGTCATCGAACGCTACGGGGACTCGACGAAAAAGGGAGTCCGCATCGACTCTGATGGCAGGGTGCGCTGGGGCTCCGGTGAGGCCCTCGTCGAACGAGTCGAGGTTCTCGACTCGGAAGGTCAGCCCGCCGACTATCTTGTCGCCACCGGTGACCGGCTCACGCTTCGGCTCCACTACAACGCGAAGGAGCGGATCGACAGGCCGGTCTTCGGGTACAGCATGGAGTCGATCGATGGCACCTACCTGTGGGGCAATAACACCCGTGACCTCGAGTTCCATGTCGACCACATCGACGGTAGGGGAGCTGTTGACCTGACGATTCCTCGACTCAACCTCCAGCCCGGCCAGTACGTCTTCCATGGCTCTATCGTCAATACGACTACAGAGCACGTCTATGACTACGTCCGTGAGGCTGCCGCCATCGGCGTCAAGCGTGGCACGCCCTTCGAGTCGGGTGGCTACGTCATCCTCGACGGCCGCTGGTCCCGACCTCCCGGAAACTAGAGGAGCTCCCATGAAGATTGTCATCGTCACACTCGATACGTTCTCGACGAAGATGGCGGGACCGGCGATCCGCGTATGGGAGATGGCGGGGATGCTCGCCCGCGAACACGACGTCACGGTTCTCACGTTCGCCGAGGCTGGCCGCACGTCCCCGAATTTCTCTCTCGAGGCGACGAAGGTCGCCGACTTTGAGAGCGACCTCGGCACTCCCGACGTCGTCATCATCCAGGGCTACCTTGTCCACACCTTCCCGTGGTTGGGAGAGCGCGACTTCAAGCTCGTCGTCGACCTGTACGACCCGTTCCACCTCGAATCGCTCGGCGTGGAAAAGCATCGGCCAATGCCGGACAGGGAGCACGCCCTCCAGCACGCCATCAACGAACTTTCTGCGCAGATTCGGATCGGCGACTTCTTCCTCTGCGCGAGCGAAACCCAGCGGAGTCTGTGGATCGGACACCTCGCTGCGCTCGGTCGGGTCAACCCCCGGACGTACGATGCGGATGGGTCGCTGTGGAGCCTCATCGATCTTGCTCCCTTTGGGATTGCCGGCCCGACACCCACTCAGGATCGCCACGCGATCAAGGGTACGATCCCTGGCATCTCCGCCGACGATCACCTCCTCATCTGGGGTGGCGGGATCTACAACTGGTTCGATCCCCTCACTGTCATCAGTGCCGTTGGTATCGCCGCCGAGACTGATCCGACGATCAGGCTCCTGTTCCTCGGTGCGAAGCACCCCAACCCGGATGTGCCCCAAATGGCGATGGCGGCCCACTCACGGCGGCATGCCGAGGAACTCGGACTGACTGGCACCCATGTGTTCTTCCTCGACGACTGGGTGGAGTACGGGGACCGCCACAACTATCTCCTCGATGCCGACATCGGTGTGACCGCCCACTTCACCGACATCGAGACCCATTTCAGCTTCCGCACGAGGGTCCTCGACTACCTGTGGACCGGGCTACCGATCATCACCTCGGACGGAGACTTCTTCGGCGATCTCGTTGAGTCACGCGGCCTTGGTCGCACCGTCCCCGTCGGGGACGAGCAGGCGATGGCACAAGCGATCCTCGAGGTCCTCGACAATCCAGATGACATGAGAGCTCGAGTTGTCGAAGCTTCGCGGGACTTCTCGTGGGAATCGACCCTCGCGCCGCTACTCGCGTACTGCCGAGACCCGTACTACGCGGCCGACCGGATTGACCGATTAGCGCCAGGCGAGATGGTCGCTCCGCGGCCCACACTCCGGTCCCTCGTGTCGAAGACATGGGAATCAACGCAACGTGCAGGGATTCGGCACACGGCCGCGAAGGCCGCGCGCTACCTGCGGCGCTGACTGTCAGGACCAGGCGTACCAGTACGGGTCGTCCTGGACCTCGCCGCGCCAGAGCTGCATCTCGTCCGCCTCGGCCTGGGTGAGCGTGGGAACACGGCTCGTCGACTCTCGGTGAAGAAGCGTGACGGGGTTACAGGAGACGGAGACGAGCCCCGCACGCTTGAGCTTGAGGCATAGATCGACGTCGTTGTAGTTGAGCGGCAACCGCAGTGAGAAGCCACCGACGGACTCGAAGTTCTCCCGCGAGACAAGCAGACACGCACCCGTGACAGCCAGGTATTCGGAGCATGCGCTCGCGGATGGGTCGCTCACCTCGGCCGGGTCGGCGCGGTAGTAGAGATGGTTCGGTTCGCACGTGTCAGGCCGAACCGTAATCCCGCAATGCTGAAGGTACCCGTCGGGGAAGAGTAGCCGCGCCCCGACAGCCCCGACACCAGGGCCGAGCGCCACCCTCATCATGAGGGCAAGCCAATCATCGGTTACAACCTCGACATCGTCGTTGAGGAAGAGGTTATGGGTGCCGCTCGCGTGGGCTGCGCCCGTGTTGCAGGATGCGGAGAAGCTGAAGTCGCCGCCGATATCGACAATCTTCAGTAGATCACCGGCGATTACCTGCGCTGCATCAACGACAGCCCCTGGCATTCGAGGCCCTGCGACGACGATGATCTCTTTCACGAGGGAGGTGTCGCGGGAGAGGATCGACTCGAGGCAGGCGAGAAGAGCGGGCCTGTCGCTCTCGCCGAAGCTCGCGGCCGTACCGATCGAGGGGATGACGATCGTCACCTGTTCGTCTGCAACCGGCTCGCCGGGAACGATGTGGTGCCCATCGCCCGAGAGCAGCGCCTCCGGATTCGCCGGGGAGAGGAGGGCTGCCCTGGCGGTCGTCGAGAGGCGAGGATGAGCCGGACCCGCATCGAGGACGACAGGGATGTGATCAACGGTCCGTGCCTCAGCGATAAGAGCCATCACCGTCGCATGCCACTCCGTCGTACCGCGATCGAGCACTGCCTTGGCGAGTTCGCCGCGGACGATGATGGAATCGCCGACGTCGCCGGTCGCGAGCATGCGGATGCGGCCGAAGCGGGGCCGGGTCGTGACGATGCCGCCCTCATCGACCGAATCCCCGTACATGACATCTGTTGATCGGACGGAGAGCCAGTGCTCGATGGAGGCGAGGGAGCCGGTCTCTGGGGCGCGACCCTCACGTAGCAGCCACGCTGCATCGCACTGCGCCGCGAGGCGCAACGCCTCGACGATGGGCGGCCCGGCAACGTCCGTCACCGTCACGCCAGGCACATGCGGCAGGGTGGTCGTGTCTGTCCCCGTTGGCACGAGGATCGTCAGAGCCCACGAGGTCGAACGCTGTGCCTCCCACGCGCCACAGAACCGTGCGATATCGTCCGGGGTTCGACAGATCGTGATTGCCCGCCGCATCAGACCCGCCCGAATACCCTGAGCACGGCGTTCCCGGTGCCGCGAAGGACGCGCGCGCCGCCGTAGACCGCACGTTTGATCGGGGCGGGCGACCTGTCGGCTGCTGCCTTCACTGTGCCTTTGACCGATGTCGTCACGGAGGCTGCCCTGCGGGTATTCTGGAGTTTCGCTGTGAGCTCGGCAATCCGCATGGACTGGCTGCGGATGATCGCGTCACGAAGTGAGTTGCCTTCCGCTGCGGCGATGAGGCGCGCCTGCATCTCCACCATCGACAGCTCCCCCACATGGTCGGCGGTGACGGGGGCAATGGAGGCTCGGAACTTCTCATCTCGCTCAGCGAGGGCCTGGAGCCAGTGCTCGGCAGTCGTCATGCCGCCATCATAGAGCGCCGAAGGAATCTTGGTAGTGTAGCGCCATGCGGATTCTGCAGGTGTCGGCTCACTTTCCTCCCGACTTCGTCTCCGGCGGAACGCTGATGCCACAGCGCTGCGCGCGCGCCATGGCAGAGCGCGGCCACGAATCGTTCGTCTTCGCAGGCGATCTCAACTCGCTCGGACCGCTCGACGAAAAGGACACCATCGAGAACGGTATTCCCGTCCACTGGATCGGAATCTCCCCGTTCCTCAGTTGGGCCGATGTGAAGAACTACAACAACCCCGCCGTCGCCCGCACCTTCGCGCGCTACGTCGCGACCATCAAGCCGGATGTCGTCCACTTCCATGCATTGCAGACCCTCGGGGGTGGGCTGCTCGATGTCGCGCGGAAAGCCGGGGCGAAGATTGTTGTCACCATGCACGACTTTTGGTGGATCTGCTCACGCCAGTTCCTCGTTGACCGGGAGTTTCGGCCCTGCTCCATCGTCCGTGACTGCGGGGAATGCCAGTGCGCCGTGAGCGCCGACTGGCTGACCGCACGCAACCAGTGGTTGGCGAAGCGCCTCGCCCATGCCGATCTCATCCTCGTTCCCTCCGCGGCAATGGGACAGGTGATGGTCGCTAACGGCATCTCCGCGAAGCGAGTACGAGTCAACGAAAACGGGGTCGATGTCGCCGGTGTGAGAGAGCGCCACGACATGGGAATGGGCGTTCGTTTCCTTTACGCCGGTGGCGGTGACCGCCTCAAGGGCTTCCACGTCCTTGCCGATGCGGTGAGGGGAGCCGATGTCCAGCCCGGCACATCTCTCAGCATTTATGGGGCGGCGCTTGACGACGTGCCGGACTGGGCCCGGTCCCACCCTGCCTTCGACTCCGCCGATCTGCCCGAGATCCTCGCGCGACACGATGTCCTCGTCCTGCCCTCACTCGCACGGGAATCGCATTCGATCCTGACCCGCGAAGCCCTCGGCGCGGGACTGGCTGTCATCACCTCCCATACTCCCGGCCCCGCGGAGGCCGTCAAGGACGGGTTCAACGGGCGGGTCATCGCGACCGGCTCTGCCGATCAACTACGGGCCGCAATCGAAGAGTTGTCCGATCAGTCGATTGCGAGATCGCTCATGGGCCGCGGCTCTGTCGCACCGACCGTCACACCGGAGGAACAGATGACCGAGCTTGAAGGCTTCTATCGCGGGCTTGTCGACGGGCGCAGTGTCAGCCTCGGGAGCGCGGGCGAGGCGATTGAACAGCTCATCACAGACGTCGTCTACATCACCGGCATCCAGGGCGCCCCCGGCCGGTACCGGGCACATCTGCCCGTGGAAGCGCTCGCGACCCGGGGAATCAACGCGACGATCCATACCTACCGCGACCCCGTGCTACCGCAACGCGTTCTCGAAGCTGACGCAGTCGTGTTCTACCGGGTGCCAGCCACTCCACAGATCCTTGAGCTCATAGAGTCAGTCCGCTCCGCGGAGCGGACGATCCCGATCCTCGGCGATGTTGACGACCTCATTTTTGACCCCGAGATCGAACCGCTTCTCGACAATCTCGCGACGCTGACGACAGAGGAACGCGACCTGTGGCGGGAGGGAATCCACCGGTACCGGACGACGCTCGAGAACTGCGACTATTTCATTGGCTCAACTCAGACCGTCAGCCGCGAGGCGGCCCGCCTTATTGGGATACCGGCCCACACGTACCACAACGGCGTTTCAGCGCTCCTTGCCCGCGTATCCGAACGGGAGCTCGCACGGGACCGGGCGCCCGGCCCCCTCCGCATTGGCTTCTTTTCGGGAACGAAAACACACGACGCGGACTGGGCTTCGATCGAGCCCGCCATCGCCCGCGTCTTCGAACAAAAAGACGTCGAGCTCTGGCTCGGCGGCCTCGTCGTTCCCACCGCGGTCCTCGATCGCTTCGCCGACCGGATCGTCCGCCTGCCCCTCGTGCCCTGGCAGGACCTACCCGCCTATTTGAGGGACGTCGATGTGTGCCTCGCCCCGCTGACGGACCGCTCGATTTTCAACGAAGCCAAGTCCGCGATCAAGTGGCTTGAAGCCGCTCTGGTTGAAACTCCAACAGTCGCATCCCCAACCCAGCCGTTCCGCGAGACCATCCGCAATGGCGAGACCGGCTTCCTTGCAGCGACTGAGGATGAATGGGTCGCACACATTCTCGCGCTCCTCGACGACGCGGCACTACGTAGCCGGATTGGCTCGACCGCCCGCCACGAGGCTCTCCTCACCCGGTCTCCCGCCATCCAGGGTGAAGAGGCAGAAGCAATCCTCCGGGAAGCATGGGCCCACGTCGGCAAGCACGGTCATCGCACCGACTCCCACTTCCCGCCGGTCACGAGGGACGAGCCATTCACTCCGCTCGCCGTTGATATCGAGCCGTACGAGCTGGAGCCGAGTGCGACGCTTCCGACCGCGCACGCAACTCGACTTCTGCGCCAGGTTGGCGCCTCGCTGCGCCATGACGGGCTCAAGGTCACCGCAGACAAGGCGGCGACACGAATCCGCTCACGGCTTAGCCGGTGACGGCTGGATCTGTACTGACTTGGCCCGGGTGCGGGAAACACGGTTCGTAGTCTGAGTGTCCGTCTAACGTGTGCACCCATCCCTACAGGCGCGGGGAACACTTTCCGTATCCCGTGACCTCCAGCAGGAGCGTGGGCTCATCCCCGCAGGCGCGGGGAACACGGCGAGTGTGAGAATTCCGAGGATGATCTGCAGGGCTCATCCCCGCAGGCGCGGGGAACACCCGTATAGGGCGACGAAACGGTCGCGCATTCGCGGCTCATCCCCGCAGGCGCGGGGAACACCGCGGGGCCTTGACCCTGGCCATGTTGCTCAGAGGCTCATCCCCGCAGGCGCGGGGAACACCCTGGCCCGTACACGTGGCGCGCGCTCCAAGAGGGCTCATCCCCGCAGGCGCGGGGAACACACCATGAGGGGCCTCCTGTGCGGTTACGCGAAGGGCTCATCCCCGCAGGCGCGGGGAACACAGATCGCCGCCCTCACGAGACACCGCCCGTGGGGGCTCATCCCCGCAGGCGCGGGGAACACATCTCCCGCCGACGGCGGCCACCCGTCGCAGGGGGCTCATCCCCGCAGGCGCGGGGAACACATCAACGCGATCACCACCCAAATGAGCGTCAAGGGCTCATCCCCGCAGGCGCGGGGAACACTCGAGCACCTTCCCGCCCGGCGTCTTGTCCGCGGGCTCATCCCCGCAGGCGCGGGGAACACTACCTGCAAGACCTGAAGGCGCGGATCGACGGCGGCTCATCCCCGCAGGCGCGGGGAACACGGCCGGCGCGGCCCCTACGCTTGCTGGCACGCAGGCTCATCCCCGCAGGCGCGGGGAACACCTTGGCTGTCGCCTTGTCTCCGGAGTCGAAGGAGGCTCATCCCCGCAGGCGCGGGGAACACCCGTAGAAGTCGTAGCGGACGGTCAAGTAGACGGGCTCATCCCCGCAGGCGCGGGGAACACCTCGCCGGACCCTTGACAGACGCGGTCAGTGGCGGCTCATCCCCGCAGGCGCGGGGAACACTGCTGTAGCGGCGTGCGGTGCCGGGCTGGAGTGGGCTCATCCCCGCAGGCGCGGGGAACACATGTGCAGAGAGTCATCATTGTCTCCTTTTGTGGGCTCATCCCCGCAGGCGCGGGGAACACAATCTGGGCGGCGGACAGTATCGCGGTTCGTGCGGCTCATCCCCGCAGGCGCGGGGAACACTGCTGTAGCGGCGTGCGGTGCCGGGCTGGAGTGGGCTCATCCCCGCAGGCGCGGGGAACACACAGCGCGAGGGTGCTTGGCAGGACGTTCGTCGAAGGCTCATCCCCGCAGGCGCGGGGAACACACCTGGAGGACCGCGGCGGCACGCGCCGCCACAGGCTCATCCCCGCAGGCGCGGGGAACACGGCATTGTGACCGGGTACATGTGTGATCCGACGGGCTCATCCCCGCAGGCGCGGGGAACACTTCACCGTCCCGCTATCCGGCGCGCCCGTCAGCGGCTCATCCCCGCAGGCGCGGGGAACACTCTTGAGCTCGACCTCGGCCCCGACGGCGGCAGGGCTCATCCCCGCAGGCGCGGGGAACACATGACTGGAGTGCCACCCGCGATCGACGTCGCGGGCTCATCCCCGCAGGCGCGGGGAACACCCAGTAGGGTACGGGCGATAGGCGTAGCGGGTAGGCTCATCCCCGCAGGCGCGGGGAACACCTCCCCGACAAACAATTCCGCACAGGCTCCAGGGGCTCATCCCCGCAGGCGCGGGGAACACCGACATAGTAGACCGGACCAGACTAGCGCCGCAGGCTCATCCCCGCAGGCGCGGGGAACACCCAGCCTCGGACCGTGCGGAGACTGGTCCCGCAGGCTCATCCCCGCAGGCGCGGGGAACACTCCGCCCTCCCACACACGGGAAGGTGGGGGCGCGGCTCATCCCCGCAGGCGCGGGGAACACCCATGTGAGGAAGCCGGTGCATCCTGACTTGGGGGCTCATCCCCGCAGGCGCGGGGAACACTCACACTCCAATTCTCCGGCCACCCACTTCGAAGGCTCATCCCCGCAGGCGCGGGGAACACCGACATGGAGATAAGTGAGCAATGGTCCTACTAGGCTCATCCCCGCAGGCGCGGGGAACACTTTGCGTTTGTCTACCGCCGCCAGACCATGACCGGCTCATCCCCGCAGGCGCGGGGAACACCCCGGCCCCTACACATGGACGGCCGTCCAGGAGGGCTCATCCCCGCAGGCGCGGGGAACACAGCCCTCCCCTGATCCCGAACTCGTCGTCCGCGGGCTCATCCCCGCAGGCGCGGGGAACACACCAAAGGAGAAAAAAATGAACCTATGCGTATGGGCTCATCCCCGCAGGCGCGGGGAACACTAGCGCAAGCGGACGGCGCGGTCCTTACGCCTGGGCTCATCCCCGCAGGCGCGGGGAACACGAATATAGTGGAGCCGGAGAATGATACAATACGGGCTCATCCCCGCAGGCGCGGGGAACACCCGTCCGGTCTAGGTTTTTAGTGACGTAGAACGGGCTCATCCCCGCAGGCGCGGGGAACACGCCCCGATCTTCGACACGGCGACCAACACGACGTGGCTCATCCCCGCAGGCGCGGGGAACACGGTGAAGACTGGTGACCCGCCTCCACGACGCCGGGCTCATCCCCGCAGGCGCGGGGAACACGGGTTGACCTGGCAGACGATGAAATTGCGTACAGGCTCATCCCCGCAGGCGCGGGGAACACGACACGTACATTTTTGTCTCCTTTGGTGGTTAGGGCTCATCCCCGCAGGCGCGGGGAACACCTGATCTGTCTCGCTGGAAGGGTCTCGTCACACGGCTCATCCCCGCAGGCGCGGGGAACACTGACGCGTCCTTTGATCGGGCGCGTGCGGCGGCGGCTCATCCCCGCAGGCGCGGGGAACACCTGGCCGGGCTCAGGGACGGCACGATCAAGGGGGCTCATCCCCGCAGGCGCGGGGAACACATCGGCGCGTGGCGCGGGCGATCCCCTGGTGAGGGCTCATCCCCGCAGGCGCGGGGAACACACGTCGAGGCTGGCGCGGCCCCCATCGGCGGGGGGCTCATCCCCGCAGGCGCGGGGAACACATCGACCACCCGCGCCCCCGCAAGCGGCAATCGGGCTCATCCCCGCAGGCGCGGGGAACACGCCCTTCGTGGGGGCCGTCCATCTGGCCCGCGGGGCTCATCCCCGCAGGCGCGGGGAACACAGTGTCGCCAGGAGCCTGGAAGAAACCTACACGGGCTCATCCCCGCAGGCGCGGGGAACACACCAAAGGAGAAAACGATGAACTTGTGTACATGGGCTCATCCCCGCAGGCGCGGGGAACACTTCGTGCGGCGGGGCTGTCAGTGATTGCGCCGAGGCTCATCCCCGCAGGCGCGGGGAACACAACTAGGACATAGCGCTCATGCTCGTAGTCGTAGGCTCATCCCCGCAGGCGCGGGGAACACGGCATAGTGACGGGGTACAGCAGGGAGCCGACGGGCTCATCCCCGCAGGCGCGGGGAACACCTGTCCTGTCTAGGGCTTTATGGATGTAGAACGGGCTCATCCCCGCAGGCGCGGGGAACACGCGGGTACTGAGATAATGAAACTCATTTGTTAGGGCTCATCCCCGCAGGCGCGGGGAACACGAGAGAGAAAGACAGTGAACGAAACCGAGCGCAGGCTCATCCCCGCAGGCGCGGGGAACACAGGGTGAGTGCTTCGCCGCGCTCCTCCCGCCGCGGCTCATCCCCGCAGGCGCGGGGAACACTTTAGTTCTCTTCCTTGATGGTCCAAGTGGCGGGGCTCATCCCCGCAGGCGCGGGGAACACTAGCGCAAGCGGCAGGCGCGGTCCCTATGCCTGGGCTCATCCCCGCAGGCGCGGGGAACACACTAAAGGAGATAAAAATGAATTTATGCGTGTGGGCTCATCCCCGCAGGCGCGGGGAACACCTGAGATTACTGACGGAGGACTGATGATTACGGGGCTCATCCCCGCAGGCGCGGGGAACACTGTTTCGTCGTGCGGGTCACCATTCACTAACCAGGCTCATCCCCGCAGGCGCGGGGAACACCAACCGCCCTCACCCGCGACGAACTCATTGACGGGCTCATCCCCGCAGGCGCGGGGAACACTACCGCTATGGCGCGATATGACGGAGCTGCAGGGGCTCATCCCCGCAGGCGCGGGGAACACGGGTCGACCTGGCAAATGACGAAGTTGCGTACAGGCTCATCCCCGCAGGCGCGGGGAACACCGGGCTCATGCGGACACGCTCTCGGAGCAGGGGGGCTCATCCCCGCAGGCGCGGGGAACACGGTCCGGTCTACTATGTCGCCCATGGTGGCGGCGGCTCATCCCCGCAGGCGCGGGGAACACCCCGTGCCGGGGGCGGCGCGGGGGCTGTAGGTGGGCTCATCCCCGCAGGCGCGGGGAACACACCTGGGACCTGTCCGATTTTGACACGGACCGGGGCTCATCCCCGCAGGCGCGGGGAACACGTCTCTTTTTCTGTCACTCTGTGACCTCAATAAGGCTCATCCCCGCAGGCGCGGGGAACACCCCGTGCCGGGGGCGGCGCGGGGGCGGTGGGGGGGCTCATCCCCGCAGGCGCGGGGAACACCCCTGGTGAGTTTCTGCAGCGGGCCGGGGGTGCGGCTCATCCCCGCAGGCGCGGGGAACACCAGTCCGGGTCACTTTGCGCATAATTCCGGGGGGGCTCATCCCCGCAGGCGCGGGGAACACGGCCCTGCTCACCCTGGGGACCTTCCGGCCCGGGGCTCATCCCCGCAGGCGCGGGGAACACGTAATGCTTACTGCAAAGCCCTCTAGCGAGGGGGGCTCATCCCCGCAGGCGCGGGGAACACTGTTTCCAGCCGTTGACGAGGTAGGGGAGGGCGGGCTCATCCCCGCAGGCGCGGGGAACACAGTGGGACAGTCACCGACCCCGAAAACGTCGTGGGCTCATCCCCGCAGGCGCGGGGAACACACTTCCTGAGCAGGTAATACATAGTGTCCTCTATTCTAAACCCTTTAATTGAGAGTTTTCGCCTCCTCTCTTGTTGGAGAAGCGCTGACCGCGCCGATACGAAGCGGCTTTGCTCCAGCCGGGCCTCATCTCCGAGCTTGGAGGAGCGGATGGAGGAGGCCTCCGCATCAATGTAAGACCATCTATGTCCTCCGGTTGCCAATGGTGGTCCTTGACTCTGAAGCCGAGTCCTTGTTCGGACCTGGTGGTCCAGATAAGGATGGCCCGCCCAGTTCCAGAGAACTCCTCGACACGGGACCATAGGTGATCTCGTACGCGCGCGCTCACCTTGCCGACGAAAACGCCGGCAGAGATCTCGTAGAGCCATTTTGTCAGGTCTCCTCTGAGTCCGACTGGACAGGCAGACAGGACCAAGACGATCATCGCGCACCTCACCCGTAGTTCTGGCCACTGGGCACGCGGCCGTCTGCTCTGCCGGACCAGATCGAGAGTGCCTCGTCGTACGTGATCTGCGGTTCCTCGGCCACTACGGGAAAGAGGTGTCGAATAGCGTCCACGGTACGCTCCATCGTGCCCTCAGTCATCAGACGGTCGCGAAGAAGCCGACGAACATCGTTGAGTGGGTCGGTTGTCTCTGCTGCAACTACATCAAATGCTGCCGGGATGCTGGTCTCGGCTTTGAAGAGATCCGCAATGTCGTAGACAAACGACAAGTCATGTCCCACATGGACGAAACCAAGTCCAGGTGCCATGCCTAGAGCGTGGATCACGGCAGCGACTACTCCGTAGAGGCACGAGTTGGCGCTCGAGAGGGCCTGATTGACAAAATCAGAGTCCGCAACGTCTCCGACCTTGTACTGGCGGCGCGACCAGGACACTCCTGTCCTCTCCGACTCAGCGGCATAGATCTTCCTGACGCGAGCGCCCTCTCGTCCCCGTAGTTGCTGCATTGTGAGACCAGACACGTCCTCGTCCGGAAACCTCATCTCATACATTTCGCGGGCGACGCGAAGCCGAGATTTCTGGCTGGCGAATGAGCGTGCCTGAGCTTCCAGGAGGCGAGTACTGCGGGCGAGGGGACGGCCCGTGGCATAGCAGCGGACTGCCCCCTCACCTACCCACACCACGCTCGCTCCGGACGCACCGATAAGGGTCATCGCGGCGTGGGTGATCCTCGTTCCTGGCCCTAGAAGCAGAGCACCAATCATCGCTGTGGGGATGTGGACGGTCCCACGCTCGTCAGTTGCGGTTAGCGCGTTCGAGTCGCGATGAACGGTGCACCGCTCCAGGTAGACGAACGACAGTCTCTCCGACACCCTCGCCAGTTCCTGGGACTCAGGGGGAGGAGCGCCATGCATGTCAGGCACCGACCTTCATTAGAGTCATGAGTCCGCAACCGTATGCCTTTCCGCGCCCCAAGCCACCGACCAGAGCATTCCTGAACGCTGTCGCATCAGTTACTCCAAGTTCTCCGACGATGGTGACGTGGCGTTGCGTCACAGTTCTCCGTGAATTCGACTCTGGTTTGGAAAAGGATCGGTCCAAGCGCTTCACCACTCGTGCGAGCCGTTCATCGCCAGCGCCTTCGTCCGATTCGCTAGGGCGGAGTGGAACATGGAAGCCCCATCGCTCTTCCCGGGAATAGAACCATGCGAGCTGCTGGTCTTCTGTGACGTGGGGTACCAGCTTTCCCCTGTTGCCGGGAACGAACAGCCTCTTGACCGGATTTACGGTGACGCGGAACTGAAATCTCTGTCCGTCCTCAACCTTCTTGAGGAACCGACTGTACTGGAGGCTTTCCCCGGGCGCGGTCTCCCATCCGGCCGCCTCGACAAGGTGGGTCATGTCTGGCTCTGTTGGGGAGACGACATAGAGAGTTACTCTGTCGGTCGTCTCATCAACGCGCCAGAGAACCCGATCTGGGTCGGCGTCGTGCTCGCGGGGAGGGAAGGACGATTCTACAGCCGCATGCATAGCCCGAGGGTTCGCCAGCAGTTTTCGCGCCTCTCGGCGTCGTGGATTGATTGCTAATCGACTGAGATACATCAGTCCTCCTTTACGAGTGCAAAGAATGGATCATCGAGCTCTCTGCCTTGGGGATTCCCAACAAGAAGGGGCTCACATCGCGCGATAATGCGTGAACCGTAGTCTCGTTGTCGAGGATCAAAGGAGAGAGGGACGTCTCTTACAAGATCGCCCGGCTCTCCGGGTTCAGCATCGCGAGAGATCGAAAGGTAAACCTGCCGGACGGACTGCTGTCGGTACCAGCCTGATGCGAGCCACGGTGTCCTATCAAGGTCGCGAAGGATGCACTCTGTGTCGTCGACGTCGAAGACGCCTCCCATCAGATCAACGGGCGCAGGGCATGCTCTCCGTCCTAGGAAGAGGGGAAACCGCGGCGCTGATACGGCCTCAGCGATCTGACGAATGAGACTGTCATCGCCGGAGACGGCGACGGTGAAAGCAGCATCCGACAGATAGTGCCTCCACGAGAGAGTGGAGTGCTTACTACCTGGAGCCTTCGCAGTGTGGAAATCGACGAGCAGACGGCCGGGCTGATCCGTTCGCGTGCCCATCCTCAGCTCCGCGAGGTCAGAGACATCCTCCTCTCGGGATCGTCCTAGAGCAGCTGCCAGCAACCCTACAATTCCGGACTTGCTCGGCTCCCGCCCAGACTCTCGTGTGGAATAGCGAGAGTCGACAGCCCACGACTGCATAGGCCCTTTCGCTCGAAGTATGAGAGAGCTCATTCTCCATCCCTGCCCGCGGTCGCATCAGCAGGGAGAGCTGAGTCGAGAGCCTCCAGCAGGTTCTCGATCAGCTCACGCGTGTTTACCTTGTCGCCAAGGCCCTCGACGTCGTCCTGAAGGCTGGGAACGGCCGCCACCCATTCGTCAAGGGGGGACAGTCCGTAGGTTTCCGCAACTGCCGACGCCTCGGACGCTAGTGAGCGTGCCGCAAGCTTCCTGCGGTTCTGACCCGAATCCGCTTCAATTGCGGTTTCGAACGCGTTCGCGTAGCTGACCGGTCGCCGGTCTCGCACTGCGACCGCGACGACCTCGGGCAGAGTATGAGCCGCAAATGTATTCTGCTTGCCGCTCGGGAGAGCTTCAATGAAAGTCGAGGCGAAGGCCTCCAGGGCTCGCTTCACTGCAGCTCGCGAGCCGAGGTTCGCCATCAGCTGGTCGACATTGACAGTTGCATACCGGTACATCGTCGAGGAGACCATCTCGATCGTGCCAATCATACCGGCTCCCGTCTCTTCGTCCGCCCGGCTCATGTCGTCGACCGCAGTGTAGTAGTCGAAATCTGGAACCGCGGCGTGTACACCGAGCGCATGGGCAACCTGTGCGCTTGCATCGACGTTGAGCGCCGCATCATCTGCAACCATTCGGCCGAAGAGTGCGACGTCGATAGCGTGCTCTGTGTCGAGAACGGTATGCACGTCTTTCTTCGTCAACGCCTTGACGTCCTCGGTCTCGAGGAGCAGGCGGGCGAGGCGCTCGACCTGGTGCTCTCCGAGGAAAACGAGGTATCCAGCGGTCGGGGGCTTAACGTCCTCGCCCTTCTTGACCTTGGGACTGGTCAGCTTAAAGCCTGCCTTCTCCATCGCTTGACCCGCAGCGGCGAGGGCATCGTCAAGATCGATATCGGGATCAATCTGTGTCATGCGCCGCGCGACGAGTTCGACAATGCGCTTCGTCCTCACACCCAGCTCTGAGCTGTCGAGATAGTTCGAGAAGGCTTTGCGCTGGGCGGCCTTCAGCGCCTGTGACGAAATGCGTTGCCGCTGTACTCCGCCGAAAAAGGCGGACTTCGGGGAGCCGTCTTCGCCTCGGTTCACATTGCTGGGAGCGAGAGTGTGGAGAGCGTGAAAATCAATGAAGGTTGTCATGTCAAATGTTCCTTTGCTGTTTTTGTCAGAATTTCTACGTTGTCTCGGTGGTCGGTCAGAGCGTGGAGACTTCTTCGGTCTCCCTTTCAGGTGCCCACGAAAAGGCTCTGTAAAAGTCACGGCCCCATGTGCGGAGCACACTGGACCGGAACTTCCCAAACTGGAGCCGATAGATGTCGTTCGCGAGACGGCCGTAGTCAAGGCCGATTGCTCGCGAGCTCGTGCTGTCTGTGGCCATCAAGCCGATAAGAGCCCTAAGGTAGTGTCTGCGCGTGGCGAAGTTTGTGGCGGAGAGCAGGGCATCGTACGTGCGCTTGGTCGACTCGGTGCGGCCTCGTAGGAGGGTCCCCGCGGCCGAGCCGAAGCTCTGTCCGACGACATGGACTGGGCGAACGTTCCCCCGCTGGTGTACCGCATAGAGGGTGAGTGCCAGATGACCGGCCCATTCCCCGGCGGTGGGTTGGTCCCTGCGCCCGATGTACTTCTCTGGGAGAGCCTCCAGAACCATCTGCCAGACCTCGGGGCTCTCTCCGGGGTCCTCATTGACGGCTCTGCGCAGGACCGCCAGCTTTCTGCGGGCAGACGGATCCCCGGCCTCGAGGAACTGATGCTGCAGTCGAGACACTGCCTGGCCGATTCCGTCACTCAGCTGTTCCGATTGATGGGTGTCGTTCACGATGCTGCTCCTTCTTTATTGGAATTCTGCTTTGCGTCTCTTCTAGAGTTCGCCGATGCGGTCGGGCGGGCTCCGGTCATCTCTCCCAGCTTCCGCATGATCCACGCTTCATAGCGCGCCGACGAATGGAGAATCTTGTTGCCGTTCTCGTTGACCTCGAGTCGGCCCACCGCTGCTCGAGGGCCGGCGGCCTCTACCGCAGACCGAATTTCTGCCGCTGACACGCGCCACATGATCGCGCGCCACTGCTTGTCCGCCTCGTCCGCGTCAATCCCGATGGAGAGGGTCGAGAGCCACTGCACGAACTCCTTCTCGAGAGCGTTGAGCCATGCCTGGACTGGCCCCGTCGGTTCGTCTTCTGGTGACGCGCCACCGCACATGAGGAGCTGCTTGAGGAACCACTTCATACTCCCGCGGAACGACATGATACGATCCACGGCGCGAACAGCGACGCGTCGCATGTCCGCGCCATGGCGGAGGAGGAGTGACATGCTGACCGGAATTTCGTCGAAGATTTCGCCTGTGAGGATGGCGTCCTGGGTTCCGTACTGTGCCCCGATGAGCCGCAGCCCAATCGTTTCGCCGCCGAAGTCCCTCGAGAGCTCCTCGCTCATGTCCTGCTCAGCACCCAGGAGGAGCGGGGCCTTGCGGCCCTTCTCCTTCTCGGCGGCACTCTCCTCGAAGATGCCCTGGATGCCACGCCAGACGGTCAGCTCCGCGTCGTGCGTTCTAGGGAAGTGGACCTCGACACCGCCCTTTGACTGCGCTTTTGAGTAGCGATAGCCGGTGCTTGGATCGAGAAACATGTTGGAAACCTGGATCTTGTCGCCGTTCGATATGACGGTGTGGGTGACAGCGGTCCCTTCAGCATTTGGGACAAGGCGAACCCTGCGCTGCTGCCAGGTCAGGAGATCCACTAACCCATTGGGAATTTGTGCGTCGAGATCTCTCGGCGCGGCCGTGTCCGGCTTTCGCTCCCACGGCGGGAGATCGCGGAACTGCTCGCGCTGGGGGACGACGAGATCAGTCATCGGAATGTTGAGGACCAGGGTGTCTCTCAGGTTCCTGCCGACGATCTGAACGGCTCCGATAGCACCGAGCCACCCGGTGCCAATCCCGTAACCCTTCCCATTTTTCACGCGGGGATCTCCGACGGCCCCGGTCTTGATGCCAGAGGTGTCGTACGCGTGTAGTCGGACCAGCCAGCGTGCCGCAAGAGCGGGAGAAAGCTCGCTGCTGGTCTCCTGCGTAGACGTGGAGAACAGCTGCGGGCCGACGTCGGGTACCAGCGTGGACGCGGGTTTGACCTCATCCTTCATGCTCCGCAGGTCGGAGACCTGATAGAACGGGGCGACGCTGTCGAAGAGATCGAACCGATCTGCGTGTTTCTCCAGGTACCTCCGTGTGGTTGACCCGAGGTCTGCGAAGCGCACATACGCCCAGCGCTCGCCCAGAGTAAAGGTGTCGTCGATTTCGTCGGCATCGCGAACGCCCCGGATGATGATGGCCTGCAGCAGGCGCAAGATTGAGAAATTTTGCGTCTGCGATTCGCCGCCGAGGTCTGTGTAATCGTCGAGGTGTGAGAACAGGTGATAGAGACTCACCTCCTCGTTCACACCATCGATTGATCTGACTTTTACCCAGGGCTCAGTCAGCAGGTTGAAGCTGGAGCCTTCTTGTTCCGTCACCATTCCCATTCCTCGTCTGTGAATTCATCACTGTCGTAGTCCTCTTGCCATTTCTTGGGTTCGTTCATGCCGCGTGGCCCCTCGGCCCGGCGCAGCCCCACCTCGTTGTTGTAGCTGAATCGCCTTCCCAACAGCTCTCCTCCAAATTTGGAATCAAGACGCAGTAGGAGCTGGCCACGTAGCCTGAAGTCCGCTTGCCAGGCAGCTATACCGGACTTCTCCAGGTGCTCAATGGCCTGATCAATAGAGCGTCCTGGCGGCACAAGCCATCTGGGCAACCGGATGAGGCTGGAGGCAAGAGCCTGAGAAACCGCGCGCGGCGGCACATCGAACTCGCCGAGAAGCACTTCTTCATCTCCCGGCGTTAGCCAGGGCAACGGTGAAACATAGCCGTCGCGATCCCACACGAGGAGCACCTCGAGGCCGGGCTCGATATCACGAACATGAGCCGCCGCGCTGACATCGGAACGGGCGGCATCAGATTTGACCATCGCCTCTAATGCATAGTTCATGTTGCCGTGACTCGCTGAGGGTGCTTTCGTCTGGAACTGCGCGGCCTTATGCCTCGAATGCTCCGCTTGTGACTGCTCCATCTCCATCGCAGCTCCGTACGGTTCGCGCCACGCGAGCGGAACCTCGAGAACGGGTGAGTACGTCTTCTCCACCAGAGCGTCGAGATCATGCATAAGGCAGAGTGAGTCTGTGAGAAATGGAGTAAGCACCGCTAAGGAGGCGAGCAAGACTCGCTCCCCGTAGATCGCCAGTGCCCCGCTGTCGAACTCTGGAACATCGCCTGTGACGTCGACCCCGCGGAGGTAGAGTCGCGGTTCTCGAAGAGTCGGTGGCCGGTCAGCGAAGGGGCGATTGTGTCGGTGGAGTCTACCTGCCCTTTGAAGTAGCGCGTCGGTGGGAGCGAAATCCGAGACAATCACGTCGAAATCGATGTCGAGGGACTGCTCGAGGATCTGAGTCCCCACGACGATCCGATGCTGGGGGCGTCCCGATCCACGATGAGCGTCGGGGCCGAGGCGTTCGACAAGTTCGCGCTCCCGTTCGGCTCGGTCGGCGAGCGTGAACTGGGAGTGGATGAGTTCGATGCCCGACGTTCCATAGCGTTCGGTAAGGGCGTCGAACGCATCTTGGGCCCTCTGGACGGTGTTGCACACTACGCCAAGAACTCCGCCGTCAGATTCTGTGAAGCCAGCCGCTCCGATAGCCTCGATCAGGTCTTCCGGTGCAGGCCTGATCGTCAGGAGTCGATGTCCTGCACGCTGGTCGATCTGCATCTGCCGAATACCTTGACCATCCGCCAAAGTCAGTCGTGGGTACGGTACGCGCTCAGTGGCTTCCTGCTCACCTGCTTCGATTTCCTTCGCTGCTTTACGTGCTTTGATCTTTGCAAGGAGAGCGGTTCTATCTGTCGCTCGGGCGGTTTCAGGGAGATATGTCTTGCCCAGACCGTTCCTGTAGGCGTCTAGCAGTCTGCGTCGAATGCTCGACGCCAGTGTGGCCGAGAGTACAACGACAGGCACTCGCTGCGCGGCCAGCCAGGTCAATGTTCTCTCGAGGTAGCTCGAGGTGTAGACATCGTATGAATGGACTTCGTCGATGATGACGATCTTGCCGGCAAGGCCGAGATGACGAAGGGTCACATGCCGAGTTGCGAGCGCGGCCATAAGAATCTGGTCGACCGTAGTGACGGTGAATTCCGCCAGCAAGCCCTTCTTCCCCGTGAACCACTGATGGGCGATGACGGAAGAATCGCCGCCATCCGCTTCGATACCGCGGGTTCTCCGCCGAAGCCGCGCGAATTCTGGATTGAGCCGTGAACGGGAATGGCCCAAAAAGATCGAGTGGTCTCCGTCGGCTTCTCGGACGAGCGATTCCGCCCATCTTTCGAGGCGACTGAACATCGCATCGGTCGTCGCCATCGTCGGCAGGGCAAAGGCCACGCCTCCGGCACCTGTGTGCCCGGCAATTATTTCGGCTGCCAAGAGGGCTGCCTCGGTTTTACCCTGTCCCATCTCTTCTTCAATAATGACCAGTGTGGGACCGTCGATTCTCGACACGGCTTCGACAGTTCGGCTCTGGACTGGGCGTAGCTCGGCCTGCTCGGGCCAGGAGAAGCGGTCCCTGAAAGGAGGCATGACGGTTTCGGAAGCAGTCCAGCTTCGCGTCATTCCCAATCGTTCGAGAGCTTCTTCTGCTCTGGAATCATCCGAGGAGTGTCGGCCTGAATGGGATAGTCCGAAAAGCTCCTGGTTCGAGGCTATCCAATCAGCCGTTGTGACGAGGCCGGAGAGCAGAATCTGGTCCGGAAGTGGAATTCCACCGCTGGCCAGCACGCGCCCCAGAACGCTCCGGGCTCCAGTTCTGTCCACGATATCGGAGATCAAATCCTCCCAACAGTCTCGCCATGATGCACTGTGCTGGCGGAGCCAATCCTGGAACGAGCTCTTCGGACTGTGGTCTCGCAAAGACAGGCCGCTTGGTTTTCCGTGGTGACATCCCGCGATGCCGCTGAGTGAGGCAATCGCCGCTGGATCCGCCTCGGGGAACTGCTCTCGGATCCAGTTGGCCAGTATGAGATCGGAGTAGAGCGAGTGGGGCCTCCGCAGGAGAGGATCGGCGAACTTCTTCTCCATGTCATGGGCCTCGAGAATCGCTGAGCTGAGCCTCCTGAACTCGGGATGCCAAGCCAACTGCCCCGCGAAATGAAGCTCTGCCTTGCCGATGTCATGGGTGCCTGCGAGCCACGAGACAAGTGCTATTGCCGATTCGAGGTCGCCGGCGAGGTCAATGAGCCTTCTGCGCAGCGCGTTTGCGATCCACTGATCAACGAGCAGCCCCCCAACATCTGCGCTGTCACGCAGATGTTGGCCCAGTGAGAGCCAGAGATCTCGATCCATGTCGGCATCGTTGCTCGACATGAACCTATCGGGCGTCTTCGCCCAGAAAAGCCATGATTTCTGACCAAGCGCCAACGTATGCTCCATTCATGACCCGGAAGTGACAACATCGTCAGTCTACATCGCGCAAGTTGTTTTGTACGTATATACAGTTCATAATTTTCGCTCGAGGTTTTTTCTCGCGGACTGAGGCCTCTTGTCCTGAAGGTCGTTAAGTCAGATAAGAAAGGACCCTTAGCTCTGAGGAGAAGGGAAGGTCCGTTTCCACGGAATTTCCCTTCTCCCACCAACCAGTTGCGTGCCGACCTTCCTTGACCCCGCAAGCGCGGGGAGCATTCTGCCATCACGTACATACATGGCTCATCCCAACACGCGTCGGGTGGCGCCCATCTTACCGGCAAGCGGCGCCCGCACACGATGCCTCGCGTGAGATCGGGTCCGCGGCGATGCCAGACTTCCTGACTCGTGGCCGAAGCGCGCCCGACGATCTGACGTCACGAGTGCGAGGTCTCTTCGCGGCGGCTGAAGAAGTTGTCGCCCCGAAGCCGGCGCCTAAACCCGTCGGCGACTGTCGTGGCAGATGCAATTTTCAGATGGTGAAGACGCCGTTGATCGATGCCAGCGCAATAAGCATCGACACCCCCGCGATCGACCAGACAGCGGTGGTACCCCACGGCCGGCGGGAGGCGATGATCGCGATGATAGCGATAGCGAGGGGAACGAGGGCGATGGAGTAGCGGGTCGCAACATTCGCGAAGTACTCGTCCCTTGTGACGATCTCCCGCACCTGGATGAGGACCGGAACGGTGAGCATGCCAGCGAGGAGCGAAAGGCCGAGGATGAAATCGCGGCTCTTCGGTTGGGAAAGCCACATGATGATGAAGGGGGAGGCAGCGATGAGGAGCGCCATGAGGCGCGAGAACGCCGCCCATTCGGGCGAGTCCAGCTCGTCAGGCATCCAATAGGGGCTGACAATCCCGAGCCCCGTTGCGAAGGTCTCGACTATTGGTGTCCCCGGACCTTCAAGCAGTTCGAGGGTCGACAGTCCCGCAGCAGGGTTGTCGATCGTCTGCGGGCCAGCCGCGCGCGTGAGAAGCGTTGCACCGACGAAGGACACCGCGGCGCCGAGCGCCGCCCCCATGAAGGGACCCGCCCACCGCCACAGGTCGCGGCCTCGACTTTTCACATGAGGGAGAGAGTAGAGCAGACCGACCGTGACAACAGAAAGGATCGCAACGATCGACAGGAGCTTCGTGCTCGCCACAAAGAACGTGAGAGCGGCAGCCATGACGAAGGCGGGCCTGCCGTCCGCCATTCTCCTCGCTATGGCGATGGCGGCAACGCCGGCGAGTGGTGCAGCAGCATCGGGGCTGATCGTGAAACCGAAGAGAGTGACGGCTGGCAGGGAGACGAGGAGGAGCGCCGCTCCGAGTGCGAGAGGCCTCCTGTCAATCCACCTGCTCAGAACGACGTAGAACGCGGAAATGCCGGTAGCGAGCCAGAGGCTGGACATGATTCTCATCGCGTCAAACAGGTCGAGGTCAGCGACCGGGCTCGCGGCCGCAGTCAGCGCCTGAGCGCCCCAGCCCGTGACCGCGTAGTACACGAGAGGGTGGAAGCCGTTGTAGTTGACCCCGTCGACCGGGAATTCGTACCGTGTCGCCTTGCCCGTACCGGCGCGTTCACACAGGTCCGTCGAGTCATCGATCCAGTCGCTGTCGCGGCACGCCCAGGCTTCGAGCGACTCCTCCGACAGCGGCTCGACCGACTTCGGGATCGAATGCTCGACCGTGAGCTTATAGGCGTAGTCGAAGTGCGTGATCTCGTCATAGAGCGAGACGCCATCGAAACGGAAGACAGCAGGGATGCAGAGCAGGAGCGTGTAGAAGAAGATGATGGCGATCGCAGCGCCATCACGGACTCGGGGCGAGAGTGTCACAGTGTCAGCACTCCCGTGGTCGACCCGAGGGCGATAGCGGCGGTCAGACCACTGAACACCCATGCGGCAGCCGGGCCCCAGCGGCGCTGAGCGAGGACGATCCCCGCGCAGGCGAAGGCGAGGGGAACGATCGTGATGGCGTAGCGTGCGGCCACACCGTCGAAATACTGCCCATTGGCAATGAGCTGGCGGATCTGAATGAGGATCGGCACCGAGAGGGCCCCTGCGAGCGTGGAGAGGGCGAGGTTGAATCGGGGATCGCTACCAGGGTGGGCGACGAGGAGGATACCAACGGCGGCGATAAGGAGAAGCCCCGTCACCCGCGCGATCATCGCCCACAGTGTTGAGTCCAGCTCACTCGGTAGCCAGTACATGCTGACGAGGTCCGCGTTGATCCCGAGAGTGTCAACGAGAGGCCTCGTGAACGGACCGACCAGGTGTTCGGTTGACAAGCCGATGATGGGATTGCCCTGCGTTGGCGGGCCCGCGAGCAGGGTGAGGAGCTCGGAGATGAGATGAGACAGGGCGGTGCCAAGCACGGCCCCGCCAAAGGGTGCGATCCACGTCAGCTGCCGGTCGTCCTTCCTGAGCCCTCGTAGCAGTGCAACCGTGACGACGGCGAAGATGCCAACGACTGCAAGGAGTTTTGTCGATGCGACGAGGAACGTGAGAATCGCCGTCGCTCGGAAGGAGGGCCGGCCACGGAAGATTCGGTGAGCAAGATAAACCGCGGCAGTCCCAGCAAGGATCGCTGCCGCATCCGGATTGACCTGGACCCCGAATGACGCGATGGCGGGTGTCGTCGCGAGTGCGAGAGTGACGGCGAGGCTGAGAGAGCGGCGCCCCAGCCACATCCGCATCGTCCCGTAGAACGCAAGGAGCCCGGCTGACAGCCACAGGACCGACATGACTCTCATGGCGACGACGAGCGACAGGTCTGACACAGGGCTCGTCATGGCGATGAGAGCGCGGGCGCCGAGCCCGGTGAGGGCGTAGTAGAGCGGCGGATGGAAACCGTTGTAGTTCACCCCATCTGCCGGGAATTCCCCGGGGGTAGCCTGCCCAGATTCTGCGAGCGTGCACAGCTCGTCGGTAGGGTTCCAGAGCGTGGGACGGCACGCCCACTCGGCCAGAACAGCGTCGGAGAGCGGCTCGATCGCACGAGGGACGCGACCCTCATAAGCGATCTTGTACGCATAGTCGACATGCGTCATCTCGTCGTAGAGGGACACCCCGGTGAAGCGGGAGATGCCGGGCAGACAGATGATCGCGGTGACAGCGACAATGACGAGAGCAACCACGATGTCTGGCACGTGGGGTTGAAGCCGCTGCCGGAGCGGGAGAGCTGTCTGCGCTGGCACATTGCCAATATAGTCGAGGACTCGCCTGTTCCGGCTCCCGCTCTCGCACACGACATCGCCGTTCGTGGCCTCGTGACCTCAACGTACAGCCCCGAGGCGGATACGATGGCGACATGAGTTCAACCACACCGCAGCAGATTTACTCCTCTCTCGACGACTTCGTCTCGACCCCTCGGGTCACCGGAATGGAGACACGGCACGGCCGCTCCATCGCATCCGTCGCGACAATTTCCGACAAGCTTGATTCTTACTCGACGCGCCTCGTTGAGGTTGGGCAGGAGCCGGTCCCGCTGACGCGGGCGAAGAAGGGCGAATCGCTCGCCGCCATTGGCGAGCGCGGCGAAATCTACTTCACCTCGAAACGTGACGATGATCGGTCTGAGGACGAGGGCACTGAGGCGCTCTGGATGTTGCCGCCTCACGGTGAGGCTCGTGTTGTGTTGCGCCGTCCCGGCGGCGTCGACGGCGTCATCGCGGCCGGCGGCCGGCTGTTCATTGTTGCCTCGTCGCTCGAAACCGCGACGAATGAAGACGAGCATGCGGAGGTGAGCAAGAAGCGCAAGGAGCGCGGGGTGAGCGCGATCCTCCATGAGAGCTTCCCTGTCCGCTACTGGGACCACGACCACGGCCCCGCGTACTCCCGGCTTTACGAGGCCACGCTTCCGTCCCTCGATGGTGATGACGATATCGAGCTGACGCCGGTCGAGGTTCCCGCCGGCAGGTTGGAGAGCGTCGAGGTGTCGGACGATGGTTCGGCTCTTCTCGTGACGATGGAGGAGACGACCGACGGCACCGTCCAGTGGCGGTCCGTCTATCTCATCCGAGATGGCAAGACGATCCCGTTTGCTCTTGCTCCTGCGATCTCGGGTGAGGAGGGCGACAGGCTCGCAAGCTATCGTGCCGGTGCTTTCTCGCCCTCCGGCGACCGCGCCATCATCCACGTCTCGACCGCCAATCGGGATGGTCATCCGTTGCGGAACACGATCGAGATCGCCGATGTCGCAACCGCGCAACGGCATCCGCTCAGCACCTCGTTTGACGATTGGCCGTCCGAGGCTGTGTGGCTCGATCAATCGACCCTTATCATGACCGCCGACCGGCGCGGTCGTGCCTCCCTGTACCGGGTTGATGTCGGGAGCGGCGAGCACACCCTCCTGACGGAGGACGATGACGCCTACCACGACATCGGCGTGTGCGATGGCGTGATCTTCTGTCTCCAGTCCGCCATCGACCAGCCGTCGACCCCCGTCACTGTCGATCCCGTCAGCGGCGACGTGACGGCGCTACCACGTCTGACCCCGGAGATCGCAAAGGTCGGGCGGCTGACCGAGGTGACGGCCACCGGCGAGGATGGCACGCAGGTGCGGGCGTGGCTCGCACTTCCGGAGTCGGATGAGCCTGCCCCGCTCGCCGTGTTCGTCCACGGTGGCCCGTGGGGGTCGTGGAACGACTGGACGTGGCGCTGGAACCCGGGTCCGTTTGTCGCTCGGGGCTATGCTGTCCTTCTTCCCGATCCGGCGATTTCGACTGGCTACGGCCAGGCCATGATCGACCGCGGCAATGATGAACTCGGTGGAGTGCCCTGCACCGACATTCTCGCTTTGGTTGATGCGGCCGAGGCTCGCGACGATATCAGCGGTGAGAAGACGGCATTGCTCGGCGGATCATACGGCGGCTACATGGCGAACTGGATGGCCGGCCATACTGGAGACCGGTTCTCCTGCATCGTCACCCACGCCTCGCTGTGGAACGTCGACATGATGGGGAGGACAACCGACAACGGCGAATGGCACGAATGGATGTCACCCACCCAGGCCGGGACATACTCGCCGCACGCTTTTGCGGAGCAGATCGAGGTTCCCATGCTCGTCATCCACGGCGACAAGGATTACCGCGTGCCCGTGTCGCAGAGCCACGCCCTGTGGCACTCCCTCCTGCGATACTCGAAGGCAGACGGCCACAGGTTCCTCTACTACCCGGATGAGAATCACTGGATCCTTAAGCCGTCGAACTCGGCGGTTTGGTATGAGACCGTCCTCGCCTTCCTCGACACCCACGTGCGCGGAGCGGACTGGAAGCGCCCGGAGCTGCTCGGCTAAAACCTCCTGGTACTCTTTCGTCGTCGAGGGGAGGTCACGGATGGAGCGCAGACTGTTTGTCAGTGCCAGTGCACTGCTGACAGCGATCTATCTCATCTTCCTCATCACCTGGGCATACGCGACGCCAACCTTCCGCACCCCCGACGCTCCCGCACACTACAACTCGGTCATGCGGCTCGTCGGTGGGGGCGGATGGCCGGCGCCGGGGGAAGCGACCCTCGACCCGACCGTCCTCACGATCGCAGTCGAGGGTGGGCTTGTCCCGCCGGGTGCGCCTGACCTCAGCATCGCCCACTTCTACCGGCTCGAGGGCGGCATCATCGAGGGAAACGGCTCGACCTTCGCGAGCGTCGATCCGCTCCATGAGGTCGAACGGTCGGTTCCTCAGTTCGGTGGGGGCGGGTCAGTGGGCGTCGACCAAATGACCCAGCATCCGCCCCTCTATTACGGACTTGCCGCCGGTTATCTCACCCTTCTCGGCGCGGACAGCTGGCAGTGGGATGGTCAGCTACTCGCTCTGCGCATCCTGTCCGCGCTCATGGTCATGTGGGTCGTCCCGTCGGCGATCGCGACGGCCCGCACGCTTGGTCTGGGGCGGCGGGTGTCGCTCGCCGCGGGAGCCGCAGTCTTTGCGGTTCCACAGCTGGCTCACACCGGTTCGGCTGTCACCAATGATTCCCTCTTTATCCTCTCGGGAGCGCTTCTCACGATGGCGTGCGCGAAGGTGCTGACACGCACCCCGGCCGCGCGCGACGTTCTCCTTGTCGGTGCCCTTCTCGGGCTTGGCCTGTGGACGAAAGCAACCTTCATTCCCTTCGGACTCGTCGTCGGGTTCTCCTTTCTCTTCTCACATGGTGCGATGCCACGGACCCGCAAAGCCGTCTATGCCGGCGCGGCGGGTATTGTAGGCCTCCTTATCGGCGGCTACTGGTGGGTGCGGAACCTCGTCCTCTACGGAACGATCCAGCCAGCGGGTTACCCGAACGAGGCAACCGACTGGGCAGGTGAGGATCCTGACCCTGTCGACTTCCTCACGACCGCCCTCGAAAACCTCGTCGGATCCTTCTGGGGCAGGTTCGGCTGGCTTGAACTGCCGATGCCACCAGCCCTAGTCGCGGGTCTCACCGTCATCGCGGCAATCATGGCGATCGCCGGGCTCAGAGCGGCGAAGGGGCGGCGCCCCGCTCTGATTGTCCTCACTCTGTTCGTACCTGTGACAATCCTCGTCCTTCTCATCCAGGCATGGATGAACTACCTTCACACGGGGAATGTGGCGGGCATGCAGGGGCGCTACCTGTTCCCGGCTGTGTCCGCCCTCGCTGTCCTCGTCGCCTTCGGGATCGTGTGGCTACTCCGATTTGGGCCGTGGGCCGCCCGCTCCGGCGGCGCTCTCCTGTCCGTTGTTGCGCCAGCCGTCGGGTTCTACGGACTGTGGCTCATGCTGGGATCCTCCTATCCCGGTGAGTCGTTACTCGGTTTCTCCTGGGTCCGGTGGGATTCGTGGTCAATCGCGACAGGGTCGACCCTCAAGATCTGGTTCGGACTGTCCGTGCTTGGAAGTGCAGCGGTCGCAATCGGCGGTATCCTCGTCGCCGTCTTCGATTTCGGCTCGTCGGACAGGGCCAAGAGCGGGCTTGGGATGCAGGGCTCTGGTCGGAACGAGTTGACGTGACCGGGACAGAGGCTCGTGGCGGCGGAGTGTGCGCTGGCCAACGTGACCAGCGACGCGGAGCGGCTAGCGCGACACGGGGGTACCCTGAAGGTTGGCACGGCCGCTGTTCACGCGCTGACAAACCGAGGCGCCCGGTGCCGATCCGTTGGAGCGGTACCTAGAATCCGAACAGCATGCGGCCCGGATAGGAAGATTGATGAAAGTATTTGTGCAGGTCCCATGCCTGAACGAGGAGGCGACCCTGCCTCTAGTTCTCGAGACCATCCCCCGCGAAATCCCGGGTGTTGATGAGGTCGAGATCCTTATCATCGATGACGGGTCGACCGACCGAACGGTCGAGGTGGCCAAGGAACACGGGGTCAAGCACTTCGTCCTCCACTCGCGCAATATGGGCCTGGCCCGATCCTTCCGGGACGGTGTTGACTACGCGCTCTCGCATGGCGCCGACATTGTCGTCAACACCGACGGTGACAACCAGTATCCGCAGGAGCGGATCGGTGACCTTGTCACCCCCATTGTCGAAGGACGCGCCGACATCGTCATCGCGGACCGACAGACGTCGAAGATTGCCCACTTCTCGCGGTTTAAGAAGCTCATGCAGAACGTGGGATCTAGGGTCGTCAACGCCGCGGCTGAGACGAAACTGCCCGACGCGGCGTCAGGGTTCCGCGCCTACTCGAAGGCCGCGCTGTACCGGCTCAACATCGTTACCCAGTTCTCGTACTGCATGGAGACGATTATCCAGGCCGGCAACAAGCGTCTGCGGATTGAGTCAATTCCTGTAACGACCAACCCGAAGACCCGTGAGTCACGTCTGTTCAAGAACATCTGGCAACACATGTTCAAGTCGGGGCTTGCCATCACCCGGTCGTTCCTCATGTTCAAGCCCTACGTCATTCTTGGCTGGCTTGGCGGGATCATGATGCTCGCTGGCCTCATACCGTTTATCCGCTTCTTCATCTTCTGGCTCCAGGGCGAGGGCGCTGGCAACATCCAGTCCCTCATCTTCGGTTCGGCGATGCTCGTCGGCGGACTACTCAGCCTAGCTCTTCTTGTCATCGCCGATCTCTTACGAACGAACCGGGTGCTTATCGAAGATCAGCTCGAACGGATCAAGGAAATTCAGTTCGGGCTCGATCCGATGACAGATGACCCACAGGCCCGCACACCCGACGGGCTCATGGAACAGCAGCGCGCCCTCGAGGCGCGCCGGGACATCCCGCAAGTCGCGCCTATGGCCGACAAGCGGCAGACCGAAGGACATTCGTGACGAAGCGCAGGCAGCGGGTGCTGCTGCTTGCGTCGACATTCCCGGCGAAGCCGGGGGATGGTACGCCGGAGTTCGTCAGTGACCTTGCTGTCGAGCTGGCGAAGACAATGCACGTGAGAGTCCTCGTGCCAGCCGTGCCGGGGGCTCCTCTCCGCTCCGTGCACCGCGGGGTTGAAATTCACCGGTTCCGATTCTTCCCCCGCAAGTGGGAAGACCTTGCCGAGGGTGCAATCCTCGAGAACATCCGCGGCAAGAGGCTGCGGGCACTTCAAATCGTCCCGTTCTTTGTCTCCGAGATCGTCTGCATCGCCCGCGCGATCCGGTCTTTCCGCCCCGATGTCATCCACGCCTTTTGGATCATCCCGCAGGGACTATCCGCCTATGTCGCGAACCGGAAGATCCCCGTCCTCCTCACAACGCTCGGCGGCGACCTCTACGCCCTTATCGACACTCCGATCCGTGCAGTCGTGAAGAGAATCGTCGGCCGGGCAGAGCACACGACGGTCATGAATGAGCAAATGAAGGCACAGCTCGAGCAGCTTGGGGTGTCGAACGTCAGCGTCGAACCCATGGGTGCCGACCTCAAGGGCATCATGCCCCACACGGTGCGTGACATTGACACCGCTCGACTCCTCTTCGTTGGCCGGCTTGTCGAGAAGAAGGGTCTCGCCCATCTCATCTCCGCGCTCGCGTACGTCGACTCCGACTGGCACCTCACCGTCATTGGCGACGGCCCACTCGAGGCCGGACTCAAGGCACAGGCGGCAGGCCTCCCGATCGACTTTGTCGGAGCCAGGTCCAAGCACGAACTGCGGGAGCACTACGCGGATGCGGACATGATCGTTCTGCCCTCCGTCCGCGCCGTCTCAGGTGATCAGGACGGCCTGCCCGTCGTTCTCCTTGAGGCACTCGCCTCCGGGCTCCCCGCGATTGCCTCGGACCTGCCCGGTATCAATACCGTCATCGACGACGGCGAGACGGGCCTGCTCGTCGAGCCAGGGGACGAACGGGACCTCGCGCACGCGATCACACGCCTGTGCCACGACAGGAGCCTGCGGGAGAAACTGTCCGCGGCAGGCGAGGAACGGGCCGCGCACCACAGTGTCGAAGCGGTCGGCAAACGCTACGCTGCTCTCCTTCAGTCGATTGCGAGCCGGTCATGAGAGTGGGAGTCATTGGCGCACGCGGATTCATCGGGTCAAACCTGACGACTGCACTCGAACAGTCAGGGCACGAGCCGGTGGCCTTCACGCAGGATCGGCCTATCACGAGCCCCGAGGGCCGTGCGGCGGGTTACGGGATGGACGGCGCAGTGTGGGTGGCCTCGACGAGCACCCCGGCGATTGTCGGTCAGAATCCGGAGACCGCAGAGGCCGAGCTCACCCTGTTCCGCGATTCACTGCATGCCATGGCGGATCTTGAGATCGGGCGCTTCGTCCTCGTATCCTCCGGCGGCACGGTCTACGGCAGGGCCCCCGCCCCGTCGTCCGAAGACGATGAGCTCGCGCCTGCGAACTCTTACGGCCGACTGAAGGCAACCATGGAGCGGGTGGCGCGCGAGCACCGGCCGGACACGACCATCCTGCGACTGTCCAACGTCTACGGTCCCGGCCAGCTCGCCAAGGGCGGCCAGGGAGTCCTCGGTCACTGGCTCGATGCGGTGGCGAACGGACGCCCGCCCGTCATTTTCGGCGAGCCGACGATCGCACGGGACTACGTCTTTATCCGCGACTGCGCGGACGCCATCATCGCCGCACTCGAGAGGGATGCCGCCATCGGCGAAACGATCAACATCGGCTCGGGCGAGCCGACCACGCTGAGCGAACTCCTCAGCATCGTCCAGGACGTGACGGGCCTCGCGGTTGACCCTCGTGTCGAGCCGGGACGCCCGTTCGATAACTCGTCGACCTGGCTCCGCATCGAGCGCGCGGACACCATTCTCGACTGGCGGCCCACGACACCTCTTGTTGAGGGAGTCAAGGCGATGTGGGACTGGAAGGTCGGGCGATGAGGATCCTCGGTTTCGGAACCTACAACATCGCCGCACACCCCCGTGTCGGAATTCTGCTCGAGGGTCTGCGCGACCGTGGTCACACGGTCGTCGAGCTCAACGAGCCGTTGCGCGTGAGCACGGAGGGCCGAGTCGCCGCGCTGTCCTCACCGACGGCCGCCCTCGCGTTCTTTGGCAGGCTCGCGAAGAACTGGGGCCGCCTTATTGCTGGGACGAGACGCTACCGCGGTGGCAGTGCACCCGATGCAATCCTCGTCGGCTACCTCGGCCATTTCGACGTCCTACTCGCCAGGGCGCTCTACCCAAGGACGACAATCATCCTCGACCATCTCATCTACGCCGCTGACACGGCCGCCGATCGGGGAGCGACGGGCACGGTCCTGCGACGCATCCTCGCTGGTCTCGACAGGCTGGCTCTCGGAACGGCCGACATCGTCATCTACGATACGAATGCGCACGCGAACCTCGCACCGGACGCTCTCGCACACAAGGGTGTCGTCGTTCCCGTTGGCGCACCCGATGCGTGGTTCGAGGCGCGGCAGGACGATCCGGACACCGGGGTTGTCTTCTACGGTCTCTACACTCCGCTTCAGGGCACCACGACGATCGCACGCGCTCTGCGGCTCCTTGCCGACAGTGGTGACCTACCGAAGGCAACGATGATCGGAACGGGCCAAGATTATGAGGAGGTGCGCGAGATCGCGGGCGATGCGGACATCACGTGGGTCGATTGGGCCGAATCCCAAGCGCTCCCCGCCATCGTCGCTTCCCATTCGATTGGGCTTGGTATTTTCGGGACAACGGATAAGGCCCAACGTGTTGTCCCCAACAAGGTGTATCAGTCGATGGCGGCGGGATGTGCGACGATCACGTCCGGCACCGAGCCGCAGCGCGCCATGTTGGGAGACGCTGCAACGTATGTGCCACCCGGTGACCCGGCCGCTCTCGCCGACGCAATCCGTACCCTCGTGCGGGATCGTGCTCACAGGCAGGAGATGCGGGACCGAGCGTTCGATCTCGCCTCACGCGCCTTCACCCACCGCGCCGTCATCGCTCCCCTTGAGGAGCGGCTGACGTGAGAACGATTTTCGCGGCGCTCCGCTCGTCCGCCTTCCGATCGTTCTTCATGATCGCGGCCGCCGCGGCCGCCATCTGGGCCGTCGCGGGGAACTGGGACGAGGTGTCGGACGCGTTGGGGCGGCTGTCGTGGTGGGTCGTTCTCGCCGCGCTCGTCGTGTCTTTTGTGTTCGTCTGGGTGACGATGCTGGCGTGGCGCACGATCCTCAACGACGCTGGGGGAACGGTGAAGGCCGTGCCTGCACGGCGGATTTTCTTCGTCTCCCAGGTAGCGAAGTACCTCCCCGGCGGAGTTTGGAACTTCGTTGCGGCAGCGGAGATGGGGGCGGACTACAACATCTCCCGCCGCCGCTCCGTCACCGTTCTCCTCATGTCGATGCTTGTCTCCGTTCTCACAGGTCTCGGCCTCGCATCGATCGCGTTCTTGTTCGGACCCTCAGATCTCATCGACACGTACTGGTGGGTCCTTCTCGTGATCCCCGTGCTTCTCGTCATTCTCTACCCGCCCGTCCTCAACGTCTTCGTGAACAGAGGACTCACCCTTCTCAAACGGGACGGCATCGAAAAGCCGTTCTCGGGAAGAGCGATCGCTGTCGCTGCGGCGCTTGGGGCCGCGAGCTGGATGCTGGCCGGTCTTCAGGTGTGGATCATCCTCACGGGGCTCGGCAACGATCCGTCGCCACAGACGTATCTCCTCACGATGGGCGGCTATGCGCTCGCGTGGGCGGTTGGTTTCCTTGTCTTCTTCGTCCCGGCTGGCGTCGGGGTCCGCGAAGTCGTTCTCGGAGCTTCCCTCGCGGGCCTCGTTCCCGCCGGCGATGTCGTTGTCGTCGTCCTGCTCAGCCGAATCCTTTTCACCATCGCCGATCTTGTTCTTGGTGTCCTCTCGTCCCTGGCGATTCGGAGAGCCGCGAGGAGCGTGCAGTGAGCCTCACGACCTTCGTACGAGCCAGCGTTCTCTTGACCCTCCTCACCGTCATCATTCAAGTCGTGTGGGCGCTGACGATGCCAGCGTTTCGCGGTCCTGACGAACCGCACCACGTCAATTCGATCATGAGGCTGGCGAGCGGCGGGGGATGGCCGGAGCCCGGTGGCGCAATGATTGACCCCGTCATCTCAGAGGCGGGCAGGCAGGCGGGCCTCATCCAATCACACGAGGTTCCCTTCACGGGCGAATACCGCACCCGGCTCCTTCACGGCTCGAGCTTCGGCGGCCCGTTCGCAGACACCCCCGTCACTCCGCACCGCCTGCGGGACACGGTCTACCCGGTTGAAGCCCACCATCCGTCCTCTATCGAAGTCGACCAGATGACGCAGCATCCGCCGCTCTACTATGCGGGAGGCGCGCTCGTCGTCAAGGCCTTCGGGCTGGAGGATGCGCCGTGGGACCGGCTCGTTCACGTGTTGCGCGTCTACGGCATTGCGCTCACGATCCCGCTCGTGCCAGCAACGATCTACACCGCCCGCAGGCTTGGAGCGAACCGGCACTGGTCGCTTGCCGCGGGCCTCATCCCGCTCGCCATCCCTCAGGTGTTCGGCATTACCGCGGTCGTCACGAACGACACGCTTGCGATCGGCGCTGGAGCACTCGTTGTCGCCGCGCTAGCCAAGGCCGGCACGGAGCGGATCAGCCCGAAGACCGTCGCGCTCGTCGGTGGCTCGCTCGGCTTCGCCCTGTGGAGTAAGGGACTTCTCCTTGCCTTCGGCCTGCCCCTCATCCTCGTCTTCCTTCTTGCCGACGGTGAGCGGTGGCGGACGCGGTTGATCGCCGCGCTTGTCTCAGGGTCGATGGCGCTGCTCATCGGCTGGTGGTGGCTCCTCAATATCGTCCGGTACGGGGTACTTCAGCCCGCCGGCTATTCACGACCAGTGCCAGCAGACTGGGATCCTGCCACGGCAGAAGTCAGCCATTTCGTCACGATCGCGTTCCGGACGTTTACGAAGTCCTTCTTCTCCTCCTACGGATGGTTGGAAGCGGACTTCCCCACCTGGTTGACGTGGATTCTTCTTGGCCTCCTCCTCGGCGGTACAGCGCTCTCCATCGCCGTTGCCGGCAGGTCGCGGAAGGTGGTCCTCATCCTGCTGTCTCCGTTCGCGGGTCTCATCGTTCTGCTGTATGTGCAGGGCTGGTTCAACTATGTCGCGACCTCGGTTGTCGCCGGTGTTCAGGGCCGCTACCTCTATCCCACCCTCGCGGCCTTCGGCTGTCTTGTCCTCGGCATCGCGATATGGGGCCGGTGGGGATACAGGCTCTTCGCCCTCTTGACAGTCGGTGTCGGCGCCTTCGGCTATGCCTGGTTGCTTCGCAACGCCTACCCCGGCCAACGGTGGTTCGATATCGACCGATTCGCTCACGTCGCGGGCGTCCCCGCACCCATCGTCGTCATCATCCTCACCCTCTATCTCCTCGTCAACGTGACCATCCTCGTCGTCATCCTGAGGAAGGCATCCGACCCGGATGTTCTCGCCGGGCCGCAGTCCGGTATTGCTCGACGGAGATGGCAGGGCCCGCCGCCCGGCTCGGCAGCGGATCACACCCACGTCCCAGCGGGTGAGGAGGCGCGCCAGTGAAGGTCCACGCCGTCGTTGTCACATACCGTCCGGGACCGGTCGGGCCCCTCATCCGCGCTCTTGCCGCCCAGTGTGCCCACGTGACAGTCGTCGACAACACTCCCGGCGGTGACGAGGAACTCGCGGCCGTCTGCACGGGGGCCGGCGCCGAGCTCGTCGAGCTCGGCGACAATATGGGAATTGCCGCAGCTCACAACATCGGCATAAGTGCCGCGCTTGAGAATGGGGCAGATGCTGTTCTCCTGTCCGATCAGGATTCGATCATCCCCGCTGGGATGGTCGAGACGCTTGTCTCTCATCTTGATCGCGGCGTTGGAGCGGTTGGTCCTGTTCCGGTCGAAGGCACGGACGAGCTCGTGTATACGGACCACCGCTGGGGCCCGAAGCGTGCCCCGCTCCCTGCCGGGGCCCAGGAGATTGAGGTGTCCTTCCTTCTTGCCTCCGGGTGTCTCATTGAGAGGACGGTCCTCGAGGACGTCGGGTTGATGAATGCGGCGCTCTTCATCGATCACGTCGATCTGGAGTGGGGAATGAGGGCGCGGCGGGCCGGGTACCGACTCATCGCCATCCCGACAGCCGTTCTCGAGCACAGCCTCGGTGACAGCGTCGTCAAGGTTCCGGGCCGGGATCAGGTCGTTCACATTCACAGCCCGATCCGAAACTACTACCTCATCCGCAACACGCTCGCCCTTATCAAGACCGATCTGCTGCCGCGGCAGTGGCGCGTTCGCTACGTCTACTGGATCACGCGTTTTTCGATCTTCAACGTCCTCATCAACGCCGACCGGAGGGAGCGTGCCCGATACGTCGTCCGTGGCTTTATCGACGGGGTGACGGGCCGCATGGGCAGGTACGGCAGGTAGTGTGACCGACATGGGGAAGCGTGCATTTGTCACGTCAGCGGCGGTGTTGACACTTCTCGTCCTCATCATTCAGGTCGTGTGGGCCGTGACGCTCCCCGGTTTCCGGGGACCGGACGAGCCGCATCACGTCAACTCCATTCTCCGGCTAGCCTCGGGTGGGGGATGGCCGCCGCCGGGCGAGGCGCGTGTCGACAGTTCCGTCATCGGCGCCGCACGCGAATCGGGCACACTCACATCCGGCGCCCAGGGGTTCGTCGGGCTCAATCGAACAAAGCTCAACAACGACCGAGTTGAGCCACGCACGGAGCCACCGTTCCCAACGTACTTCCGTGACCGAGAGGTCGTCCCTCACGAGAAACGCTCCGTCATTGGCACCGTTGCGCAGGCCGATCCGGCCAGCGTCGAAGTCGATCAGATGACCCAGCACCCGCCCGTCTACTACGCCGGTGGGGCGCTTGTCACGAGAGCTTTCAGCCTCGACGAGCTGCCGTGGGATCGAATGCTACTTGGTCTGAGGGTGTACGGAATCCTCCTCACCCTTCCCCTCATCCCCGCCATCGTGTACACGGCGAGGAAGCTCGGAGCACGTCGCACGTGGGCCGTCGCGGCCGGATTCCTTCCCTTTGGCATCCCGCAATACTTCGCGATTACCGCAGGAGTAACGAACGATACCCTCGCTATCGGCGCAGGTGCGGTCGTCGTTGCCGCTCTTGCGAAGGCTGGTGTTGAACGTATCCGGCCGCTCACTGTCACCCTTGTCGCGGTGTCTCTCGGCGCGGCCCTGTGGACGAAAGGCCTTCTGCTCGCGTTCGGGCTCGCTCTGATCCTCGTCTTCGCCCTCAAGCGTCAGGAGACGTGGCGGGCCAGGTTGACCGCTATCGCCGCATCCGGCGCGGGTTCTCTCCTCATAGGCTGGTGGTGGATCCACAACATCATCCGCTACGGCGTTATCCAGCCGTCGGGTTTTGTTCGCTACGTGCCGGATTCCTGGGATGAGTCGATGGCGGACGTGTCGGAGTTTTTCAGCTTCGCCTGGGACTCAATCACGACCTCGTTCTTCTCCGCCTTCGGTTGGCTCGACGCCGACTTCCATCCGACCTTCACGACCCTCCTCACGCTGTCACTCACCGCCCTCATCGTGTGGTCGGTCGTCGCTGCAGGGCCGCACCGCGCCACCTTTATCGCCTTGCTCGCGCCAGCTCTCGGCACGTTACCGCTGCTCCTCGCCGAATCGTGGAGTGCCTACACGACGTACGGCACGATCGCGGGTGTCCAGGGACGCTATTTCTATCCTCTACTTGCCGTCCTCGGCGGGACCGTGCTCGGTTTGAGGCACCTACGGGGCAAGACAATCGTCATCTTCGCCTCGACCTGCCTCGCCATTGGCGCCTATGGCTTCGTCTTCTTCCTCAATAGCGCCTACCCCGGATATCCGTGGATTGACTTCCCGAGATACGCCCACGTTGTCGGAATCAGCCACGTTGCCCTGACCATCATCCTCGAAATTCTTGTCGCCGCCTTCATCGGTGCCTTCGCTCTCGCCGGCCTGACCGGCATTCGAGAATCCCGGCTCACGTTGTCTGCTACCGACCTCGCCATTGTCCACGCCGTCGAGCCGACTCGGCCGAGCGGGGCAGGGCATGGGTGAAAACACGCTGGCGGACCGTAGCGGTTGAGATGCACCGGCATCGGCGCTTCGAAGGGGAGCGGTCTTGCCCACGCGGCGGCTAGCAGGGAACACTCCCCATCGGGCTCCCGGCACGACTGACAGACGGGCGTGGAAGAGGAAGCCGCCGGACCGCATGTGCAACCCGGCGGACTGACATCACTCTACTTTTGCCGGCTGACGAAACCGTGCGCGAGGGCGAGAGTAGGTAGCAGTCCCATCTCCGCGGCCTTCAAGAGCCCGGGCGCGTCCCTATCCTTGTCGGAGAGGATGGGCGCGATTGGGTTGCCGTGGCGGTCTTCAGTGGGCCAGTCGATGCCGATCGTCTGACACAGCGGGTTGATGCCGTGCTCGCGCGTGGGGGAGTACGTTGTCGAACAGAGATACGTGGCGACCGAATCATCCTCGAGCGACATGAAGGCATGGCCGAGGCCCTCGGAAATGAAGATCGCGTTGCGCTCCTTGTCATCAAGGAGGACCGAATCATACTGCCCAAACGTCGGCGAATCGATGCGGATGTCGATGACGAAGTCGAGGATCGCCCCTTTAGGGCAGAACACGTACTTCGCCTGCGACGGCGGCACGTCAGCGAAGTGGATGCCGCGGATAACGCCCGCACCGGAGACGGAGGTGTTGACCTGTTCGACGCGGAGAGACCTGCCGATCGCCTCCTTGAAGGCGGGCTGCTTGAACGCTTCGAGGAACGTGCCCCGGCTGTCCGGGAACTGGCGGGGGGTGATCCGCCAAGCACCGCTTATTGCAAGGGGCGTGATATCCAACTGAGCCTCCAGACGCCGGTTCCACATACTGCGTCAAGGTTAGCACCTAGCATGGTCGCGCGGACCGGCACGCTAGTCTTGGACCATTATGATGCGGACGAAAGGACTGCCGATGCGGTGGATGGTTGTGGGCGCGAAGGGCATGCTGGGCACTGACCTCGTGTCGAAGCTCGTCGAGGCCGGGCACGATGTGCTCGCCGTGGACAAGGATGAACTCGACATCACGAACGAGGGTTCGGTCAACCACACTGTCGGCGGCGTTGACGTCGTCGTCAACGTTGCGGCGTACACGGCGGTCGATCGGGCAGAAGAGGAGGAGGCCGCGGCCTTTCTCGTCAACGCTGTCGGACCTCAGCATTTGGCCCGCCGGTGCCGGAAAATCGGCGCCCGCCTCGTCCACATTTCTACCGACTACGTCTTCAACGGGTCGAGCTCATCGCCCTATCAGGAGAACGGCGCCGCATCCCCCGCAGGCGCCTATGGCCGCACGAAGGCTGCCGGGGAGTGGGCTGTCAGGGCGAACACGGACGACTACGTCATCGTCCGCACAGCATGGCTCTACGGCGCTCATGGCTCGTGTTTCCCGAAGACGATGGCGGCGCTGTCAGAGAAGAACGGCACACTTTCTGTCGTCACCGACGAAGTCGGCCAACCGACGTGGACTGCAGATCTTGCGGACCTCATCGTCCGCCTTGTCGAGGCCGAGGTGCCGTCCGGGATCTACCATGGAACGTCCTCGGGCCGGACAAACTGGTACTCCTTCACACAGGCGATCATGACATCCCTTGGCAAGGACCCAGCGATTGTCAAAGAGACGACCGCGGCAGCCTTCAACCGTCCCGCTCCCAGGCCCTCGTTCTCGGTGCTCGGCCATAATCAACTCGTCGCCGCTGGCGTGAAGCCGATCGGCAACTGGCTGGAGCGCTGGAACGCTGCTGCTGAGACGGTGCTTGCGGATTACTGAGCAGCGCGGCCTGGCGTTGTCGGCCGCGTTCCCATCATTGTCGCCTGCCCGAATTGACGGGCAGGCGACAATTGGGTCGACGCGCTACCGGCCACGCTCGATGAGAGACAGGAGATATTCTCCATAACCGGACTTCATGAGGGGCTGGGCGCGCTCGGCGAGCTCGTCGTCGCTGAGGAAGCCCATGCGCCACGCAACCTCCTCGGGAGCACCAACCTTCAGGCCCTGGCGCGCCTCGACCGTGCGAACAAAGCTCGTCGCGTCGGCGAGTGAATCGAATGTTCCCGTGTCGAGCCAGGCGGTACCGCGGGGAAGCACCTCGACGGAGAGCTTGCCCTCGCGGAGGTAGTGGGCGTTGACGTCCGTGATCTCATACTCGCCGCGTGGCGAAGGCTCGAGGTCCTTTGCGATCGCAACAACGTCATTGTCATAGAAGTACAGGCCTGGCACGGCGTAGTTCGATTTCGGCTTCGTCGGCTTCTCCTCAATCGAGATCGCCTTATTGTTCTCGTCAAACTCGACGACGCCATAGCGCTCCGGGTCATTGACGTGGTACGCAAACACGGCGCCGCCGTCAAGGTTGATGTGCCTGCGTAGCTTTGTGCCCATGCCCTGGCCGTAGAAGATGTTGTCACCAAGGACGAGGGCGGCGGCGTCGGAACCAATGAACTGCTCGCCGAGGACGAAGGCCTGCGCGAGACCGTTCGGAACCTCCTGAACGGTGTAGGAGAGGTTGACTCCCAGCTGGGAGCCGTCGCCGAGCAGGCGGTGGAAGGACTCAGCGTCGTGCGGGGTCGTGATGATGAGGATGTCCTGGATGCCGGCGAGCATGAGGGTTGTCATCGGGTAGTAGATCATCGGCTTGTCGTAGACAGGGACAAGCTGCTTGGAGATGCCGAGAGTGATCGGGTGGAGCCTCGTGCCTGAACCGCCGGCCAGAATAATGCCGCGCATCGCTAACCTTCCGTGAGGGGACGTCTTTCCGCCATTATTCCCCGGATCACGACACCCCGCACTCACCCCGGCCGTGACGTACCGATCCTGCGAGCCAGCGGCACACCACTTTCAGCCCGCGAAGACGAGCGGTCGCGCCGACTCTGCCTGCATAGCCTTCGCTGCACTGGCGGCATCCGACACGACGAGCGTGCTACCGGTAGCGACTGCGGCGACGAACGCGTCAAGAAGCTCCATCGGGTTCGGGTCGACCACGAGCAGGCGGCCCGGTGCCCCGTCGATAGGGCGCGGCAACACGGGCGCCGCGAGGGATTCGTCGAGGAGAATGTCGGCCTGGCCGAGCACCTCAGCGTTGCCATCGATGACACCGGCGGGAAGCTCTCCCGGCCACGACATGTCAAGAGCGCCGAGTGCGACGACGATGACATCATCGCCATCCGCCTCGGGGTCGGTCGTGACGACGGTGTCGCCCTCTGACGACAGCTCGGCACCAGCCAGTAATCCGCCGAGCCCCCACGTGAGGAGCCGCCAATGCGTTGGCAGGTCGAGCCGAAGCGGCGCGCCCGGTTCGATCATGAGATCCCCAGCAAGCAGATTCGCGGCCTTCGCTGCGTGGTTCGCGACGACTCTGCCCGACAGCTCAAGGCGAGGCGCCCCTGCTGCGCTCCCGTAGAGCGTGAGAACGGGAGAAGCGCCCCGCTCAACGAGCTTGCGGTAGATGGTGAGTGCAGTCACAGCCCCATCGTCTCCCGCCCCACCTGGAGGCAGGCGTGGGATGCGGCGGCAATGTACTCCGGCCCGTCCCACACCGGGTGGGTCGGGACAGCGTCGGTATACGACTCGTAGATGGCGCCAGCCCGTTGCAAAATGTGGATCCCGGCAGCGACGTCCCACGAGTTCGTGCCAGTTGAGAACGAGGCGATGCCGGAGCCGTCGGCGACAAAGCAGAGATCGAGAGCGGTCGACCCCGTCCGCCTCATCGACCGGAACTGCGCGGCAGCCTCGCGCCAACGCAGGAGAGAGCTGTCGTCCCGCGCGACGCGGATCGAGGGGTACTCGGTCATGCAGAGTCCGTCCTGCGGTTCAACGGTCGGGTCAACCTGAAGAACGCGAGTGGGCTGGCCAGGCTCGTCGAGGTAGGCACCATCATCGTCAGCTGACCATGTGCGGCTCGTGCGTGGCTGGTGGACGGCGGAGGCGCGCAATTCGCCAGAACGGACAGCTGCAATGGAGATGCACCAGTAGTCCCAGCCCGCAGCGAAGTTCGATGTCCCATCGATCGGATCGACGAGCCAATACAGATCATCGTCACCGGGGCCGTCTGACGGACCACTCGCTGTCGACCAGCCGCTCTCCTCCCCGAGCACATGAGAATCCGGGAACCGGGTGAAGATCGCCTCGCGGATCGCCACCTCCGTCGCCTCGTCGTGGACGGTGACAACGTCGTGGAAACTCGTCTTCGAGGTCAAATCACCGCGCTCGCGGCTCGCGGCGAGCACGCCAGGGCCCAGCTTCGCGACAAGGTCGAGGAGGAACGAACGAATCTCAGCAGAATTGGTTTCAGACACGTGTCAATGCTGACACGCCGATTCGCAACACGCCAATCCCGCATGTGAGGCGAATCTACCCCGAATAGGGATATATCGGCGTGTCTCGCGCACTTTCTCGGCACGTGGGGAGATAATTTGACCTTTTCACCTTGACCTTTCGGGGCTTACATGGTTGTAATTTACCAAGTGACCGATTGAGAAGGGGGTTCGATCAGATGTGGAATCTGACCGGCGACCAGGCGCCAAGCAGGCGTCCTGAGGATCGGGGAGCGACCGTGACATCCCTCCCCACCAGCCGACCGACACTGTTTCATTCACTGTGGGGGCTGGGCTATGACGAGGGTGGCCTGGGATGGCTCGATCGTGCCCTCTGTGCTGAAACGGACCCCGATATCTTCTTCCCCGAAAAGGGCGGTTCCACCGCCCCGGCCACAAGCGTGTGCCAGAACTGCGACGTCCGCATGGACTGCCTTGAGTACGCTCTCGAGAATGACATCCGGCACGGCATTTGGGGCGGCATGTCCGACAACGATCGGCGGCGTGCGTCCCGTCAGCGCAGGCGAGCCGCTGGAGAGCGCTGACACTGAGTGATGACGAACCCCCCTGCCGACGGCATCCACGCGGTTGTCGTCGGCTCGTCCACGTCCGAGCATCTACCGGTCACACTCCGTGCCGTCGCCGATGGGACCCGCGCACCCGATCGGCTTAGCCTCGTCCTCCTTGATGGAGGCGACGTCGACACGAGTGCTCTTGAGACGCGTGGGATTGCCGTCACCATCATCCGGTCGGACGCTCAGACCTCCGGTGAGGCGTATGCGGCTGGCGTTGACGAAAGCGAATGGACGTGGCTACTGCACGCCGATTCCGCCCCGGCTCCCACCTGCCTCGCCGAGCTCCACCGCGTCTGCGAATCGTCAAAGATGATCGCGGCAGCCGGTCCCAAGCAGGTCGGCTGGGATGACCCAACCGAGCTACTCGAGGTCGGCATCAGAGCCACCCGATCCGGACGCCGCGTACCCGAGCTCGATCCGGGGGAGAAGGATCAGGGACAGTTCGACACCCGTGACGACGTCCTTGCCGTCGGAACAGCGGGGATGCTGTTACGCACGGCAGCGCTCGATGCCGCAGGCGGTTTTGACCCCGCTCTCGGCCCATTTGGAGATGGGCTTGAGCTCTCCCGCCGCCTTCGAGCCGCGGGCCACCGTGTTGTTGTCGTCCCAAGCGCCGCTATTCGGCACGCGAGAGAATCCTTTGCGGATACCCCGCACTCGTTCGGTCGCCGCCGAGGGGCCCAGATGTACACGGCTCTGCAACGCGCACCGCTCCTCGTTGCACCGGTTCTCTTCCTCCTCTACATGGTCCTCAGCCCAGTTCGGGCGCTCGCGCGGATTGCGCTCAAAGACACGGTCCGTGCCCGGGGGGAGCTCTGGGCGGCTGTCGAGCTACTCCGGCGTGCGTCTGCCCTCCACGCAGCTCGGAGACGGCTCTCTCGGGCGACCGTCACCCGTGCGTACCGCAGCCTCGAAGCGACCCATCGGGACGTTATCGAGGGCCGGTCCGATATTCGCAAGGCACGGCGGGAAGCGGAGAAGCTACGGAATTTGCCACCGGCCCACGTGCGGCGTGAGGTAGCGGAGCGGCGTGCCCGAACGAGGGCGAGCGCGTCAGCGCTCGCGGTCATCACTCTCGCTCTGGGGATCGCCGGTTTCGCGCCCAACCTGTCAGCTTTCGGGCTGAGCGGCGGCGGCCTCCTGCCGGATGATTCGAGCGCGGGCGACCTCCTTCAGGCCGCGACAAGAACGTGGGTTCCCGCGGGGGATGGGCACGCCGGACATCTCGAGCCACTGTGGATTCTCGCGATCCCGTTCACATGGCTGGCGGGCTACGCCGGAGGCACCCTGACCGAGGCGATCTATCTCTTCTTCATCGCCGCCCCCATGCTCGCGGGCCTGTCCGCATTCCGCGCATCGGGCAGCGTTGCCACCTCGCCGACGCTGCGGTTCATTCTCGGCGCGGTCTGGGCCGCAGCCCCACCGTTCCTCTCCTCCCTGTCTGCCGGGTCCGCCGGTGCCGTGCTCTTCCACATCGTCCTGCCGCTGCTGGCGATGAGCTTCGTCCGAGCAGTGACAACACGAGCATCGTCCCACCTCGGCTCAGCCGCGTGGTGGACACTCGTCGCCGGTGCTGCCTATCCGGCAGCGATTGTCGGTGTCGCGATATTCGCGATCATCGCCGCGCTCAGTCAGCGACGATTCACGTGGCTATGGGTCCCGATCCCAGGCACGGCGCTTGCGGGCCCCGCCCTGTGGTCGATGACAAAATCCCTGCCCGAGTCGCTCGTTCGACTACCGGGTGCGCCGTTCGAGTGGACGCTAGCCGAGCGGTGGGAGGTCCTCGCGGGATGGCCGATGGGGGTGGAGACAGCTCAACCTGTCCTCCTCGCTGCGGCCGCACTTGTCGTCGTCACCGCGATCCTCTCCCTCGTTCGTGTCCGCAGAGCCCGCGCGGTCCGCATCGGCTGGCTTCTCGTCGGTGCCGGTGGGGTGCTCACGGGCTTCGCCCTCACACAAACTGACGGCGTCGACCAGTCAACCCTCGCCGAGGCACCGGCGTGGCCCGGGCCCGGCCTTAGCCTCATGTGGCTCGGTCTCGTCGTCGCTGTCGCCGGCGGCGCCCACGGCCTGCGGGCAGACCTATCCGCGTCCGGTCTGTCTGTCCGCCACCTGCTCGTCGGAGCGTGCACGCTTGGTGTCGTGGGAATTCCGGTTGCCGGTAGCGCGGCCTGGCTCATCGCCGTTCATGGGGACGGAACCACCCTCGTCGGCGACGCTCCTGCGACGATGATCCCCGCGGTCGCTGCCAAAAGCGCAACCGACCCCGCACGGGGCCGTACTCTCGTTCTCAGTGAGACCGAAGGGGGGTACCGCGCTGAGCTGTGGCGAGGGGATGGTCCGCAACTCACGGCCCGTGGTCAGGTCGGTGGTGACGTCCTCGCGGGCGCTCTCGCACGGCTCGGTGAAGACGACTTTGCGGAGCTTGTGGCCCGTCACGCTGTCACCGTCGTCCTCGTCCCGGGCTCGGACGCTGACGAGCTCGGCACGCTTCTTGACGCATCTGATTCGATCACGAGGATCACGAAGTCCGAGATCGGCACGTTCTGGCGTGTCGATGTGCCCTCGGGGCGGGTCATGCAGGGCGAGAACGTTCTCGAGTCTCATGTCGTCGATGCGACCGTGACGGCCGAGCCGGGCGTCCTGACACTGGCAGAGCGGGACGACCCGGGGTGGACAGCCGTTCAGGACGGAGTCGAGCTCGAACGGGCCGATGATCCGTGGCGTGCTGCATGGCAGGTTGAGAAGCCCGGCACGGTTCACATCAGCCACGACGGCGGTTTTGCCCAATGGTGGGTCACCCTGATCCGCATCCTTCTCATTGCCGGAAATATCACTGTCAGCCTGCCGTGGAGGGCCCGATGAGAAGACCCCGCATCGCATCCAGCCTCGCCGCCCTCGCCATTGGTGCGGGTGGCATTGCCGTTGCCATCACCGTTCCAGTGGCAGAGCCCGCGGGCGTCGACCCCGTCCGCGTTGAGGGCGCAGCCCGCGCTGTCTCGCTCGCCTGCCCGCCTGATTTCGAGAAGACGATGGGCGCGATGACGGCAGGAATCGGCGGAGAGGATTCCGACACTCTGGTACGTTCCCGCTCGATCGTTGTCGGCGGCGGCGACGCCGCCCTCGGCTCGTCCGATCTCGGCTCCGGTGGTGTGCGCACCTTCTACGAGTCGGGTGCCTTCCCCGGCGAGCTCACAGTCGAGCAGGGCGAAGAACCCGTCCTCGCGGCAGCGACAACCCAGCGCTACCAGGAGCTGGGAGAACTTGCGGGAATGGCACTCGCCCCCTGTGTCGCTCCCGCGACGACCCAGTACCTTGTCGGCGGTTCGACGGCCGCGTCCGCGTCAGCCCAACTTGTTCTCACCAATGTCTCCGGTAGTCCGGCCACGGTCGCGGTTACCGCATACACGTCAACCGGCACGGCGGGGCCGTCTGTCATCTCATCGACAACAGTCGATGCACAGTCGTCCCAGACGATTCTCGTCGAGGCAGGAGTGCGCGATCCGCGCCTCGCGTTCGAAATAACGTCGACCGGTGGGCAGGTGGCAGCCCACCTGCTTCTCCATGAGGTCGACGGCATTTCCGGGGCCGGCATCGGATCTGTCACGGCAGGCGCGGAGCCGGGGACGACCGTCGTCATCCCCGGTGCGGACCTCACGGGCGAGCATGGGACGGTCGCTCTGCGAGTGGTGAATCCGGGGGAGGAGCGTGCCACCATGTCCGTCTCCTCGATCACCGCGGACGGCATCGAGGAGGTCCCGGGAGCCCAGGAGGTCGCACTGTCGCCAGGCACGGTCCTCGATTTGTCGATGGACGGGTTGCGGGGAGACTGGTCCGCCCTCGTTGTCGAATCCGATGTGCCGGTTCTCGCCGGCGTCCGGATCGACCTTGACGATGATTATGCATGGCTCGCTTCAAGCGAGGCCGGCCATCGGAGCGCGGCAGTGATCCCCGACTCGACCTCCCAGGTCACGCTCTATGCGGATGAGCCGACGGAGGCGGCAGTGACGTTCTTCGATCACGAGGGTGGCGAGCTTGACACGGTGGAGGTGACGGTCGACCGCCTTGCCTCGATCACGAGCCCCGACCGCGCCTCACACGTTGTCATCGATGCCGACTCTCCCGTCCATGTCGGCATCCTGTCGGTGCGGGAGATCGGCTCGATTACCGGAATCTCCGGCCTTGTCGCGACCCCGCCTCCGTCCACGTCAGGCGAACTCCTCATTGACATCGTGAGCTGAGCTCGCCCAGACGACGACCGCCGGGCGAACTGCTGAACGCCTACTGCGCAGCCTCAATGGTGGTTGTGGTAGTCGATCTCTTCGGGCGAGCGGCCGAGAAACGATGCGAGCTGCTGGGTGATAACCATATGGACAAGGACGGACAACGTGCCCTCCGTCGGCGCCATCTGCTCCATGGGGCGCCGGTAGAGAACAATGCGGCCTTCGAGGCCCGTGTTGCGATCCATGGGGAAGAAACGGGCCTGGGGAATGCCGTCCTCCCACGGGGTCGGGTCCGATTCGGGCACGTCGAGCACCGTGTAGTCGAGTCGGTCGACGACGTCACCAAGATGCTTGCGGTACATCGCGACTTCCATCGACACGATGTCGTCGAAGCGTTCCGATCGCGTCCGCCAGGCGGGGACGGTGGGCGGCATGATTGGGCCGCGCAGGCCCCGCCCGTGCCGGTCTCGACGTAGCGATTGGGCGGGCTTCGGAAACTTGTCGTACGGGTAGGCGCTCACCCGACCAGGGTACCGCGCGTGCTACGGTTGGGAGCTGTGGTGAGGCAATGCTCGAGGACACAATGCGCGGAACGCGCCGTCGTGACGATGACGTACAACTATGGCGAAGCGACCGCTGTTGTCGGACCGCTGTCACCCGTTGCCCAAAAGGGCGCTCTCGACCTGTGTGAGAACCATGCGCAGTCCGTCACCGTGCCGAGGGGATGGACGATGGTCAGGCTCGTCACGGAATATGAGCCGGCACCGCCCTCAGACAATGACCTCATGGCGCTTGCGAACGCGATCAAAGAGGCGAGTCGCCGCCGCGCCCCGGAGCCGAAGCCAGCCGAACGCCAGGTACGCCGCAGATCCGATGTTCCAGGCCCGACAACACCCGCCCTACGAGCGGTTCCAAACCCAGGAGAGAGCGATGACTGACTGGATCCGCAGCGCGTTGCGCTGCCCGAAGACCGGCACTGAATTGCGACGCGAAGGTGACTGGTACATTTCATCCTCCACTCCCGCATGGCGGTACAGGATCGAGAACGAGGTTCCCATCCTCCTGCCGACAGAGGCAGAAGAAGTTCCCGCCTGAGAGCGACACAGCCGGTGACCGTTGTCGTTCACCCGGCTCATGGAGCTACCAGCGCGAGCCCGATAAGCCAGAGTACCGACGGACCGTGCGGCACGTAAGGCTCATGATGTACTACCCCTGTTCCATACCGCGTTGGTCGGTCACCTGTCTTTGCTGACCAACCGAGAACGGGAGAACGGTGAGCCGCTCCTCCGTTCTCATCTGCCTCCGCATCGTCTCCGCTGCCGCCTGGAAATCTGCTGCCTCTCGTAGCGCGAGGGTGGTGGTGATGAAGGCGTTCGGGTCGGTTCCGATAGGCGGTGCTGGCGCCGTGAACGGTTCGAGGGCGGCGGCGAGATCACGCCCGCGCTCCTGCCGACGCTCCGGCGTCATCGCCTTCGCATTGCGCAGGTAATCACGTGCGGCTATCGACAGCTGACCGGGCAGGGGGCTGACAATCGCCACCCGTGCCCACCGATCAAGGTCAGGATGGACGCGGAGCGGTTGGGGACCGCGATAGCGGCGCGGCCACGTCACAACGATGGTGCCAGCGAGCAGGTCGCCGGTGCGCTGAGACCGGGCCGTGGAGGCGATGGCGAAGGATCCGAGCGCGCCGAGGGTGAGATAAATGTCGAAGAGTCCCGCAACGGCACGCGTGAGTGCATGCCTCATCGTGATCGTGCCGCCGTCATACCGGACCGTGCGTGTGCTCGTCAGGAGCCGGCCAAGCGACGAGCCGTGCGTCAGCCATTGGGCGAGGAACGGCAAGCCGACTGCCCACACCATGAGGATTGTCGTAATCCACGTCAGCGCCTGCGCCACATTCTCCGGCTCCCACACGCGCTGTGCCACGTACCACACGATTCCGCCGATGACGAGGTAGACCGTGTAGTCGACGAGGGCGGACATGATTCTCGTGCCGAGCGCGACGGTCGGCAGGACAAGGCCGACACCCTCGCCCGTGATGATGTCCGTCCGCTCATCGACCGGCGCCGATGTGCTGCCCGCTTCGCGGTAGCGAACATCGGCTGTCTCTTTCGTCATGACACCACAGTAGCGACTCCCGCGCCCGGGAGGCCGCGTACATGCGAGACTGGGGCAATGGATGCCAATGCCTTCGCCCTCGCACACCAGCATGAATGGGACAGGCTCCGCCACCTGACGAAGCGGCGGTCTCTCAGCGGCCCCGAAACTGACGAATTCATCCGTCTCTACCAGCGCACGGCAACCCATCTCGCGACGATCAGGACGAGTAGTCCGGATCCAAACCTTGTCTTGAGGCTCTCACAGCTCCTATCCGCGGCACGTGCCGAACTCAGCGGTGAGCGCGTCCTCACTCGTAGCGCAGTCGCCACGTTTTTCCGTATGACCCTTCCGCTCGCGTTCTACCGGGTGAGGTGGTGGACGGTCGGGGTCATGGTTGCGTTCCTCCTCATCGCGACAACGACCGCGATATATACGGCGACAATCCCGCAGGTCCTCGGGATGCTCGGCGGTGAGCAGGAATTGAGTCAGTACGCGAACGAGGCGTTTGCCGCCTACTATTCCGAATTCCCGTCGGCAGACTTCGCAGGGCAGGTGTGGACGAACAACGCCCGCATTGCCGTCCAGGCCATCGCCGGTGGCATCACCGGAGTCGTCCCCGCCTTCGTTCTCTACGAGAACGCGGCCGCCATCGGCGCTTCGGCCGCGATCATGCACGATCAGGACGGCCTCGGCGTGTTCTTCCAGCTCATCCTCCCGCACGGGCAACTGGAGCTCACCGCGATCTTCATCGCCGCCGGTGCCGGGTTGTCCCTGTTCTGGGCGATGGTTTCGCCGGGCTCGCGCACACGGGCACAGGCTCTCGCACAGGAAGGACGAACCACCGTCATCGTCGCCGTCGGTCTTGTCCTCATCCTCGCCGTTTCCGGCGCGATCGAAGGATTTGTCACACCCTCAGACCTGCCGTGGGTCGTTAAGATCCTCATCGGCACAATCGCGCTCGCGGCCTACTGGGTCTACACGATCTGGGGCGGCAGGTGGGCGCTCGCACATGGTGGGTCCGCGGACCTCAGCGAGGAAGATGCGGGTTACTCCGTCCCGGTCGCATGACGTTTTAAGCCGGAGGACGGCTCACTGCTGGATAAGCCTCGCCCGTCAGAGTTTCCCTGCTTCTTTGAGGTCGAGATAGGTGTCGGCGACCGTGGCTGGCAGGTGGGCCGGTGGGGCGAAGACGACGTGTGCTCCGAGGCGAGTGAGATGGTCGGCAAGGGCTCTCTCTTCGAGGAGTGCCCGGTGCGCTGCCGCTGCCTCATAAGCTGAGGCGGCGGTGCCGTCGATCTCTGTCATGTGCGCAAGCGCGGGGTCTTCGGCGACAGCAATGAGCACGGTGTGTCGGCGCAGGAGTGGAATCGCCTCGAGGAGGCCGCCCGGGACAACACCAGAGTCGAGTGCGGTTGTGATGACAACAAGAGCGCGGTTGGACACGGTTTTCGTCACGGCGCCAGCGGCGCCGACCCAGTCTGTTTGAGCAAGGCTCGGATGGACGTCGGCAAGAGCAGTAGCGAGGGCGTGGATGGTCTCCCGCCGCCCGGGATCGACACGCACCCGCAGCCGATCATCGTGGGCAAGCACGTGTAGCCGGTCCCCGGATCGTTCCGCGAGAGCCGCGAGAAGAAGCGTCGTATCGATGCCGGAATCGAGCCTCGGCTCGTCACCGATCCGGATCGAGGCTGACCTGCCACAATCGAGGAGTGAGATGATGCGGCGGTCCCGTTCGGGCCGCCACGTCCTCACAAGTGTCTCGCCGCGGCGCGCGCTTGAGCGCCAGTCGATGGCGCGAACATCGTCTCCACGGACGTACTCTCGCAGGGAGTCGAACTCGGTGCCCTCGCCAGAGACGAGGAGAAGGCTCCGCCCCTCCATTTCCCGTAGCCGAGCGATCCTGCTCGGCAGGAATCGTCGCGCGCGGAACTGGGGGAGGACAGTGAGGGTCGACTCGTCGGGTTTGCTGAGCTGGCGGCCGGCGAGACCGAGGGGGCCGCGGGTACGGATAACGAGGGGACCAGCTGAGATCTTGCCTCGGCGGGAGGGCACAAGCCGGGACGTCAGGGTGATTGAGGCGCCCGGTTCGAGGCCGAAGTCGACGGTTGCGGGAGAAACACCCACCGAGGGTGGCCACCCGTTTCGCGCCGCGCCCACGAGCGGCCGTCGCCCCCCATTCGTCAGCGTAACTGTCGACTCTGCGGCGGTCCCGAGTCTCGTCGTGACGTCGGGCCGGTCACTGGAGATGTCGTTGGGGCGTCCCGCAAGGAGCCAGTCGAGACCGCTGAGGGCCGCAACGGCTACGATGACAATGACGGGCCACAGCCAGTCGCCACTCACAAGCCCAGCTGGTACCGCGAGGCTGGAGAGGACCGCCGACCTGGTCGTGACATGCATCAGCGTGGCACCGGGACCTGTGCGAGGACGTGATCGATGACGCGCTCGGTCGACATGCCGTCGAGCTCAGCCTCGGGCCGTAGCCTGACCCGATGCGTGAGCGCCGTCAGCGTCATTGCCTTGACATCGTCCGGGGTCGCATACGTGCGGCCTGACAGCCACGCCCACGCCTGTGACGTCCGTAGCAGTGCGGTCGCGCCTCGGGGGGAGACCCCGATCTCGACCGCGGGGGCGCTTCGCGTCGACCGGACGAGGTCGACGATGTAGGCCTGGATGGCTGGATGAACGTGGATACCCGCGATTTCCTGACGTGCCGCGAGGATCTCGGCCTCGCCGGCGGCGGGACTGATGAGGGCAAGATTGTTCGGGTCGAAGCCTGCGGCGTGGCGTCGAACAACCTCAAGCTCCGCATCGCGCTCCGGTAGCGGGACAGTGATTTTGAGAAGGAACCGGTCGAGCTGTGCCTCCGGAAGAGGATATGTTCCCTCGTATTCGATCGGGTTCTGGGTAGCGATGACCATGAACGGGTCCGGTAGATCCCGCGGCTCGCCATCGACCGTTACCCGGTGCTCCGCCATCGCTTCAAGCAGTGCCGCCTGCGTTTTTGGCGGGGTCCGGTTGATCTCATCGGCCAGGAGTAGCTGTGTGAACACTGGCCCCGGACGGAAATCGAATGTCCCATCTCGGAAGATGAGTGAGCCCGTGAGATCGCCAGGCATGAGATCGGGAGTGAATTGCACCCTCTTCTCTTGCAGGTCGAGGCCTGCCGCGAGTGCTCGGACGAGCAGGGTTTTCGCGGTACCCGGCACGCCCTCGAGGAGGACATGACCGCCCGACAGTAGCCCGACGACAAGGCCCGCGAGGGCTTCCTCCTGGCCAATGACGGCCTTGCGGGTTTCGCCCGCGAGAGCCCCGAAGGCACGCTGGGTCGAGGTCGCACTGTCCTCTGGCTCTGGAACGGCGAGGCGGGGGCGGTATGACCGGTCATTCATCGGTGAGCTCCTTTGAGAGGTCGGTGAGGGCGTTGGCCAGCGCGGCTAGCTCCGAGTCGGTGGCGGGGTCTGGTCCGTAAAGAAGATGGCGGACGTCGTGTGGAGAGCGGCCGCTGAGGTCCGACACCCGCTCGACCACCATGTCAGGGGTGGAGTCGGGAGGCAGTCCGAGGCGGCCAGTGTGACGGGCGATGGTCCCCGCACGTAGCGCGGCACCGGCATGGGAGGTGGCCCGACCGCGCTCGTACAGTCGCGCCCTGCCCCGCGCCGCTTCTGCCGAGGGAACGACTACGGGCAACTGTTCGGAGATCAGTGGGCCGAACGGGCGGCGCACGAGGATGCCGTACCAGAGGGCGACGAGGACGAAACCGATGAGGGCACCCGTCAGGGCAGGCGGAACGGTGCTTGGTTGGTCGACTCGCTCTGTTGCGGGCATGAGCCACGCGACTGAATCCGACTGCCCGAGCGCCCGCAGTGCGATCGCCGCGTTGTCGGCTTGGGCGAGGTTTGCGTTGATGAAGAGTTCAGGTGAGGCGACGTACATGACACGGTCGCGAATGAGGATGTGACGGCCGCCGTCGATCGGGAAGCAGCCGGCGGCGCCCACACCGACCGTCATCCCCTGCGCACCGTCGATTCCGTTCAACCACCCCTGCCCACACGAGGGCGGGACAATGTCATCTGGCGATCCGGCGAAGGTCCCCAGGCTCTTGCCGAGCCACTCCTGCGTGTCCTGGCCGCTCTCGGAGACAATGATGAGCCGTTCAGTGAGCAGCTGCTCCCGATCGGTGTCCGACAGGAGCAGATGCGGGTCCCAGACGAGGATGGTACCGCCAGCATCGAGAGCGTCTGACGCTGTGTGGACGACTGTTGTCGCGATCCCACGGTCGGACAGGATGGCACCCAGCGCTCCCGCCCCGTCCGGTGAGACGGAGTCCGGGTGCATCGTCTGCTGGTTGTTGCGGCCCGACAGCGACGATATCGCGATCGCGAGAGTGGCGATGATGAATGCGGCGAGAAAACCGAGGAGAAACCGCAACCATAGCGGGCGTGTGCGCGGCAGGACGGCGAAGCGGGCGTCGGTGCTCATACCGGTGCCCCTGCCCTGCACTGGTCGACAAGCCCGGCCAACATGTCCGCATCCTCCGCATCCGCCTTTTCCCCGCCGTAAAGCACGGCATCGAAGATGTGTGCGCCCGGAGCGAGGGGGAGTCCGGTCGCGGCCGTGCCCTGGACTGCCGACTCACGCGCAGTTACGCCGGGGGTGGCGACGATGAGGCCGCGGCGGTCGAGGATGCGGATGCAGGCTCGGTAGTAGTCGACGCTCGCACTGCTGTAGTCACCCGCGCTATGCGCCCTCTTTGCGTCGCGTAGGAGGCGCTCTGCGCTGCGATCGTCGTCGAGGACGATGTCACGGTCTGCGTTCGCGCTGGTACGGGAGCGGAGCCTGCCGTAGATGATGGTGGACGCGGCGATGATGACGACAAGGATGATGAGGGTGATCGAGCCAGTCCAGGCCGCGTCCGCGCCGAACGACACATTGAGCTTCTCAAGGATGTCGAGGACCCAGAGACCTAGCCGCTCGATGAGGGACATGCCGGGCTCAGAATACTTCGCCTGCCGCAGCTCGTCCTCAGCCCATCGCCGAGCCTCATCCCCTTCGGGGCTGAGGTCGGCCCCCAGGGCGGGGTGGAGGATCATTGCCTGCGGACGTCGTAGTGGAAGTTCTCCCGGACCATCCGAAGGTTGATGTAAATGACGTTTGCGACCGCCTGCGTGACCGCGATGACGACCGCCGAAATAAGGGCACCTGTGATCGTCGAGTAGATGACGGCACCGGTTGTTGTGCCAAACCCGAGGAAGGAGAAGAGAGCGACGATGATCGACAAGACGATCGAAATGACGATCATGAGGACGAACGCGGCGGCGAGCGTGGCGAAGACCGACCAGAACCGCCCACGTGTCAGCTGGAAGGAGCGGACGATCGCATCGATCGGCCCACGCTGCTCGGCGACGAGCACGGGCACCGCGCAGGAGAGCCGCACCCCAAAGTAGAACATGGCGACCATGAGGACGAGGAAGAAGATGACGATGGCGCCATCGCCCGCGTCGGCCAGCGGAAACAAGAGGAGGGCGACAAGTGTAAGGGCGACGATCGCGAGGAAAGTGTAGAGGAAGTAGGCGAGAGCAAGCCTGCCCGAATCTCGGGTGGACATTGACAGCGCCTGGCCGATCGAGATCTTCCGGCCATACACCGCGCTCATCGCCGCATTGACTGCGGTTGTGTAGATGAAGAGGGCGGCGATAAACGAGATAAGGGTTGAGAGGATGCTGACGACGGCGAATCCGGTCGTCAGCGCGAGATTGTCAATCTCTAATGGATCGATAGTCGTCAGCGAGGTCTCACCGGTGGTGAGGAGAAGGACTGTCGACAGCAACCCTGCGACGAGATAAACGATGAGGGGCAGAAGAACGAGGACCTTCGGGTTGTAGCGCACGAGACGGATCGCTGCATCGATCTGTTCGAGGGGCGTGAGCGGATGAAGGGGGAAGGGTGCGCCGTTGAGCCCGCCGTAGGGGGCGGGCTGATAGTCGTTCGAACCCTGTCCGAACTGCCCATATGAGGAGTACTCGCCGTACGATGGCTGATCCGTTGGGCGATTGAAATAGCCGAACGTCTGCGGATTGTTCTCGGGGCTCTGACCGTTCTGGTTCGGTGCCTCGCCTTTCCAGCCTTGACCGTCCGACTGCTGGTCCCAGCCATCATGCGGCTGAGGGCTTCGGTCGTCGTCGTTGTGCGGATGCCAGCGCTGGTCATCATTCGACATATTTTTCTCCTTCGTCTGCTACAGGACCATCTTTACACAGGGTGACCTATACGCCTACGGGCGTCGCGGTTTCTCCGCGGCGCGGCGCAGACCCGAGGTTCTTCACCCATGGCAGGTTGACCGTTTCACCTGCTGGGACGATAGGAGTCGGATCGGGCAGCGCGTGCTGTTCGGCAGGTCATATCGATACAGGCGGCCAGTGTGTCGAAAATTTCCTGCCGTTCATGTGAAACTGGTGGCATGAACTCCCGCATTCTTGTCGTCGATGACGATCCGTCGATTTCGGAGATGGTTGCCATCCTCCTCGAGTCGGAGGGCTACGAGGTGACCGTCTGCGCCGACGGTCTGTCCGTGCTACCGCTGTACCGCGCCGAGAGGCCCGACCTCGTCCTCCTGGACGTTATGCTCCCAGGCCTCAACGGCGTTCAGGTCTGCACTGCGCTACGCGAAGAGTCGGACGTGCCGATTATTATGATGAGCGCGCTGACAGACTCGGTGGATGTCATTGCAGGGCTCGAGGCGGGGGCGGACGACTATGTGACGAAGCCATTCGAGAACTCCGTCCTCATGGCCCGCATCAAGGCTCGCATGCGCAGACAGGAGCTTGAGCCCGAAATCCTCAAGGTCGCCGACCTGACGATCGACATCACCGGGCACTCCGTCACGCGTGGCGACGAAACGCTCGCGCTCACGCCCCTGGAGTTCGACCTCCTCGTGGCCCTCGCCCGCAAGCCCCGCCAGGTGTTCTCACGTGAAGAGCTTCTGGAGCTTGTCTGGGGCTACCGCCACAGTGCGGATACGCGACTCGTCAATGTTCATGTCCAGCGGCTACGCGCCAAGGTCGAGAAGGATCCGGATAATCCGGAAGTTGTCCTAACCGTCCGCGGAGTCGGCTATCGGGCGGGTGCGGCGCGCGAGTGACCGATCAGGCGATAGAGGAGCGAACCGAACCCAGCAGGGGCCGGCTCCTCGCCGACCGGCTTGGCGAGCTCTGGCGCTACATCAGCCAACGGCTCGAAGTCCGCGTCACCGGCATCCTCATCACAATCGTGGCCGTCTCGGTCGCCCTCACCTTCGGTATCGCCCTGTGGCGAATCAAGGACCAGGTATACGAGGACCGGATTGACGCGATCGTTGAAGAGTTTGGCGCTGACGCGCGGGCGGCTGACCAGCGTTTTGCTGCAACTATCGGCACCAACCCGGGCAATGTCCAAGAGACGGTCAAGACGATCGTTAACTCGATGTACGACCCGTCCTCCTCCGTTGTCGGCGTCATGCTCATGAGGAGCGCGGACCAGCCCGCCAGCAGCATTCAGATCCTTGAGCCGAGCAATGGCCCGACGGTGCTCCGCGAGAGCATCACGGACGAGATGAGGGCGCAGACAGCGAACTCTGAAGCACTTCACTGGCAGCCTGTCGCCATTCCGAACGGCACCGGCGGGCATGTTCCAGGAGTTGTGTTCGGCATCTCTGTCACGGTTCCTGGAGCGGGGGACTACGAGCTCTATTCCTTCTATTCACTTGAAAACGAGCAGCGGCTCCTCAGCCTCGTCACGACCGTCCAGGTGTCCGCTGCGGTCCTTCTTCTTGCCCTGCTCGTCGCACTCTCCGTTGTCCTTGTGCGCATGGTCCTCGTTCCCATCCGAGAAGCATCTCGCAACGCCCGAAAGATTGCGGACGGCGCATTCGAGGTGCGGATGGACGTGCGCGGCGATGACGAGCTGGCGCATCTCGCGCAGTCGTTCAACCAGATGGCGTCTTCCCTCGACGAACAATTCACGCGGCTACAGAAGCTGTCGAAAGTGCAGCAGGATTTCGTTTCCGCGGTGTCGCACGAGCTACGTTCCCCGGTGACGACGATCCGGATGGCGGGCCAGCTCATTTACGACAAGCGCGCCGACCTACCGCCCTCACTTCAGCGCTCTGCCGAACTCATGCAACGTCAGCTCGTCAACCTCGACGCGATGCTCGCCGACCTGCTCGAGATCTCGCGATTCGACGCTGGCGCGATGGCTCTCAACGCCCAGAACGTTGACCTCGCAGAGGTGGTGGAAAGCGTGGTTGACATGGCTGCCCCCCTCGCCCGCGAATACGAGGTCCGGGTGACAATCGACGCAATCGGCGACACCTACGCCGTTGTCGAGCAACGGCGCATCGAGCGTATTGTGCGCAACCTCGTCGTCAACGCCATCGAGCATGCGGGCGACCGCGCGGTCCGCGTCGACGTTGTCGGTAACGAGACCGCCGTCGGTGTGCGCGTCGTCGACAACGGCATCGGTATGAGCCAAGAGCAGGCTGACCATGTCTTCGACCGGTTCTGGCGCGCCGACGCGGCGCGCGTACGCAAGGCGGGCGGAACAGGCCTCGGGCTGACAATCGCCCGCGAAGACGCCATCCTGCACGGCGGGGAGATCCGCGTCTGGGGTGTTCTCGGGGAAGGCTCGAGTTTCCTTCTCATCCTGCCGAGAGAACCCGGCGCGCCCTACACGGCACCGCTCGACGTCGAGGTGGACTTTGAGGAGCTCACGCTCGAGGAGGAGATGTCGTGAGAAGGTTACTCGCTCTCCTCGCACTGCTGACACTCCTCGCGGCGTGCACATCTCTTCCTACCGAGGGCCCCGTCAACGCGACGCGTGCACCGACCGGGACCGACCAGGCGGTCGGTTTCCATGCTGCCGAACCCCGTGAGGGGTCGACTCCCGAGGAGATCGTCCAAGGTTTCCTCACCGCATCCGCCGCCGGCTTGTCCGACGATTTCGAAGTTGCACGCCAATATCTGTCGTCGACGGCATCAGAGCTGTGGCGGCCGCTTGAAGTCGTGCGCATCTATTCGGATTCGCGGCCGCCAGTCACGACCCGCACGGACACCGAGGCAGTTCGGCTCAACCTCGGCTCGGAAGGGTCGCTCCAGCAAGATGGCCGGTTCGAGCCCTCTAGTCCTGATGCCGTCATCACAACAGAGTTCTCGCTTGCACGCAATGCTGAGGGTGAATGGCGCATCATCGACCTCGACAACGGTCTGCTCATCTCCTCCACGCTCTTCACATCTCGGTATTCGCGGGCGGTCCTCCACTTCCTGACGGCCGACTCGCAGTATCTTGTTCCCGACCTGCGCTGGTTCCCACAGAACACGTACGCGACTCTCGCGACAACCCAGCTCTTTGACGGCCCCGTGACCTGGCTGGCCGACGCTGTGCGTACCGCGATCCCACCAGGCACAGCTCTCGGCAACCGCGGCATCACGATCAGCGGTGGCAGTGCGACGGTCTCCCTCAACGACGAGGTGCTGTCTGTGACCGGCTATCAACGGGCTCTCTTCAGCGCACAGGTGGAGGAGACACTCGCCGTCCTCCCCAACGTTCAGACCGTCGAGCTACTCGTTGAAGGTACTCCGTGGTCGGTGGGTCAGACAGCGGCGCTGTCCCCTTACCCGCTCGTCGACCCGGAGCTCATTGTCAATGTTGCGGGTCGGCCTTCCTTTTACCGGGACGGATCGGCGGTGTCGTTGCGGATGAGCGAGGTGCCGACCGATCTCGACGCACTCGCGGTCGGCTACGGAGAGAACGCTCCGGCAGTCGGGATTTCAGGGAACTCCCTGGTCGGGCTGACGAACAGGGGCGGTTCACCGGTCACGCTTCTTGAAGGGACCGACCTCGCCGCACCGTCGGTCGACATCTATGACTGGGTGTGGACGGCATCTGCAGACCGTGCCGGCACCGTCACCGCTCTGGCTAATGAGCAGAGGGTTGATCTGTCTGTGTCCCTGCCAAAGGGAGGCATCATCGAGTCCATCCACATCTCACGCGAGGGCGCTCGAGCAGTCTTCGTGTGGCGCTCAGATGCCACGACCCACATGTCGGTAGCCGCGATCAATCGCGGTGGTGACGGCGCGCCAGTCGACATCGGCGAGCTGATCGACATCGGTGCCGGTCTCGAACAGATTCTCGATGTGGCGTGGATTGACGAGACGACGGTCGCCGCCCTCGCGACATTGCCTGGTGGCACGAGCGCAGGTATCTATTCCGTGCCGATTGGGGGACCAATCTCTGCGATCACGGAAGTCAATGGCGCAGTCTCGATTACAGCGGGGGCGGGGGAGAGGTCCCTCATCCTCGCGACTGAAAACGGCCAGGTGCTCGAGCGCTCCGGCGGCGGGTGGCGTTTACTGTTGACCGATGGGAGCTCACCCGCTCTACCGGGGTGAGTCCCCATCCACAGCCCGCCCCTCCGGTTGGGCAAGAGCCATGACAATGGCGGCATGAGTCTTTTTGACCTTGTTTTTCCCGTCCAGTGCCCGGGATGTGGGCACTGGGATACGCCTGCCTGCGACGCCTGCCTAGAACAGATCGCGGGATTGGTCGATGTCTCTCGCGATCTCCCGCAACTGTCAAGGGTGGGCTCAGATGGCGGCGATGCTCCGCTCTTTCCGGTGTGGGCCATGTCCTCGTATGAGGAAACCGGGCGGCTACTTCAGGCGTGGAAAGCGAGACCGTCGACTGACCTGGATCGCGCCATCGGATACCGTGCCGAGCGTGCTGCGGAGTTCCTTCCCGAGCTCCTTCGATGGCGGCCACGGGAGATCGACTTCGTTCCAGCTCCGTCCCGCCCGAGCAGGTACCGGGACGACACGTATGTTGCGGGGACGTTGGCCGACAGTGTTGCCCGGGGGTTCGCATCAGCGATCGATTGGTCGTGCGCTGTCACGTCGAGGACGCTGTTCGCTCCGCGAGTCGGCCGTCAGCGCGGGCGTACGAGACGCGGACGTCGAATGAGGGCGCCTATCCGCCTCATTGCCGATATCGATCCGCGTGCCATCGTTCTTGTCGACGATGTGGCGACGACGGGAGCGACGCTCGACGCATGCTGGCGAGCGGTTGAGGGGTCGCACATCATCCTCGGGGCCGTGTGCGTTGCGGCTGTTATTCCACCGGCTGAATTCCACCGGCATGCGTCCGGGAGCGGTGAGCGTGACGTAAAGTGAGGTAAGCGATATCCACGCGGAATCGCGAACTCGAAGGAGGTGGTTTCGAACAGTCGCCACTTCGGCGAGTCTGCTATTTCTATGGGATTAGTCCCAGATCTTTCATGAGGAGACAATCGTGGAAATCATCGTACAAGGACGTAATGCAGAGATTTCGGATCGGTTTAAGGACCACGTTTCCGACAAGCTCTCGAAGGTGGAGCAATTCGCTCCGCGCGCCCAGCGCGTGGAAGTTGAGGTCACCCACGAGGCACATCTGGCTCAGCCAGATGTGATGGAGAAGGTTGAGATTACCGTCGTCGACAAGGGCCCTGTCATCAGGGCGGAGGCGTCCGCATCTGATCGCGGCGCTGCCCTTGACCTTGCGACAACCAAGCTCATCGAGAGGCTGCGGCGCGTTCACGACCGCAAGAAGGACCGCCGGCGCAGGGCCCCCAGCGAGCGGACCCCATCGGAGCTCGATATCGACCTCGACGCGCTCAACGCCGAGCTAAAGACCGAGGCGAAAGTCGAGGAAAGCGTGCCAAGTGCTCCCGGGCAAGCCGTCGAGCAGCAACTTGGAGATTCTCCGGTTATTGTCCGGCAGAAGCTACATCAGGCGGAGCCGATGAGCGTGGACCAGGCTCTGTATGAGATGGAGCTCGTCGGGCACCCCTTCTTCCTGTTCATCGATGAAGCCACGAAGCAACCATGCGTCGTCTACCATCGTCACGGATGGACGTACGGCGTCATCAGGCTTGATACCCAGGTCGCTGACTGACCTGAAGAACCGAAAACCCGCGAGATTCTCGCGGGTTTTCGCTTTGCCTGGCCGACGGTAAGATAGCAGAGGTTAATCAGCTTCCAATATCGAGGTGCACGTGAGCGATCGTCCACTGTCAGTTGCTGTCATCGGCGCCGGACCTGCGGGCATCTATGCCGCCGACATCCTGTCGAAGTCCGACATTCATACGTCGATCGACCTCTATGAACGGCTTCCAGCCCCCTTCGGGCTCGTCCGCTACGGGGTCGCCCCCGACCATCCGCGGATCAAGCAAATCATTGTTGCCCTGTACAAGATTCTTCAACGCGGCGACATCCGTCTTATCGGCAACGTCACCGTCGGCGACGACATCACGATCGAGGAGATGCAGGAGCATTACGACGCGATCATTGTCGCGACTGGCGCTGACCGCGATGCCCCTCTCGACATCCCTGGAGTCGATCTCGAGGGGTGCTACGGTGCTGCAGACTTCGTGTCCTGGTACGACGGGCACCCGGACTATCCGCGTGAGTGGCCGCTTGACGCGAAGGAGGTCGCCGTCATCGGCGCCGGTAACGTCGCCCTTGACGTGGCCCGCATGCTCGCCAAGCACCCGGACGATCTCATGGTCACGGAGATTCCCGAGAATGTCGAGAAAGGCCTCCGAGAGAACCAGGTGACCGATGTCCACGTCTTCGGTCGTCGCGGTCCGGCGCAGGTGAAATTCACCCCCCTTGAGCTACGCGAGCTCGGCAAGGTCCCCGATGTCGACGTCATCGTCTACGAGGAAGACTTCGACTTCGATGACGCCTCCCAAGAGGCGATCAACAGCTCCAACCAGACGAAGCAGGTCGTGACAACCCTGACAGACTGGGTGATGAGGGAAGAGGAGTTCACCGCCTCCCGCCGAATCCACCTGCACATGATGCAGTCACCGGTCGAGATTCTCGGCACCGACAGGGTCGAGGGTGTGCGCATGGAGCGCACGGAGCTGACCGGCGACGGCTCCGTCACGGGCACCGGTCAGTTCATCGACTATCCAGTCCAGGCTGTCTATCGCGCCGTCGGCTACTTCTCGTCCCCGGTGCTCGGCCTGCCCTTCGATAACATCCGCGGTGTTGTTCCCAACATCGAGGGCCGGGTTATCTTGCCCGGGGGCGACCATCTTCCTGGCGTTTATGCCACTGGCTGGATCAAGCGCGGCCCCATCGGGCTTATTGGCTCGACCAAGTCGGATGCTCGGGAGACGATCACGCATCTCGTCGAGGACGCGAAAGCCAATAAGCTTCATCGCTCCGATGACTTCGCGACGGGCGGGGACGCGATGATGGCGATGCTTGAGGAACGCGGCATCAGGTACACGACGTGGCAGGGCTGGGAAGTTCTCGAGCAGTACGAGATGGCGCTCGGCGAGCCCCACGGTCGCGAACGCGTCAAGGTCGTCGAACGGGAAACGATGACCGCGATCTCGCGCGGGGAAACCCACGAAGGGAAGCTGTACTGATGCACGGAGAGTACAAAGAGCCGGGCCATAAGCTTGTCGTCGTTGACCTCGAGGTGAAGGACGGCCAGCTGTTCGATGTGCAGATCGCGGGCGACTTCTTTCTGGAGCCGGATAGCGCCCTGACTCGTATGACGGAGGCGATCGAGGGCCTGCCAGCAGACTCCCATGCAGCCGACGTCGCCCAGGCCATCACCGAGGTGCTGAAGCCGACTGATGAGTTGTTCGGGATTAGTCCCCGGGGTGTTGCGACCGCTGTGCGCCGGGCACTCGGACATTCGATCGACTGGGGCGACATCGACTTCGAGGTTATCCGCGGCCCGGTCGTATCCCCGATGATGAACGTCGCCATGGACGAGACGCTCGTCGAGGATGTCGCGGCGGGCCGGCGCAAGCCCTTCATGAGGATCTGGGAATGGGACTCGCCCTGCGTCGTCATCGGATCGTTCCAATCAGTGTCGAACGAGATCGATTGGGACGGAATGAACAAGCACGGTGTCACCCTCTGCCGACGGGTAACGGGCGGCGGCGCGATGTTCATGGAGGCTGGCAACTGCATCACCTACTCCCTTGTTGTTCCCACGGCCCTTGTCGACGGTATGAGTTTTAAGGACTCCTATCCTTTTCTTGACGAGTGGGTCATGGAGGCGCTCGACAAGGTCGGTGTCAAAGCCCACTATGTTCCGCTCAACGACATCACGTCGGACAAAGGCAAGATCGGCGGTGCAGCCCAGAAGCACTTCGCGAGCGGCGTCATGGTCCACCACGTGACAATGTCGTACGACATCGACGCACAGAAAATGCTCGACTGCATCCGCATCGGCAAAGAAAAGGTTCGCGACAAGGGTTTGCGCTCGTCGGTCAAGAGGGTCGACCCGATGAAGTCGCAGACCGGAATGGCGCGCGAGGACATTATTGAGGTCTTCCTCGACCACTTCGCGACGAAGTATGGTGCGAGCAAGGGTGAGATCACCGAGTCCGACATCGACACGGCTAACGAGCGGTGTGAAACGAAGTTTGACACCGAGGAGTGGACGTTCCGCCTCCCGTAGAACATCGGTGGACGCCTGGCGCCCGCGAACAGATACCGAAAGGATAAGATGAACCGCCCGACACTCAACGGGGTCAAGACAGCCGCTCTCATTGGCGTGCTCTGGGCGATCCTCCTCGGCATCGGCGGGATGCTCGCCTATGGGTCTGGTAGCTCGAGCTTCATCATCATCTTCGCCTTCATCGGCGTCGCCAGTACCGCCTATTCGTATTGGAACTCGGACAAGCTCGCCATCCGGGCGATGAACGCCCAGGCCGTGAGTGAGGCGCAGTTCCCCTGGTACTACGAGACCGTCCGTGAGCTGGCGAACAGGGCCGGCCAGCCTATGCCACGCCTCTATGTCGCGCCATCACCCTCTCCGAACGCGTTCGCGACGGGGCGCAACCCCGATAACGCGGCCGTGTGTGTGACGGACGGGATTCTTGACCTGCTCGACAAGCGCGAGCTCCGCGCCGTGCTCGGTCACGAGCTCATGCACGTGTACAACAGGGACATCCTCACATCCTCGATCGCTGCTGGCCTGGCCGGCATCATCTCCTCGATCTCCCAGTTTTTCCTCTTCTTCGGAATGAGGGGCAGGAGCGACAACAATCCGCTTGCCCTTGTTGGCGTTCTCGTGACCGCGCTCCTCGCGCCGTTGGCGGCAGCCCTAATCCAGCTGGCCGTCTCACGCACCCGTGAATACGATGCGGATCATGATGGGGCTGAGCTGACGGGGGACCCGCTCGCGCTCGCATCCGCCCTCAATAAGATCTCGGGCGGCACCGCTCGGACCCCGATGCGGGAAACCCCTGCGATGGACAGCGTGTCACACATGATGATTGCGAATCCCTTTGCGGGCAAGGGGAAAGCGCTGTTCTCAACCCACCCGCCCATGGAGGACCGAATCCGCCGCCTCGAGGAGATGGCGGGCTACAGGTAAACGCGGTGGTGGGCGGACTGTTCAGTCCGCCCACCCTCATGCACGTGTCAGCGGTAGTTCTGGAACGAGACCGCGAAGTCGAAATTGGCGCCCTTGAGGAGCGCGATCACTGCTTGAAGATCATCGCGCGACTTCGAGGTGACACGGACCTCGTCGCCCTGGATTTGGGTCTTGGCCGACTTCGGTCCTTCATCCCTGATGAGCTTCGTGATCTTCTTGGCGTTCTCCTGGGAGATGCCCTCCTTGAGGGTGCCGACGAGGCGGTACTCCTTACCGGACTGGACGGGGACGCCCTCACCGACGTCGACTGACTTGAGCGAAACTCCGCGTCGGACGAGCTTTGTCTGAAGGACGTCATAGACGGCCAGGCAGCGCTCCTCGGAGTTGGCCTTCATGATGATCGTCTCGCCCTTGAGCTCAATGGACGCATCAACGCCCTTAAAGTCGTAGCGCTGGTTGATCTCCTTGACGGTCTGGTTGACCGCGTTGTCGACCTCCTGCCGGTCGTATGTGGACACGACATCGAATGACGAATCTGCCATGGCCTTTCCTTTCACGAGAATGCCCCGTCCGGGGCGTGAGAGTGCCCCGAATGAGACGTCGAGCACTGGTACCCCAACCAGTTTGACACGACCCGGCGGTCACTTGGTAATCTCCCATTGCACCCTTCGGGAGTGCGAGGCGGGTTGACCGAGCGGCCAATGGTATCTGACTGTAAATCAGACGCGAAAGCTACGGGGGTTCGAATCCCTCACCCGCCACAGCATGATTCGTCGTGCAAGCGCGTGAGTATGCTCACCGCCTCCCAGCCCCCAGCCTGTTGGTTGAGCGCTCGGGGCGCTGATAAACTCTTACGCGTCGCCCCGATAGCTCAGACGGCAGAGCGTCTCCATGGTAAGGAGAAGGTCCAGGGTTCAATTCCCTGTCGGGGCTCCATTTTGCGGAGCAAATCCGTAGGATGTTGCGGCGGGGTAGCTCAGCTGGTCAGAGCGCACGACTCATAATCGTGAGGTCGCGGGTTCAAGCCCCGCCCCCGCTACTAATCAGAGAGATTGCGGAACCGCCCGATCTCGCAGAACGAAGTGAGGACACCGTGGCATCGAAGTCTGCCGACGTACGCCCCAAGATCACCCTCGCCTGCGAGGTGTGCAAGGAGCGCAACTACATCACGAAGAAGAACCGTCGCAATAACCCCGACCGTCTTGAAATGAAGAAGTACTGCGCGCGTTGCAACGCATCGACGACGCACCGCGAGACCCGCTAGTTTCACTGCGAGACAGCGAAAACCCGCCTGGCATGCCAGGCGGGTTTCTGTATGTTCGCGTGTGACGAGCAGCCGCCTACAGTGGGTGCATGACTCTCCCTGGACTGGACGACCGCCAGGCCATGCTCGCCGCGACCTGGCTACCGGACGCGGCCCTCATGGCAAATCTGTCGTGGGGCCTCACGGACTCGACCGTGCTTCACGTGGCATCTCGCGGCGAGGAGTTCATCCTTAAAGCGGGAGGCCCGCACAACAGCCATATCTCCCGCGAAATAACTGCGTATGAGACCGTCGTGCCCGCACTCGCCGCCCGCGGACATGCACCGAGGATGCTCCACGGCGACCGGTCGGCCCGCATTCTCGTTCTCCCCCATATTCCCGGCGCCCTCATCGATGAGGGCCCGCTCGAAAGTGATCGCGACACTGTGCGCCAGGCCGGTGACATCCTGTCAACCCTGCATGGTATGGCGAAGACGGTCGATGACACGATTGAGAACGGCCTCGTTCGTGCAGCCCTGCGCTGGCTCGACAAGCCGAATCGGATACTGCCGCGGACAGCTGCGATAGCACGGAGCGTGCTTGAGGCGTACGAGGCAGGCCCCGCGACCGTTGTTCCGAGCCACGGGGATTACAGCGGCCGGAATTGGATCCGTTCGGACAAGCTTGTCGTCATCGACTTTGGCAGATTCGGTTATCGTCCCGCGCGGCAGGACTTCCTGCGCCTGTACGTCCGCCGCTGGCACGACCATCCAGCCGAGAGAGAGTGGTTTTTTGACGGCTACGGCGAAGCCGGAGAAGCAGAAGGCTACCGCTGGTGGGTCGACGTCTTGCGCGAGGCCGTGGCGACAACGGGCTGGGCGCACAAGGTCGGGGATCGCGCGTTTGAAGAGCAGGGCCTGCGCTTTATCGATGTCGCACTCGCGGAGCTCGAATGACATGTCATCGAGCCAGCGGCATGTGGGGGTGTTTCACTGTGAGCATCATCGCCGGGTCAGGACTGGCGCAGTACGAGGCATCCGCGTACAGTCGGACTCGACCGCACAGAAGGTGTTGTACGGTATTCACGACAGATCCTCGGAACATTGTTCCTTCTGCACTGAGTGACGAACTAGCACCACCGGAGAGATCGACAGTCGCTCTCTCCCAGCCAGAAGGGAAATGTGTCATGGCTACAGGTATTGTCAAATGGTTCAAAGGAGACAAGGGCTTCGGCTTCATCGAGGCTGACGATCAGTCCGCTGACGTCTTCGTTCACTACTCCGCCATCCAGTCCAAGGGCTTCCGCACTCTCGATGAGGGCGCGAAGGTCGAGTACGACGTGGAGCAGGGCCCCAAGGGTCCGCAGGCCTCGAATCTCACAGTGATCGGCTGATACTCCGATTGAGAAAGAGCCGCTGTCTTCGGACAGCGGCTCTTTCGTATGCTCGACGCGAAACCCGGGGGCGGGGTAGCCGCCAGCGATTGGGCCGCGAAGGAGCGCCGACTAGAGTCGGTCGATGGTGGAACGGTTGGACACAGAGAACAGACGAGGGAACGGATAGTGAGCGGCAGGTTGAAAGTCGATGTCGTGGCGGATTACGGGCCGCCCGAGCGGACGGTCTCCAAAATCCTCAAAGAATCCGATTTTGAGGGAGTGCGGCAGGTGCACAGGCAGCTTCCCCTCAGACCCAACGGGGAACTTGACTTGGATGGCGTCATGCAGTGGGCGGCGGAAGATCGAGCAGATTTGCTCATCGTCGTCACCGAGACGCCGCGCCGCACCGGACCGCGCCCGAAGATCGCCGGTATCTACGTTGACGAGGGACTCGCTATCATTTCCCTCCCCGCCCTCGGCGTTGTCAACGTCCAACACAAGCTTGAGAAGGTCATCGCCACGACGATCAGCATCTACCGACGCGGCCAGCTGACAGGCGAACACAAGTCAGCTCTGTGGCCCTACCGGGTCGGCTATGGCAGGTCGAAGAGCGAAACACGGATCTTCGTCCACGCACCCCGGGTCGTTCCGGGCAGATTCCTCCTTGTTCTCGGCATGGTGAAGATGAACGAGCCGATCAAGACTCTGCCGAAGCTGACGAGCGCACTCGCGGCCGCAGCGGCGACAAGCGCGTTCGGCATTTTTTATGGCTCGATCTGGCAAATGGCGGATGCTCTTCCAACCGCTCGGCTCGCAGCGATCGCCCTCACCGTCATCGTTCTCATGGCGGGCTGGCTCATCAGCTCAAACCGCCTGTGGAATCGTGGACGGCGCTACGGAAGCATCGCCGAGGGCGCGATGTACAACGCCGCTGTTGTCGTGACGATCCTCATGTCGGTTGTGCTTCTCTACCTCGCGCTCTTCATCGGCGTACTCCTGGCAGGCCTCATCATCATCGAAGCCGGCTATCTCTCGGATGTGCTCGGCGAGAAAGCGACCTTCCGCCACTATCTCGATATCGCCTGGCTGGCCGCGTCGATGGGCACGGTCGCTGGCGCTCTTGGCTCGAACTTCGACAGCGATGACGACATCAAGCAGCTCACCCACGGCAGACGAGAGGCGCTACGCATGGAGGAGCGAGACTAGTTACGAGCGAGGTCAAGAACGAGACGACCGTCCTCATCCCATATCGTTAGCGTCCGGCCCTCGATCCGGTATTTCTGCGCCGCCCGAAGAGCATCGGCGACGCCCTGCTCCTGGTCCATGACGCCCGGAGGTTCGTCGCAAAACATCTCGGTCGCCGCGACGTCGCTGACGGTGAGCTCGCCTTCAGCTGCCTCATATTCCGCGCTCATCGTGTTACACCCTGCGTTCGCCGTCAGAGCCTGAGCATCAAAAGACACAGACGTTTCCGTGCCTGGGAGGGTTGACACGCTCCCGCTAGTATCTGCGTAACTCATGATCTCCCACGAGGTGTGTGCCAGTTCTTGGCTAACTGCGGTGAAGCTGACGAGAGTCTCGCTATCCTCGTCCATGAGGTTGAGCGTCGAATTGTCCTGAGCAAGTCGTGAAACGGACTCGAGCGCACGAAGGTAGCGCTGCTCCAGGTCCATGACCGGCTCCTCGCACGCCATGAGGGTAGACATGATCGGTCCCGTGAGCGCGAAGTCAGAACCCGAGGTTTCATAGTCTGCGCCGTAGCGATTGCATCCGGACGTTCCACTCATCCGACCGTCGTCAAAAATTGCAGTAACCTCGGCCCCGTCAACGACGCGACCGTTGACCTCGCTAGCGGTCCACACCGTTCCGTCGAGCATGACATCCCCCGAACTGCTACAACCCGCCGCGAAAGCGACGAGGACCGCACTGATAACCACGCGCCTCATTGCGCACCTCCTTGATGAAACGAGAGTACACGGGCACCTCAATCGTGTGCCCGATTGCACCCGGCTGTTACCCTGGGGCATGCCCACACTCCTTGTCATGAGGCACGCCAAATCGTCGTGGAGCACCGGCCACCTCGACCATGAGCGGCCGCTTAACGGCCGCGGGCGACGCCAGGGGCTGGCGGCTGGCCGGTGGCTCAGCGAGCACTACCCGAGGATCGACAGGGTGCTCTGCTCGACATCGACTCGGACACGCGAGACGTTGGAGCGCGTCCAGGCTGTCGGCGTCAATATCGGCACAGTCACATTTCATCGTGAGCTGTACGAGTCGGCACCGGAGGATGCTCTGCACCTCCTTTGCGGACTGAGCGACGAGCAGGCCGTGCTGCTGCTTGGCCACTATTCTGCGGTCCCGATGCTCGTGGGGCTACTCGACCCGAGAAGCGGCGAACTCGATTTTGTGACAAGTGGGATCGCGGCGCTCGATATGACAGTTCCCTGGGCCAACGTGGGTCGCGCAAGTGGCACGCTGATACGGTTCGTCGCGCCGGGACGGGACTGACGGGGCGCGGCGCGTGAGTCCGCATGGACCGTTGTCCTCGTCACTGGTCGGGGCTTGTCGCGGTCCTGTGCGAGTCCGACGGCGGGTCTAAGCTGGATTCATGAGTTGTTCCATCATCGAGCCGAACGATCACGTCGAGGTCGGTCCACCTGTCCCCTCAACACGCCGAACCGGCAACGACACGTTCGCTGAGCTCACGACGATCGCGACCGGCGGCCGGGTCGGCGAGTTCGTGCGTGCCACACGTGAAGAGGAGATCGTCGACGCTGTGCGGGACGCTGACGAGAACGGCATCGCCGTTCTCGTGCTCGGTGGCGGCTCGAACCTCCTCGTATCAGACGAGGGTTTCCCGGGCAGGGTTGTCGTTGACACGAGGAACAGCATCGACCAGATCCACATCTCTGGGTGCGGGGGAGCGATCCTTCGTGGCACCGCTGGCACACCGTGGGACGAGTTCGTCAACGTCGCGATCTCTCACGGCTGGAACGGCATTGAGGCTCTGTCCGGAATACCGGGCTCGCTCGGCGCTTCTCCCGTGCAGAACGTCGGCGCCTATGGTCAGGAAATCGCTGACACGCTTTACTCGGTCCGCGTCTATGACAGGCAAACGAAGAAGCGAACAGACCTCGCCCCCGCTGAGCTCGGACTGTCGTACCGCAGTTCGAAGCTCAAGGAGTCGACGCGGGAGTGGGGTGCGACGGGCCGCTGGGTCGTCCTGTCCGTCACATACCAGCTCGGGCTTGCCACTCACTCGACGCCGATCGCCTACGGTCAGCTCGCAGCCGCCCTCGGTGTCGATGTGGGTGCCCGCGTGCCGTCTGTCCGCCTGCGCGAGGCTGTTCTCGACCTGCGCCGCTCCAAGGGGATGGTCCTCGACGATGCTGACCGGGATACGTACTCGCTTGGTTCCTTCTTCACGAACCCGATTGTCTCGGAATCTGAACTTCCTGAAGGCGCCCCCCGATATCCGTACGGGGACATGATGAAGACCTCGGCGGCATGGCTCATTGACAATGCAGGGTGCAGAAAGGGTTTCGGCGCTGATCTGACCGACGGCCGGGCTTCCCTCTCGACGAAGCACACCCTCGCCATCACCAACAGGCGGGAGGCGACGACGGCGGACGTGCTCACAGTCGCCCGCCGCGTGCGCGCGGCCGTGGCGGAGACATTCGGGATCACGCTCGTCAACGAGCCGTTCCTGCTCGGCGAGACACTCTAGCGCGACGTCTCTTAGGGCACGAGCCACAGGGGTCGTGCCCCGTGGGCTTCTGCCAAACTCCAGGTACTGTCGGCGGGCCTGAGCCCGAAGGTCGTGACAGTGCCAGCCACGAGACGCAGGGGCTGGCGGCTACGTCAGGTTGCGAGCCAGTCATCGACCTCGCGGCGCCAGTGCCGCTTCTTCGCCTCAGAGGCGAGGGAAGCGTCGATTGACGAGATCGCCATTTGCGCGAGTTGCCGATCTGTTGCCCCGAGGTCGCGGGCGATGTCGTATTGGTCGGTCAGCCTCGACAGGAAGAGGAGAGGATCGTCGGCGGACAGCGCAATCTGAGCACCGGAGTCGAAAAGCTGCTGGAGAGGTACTGCAGATTCGTCGGGATAGACGCCGAGGGCGACGTTCGACGCGGGACACACTTCGAGGGCGATGCCAGCATCGACGATCATTTTCAGCAGGTCTGGGTCCTCCGTTGAGCGGACGCCGTGGCCGATCCTCGTCGGCTTGAGGTGGGCGACAACCTCGCGAAGATGGTCGGGTCCAAGCAACTCGCCGCCATGCGGCACGGCCGCCAAACCGCCGCGCCGGGCAATGTTGAAAGCGGCCGCCCATTCCGATGTCGTTCCCCGCCGCTCATCATTCGACAGGCCGAACCCGATGACGTCGCCGGGTTCGTCACCCGCCATTGACACCGCGAGCCTGGCGAGCGTCCGTGCGTCGAAAGGATGCTTCATGCGGGAGGCGGCGACGATGACGCCGACCTCGACTCCGGTCGCCTTTGACGCTTCACGAGCCTCATCGACGATGATCTCGAGCGCCGGGGTGAGACCACCGACATGGGGGGCATAGGATGTCGGGTCGACCTGGATCTCGAGCCTGCGAGAGCCCTCCCGAGCGTCATCCTCCGCCGCTTCGCGGATGATCCGGCGCATCGCCCCCTCGTGTGACACAACCTTCCTAGCCGCATCGTAGGAACGTTGAAATCGGAACCAGCCGCGCTCGTTCGCCGGCACAGAAAGGGCAACGTTGTCGACAAGATTGTGGGGCAGTCGAATGCCCTGCTCCTGGCCCAGCTCCCGCAACGTTGAAACTCTCATCGAGCCGGTAAAGTGGAGGTGCAGGTGCACTTTCGGTAGATTATCCAGGTCGCGCACACTGTCAATCTGCCAAATGTTTGCATGCCGCGCAAACAGAAGCCGTGGACGGAGGGGACGAGAGCCGTATGAGCATGACGGATCAGGCGCAACGTGAGACGCGTGAGGTCGAGCTACTGACCGGCTCCGATGCAGGTGACATGCTCAGCGCCGCGCTCGCCCCCACGGGCACTGTGCGGACGTGGAAGGTCCATTCCATCCACCATCGCCCCGGGGCTGGCGTCACAGTCGGCTACAGCGTGCGCATTGACGGGCCCGGTGGCGCTGCCGATCACTACGTGTGCGCGACGACCGGGCGCCTATCCCAAGAACCCTCTGACACACTCACTCGCATCGACCGCCCCGATGGGCGTGCCGTCCACGTGTGGCTACACCCCCATGATCCGGAACTGCCTGCTCTCAAGACCGCCTGCGATTCGGGAGCGATGAGCAGACTCGTCGGTCGGCGCGTGAAACTTGAGCTCCTTTCCTACCGGCCGACCCGGCGGGGAGTCCTGCGCGTCAGCCACCGGGACGGCTCGAAGGCATTCGCTAAGGTCGTGCGGCCGGGTCACGCCCAGCCTCTCGTCAGGAGGCACAGGATGCTTGTCGAAGCCGGGGTGCCTGCCCCCCGCGTTCTCAAGCACACCGAGGATGGGCTCGTTCTCATCAGCGCTGGCGAAGGCGAGCCGCTCGCCAACATGCTGTCAAGAGGGATGGGCGATCGCGCTCACGATGTGCTCGACAGCTTAACGTCGCTGCTCGATGTGCTCCCTGACGGGGCCCTCGACCTGACGAGGCGACCCTCCTGGTCCGACCGGGCCGACCACTACGCTAATGCGGCGACGACTGTCCTTCCGCAACACCGGGCCCGACTCGAGCTACTCGCTCACGGTGTCAGGCACCTCATGGCGAATTCTGATCCCGGTCCGCTCGTGCCCACTCACGGTGACTTTTATGAGGCAAATATTCTCATGAACCCCGGCACAACCGAGGTGTCGGCACTCATCGACGTCGACTCCCTTGGCCCCGGTTATCGTGTCGACGACCTTGGGTGCCTGCTCGGACACATTTCCGTCTTGCCTCACCTCGCCCCGAACTCCTACCCGTACGTGCCCGATGAGCTCGATGCCTGGACGAAGCGGCTCGAGGCGACGGTCGACTCGGTCGCCCTCATGGCCCGTTGCGCAGGGGTCACCCTGTCCCTCATCGCTGGCGCCCGCCGCGAAGGTTCCGGGGAGTGGCTGAGCGATGCTGAGGGCCGACTCGCAGCTGCCGAGCTGTGGCTGGCCCGTGGCTACAGCCACTTGGCACGCCGAACGCGGGCGGCGAGGTCTTAACGACCGACGTCTCCTGACTCGGCGGACAGCGCCGTCGTCGGGGTTTCAAACACGTGCGGAACGAGAGCGCGGATGTCGGACTCGATGAAGGCGCGGGCCGAGGACGCGAATGTTGCGGTCACATGGTTGTCGTCCCGTAGCACGCGGACATTGCCGACCTGTCCGTAGCACGACTCCTCGTCGCACAGATATCGAGACGTGTCGAAGGCTCGGGCGGAGCCGGATACTTGCGGCAATCCCGTCCTATCGATCTCAGCGCTGTAGAAGGCCTCGCGTGGAGCTTCGCACCGGGTGTGAGAGTCCGAATCGGCGGCGAGGCACTCGAGCCATTCCTCGGTCCGATGTGGGTTTTCACGGAAGAGAAACACCGGGATCCCAGCGTCGGTTATCCGTCGAACCGCATCGACCATGCCAGGCGTGGCGGTCTCAGGCTCGCTCGCAAGCCGTGTTGTGCCGGTTGTGACGACAAGCTCCGGTTGGCGCTCGGCGATGACGTCCTGCATGTTCTCATTCCACGCGACGCACGAGGCATCGAGCGGTAGACCTGACGTGTTGCGCTCACCGTCCGTTGTCAACAGGCAACCAGCCTTCTCATACACCTCGAGGTCCCAGCCGTAATCGAGTGCCATCGCTGCCAGTGGTTCCGACCACTGACCCGTGTGGGAGCTACCGACCATGAGGACGAGCGGGCCCGTGTCGGCCTCCGGATGCTGGCATGACGTCGTTTCGCTACCGAGGTGCCGCTGGATGCAGGGCTCGGACTTGTTGAGTGCCGCATACCAGCCCGCGTCGGCCCGCAGAATATCGCGTGACGGCAGAGGGTCGAGCGCGGCGATCGTGATCGACTCGGGCGCGACCATAGCGCCGGCGCCTGGATAATCCGTCTCGACCACCATCGCCTCAAACGCCGCGGTCTCCGCTTCAAACCGATCAGCCGAATAGGCGAGCGCCCCGGAAGCGGCGATGAAAGCAAGAACCGTCGTCGTCGCGCCCGTCGCTAGGGCACGCGCGGGATTGAGGAACGCGGGTCTCCAATTCGCCGCACGGTCCTCGAAGAGGATTTTTCCCGCCGTACCCGCGACGAGGGAGACGGCGAGGACGATCGCGGCTGTCGCCGGATCTGCCTGCTCCTGACCAGTCATGATGAGGGCGAAGATGAGGATCGGCCAGTGCCACAGGTAGAGGGAATAGGAGATGTCGCCCAGCCTCTGGAAGGGGCGAGCGACGAGAATCCGGTCCGCACCCCAGCGGGTGTGAGTGTTGCCAGCCGCGAGCACGAGGCACACGCCCACCACCGGCCATAGCGCCGCAGGCCCGGGGAAGAGAGCCGCCCCGTCAAGGACGAAACCACAGGAAACAATGAGGCTGATCCCGATCCACGACAGGAGGCCGCGGGCGACGGGGCTGAGTCTGATCCCGGCTACGACAAGGCCAAGCATTCCGGGCAGGGTGAGCTCCCATGCGCGCGTGAATGTCGAGAAGTAGGCGGCCTCCTGATACGTCGCCGTCGCCTCCACCGCCCACCAGAGCGAGGCGGCCGTGACAACCCCGAGTGCGACGAGAAGAACGTTGCGCTTTTCGGCCCGCACTATCCCCGCCGCCCAGGCAACCGCCATGACAAAGAACGTCATGATGACATGGAATTGACCCTGGATCGACGTCGACCATATGTGTTGGAGCGGCGACGTGCCGGGTCCCGCTGCGTCATAGCTCAGCTGTGAGGCGATGAGTTGCCAGTTCTCGTAGAAGAAGATTGATGCCTTCATCTCGGAGAACACCTGCGGTTGCTCAGAAAGAGGGACGAGAATCGCTCCCGCAATCGCAACTGCAACGAGAACGGGCAGGAGTGGGATGACAAGCCGGCGAATAAGGTCCGAAAAGCGGGCGACGAGATCGATGCGCCACTGGCCCCGCGTCCGGCCCAGGAGACTCGGTAGTGCAAGGAAGCCGGTGATCGCGAGGAAGACATCGATACCTCCCGATACCCGACCGCCAGCGAAGATGTGGAAGGTGACGACGAGGAGGATGGCGAGGCCCCGAACTCCGTGTAGTTCGGGGCGGAAGCGACGTCCGTCGCGCAGCGGTCGCAGCGGCGGAGGGAGCAGGTGTGGCACGCTCCTACTATAGCCAGACACCCGGTCTGGCTAGGCAGTTCACTCACCGCCGGTGCGTTCTAGCAGGTAGCCACGAGTGTGCCGGCCGCTCGAGGCTCGTTGCAAAGATTGAGGAGACGGGCAGCTGATGCCGCCCGCCTCCTCGCAGTGAACCCGAACTAGCCGTTCAGGAGCTTCTGAATTCTGCCGACGCCCTCAACAATGTCATCTTCCGACATCGCGTACGACAGTCGCAGGTAGCCCGACGGGCCGAATGCTTCACCGGGAACGACTGCGACCTCGGCTTCATCGAGGATGATCGCGGCGAGCTCGCTAGACGTGTTCGCGACGCGACCGTTAATGCTACGGCCAAGGACGCCCTCGACCGACGGGTAAACGTAGAACGCGCCCTCCGGGGTGGGGACCTCGAAGCCGTTGATCTTCCGTAGCTCAGCGACGATGAGCTTCCGGCGTCGATCGAATGCCTCGCGGAACTCGGCAACCGATGACTGGTCGCCGGTCAACGCCTCGAGGGCAGCGGCCTGACACACGTTGGCCACATTCGAGGTGAGGTGTGACTGCATGTTTGTTGCGGCCTTGATGATGTCAGCGGGACCGTACATCCAGCCGACCCGCCAACCCGTCATCGCATACGTCTTCGCGACACCGTTAAGGACGATCGTCTGATCGGCAAGTTCGGGAACCTCGGCGAGAATGTAGGAGTTCGGGACACCGTCGTACGTGAGGTGTTCGTAAATCTCGTCGGTAATGATCCAGATGCCGTGCTCGAGAGCCCATTCCCCGATCGCCCGAGTCTGCTCCTGCGAGTAGACGGCACCTGTCGGGTTTGAGGGAGAGCAGAACAGGAAGACCTTCGTGCGATCTGTGCGCGCCGCTTCGAGCTGCTCGACCGTCACCGTGTAACCCTGATCGGCGCCGGCGAAGACCTCAACGGGCACGCCGCCAGATAGGCGGATCGCCTCCGGGTACGTCGTCCAGTACGGGGCGGGCAGGAGAACTTCGTCGCCGTCATCGAGCAGGGCGGCGAACGCCTGGTAGACGGCCTGCTTGCCGCCGTTGGTGACGAGGATATTGTTCGGGTCGACCTCGACGCCCGAATCCTCCTTCGTCTTCTTAGCGATGGCGGCACGGAGTGCGGGCTGGCCCTTCGCGGGGGAGTAGCGGTGGTTCTTCGGATCGCGGGCGGCCACGATGGCGGCCTCGACGATATGGTCGGGTGTGGGGAAGTCTGGCTCGCCAGCGCCGAAGCCGATGACGGGGCGTCCCTCCGCCTTGAGGGCCTTGGCTTTCGCATCGACGGCGAGGGTTGCTGATTCCTGGAGTGCGCCAAGTCGTTTCGAGACGCGGCGTGCGGGTGTTGTAGTGCTCACGATGTTCATCTTTCCACGTTGGTGCGATCTTTCGGGATCTGTTTCCTATAGTGGTCAGGTTGACCGGGTGCGGGGTAGGTGACTCCCGCCACGGTGCGACCCGCTAGTTCGACTTAGGGGACGATCGGTATTAATGTTAGTCGAGGCGTGAGAACGTTCACTGGCTAATTAGTCCTTAGATGGGCATAATAGACAAGGCTTTCTCAGTCGTAGGGCAGTGGCGCAATTGGTAGCGCATCGGTCTCCAAAACCGACGGTTGTGGGTTCGAGTCCCGCCTGCCCTGCCAGAGAGGGCGGTTCTTCGGAACCGCTTTCTTTATCTATCAGGAAGGACACGCGCGTGAGCGACGCACCAACCACAGCCGGAGACGGCTCGCGCACGCCCAAGGCTCAGACCAACAAGAGCCTGTGGGCGCGTATCAAGCTGTTCTTCCGCCAGATCATCGGCGAGCTCCGTAAAGTCGTTCGCCCCACCCGCAAGGAGCTGTGGAACCTGTTCGTTACGGTCCTCGTCTTCGTTGCGATCATCATGGCCATTGTCGCTCTGCTGGACGTCATGTTCGGTGAGCTGGCCTTCTTGATCTTCGGCTAGAAAGTAGGAAATCGTGTCGCAAGACGAGTCCACTCAGATGAACGAGGGTGCCGAGATCGAGCAGACGCCGACCGAGGAGACCCCGGACGTCGTCGAGGACGTGGCGGCCGACGAGGACGTTGAGGCCGCAACTCCGCGACCTGCGGAGGATCCGACCTCGCCCGAGGCCATCAGGAAGCGTCTCAAGGGCCTTCCCGGCCGCTGGTACGTGCTCCACACGTACGCCGGATATGAGAAGCGCGTCAAGCAGAACCTCGAAATCCGCATGAAGTCGATGAACATGGAGGACTACATCTTCCAGGTGGAAGTCCCCATGGAAGAGGTCTTCGAGGTCAAGCGTGGCGAACGCAAGCTCGTCAACCGTGTCCGCATGCCCGGATATGCGCTTGTGCGCATGGACATGGAGGACGAGGCGTGGCGGACGGTCCAGGAGACCCAGGGCGTGACCGGCTTCGTCGGTAACGGTCGCGACCCGGTTCCGCTCACCGAGCCCGAAGTCATCAAGATGCTGACCCCCGTGGTCGAGCTCGAGGTCGCCAAGGAGCTCCGTGCACAGGGCAAGTCCCGCCCCGGTATCGAGCCCGCTGTTGTCACTGCCGAGTTCGAGGTCGGCGAGAACGTTATTCTCACGCTTGAGCCGTGGGTCGGCATGCCGGCCACCATCGACGCTGTCGACGCGGCCAACCAGCGCCTCACGGTGCTCATGACACTTGTCGGCCAGGAGACCCCGGTCGACCTTTCCTTCAGCCAGGTCAAGAAGGCCGACTAGAAGGACACCAGGGCGGCACCCTCTGCCATTGGATGTCGCCAACTTCAAGAAAAATAAGGATCATCATGCCTCCCAAGAAGAAGGTTGCTGGCCTGATCAAGCTCCAGATTCAGGCTGGCGCTGCGACCCCGGCCCCGCCCATTGGCCCGGCCCTCGGTCAGCACGGCGTCAACATCATGGAGTTCTGCAAGGCCTACAACGCCGCGACAGAGTCCCAGCGTGGGAATGTCATCCCCGTTGAGATCACCGTGTACGAGGATCGCTCGTTCACGTTCATCACGAAGACCCCGCCCGCAGCCGAGCTCATCAAGAAGGCCGCCGGTGTGAAGAAGGCGTCTGCTACCCCGCACACCGTCAAGGTCGGCAAGCTCAGCAAGGACCAGGTTCGCGAAATCGCCCAGACCAAGATGCCTGACCTCAACGCCAACGACATCGAGGCCGCCGAGGCCATCATCGCTGGCACCGCCCGTTCGATGGGCATCACTGTCGAGTAATCTCGGCACCTCACTGTAAACGCCGCCCCGGCGGCATGTGGAAGGGCCTGCGCAGGTCCGTCAACCACAACTGCTAAGGAGAAAAGCAGAAATGGCAAAGCGCTCAAAGAACTACAGGAAGTCGGCGGAGAAGATCCACGCTGGCGAAGTCTACGCCCCTCGGAAGGCGATGGAGCTGGCGAAGGAGACGTCGACCGTCAAGTTCGACGCGACCGTTGAGGTCATGTTCCGTCTCGGTGTTGATCCCCGCAAGGCCGACCAGATGGTCCGCGGCACGGTCAACCTGCCCCACGGCACCGGCAAGACTGCTCGCGTCATCGTCTTCGCGACCGGTGACCGCGCTCAGCAGGCGATCGACGCTGGCGCTGACGAGGTCGGCGGCGACGAGCTCATCGAGAAGGTCGCTGGCGGCTGGACCGACTTCGATGCGGCTGTCGCAACCCCGGACCTCATGGGCAAGGTCGGCCGGCTTGGCCGTGTCCTCGGCCCCCGTGGTCTCATGCCCAACCCGAAGACCGGTACGGTGACGATGGACGTCGCGAAGGCCGTCTCCGACATCAAGGGTGGCCGCATCGAGTTCCGCGTTGACAAGCACGGCAACCTCGGTTTCATCGTCGGCAAGACCTCGTTCTCGGTCGAGCAACTCGTCGAGAACTACGCCGCGGCGCAGGAGGAGATCCTCCGCCTCAAGCCGTCCGCCTCGAAGGGCCGCTACATCACGAAGGCCACGGTCTCGACAACGATGGGCCCGGGCATCCCGCTCGACGCCTCGAAGACTCGCGACCTGCTCGAGGACTGACCCTGTACAGCCCAACGGCTCCCGCCCCCGACCATCCGGTCGGGGGCGCCCGTTTGGACTGGGCAGTTGCGCTCATCCTGGCGCTCGCCTCGCTCGTCTGGTCGGCCATCGCCATCTCCTCGTCGCCGGGCCTTTCTCGCTACGACGAGTGGACGTACATCGATTATGCGTTTCGCATTTCCCAAGGCGAGATCCCTACCCAGGGCGACGAGCTCGCGGAGTTTGCGAGGCAGGCGTGGAGTTGCCGGGGCATGGAGGGGGACATCCGGGGCGTCATCCCACCCCCGTGTAACGAGGCGGGCGACCGGCCCGCGGAGGACTGGCCGTTTGAGGGCGAGAACTACAACGCCTTCCACCCGCCCCTCTACTTCGCTTTTGCGGGACTGATCGGGCAGGCCTTCGACGACGCGGGCGCCGACTTCACCGATGGAGCTCGCACCGCGTCCGCCATCCTCGCAACGGCGGGCGCCGCCGCACTGTACCTCGCTGTGCGCCAGTGGGGAGTGGGGCGGCGGAACTCGGCCGGGGCGACGCTCGTCGCGATGAGCGCCCCAGCGCTCGCTCAATCAGCCGCGATCGTCCACAATGACGCGATCAGCATGCTTGCAGGAGCAGCCGCTGTCTGGATCGCTACGAGGATATTTAAGGACGGCAGGTTCGGATGGTTATTGCCGCTCATCATCACAGCCCTCATCTCGTCGACGAGAACGATGTCGGTCGTCGCGATCCTCGCGGTTGGCGTCCTCGCCTTTGCCATTGCGCTTCGAGGAGACGAGCGCTGGAGGCGGGTCAAGCCTTCGCTCGCCATCGCTGCCGGCACCATGGTGCCGTACGTGCTGTGGACAGCGTTTCAGAACTCTCGTCGGCCGGAGGACTACGTCCCCGCGATCACCGGACTGTCGACCGAGCCGTTCGATGCCGGGTCAGTGCCGACCGTGCTCAACTCGATCATCGGGGGTGGGGCGCCCTGGGGGCTGACTTCGCCGGCGGGGGACTGGTATCTCCACCCCGATCTGGACTCTGGACTGCTGACGGTCTGGAGCTGGGTCCTCTACGCGGTCTTCCTCATCCTGCTTCCCGTCGCCTTCTACATCGCGATGACGAGCCAAAGCCCCATCCGGCACCTCGCCATCCTCGTTCTCGTCCTACCTGCCTTCACCGCCCTTATCGTCCAGGCTCGCGAAATCCTGTCCAATGACGCGCACTTCCGGGCGATCTCCGGCAGGTACTCCATCACCGCAGTTCCGCTGTACGCGGCCTTCCTTGGGGTCCTGTTCGAGCGCCACGGTGAGACGCTCCGTAGCTGGCTACTGCTCGGCGTCGGCACAGCGGGATTCTCTGCACTCCTGCTGTCCCCCTTCGTCTGAACTCCTCTGGCCGCGCACCATCCGCGCGCGGGCAGGGAAGCCCTCGTGCCGTCAGCTGTGGGGACTGCTCGCGAGAGGGAGCCGGTCGAAAGCCCGAGTAGCCGCCACTCCCATGAGGGCAATGAGAGGCACCGCAGTCAGTGCCGCCCACCCCCAGGTTTCCCCGCCCTCGAGAGAAAAGAGGCCGGCTGGCGAGTAGTCGCGGACACCGGGAACTGCAGAGAGCAGTGCGAGGGCGAAATAGACGCCGAGCCCGACTCCCGCGGCCCCAGCCATCGATCCCCGCAACGCCGCCCCCAGGGCAGCGGCGGCGATGAGGACCGCCATGAGAACGAGCCAGCGCAGCGCCATCGCCATCGGCGTGCCGAGCTCGCCCTCACCGAACAGGATCGCTGTCATGACGCTGTTGCCAAGGGCGCCGATGATGACCGCCACTGCGGTGATGAGAGCATTCGCGACCGCCGGGGCGAGAAGCAGGGCGCTTCTCGGCACCGGACGGGCGAGGAGGAGGGCGGCGCTACCGCTCGACAGCGGCTGGGCGATCGAGTAGGCGGCGACCATGACGGTGAGCAGGGGGATGACCTGGGAGAGGTCGCTTGCCCACTGGGCATACGCGTTCACCGACGTCGGATCGCCCCCGAGGATCTCGAGGCCGCCCCCCACAAGAGAGATGATCTGCGGCATGAGCTTCGTGATGACCGGGCCGATGAGGGCGAGGAAGATGACGACACCCGCGAGGACCGGGGCGCGCCAGGTGCGGAGCATGCCGCGCAGTTCGTGGCGGATGAGAATCCGGAACATTATCGGGCGCCTCCTGTTAGGTCGAGGAAGATATCGGCAAGACCGCGGGGATTGAGCGAGTGGAGGGCCGCCCCGGTCGCCGCGATGATCCCCGGTAACTCCCGCTGGGCAGTCTCGAGGTCGGTGACCCTCATACCGAGCGTCTCGCGAGGACCGTTCCCCGCCCGGTTGATGCTGCGAACCCACGGCAATGCTCGCAGGTCATCGACGAGCCGGTCGATGGGGCCCGAGACATCGAGGGACAGCCCTTGCCCCTCACGGACAAGGTCGTCCATCGACGACTGGCGCACGAGCCGGCCCTCGTTGATGATGATCGCGGAATCGCAGACTCGCTCCGCCTCGTCGAGGGAGTGGGTCGAGTAGAGCACGGTTGCTCGGCCGCGCAGGGAGCGGACGAGGTCGTGGAAGAGTCGCTGCCCCGCCGGATCGAGGGCCGAGGTCGGCTCATCGAGGATGAGGAGGCGGGGCGAGCCGACGAGGGACTGCGCGAGCCCGAGACGCTGCTTCATGCCTCGGGAGAACATGCGCACCGGCCGCCTGTTGTCTTCGAGTCCCACGGCTCGCAGGAGCGGCTCAATGACCGACGTGCTGTCGATCCTCGAGAGGCTCAATGCGAGCTCGAGCACCTCATCGGCTCTCATCCACCCCGGGAACGACGGCACGTCGGGCAGGTAGCCGATGTGGCGGCGGGCGGCGATGCTACCCGCCGGGTCACCATAGATATCGGCAGTTCCCGCGTCGGCCCCGATGAGGCCGAGGAGAATGCTGATAAGGGTGGTTTTGCCTGCCCCGTTCGGACCGACGAGGGCGCAGGCAACCCCATCCTCCAGCGCGACAGTCAGATCGTCGAGTGCCCTCTTGTCGCCGTAGAGCTTTGTCAGCCCGGCCACGGCCAGCGCGCGCTCAGCCATAGAGCGTGTCGATGATGCCGTCATCGCCGGGCGTCGAAGACTGGCGCTGAGGAGACTCCTCCGCCATCCTCCGCTCCCGTCGGCGGAGAATGAAGAAAGTGAGCGGGCCAACGAACTGGACGAGACAGACGAGGAACCACACGACGCGGGGGAGTCCGCCGGGCAGATGCTCGCGGTCCGTGCGAGAGACGGCGATGATACCCGCGACCATGAGGCTGAGCGACACCGCAGCGAGGATGCCGAGCGCGATAAGAGCGGGAGTGGACAGGTCAGCGAGCTCAGCCATGGAGACCGGCCTCCTTCCAGGCGGCCCGCAGACCCGCGCGGACGGGGATGAGGCCAGCGGCCAGGCCCGCCGCGGCGGGACCGACGATGAGGGAAGCGATGCCGGCAAGTGGTTGTGGACGATTGCCGAGACTCGTCGACCGAAGGGCGAGGACCGAGACTCCGGCGCCGAGGAAGGCGAGCGAGGAGGCGTGGACGCCCCGGGCGAGCTGGTCTCCGCGATCTCTCGCACGTGCCGCCCATGCGGCGGCTCCGGCCGAGATGACGATCCCCGGCGCGAGCGCACCGAAGCGGCCCGAGAAGCGGTTCGGTCGGAAGGCGATATCCCAGCCGCTCGGCAGGCGGCCATCGGAGCGCACCGCTGCGGCGGTGCTCACGGCGATGGTGAGGGCCGCCCCCGCGAGAGGAAGCGCCCGCGTCACCTCCATGGCTCGCTCGGGCACGGCGCTGAGAACGTCGCCGTCGAGATCATCCGGCCTCATCCAGCCGAGCTTGACGGCGACCGCGGCAAGATTGACGTCCCACCCCCAGCCAATAACCCGCCGGACGAAGATGCTTGGGTTCGCCGGATCCCACACACGCCCGTACGAGACCGGCTGGGCAGAGTCGCTGTCCAACACCATCTCCGCATATTCGGCAGGGTCTCCCAGATCCTCGGGGTCGACACCGCTGTCGAGAAGATCGAGCAGGTCGGCGAGAGCTTGAGGATTGCGACCGCGCAGATGTTCGCGCACTGCACTGTAGAAGTTGTCGGATGTCATGCTGTTCCCTCCATCAATTCATCCATGGACGACACGAGGCTTCGCCACGTGTCGCGCTGGTCCGAGAGTTGTGCTGTGCCAGCACGTGTTAGCCGGTAGTACTTGCGGGGAGGTCCGCTGGGCGACTCCTCCCAAAACGTATCGACGTAACCGGCCGTGCCAAGCCTGGTGAGAAGCGGATAGACCGTTCCCGGGCCTGCCTCAAGCCCGTCGCGACGCGCCAGATCATCGACGACTTCGCCGCCATATTTCTCGCCGTGTCCGAGCAGCGCGAGGATTGCGAGCTCGAGCACCCCGCGTCGGAGCTGAGAGACCTTCTTCGCCATGAGTCCTCTCCTTCACCTAGTACCTTGTTATGCATAGTAGTAGGTGGAGAATAGTCTGTCCAGAGGAGGCGCGACCTTTCGAGGAAGTCGATCGATGTGGGGGCGCATAAAGTTGTTCGGTGTCGAGCGTCCGGCGCCTCGCGTGACTTCGTGAGTTGTCCCGCACACTTCTCATCCTCTGCTTGGCAGCGCGCTAGCGATCTCGTAGTCTGGAGGATGCCGAAGACCGCCGGTCACCCGTGAGCCAGACGGGGTGAAATTCGAGAGAAGCCAGCGCAGGTGAGTATAGAGCTTTCAAGCCCCGTGCCGCCTGCACGGGGTTTTGTCGTTTCGTGGCTAGGCGGCAATAAGTGGAAGGAGGCCCTATGGCAAGGCCGAATAAGAGCGAAGCAATCGCTGAACTTGTGGACCTGTTCCGCGAGTCGAGCGGCGCTCTTCTGACCGAGTACCGCGGTCTCACCGTTGAGCAGCTGAAGGATCTTCGCCGCGCAATGGGTGACAACGCCGAGTACAAGGTTGCGAAGAACACTCTTGCGAAGATTGCCGCGAAGGAAGCCGGCGTTGAAGGACTTGACGATGAACTCGTCGGCCCCACCGCTATCGCTTTCGTCAAGGGCGATGTTGCCACCGTGGCAAAGTCGCTCCGCGACTTCGCCAAGGGCAATGACAAGCTGATCATCAAGTCCGGTGTCCTCGAAGGGGCTCTCATGCCCGCCGAAGATGTCGCGAAGCTTGCGGATCTCGAGTCGCGCGAAGTTCTGCTCGCCAAGGCGGCGGGTGCCCTCAAGGCATCCCTGTTCAAGGCTGCTTACGTTCTCCAGGCGCCGGTCACCAAGACCGTGCGCACCGTCGATGCCCTGCGCGAGAAGCAGGAAAACGCTGCCTGAGGGCGGCACTAGTAAATTCTGCTCGCGTAGCAGTAAGGAAGGATGCCAACCATGGCTAAGCTCACCCCCGAAGAGCTCATCGAAGCTTTCAAGGAGCTCACCCTCGTCGAGCTCAACGACTTCGTCAAGAAGTTTGAAGAGGAATTCGAAGTCACCGCTGCCGCTCCGGTTGCCGCTGTTGCAGCTGCTGGCGCCCCCGCCGCCGGTGAGGCCGCCGCTGAGGAGGAGAAGTCGGAGTTCGACGTCGTCCTCGCCGCGATCGGTGACAAGAAGGTCCAGGTCATCAAGGAGGTCCGCGCCCTCACGTCGCTCGGACTGAAGGAAGCCAAGGACCTCGTCGACTCCGCTCCCAAGGCTGTCCTTGAGGGTGTCGACAAGGAGACCGCCGACAAGGCCAAGGAGGCCCTCGAGGGCGCCGGCGCCACCGTCGAGCTCAAGTAACAGCTCTAACGAGCTGATTGAGGGGATGGATTCCGGGTTTTCCGGAGTCCATCCCCTTTTTTGTGCTCTGCAAGTCAGTCCGTACCGATCGGGATGCCGATGGATTCGACTCGGCACTGCGGCACTGTTCTCTCATCCACCTTCGGGGTGTCCACCCCCGCCCGCTCAATTGAGCCCAGCAGATCGGGGCAAAACTGTTGGGCCCCACAGGCAGGGACGTATGCTCATTGGTCACGCGCTTGGTCGCCATGTGGATCGGGGCGTGACCCGCTCGAGGGATGCGTGCCACCACAGCTCCGTAGCCGTTTTTCGAGACACTCGGCGCCTCTGTGTCCGTGCTGACGAAACTTCACGCGGCTCGGATTACGTGCACGACGAAAGTCGGCACGGTGACCTTAGGCGAGGTTGCGCTCTTTGCGGCTAGTCGAGATACCGCGGAATCCTGACGACTCAATCGTGAAGTCAGTTGTCCGGTGACTCGGTTGACGGACTCACGCTTCGTCGTCCTTGCCTTGCGCCGCGGCCGTCGCCCGCGGGCTCAGACCTGTATCTGGGGATGATCAGGACAGGTCACCGCGGTCACGAATGATCATCATGGCCCGCACCCGGTCGAGGATTGACATATACGGGAGGGGATCGATGCCTGTGTCCTCGACATAGTCCGTCATGCAGTGGGATACGACCTCTCGCAGCTCCTCGGCGGTCCACGGCTTGGCGAGATAGTAGTCGAGATGAGCGTCGTTGACCGCCTTGATCGTGTCCGCGAGGTCGGCTTGGCCGGTAACAAGGACTTTTCGGGTGCGGACTGTCCTCTCGTCGCCCATCATCTCGATAAGGAACTCGACGCCGGTCGTCCCTGGCATGCGGTGGTCGCAGAGGGCGACGGCGAGCTCATCGCCATCACGGTCGATGTCATCGATAACGCCCCAGGCGTCCTCGACATCCTCGGCGACCTCGATGCGGATGACACCAGTCAGGTCGATGAGGTCGCGTTCGAGCGCGTCGCGAACTTCCGGCTCGTCGTCGAGGATAAGTAGTGCGAGTGTCATGGTCCCTCCAGAGGTAAATCGACCGTGGCGACAGTGCCGCCCGGATGAGAATCGAGAGTAATCGTGCCGCCGTGTCGTTCGACGATTGATCTGCTGATCGTCAGGCCGAGCCCCATGCCGTACTGAACGCGCCCGGCTTTCGTTGTGAATCGCGGTTCGAAGATATGTTCCAGAGTAGCGGGGTCGATGCCGGGGCCGTTGTCCGTGACCCGGACTCTCACCCAGCCTGGCCGCGGCGAGCTCGTCGTGACCGTGAGGAGGGGATTGTCGGCATCCGCGAGCGCATCGGCCGCGTTAACGATGAGATTGGTCCACACCTGTGACAGCTGGGCGGGGTGGCAGAAAATGGGCGGAAGGTCCGCATACTCCCGCTCCACGTCGATCCCGCGAAGCCTGTGGGAGAGGAGCCTGATCGTATCCTCGATTGTCTCTCGAACCTTGATTTCGGTCAGAGAATCACCATCGGGGCGCGCGTACGAGCGCAACGAATCGACGAGAGAATTGATCCTTGTCGACGCTGACCTAAGGTTGCGCAGTCCTGTGCCGATCGACGACGCACGCTCGACCTCTTCGATGAGTTGGGAGCGGCGGCCGGCTGGCATCCTCGTCGGCATGACGCTCTCCAACATTGCCGCGGTTACTCCGGCGAGGCTGAGCCGCTGTGCGAGTAGAGCATCGCCTGTTAGATCGGTCAATTGCCGACGCTCCTCGCGTACCTCTCTCGTCGAGAGAGGCGTGGAGTGAAGGGACGCGTGAAGCGCAGTACTGGCCGCTTGAAGGTCCTCGGACTCTCCCCTCTCGACAGCGAGTGTGACGTCCTCGACGAGGTGATCGACGCTTCTCATAATCGCCGCGATCGGGTTGTTCAACTCGTGAGCGACGCCCGAAGCCAACTCACCAAGCGTCGCAAACCGCGCCTGGCCCATGAGCTCGGCGCGAGCGTCTTCGAGGTGTTTGTAGGTCTCTTGCAGCTCCTCCTGTTCGCGTCTGAGCTGAGCCATGAGCTCGACCTTCTCGACCTGGATGTCTTCTGCTCGGCGAAGCCGCCTGTCAAGGGAGCGGATGAGGAGGACGGCGATAAGGAGCGCCGTTTCCGGCCGGGTTCTGATGACCCTGTTGAGCTGTTCGAACGTGAGTCTGACCCCGGTAACCTCGGTTGTCGTTCTCGACGTGAAGAACGCCTCGCGCCGATCGGTGAGGGAGAGCAGTCCGATGATTCGGCCTGTGCTGGCGTGGTGCATGAGGAGGTTGCCGTCGTGAGATTCCCGTTCGAGCGCAACTTCGCCCGCCAAGCTGAGCATGGCCTCCTCGACGGCTGTGCCCTCGATGGTGAGCCGGACCCCGGGAGGGACGGTCACTCGCGGCTGATAGCCAAGGCAATCGTCGATGCCGGCGACGATCTGCGCCATGACCTCATCGTCCGACAGGGGAGTGGAGAAAATGAACGTCTCTTTCGTCGGCGCATGGCGGACGGTGTCGAGGCTGCTACTCTCCGCGAAGCGTCGCACCTGATCGGCCATGTCCTGGAGAAAGAGCTCAGAGTCGAGGTTGTCTGTATGAACGATGAGGTCGAGCTTCCCTCGGTCGGCGAGTCGTGCAACACCATCGACGCTCGGTGAGCTTGACAGAAGGACGACACGGACGGTCGGAAAGCGATCGACAATGGGGACGAGCACCGCGTCTGGATTGCCCTCTGAGGACGGAAAACTTGCGCACACGTAGACAAGGAGATCATCGGGGGCAAGCCCGTCGAGCCACTCCTCGGCGGCGGCTGCGGTCGGCAGATGGACGACAGTGCACCTGCAGGGGTGGGAGAGGAGCCGGGACACCGCACGATGGGCGTTCTGGCTGCTCCCAATGATGAGACCCCACGACGTCATACGAGCCCCATGAGCTCCCATAGTGGCGGCATGGCGAAAATGAGGAGAAGAGTTGCTGCGAGGCCGACGATGACGCCGACGATCGCCATGTTCTTGACCGACACTTGGCCCGTCGAGTAGGCGATCGCATTCGGTGGTGTTGAGATCGGCAAGGACATGCCGAAGGATGTCGCAACCGCGACGACGACAGCGACGACGATGACCCCGATACTGTCGAGCGAGACCGCGAGCGTCACCGCGAGGGGGACGAGGAGGTTGGCGGCCGCCGAGTGGGAAATGACATTGGCGAGGCCGAGACCGATCATTCCGAAAACAAAGAGAAGGAGGGTGGGGGAGAAGGTCTCCCATGGGATCGAGTCGACCATCCACACGTCGAGGCCGGTCGCTCCAACGCCGGTGCCGAGGGCGATGCCACCCGAGACGAGCCAGAGGACGGGCCAGTCGAGTTTTTTGACGTCCGCGCCTTCCATGACTCGCAGAGACAGCAGTGCGACAACGGGGAAGAAGCCGACGGTATTCGACGAGACACCGTGGAACGGCTCTGTCATCCACAGGAAGATTGTGAGGCCCGTAATGACGTAAAACAGCTTCGCATTGCGGGACGTTTCCCAGTTCTTTCCGAGCTCGACCTCGATCTTCCCCTCCTTCGGCAGGAAGAGTGCGCTGAGCAGGAACCACGACGCGAAGAGGACGACAAGCACAAGCGGGAGCGCCATGATCATCCACTCGACGAAGGAGACGTGGATGCCGCGCTCCTCAAGAGCGCCGAGCGCGATCGCGTTCGGGGGAGTGCCGACCGGCGTGCCGATGCCGCCAACATTCGCCGCGAGCGGGATCGACAGCGCGAGACCGGCCTTCGATTTGGCGTCCTTCAGGCTCGCGATGATCGGCATGATGACTGCGAACATCGTCGCCGTCGTCGCCGTGTTCGACATGAACATCGACAGCAGAGCCGTGATGATCATGAGCCCGAGGATCGTGATCCTGATGGAACCGGCGAAGGGTTTGAGAAGGACGGCGGCGATGTTGCGATCGAGACGGTACTTCTCCGCGCCCTCGGCAATCATGAACCCGCCAAGGAACAGGATGATGACCGGGTTTGCTAGCGCGGCGAAATAATCGGAGGCTGGTAACGCGTCGACGGTCCCGCCAGGGTCGATGATGGCGCCGCTTGACACCATGAGGACCTGGAGGAAGATGACGAGGACCGCCGTTGCGACCAGGGGGATCGCTTCGGTGATCCAAAAGACGATCGCGAGGAAGAAGATGGCGAGCATTCGCTCGCCGGGTTCCTCAAGGCCGGGGATGTCGATAACGAGGGGGAACGTGAAGGCAATAAGTCCCGTGACCAGTCCAACGAGTTGGGTCCGGGAGAGGGAGCTTTCTTTCCTGCGCCGCGTTCGAGCCGGGGCTTCATTGACTGGCTTGCTCATAATGACCCCATCGTAGATGTGGCCCTCGCGCCATCGTGGGACCTAGGACTGCGGACGGCGCTCGCGGATGGTGTTCCAAAGTGGCGCGATCACGCGCCAGAGGAGGAATAATCGGCTAGCGACAGGGGGCTGCGCGGGAGCAACGTGCGACCGACCGGTGTCCTATCTCAACTGCTTGTCTCTCGCGGCGGGGTACGCTGGAAAAAGCGGAGAATTCCGTGTACCTTCCAGATAGTGGCACGACGGCTCCGCCCACACGGACAAGATCGAGCAGCACGCATTGGCATAACGAGAGCAGGCCCGGTATCCTGCTCACCCGTGACCCCTTGCACAGGCGCAGGGGCTGGACCGTCCTGCGTTGACGGTGTACATTTATTATTTGCGCTCACTTGTGTGGGGTGACGTATATCTTCGGGAGATCCGAGCGAAAGCGACGCCGATCCAGCCCTGCACGCGTGAGTCACGCCTTACCATCTCCAGGGAAGGGATCCCACTTGGCTGCTTCGCCTAATTCGACAGCATCCGCTTCGCGTAGCCGGAAGGCTCGCGTTTCTTTCGCCAAGATCAAGGAGCCTATGCAGGCGCCTGATCTGCTCGGTCTGCAAACCGACAGCTTCAACTGGCTTATCGGCTCACCAGAATGGCGAGCGAATGCTGATCCATCCGAGAAGTCCGGTCTGGAAGAGGTCTTCGAAGAGGTCTCTCCGATTGTCAACTCGGCAAACACGATGACTCTGTCATTCTACGAGCCTGAGCTCGAACCTCCGAAGTACACGGTAGAGATGTGCAAGGAGAAGGACCTTACCTACTCCGCCCCGCTGTACGTCAAGGCGGATTTCTACTTCCGTGAGACGGGCGAAATCAAGTCCCAGACCACGTTCCTCGGCGACTTCCCGCTCATGACCCCGGGCGGCACCTTCATCATCAACGGCACCGAGCGTGTCGTTGTCTCGCAGCTTGTTCGTTCCCCTGGCGTGTACTTCGAGAACGAGCGCGACAAGACGTCGGACAAGCTCATCTACACAGCAAAGTTCATCCCCTCCCGCGGTGCCTGGCTCGAGTTCGAGATTGACAAGCGCGATGCCGTCGGTGTCCGCGTCGACCGCAAGCGCAAGCAGTCCGTCACCCACTTCCTCAAGGCCTGGGGAATGACCGACGAGGAGATCCGCGAGGAGTTCGCCGACTACCCGATCCTCATCGACACCCTCGAGAAGGACACGGTCCAGACGAAGGAAGAGGCGCTGACGGATGTGTACCGCAAGCTGCGTCCGGGCGAGCCGCCGACCGCACGCGCCGGTGAAAACCTCCTGACCAACCTTTACCTGTCGGACAAGCGCTACGACCTTGCGAAGGTTGGTCGCTACAAGATCAACAAGAAGCTCGGCCTCGACCACGAGAACAAGAGCCGTCAGCTCACGCTCGAGGACATCGTCGGTGCGATCCACTACATCCTTGCTCTGCACGCCGACCGCGCGGAGGCGAACTGCGGTGGTCCGCACGATGTTGCAATCGAGTTCGACGATATCGACCACTTCGGCAACCGTCGTATTCGGGCCGTCGGAGAGCTTATCCAGAACCAGGTCCGCACCGGCCTGTCGCGACTCGACCGTATGGTCCGCGAACGGATGACGACGCAGGAGGCCGCGGCGATCACGCCGTCCTCGCTTATCAACATCCGTCCAATCGTGGCCGCGATCAAGGAGTTCTTCGGAACCTCTCAGCTGTCGCAGTTCATGGACCAGAACAACCCGCTGTCCGGGCTCACGCACAAGCGTCGCTTGTCAGCGCTCGGCCCGGGCGGTCTCGCCCGTGACCGTGCGGGCATGGAAGTCCGTGACGTTCACTCGTCCCACTACGGACGCATGTGTCCGATCGAGACACCGGAGGGCCCGAACATCGGCCTCATCGGATCGCTCGCAACATTCGCCCGTGTCAACTCGTTCGGTTTCCTCGAGACCCCGTACCGCAAGGTCGTCGGTGGTGTTGTGACAGACGAGATTGTGTACCTTACTGCCGACGATGAGGACCGCGCCCGCATCGCCCAGGCAACCGACCGTCTCAACGATGACGGCACGTTCATGGACGAGGAAGCGCTCTGTCGTGAGGCTGGCGGCGAGCCCGCTCTCCTCGCGATCGACGACATCGACTACATGGACGTCTCGGCACGCCAGATGGTGTCAGTTGGTACGGCCATGATTCCGTTCCTTGAGCACGACGATGCTCACCGCGCCCTCATGGGTGCAAACATGCAGCGCCAGGCTGTTCCGCTCCTCCGCACCGACGCCCCGCTCGTGGGAACCGGCATGGAGGCACGCGCCGCCGCTGACGCAGGAGAGGTTCTCGTGTCAGACGTTGCCGGCTCGGTCGTCGAAGCGTCGGCAGACCTTGTCCGCATCGCGACTGACGACGGCGACTACCGCTCCTACCGGATCACGAAGTTTGAGCGCTCTAACCAGGGCAACTGTTACAACCAGAAGGTTGTCGTCTCGGAAGGTGATCGTGTCGAGGTTGGCACGATCCTTGCCGACGGTCCGGCGACCGAGAACGGAGAGCTCGCGCTCGGCCGTAACCTCCTTGTCGCCTTCATGGCGTGGGAAGGCTTTAACTTCGAGGACGCGATTATCCTGTCCCAGCGGGTCGTGACCGATGACTCGCTGACCTCGATTCATATCGAGGAACACGAAGTTGATGCTCGTGACACGAAGCTCGGTCCCGAAGAGATCACGCGGGACATCCCGAACGTCTCTGAGGAGGTTCTCGGCAACCTTGACGAGCGCGGCATCATCCGCATCGGCGCAGAGGTTAACGCAGGCGACATCCTCGTCGGCAAGATCACCCCGAAGGGTGAGACCGAGCTGACGAGCGAAGAGCGCCTCCTGCGCGCCATCTTCGGCGAGAAGGCCAAAGAGGTTCGCGACACGTCGCTGCGAGTTCCGCACGGCGAGTCCGGCATCGTCATCGGCGTCCGCGAGTTCTCGGCTGAGAACGATGATGAGCTGGCGGCTGATGTCCGTCAGACCGTCCGCGTCTACGTTGCGACCCGTCGCAAGATCACGATCGGCGACAAGATGGCTGGACGTCACGGCAACAAGGGCGTTATCTCCCGCATCCTCCCCGTCGAGGACATGCCGTTCATGCCGGACGGTACCCCGGTCGACATCATCCTCAACCCCCTCGGTGTTCCGGGCCGTATGAACCTCGGTCAGGTCTTCGAACTTCACCTCGGGTGGATTGCCGCGAACGGCTGGGATGCGACGCAGGCGCGTGAGGACGGCGAGGAGTGGGCACTACGCCTACCCGAAGCTGCGATCACCGGCGCCCCCGGACAGACCGTGGCGACTCCCGTTTTCGACGGTGTCGAGCCGGATGAGATTGAGGGTCTACTCGGCGCGACACTACCCAACCGCGATGGCATGCATATGGTCGGTAGTGACGGCAAGGCGAAGCTGTTCGATGGTCGCTCCGGCGAGCCGTTCCCCGAGGAGATCTCGGTCGGCTACATGTACATGCTCAAGCTGCACCACCTTGTCGATGACAAGATTCATGCACGTTCAACTGGTCCGTACTCGATGGTGACCCAGCAGCCGCTCGGCGGTAAGGCCCAGTTCGGCGGCCAGCGACTGGGCGAGATGGAGGTGTGGGCGCTCGAGGCCTATGGGGCCGCGCACACCCTCCAGGAGATGCTCACCATCAAGTCGGATGACACGGTCGGCCGCGTGAAGGTCTACGAGGCGATCGTCAAGGGCGATAACATCCCCGAGCCGGGGATCCCAGAGTCGTTCCGCGTTCTCATCCAAGAGATGCGCTCTCTGTGCCTGAACGTCGAGGCGCTCGACGCCAGCGGCAACACCATTAACCTGCAGGATACCGAAGACGACTTCAGGCCCCGCGAGACGCCCAGGCTCTCCACCGGCCTCGAAGACTTCGGTGCAATGGAATTCTGATCTCGGAGCAAGGGCTGGGCTGTGCGCCCACCCAGCCCTCTCCGCGGCAGGGTGCAGAAGGAAGAAGTAGGAATCTTGCTCGACGTCAACCTTTTTGATGAACTCCATATTTCGCTTGCGACCGCACAGGACGTGCATTCGTGGTCGCACGGCGAGGTGAAGAAGCCTGAAACAATCAACTACCGCACGCTGAAGGCCGAGAAGGACGGCCTGTTCTGCGAGCGCATTTTCGGTCCCACGAGGGACTGGGAGTGTGCGTGCGGTAAGTACAAGCGTCCCCGCTACAAGGGAATCGAATGCGAGCGTTGCGGTGTGGAAGTCACCCGCGCGAAGGTCCGTCGCGAACGCATGGGCCACATTGAGCTCGCAGCGCCCGTCACCCATATCTGGTACTTCAAGGGTGTCCCCTCCCGTCTCGGGTACCTGCTCGACATCGCTCCGAAGGACCTCGAGAAGGTCATCTACTTTGCCGCCTACATGGTGACGGACGTCGATGAGGAGGGCCGCTCGGAGTCGATGCCAGAGTTGCGCGGCGAAGTCGACCTGGAACTCAAGGAAATTGAGAACCAGATGAACGTCGACATCGAGAATGTTGCGCAGCGGATGGAGCAGGAACTTGAAGAGGCCGAAGCCTCCGACGCGACAGCCAAGGAGCGCAAGTCGATCCAGGAGGCGGGCGAGAAGGAGCAGGGTCAGCTCCGGAAGGCCGCCGAGGCGGAGCGTGATCACCTCGAAGAGGTGTGGGACCGCTTCATGAAGCTCAAGGTCGGCGACCTTGAGGGCGATGAGGACATTTACCGCGAAATGTACGGCCGTTGGGGCATGTACTTCGAGGCGTCCCGTGGCGCCGAGGCCATCCAGGCCCGCCTGCGTACCTTCGATCTCGAAGCTGAGGCTGAGATCCTCCAGGAGACGATCAAGACCGGCACGGCGCAGCGAAAGACTCGCGCGCTCAAGCGGCTCAAGGTCGTCAATGCGTTCCGCACGACCGGCACGAAGCCGGAGTCGATGGTCCTCGACGTGCTCCCGGTCATTCCGCCGGACTTGCGTCCCATGGTCCAGCTCGACGGCGGCCGGTTCGCGACATCGGATCTCAACGATCTGTACCGTCGCGTCATCAACCGCAACAACCGTCTCAAGCGCATGATCGACCTTGATGCGCCAGAGATCATGGTCAACAACGAGAAGCGGATGCTTCAGGAGGCCGTTGACGCACTGTTCGACAATGGCCGCCGCGGTCGCCCCGTCCAGGGCGCCGGCAACCGTCCGCTCAAGTCGCTGTCGGACATGCTCAAGGGCAAGCAGGGCCGGTTCCGCCAGAACCTTCTCGGTAAGCGTGTCGACTACTCGGGCCGTTCGGTCATCGTCGTTGGCCCCACACTCAAGCTTCACCAGTGTGGTTTGCCGAAGGCCATGGCGCTCGAGCTGTTCAAGCCGTTCGTGCAGAAGCGTCTCGTCGACCAGCAGGTCGCGAAGAACATCAAGGCTGCGAAGCGCCTCATTGAGCGTCAGCGCTCCGAGGTGTGGGACATCCTCGAAGAGGTCATCACCGACCACCCGGTTCTCCTCAACCGCGCACCGACGCTTCACCGTCTCGGCATCCAGGCATTCGAGCCGCAGCTTGTTGAGGGTAAGGCCATCCAGCTACACCCGCTCGTCTGTGCGGCCTTCAATGCGGACTTTGACGGTGACCAGATGGCGGTCCACCTGCCGCTGTCGGCAGAGGCGCAGGCTGAGGCCCGCATCCTCATGCTGTCGGCCAACAACATCCTCAAGCCGTCGGATGGCCGGCCGGTCACCATGCCTTCTCAGGACATGATCATCGGACTGTTCCACCTGACGAGTGAGACCGAAGTGACGGGCGATGACCGCCGCAGGTTCTCTTCGGTCGGCGAAGCCATCATGGCGTTCGACAACGGCGAGGTCGGTCTCAACGACACCGTCCTCATTCGTTTCCCGAAGCTTGTGCCGCCCCGCGGCTGGGTTGCTCCCGAGGGCTGGTCGGATGAAGATCCGATCCTTCTCGAGACGACGCTCGGCCGTGCGCTCTTCAACGACGCCCTTCCGGTCCAGTTCCCGTACGTCAACGAGACGGTGGACAAGAAGCGTCTCGGAGCGATCGTCAACGAGCTCGCCGAGCGCTACCACAAGGTCGATGTCGGCGCCTCGCTCGATGCGCTGAAGTCGACTGGATTCTACTGGGCAGGACGTTCCGGCGTGTCGATCTCGCTTGCCGATATCGAAGTTCCCGAGTCCAAGGCTGGCATCCTCGAAGAGGCTGAGGAGCAGGCCGCGAAGATCGAAGAGCTGTTCGAGAACGGCATGATCGAGGATGCGGATCGCCGTCGCGACCTGTCAGACCTGTGGTCGGAGGTGACGGAGAACGTTGCTCAGGAAATGAGGAACAACTTCTCGAAGGACAACTCGGTTAACCGGATGGTGACGTCCGGTGCGCGCGGCAACTGGACCCAGGTCCGTCAGCTTGCTGGCATGCGAGGTCTCGTCGCCAACCCGAAGGGCGAGATTATCTCCCGCCCGATCAAGTCGAACTACTTCGAAGGACTGTCGGTTCTCGAGTACTTCTCGGCAACACACGGCGCCCGCAAGGGAACCGCCGATACTGCTCTGCGCACGGCCGACTCGGGCTACCTCACCCGTCGCCTTGTTGACGTCGCTCAGGATGTCATCATCCGGGAGCACGACTGCGGTGTCACGAGGGGTCTGACGAACCGGATCGCCCACGTGGACGAGACGGGCGTTCGCCGCCTCGACTCGACCGTCCCGACGTCGGTTTATGCTCGTACGCTTGCCCAGGACGTGACGGACGCCGATGGCAATGTCATCGTCGCGGCAGGCACCGATCTCGGCGACGTTGAGATCGAGCGCCTGTTCTGCGCGGGTCTTGACGAGGTCATGGTCCGCTCGGTCCTCACGTGTAACTCCCGCACCGGCGCCTGCGCCATGTGCTACGGCCGCTCGCTCGCGACGGGCCTTCTTGTCGACATTGGCGAAGCGATCGGTATCGTTTCGGCACAGTCGATCGGTGAGCCCGGCACGCAGCTGACAATGCGGACGTTCCACACGGGTGGCGTCGCCTCGGCTGACGACATCACGCAGGGCCTGCCCCGCGTTCAGGAGCTGTTCGAGGCCCGCACCCCGAAGGGTGAGGCGCCGATCACGGAGGCGGCTGGTACCGTCGCGATTGAGGACGGCGAGCGGTCTCGTCAGATCGTCATCACGCGTGACGATGGCGGCGATGATCTGTCCTATCAGGTCTCTCGCTCGGTCAAGCTCCTCGTCGAGGATGGCCAGCATGTCGCCGTGGGCGAGCAGCTCACCGAGGGTTCAGTCGACCCGAAGAAGGTGCTCCGCATCTCGACTCGTCGCAGGGCACAGCTCTACTTGGTCGACCAGGTCCAGGCCGTCTACCGCTCGCAGGGCGTGGAGATCCACGACAAGCACATCGAGGTCATCGTCCGGCAGATGCTTCGCCGCGTCACGGTCATCGAGTCCGGCGACACGAACCTGCTGCCAGGCGAGCTGGCCGACGTCAAGGATTATGAGTCCGCAAACCGCGAGGCTGTAGCCCGCGGCGGCAAGCCTGCGACGGCGCGTCCCGAGCTCATGGGCATCACGAAGGCGTCGCTCGCGACCGATTCGTGGCTGTCGGCTGCATCGTTCCAGGAGACGACGAAGGTTCTCACCGAGGCCGCGCTCAGCGCGAAGCGTGATCCGCTCAACGGACTCAAGGAGAACGTCATCCTCGGTAAGCTCATCCCGGCCGGCACCGGTCTGGAGAAGCTGCGCACCGTCACCGCGGAGCCGACGACCGAGGCACGTCTAGAGTTTGAGAAGATGACGGGCTTCATCCGTCAGGATCTCGACCCCTACGACGGTCTCGACTTCGGTTCCGGTCTGTACGGCACCGGGTACTCGGGTTACGGCCCGGCGTTCACCGGCAACTGACTCCGGCAGCGCCGTGCGCTAACCACCTAAGGGTTTGGCCTGTGTCGAGCACCACCGCTCGATGCAGGCCATTCCTTTGACCTTGGCTAAGACATCCGGCTAATCTGATATACGGCGTTCGTTTTGACGAACGTTCCTCGCGCGCGGGAGTTGCACCCGTAAGCAAGGAGACGGCTCGGCGTTGCTGCGATAGACCGGATCGTCATGGGACAGGTCAGTCCTTCATCCACCATGTTTACTGAGCAGGAGATAGAGTGCCCACTATTCAGCAGCTGGTCCGCAAGGGCCGGTCAACGAAGCCAGGCGCCTCCAAGACGCCGGCCCTCCAGGGTAGCCCGCAGCGTCGTGGGGTGTGCACCCGCGTTTACACAACTACCCCCAAGAAGCCGAACTCGGCTCTTCGCAAGGTCGCCCGCGTTCGTCTGTCGACCGGCATTGAGGTCACCGCGTACATCCCCGGCGAAGGTCACAACCTTCAGGAGCACTCGATCGTGCTCGTCCGCGGCGGTCGTGTGAAGGACCTCCCCGGTGTCCGCTACAAGATCGTTCGCGGCTCCCTCGACACCCAGGGTGTCAAGAGCCGCCAGCAGGCACGCTCCCGCTACGGCGCCAAGAAGGAGAAGAAGTAATGCCCCGTAAAGGCCCCGCTCCGAAGCGCCCGATCGTCGTCGATCCCGTTTACGGCCAGGAAGTCGTCACCCAGCTCGTCAACCGCGTGCTGCGGGACGGCAAGAAGTCTGTCGCCCAGGCCATCGTGTACGGTGCCCTTTCGGGCGTCGGCGAGAAGTCGGGACAGGATCCCGTCGAGGTTCTCAAGCGCGCGATGGACAACATCAAGCCATCTCTCGAGGTCCGCTCCCGCCGCGTCGGCGGCGCCACCTATCAGGTGCCTGTCGAGGTCAAGCCCGGGCGCTCCACCACGCTGGCTCTCCGCTGGCTTGTCGATTACTCCAGGCAGCGTCGCGAGAACTCGATGACCGATCGCCTCATGAACGAGATTCTCGACGCCTCGAATGGTCTTGGCGCCGCAGTTAAGCGCCGCGAAGACACCCACCGCATGGCCGAGGCTAACAAGGCCTTCGCCCACTACCGCTGGTAAGCGGCCGTCCGACCAACTCGAACCGAAGAGAGCTGAACAGTGGCACAGGAAGTGCTTTCCGACCTTACGAAGGTCCGCAATATCGGCATCATGGCCCACATCGATGCCGGCAAGACGACAACGACCGAGCGTATTCTTTTCTACACCGGCATCAACTACAAGATGGGCGAGACCCATGATGGCGCGTCGACCACCGACTGGATGGAAGACGAAAAGAACCGCGGCATCACGATCACGTCGGCTGCGGTGACCGCGTTCTGGAAGAACAACCAGATCAACGTCATCGATACCCCCGGTCACGTCGACTTCACGGTCGAGGTCGAGCGCTCGCTGCGCGTCCTCGATGGCGCCGTCGCCGTCTTCGATGGCAAGGAGGGCGTCGAACCTCAGTCGGAGACCGTGTGGCGTCAGGCGGACAAGTACAACGTGCCCCGCATCTGCTTCGTCAACAAGATGGACAAGCTGGGCGCCAGCTTCGAGTTCACGGTCGGCACGATCCGCGATCGCCTCAAGGCGACTCCGCTCGTCGTCACGCTCCCCATCGGCGCCGAGAACGAGCTCTCGGGTGTCGTCGACGTCATCCGTCAGGTTGCGTACCGCTTCCCGACCGAGGACGAGAATGGCGAGAAGACGTACGGCACGGTCGTCGTCGAAGAGGAGATCCCGTCCGACATGCTCGACGCGGTCGAAGCTGCTCGCGCGGAACTCCTTGAGTCGGTCGCCGAGACCGACGAGGATCTGCTCGACAAGTACCTCGGCGGTGAAGAGCTCACGATCGATGAGATCAAGGGCGCCATCCGCAAGCTGACGATCGCCGGTGACGCATACCCGGTGTTCTGCGGCTCCGCCTACAAGAACATCGGCGTCCAGCCGATGCTCGACGGAGTCATCGACTACCTGCCGTCCCCGCTCGACGTGCCTGCCATCGAGGGCTACGCCGTCAACAACGAGGATGAGGTCATCGTCCGGAAGGCCTCCGAAGACGAGCCGTTCGCGGCCCTCGCGTTCAAGGTTGCTGTCCACCCGTTCTTCGGCAAGCTCACGTACATCCGCGTGTACTCGGGCAGGCTCGAGGCCGGTTCACAGATCCAGAACTCGACGAAGAGCCAGAAGGAGCGGATCTCCCGCATCTTCCAGATGCACTCAAACAAGGAGAACCCGGTAGATGTCGCTCACGCGGGCCACATTTACGCTGTTATCGGGCTCAAGAACACGACGACGGGCGACACCCTCTGCGACCCGCAGAAGCAGGTCATCCTCGAGTCGATGACGTTCCCCGAGCCCGTCATCCACGTTGCCATTGAGCCGAAGTCGAAGGGCGACCAGGAGAAGCTCGGCACCGCGATTCAGCGTCTCGCCGAAGAAGATCCAACCTTCTCGGTGCGCCTGGACGAAGAAACCGGCCAGACCGTCATTGGCGGTATGGGCGAGCTCCATCTCGACATTCTTGTGACCCGCATGAAGCGCGAGTTCAAGGTCGACGCGAACGTCGGCGCACCCCAGGTTGCGTACCGAGAGACGATCCGCCGCAAGGTCGACAAGATCGACTACACGCACAAGAAGCAGACGGGCGGCTCCGGCCAGTTCGCGAAGGTCCAGGTGGCGTTCGAGCCGCTGCCGCAGATTGAAGACGGCCCGATGTACGAGTTCGTCGACGCTGTCACAGGCGGCCGCGTTCCTCGCGAGTACATCCCGTCGGTCGATCAGGGCATCCAGGCTGCGATGGAGAACGGTATCCTCGCCGGCTACCCGATGGTGGGTGTGAAGGCGACGCTCCTTGACGGCGCGTACCACGACGTCGACTCCTCTGAAATGGCGTTCAAGATCGCCGGCCAGGGTGTGTTCCGCGAGGGCATCAAGCAGGCCGACCCGGTCCTGCTCGAGCCGATCATGGATGTTGAGGTTCGCACTCCCGAAGAGTACATGGGCGATGTCATTGGCGATTTGAACTCCCGCCGCGGCATGATCCAGTCCATGGAGGACGCGACCGGCATCAAGATTGTGCGCGCCCAAGTTCCGCTGTCTGAAATGTTCGGCTACGTCGGTGACCTGCGCTCGAAGACGCAGGGACGCGCGGTGTACTCCATGCAGTTCGCGACGTACGCGGAGGTTCCGAGGAACGTCTCCGAGGAAATCATCAAGAAGACCCGGGGCGAGTGAGCCTAGGTCGTTTGTAAGGAAATTAACCGACAGTAGATCGCTTCGCCCCGAGGATGCTCCTGTATCCTTTGAAACGCAGTGAAACTACCCGAGTCCCCCAGGAGGACCAGTGGCCAAGGCCAAGTACGATAAGTCCAAGCCGCATATGAACATCGGCACAATCGGTCACGTCGACCACGGCAAGACGACGACCACCGCTGCCATCTCGAAGGTTCTTGCGGACAAGTTCCCGGACCTGAACGAGTTCACCCCGTTCGACCAGGTCGACAACGCTCCCGAGGAGCGTCAGCGCGGCATCACGATTAACGTCTCGCACGTCGAGTACCAGACCGAGAAGCGTCACTATGCACACGTTGACGCCCCCGGTCACGCCGACTACATCAAGAACATGATTACCGGCGCGGCTCAGATGGACGGCGCGATCCTCGTTGTCGCTGCCACGGACGGCCCCATGGCGCAGACGCGTGAGCACGTTCTCCTCGCCCGCCAGGTTGGCGTTCCGCAGCTTATTGTTGCGCTGAACAAGTCGGACATGGTCGACGATGAAGAGATCCTCGAGCTCGTCGAGATGGAGGTCCGCGACCTTCTCTCCTCGCAGGGCTTCGACGGCGATGACGCGCCCGTCATGCAGATCTCGGCTCTCAAGGCCCTCGAGGGCGATGAGAAGTGGGTCAAGTCCATTGAGGATCTCATGGAGCAGGTCGACACCTACTTCGTGGATCCCGTCCGCGAGCTCGACAAGCCCTTCCTCATGCCGATTGAGGACGTCTTCACGATCACCGGTCGCGGCACCGTCGTCACCGGCCGTGTCGAGCGCGGTCAGCTCCAGATCAACTCCGATGTCGAGATTCTCGGCATCAAGGAGAAGCCGATGACGACCACCGTCACCGGTATCGAGATGTTCCACAAGCAGATGGATCACGCGGACGCTGGCGAGAACTGTGGTCTCCTCATCCGCGGTATCAAGCGCGAAGAGGTCGAGCGCGGCCAGGTCGTCTGCAAGCCGGGCACCATCACCCCGCACACCAAGTTCGAGGCGCAGACCTACGTGCTGAAGAAGGAAGAGGGCGGCCGTCACAACCCGTTCTTCTCCAACTACCGCCCGCAGTTCTACTTCCGTACGACGGACGTCACCGGCGTCATCACGCTGCCCGAGGGCACCGAGATGGTTATGCCCGGCGACAACACTGAGATGACCGTTGAGCTCATCCAGCCCATCGCGATGGAAGAGGGCCTCGGTTTCGCCATCCGCGAGGGTGGCCACACCGTTGGCTCAGGCAAGGTCACGAAGATCCTCGCCTGATCGCTGAGATCTCATTCGTATGCCCCGGCCCAGGCCGGGGCATACGTGTATGTCGAGATTTCCGGCGTCCGTACTCGACCGAGTTTGCGACGGAAAGGGCGCCACCGACACAGGTGTGTTGCTTGTGCGCCAATCCGCAGGAGGGCGCTACCAAGGTGATCACCGGGGCGAGCAATTGACACGACGCCCCACAGTCGGCTGTTGATCCGTTCGATTAGACGAGGCCGAAGCCTCTGCAGTAGCTGCGGAAGCCCGCGTGATGTGCTGGTCGGCAACATGGCTCGCCCTCCACATCGCCGACGCTGACGAGACCGTTGAAAACTCCGTGCAACGGCGATTCTGCTCGGCAACCGTGCCCCGTCAATCGGGAAACAACGAGACCACAGGCCTCGCTCCGAAACATTATTTTGCAAGCATCCGCCCGGTTTACCTTGCCTCAGGGGCTTTGAATTTTCCCCGTAGGTGGTAACGTCTGCACATGACAGCCAGCTCCAATGAGCAGAACGTGGAGGCACCGAAGTCCGTTGCGGGCGATCGGGAGGGTTCTGGGGTCGCCCAGGTGACCGCGTGGGCGTTCGCCTTTTTGTTACTACGAGTCTTCGCCGTTTCTGACTACGACTGGAACACCGCGTTCTTGGTCAGCACCACCCTCGGATTCGACGATGGGCTAGCTCTCGTCTTCGGATCGCTCATGGCAAGCTACGTGGCGACGGCCATCCTTTTAGTATGCGTCCTGCCACCATTCATTGCTGGCTCGTTGTGGGGGACCGGCAAGCACCGGCAAGGCATGATCCTGCTCGCCATCCTCAATCTGCTCGTCCTCATCGCGCTCACGACGAGCTACAACCTATGGTGGCTTCCGGCGGCAGTGGCCGCCGTGCTCGCAACACTATTCCTTATCCACCGACTGCCTTCGACCAACCGGCTACGCCGTTCGGTCTCGACGGCCCTCGCCCGGGCGGGATTAACCGCAGGGCTGGCGGCGCTCCTCATCGCAGCGTTCGTCCAGACACCCTGGGTTCCGAAGGAAGAGATCGAGACCACCGACGGCACGGTCACCGGATACGTCCTCAGCGTCGATGCAGGATATCTCAACGTTCTCACCGAGGATCACGAGTTTGTCATTCTTCTCAGCGACGATGTGCTCTCTCGAACGTAGGATGTGTGCCAACTCGGGCAGCACGCTGTGACCTCTCGCCTGCGCCCTGAGCCATTGATAGCCTGTGACCGTGAACACACAGGTTGATTTCGAGTCCATCGATATTGGTTTTGGGACGTCACCGCTCAAAGGTCGTGAGGCGGCAAGCGCTGTCGCTGCTTCCATTGAAGCCGGGTACATCCTCATTGACACCGCGACGAGGTACGAGAACGAGCGTGCCGTCGGCGAGGGCATCAGGGCCAGCGGCATCGCCCGCGAGGATGTCATCATCCAAACGAAGCTACGGGGCAACGATCATGGCAGGGTGCGGGAGGCACTCGAGGAAAGCCTGTCTGAGCTCGGCGTTGACTACATTGACGTGTGGATGATCCACTGGCCGCTCCCAATGCTCGGCCTGTACGCGAGTGCGTTCGAGGAGATGGCGAAGGCACAGGACGCCGGCCTCGTGCGCACAATCGGCGTCTCTAACTTCCTTCCGGAGCACCTCGACACGATAAGGAAGGAAACCGGTCTCGTTCCCGCAGTGAACCAAATCCACGTCGACCCCGGCATCCATCAAGCCGAGTTGAGGCACGAGCTCGAACGGCGCGGTATCGCCATCCAGGCCTGGTCGCCGCTGTCGAAGGGCGCGGACCTCCTCGAAAAGAAACCGATCGTCGCAGCCGCGCACGCGCACGGGATCACACCAGCCCAGGCAATCCTCGCCTGGCATCGCACCATTGGCACGATCCCCATCGTCCGCTCGACAAGCGAGAAACGCAGACGACTCAACCTCGAGGCAGTCCAGGTGGAATTGACTGACGCCGAGGTGAGTGCGATCCTCGCGCTACCCCAGCGCCCCCTCGGGGACTGGGACCCCGCCACTCGCGACGAGAGATAAACTCCGCGCCACCACTCGGTCGGCCTCCCACACGGGCCGATTTGCGTCCGATCAGGCGAGCGGAGCACCTTCCCTGAGCGTCGGAGCGCGGGAGGCGGGTACCAACGGAGTGCCCTCATCCACGCAGAGTGGCGCCTGCCGTCTCACCTCACAGCCCTGAGCCCTGCGGTGGCACGGAATCTGGGCCCATCGAAGACGGGGTAGCCTCGATATGGCGCACCGGCCGTTTCGTCATGTGAGACGTCCGCACGTGCCCTACCGGGGTGTGTGTCTAATGGGGTGACCATCAAGAGCAGCCGAGAGACCTGGCTCGACGACGCTGCAGCAACCGAAGACTGTTCGGTGCTACCGCCAGGACCGATGGAGGAGATACATGATCACGTTGGATGGAGTGCGGAAGCTCTACCCCGGGCCCGTTGTTGCCCTTGACGGTATCGATCTCACGATCCCTCCGGGAGAGATCCACGGCATCGTCGGACAATCGGGCGCCGGCAAGTCCACGCTGATCCGCTGTCTCACAGCTCTCGAGAAGCCAACCGAGGGCCACATTTGGGTCGATGGACAGGACCTGTCTGCGCTGAGCCCGAAAGAGCTCCGGATCGCACGCCGCTCCATCGGAATGGTGTTTCAGGGCGGAAATCTGCTCGATGCTCGCACAGCGGGCCAGAACATTGCCTATCCGCTGAAGGTCGCTGGCCTCGACCGCGGCCATAAGCGTGAGCGCGTCCAGGAGCTTCTCGACCTCGTCGGTCTCGGAGATCGAGGTAACTCTTACCCGTCGCAGCTGTCTGGCGGGCAGCGTCAACGCATCGCCATCGCGCGCGCACTAGCGGCACGTCCCGCGGTCTTGCTGTGCGACGAGCCCACATCGGCGCTCGACACCCAGACAACGGAGCAGATCCTCACGCTGATCAAGGATGTCCGAGACCAGACCGGCGTCACCGTCGTCATCATCACGCACGAGATGTCAGTCGTTCGGGATACGTGTGACAGTGTCACCCTTCTCGAAGAAGGCCGCGTCGTCCAGTCCGGAGATGTCGGCGAGATTGTCGCTGATACGTCCTCGCGCCTCGGGCGTGCCATTGTGCCGCCGCCGCGGGTCGACGACCCGCCAGAGGGGAAGGTTCTCATCGACGTCGCTTTCACGTCTCGGCCAGGAGAGCCCTCGAGCTCGCATGTGCTCGGTGTCATCGCAGAGCTGGGCGGGGATGTGACGGCAGGAACGTTTGAGACGCACGGCGAGAACCAGATTGCCCGCCTTGTCATTGCGACCGATCCCGAGACATCGGCCCAGACCGTGGCGACTCTGCTCGCGCAGGGGATCGACGCGGAGGAGCGTGCAGCATGAGGACAGAGATGCTGTGGTTCGACCAGCCCGTTATCCAGAACTCGCTATGGGACGCGACGGCGGAGACCCTCCTCATGGTCGGATGGTCGACCCTCGCAACCGTCGTGTTCGGGCTACCGCTCGGCATCCTGCTTGTGACGAGCGCGAAGAATGGCATCAGGCCAGCGCCAATTCTCAATCTCATCTTGTCAGCGATCGTCAACATTGGCAGGTCGATCCCGTTCATCATTCTTCTCATCATTCTGCTTCCGGTCACGGACTGGGTTATGCAGACGAACATCGGGTGGCGGGGAATGGTGTTTCCGCTTGCGATCGGATCGATCCCGTTCTTCGCACGGCTTGTCGAGACGAATCTTCTCGCCGTTGATTCCGGCAAGATCGAGGCTGCCCAGATGATGGGCGCGACGCGGACACGGATCATGGCTGACGTCATCCTGCGCGAGGCCCTGCCCGGCATCATCCAGTCGATCACGGTTCTCATCATCATGATCATCGGATTCTCGGCGATGGGCGGCACGGTCGGCGGCGGCGGCCTCGGTGCGCTGGCATACAACTACGGCTACCAACGCTACTTCCTCGACGTTCTTGTCATCACGATCGTCGTCATCATCGTTATCGTTCAGATCGTCCAGACGCTTGGCGACATGCTCAGCCGGTACGTGGACCACCGCTGAGTCTCCGCGTACCGGGACGCATGAACTCGCACATCCCGTCATCACATAACAAAGGAACCGAAACTATGCGCCGCACATTCATCGCGCTCGCAGCCGTTGCTGCACTCACCCTGACCGCCTGCTCCTCTGATGAGGAGACCCCCGAGGAGACCACCGCTGCCGATGGCGAGCTCGTAACCTTGACCGTGGGTGCCTCTCCGGTGCCGCATGCCGACATCCTCGCCTTTATCAACGAGAATCTCGCCGAAGAGGCGGGCATCGCTATTGAGATCGTTGAATACTCCGATTACGTCCTGCCCAACCGCAATCTTGACGCGGGCGATCTCGACGCGAACTTCTTCCAGCACGTGCCCTACTTCGACGTTCAGGTCGAAGAGAATGGCTTCGATTTCGAGCACGGCAAGGGCGTTCACATCGAGCCCTACGGTGTGTACTCCGAGTCGCTCGAGTCCCTTGACGAGCTGACGGATGGCGCAAAGGTGTCGCTCGTTAACGATCCGTCGAACCAGGCCCGCGCCCTCTGGCTCCTCGAGGACAACGGCATCGTCACGGTCGACTCCTCGGTCGAGAACCCGACCATCTATGACGTCACCGACAACCCGAAGAACCTTGAGTTCGTCGAAGTTGAGGCACCGAACCTGCCCCGTACCCTCGACCAGGTCGCGATTTCCATCATCAACGGCAACTTTGCGCTCGAGGGTGGCCTTATCCCCTCCGAGGATGCAATCGCCATCGAGTCGGGCGAGGACAACCCCTACGCCAACGTCCTCGCGTGGCGCGTTAATTCTGAGAAGGCTGACGCGATCGCCACTCTCGAGGAACTGCTGCACTCGCAGGAAGTCGCTGACTTCATCACCGAGACCTACCCCAACGGCGAGGTCATCCCCGCCTTCTAGACGGGAAGAGTGAGGGGCGGTCGGCTATGCTGGCCGCCCCTTTGCGTTGCCGGGCTAGAACAGGTCGTGAGGGAGGACATCCAACCGGGCCGGGACGACGTTCATGCCACCTTGCTGTGGATTGTTGCCCGATTCTGTGGATCAGGTTATGGTTCAAGAGACACATTCGAGGAGGAATTGTGCTTGCCCAAGAACGCAGAGGTCTCATACTCGAGGATCTGCGCGTGTGGGGCGGGATTGAGACGGACGAGATCGCGAAGAGGTACGGGGTGTCTGTCGAGACCGTACGTCGAGATCTCCTCGAACTTGAAAAGCGTTCTCTCCTCAAACGGGTGTACGGGGGAGCAGTGAGAGTTTCGGCCTCGACGGAGCCTCCGCATTCCGAACGCGAGAATGTCGCCGCATCAGAGAAGCTCCGAATAGCTGACAGAGTCGTCACCCTCATACCGGACGATTCGACCGTATTCCTCGATCTCGGCACGACGGTCGAGGCTCTTGCCAGAGCCATTCCGCGAACATTTTCCGGAACGATCATCACCGCATCTCTGAGGGCAGTCGCGACCCTCGCCCATCTGCCTCACGCCGACATCATTGTTTCAGGTGGAAAGCTACGAAAGTCAGAGCTTTCGCTGTCGGGCAGCATGGCGACATCGTTCCTCGATTCCCTCTATCCCGAGATCGCCATTATCTCCACCGGTGCAATCGACGCCCGCGCGGGTGTTACTGACTTCGATTTCGATGAGATGCACGTGAAAAAAGCTGTTCTGGCCAACTCAACGATGTCGATCATCGTTGCCGACTCATCGAAGATCGGCCGCATCGCACCCTACCGACTGTGCGGCGTCGAAGCGCCGTCCTATATCGCCACCAACGCAGGTCTACCTGCCGACCACATGACGACACTTCAGGAGAGCGGAGCACACCTGCTCCTCGCCTGAGCCAACGGGTCAATGACGACCGAAAGAGAGAAAACCATGGCCATCCTCGCACTCGACCAGGGAACGTCCGGCTCGAAAGCCATCGTCGTCGATGACGATGGCATTCACGCGATTGTTGAAAAGCCGGTGACACTCACGCACCCGTCGCCAGATGCTGTCGAACAGGATCCGGAAGAACTCTACCGCTCGGTCGTCGACGCGGGACGGGAAGCCATGGCCCAAGCGGGGAAGCCAATTGAGGGTGTTGCTCTGGCGAACGTCGGCGAGACCGTTCTCGCGTGGGACCCGGAGACCGGTGAGCCTCTCACCCCTTGCATCAACTGGATGGACAAGCGTTCTCAGGGGATTGTCGATCGGCTTGCCGACAAGAAGGACCGCATTCACGAGCTGACAGCGCTTGTTCTCGACACCTATTTTGCGGCACCAAAGCTCGCATGGGTCCGAGAAAATCTCACACGAGAGGGCGTCGTGACGATGACGGACGCGTGGCTGGCCTACCGGCTCACGGGCGAGTTCGTCTCCGACACGTCGACAGCGTCCCGTTCGCTTCTCCTCGATATCGACACGGTCGAATGGAGCGATGAGCTTCGCGAGATATTTGGGCTGCAGGATGAGCCGATGCCGCGCCTCGTCGGGTCAGATGCAATTGTTGGGATGACGAATGTGTTTGGCGGGGAGATTCCCGTCGGCGGACTCATGGTCGATCAGCAGGCTGCGCTACTCGCCGAGAGTTGCCTGGAGCGAGGAGACAGCAAATGCACGTACGGGTCCGGCGCGTTCCTCTTCGTCAACACCGGCAGTGACGCCCACCGGTTCGACACCGGCCTAACGACATCAGTTGCATGGACACTGCGTGGCCAGACGTCGTATTGCGTCGACGGACAGGTGTACACGGCGGCGACCGCGGTGCGATGGATGAAGGACATGGGCATCATCTCCGACGCGAAGGAGCTCGACGAGATCGCGGCAGACAATTCGGGCGGCGTTCTGTGCGGGCCGTCCTTCGCGGGGCTCGCAGCGCCGTGGTGGCGCTCTGACGCCGGTGCTTTTCTCACGGGAATGAGACTGTCGACCGGCCGCGCCGAAGTCACTCGCGCTGTCCTCGAGGGTATCAGCGCACAGGTGGCCGAACTTGCCGCTCTTATCGCTGATGAGGGTAGCGCCCCCATCGCCAGACTCAAGGTGGACGGCGGGCTGACGAAGTCGAAGGTGCTCATGCAAATCCAATCCGACCTGCTCCAGGTGCCGATCGACACCTACCCTTCGGCTCATGCGACTGCACTCGGTGTAGCGGCAGCGATGAGACTCGCACTCAACCCGGATATGACGGTCGAGGAAGCACCGTACGCGTGGGAGCCAGAAGCGACGTACGAGCCGTCAATCTCCGCCGAGGACGCCCTCGAGTTCCGCAGGCGCTGGGTGGCGGCAGTCGAAGCGAACCTTGACCTTTAAGACGAAGGAGTCCGCGATGAAAGCGAAGAAGATTTATGACTTTGCGGTAGTCGGAGCCGGAGTCATCGGCTCCGCGGTCGCCCGCGACCTCGCGGCGACAGGGACCGTCGCTCTTCTCGACGTTCGAGAGGATGTGTGTGAGGGGACGTCGAAGGCAAACACGGCGATTCTGCACACCGGTTTCGACGCCTCACCGGGCACCCTCGAGGCCGACCTCGTCCGCGAAGGTTTTTTTCTGACGCAGGACTACTGTGAGCAGACGGGCGTTGCTGTGAAGCGTTGTGGCGCCGTGCTTGTCGCCTGGGATGAGGAAGAAGAGGCGACACTCGCCTCTCTTCAGGAGAAGGCTGTCAAGAACGGATATGTGGCGTCGGAAATTATCGACGCCGAGCAGGTTTATGACATGCTCCCGCACCTGGGCGTGGGGGTCCGTGGCGGCTTGACCGTGCCGGATGAGTCAATCATCGATGCGTGGTCGTTGCCGCTCGCGTTCGCGACCGAGGCGGTGACAAGGGGAGCAGACCTCCTCCTCGAGCACGAGGTCACTGCCGTGACAGTTCGCGAGGACACAACGATTCTCGGGACGAACCGGGGCGATATTGAGGCTCGGTGGGTCATCAACGCCGCTGGACTCGGCGGCGACATTCTCGATCAGCGGTTCGGGTACGACAGGATCCATATCCATCCACGCAAGGGCGAGCTCTTCGTCTACGACAAGCTGTCCGCTGAGCTTGTCGACAAGATCGTTCTCGCCGTCCCGTCAACGAAAGGCAAGGGCGTCCTCGTCAGCCCGACCGTCTACGGCAACGTCATGCTCGGCCCCACCGCTGACGATGGGACGGACCGGCTCGACACGTCGACGACAGAGGACGGTTTTGACTTTCTTATGCAGAAGGGTGCCCACATCTTTCCTCAGTTACTCGAGGAAGAGGTGACAAGCTCGTACGCGGGGTTGAGGGCGGCCCACGATCTCGCCGACTATCTCATCGAGGTGGATGCGGCTCAGCGGTACCTCATTGCTGCCGGGATCCGCTCGACCGGACTGACATCCGCGATGGCGGTCAGCAGATACGTCATGAACATGCTCGCCGGCCAAGGATTGGAACTGAGCGAACGCGAGGGGCTTCCGGATCCGCCGACCATGCCGCCGCTGGGCGAACATCAGGTACGACCGTTCGCGAACGAGGAACTTATCGACTCTGATCCCGCTTACGGGGAGATCATCTGCTTCTGCGAACGGGTGACGCGAGGCGAGATCAGAGACGCCATGAACTCGACGATTCCACCGACAACGATCAACGGTCTGCGACGACGGACGAGAGCGATGAACGGGCGGTGCCAGGGCTTTTTCTGCGGCGCAGAGATCACCGCGCAGTTCAAGGAACGAGGAATGTGATATGAAAACTCTGACTCCTACTGTTCTCATCGTCGGGGCCGGACCCGCTGGCCTCGCGGCCGCCGCGGGCCTCGCCAGGACGGTCGATGTCCTCGTCGTCGAACGAGAATCAGAAGCCGGTGGTATCCCGCGCCACTCCAAGCATCTCGGTTACGGGATGAGAGATATGACGCGGTTCATGTCCGGGCCTGCTTACGCCGCGATTCTCCTTGAGAAAGCGAAGCAGGCTGGCGCCGAGATCATGACTCACACCCAGGTGACAGAATTCCAAGCAGACGGAACGCTTGTTGTGACGAGCCCGCAGGGCCGGTTCGCGATCGCGCCCTCGGTCACGATCCTCGCAACAGGCGCTCGCGAACGCCCACGGATGGCGCGCCGCATTCCCGGAGACCGCCCCTCCGGAGTCCTCACAACAGGGCAACTCCAGAACATGGTTCACCTCCACGGGGAGAAGCTGCACGGCCGTGCCGTCATCGTCGGCGGTGAGCTTGTCTCCTGGTCGGCAGCCCTGACACTGAGGGAGGCTGGTGCGAAACCGGTCGCACTCATTTCCCACTACCCCAAGAGCGAGTCGTATCGAATCTTCCGCGGTCCCGGCCGGTTCCTCTTCGGCACTCGAGTCGTGACGAACTCGGCTGTCACTCGCGTTATCGGCAAGCGGACTGTCTCGGGCGTCGAAATCGAGAACAGCAGGACGGGGGAGCGGAGCGTGATCGACGCTGACATCGTTGTCTTCACCGGTGACTGGGTTCCCGACCATGAGCTCGCACGGATGGCGGGGTTGGACATGGATCCGGTGGCAAAATCCCCAATGGTCGACAGCGGTCTGCGCACCTCGAAACCCGGAGTCTTTGCGATCGGTAACCTGCTTCACCCGGTCGACACCGCCGACGTCGCGGCACTTGACGGCGAGCACGTTGTCGACCAGGTGCTCGCCTACCTCGGCGGGATCACCGAGCACCCCGCCGGAGTCGGCCTCACCGTCGATGCGCCGCTGCGCTGGGTGAGCCCGAACATTATCCGACCGCGCGATGTTCGCCCCGCGCGGGGCAAGCTCCTGTTCTGGACCGATAAGTATGTGCCCCTGCCCGTCGTCGAGGTCCGTCAGGCGGGACGCCTCATCGGGTCGATAAGGATGATCTGGCCAGCCGCCCCGGGGCGCGTGTTCCGAGTGCCGGCGAGCATCCTCAATCGCGTCGACTACTCCGCAGGACCCGTGACTATCTCAATCCGGAACGCCTAGGTGTGATGTCCAGGGACGTTGTTATGGGAATCCTGTGTGATCTGTTGAAGGGCGAAGGCCTCCTGTTGTGAAGTGGAGCTGTCTAAGAAACCGCTTCACATACCAGGAGGCCTTCATGGTCCACGCTA
>NZ_JACFAK010000041.1 GCF_014118685.1 Flaviflexus huanghaiensis
TGTGATGTCCAGGGACGTTGTTATGGGAATCCTGTGTGATCTGTTGAAGGGCGAAGGCCTCCTGTTGTGAAGTGGAGCTGTCTAAGAAACCGCTTCACATACCAGGAGGCCTTCATGGTCCACGCTAATGCCGCACTGACCCCGCGCGCACGTTTAAGGCTTGCGAAACTCATCATCGAGGATCAATGGCCTGTCACCGTTGCCGCGAAGATGTTTATGGTCTCCCCCGTCACGGCCCGTAAATGGGCGGCTCGCTACCGTGATGAGGGCGCGGCCGGGATGACCGACCGGTCAAGTCGTCCCCACTCCATGCCCACCCGCACTCCGCTGCCAGTGGTTAAACGGATCATCGGGCTGCGCTGGAGGGGCCGACACGGTCCAGCCCAGATCGCCTCCGAGCTCGGCATGCCCGCTTCCACCGTTCACGCCGTGTTGGTGCGCGCGGGTCTGAACCGGCTCTCGCGCATTGATCGGGTCACGGGCGAACCGATCCGACGTTACGAGCATCCTCATCCGGGATCCTTGATCCATGTCGATGTGACCAAGTTCGGTCGTATCCCTGACGGGGGTGGACACCGGTTCGTCGGCAGACAGCAGGGACTGATCAATCGAGCGGCGACATCCGATCGCGAGGGCACTCGCACCAAGCGATATCAGCCCCGGCTCGGGGTGGGATACCTACACACCGTCATTGACGACCACTCTCGTGTGGCCTACATCGAGATCTGCGAAGACGAGAAAGCTGCGACCGCGATCGGGGTACTCACTCGCGCGGTGGCGTGGTTTGCCGAGCGGGGCGTCACCGTCGAGAGAGTGCTCTCCGATAACGGTTCCGCCTACCGATCACACGCCTGGCGTGATGCGTGTCGAGACCTGGCGATCGTGCCTAAGCGGACTCGGCCCTATCGGCCGCAGACGAACGGGAAGATCGAACGCTTCCATCGCACCCTTGCCGATGGGTGGGCCTACGCCCGGTTCTACACCTCAGAGACCGAGCGGCGGGACGCGCTTCCCGGATGGCTGCACTTCTATAATCACCACAGGCACCACTCCGCAATCAGGGCCACGCCCATCAGCAGACTGAACAACCTGCCTGGACATCACA
>NZ_JACFAK010000042.1 GCF_014118685.1 Flaviflexus huanghaiensis
TGTACTGACCGGACAGGTTGGTTGAGGCAGTGCGATGACACGCGCTGACTTGTGACGTGAAGAGAGGGCCTTCCGCGATTGAGTGGGAGTTGCGAAACCAGCACTCCGAGGAAGGCCCTCCGTATGTCCCACGCTAATGCAGCCCTGACCCCTCGCGCCCGTTTGACCGTCGCCCGGCTCGTCGTCGACCAGCAGGTGCCGATTGCCGAGGTCGCGGCTCGGTTCCAATGCTCCTGGCCGACGGTCAAACGCTGGGCCGACCGCTACAGGTCTGGTGAGTCCATGCAGGACCGTTCCTCTCGCCCGAAGACCTCGCCCCACCAGACCCCGTTGAAGATCAGAAGACGAATCGTGAGCCTGCGGCTGCGGCTACGGGAAGGACCGGTCCAGCTGGCCGTCCGGGTCGGGCTGGCACCCTCGACCGTTCATCAGATCCTGCGCCACTGCCGACTGAACAGACTCGCTCACGTAGACCGCGCCACCGGGGAGCCGGTGCGCCGCTATGAACACCCCCACCCCGGCTCGATGATTCACGTCGATGTGAAAAAGCTCGGCAACATCCCCGACGGCGGCGGCTGGCGCTTCGTCGGTCGCCAACAGGGAGGCCGCAACCGCATAGCAACGCCGGACAAGGCCCGCAACCACCACCACAACCCGAAGATGGGCCACGCCTTCGTCCACACCGTCATCGATGACTACTCCCGCGTCGCCTACGCCGAAGTCCACAATGATGAAACCGCTCCCACTGCCGTCGGGGTGTTGGAGCGGGCCACAGCCTGGTTCAACACCCGAGGCGTCACCGTCGAAAGAGTGCTCTCCGACAACGGTCCGGCCTACCGCTCGATACTATGGCGCGAAACCTGCGCCAGGCTGAAGATCACAGCAAAACGGACCCGCCCGTACCGACCCCAGACCAACGGGAAGATCGAGCGCTTCCACCGCACCCTGGCAGACGGGTGGGGCTACGCCCGCTGCTACACCTCAGAAACCGAGCGACGAGACGCCCTACCAGGATGGCTGCATCACTATAATCATCACCGACCCCACACAGCCTGCGACAGGCTCGCCCCAATCACCCGCTTAACCAACCTCCCCGGACAGTACA
>NZ_JACFAK010000043.1 GCF_014118685.1 Flaviflexus huanghaiensis
TGTCCCTCCCGCCACCGCGGGTTGGTCCCGATGTCGATGGACAGATCCACTAAAAGACAACCCTCACGGGTGTCGGTGTAATTGAGAGTCACACCGACACCGGGAACATGTCCATCATCTCTGTGTAACCCCGGGGTCGTCGTGAGCGTTGTTGCTACATGAGCGCGGTCAACGTCAGGTCCTTCGAGAAAGCTCTCTCACTCGAAAGAACATCGCTACGATGACAGCTCCTCGTATTATCGACTCTGCAGGCCTACTCAGTGAAGCCATTGCCGAAGCATCTCCAGATCCCATGCGAGACCTGCTGCAGACCATGATCAACGCCCTACTCGCCGCAGACGCCGATGCCGTGGCCGGGGCGGAGCGGGCAAGCCCAGCCCCGGCCAACTTGCTCAGCGCCATGGCTACCTCGCTCAGAGGGATGGCTTCCGACACCGGCCCCTCTGGTTGGGCACGATTGATGTGGCCGGTCCGAAACTGCGCTCGGGCATGTGTTTCTGAAGCGTCCTGGGTTTCGTTCCGCTTTTATGCGTGTGCCAGGACGCTGGCATGTTCTTGATAGTAGTGCGCTGAATCGTCCTGGGTTTGGTGGAGACTCTTTCTATTTGATTCCTGTCAGCACGTTGGGGGTGCTGGCAGCAGTGTAGTGGGTGTTCTCGAACTCGATCGGCGGGACGTGCCCGAGGTAGCTGTGAAGGCGCTCTGTGTTGTGCCAGTGGACCCACCCGAGAGTAGCCAGCTCCAGGTCCTCGATCGTCTTCCACGGTCCCTGGTTGGGCCCTCGCACGAGCTCGGTCTTGTAGTAGCCGTTGACCGTTTCAGCCAGGGCATTGACGCTCCTATGTCTGTCAACTCGCTTTCAGGGCATGGGCGATAGTGGTGGGTTGGGCTTTGACGAGGTGGTAGACCTCGCGGATGACGTAGCGTTTTAGGCATCGGATGATGTCTCGTTTTGTC
>NZ_JACFAK010000044.1 GCF_014118685.1 Flaviflexus huanghaiensis
TCAGCTTTTTTCGCAGCGGAACTCGACCGCCCCACGACGAAATGATCGCCTACATCGATAGGTATAGGGATCAGTTCGGGGTCGAGGTTATCTGTCGCACGCTGGCTGCGACGGCCGGTGGGTTCATCACCTCTCGAGGCTACCGGGCAGCAAAGACCCGCCCGCCCAGCGACCGGGAGCTGAAAGACCAGGCGTTAATTGCCGTGATGGGGCAGATTCATCAGGAGAACTACAGCGTGTACGGGATCCGCAAGATGTGGCACGCCATGCGCCGAGCCGGCTGGGACGTGGGCCGTGACCAAGTCGCCCGGCTGATGCGAAGAGCCGGTCTGAGCGGGGCCGTCCGGGGCCGCACCCCGGTCACCACCACACGCGCCCAACATGCCTCTGCTCGGCCCGATCTTGTCGATCGGAAATTCTGCGCTGAGCACCCGAACCGGTTGTGGGTAGCCGATATCACCTACGTGCGCACCACGAGCGGGTTCTGTTACACCGCGTTCGTCACCGACGTGTGCACACGCAAGATCGTCGGGTGGGCCACCCGCTCGACCATGCGCACCGAGGCCCTCCCGCTGGAAGCTCTCGAACACGCGTTGACCGCGGCACAGGATCATGCCCTTTCCGGATTGATCCATCACAGCGATCAGGGCTCCCAGTATGTGTCGTGGAGCTATTCCAACAGGTTGGAAGAGGCCGGGCTGAGAGCCTCGGTGGGCAGCGTCGGCGACGCATTCGATAATGCGCTGGCCGAGACCGTCAACGGCCTCTACAAGACGGAACTGATTTACACACGGCCCCACTGGGCAACGGCAACAGAGGTCGAACTGGCGACCATGGACTGGGTCCATTGGTGGAACACGATCCGCCTGCACGAGTCCCTGGACTACCGCACCCCAACAGAGTACGAAGCG
>NZ_JACFAK010000045.1 GCF_014118685.1 Flaviflexus huanghaiensis
GCGACGAGACGCCCTACCAGGATGGCTGCATCACTATAATCATCACCGACCCCACACAGCCTGCGACAGGCTCGCCCCAATCACCCGCTTAACCAACCTCCCCGGACAGTACAGCTAGAGCAGGAGGCGGAACGGCGGTGTTGACATCGATGTCGCCAGTGATGACCGCTCAGCTGATCGTGGCTCTTAATTTCTCTATTTAATGATGGGGCAGAGACCCAGACGTGGGCTCTTGATGTTGTGGTAGCAGTGTGGATGAGGGTGAAGATGGCGAGGGGGAGCTGGCTGTCGATGGCCAGCTCCCCCGGCCGATCAGTGTCAGATGAGTGTTGGGTCTTCGACCTGGTTGGGGAAGTAGTCTTCCATGGTGCCCTCGCGGTACACGTCAGCAGTCGCACAGTGCAGACCGCCACCGAACGCGTAGGCATCGCGGAAATCAACCGGAATCGGGTTCATGCCAAGCTTTTCCATCTGCTCAAGCTGGTTAACCTCAGAGGCCTCAACGATGACGTTCTTGTGATCAAGAACAAGACAGTTCATCGACAGCCACACCGAGGAGTAGCACAGCGGCGGCGGCTCATCGTGAGCCGGCTGAGCCGCATCAACGATCTGCCAATCATTGGCTTCGAAGATCTTGCGCTGCTCTTCAGGCAGACGACGCTCAGGGTTGTTGATGATCAGACCCGGACGAAGCGGCACGAACGTCGCGTCGATGTGGATCGGGTACGGGTCACCGGGGAAGTTCACCGCGTGGATGCGGTGCTCGGGGTAGTAGCGCTTGAACCACTCCATCGCCTTGCGGTTGGTCGTCAAACCATGCTGGATGAA
>NZ_JACFAK010000046.1 GCF_014118685.1 Flaviflexus huanghaiensis
GCAGACGCCGATGCCGTGGTCGGGGCGGAGTGGGGCAAGCCCAGCCCCGACCGGCTCACCCAGCGCAACGGCTACCGCCACCGGCCCCTGGACACCCGGGTCGGCACAGTGGATGTAGCTGTCCCAAAACTGCGCTCGGGCACATATTTTCCCGACTGGCTGCTCGAGCGCAGAAAACGAGCCGAGTCGGCGCTGATCACCGTCGTGGCCGACTGCTACCTCGCCGGGGTCTCCACTCGGCGGATGGATAAACTCGTCAAAACCTTGGGCATCCATTCTTTATCGAAATCCCAGGTCTCACGCATGGCCACCGAGCTTGACGAGCACGTGGACCAGTTCCGTCACCGGCCCCTCGATGAGGCCGGCCCCTTCACCTTCGTTGCTGCTGACGCGCTGACCATGAAGGTCCGCGAGGGCGGACGGGTGATCAACGCGGTCGTCCTCATCGCCACCGGCGTCAACGCCGACGGACGCAGGGAAGTCCTCGGCCTGCGGGTCGCAACCAGCGAGACCGGGGCGGCGTGGA
>NZ_JACFAK010000004.1 GCF_014118685.1 Flaviflexus huanghaiensis
ATAGGGTAACAGGATCGAGAAGATTGAGCCTGGAGGGGAGCCCACGGTTCGACCGATCTCGCTGATTGATGCCCCTGTCTTCCACATGTCCCACACTTGCTGCCGTCGATCCGACGGGAGTCCTGGTCTACCGATCTTTGCCACATCACACCTCTGAGTACATTTTCGATGGTGTTGCGTTGACCGGTTGAATCCACCCGTTCAAAGTCATGCAGGCGAAAAGAGTACGCGCCAGCACCCAGCGATGAGGACTGCGGAGTCCAAAGCAAACATGCTCACCAGCCGTACGCGGCTGAAAGTCGACAGGAAGAACGAGCCGACGAGAGCTCAAATTCGATATGGCAGAGGGCCTGGGTCGCAGGCGCAAATGCACAGGAACGCCATCTAGAGCTCTGAAAAGTGATCTACTGGATCGCAGGGGTGTTTCACGTGAAACGCCGACTGAGCCGAAAATGGGTTCACAAACAACCGAAGACAGATCGACCAAACACAGGGGATCCTTCGCTACTCGACGAGTGCAAAATCCACAGCTATACGACCGAGAAACAGTAATGCAAGAGCTACTGTCGGAGCCGGAAACAAACTTCTCGACCAAGATGAGTAGCGGGCATTCTAGTACAACTGTACTATATCAGGCACATAACTACTTCTTTTGTGCTACGACAACACGCGTGGCTTCGGAGGTTCCGGGAACGTCGACTACGTGCATATCCACCCATGCGACCTTGTTCTTTTTGAATGTCGGGCGTGCGTCGTCGATTTCGGCGTCCGCGCGTTCACCCTTAAGAGCGACCAGGAATCCACCGCTTTTCAGGACAGGAAAGGCCATGGGCACTAGCTTTTTAAGTGCCGCGACCGCGCGTGCGGTAACCACCTGCACCTGGAACTCACCGTGCAGGTCTTGAATCCGATTCCGATGAATGGTCACGTTAGACAGCTCTAGCGCTTCGGTGACTTCGTCCAGCCAGAAGACCCGACGCTCCATGGATTCAACGAGATGGACATGAACGTCAGGTCGGGTGGCTGCGAGCACGATCCCGGGCAACCCACTTCCCGACCCGATGTCGATTGTCACTGCACGACGAGGAATGAACTCGTTGATCGCCATTGAGTTGAGGATGTGACGGGACCAAAGCCTTGGGAGCTCCCGCGGTCCGATAAGCCCCCGCTCTTCGCCCTCGTCCCACAACATCTGCGCGTAAGCGTCGAGCTTCGTCCAGCTGTCCCCTAAAAGCTCTGGACCATTAGCTGGAGTGTCATCGTTTCGCATCGCGACTACTCGTTTTCTTCGAGGTCTTCGCTTTCGATATTCTTATCGTCGTCGTCAACGTCAATGTCATCATCGTCGGCTGCAATATCGATGACAACGTGACGCTCTGGCCCAACGCCCTCGGAGTCAGACGCGAGGCCGGCGGCCGCGACAGCATCATGCACGACTTTGCGTTCAAATGGGTTCATCGGCTCCAGATGCTTCGCTTCACCAGTCTCGAGAACCTCTTCAATCGCGTCCTTGGCAACGACGAGAACTCGTTCGCGATGATGTGCCCGATAGCCGTCAATGTCGAGCATGAGACGTGAGCGTTCGCCTGTCGCTGTCTGAACCGCGAGCCTCGTGAGCTCCTGAAGAGCGTCGAGAACCTCGCCATTCTTCCCAACGAGACGCTTGAGTCGTGGGTCGGGTCCATCGTCAGTGACGATAGCGAGACTCGCTCTGTCTGCTTCAACGGAGATTTCGATGTCTCCGTCGAGATCAGCGAGGTCGAGAAGCTCTTCCAGGTAGTCTGCGGCGATGTCACCCTCCGCGTCGAGGCGCTTGAACAAACCCTCGCGGTCGTTCGATTCAGGCATGATGTCCCTATCTGTGTCGGTGAAGCGGAGAGCGCTTCAAAGTCTGTTGTGTCTATTTGCCTTTGCGCTTGTCGCGCTGGTTGCGACGCTGCTCAGCCCGCCGAGCCGCCCTCACTGCAGCCCTTTCGGCTGGCGTGAGCCCTCCCTTGTCGACGTCCTCACGTAAGTCTTCGGCGGTATGTTCCACCGCTTCGTCGACGATGTCTTCTGGCGTCAGCTCATCCTGAGCTTTCGCAGCCTCCACCTTGCGTTGCTTCTTTGACTTCTTCTTAGAACGAGCGGCCGGGCTCGCTTCGCTCGTCGACGGAGGCACCTTTTCCGCCTCAGCAGCGGCTTTGGCCTCTTCGGCAGCGACCTTTTTCGCTTCTTCACGGTCCAGTCCGAGCTTCTTGGCTCGACCTTTGCCGACGGGCTGCTGGCGCTGGCCTTTAGGCTCTTCCACTGCGACGGCCGTATCGGTCACTTCTTCAGGCGGAAGACCCTTCTTAATCCGACGCTCACGGTCACGCTTCTGCTTCGCCCTGTATGCATCAGAGCCAGGCGCAGGAGCGTTCGTGATCATGTAGAGCTGCTGTCCGAACGACCACACGTTCGACACAACCCAGTAGATGAGAACGCCGACGGGGAAGGCGATGCCGGAAATAAGGAAAATGACGGGGAACAGCCAGATCATGATCTGCTGCGTCCGGTACATGGGGTTGTCGGAGCTCTTAGCCTCCTCCGGCATGTTCTTCGAGATCATCATGCGCTGGGAGATGAACATCGTCGTTGACATGATGATGACAAGAATCATCGCGACGATGCGGACGGTTAGTTCGTCGCCGCCGCCCAAAGTCGGCTGATTGAACGAAGCTGCGAGCGGCGCCCCAAACACCTGTGAGGATTCGATCTCCATCGCGGCCGCCCGATCGATCGGGCCAATGGCTCCACGACTTCCTTCAGCGATCGGAACGAGGTTGTTGAGCATTCGGAACAGGGCGAGGAAGATCGGGGTTTGAATAAGAAGCGGCATGCACGCAGCAAAGGGAGATGTGCCCGCGTCCTTGTAGATCGCCTGCATCTCCGCCTGCATTCGCTGCTGAGAGTACGTGTCCTTTTTGTTCTTGTACTTCTTCTGCAGCTTCTTCAGTTCCGGCTGTATGAGCTGCTGGGCGCGAGAGGAATTGATCTGCTTCTTGAACAGCGGAAGGATAAGAATCCTGACGACGACCGTGAGGCCGACGATCGACCACACCCACGCCGAGCCGGAGCCGTCGGCGAGGCCGATGGCAGTGAGGCCAGTGTGGATGATATCCATGATCCACGCGATGACCCACATGATGGGGGAGAGAATGGTATCCAAGGCTCAGTTTTTCCTTGTCTCGCTGTCATGCCGCTCTCGCGGCGCTTCTATATTGGTGTCCTGCTGTGCCGGGGGTGGCACGCTGTCCTCGCCTGAGTTGTTCTCTCCGGACGCGGCAGGACGTTTGGCTTCTTCTTCATCCCACAGATTGAGGAGCTCGCCATGGCCGAGCGGCTTGCCGGGCCAGGCCCCTTTCTCAGGGACATAGTCGGCTCCACCTTTGGACCACGGGTTACAACGGAGAATACGCCACGTGGCTACCAGTGTACCCTTGCTCGCACCGTGAACCTGAACCGCTTCCATCGCATACGAGGAACAGCTTGGGTAGTACCGACAGCGAGGGGCAAACCGGGGGGAAATGCTCCGCTGATAGAAGCTAATGACGGCCGAGATCCCGCGGGCGACAGGTGTCATCGCAGTCGCCTTTTCGCCTTGGCCAACGCACTGTCAAGATCTTCCGCAAGCTCATCCGACGGACGTCCCGCGGCGCCCGGGTACACCCGGATGACGAGAGCCGATCCCGGATCCAGGTTATTGAGCCGCTCGCGCATGAGATGCCGTAGCTGTCGGCGTACTCTATTGCGTTGGACAGCATTACCGACGGTTTTGGGTACGACGAAGCCGACCAGGGCAGAATCCCAGTCGGCTATGTCTGCTCTGTCCGGTGACCGGAGGTGAATCATGAGGCTCTGTGCTTTGCCTCGAACCCCTTCTCTGGTCGTGGCCCGAAAGTCTCCGGACGAACGCATGCGGTTATGCGCCGGAAGCACGAGCCCTCAGCAAATCAGGCAGAGAGCTTGGCGCGGCCCTTGCGACGGCGGCCCGAAAGGATTGAGCGGCCGGCGCGGGTGGACATGCGCTTGCGGAAGCCGTGCACCTTCGCGCGCTTGCGATTGTTGGGCTGGAAAGTCCGCTTCACCATGATGATCTCCACTCGGTAGTCGGCTATCGAGTCGATCGATAGTCACATAACCAGAAAAGCCTAGGCAATCGGGAGCGATGGGTCAATAACAGTGCAGGTGAGGTGAGGAGTCTCACCGCACCAGCAGGCACCTGAAAAATTGTCGCCGATCGAATTCACATAGGGTGAAAAACGTCCGTCCACAGCTGTGTAACCACACAGTTGTAGTTCCCCAGTTTACGTTCAGCTGGGGCCAAAAATCCACTCCTCGCTTTGTCCACAACTGTGGATAAGGCTGTGGAGAGAGGGACGTTAATCGCGCGGCGTTCCGGCGAATCTGGCCTACGATGAGGCGAGTGCCTGCGCCCAGCGGTCATCTTTCACAGAAGGAGTTCCTCAATGTCAGATCCTCGCGTTGCCCTTGATGCTTGGACCGCTGCCATTGAACTTCTTCGAGCTGAGGATGAACTTACGGATTCGCAGACGGCTTTCGTCCGCATGGCGCACCCTCTCGCGACTGTCGATGACATCTTCGTTGTCGCGGTGAGCTCGGACTTCATCAAGTCGTGGATTGAAGAAAATGCCGCTCCAGCGATGGAAGGAAAGCTCACTGACATCCTCGGCCGCGAGAAGCGCATTCTCATCTCGGTCGATTCCTCGCTGGGCGAGGCCCCGCTTCAGCAAACTGCACCTGAACCCATCCATTCGCGCGGCTTTTCCCCAGAGACCGTGAGCGGAGGGTCAACCGACTACGTAGAAACCGCCTTTCCCGCGGCCATGTCGTTCGACCCGCACGAGGATGCGCTGTCGGTGGCCTCTGCGGCGGATGCGGCTGCAGATATGCCCCGACGAGGCCCCGGAGCATCGGAGACAGCATTGCGGACCGCGGGTCTCAATCCGCGCTATACCTTCGATTCCTTCGTCATCGGGGAATCCAACCGGTTCGCTCATGGAACGTCGTTCGCTGTCGCTGAGGCGCCCGGACAGACATACAACCCGCTCTTCATCTATGGCGACTCTGGCATGGGCAAGACCCACCTCATGCACGCGATCGGTAATTACGCTCTCAACCTGTATCCGGAGCTCAAGGTCAAGTATGTCTCCGCAGAGGAATTCACGAACGATTTCGTTAATTCTCTCGACAAGAACACGAAGCACCGGTTCAAGGAGCGCTACCGCTCGATCGACATTTTGCTCATCGATGACATTCAGTTCTTCGGCGACAAGGAGGGCACAGTGGAGGAGTTCTTCCACACATTCAATGCCCTTTCCAATGCGAACAAGCAGATCGTCATCTCCTCCGATGTGGCCCCGCATCTGCTGCGCGACTTCGAGGACCGCATGATCTCGCGGTTTGCCTCCGGTCTGACAGCGAACATTCGGCCGCCCGACCTCGAGACCCGCATGGCAATCATCAACCGCAAAGCGGCGAGCGAAGGTCTCTCGGTGCCCCCGGAGGTGTCCGAGTACATTGCGACGAAGATCGTGACGAACGTTCGCGAGACCGAGGGCGCTCTCCGCCGTGTAACCGCCTACTGCGATCTGTCCAAACAGAAACTGACCGTCGCACTTGCGGAGACCGTTCTCAAAGACATCATCGCTGACCCCGATTCCCTCGAGATTACGGCTGGCCTCATCATGGCTCAGACAGCGAGCTACTTTCGTATCAGCATCGACGATCTTGGCTCCCCGGACCGCACGCGGATGATGGTGACCGCACGCCAGATTGCCATGTACCTATGCCGGGAACTAACGGACCTCTCACTACCGAAAATTGGTGACCTCTTCGGCGGCCGCGACCATACGACCGTCATGCACGCCTATCGGAAGATCTCAAACCAGATGGCGCAGAAAGAACAGGTCTTCAGTGATGTGTCGGCGCTAACAGCTCAGATCAAACAGGCCGCCACAAAGAATGCTCGCGGCTAAGACCTCAGCTCTTGTCCACAGATTCTGTGGACAATTTTGGAAAACCAAGCGAAATCTGTGGATAAGTCACGGCAACTGTGGATCTTCACAAAGCTCGAATGGCTCAATCCACAGCTTCCCCGTTTTATCCACCGGACTGTCCAGAAAGTTCCCACAGGAGGAACGTGGCAACCGCAAGCGTAAAGTGGGTTTTCAACATGTTCCACAGGGCCTACTACTACTGCTGAATTTACATATTGATTGAAAATCTGAGCCAACAGACGGCTCAAGAGGCTCACGTCGCAGAATCGCCCACTCACCATCCACGCCTCTGAGAAGTCGCGTAAGGTAATGCTCGTTACCGGTCTTACAGGAAGGACTCTAGGGTGGAGCTGAGGGTCGAACGCGACGTGCTTGCGGATGCTGTCACTTGGGCGGCTAAGACAATTCCAAGTCGTCCAGCCATACCCGTCCTCGCGGGTATCAAGCTTGTCGCTGACAGTGCGGGCACGCTGCAAGTCTCGGCTTACGACCCGGAGACGACTGCTCTGGTCGAGACCGAGGCGAGCGTCGACAGCTCGGGAGAATGCCTGGTGAATGGGCGCATTCTCGCCGAAATTTGTCGTAGTCTGCCGGCTCGACCAGTTGATCTCAAACTCGACGGAACGAAGCTGGATGTCGTGTGTGGCAACGCTCGCTTCTCGCTCCACTCAATGGCACTCGACGAGTACCCGTCGCTCCCATCGACCGATGATGTCATCGGCACTGTCGATGGAGCGGAGTGGTTGGAAGCTGTCACGCAGGTCTCATCCGCTGCCTCTCACGACGAGACGTTGCCATTGCTCGTATCGGTCTGCATTGAAATCGACGGCGAGACCATGACGCTCATGGCGACGGACCGCTACCGTCTCGCAGTACGCGAACTCCCGTGGTCACCGTCGAAGACTGACGTATCGGATCGAATTCTCGTGAAAGCGTCGCGGCTCCTTGAGATCGCGAAGTCTTACGGCTCTGCAGGTCCAATCACTTTTGCTCTTGATGAGGCTGGGGTAGCGAAGATGATCGGCTTTGACGCGGTCGGCCGGCACAGCACGTCCCGACTCATCGACGGCGACTACCCACAGGTCCGTTCACTCTTCCCGAAAGATATCAACGGCTATGCGGTCGTCTCGCGCGCTGACCTCCTCGACGCCATCAAGCGCTCCCGCATCGTCGTCGAGCGCAATTCCGCCGTTCGTCTGACGTTCACAGAAGGCCAGGTGACGGTTGAAGCCGGGCAGGGCGGGGATTCAGCACAGGCCAAGGAAATTCTCCAAGCCAGCCTCAATGGTGAAGACATCACCATGGCATTCAACCCCTCCTACCTCCTCGACGCACTGACGGTGACGAACGCTCCGTACGTACGGCTCTCTTTCACCCATGCGACGAAGCCTGCTGTTGTGTCGCCGCAGGAAGAGCTCGGCGGTGACGACTCTCTCGACTTCCGCGTGTTGCTTATGCCGATTCGCGCATTCGGCGTGAACTGACCTGCGTGCACGAAAGGGTGGAGGGCTGAACAGAGGAGGTTGAGGATAGCGTGTGGATTTCAAATCTGGCGCTCAACGACTTCCGCTCCTACCCGAGTGCGGTGCTCGAATTCGAACCGGGAGTCACTGTCTTCGTCGGAGAGAATGGCCAGGGCAAGACGAACATTGTTGAGGCAATCGCGTACCTGGCAACGTTTTCATCTCACCGCGTCGCAGCCGATGCTGCGCTCGTGCGGCAGGGTGGCCCCGCTGCGGTCATTCGCGCCAAGGCGCATGACGGCGAGAGGGAGACCCTGCTCGAGATCGAGATCATCGCCGGTAGAGCGAACCGGGCCCGGCTGAACCGAGGAACGGTGAAACCACGAGAACTGCTCGGTATTCTTCGGGCCGTTGTCTTTGCGCCAGAGGACTTGCAACTCGTCTCGGGAGATCCCGGGGTGCGGCGACGCTTCCTTGACGATGCTGCCATCCAGCAGCGACCCCGTATGGCGGGGTTGCGGGCCGAATACGACAAGGTTCTTCGCCAGCGAACGGCCCTGCTCAAGTCGTCAGCCGCGGCACGCCGCAGGGGGCACGAGATAGACAAGATCAGTTTCGCGGTGTGGGATGAGAGACTTGCAGAGCTCGGCGCTCAGATCATTGCCCATCGGGCCGAGCTTGTTCGTGATCTTCGGCCGCACGTGAGAGCGATGTACGAGAAAATCGCCCCGGGCCGTGGCGTGCCTCATCTTGCCTATGAGGCGAACGTTGATGAGGCCTCGAAAGCCCTCCTCGCTCCGCACGACGTCGATCGGGGTGAGGGCGACCTGGAACGGGAGGAGAGCCTGCGTGATATTGCAGCCGTGAGGGATCGGCTGCAGGTGTCGATTGCGGCGCTTAAGGATCGTGAAATTGACCGTGGAGTCAACCTCGTTGGCCCTCATCGAGATGATCTCGTCCTCGGGCTTGGCACGCTGCCAGCTAAGGGCTTCGCATCCCACGGCGAGACGTGGTCGTATGCCCTTTCCCTCCGGCTGGCGGAGTGGGCTCTCCTGCGTGAGAGCGACGACTCGGATCCCATTCTCATCCTCGACGATGTCTTTGCCGAACTGGATGTGCGGCGCAGGTCCGCCCTTGCGGAGTTCGTCGTGGGTACGGAACAGGTCTTCATCACCTCAGCGGTCGGAGATGCCATTCCGCCGCAGCTTGACGGTAGCCGATTTCGTGTCCATGAAGGGGTGGTGAGCCGTGATCGTTGAGGAGGCTCGCACTCGTGCACGAGAGGCGACCGGCGATGACGTGTGTCTTGCCGCGCTGGAGCGGGCGAGAGACATGCAGGGGAGACACGGCTATCGCCGGATCGGCAAACCGAAGCCATTCGTTGGCAAGGGTGCTCGCCAGGCTGATCCGGGAGTAAGTCTGGAGATACAGACCCCGGGCCCGGGCTGGGGCGACGTTGGCTCCGGGCCCCGACCATCATGGCGCGACCCGCGCCCCATCGGCGAGACACTCGGTAGCTTGACTGTGGGGGCGGGATGGTCCAGGCAACTCGCGGTTGCGAAGCTTCGCAACTCATGGGAAGAGATCGTTGGGCCAACAGTGGCGAAGCACGCGGTCCTCGAGGATTTTGAGGATGGGGTGCTCACGATTGTGGCGTCCTCCCACTCATGGGCGGTCAACCTAAGGTCGCTCTTGCCACAGGTCGACAAGGCAATTGTCGATGCGATCGGGGAGGGAATCGTCGAGTCCATCACCGTGCGTCATGTGCAACAGGTCTCTTGGAAACATGGTCGACTCTCTGTCCCCGGACGGGGTCCTCGCGACACCTATGACCAGTGATCTTCTGAATAGGCCATTTCGAAAAATAGCGATAGAATGAGACGGGCTCTGATTACGGGCTGACCTACTGGTATCGGGTCCCGGGCCGTGAGAAACGATTCTAAGGACGTTTTCGACGACATCGGACCGCATTGATCTTAACTGAGGAGAATCCTGCACGTGGATGACGAACGCTCGCCCGAGACCCGCCGGCCCGGCACTGTCGATGAGAATCAGGCTTACGATGCTGCCGACATCACGGTTCTTGAAGGCCTCGAAGCGGTCCGAAAAAGACCCGGTATGTACATCGGCTCGACAGGAGAGCGTGGCCTCCACCATCTCGTGTACGAGGTCGTCGACAACTCTGTTGACGAGGCTCTCGCCGGCTACTGCGACCACATCGAAGTGACTCTTCTCGAAGACGGCGGCGTTCAGGTTGTTGACAACGGCCGTGGTATTCCCGTCGCAATGCATCCGACAGAAGGAAAGCCTGCTGTCGAAGTTGTCATGACGGTGCTGCACGCTGGCGGTAAGTTCGGTAACGGTGGCTACGCCGTGTCGGGTGGTCTTCACGGAGTCGGCGTCTCGGTTGTCAACGCGCTGTCCACCCGCATGGAGACGGAGATTAAGCGTGACGGTTCGTACTGGTCGATTAGCTACGAGAGCGGCGCTACGGTCGAGCCGTTGTCGCAGGGCATCCCAACCGACGAGACCGGCACGACTCAGACGTTCTGGCCGAACTCCAACATCTTTGAGACGGTCGACTTCGACTTCGAGACCCTGCGCAAGCGCTTCCACCAGATGGCGTTCCTCAACAAGGGTCTGAGGATTACCCTCATGGATCACCGTCCCGAGGCGGTGCCGGAGGGCGATGAGGTCACCGGCGACAACGAGGGAACGTCCAACGACCCGATCATGGGTCACCGCGAGGTCTCTTACCGGTACGAGGGCGGTCTTCTCGACTACGTCAAGTTCCTCAACGGGATGAAGAAGGTTGAGCTCGTCCATCCCGACCCGATCTATTTCGAATCTGAGGATACGGAAAAGCAGATCTCGCTCGAGATCGCGATGCAGTGGACCGGAGCCTATTCAGAGGCCATCCACACCTTCGCAAACACGATCAACACGACAGAGGGCGGCACTCACGAGGAGGGCTTCCGATCGGCTCTGACAACGATCATCAACAAGTATGCGCGTGAGAAGAGCTTGCTCAAAGACAAAGACCCGAACCTCTCGGGTGAAGATGTCCGCGAGGGTCTGACAGCCGTGATCTCCGTCAAACTTGGTGAGCCGCAGTTCGAAGGTCAGACGAAGACGAAGCTTGGCAACACGGAAGCTCGTACGTTCGTTCAGCAGCAGACGTACCAGCAGCTAGCAGACTGGTTTGATTCCCACCCGAGCGAAGCCAGAGACATCATCCGCAAGGCCACCCAGGCCTACCAGGCGAGGCTGGCAGCAAGGAAGGCGAGGGAGGCGACGCGGCGCAAGTCCGTACTCGAGTCAGCATCGATGCCGGGCAAGCTCAAGGACTGCACTTCTCGCAATCCCGAAGAGTGCGAGATCTACATTGTCGAGGGTGACTCGGCAGGCGGGTCGGCGGTCAACGGTCGCGACCCCAAGCACCAGGCGATCCTTCCGATCAGGGGTAAAATCCTCAACGTTGAGAAGGCACGGCTCGATCGGGCACTCTCATCCGATACGATCCAGTCCCTCGTCACGGCCTTCGGTACCGGTGTCGGTGAAGAGTTCGACCTCAGCCGGTTGCGGTACCACAAGATCATCTTTATGGCCGACGCTGATGTCGACGGTCAGCACATCGCGACGCTCTTACTCACGCTCGTCTACCGCTACATGCGCCCACTCATCGAGGAGGGGCACGTCTATTTGGCGATGCCGCCGCTATACAGGATCAAGTGGACGAACGCCCCGCACGACTACGTCTTCTCCGACAAGGAAAAGGATGAGGCTCTTGAGGCTGGCCGGGCGGCGGGAAAGCGGCTCCCGAAGGACAAGACGGTCGGCGCCGTCCAACGGTACAAGGGCCTGGGCGAGATGAATGACAGCGAACTGTGGGACACAACGATGAACCCAGAGACACGCACCCTCAAACAGGTGGAGATCGGCGAAGCAGCCGCGACGGATGAGACGTTCTCAATCCTCATGGGCGAGGATGTCGAATCCCGCAGGAGCTTCATCCAGCGCAACGCGCACGACGTGCGCTTCCTCGATATTTAAGGGCAGCAGTGAGCGAAGAAAACGAAGTCTACAACCACGGCGCAATCGTCGAGGTCGATCTCCAACGGGAGATGGAGAAGTCATACCTGGACTACTCGATGTCCGTCATCGTGGGCCGAGCACTGCCTGACGTTCGAGACGGGATGAAGCCGGTCCACCGGCGCGTCATCTACGCGATGTGGGATGGCGGCTACCGGCCCACATCGTCGTTCTCGAAGTCGGCAAAGATTGTCGGCGACGTCATGGGCCACTACCATCCGCACGGCGACTCGGCGATCTACGACACGATGGTTCGTCTCGTTCAACCGTGGTCGATGAGGTACCCGCTCGTCGCGGGCCAGGGCAACTTCGGTACGGCGGGTGACCTCGGAGCGGCAGCTCCGCGGTACACGGAGGCGCGGTTGGCGCCGCTCGCAGTCGAGATGGTCCGAGACATCGAGCAGGAGACGGTCGACTTCGAGCCGAACTACGACGGTTCGCTCATGGAGCCAACGGTCCTCACCGCTCGGTTCCCGAACCTGCTCGTCAACGGCTCCGAGGGCATCGCTGTCGGCATGGCGACACGTATTCCGCCCCACAACCTCCGCGAGGTTGCCGCGGGTGCACAGTGGTTCCTTGAGAATCCGGATGTGTCGAAGGAGGAGCTACTCGCCCAGCTCATGCTCCGCGTTAAGGGTCCAGATTTCCCGAGCGGTGCAACAATCCTCGGTAAGAAGGGCATCGAAGACACGTACCGGACCGGCCGCGGCTCGATCCCCCAGCGGGCGGTCGTCGAGGTCGATGAGATCAATGGCCGCCAGTGCCTCGTCGTCACCGATCTGCCCTATCAGGTCAATCCTGACCGACTGCTCGAGAAGATGGTCGAGGGGATCAAAGAGGGGCGGCTACCCGGCATTGCCGACATCCGCGATGAGACGTCGGGTCGAGCTGGCCAGCGCATTGTCATTGTCCTTAAGAGGGATGCAGTAGCAAAAGTCGTTCTCAACAACCTGTACAAGCACACGCAGCTACAGAACAACTTCCCGGCCAACATGCTGGCCCTTGTCGACGGTGTCCCGCGCACTCTGTCACTCGACGGCTTCATCCGGCATTGGGTGAACCACCAGACCGAGGTCATCCAGCGACGAACGATCTTCCGCTTGCGCAAGGCGAAAGAGCTTCTCCATATTCTTACCGCCTACCTCAAAGCGCTCGACAATCTCGACGAGGTCATCGCCCTCATTCGGCGCTCGCCCACGGCCGATGTGGCGCGCGAGGGTCTCATCGAGCTACTGGATATCGATGCTGAGCAGGCGAACGCGATTCTCTCTCTCCAGCTTCGCCGGCTTGCAGCGCTCGAACGCCAGAAGATCCTCGACGACTACGCGAAGGCGGAGGCCGAGGTGCTCGACTACGAGGACATCCTTGCCCGCCCCGAGCGGCAGCGATCGATCGTGTCTGGAGAGCTCGCGGAGATTGTCGACAAATATGGCGATGAGCGGCGAACGAAGATCCTTCCGTTTGATGGTGAGATGTCGGTCGAGGACCTCATCCCGGAAGAGGATGTCGTCGTCACTGTCACCCGCGGCGGATTCACGAAGCGCACGAAGGTGTCTGAGTATCGCGCGCAACATCGTGGTGGCAAGGGCGTCCGCGGCGCCTCGCTTCGCGGCGATGACGTCATCGACCGCTTCGGTGTCGCCTCAACCCATGATTGGCATCTGTTCTTCACGAACCTCGGCCGTGTCTATCGGATCAAGGGGTACGAGATTCCGGAAGGCGGCCGTGACTCGAAGGGCCAGCATGTTGCTAATCTCCTGGCGTTCCAGCCAGGCGAGCACATCGTCACCGCTCTCAACATTTCGTCCTACACGGATGCGGAGTACCTCGTCCTCGCCACTCAGGACGGACTCGTGAAAAAGACGAAGCTTGCCGAGTTCGACTCGCCGCGCGCGGGCGGTCTCATCGCTATCAAGTTGCGTGATCACGTCGATGGTTCGACCGACCAGGTCGTTGCGGCACGTCTCGTTGACGACACCGATGAAGTGCTTCTTGTGTCGAAGAAGGGTCAGTCCATTCGCTTCAGCGCGGACGACGAGAGCCTCCGTCCGATGGGTCGAGCGACCTCCGGCGTGCGTGGCATGAGGTTCAGGGATGACGATTCCCTGCTGTCGATGGATGTCGTCCGCGATGACTGTGAAGTGTTTGTCGTCACCGAGGGCGGGTTTGCGAAGCGGACGTGCGTGTCCGAGTACCGCAGCCAGGGTCGCGGTGGTTTTGGCATCAAGGTCGCGAACCTCGTTGAAGAGCGCGGTGACCTCGTCGGCGCTCTCATCACGCAGCCAACGGATGAAGTGCTTGTCATTATGAACTCCGGCAAGATCGTCCGCTCCGCTGTGTCAGAGGTGTCGTTGACGGGCCGCAATACGCAAGGCGTTATGTTTGCCAGGCCGGACGCGACCGACAAGATCGTCGCCATCGCACGAAATGTCGAGAGCGTCGATCGGCTACCTGGTGACAGTGCGGAATCAGCTCCGTCAGCATCCGATGCGGCGCCGGATCCGCAGATTCGGCCCGAACAGGACGTCGAGCCGGAAGATGGTGCGGTACCGTCTGACGTAGACCAAGCCGACGACGAGGACTGAGAGTGATGAGCATCGACGTAACGAAGAAGCCCGAGGGACGCGAAGCCGACCCGGACCGGACCCGCCCCGGCATCCGCCGCGCTCACATGACGATCTCGAGGATCGACCCATGGTCGGCCCTCAAGGTTTCTTTCCTCCTCGCGGTGGGGCTCGGCATCATGATCGTGGTTTCCGCGATCGTCCTGTGGATGGTCTTCGACGCGATGAATGTCTTCGCCTCGGTTCGTGATCTTCTTGAGACACTCGGTTCGGAACCGCTGCTCGAGCTCATGCAGTACCTGGAGTTCGGACGGGTCGTCTCTTTCTCCATCATCGTGGCTGTCATCGACATCGTTCTTTTCACGTTCCTTGGCGGAATTATGGCGATCCTTTACAACGTCATCGCCATGCTCGTCGGCGGCACTCACATCACCATCACCGATGAGTGAGTGCTCATCACCGCTCTCCGAGGAAAGTTGTTCTGCGAGAAGAATCACGGTATGATAACGGAAGAGCCGTGGCCGTCAGTTGAATTTATCCTGGCGGCCACGATGCATGTAAGTGTCGGGAGGCTCACGGCCTGGCGGTTTTGTTGCTAAGCGGGGCTTGAGTTAACCTTATTTGGCACGCTCCCGGAGCGTACAGAGGGCCTATAGCTCAGTCGGTTAGAGCGCTTCCCTGATAAGGAAGAGGTCGCTGGTTCGAGTCCAGCTAGGCCCACACCCAACTGATTGGTAGATATGAAGAAGTTCATCATCGTCCTCCTCGCAAGTGGTCTCGGCTACGTGGCATGGCTGAAGATTGCGGCGGACCGTGCCAATCAGGCAATATGGGAACAGGTCGCGGATCCAGTTCCGACGATCTAGGGGCTATGGCGCAATTGGTAGCGCATCTGCTTTGCAAGCAGAGGGTTCGGGGTTCGAGTCCCCGTGGCTCCACAATGGGCGCGGCACTTCGGTGCCGCGCTTCGTCGTATTCGCGTTCCCTTGCCCAGCAGCGTGTTGGCCGGCAATTGTGGCCGCATATTCGAGGCGCGCAAGAGATTGTTTTGTCGGCACCGTGGGGCGTGTGGAGGCGTTGGCGCGGGTCCTCATCGCAACTGCGACCCGGCGTCCACGTGACGGACGTTATAGTCGGAGTCTAGTTTGCCGCTAAAGTTGGTATTACCGAACCTAGTGAGGTCCGCGCATGATCGAGTTCCGTAACGTGGGGAAGACGTACCCCGATGGCACTGTTGCCGTCGACAGTTTTACCTACACGGTCGGAGATGGCCGCGTTGTCGCCCTCGTGGGGTCGTCTGGCTCCGGTAAAACGACTCTCCTTCGTATGGTCAACCGCATGGTTGAGCCCACGAAGGGCCAGGTGCTTGTTGATGGTGAGGACGTTGCAACGGTCGGCCGGGTCGCGCTGCGGCGGTCCATTGGCTACGTGCTCCAAGCTGGGGGTCTCCTGCCGCACCGTACGGTCATCGACAACGTCGCGACCGTGCCGGTTCTTCAAGGCGTGAACAAAAAAGAGGCCCGGGCGGCGGCAGCTGAGCTCCTCGAGCGCGTGGGTCTGAGTGTCGCAATGGGACGGCGCTATCCAGCCCAGCTGTCAGGTGGTCAGCAGCAGCGGGTCGGAGTCGCCCGCGCGCTCGCTGGTGATCCGAAGCTCCTTCTCATGGACGAGCCATTCGGCGCCGTCGATCCGATTGTGCGCCGCGACCTTCAGGACGAGCTAAGGCGGCTTCAGCGCGAGATCGGCAAAACAATCGTCCTCGTTACCCATGACATCGACGAAGCATTTAACGTCGCTCACGAGGTGGTTCTCCTGCGGCAGGGCGGCGTCATCGCCCAGTCAGGAACGCCCCAAGAGATCTTTGCGAAGCCGAAGGACGACTACGTCCGGGACTTTATCGGTGCCGACCGAGCTGACCGGAAATTCTCGGTCCATGAGGTTAATGGCAGCAGGATCATCGTCGATGGAGATGGTCGACCGGCGGGGCTGTTGCAATGACATGGCTGTCACACTCGTGGGGACGAATTGGCGAGCTCCTGCTCACCCACCTATCGATTGCCATCCCGCCAATTTTCTTCTCCATTCTCATCGCCGTGCCGATCGGCCGTTTGGCGTTCCGTCACCCGCGAATAGGCGGGCCGCTTCTCTCAGCGGCGACGCTCCTGTACGCGATCCCAGCTTTGCCTCTCCTCATCGTCATCCCTGTCATCTTCGGCACGAGCCTTCGGTCACCCTCGACTATCATCATCGCGCTCACCGCATACGGGGTCGCCCTGCTCGTGCGTAGCGCTGCAGATGGCTTTGCATCGGTGGAGCCGACTGTTCGGGAATCAGCAACGGCAGTGGGGTACTCGACGAGGCAAATGCTGTGGATGGTTGACTTGCCGCTCGCTACCCCCGTTATCGTCTCCGGTATTCGAGTTGTCACAGTCAGCACCATGGGCTTGACGACGATCGGAGCGCTCGTTGGCATCTCGAGCCTCGGAAGCCTCTTTACGGATGGGTTTCAGCGTGCCATTCCCGCTTCTGTCGTCACCGGTATCGTCCTGACCGTGGCAGTCGCCCTCGTCCTCGATGGTCTCGTTCAATTTGTTGGGCAACGAATCACCCCGTGGACTAAAGTCATGGCGGCGAAGGCATGATCGTCGAGGACACGTTCGCGTGGCTGGCCGACGCCAGCCGCTGGTCGGGACCGGGGAGCATCCCCCAACGCCTCGTCGAACACATCGGTATCACGTTCCTCGTCGTTCTCATTGCCGCCCTCATCGCCATCCCCATCGGCATCCTTGTCGGCCACGCACGGAAAGGCAGGGCCGTCGTTGTTAGTACCGCCGGCGCACTCCGCGCTATCCCGTCTCTTGGCCTGCTGACGCTTGCTGGCCTCTATCTGGGGATCGGGCTCAAGGCGCCGATTATTGCCCTCATCGTCCTTGCCATTCCGTCCCTTCTCGCTGGGGCTTATGCCGGGGTCGAGTCCGTCGAGCAGGGGACGGTCGATGCGGCACGGGCGATCGGGATGAGTGAACGCCAAATCATCACGCGGGTCGAGCTCCCGCTCGCATCCCCCGTGATCATCGGCGGGATTAGGGCAGCGACGCTCCAGGTCGTCGCGACCGCGACACTGGCCGCTTATGTCTCCGACTACGGGCTGGGAAGATACGTCTTCGCCGGCCTGAAAGGAGGCGACTATTCGCCAATGCTTGGGGGCGCTATTCTCGTCTCCATCCTCGCCATCCTCCTAGAAGTGATCCTCGCAGGTGTGCATTATGCCTCCCGCAGGCTCTCTGATCCGGCAAGTACAGCAACCGCAAAGGGAATATTATGAGACGCATCATCGCCATGGCAGCAGCACTAGGGCTTGGCCTCGCCGCCTGTTCGGACGACGACCCTCTGGACTCCGGGGAGGAGCAGCAGTCCGCTGCCATTGTCATTGGCTCCCAGGATTATTACTCGAACGAAATCATCGCCGAAATCTACGCCCAGGCTCTCGAGGCCGAAGGCTTTGACGTGGAGCGTGACTTCCGAATTGGCCAGCGGGAGGCCTATATCCCCGACATCGAATCTGGTGCCATCGATCTGTTCCCCGAGTATTCAGGACCGCTCTTGCGTCACTGGGAGGGGGAAACCGATGTTCGGCAGGCCGACGAGGTGCATGACGCACTGAAGAGCGCCGCGCCCGATGGCATCCGCATTCTCGACTACTCTGCCGCAACCGATCAGGACGCGTACTTCGTGACCTCCGAGTTCGCAGAGGAATGGGATCTTGAGTCGCTGGCCGACCTCGCAAACGTTGACGAGCAGGTCATCATCGGCGGCAACTCTGAGCTTGAGACGAGGCCAAACGGGCCCCAGGGACTCAAGGAGTTCTACGGCATCGACGTCGGTTTTACTCCGATTGAAGATGGTGGGGGTCAGCTGACCGTCAACGCGCTGGAAGCAGGCGACATTCAGATGGCGCTGATCTACACGGCAGACCCGAAGATCGCCGATCTCGACATCGTCATGCTTGAGGACACGGAGAACATGTTCCTCGCCTCCCATGTCGTCCCGATCGCGTCAGAGAATGTCGATGAACGAGCGGAGGAGATCATCAACAAGATCAGCGCTGCTATGGATACGGATGCTCTCGTTGCGCTCAACGCCCGGTCCGTCAACGAGCAGTTGCCCGCCTCGACGATCGCGGCCGACTGGCTAGCAGAGCAGGACTTCTAAGACCTAGCGAAGAGTGCAAAAGAGGAGACCCGAACAATCGGGTCTCCTCTTTTGTTCTGCTTATCGGTTGTCCGGCTTGCCGAGATCCGACTCGCGATCGGCGTCAGATAGTCCTGCCTGAGCCGCGGCCTCTGCCTCGCTCAGTGGGGGAGTATCAACGTTCTCGCCCTGAACTGGATCGTTAACGGCGGCCTGTGCCTCGGCCACCGGGTCAACTGGAGCTGGCGGCGTCTGAGGCGCGGCCGCACGAGTTGCGGCATCTTCAGCGGCGATGTCCTCCCAGTAGGCCTCCGCCCACGGGTCCTCGACAGGCTGGCTCCGCTTCCACACGACGTAGCCGATTCCGGCCGCGGAGGCGGCGACGATGACCCAGCCGAAGCGCATGCGGCGCTTCTTCTTTGGTTCGGGAGTGGTCGTCAGTGCCTTCGTCGAGGCTGCTGAGATCGCCTGTGCCCGACTCATGAGATCGCCGTCTTTAGCGGCCTCCTCGCGGGCCGCTTCAGCTGCTGCTCGTAGTCGGGGAAGGTATTCGTGCTCCCACATGTCACCCGCGTGATGGGTAGCGTCCTGCGCCTTGCGGGAGGCGGTCTCAATCTTCGGTGCAGCCCATTTCGCGCCGCGGTCTGCGTAACGCTTAGCCTGCTTGCTCGCCCGCGTTGCGTACACGTTTGCTTCGCTACCGGCCTTCTCAGCGACATGCTTCGCGTGCTCGCCGAGGCTTCCCGCACGAGTGCCGAGCAACTCAGCCCACTCGCTCGCCTGGCGGCTGATCACTTCTCCCAATTCCCCAGTCTGGGATTTCGCCAGCTCTGGAGCGCTCTTCTTCTTGCCGAACATTCGACACCTCCATGTGGATGGTACTAACTCAATGAAGTCTATCTCTCATCAAACACCTCTGCTGGCCTTGCGGAAAGTTGGGTGGCAAATACGCCGCTGGCGCAAGGAGATGTTGGGCGCGGGGCCTGTTCAATGGGAAGATAGTCGACATGAAAGCAACACTGCATACGAATCACGGCGACATCGTCGTCGAACTGTTCCCGAACCACGCCCCCGCGACAGTCGCCAACTTCACCGAGCTCGCCACGGGTGAGCGCGAATGGCAGGACCCGAAGACAGGCGAGCGCACCTCGACACCGCTATACAACGGAGTCGTCTTCCATCGCATCATCCCGGGTTTTATGATCCAGGGCGGTGACCCGCTCGGCACAGGTACCGGTGGACCTGGCTACAACTTCGACGACGAGATCCACCCGGAGCTCACCTTCACCGAGCCCTACATGCTGGCGATGGCGAACGCTGGAAAGATTGGTGGTCGGGGCACGAACGGCTCCCAGTTCTTCATTACGGTCGCGCCGACGACATGGCTCCAGGGCAACCACACGATCTTCGGCCGCGTTGAAGATGCGGAGTCGCGCGAGGTTGTCGACGCTATCGCAGCCGTCCCGACCAACGCTCAGGACCGCCCCCTGGAAGACGTCGTCATCGATTCCATTTCTGTCTCTTCATGACCGATCATCCGGATCCGGTGCCGGCTGACCGCACGCCGGATCCGGATCGACGCCCCCGCCACAGGCGGCCCCTTCCTCTCGTCACGTTGACGCTTATCGCGATCTGCGTGGCGCTGTACGGAGCGGGCCGCCTGTGGTCGGAGATCGACTCCACTCTCGTTTTCGCGCCGTGGCTGGGCGAGTCCCAGCCGTACCGCTTCATTGGCTCCGCTTTCATTCACGCGGACTTCTGGCATCTCATTTTCAACATGTACGCCCTGTGGCTCGTTGGCCAGGCAATCGAGCCGGTCCTCGGTCGGTGGCGTTTCAGCGCTCTCTACCTGCTCTCGGCGATCGCCGGTAACGTTGCGGTTCTCGCGCTGGCCGACCCCACGGGGATGAGCTACTACACCTTCGTCGTTGGGGCCTCCGGCGCCGTTTTCGGGCTTTTTGGAGCCCTCTTTGTTATCGCCCGTGGGCTCTCCCGAAACACGACACCGCTACTCATTTTGCTCGCCATCAACCTCGTCTTCGGGTTCATCGTCGAGGGCATCTCCTGGCAGTCCCACATCGGCGGTCTTCTTATCGGTATGCTGCTTGCCTTCTTCTACACGAAGTCCCAGAACACGTGGACAAATATCGCAGCTGGAGGGGCAGTCGCGGTCATGCTTGCCTTGACGACGTACTTCATTTACGCCTGATAGGACCTACCTCCCACGTCCACCCAATAGGGCGGATTATTTTTTTCCTCAGCGAGAACACGTTTTCTCACAGTCGTCTCTTGTTATCCACAGAGTTGTGCACAGCTGGGGATAGTTTCCTTCCGACACTACATCGGAAACCCTGCAATGACGGGGAACCACATGAATGTAGTTATCCACCTGTGGAGGGAATCTGTGGATAACTCATGTCGGCTTCCACAAGGGTGGATGAGTTTGTAGGGAAAAGTGGTGTGTGATAGTGCCCTTAGTGGGTGTTCGCTACTCTTTGCTCATCGTGAGCCGCCGAGGACGATCCACTTATCACCCCGGGTGCGGATAAAGAGTGTGATACTGCGTAGTCCCATGAAGATGCCGACATAGCCAGCCCACAGGAGCACGAGACCGAGGCGGCCAAGGTCGTTGCCCGGGCTGGCGAGGACGAGAGGAACCGGGACGTACGCAAGAAGCGCGACAAGCATCATTTTTGCGAGGTGAACCATGTCGCCGGCGCCAATAAGCACTCCGTCGAGCATGTAGGCGAGCGCCGCCACCGGCAGACCTATCGCGCACACGATGAGGCCCGCCTGCGCCCAGTCGACAACTGTGAGTGATTCCGTGAACAGGCGGGGGATGAGGGGGGCGCCGAGCGCGAGAACGAGCCCAAAAAGGCCCCCAACCCCGACCCCCCATTGCAAGCACCTCGCAAGTACGGCTCGAACACGGTTTTCGTTGCTTGCTCCCATGGCCTGCCCGACGAGCGCCTGTGCGGCGATCGCCAGCGCATCCAAACCATAGGCAGCGAAGTTCCACACGGAATTGATGATCTGATGAGCTGCGAGGGCGGTCGTGCCGAGCGCGACAGCAGCGGTCACCGTCAGCAGGATTGAGGCCCGGAGGATGAGCGTCCGAATGATGAGGGGTACCGAGTCTCGAAGAGCGAGGAGGACGCCCGCACCAGAGGGAAGGAGCGACGCGCCCACCCTCGTCGCTTCTGAGATGACGACCGAGGAGAGCGCGACCCCCATGAGGGTTTGTGCGATCGCGGTGCCGTAGCCAGCTCCCGCAATTCCGAGACCAGCTGGGTAGATGAGGACGTAGGACAGGGGAACGTTCGCCAGCGCACCGACTGTAGCGACAACGAGGGGCGTGCGAGTGTCGAGCATTCCGCGCACCGTGCCCGTTGCGGCGAGCACGGCGAGCATGCCTGGCAGACCCCACGCACTCGCAGATAGATAGTTTCGGCCCTCGACAAGCACCGCCTCGTCCGGGGCGAACCATCCAAGAATCGTCTCCCCACCAAGGAGAAGGGTTAGTCCGAGGAGAAGCCCAAGGCCGACCGCAAGCCAAATCCCGTCCATCCCCAGCCGCAAAGCGTCTCTGCGCTGGCCCGCACCGAGGTGGCGCGCAGTTGAGGCGGTGGTCGCATAGGCGAGGAATATGCAGACCCCGACGATGGTCGTGAGAATAGTTGACGCAAGTGAGAGGCCCGCTAGTGGATCAACACCCAGCCGCCCGACAAGGGCGGTGTCGACGAGGATGAGGGTCGGTTCAGCGAGGAGGGTCGCGAACGTGGGCAAGGCTAGTCCGAGGATCTGGCGGTCCAGGCGGTTCATCACGACCCCAACTCTAGGACGACCTCAACCTCGGCTTGAAGGCATGGAAGGTCCTGGAGTGTTGGTCAACCCGGTCACCTTCCGTTATCCACAGGTGTGGAGAAAACTGGGGATGATTCTCGCGGGATACCGGCCTCTTCCACGCTTGACATTCTGACGACCATCATTTCTGTGGACAACACGTCATTCTGTCCCCACGTTGTCCACTGATAGATTGGCGTGTCTCCACGGAAAACGTGCAATTGTCCACAGGTTATCCACAGGTTGAATCTGGGTATAGTCCACGTAGACGGAAAAGGAGACATATGAGCGAATCTGGCGGCTTCGAGCGCACCCCGCCGCAGAACGTCGAAGCCGAGATGTCGGTTCTGGGCGGCATGTTGCTGTCCAAGGACGCTGTCGCGGACGTGACGGAGATTCTTAAGTCCGACGATTTCTACCGGCCGTCTCACGGCCTTATTTTTGAGATCATCATGCAGTTCTTCGGCGACGGGCAACCCGCCGACGCTGTGACAGTCGGTAACGAGCTGCAACGCCGTGGAGAGCTCGAGCGAGTGGGCGGCCTACCCTACCTTCACTCTCTCGTTGCCTCTGTGCCGACTGCGGCAAACGCCTCCTACTATGCGACGATCGTCCGCGAGCAGTCGCAGCTGAGAAGCCTCGTTGAGGCGGGGACGCGGATCGTGCAGCTCGGTTATTCAACCGACGGTGCGGAGGTCGACCAGCTCGTCAACATGGCGCAGGCTGAGGTGTATTCGCTCACCGACACCGCTGAGAATCGCGAATATGCAGCGATGGACACGATTGTTAACGAGCTCGTCGAAACTCTCGAGCACAACGAGTCGAAGGGTGGAGAGCTCGACGGTATTCCCTCTGGATTCCGCTCTGTCGACGACATGCTCAACGGCTTCCGTGGGGGGCAGATGATTATTGTCGCGGCTCGCCCGGGCGCAGGAAAGTCGACGTTCGCGATGGACGTGTGCAGGGCGGCCTCGGTTCACAACAACATGCCATCCGTCTACTTCTCGCTCGAGATGAACAGAACAGAGCTGTCGATGCGCGTCCTCGCGGCGGAATCAAGCGTTTTCCTCGACAGAATGATCAAGGGCAACATGACGGCCGACGACTGGGGTCGAGTCGTTCACGGTCTCGAGCGGATCTCGAAGGCCCCCCTCATCGTCGACGACTCACCGAACCTCACGATGGCGGAGATCAGGGCCAAGTGCCGCCGACTCAAGCAGCAGCACGGCATCCAGCTCATCGTCATCGACTACCTTCAGCTCATGACGTCGGGTGCGAAGCATGTCGAGTCTCGACAACAGGAAGTTTCCGATTTCTCCCGGTCAATTAAACTGCTCGCCAAAGAGCTCAACGTCCCGATCATCGCCGTTGCTCAGCTCAACCGCGACTCGGAAAAGCGCGAGTCGAAGAAGCCCATGGTCTCCGACCTGCGTGAATCAGGGTCGCTCGAGCAGGACGCGGACGTCGTCATCCTGCTGCACCGCGAAGACATGTATAAATCACGTGAGGAGCAGCCGAGCGGGCTTGGTGAAGTCATTGTCGGCAAACACCGTGCCGGTCCCGTCGGTTCGATCATGTTGAGCTTTCAGGGCCACTACGCGCGCTTCGTCGAAGCTCCGGAAATCTAGCCACCGGAGGGCGTTGCATCAGCCTCGGGTGAGGCGCCTTCTCAGCGATCGTCCCAACCAAATGGCGAGCGCGCCGACTTCCCGCAGGATCCCTTTGAGTCCGGCGGAATGGTGGGCGGAGACCGCCTGCGGCTTGAATCCAAGGTGCCGCGCCATCATGAGGGTTCGGGGCATGTGGTGCGCGGACGTCACGATCGTCACGGGCATATTCACTGCATGTTGCTCTAACCCCGCAGGATTCGGAGTCTCTGTGTAGGGCTTGCCCACCCACGCATCCGGGAATGCGGGATCTGTGAGAATCGCACCGAGGTGGAGGAGATTCTCCTCGGTCGTTGCCGACTGCGCCTCTTCGATGAGGGCAGAACGTGGTACGCCGTGCTGCTCGAGAAGGGAGGCCATGACACTCGCCTCGGGAACGCGGTCATGGCCCCCGCCGAGACAGAAAACATAGGGCTCGACGCCCTGGGCTGCGACGGATTTCCATCGTGTAGCCGCAACGGCCACTCGGGAGCGCAGTGCGGGTGACGCCTTCCCGTCCCGCACCGTGCTCCCGAGGACCGCGATGATCGGTCTAGTGGGAGTACGCACCCTGCCACACGGTGTCGAATGGCGGATGAGCGACAATCCTGTTCTCGATGCCAGCCGTTACGACGTCCTTCGCAACCTGAACCGCTTCCTTAAGCTCGGTGCCCTTCGCCAGCTCGGCGGTGATGGCGGCCGCCAGCGTGCAGCCAGCGCCGTTCACCCGATGATCGCCGATCTTTGCAGCTCGGTAAACGGTGGCCTCGCTACCGTCCCACAAGACGTCGATCGCCTCGTCGCCCGGGAGGTCGATGCCGCCCTTGACGACAACTGCCTTCGGCCCCGTGTCGGCGATACGCTTCGCCGCTTCGATGAGGTCATCAACCGTCTCGAGTGTGTCCATGCCGGACAGCGTCCGCGCTTCGAAGTGATTCGGTGTCGTTACAGTCGCCTGCGAGAGAACTTCGCGGCGTAGCGCAGCATCGGTGTCGAACGCCTGCCCGGGCTCCTGGCCCTTGCAGATGAGAACAGGGTCAACGACGATGTTCTTCCACGGCTGGGATCGCAGACCCTCGGCAACCGTCTCGATCGTGGCCACGGCTCCGAGCATGCCGATCTTTACTGTGTCGAGATCGAAAGCTGCTGTCGCAGCCGCGATCTGCTCAGCGATGAGGTCAGCAGGAAGTGGAGTAAAGCTGTGGTTCCAATCGTTGTCGGGGTGTAAAGCCACGACGCATGTGATGGTGGCGAGGCCGTACGTTCCCAGTTCGTGGAAGGTCCGCAGATCGACCTGCAACCCGGCGACGCCGGCTGACTCGGACCCTGCGATCGTGTAGGCAAATTTCATGGTGTCCTTTCCGATCACAGCCGATTCATCGTGCGAGGGTTAGAACCCTGTCGGCCCTCCTCGCCCCGGTTGAGAGCTGTGATGTTCTCATAATCCTGCGCGGTGAGCGGTACGTCAAAAATGTCCATATTCGAGACAATTCGTTCGGGCGTGACGGACTTTGGAATGACGACGTCACCGCGGTTGACGTGCCATGAAAGAACGACCTGAGCTGGCGTTGCGCCAACCCGCTCGGCAATTTTCGTGATGACGGGGTCGGTGAGGACCGCGCCGCGGCCAAGAGGGGACCAGGCCTGCGTGACGATGCCGGCCTCAGCGTTCTTCCGGCGAGATTCGTCATTCGTGAAGTACGGGTGGATCTCGATCTGGTTGACAGCAGGAACGACGTCACCGCCTTCGAGGAGGACACCGATGTGCTCCGGCAGGAAGTTGGAGACGCCGATCGACTTCGACCTGCCATCGGCAAAAAACTCTTCGAGAACCTTCCACGTCGACAAATAGTCTCCGCCATAAAGGGTCGGTAGCGGCCAGTGGATGAGGAAGAGGTCTACGTAGTCCGTCTGCAGGTCCTCAAGTGACGTCGCAAACGACTGCCTCGCAGCAGCCGGCTCGTGGTTTGTGTTGTTGAGCTTTGTCGTGAGAAAAATCTCGCGACGAGGAATGCCTGACTCGGCGATAGCTCGGCCTACCTCTGCCTCATTGCCATACATCTGTGCCGTATCGATGTGCCGGTACCCCGCCTCGAGAGCGAGAGTGACGGCTTCGACCGTATCAGCGGGCGTGATCTTGTACGTTCCGTACCCCAGCTGGGGCATCGAGTGTCCTGTATTCATTGTCAATTCAGTGATCATGCTCCTATTGTCCCCCGCCCTGGGCGAAGAGGACAGTGGTGAGCTCTTCGGGGAACAACAGGAGGGACATAAAGGAGATGTAGGGACAGATCACTCGGTTTTCCAATCTTCCGTCGAGATCCGGTGATCCGGCCGAGCTGGTACCGCTAGCGCCGTTGGGGATGGCGCTTCCTCTCTAGGTCAGAGCATCTCAAATGAGCATCTGCGACCCCACGCCCGAGGCACGGGTGATTCGGGGCAGGATCAGGCCTTCGGATTGTCATGGGAACGCGACCGAAAATGGATGCGCCGTGGTAGCGGAACCGCAGGGTATTCGACAGGCCAACACGAAACATCGGTGCTACAGTCATCGAACCAGTCGACTACTTTAAGGTGTCCGGGAAGGACGCTTTTGAGAACCGTTTGGAGTCCCATGGACAGTCACAAGCCCAGTCCGCCTGTTGCGGGGATCTATGACCTTGGATTCGCGACGCTGTCCGTGTTCGTTGACTCAGAGGGTGCAGTCGTCGCGTCCGGCTTTAGCGGCCTCGACGAGCTCGCGGCGGGACGACCCTATATCGAGGGGACCTTGCCCGAGCATGTGACGGATGCGCTTGACGCATGGAAGGCCGGACACTTTGCCCCGCTTATGGATGTGCCCGTGCGGATCACCGGCACTCCCCGAATCATCCAGATGAGGAGCGCGCTACGCAGCGTCCCGGCTGGCGAGGTTATCACCTACACCGAGTTGGCGAGCAGGGCAGGCCTGCCGGGGCTGTCTCGGCTTGCTGGGCGTGCCTGTTCCGAGAACCCCTGCCTGGTTTTCGTGCCCTGCCACAGAGTTGTTGCTGCCGCCAACGTCGGCCCGCCCGTTATTGCCGGCTCCTATGCCGGAACCGGTGCGGTCAAGAAGCTTCTCCTGGAACATGAAGGAGTGAGCGTGCGCGACCCCGCCTCGCGCGATGACGCATCGGGCTTTTAAGTCCTGCTGGGCATAATGAGCCCATGGAGACCGACACATACCGGATCGCAGCCGACACGTACCTTGACCACCGCATGAGCGTCCCGCTCGACAGGAGCGGGGCCCTGCCAGGAACGATCACCCTCTTTTCTCGAGAGATCGTTCGGCACGGCAAGGAAAACGCACCGCGCCTCGTCTTCTTTCAGGGCGGACCGGGATCACCCGCCCCGCGGCCCGAGCCGGTCTCGGGATGGATCGACTGGGCTCTTGACCACTACCGGGTCGTCCTTATCGACCAGCGCGGCACAGGAGCATCCGATCCTCTCGACGCAGCGGTCATCGGTGATGAGAGAGATCCGCAGGCACAGGCCGACTTCCTCTCGTGCTTCCGCGCGGATTCGATTATCGATGACGCGGAAGACCTGCGCCGGACATTGCAGGAGGACGAGCCGTGGCACGTGCTCGGCCAGTCATACGGCGGATTCATCAACACCGCCTACCTCTCACGGGCTCCGCACGGACTTGCTTCTGTCATGATCACTGCCGGCCTTCCGTCGGTCACACGGCACGCAATCGACACCTATCGCGCCACGTGGCAGCTAACAGAGAAACGCAACGCGGCGATGTACAGAACATTTCCTGGTCTCGCACAACGGGTGTGGGACGTCGCAGTCCACCTGGATGAGCACGACGAGAGGCTCGCGACTGGCGAACGGCTGACCGCTGCACGGTTGAGGATGCTGGGACTCGTCCTTGGCTACTCCTATGGGCCGCAGTCACTTCACTTCCTCTTCGAAAACCCATTCGTCACAATCAACGGGCAAAAGCGCCTCTCGTCGAGATTCCTCCTTCAAACATCTGACCGACTGACCTTCGGACCCAATCCGCTGTACGGGGTCCTCCACGAGACGATCTACGCCGGTACCGCCCCGGGTCCGACGAACTGGGCCGCGCACCGGGCACGCGCCGAGTTCCCACAGTTTGCCCTGCCGGGCACGGGGGAGTCGCCGTTCGCGACAGAGCGGGAAGCACGAGGCGCGGGAGCGGATTTCCTCTTCTCGGGAGAGCATGTCTTCCCGTGGCAGATGAGAGAAGATCCAGCCCTCGCGCCGCTCGCTGAAGCGGCTGATCTCCTCGCCACCCGCAACTTCGACTCACTTTACGATTCAGCTGCGCTCGCGGAGAACACCGTCCCCGCGTCCGGGTGGATCTACTGGGATGACATGTTCGTCCCCGCCACGCTCTCACTCGAGACCGCGGAACAGATCGCCAGTTTCGAGCCCATTATGACGAATGACTACCACCACGATGGATTGCGGGCTGACGGCGCCAAGCTTCTCGAGAGAATGCACGCGCTCAACTCCCGCCGAACCGGAAGCTGACAATTTCGCGTCGCGGCCTGGGGTGCCTAACGCCTCGAGCCGTGACGTTCTCGCGCGAATCGACATGATATGCGGTCAACCTGTGTTGGACTTTCTTCAGGTGCAACATCACGCGCGAGAAGGGTGGGACACGATGGCGCAGAAAGTTCCTCAAACGACTGTCGACCGGCTTGCGAGCGTCGTCCCCGAGAACCTGGCGCCTGGGGGCGTGCCTGTGTATGTCGGCGAGGAGCCGGGCGGCATTGAGCTGTACCGCTGGGGCAGCCTCGTCATGCGACTGCCGGCCACCGATCGCGCGTCGGCGGGGATTGAGAACGAATACCGCTGGATCGAGCGCGCGACCGGCGATCTTGTTCGGGTTGGCATCGCCGTGCCTACCCCCCGATTTCGGGGAGCGCCGACGAGGAGTTTTGAGCGGCCCTGGCTCCTCGTCAACGGTACAGACGGGGCGGCGCTCGCCGAGGTGCCAATCACGGAACGGGGTCGCATCGCTCGAGACCTCGCTGTCGGGCTCGCCGCTCTCCACGCGGAAGCTCCGGATGATGCTCCGCAACGACTCGTTCTGAAGTCCCAGAGAAACGCGTTCGAGGAGCATGTGCGGGGGCGTCCGCAGGAAGAACGGCTCAGAGAATTGTTCGTTCGTGGCGTTGTCGCCAAACCGTGGAGTGCGGCTCCCATCTGGTGCCATGGAGCGCTCGTTCCACATGGACTTGTGACTTCCGCTGGGCGGCTCAAGGCCATGACCGGGTTCGGCGGACTTCACGCAGGCGACCCGGCGATCGATTATGCGGCCTTCCATCTCGGCTTCACCGCGCAGCAGACGAGTCATGCGCGCGTCGTTCTTCGCGCGCTGGCCGCGGCAGACGATGATGCGCTGTGGCTGAGGGCGCGAGCGTGGGCGGCGTACGTCGTAGCGAGGCTCCTCGCCGACGGCGATCCGCATGGGGTTGACGCGCTCCGCCTCCTCACCGCGGACACTTAAGCCACGGTTTCGTTGTGTGTGCCTGTTGACGATTCGCACTGTCAGTGAGGTCACCGAAGCGCCCTCGAGACCGGCTCGCGTCGTAAGCTGAAGTAATGGCTGAAATGTCCCACCTCGTGCGAGAGCTGACAGATGACGATCTGGGAGAGATCTTTGACGAGCGGACGATCGAGCGTGGACGCGGATATAGCCGCGATGGTCGTGTCGAATCGATCTCCGACGACGGCCAGATCGTCGCGCGCGTTCGCGGTAACGGGAGGAGTTACCTCGTTGTCATTGAGGACATCGACCCGTTTGAGGGACGGTGCACGTGCCCGGTCGGCCACTTGTGTAAACACATGGTCGCGACGTTGCTCGTGCTCGGTGCTGGCGGTGACATGGGGTGGCGGGGTCTTCTCACCGCCATCACCGCCCAGCGCCAGCCGACGGGAGCAACACTCGGCCTTGGCCTCGGTACCCGGAACGAGGGAGTGCCGCTCACCCCGTTCCGCAGGACGGGGGAGCACTGGGTGGTCCTGCCATGGCCAGATCTGACGAACACGAGCTGGAAGTCAACGACAGACGGGCTTCATGACGAACAGGTTGCCGTGCTCCGTCACCTTCATCGCACAGCTCGTCGGACTCGTCCATGGAACTCGCCCTCGGACATTCTTCTGTCCGATCTCGGATCGGAGGCGCTACCGTTCCTGCGGCAGGCCACGAGCGCCGGGATCACGCTACTCGATCCGGACATGCAGCCCGTCGAGCTAGCGGACGAGGGGTGGCGGGTGCGGCTCGAGATCGAGGGCGACGACGATCTCACGGCACGCCCCGTCGCTGCGCGCCCAGATGGCATCCGTGCCTACGCACTCCCTGGTGTCGTTCCGGCGATCGCCCTGTCCCAGGGTTTGATCGCGCCGGTCGACCCTTCTGTGCCGACCCAAATCCATTCGATGATCGCAGCACGAGGCACCATTCACGTCGACGGTGCAGAGCGCCTCGAATTCGAGGCGGATTTCATCCCGGCCCTCGGCGACGTCGACCTGCACTCGCCAGACGGATCTTTCACACCGACAGAATTCTCTGACCCGAGACTCCACCTCCATGTGACGAGGGCTGGCTCAGCGTTCCGGCTCGAGTGGCAGCAAGCGAGACGAGCCGCCGGACGTCGACAGCCCCTCGTCACGAGCTTGACGCCGGGTGCCTGGCTCGAGAACGACGCCACGATCGTCGACACAGTCTGGATGGACGCTGGCTTGCCACCGCACAGGGCAGTTCCGGCACCGCGCCACATTGGGCCGGAGCATCTTGGGGCTTTCCGAGAGATCGTCGTGCCTGCCTTGGAGGGCAGTGGTATCGGCGTTACCTTCGGGGAGCGGGGCGACATCACGTTTGTCAGCTCCTCGCCCGAGCTGAAGGTCAACGCTGCGAGCGAGCGGGACTGGCTCGACCTAGCCCTCACCGTCGAAGTTGAGGGACACGAGGTGCCCCTTCCGGTCCTCTATGCCGCCCTCGTTGGGGGTCAGCCCTATCTTGAGTTCGGTGACATCCTCATCAGACTCGGCGAAGAATTCGACCAGCTCCGGGCGCTCCTGCGAGAGGCTGCGATGCTCGGCAGGGTGCGGGGCAAGACGATCAGCGTTCCCGCTGCACAAGCCCATGCACTCAGTTTTCCGGACGATCTCCTTGAGGGAATATTGGCGGATAGGCTTGGCCGACTCGCTAGCCTCGGGGAGCCGGTAACAATCCCCGCGTCCTTGAACGGAAGATTGCGGCCGTACCAGGAATCCGGCTTTTCGTGGCTCGTTCGTCTTGCGGAGGCAAAGTACGGCGGCATCCTCGCCGACGATATGGGGCTGGGGAAGACGATCCAGATCCTTGCCGCAATCGCTCACCTCAAGGAGAGAGGCCAGCTTGGTAAGCCCGTTCTCATCGTTGCTCCTACCTCGGTCGTCTCGACGTGGGCGAGCGAAGCCGCGCGCTTCACGCCGGGCCTGACAGTGCGTACGGTCGGCGCAACAAGGAAGAAGCGGCAGGCGCGGGTTGGCGACATGGCAGATGCTGACATCATCGTCACGTCCTACACGTTGCTGCGACTCGAGGGTGACGAGTACGGCGACGTTCAGTGGGCTGGGCTCGTCCTTGACGAAGCGCAAGCCGTGAAGAATCCGCGGACGATCGGCTATCGGACGATTATGTCTCTCCACCGAGAATGGGCCTTCGCCGTGACCGGAACGCCGGTTGAGAACACAATCGGCGACGTTGCCGCGCTCTTCGCTCTCGCTAGCCCTGGGCTGTTGCCACCTTCGGAACGGTTTGCGGAGAAGTTCCGCAGACCGATCGAGAGGAACGGGGACCCTGCAGCCCGGGCTCTTCTACAGAAGCTCACGAGACCATTCCTTATGCGGCGGCGCAAGGATGACGTTGCGCGAGATTTGCCTGAAAAAGTGTCGACAGTCCTAGCAGTTCCCATGGATGAGAGTCACGAGAGGCGGTACGTCAAGCAGCTGGAGCGTGAGCGGCAGGAGGTCCTTGGCCTCATCCGCGACCCGGACGGTAACCGCATCTCCATCCTCGCTTCACTCACGCGCCTTCGGCGTCTCGCCATCGATCCCGGCCTTATCGAAGAGAGCAAGACCCCGGCCGCAAAGACAGCGGTGCTCATGGATCACCTCCACACGCTGCTACCTGCCGGCCATCAGGTTCTCGTGTTCTCGCAGTTCACGAGCTACCTCGCCCGCATCGCTCGGCAGCTTGAGAACGAGAAAATTCCCTACGCCTATCTCGATGGCGCAACACGAAACAGGGACGGGGCGATCGAGTCGTTCAAATCGGGGCAGAAACCCGTCTTTCTCATCTCCCTCAAGGCGGGCGGAGTTGGCCTCACACTCATCGAAGCCGACTACGTGTTTGTCATGGACCCGTGGTGGAACCCGGCGGCCGAAGAGCAGGCGATTGACCGTGCCCACCGCATCGGCCAGGACAAACACGTCCACGTCTACCGGCTCGCCTCAGCTGGCACGATCGAAGAGAAGGTCCTCGCCCTTCAGGAACGCAAACGAAAACTTGCGGGGTTCATCGATGAAGGAGTTGGCGTGCCGATCAGTGCAGATGACATCCGCGCACTCATCGAAACCTAGTTCGAACATGCGCCGTCGTGGAAGCGAGGTGCGCCCAGCTCTCCGCGACCTCGTCACGTCATCGGGTTGTCGTCGATCGGGCGCAGGAGGTAGGCGGCCGCGTCCTGGTCTGTTTCAGCGCGAAGCCGCGGAAGCGATGTGTGTTCGGGTCTAAACCCGCGCTTGTTGCCATAGAAGCCACGGATTGCCTCCATATCGGCTTCGATATCCCACGTCGGGTAGTACGTCGGTCCCGTACCGAAGGTCTTCGTCACTGAATCGACGAAGCCGAAGGTCAGCGGCAGATTGTTTTCGTAGGCCATGCGGTAGAAGCCCGACTTCCAAAACTCCTGCTTCGAGCGTGTGCCCTTCGGGGTAATGCACAGGGTAAACGTCTCAAGTTCAGAAGCTGACTGGGCGATGCCGGATGTGATGCCGGTGGATCTGCGTCGATTGACCGGGATCCCGCCGAGCCAACGAACGATTGACCTCAACACCGGATACTTCATGACCTCGTCCTTGACGAGGAAGTTGAAGGAGCGTCCCTCGAGCCACATGATGATGACCATGAATACCGCGTCCATGTTCGACGTGTGGGGAGCACCGAGCACGATCGATTTTGCTGGCCACTGCTGAATGTCGGCCTTCCACGGTGTCGGCGCTGTCAGCGCCTTCGCGATCCACCTCTTGATCGCCCTACCTGCCACTGCGCACCGCCGTTGAGTAGCTCCATACCTCAGACGAGGTGCCGACGGGGCGCTGACCCTCGGGGCGGCTGTGGCCGGTCCTGAAATTCTCCGAATCCCGCCACTTCTCGAATGAAGCCTCATCGGCCCAGCGGGTCATGACGAGCCACGTCGTGCGGTCGTCTTCGGGGCGCAACAGTTCGAAGCCTTCGAAACCCGGAACGTCGTTCATTGCGTCCGCTCGTGGAGCAAAGCGTTCGGCGAGAGCATCGCCGGAGTCAGCTGGCACGTCGATGGCGTTGATCTTTACGACAGTCATGATCAATCCTTCCCGGTGCTAGGTTAACCTGCTCTCCATCAAGTCGAGGAATTGATCTTCGGGCAGGGCTCCGGGAACGAGGGTGTCGTGGACGATGAAGGTCGGGGTCCCGGTGATACCAAGAGAGAGTGCCTGCTCTCGCGAAGCCATGATGTCCGCCAGCGAATCGGCATCCGCCATGTCCGACTGGAATTTGTCTACGTCAGGTACACCAACTCGTCGAGCAACATCGTCGAAATAGGTTCCGTCGTATGCTGCGCCCACTTCGTCGTACACGTCCTGATACAGGGCGTCCCGGTATTCCCAGAACAGGTCCTGCTCACCGGCCGCCCGTGCAGCGAGTGCCGCGAAGACAGACGCGTCGCCCCGAACAGGGTGATCGCGATATTCGATGCGCACCTGGCCTGACTCGATGTAGGGCTCGAGAGATTCTGAGACCTCAACGTGCCACTGGGCGCAGTACCAGCACCGGTAGTCGGCATACTGGACGATGACGATGTCTGCATCAGCATCCCCGCGAGCATACGGATCATCTGGGTCGCGTGTCGCCTGCTCGAGGAGCAGCTCCTGCGACGCTTCGGCATCGAGAGGGTCGGTAGGCAGGCGCCCGGTCCCGTCACGTGGCGGCGTCGAGTCGCGCCCCGCTCCCTGCCCGCCATCGCCAAGCCCTGGCCCCCGAGGTGGGACTGTTTGCGCGGGAGCCCCAACCGTCGTCTCGGGGACGGCCGCATCGTCCTTGCCACCCAGGGCAAAAACCAGCCCAATCGCGAGAGCAATGACGGCGACGAGGAGGACGGAGATGATAACGAGGAGGCCCCGATTCTTCGGGGCCACCCCATCGGAATCGGATGTCATGCGAGCCACGCCTGCATCTGAGCAATAGCATCGTCCGGCTTCGCGAGGCATGCCGCGAAGGTGTCGAGGTCGACGTTACCGCCCGAGAGGACGACGCCGACGCGTGAGCCGCGCTCGATCCGACCATCTGCAACAAGCTTCTTGATGCCGGCGAGACCGAGTACGCCGGTCGGCTCTGCGACGAGCTTGAGCCGGTCGGCGACGAGCTTCATCGATGTGAAGATCATGTCGTCAGGGACGGAGACGATGCCATCAACCTTGGCCTTCATGATCGCGAACGTCAGCTCGGTGATGTGACGGACCCGTGCCCCGTCAGCAATCGTCATGGGCGAAGAGATTGTCACGATCTCGCCCTTCTCCAGCGACCGCTGAGCATCGTTGGCCGCCTCAGGTTCGACACCCCAGACCTTGACGTTCGGGTTAAAGACCTTCGCTGCAAGAGCGGAACCGGAGATGAGACCGCCGCCGCCGACCGGGACGACAACATCATCTAGGTGGCCGACCTCGCGGACAAGCTCCATGACAGCGGTGCCGTGGCCCGCGATGAGCTCGCCATCATCGAAGGAGGGAATGACCTCCCAGTCGCGCTCTTTCGCGATCTCGGCGGCCATGGCAATACGGTCGTCCTCCTCAGGGTCATACATCATGACCTCGATTCCGTACGATTTCGCCATGTCGACCTTGACCTTCGGCGAGTCTGTCGCCATGAGAACGACGGCAGGAATCTCCAGCTGGTACGAGGCGAGCGCCATCGCCTGACCGTGGTTGCCTGAGGAGTAGGTGACGACACCGCGGTCCTTTGAGACGAGGCCGCGCTCGCTGCGTGCGAGGATCGCGTTGAACACGCCGCGAGACTTAAACGACCCAGCTCGCTGCTGGTTCTCGCACTTGATGAGGACCTCGACGCCAAGATACTTGTTGAGCAGTCGCGACCCCACGACACGGGTCTCGTGGGTGTATGGCTTGATTCGGGCTGCCGCTGCGGCAACATCTTCGAACGTGGGCATATCAATCATTTCTTCTCCTTCAGAGCAGGAAGCTGAATGCTGGGGTGTCTGGCTCGAGCTTCTCTATTTCCAGCGGCGACGCCTTCATCCTCTCCAGGAGGGAGGAGATGCGGGTCGGGGCGTCGATCTCGATTCCGACAAGTGCCGGACCGGTTTCGCGGTTGTTCTTCTTCGTGTATTCGAAGAGGACAATGTCCTCATTGTCGGACAGAACGTCATCGAGGAAGTGGCGCAACGCGCCCGGCTGCTGCGGGAACGAGACGAGGAAATAGTGGCGCAGTCCCTCGTGGACCGCGGAGCGTTCGATAATGTCGTCGTACCGGGACAGGTCGTTGTTTCCACCCGACACGATGCAGACGACGGGACTGTCCTCAGCGGAGACAAGGCCGAGGGCAACGACCGTCGATGCGAGTGCTCCAGCGGGTTCTGCGATGATCCCATCCGACTGGTAGAGCTCGATCATTTCCGTACATACCGCACCCTCCGGGACCTGGATAACGTCGTCAACCATGTCTCGGATGATAGGGAAGGTAACATCACCCACCCGTGCGACAGCAGTGCCATCGACGAACCCGTCGATATCGTGCATGTAGACAGGTTCGCCCGCCCCAAGGGCCATCTTCATTGATGCGGCGCCAGCCGGCTCCACGCCAATGATTGTTGTGTCGGGGAAGTTCTCGCGGACCCAAATGGCGGTGCCAGCGGCAAGTCCGCCGCCCCCAATGGGGACGATGACGGTCTTCGGCAGGATTGACACCTGCTCGAACACTTCTGCGATGACGGTGCCCTGACCCGCGATCGTTCGGGGGTCGTCGAACGGGTGAACGTAGATCGCGCCGGTTTCCTTGGCGTAATCCTTCGACGCCGCAGCGGCTTCGTCGAACGACGATCCGCTGATGATCTGTTCGATCCAGGCGCCGCCGATGTCCTGGATGCGGCGACGCTTCTGGCGCGGGGTCGTCGAAGGGAGGAAAACCTTGCCATGGATGCGTAGCTGCCGGCAGGCGAATGCGACCCCCTGGGCATGATTGCCTGCGGATGCGCAGGCAACGCCCAGCGCACGCTCTTCGTCCGTTAGTGTGGAGATGAAGTTGTACGCGCCGCGTACCTTGTACGAGCGACCGACCTGGAGGTCTTCTCTTTTGAGGAGCACATCACCCTTCAACAGGCCCGACAGCCGCAGGGAAAGCTCGAGCGGCGTGCGTCGAACCATGGGTCCAAGACGCCCCGCCGCGGCGGTGACGTCGGTTCCTGTTGGCTGTCGCATACCTCCATGGTGCCACGCGGAAACTCGCACAGGTTGGCACTTCGTCCCAAATGCACCGGATAGCAGTAAAGAGAAGATCACATGGATATCGACCCGATAGAGCAGATCTTCGAGTTCGAGCGGAAGTTTTTCGTCTCTTCCCTGCCGGACATCGTCGAGCACGCCAACCACACTCTCATCATCCAGGGCTATGTGTTCGCGGAAGAGGGCTATGCGATTCGCGTTCGCGTTACAGTCTCCGACACGATGGTCTCCTTCGATGACTTCACCAGCGAAGTTGACCGCTTCGGTGCATACGAGAGGCGAGTTTTGGCGGGAGTTGTCGGAACCCTCAGTGGCGCGTGGATTACGGTCAAGTCCCCGCCGATATCTGGCCAGCGCTACGAACTGGATCAGCAGCTCGAGCCGAGCGTCGCCGTCTCGATCCTCCAGAGATGCCACCGCATCGTTATCAAGAACCGCCACTCGCTCTGGCTCGGAGAGGACGGCTGGGAGATCGACGAGTTCGGGGGTCAGAATACGGGCCTCATCATTGCAGAATGTGAACGCACGGGCCCGGTTGTCGGCCTCACCATTCCGGATTTCTGCGAAACAGAAGTGTCATCCGACCTTCGGTTCACCAACGATTATCTGTCCCGCCAGCCGTGGGTGGGGTGGGGAGCCCAGTTTCTTGCCGAGCTCGCCGCCAAGGGCCCCTACTTCGAGGAGAACTGATGGTCCGTCACATCGTCTGCATGGGAGTATCCGCGACGGGCAAGTCGACCGTCGGCGCGCTACTTGCGCAGCGTCTGGGCGGACTCGACTTCCTCGAAGGCGATGATCTCCACAGCGAGGCCAACAAGGACCGAATGGCGCGTGGCATCCCCCTCACGGACGAAGACCGGGCCCCGTGGCTTGCGAGGATTAGGGACTGGATGAGCGGGCACGGCGGGGCGGGCAGGTCAACCGTTGTCGCATGCTCAGCGCTGAAGAAGAGCTACCGTGACGTGCTGAGGGAGGCGGAGGGTGCCGTCATCTTCGTTCACATCGTCCCGCCGGAGGACATCCTCCGAGAGCGGATGAGGGAACGTAGCGGCCACTACATGGGACCCGAACAGCTCGATGATCAGCTGGCGACCCTTGAGCCACTCGAACCGGACGAGGAGGGTTTCACGGTAGATAATCTGTCACGTCCTGAGGAAGTCGCTGACGAGATCGCCACCCGCATCACCGCGCAGTAAACTGAGGACAATAAGCGAAAGGCGCACATGAACTTCCTGTTGAACGTCATCTGGCTCGTATTCGGAGGCTTCCTGCTGTTCCTCGAATACATCTTCTTCGGGATTGTTGCCATCATCTTCATCGTCACGATCCCGCTCGGAATCGCTTGCTTCAGAATTGCCAGTTACGTGCTGTGGCCGTTCGGCAAAGTTGTGGTCGCCAAGCCCGAGGCGGGCACCGGTAGCACCATCATGAACGTTCTCTGGTTCCTTATCCCAGGCTGGATGCTTGCGCTTGGCCACCTCGGGACAGCGCTTTTCCAGGCCATCACGATCATCGGGATCCCGCTAGCCATCGCCAACATCAAGATGATCCCCATCACGTGCTTCCCGTTCGGGAAGGACGTCCTGACCCAGGAAGAGGCGAGGTACCGACGAGAGCGGGTGCTACTCGTCGGCCCGCCAGCCTAGGTGTGATGTAGGACGGTCATCGACGGCTGCGCCAAAAAGGCGAGTGTCGCAATTGTGAATGCGTTCATTGCCGACAGGGCATGGTCGCGGTCGACGCCGAACTCTTCCGCGAGCCAATCAGCAGCGACCTCGAGTGACCAGACGTCGACATCAAATACGTCGACCTCGCCAAGGCGGTCGAGCGTGTTCTGGTCTATCGTCGTCCCCTTCTCGTGGTTGACAACGATGGCAATCTCCGAGTGGACGCCGCGCAACGGTGTCACGCGGGAGCCGGGATCCTCATCGAACTTTCGGTAGATGCCGGCGGAATCGAGCGGCACGCCCGCTAGGGACGCGAGCGGGAAGGTTGTTGACACCGCCATGTCGAGCGCGTCCGCACATTCGCGGACGAGCGGCTCGGTCTCGTTCGCGAGTGAGATGATTTCAGAGGCCGAGTCGAGTGCACCGCAACCGCTCGAATGATCGTCCGGTCCGGTGTGGATTCCCGGCTCCAGTCCCGCGGCGGTCAGTCGCGCAGCGAGTTCACCGGCTCCCCACATGGGGTCGGTGATACCTCGGGTCGCTGCGAGCCCAATGAGGAGGCTCAGGCTAGCGCCGGGCGCACAGGGAGAGATCGTCGCATACGGGGTTGTCGGGCGCCGGCCGTCGATGCAGCGCCCAGGCAGGAGATCATCTGTTTTGATGTAAAGCGACCCATCGGCGTCTGCGAGCGCGAGTGGACCCAGCGCCGGATGGTCGGGATCAGGCGCAATCGACCCGCGGGCCAGCTTCGCGAACTGCTCCATAAATCACTTCCATCCTAGAGTCATGAGGAAACCGACAAGCATGACGCCGAAACCGACGAACAGGTTGTAGTTGCCGTTGCCGAAGGGGATCGGCCAGTTTCCGCTCGTCACGTAGGCGGTGACGACAATGATGAGGCCGAGCAACATGAGACCCACCATGAGAGGCGCCCACCATCTCGGCGATGATTCCGGCTCCCGGCCCTTCGCGATTTCGACCTCTCTCTGGGCGCGCTTCTTCTCGACTGCGGCCTTACGGCGTCTGGACTCGGGCATGTTCGCTCCTTCGGATAGGCTGGCATAATCTTAACCGCACGGCCCGTGAATTGAGGAGGCGGCAATGGTCAGGAGCGCCCCTGCCAAACGATCCGTCTTGTCGCGCGTGCTCGGTGTCGTCGGCGAGCTCCTCCTCACCGGCGGAATCGTCGTCTTCCTCTTTCTCGTTTGGCAGCTGTGGTGGACTGACGTCATGGCGAGCCGTGAGCAATCCCAGCTCCTGTCCGAGTTCTATGAGCGCACCGAAGGCGAGGGGGACAGCCCCGGCGTTCTAGCTCCCGAATATCGTAGCGACCCGCCCTCGGCGGACTCCAACGCAATTCGAGACGGCATCGACACGAATACGATTTGGGCGGTACTCCACGTGCCAGCATTCGGTGACGACTTCCAGGTCGGTATCGCTGAAGGCGTCGATCTCAAGAAGGTGCTCGACCGAGGTAGCCTCGGGCACTACCCCGAGACCCAGCTACCGGGCGAGCTCGGCAACTTCGCTGTCGCAGGCCACCGGCAGTCGTACGGCGCGCCCCTGCGCCATCAGCCCAGCCTACCGATCGGCTCCCCCCTGATTGTGGAAACTGCTGACACGTACTATGTCTATCGGGTGACAGACCACGAGATTGTCGCCCCGAGCGCGACCGAGGTCCTCGCACCGGTCCCGAACCAGTTGGGTGCACCTCCGAACGGACACTTCATGACCCTCACGACATGCCATCCCCCATTCGTGTCGAACATGCGCTGGGTGACGTTCGCCGAGCTCGACTATTGGGCTCCGCGCTCGGAGGGCACCCCGAAGGAGATGCTGTAATGTACTCGGCTCTGTTCAGGCTCCTGCCGGGACCAACGTGGGCAAAGATCGTCCAGGTCCTCATCCTCATTGCCGCCGTTATCATCGTCCTTTTCACCTGGGTGTTCCCGTGGGTGGCTGACAATCTTCCGATCACAGACAACACGGTGGGCTAATGAGCAAAATTCTGATCGTCGACAACTACGACTCGTTCGTTTACACAATCGCGGACTACCTCCAGCAACTCGGTGCCGATGTCGTTATCGTTCGCAACGATCAAATCGACCCGGAAGAAGCCGCCAGTTACGACGGCGTCCTCATCTCGCCCGGCCCGGGAGCACCGGCGGAGGCAGGCGTCTCCCTCGAGATGATCCGGTACTGCGCCGACGAGCGGAAACCTCTCCTCGGAGTCTGCCTCGGCCACCAGGCGCTTGCAGAAGCTTTCGGAGGGACCGTCTCCCACTCACCGGAGCTCATGCATGGCAAGACCTCCCACATTGTTCACACTGGCGAGGGTGTCTTTGACTCTCTGCCAAGCCCCCTCGAGGTCACCCGCTACCACTCACTCGCGATCAAAACCGGAACGCTCCCTGAGGACCTCTCGGTGACAGCCAGCGTCTTGAGCGCACGCGGTGAGGTCATCATGGCTGTCCAGCACCGCAGCCTTCCACTGTGGGGAGTGCAATTCCACCCCGAGTCCGTCCTCACCCAGGGCGGTCATCGTATGCTCGCCAACTGGCTGGCCATGACCGGTGATGACAGCGCGGTGCGGGCAGCGTCAGGTCTCGCACCCCTCATTAACCGCGGCTGAATCTTGCGCCCATCGCACGTCGACATGAAGCGGCGGCCGAATAAAATCGACCGCCGCTGATGCCCTAGCTACCGCCGTGCCTCGGATTCGTTGTCGTCGGCCCCGTTGTCCTTGACCCCGGGTGCGGGCTGCCTTCGGTTGTGGGCTCCTCGTCTTCTGTCGGCTCCTCCGTGGGCTCCTCCGTCGTCGGCTCGGGGGTCGGAGACGGTGTCGGCGCGGCGACGGCCACGGTGATCGTGATCCGCTGACCCTGGTCGACGATCGAACCTTCGCGGAAGTCCTGCCCGATGACGGTGTCGGGATCGGCCTCATTCGTTTGGGAGGTCTCGATCCGATAGCTCAGACCGCGAGCGTCCAACTCAGCTGTTGCGATATCGATGTTCATGCCGAGCAAATTCGGTACGGTCACTCGCCCCGATGAAACCTCGGCGTTGATGACAGTGCCGCGGGCGACCCGCTCGTCCGGTGCAGGGTTGGTCGACACGACCTCGCCCTGGCTGAAGCCGGGAGTGTTGTCAATCGTTGTCGTCGACCCCCACGTGAGGCCCTCAGCTTCGATCGCGCGACGGGCCGCGTCGACACTGAGGCCGGTCACGTCGGGGACGGTCGTCTCGCCGACACCAGCAGAGAACACAACCTCGATCGTTGAACCGGTTTCGACCGAAGTGCCGACAGGCGGGTTCGCTGACACGAACAGCCCCGCCTCGACATCGTCAGTTTCGACAGGCTCCCCGATCGTCATGTCCAGGTCGAGCTCTCGCAACTCTGCACGGGCCTCCTGCTGGTTCATGCCCTGGAGATTCGGAACCTCGACTAGCTGGACTGTCGGCGTCGGTTCCTCGGGCTGATCCTCACCGGCGAATACCTGGTAGGCGATGAAGCCGAGGACGATAAGAAGGAGGACGATGATGGCCCAGAGCCAACGGTTGTTCCTCTTCCCGCTCTGAGCGGGAAGCTGGCCCGTTTGGTAGGGGGCATAGGCACCGGTCGCCGTGGCCGTATCCGCAGGTGGAACTGCCGCCGCGCCCATGAGGGCCGTCGCCGCAGTCGCCGGAACGGCGTACGCCGTGGTTGCTGGCGCGGTCACCTGCTGCCCACGCACAGCGGAGAGCAGATCGCGGCGGAACGCGGCTGCTGTCTGATAGCGGTCGTCCCGGTCTTTCGCGAGTGCTTTGAGAACAACGCGATCGATCGTGTCCGGAATGTCGGCAGTGACGGAAGACGGTGGCGCCGGGGATTCCGACACGTGCTGGTACGCGACCGAGATCGCTGTATCGCCTGTGAAGGGCGGTTTGCCGGTCAGCATCTCGTACAGGAGGCAGCCAGCTGAGTACAGGTCGGAGCGGGTGTCGACGAGTTCGCCACGGGCCTGCTCGGGCGAGAGATACTGGGCCGTGCCGACAACAGTGTTCGTCTGCGTGACCGTCGAGTGGGCGTCGGCCATGGCGCGGGCGATCCCGAAGTCCATGACCTTGACCGACCCATCCGGGGTCAGCATGATGTTGCCCGGCTTGATATCGCGGTGAATAATGCCTTCTCGGTGCGAATACTCGAGGGCGGAGAGAACTCCCGCTGCGACGTGAGCAGCCTCGTCGATCGGAATCGGATCCCCATCCGCGAGCAAATCGCGCACCGTCTGACCATTGACGTATTCCATGACGATGAACGGCAGAGCGACCTTGCCCTGTGGGGTGTCGATGTCCTCCTCCCCGGTGTCATAGACGGCGACGATCGACGGATGGTTGAGAGCCGCGGATGATTGGGCTTCCCTGCGGAACCGGGCGAGGAAGGTCTCGTCCGTCACCATGTCAGAGCGCAGGATCTTGATCGCAACCGTCCGGGACAGCCGCGTGTCGTAGGCGATGTACACCTGCGCCATGCCGCCACGCCCAATCAGCCGGCCAACCTCATAGCGGTCAGCCAACATCCGGGGGAGTTGATCCACCATGTTCAACCTTTCCTATTCCGCCAGCGCAGCCTGGAACACTGTGCGCGCCATCGGGGCGGCGAGAGAGCCGCCGTCGGTGCCAAAACCTTGATAGCCACCATTCTCCACGACCACGGCGATGGCGACCGCCGGATCGTCGGCGGGGGCGAAGCCGATGAACCAGGCGTGCGGCGGAATTTCTGTCGAGATCTCTGCCGTGCCCGTCTTCCCTGCGACATCGACCCCGGGAATCTGAGCCCGGAAACCGGTGCCATTCGCGACAACATCGACCATCATCTCGGACATCTTCTCAGCACTGTCTTCGCCCATGGGGACAGAGAACTCCGCGGGATCGCTTACCCTCAGCACGTCGAGGTCCGGGGACAGCGTGCGTTCGACAAGATAGGGCCTCATGAGCGAGCCGTCATTCGCGATGGCGGAGGCGACCATCGCCATCTGCATCGGCGTCACTCGCACGTCATATTGACCGAACGCACTCTGTGCAAGTTCCGCCTGCGTTGTCGCGTCCGGGAACCTCGACGGGGTGACCGACATCGGGATCGACAGATCCCTACCGAAGCCAAACGCCTCAGCCTGTTCCCGCATGACATCCTCCCCCATCTCGACCGCAGCGATCGCAAAAGGCGTGTTGCAGGACTGACGGAGGGACTGGAGGAGCGTCGCCTCCCCGGAGCCGTCGCCGCAGGCCGCCGCACCCGGGTTACGGATCGTGTGCGATGTGCCGGGAGGGGAGTATTCAGTGGGGGCGTCAATGAGATCACCGGGCTCGTAGCCGTGCTCGAGCATCGCCGTAGCTGTCACAACCTTGAAAGCGGAGCCGGGGGCGTAGAGGTCGCCCGCAATTGCGCGGTTAACGAGAGGACGCGATTGGTCGCTCGACAGCGCCTCGAAGTTCTCCCGCGCCGCAGCCGCATCATGCGTCGCCAGAAGGTTTGGATCATAACTTGGCACTGACACCATCGCGAGGATTCTGCCAGTTGCAGGCTCCAGCACGACGATCGATCCGCGCTGGCCAGCGAGAGCATCAACAGCGGCCTGCTGAATCTGCGGATCGAGAGTAAGCTCGACACCGCCGCCGCGAGGTTCGTTACCTGTCACGAGATCCCGGAGGCGTTGGAGTGCGAGCGACTGCGAGGATCCGCCCAACACGTCATTCTCAAACCGTTCGATCCCCGTCATCGAGTTGAATGCGACCGAGAAATAACCGGTGGAGTGGGCATATAGCTCGCCCTGACCGTAGGTGCGAAGGAACTGGTAGACATCATCGGCTGGCTCGGACGATGCGACGGTCTGATCGGCGACGATGATGGGCCCGCGCTCACGGCCGTACTCCTCATAAATCGTCCGCACATTTCTGCTGTCTGCTGTGAGTGCGGGGGCTCTCACGAACTGGATCATGGTGACGGCAACCATAAGGGAAAAGAACAGGAGCAGGGCAAGGGTGGCTATGCGCCGGATCGGCTGATTCATGGCACCCTCATCGCCTCGGTGTCAGCGCGGTCGGCGTCGGTCAGCTCAGGCTTATGATCGTCCCTTTTCGCCAGCCCTTCGCCATCCCATGCCGACGGCAGAGGCTCCGACGGGGTGTTCGGTTGCCGGGAGGCATTGGAGATCCGCAGGAGGAGCCCGATGACAATCCAGTTGAGGACAAGGGAGGATCCCCCGAGGGCAACAAGAGGCAGGGTGAGTCCCGTGAGCGGAATGAGACGGGTGACGCCTCCGACGACGACAAACACCTGCAGGGCAATCATGAAGGACAGGCCAGCCGCGAGCAGTTTGCCGAACCCGTCCCGGACGAACGCTGCCGCCCGCAGGCCACGAATGACGATGACGAGGTAGAGGGCAAGGACGGCGAATACGCCAGCCAGACCGAGCTCTTCGCCGATACTCGCGATGATGAAGTCGGAATTTGCCTGCGGCACAATGCTCGGATAACCCTGCCCCAATCCGGTGCCGAAAAGGCCGCCCGACGCCATTCCGAAGTTGCCCTGCACGACCTGATACGAGCCGAACGCTGCATCATAGACATCCGGATCCATGGCGTTGAGCCACACGTTAAAGCGTGCCGTGACATGGGGGAACAGCTGGAAAACAACGAAGCCTCCGCCGAGTGCGAGCAGACCGCCTATAATCATCCAGGACAGGCGGTCGGTCGCTACATAGAGCATCGAGACGAACAGCCCGAAGAAGAGGAGGGACGTGCCGAGGTCTTTCTGAAAGACGAGGACAGCGATGCAGACGAGCCAGGCAAGCAGGATCGGCGCAAAGTGCCGAAGCTGAGGTAGCCGCAGTCCGAGAACCTTCGGCCCGGCCAGGGCGAGATTGTCGCGGTTGACGACGAGATAACCGGCGAAGAAGATGGCGAAGAAGATTTTCGCGGCTTCAGCGGGTTGGAAGGAGAAACCCGCGACGTAGATCCAGATCCGCGCACCGTAGATTTCCCGTCCGAGCCCTGGCACGAGGGGCAGGACGAGCAGAATGGCGCCGATGACGAGAGATGTGTACGTGAAGCGGCGAAGGACGCGATGGTCCCGGATTGTGATGACGGTGAGGACAGCGAGGGCGATGCCTAGGAGGGTGAAGACTGCCTGCGACCCCCACTTAGATGAGTCGGTGGCGATGTCGATCCGTTCGATCATCCCCAGGCCTATTCCGTTAAGAGCGAGGGCCGCCGGGAAGAGGACCGGGTCCGCATAGGGGGCTGTCCAGCGAATGAGGAGGTGGGCGACGAGCGCGGCCGCGGAGAAGATGATCGATGTCGTCACCATATTGTCCGGCATCGTGCCATGTGCGCCGAGGTGGACAAGGGAATAGGCACCGAGACCGATCGTGACCGACACGACGGTAAGAAGCAGTTCGGGGAGTCTGCCTGGACGAGCCGTTCGCTGCACAGCCGTCATGGGGAAGTCTCCTCAGGCTGGCTACCGCTATCGCTCTGGGCGGGCGGTGACTCCTGCTCTGTCGAGTCGTCAGTCGGCTCAGGCGAGCTTTCGTCCATGACCTGTTCCCGAAGGAACTGGGACTCCAGGTCGGCAACGAAGCGTTCCGCGTCCCGGCGCGACGGCTGGGTGACAGGTTCGCGCAATCTGCGCTGGGCTGTCTCCGTCAGATCGTCGATCGCGAGGCTCGAGCGTTCCTCCAAGTGAGAGAGCTCGACGGGGCCGAGTGTCTGCGGGACCCCTCGGTAGATTGCGACATTTCCGTCTGCTTCGTAGACGTAATACTGCGATTGCGTCCAAAACCAGCCACCAAAAAGGGCTCCGGCGGCGAGCACAAGGAAGCCGATGATAACGGCGAGCCGGGCTGGCCACCTGCGCTTCTTATTGCGTTCGTCAGCGCCACTCTCCTGTCGCTCCTCAGTTCCGGGAATACGGGAAGCGGCTGCACCGACGATGATGGGCGCTGTGTCCGGCGCCGTGGAGTTCGTCAAATGTCGATCGTCGAGGATATCGGCGAGGACGACTGTGACGTTGTCGGGTGCGCCCCCAGCGAGAGCCAGCTCGATGAGTCGGTTCGCGCACTTTTCCAGATCGGCGCAATGGAGGAGCGTGTCGGCAATCGTCTCATTGGACACGACGCCGAAAAGACCATCGGAACAGAGGAGCCAGCGGTCACCGACAACGGCTTCCCGAACGGATTCGTCGAGTTCGACCTCGCCCTCCGTGTCACCGAGAGCTCGCATGATGACGTTCTTCTTCGGATGGTTCTCCGCCTCTTCGGGCGTGATCTGACCATGGTCGAGAAGATACTGGACGAGCGTGTGGTCCTTTGTCACCTGAATGAGGGATTCCCCGCGCAACAGGTAGGCGCGGGAGTCGCCGATGTGGACCATGCCAAGCTTGTTTCCTGCGCGAAGGATTGCGATGCAGGTCGTGCCCATCCCTTTGAGGGACCGGTCCCTGCCGGCGAGGTCGGTGAGTTCCTCGTGCGCTTTCGTGACTGCCTTGCGCAGGAGTGGGAGGAGATCATCGGCTTGATGGACATCGTCGAGACTCGCGAGAGTTGAGACTGTGATGCTCGAGGCGGTGTCACCACCGGCCGCGCCTCCCATCCCGTCTGCGAGGACAAGCAGATGGGGACCGGCGTACCCGGAGTCCTGGTTGCTTTTGCGGACGGCACCGATATCGGAGCGGGCTGCGAATCGAAGCTGAACTGACATGATCCCCCTACCGCTGCATCGTCATTGTCGTCTGGCCTACCGTGACGGCGTCGCCCGGTTTCACCAGGGTTGGTTGCTCGATGCGTGCCCCGTGAACGAAGGTTCCGTTTGTCGACTGAAGGTCCTCGACATACCACTGTCCTTCAGAATGGAAGAAGCGCGCATGCCGGGCAGAAGAGTACGAGTCGTCGAGAACGAGTGCTGAATCGGGGGAGCGACCAACGATGATCGACGAACTCCCGAGAGGCACGGTTGTACCTGCGAGCGGGCCCGCAGACACGACGATTTTCGTCGGCACGCCCCGCTGGGGCTTCGGAGCCGACGATCTCGGCCGGGATCGTGACACGGGTGAGACCTGGGATTGGCGGCCCCGTGCGGAGACACCGTAGATGTCGCGGCGCAGAGTCGCCATGACGGCCAGCACGAAAACCCACAGCAGGACGAGGAAACCGATGTGGAGGATCGCGAGGACAAGGCCGCTCATGCGTAGCTCTCTGGATCGGTCCAGAACATGATCCTCGTTCTGCCGATCGTCACGGTATTGCCGTCGACGAGGGTCGCGGCTGTGATGCGATGACCCTCGACGAACGTTCCGTTGGTGGAGTCCAGGTCCGTTGCAATGACGCCGCGCGGGGTCACTCGAAGCTCGAGGTGGTGTCGTGAGACCCCGGTGTCATCAACGATGATGTCCGCATCGGAGCCGCGGCCGATGATCGTCACCGGGCCCGTCAGAAGGTAGCGCTGACCCTGAACGTCGATGATCGGGTTGGCGGGGGAGGGGGTGGAGGTGGTCACGGGTGCTACAGCTCCTCGCACAGTCTGGGAGGTGACGCCGACGATGCCGGTGGTGGCCTCCTGGTCGGAGGTGAACGAGACTTTGAGCGGCCCCAGGAACGTATATCCCTGCGAGGTCGCGTACTTGATGGCGTGATCGATGAGCTCCTCGGCAATCGCATCACGGCCCCACTGGTCGAGCCGTGCCGAGTCCTCGGGAGAGAGGGTCACTGTGAACACATTGGGGCTGATCGTGCGTGAGCGGGAGTAGACCGCAGTGCCCTCATCAATTGCGCGATTGATGGCCGATGCAATCTCGACCGGCTTGACCTCGGACTTAAAAGCTCGGCCGAAGACTGAATTGACGGCATTTTCGATGCCGCGTTCGAATCTGCCGAAGACACCCACGTTCATTCCCTTCCCGAGATAGTAGGCCGGATAGCGTTACTAACAGAGTAGTGGTTTTTCGCCACCCGGCTTGGATCGCAGCATTCTCGGGACGGTTCTCCTTCGCCCGATCTCACTGATGTGTTCATTGATTCTACCGTCCGTGCAGGTCAACGCACGCGGAGCGTTGATATCGGAAATGCCGATGGCTCGCCACCTCTGCGTGTTGCCGCGTATGTGGCTTCACAGGTACCCGGCTTTGAGCGCGACGTACGTGCACGCTACACTGGGCGGGCTGGAAGCAGCACGCGCAAGTGGCGGAATAGGCAGACGCGCACGGTTCAGGTCCGTGTGCCCGAGAGGGCGTGGGGGTTCAACTCCCCCCTTGCGCACAAGAGGAACGGCGACGATCGGTCGCCGTTTTCCTTTTGCTGGCCCCGTCGAGGTGTCTCGACCTCGGCGCGCATAAGCGAACGGCTTCACTTCTCTGGCGACGGGCCCGTTTTTCATCAGCCAGGAGCATCATTCATGGGGGAGAGCATGCCGACCGTCACTGTCCTCGATAGACTGTCATTAACCATATGTGAGGAAGGTTAATGATGAACATCGAGGATATTGGCCCTAAACCGCACGCTTTCGATATCGAGACGGCGACGCGGGAGAACGAGAACTACAGGACAACGGTCTGGACAGGGAAGTACCTCCAAGTAACGCTTATGTCCATTGAGCCCGGCAGCTCGATCGGCCTTGAGAAGCACCCCGACACCGACCAGTTCCTTCGGGTTGACGCTGGTGAAGGCAAATGCGTCATGGGAGATTCCGAGGACGACCTCGACTTCCAGCAGGCCGTCTCCGACGGCTGGTCGATCCAGGTCCCCGCTGGCAAGTGGCATGACGTCATCAATACCGGCGATGAGCCGCTACGTCTCTACACGATTTACGCGCCGGTTCATCACGCGCACGGCATCATCCACAAGACAGCGGAAGATTCTGAACGCGATGAAGAAAACGGCGTTGACGTCCCACCGGAGTGGACCGTCCAGCCCGAATCGTCGGGCGAGGACGAGCACGCCTGAGGACCTGTTGACATAGAGGAATGCCCCCAGTCACTGGGGGCATTCCTCTATCTCAATCAGCGCGTGATCGCTTTGAACTCTTCGGTTTGAGACTTGATCCCCCGCTCGGCGGCGAAGCGCTCAATGGAGGAGGCCCCGAAGAAGCCTGCGAGCTCCGGTAGCGACTTGATGACGTAGGCTGCGTCCTCGGGCTCGGCGATGGGACCGCCGTGGCAGATAACGAGGATGTCGGGGTTGACCTCACGGCCAGCCGCGATGATGTCGCGAATTCGGTCGACCGAGTCGTCGAGGGTGAGAGCGGTCTGAGCGCCAATCGTGCCCTTCGTCGTGAGGCCCATGTGAGCGACGAGGATATCAGCACCCGCTCCTGCCATGGCTCGGGCGTCATCTGGCGTGAAGACGTACGGGCAGGTCAGCATGTCGAGCTTGTGCGCCTCGCGGATCATCTCGACCTCGAGGCCATAACCCATGTCGGTTTCCTCGAGGTTCTGGCGGAAAACGCCGTCGATGAGGCCGACTGTAGGAAAGTTCTGGACGCCGGAGAAACCCTGGGCTTTAAGTTCGCGCAGGAAAATTGGCATGGTCCGGAACGGGTCTGTGCCGCACACGCCCGCGAGGACGGGCGTGTGTTTGACGACGGGAAGGACCTCCGAACCCATGTCGACGACGATCGCGTTGGCATCCCCATATGGCATGAGACCGGAGAGGGACCCCCTCCCCGCCATCCGGAAACGGCCCGAGTTGTAAATGATGAGGAGGTCGGCTCCGCCAGCTTCGGAGAATTTTGCAGTGATGCCGGTGCCGGCCCCAACGCCAAGAAGTACCTCGCCCCGAGCGACTTTCTCCTCAAATCCGGCGAGAATCTCCTCGCGAGTCAGGGTGTTCATCAGTTGGTTCCTTTCGAATCTTCAATGAGCTCAATAAGAGCCTGGGCGGCAGCCTCAGCGAAAACGGGATCGTTGATATCGGTGTCGAGCGATTGGACGTTGACGTGCTCGTTGTCGAGGTTGCCCTCAAGTGCCTCGAACAGGGCCCGGTCGGCGTCCCGGTCATAGAACGGTCCGCCTTCGACTGCTATCGCCGAGACTCCCTTGAGAGGAAGAAGGACGACCGTCTCGCGGGTGGCACGGTTGAGCTTTTCGGCAAGCTTCTCGCCGAGTTGCCTGTTTTCTTCGGCCGTTGTCCGCATGAGCGTGATCTGCGGATTGTGAGGATAGAGATTGCGGCCCCTGTAGTGGGCGGGCACCGTGTCTGGGCTACCGAAGTTCACCATGTCGAGCGCGCCGACCGACACGACCTGCGGGACCCCTGCATCGACAGCTGCCTCATGGCGATGGGGGCCAGCGGCGAGAATGCCGCCGAACAGCTCATCGCACCACTCGGTTGCGGTGAGGTCGAGCACCCCGACGAAGTAGCCGTCGCGGATGAGCTGCTCCATCGACTTCCCCCCAGCGCCGGTCGCATGGAAGACCACAACCTCGTAGCCCCTGGCCTCAAGGATCTCCTGCGCCCTGTTAACGCACGGAGTGGTCACACCGAACATCGTGGCCGCAATGTGGGGCTTGGCGGCCACCTCGTCCACCTTCTCGGCCGAGAGCATGCCGACCATGGCGCCGACCGCGTTCCGCAGGATGGTCTGGAGAATGGAATTGAGACCCTGGACGTCAACGATCGATGGAATCATGACGATATCGGAGGTGCCGACATATTCGGCGACAGTGCCGCCCGCCATGGTCGACACCATGACTTTGGGAACCCCGACCGGGAGCTTCCGCATTCCAGCCGTGGCAAGGGCGGTGCCTCCCGATCCGCCAAGTGAAAAGACCCCGTCGATCGTCCCGTCCTCGTACAGCCGGGGGATGATCGATGTGACGCCGAGGGTCATTGCTGCCATCGCACGCCCGCGATCCTCCATGAGGTCGCTTAGCTCAGCGCCTCCTTCGGCCGCGACCTCGGGGGCATCGATGTCAACGGGTATAGATGCGGGCTTGGTGCCCGCGTGGATCATGAGCGTGTCCACGCCCTGCTGCTCGAAAAGATGCCGACAGAAGTCGAACTCTCTACCTTTAGTGTCAAATGTTCCTACGATTGCAACGGTTGCCACGATCCTGCCTTCATCTTTGAACGACCTGATCAACCAATGTTAACTGAATCACTCCGTCGGTCAGAGTGAAACTCGCTCCACCCTGAGGCCGAGTCGGCGCTCATCGCCACCACGTGTCGGACGCGCCAACCGGCATCCGCCTCTTGTGGCGCGAGCGCTGGTAGTACCACTCGATCTTCTGTGCGGCAGCTGACGACACCTCGCGGCCCTCAAGGTAGTCATCGATATCGTCATAGGACAGTCCAAGCTCGTCCTCGTCGGTTCGGCCAGGATCATTGTCGAGCAGGTCCGCTGTTGGGACTTTGTTCCACAGGAACTCTGGTCCGCCGAGCTCTTGTGTCAGCAGTCGAACCTGGCGCTTGGTCAGTCCCGAGAGCGGCATAACATCGGCCCCACCGTCCCCAAATTTCGTGTAGAAGCCAGTGACCGCTTCCGCGGCTTGATCGGTGCCGATGACGAGCAGCCCGGCATCTCCCGCCACCGCATATTGCGCCATCATCCGTAAGCGGGCTTTCGCATTGCCCTTATTGAAGTCGGACATGCGGCTGTCCGCGCCGAGATCGTACTCTTTCTCGAAGGCGTCCACTGCCGGGCCGATGTTGAACGTTATACGACGGTCCGCGCCGATGAAGTCGAGGGCTGCCTGAGCATCCGCTTCGTCGTGCTGAACGTGGTGGGGGAGGCGGACCGCCACAAATTCGGCGGAGAGCCCCTGCTCCCGGGCCCGTTCGACAGCAAGTTGTCCGAGCCTGCCACCGAGCGTTGAATCAACGCCCCCTGAAATTCCGAGCACGTAGCCCCTGGCATTGGCGGCGATGAGGTAGTCGGTGAGGAACTCAACGCGTTGTTCGATCTCCTCGTGAGGATCGATCGTCGCTTTGACGCCGAGCTCGCCGATGATCTTCTTCTGGAGTTCACGCATGTCCGCAGACTACTACGCCGGTCTCGGCGGTGTCTGAGAAGGCGCGCGACCGTCCTGTGGATAACCTGTGGAGTTCGTGGGAATAACAACGTTTTCCTGTGGACAACTCAACTGGTTCTGGGGATGAAGCTGTGTGTAACGTCCGGAGGACTCTGGTCTTCAGGTGTTGACCAGCCAGCTCTCGGATCACTCGCCTAGACGGTCCCAGTTCGCGTCGATTCCACGGAGCCGATCGAGCTCGCGGCGCTCCTTCTTCGTTGGCCGGCCTGCGCCTCTGTCACGGTTGAAGAGGGGAGGGATGAACACCCGCGGACGCTCAGGGGTGCGGTCAATGTAGCATTCCTGAGCAAGAGGGGCACTCGTCCGCTTGAGGATAAGTCCCGTGACCTCGAGGATGCGGTCCATGCCCTCGATCCGCAGTCGCACCTCGTCTCCCACCTTGACCTTGTGGCTTGCCTTGACCGGGCTACCGTTGACGCGAACATGTCCGGCCCGGCAGGCGTTCGTTGCCAACGTCCGCGTCTTGAGTTGGCGGACGGCCCACAGCCACACATCGACTCTGACGCTCTCACTCATAGCGCCAGTCTACGTCCAGGACTGTGCGCGGCCACAGACGCGGGACAGCTCGAGGCAATCCCCGCTTCTGCTCAAGCATCTCCGCGTTGTTGGTGGTTGCGACTCGTCATGCTCGCTCGACGACGTCGGCCGTGAACCGGTCTGCCTCATCGTTGCTCGTGACGACGGCGATGTAGAACGTGTCCCCCATCCCCTGCCTGTACTGGCCAGGATTGCGATCGACGAGCCGGATCTTGTCTTCCCACCGCGCGCCGAGTTCCTGTGGGGTGTGCCGATAGTTCACGCCGTCACGCCGCGAGACGTAGGCGGCGATACGCTCTGTCGGCTCGCCGTGTTCAGTGTCAACTGACAGTCGGTCATCGAGGTTCGCGACCTCGGCTGCGTAAATCTGATACGTATCAATGTCGCCCGCGAAGTTGTACATGTCGAGCGTGAACGCCGGAGGCGCGCTCCTGGAGACGCGGACGATTCGCGGCGCCGCGCCCGGCGGAAACGCTACCTGGACGTGGAGGAAGGTGAGCCGCGCGTGAAGGGCTTCTGCGGCCCGGCGGCCAAGATCGACGACGATGGGAGGTAGCGGCGCCACGGTGCGGTAGGCGTATTCCCTTTCAGAGATCGAGGGCCAAGCCGTCACCCCCTCGAAGAGGACCTTTCGGTCGTGACTGATGATGGCATCCCACGAGTACACGGGTCCTGCCGAGTCACCGACAGGCAGGCCAAAGTCGGCGATGATCTGGAGCGAATGGCTGTCGGAGGCGCCCCATGCTATGCCGCTGATATTGAAGTCCCGGCGGAGCTTTGCGTCCTGGCTCAGCCAATAGCTGTTGTTTGATTCGAGGTGACCTGGCTTTCCAAACTTGTGGGCGATGAAGGCGACCGTGCGATAAACCGCATCGTAGTCATCCAATGTCGGCACCTGGTGGTAGTGGTGCAGATGAGATGTCAGGCGCGGGTCGAGCCCGCCGGCATGAGCATCACCGATACCCACGACCCGCACACCCGCGAGCGCGAGGTGTTCACACAGGTTGACATTGATGTGGGGGAAATCGGGAGAGATGAAGATAAACGTGCTCATATCGCCTCCGGTCGACTACCTCAATCCTATGTCGAGGCGTTGGCCGGAGGCGATGAGCCCGGGCCGAGAGGGGCCGTAGCGAGCTGTGCATCCTCATGCGCAAGGTGTTGGCCGCCCACCCGCATCCCGCCTGTCAGCTTACTTTGCGAGATGCTCGCTTGCTGGCAGACCTCCTCTTGTAAAGGATCTTCTCGTCGATTGGAGCATCGTTCGATGCTCGGTGGTGGCGATAGTAGTCCGCAGCCTGGGCCTGACGCTCGGCCTCCATTCCCGACGATATCGGGGCACGCCAATGCTCCTGGGTATAACCGAACGCGGCGACGAGGTCGAGCGCATGCGGCCTGATCTTTGTCAGCAGTCGGTTGATGTAGTCCGGAAGGGTACGCGCTCGGCCAAGGGAGAGGTGTCCGTTGATGAGATACCAGGACAGGTTCTTCTCAATCGTTGTGAGAGCGAAAAGGTCACGAAGCCGGACAAGGACAGCCCTCGTCTCGTCGTCTTCAATCTTGTCTAGGCCCTGGTTGAAGGCCGTCAGAAGGATGAGATCGACGTGGGCTTTCGCGGCCTCGATGAGCTCGATCTGGTGGGAGTTGACGAGTGCGGCAGCGTCCGCCTTCGGCATGTTTGGAGCTTGGCGAAGATTAAGGCTCAGCTCCTCCACCATCGTTTCCGCACGCGTCGACAGCAGATCGAGTTGAAGCTCGGGGTCGCGAAGCGATGCCGCGGTGCGGCGCACCGAGCCGAAGTCGGAGGCGGATTGCAGGAGACGTCGCCACGGGGTGTGACGGGTTGAGAACGTCTCGGCGCGGGAGGCGATGAACTTCGTGACATCACCCGCGTCCATCCCCTTGAGGGACTTCGCGTACTCGCCGAGCAGGCGCTTGCCGACGAGCTGAAGCAGCACGTGGTTGTCGCCCTCGAAAGTGGCGTAGACATCGAGGTCGTCATGAAGGCCGACGAGACGGTTTTCAGCCATGTACCCGGCACCGCCGCATGCCTCGCGGGACATCTGAATTGCCTCGAGAGCCAGCCATGTTGAGTTCGGCTTGAGGGCAGCTGCCATTGTCTCCAGGTCTTCACGGTTCTCTGCCGTATCGCCCTCGCCGCTGAAGACCTCGTGGAAAGCGTGGAGAAGATCTTCTTGGGCGAATGCAGCGGCGTATGTCCGTGCAAGAAGCGGGAACAGACGATGCTGGTGGAGCTGATAGTCGAGGAGCGTGACCTCGTTGACACCCGTGAAGTCTGCGAACTGGCGGCGCTGGCTGCCATAGGTGATGGCGATGCCGAGGGCGAGCTTGGCCGCGTTGTTCGCAGCCCCCGACAGTGATACGCGGCCCTGGACGAGGGTCGTCAGCATCGTGAAGAAGCGTCGGCCGGGCGATTCTATCGGGGAGGTGTACGTCCCATCCGCCGCGACGTCGCCGTAGCGGTTGAGAAGATTCGTGCGCGGCACCCTGACGTTGCTGAATGCAAGGCGGCCGTTGTCGATGCCGTTGAGGCCGCCCTTCTCCCCGTCATCTTCGACGCTGATGCCGGGCAGAACCTCTCCGTTGTCACGGACGGGCACATAGAAGCAGTGGACGCCGTGGTTGACGCCATTCGTGATGAGCTGGGCGAAGACAACCGCAGCGTGACCGTGGAGGGCCGCGTTGCCGAGATATTCCTTCGTGGCCGCACGGAATGGCGTGTTGATGACGAACTCCTCCGCTTCCTCGTCGTAGACCGCGGTGGTACCGACCGCGGATACGTCCGAGCCGTGCCCGATCTCCGTCATGGCGTAGATGCCGGGAATTTCGAGGCTCATTGTCTTCGCGAGCCACCGCTTGTGGTGCTCCTCCGTGCCGAGGTGAAGGATTGCGGAGGCGAAGAGGCCGAACTGGACGCCCGCCTTGATCTGGAGTGACGGATCCCCAGCGACAAGCTCCTCAAAGGCGGCGAGGTTGCCACCCGGGTCATTCATGCCACCGAGGGACTCCGGCAGCATCTGCGCCGACCAGTTCCGCTTGGCAAGCTCCTTGAGCCGTGCCAGCGTCAGCTCCCGGTGGTCGGTACGAGACATATCGAGCGGCCGGGCGAACATCGGATCGGCCGCAATCTCCCGACCCCAGGCCCGCATGTGGGCCCAGCGGCCATCGAGAACGCGGGTCAACCCTGGCACATCGATGCGGTGGACGTCGGTGACGTGAAGGTCGGACTCGGCTGGCGTTGCGTTGACGTGGTCAGCGGCGATGGGTCCAGCGGTGTTGGCCGCAACGTCCGCGCCGTCAGAAGTTTCCCCGGAGGGCACCGGGGGAATCGTTGTCGTCATAGATGACTCCCGAAAGGATAGAAGTAAGGATGAAGTCGGTGATTTGCTGTCTGTTCATGGTTCTGTCTGAATCCATCCACCACCGGAAGGCGGCGTTGACGAATCCGATGACTCCGGCTGACCAGGCGTGAAGCCGATCCTCGGGAAGCCGCCCCGCCATCGACTGAGCGACGAGATCCGCGCAGTCATCGAGGAACTGCGAGAGCCCCTCGGAGGGCTGGGTGACAAAGTTGTAGACGTTGACTGAACTGGCTGCCGCGTCGACGTACATCCGCACCATGGTGCAGATGGATTCCTCGGGCGTTGATCCGGCTCGCACCCCCTCGATGAGCCGGTCTCGCATACGGGTGAGGATCGATTCGCCGAGCGCCTGCTTAAGATCGTCCTTGTCCTGAAAGTATCTGTAGACAATCGACTTCGACGTGCCGCTCGCGGCCGCGATGGCCGCCATCGTCACGTCTGGCCCATCCGTGTGGATGAGCCGGCGAGCAACGTGGATGAGATCTGCTCGCCGCTGTTCGCGGTGATCAGCCCAGCGCGTAGTTCGCCTATCAGTCGGTGTGGTGGGGTTCACAAAACCGACGGTATCAGATACTCTCGGTTCTGCATACCTCGACTTCATGATCGGAGACCCCGTGAATCAACCACGCAGAGCGGCCATTGTCGGCGGCAACAGAATACCGTTCGCCCGCGCTGGCAAAGCCTATCGGAACGTCAGCAACCAGGACATGCTGACGGCGGCTCTCGACGGGCTGGTCGCCCGTTTCTCTCTCCAGGGAGAACTGCTCGGCGATGTCGCCGCAGGTGCGGTCCTCAAGCACGCGAAGGACTTCAACCTGACCCGGGAGGCGGTCATTGGATCCGCTCTCGACTCTCGTACGCCCGCCATCGATATGCAGCGCGCCTGCGCCACCGGTCTTGACGCCGTCGCTTTTGTCGCGAACAAGGTTGCTCTCGGCCAGATCGAGGTCGGCGTCGGCGGCGGTGTTGACTCGACATCGGATGCTCCTATCGAAGTGAGCAATAGCTTGCGGAGCATCCTCCATCGTGCGAATGCGGCACGGACGACGAAGGACCGGCTCAAAGCGCTCTCCGCTATCCGACCCGGCCATCTCAAGCCCTCCGCGCCGTTTGCCGCGGAGGTTCGCACTGGTCTCAACATGGGCCAGCACCAGGCGCTTTCGACGGAGCGCTGGAATGTCACCCGCGAGGAGCAGGACGAGATCGCCTTCGAGTCCCATAAGCGGCTCGCCGCAGCATATGACAGGGGCTTCTTCGATGACCTCATGACCGGGTACCAGGGTCTCGCGCGCGACGAGAACCTGCGTGAGTCGACCATGGAGAAGCTCGCCTCCCTCAAGCCGGCCTTCGGCGGCCCGGACGGGACGATGACGGCCGGCAACTCGACGCCGCTGTCCGACGGCGCCTCAACAGTGCTCATCGCATCCGAAGAATGGGCAGAGAAGTACGGCCATCAGCCACTCGCCTACATTCGCGATGTTCACACCCGGTCCGTCGACTTCACGTCCGGTGCGGACCTGCTGTCGGCACCGGCCTATGCCGCCCCGGAGATGCTGGCCCGCAACAATCTCAGCCTGGATGACATGGATTTTGTCGAGATTCACGAAGCGTTCGCTTCCACGGTCGTCATGATCCTCAAAGCGTGGGAGGACGAGGACTTTTCGAGGGCGGAACTCGGGCTCGACGGCGCCTTCGGCACCGTGCCGCGGGATCGGCTTAACGTCCACGGTTCCTCGCTCGCCGCTGGCCACCCGTTCGCGGCGACCGGCGGCCGCATCGTCGCCACGCTCGCAAAGACCCTCTACGAGGCTGGTCCCGGCAAGCTCGGGCTCATCTCGATCTGTGCTGCCGGTGGGCAGGGCACGGTTGCCCTCCTCGAATCCGCTCGCTGAAAGGCAATCATGAAGCTCGATTACACGACGTTTGTCCGCTCTGCTCCGGGCAGGTTTATCGCAGGGAAAACCGGCCTGCCACAGCCGACCGACCTGCCGCGCTTTGAGCAGAGGCCACAGCCTATCCTCAGCCCGGTCCTCGTCCTCGGTAGCTCCGATGCCGCCGAGGAGCTCGCCGAACAACTCCTCGCGTGGGGCGGGGATGTGCGGCGGCACGGCGATGATCTTGACAAGATTGGCACGATCGTCGTCGTTCTCGACGAGATCGCGGCCCCAACCGACACGGCTGACATCCTCCGCGGAATGCCAGCCGCCTTCAAGAAGATGAAGGTGGGAGGCCGTGTTGTCACGGTCTCCCGCACGTCCACGAGCGCCGACCCGGCGGTCAACGCCGCTAGAGCGGGCGTCGAGGGCTTCATCCGCACGCTCGCGAAGGAGGCCCGCTATGGCACGACCGCGAACGGAATCCTCGTCGACGATGGCGTGGCCTTAACTGAATCGTCCGTTATTGGCGCCCTCCGGTTCTTCCTCGCTGCGAAGTCTGCCTTCATCTCCGGTCAGACGTTGCGCGTGACTGCAGCCGGCGCGGGTGTCCCCAGCACATGGGAGGCTCACCTCCAGGGCAGGGCTGTCCTTGTCACCGGCGCCGCCCGCGGCATCGGTGCATCGATCGCGCGCACTCTAGCGCGCGACGGAGCGAAGGTCATCGTTCTCGATGTCCCCGCCGCCGGTAGTGCGCTCGCGGACCTCGCGAATGAGATCGGGGCAATCCCGATCCAGATGGATATCACGGCGCCGGATGCCGGCCAGCGCATCGTCGATGAGCTGACGAAGCGGGATCTTGTCCTCCACGCCCTTATCCACAACGCGGGAATCACGCGCGACAAGTACTACGTCAACATGGACGAGGAACGTTGGAACTCTGTCATCGATGTCAACATCGCCGCCCAGCTCCGCATCAACGATGCTCTGCTGGCCTCGGACCGTCTCGGTGACAGCTTCAGGCTCGTCTCGCTCGCCTCGACATCGGGGGTTGCTGGTAATGCTGGGCAGGCGAACTATGCCTACTCGAAGTCGGCCGTCATGGGCATGGTGGCGGCCCTCGCCCCCATCCTTGCCGAGCGCGGCGGCACCGCTAATGCAGTCGCACCCGGGTTCATTGAGACAGAGATGACGAAGAGGATCCCGCCGATTCAGCGGGAGATATTCCGCAGGTCAAACTCCCTCAAGCAAGGCGGATTGCCGATCGACGTGGCCGAGACGGTGTCGTTCCTCTGTAGCTTGCCAGCAGGCGGATACATCGGGCAGACGTTGCGTGTGTGCGGGCAGAATCTCGTGGGGCGCTGACCATGAGGATCACGCACGAGACACTGCCATCTTTCGCTTCGACCTTTGGGGCGGCCGCTCGCCAGGCGGTTCGCATGAAGGTGCGGCCGGTTCGAGCTGTATCCGTGCCGGACACGGAAGCCCACGCGAGCGTGACAGCGGATCCCGCAATCCATGCCGACTTCGTTCACCTCATTGGCGATACGGTTACGGATCACCTGCACCCAGGCTACGTTCACAACCTCGGATTCCCGCTCACGATGTCGCTCCTCGTGCGCAAAGAGTTCCCGCTGCCGCTACTCGGCATGATTCACCTGACGAACCATGTCAAGCAAACCCGGGGCATCGGACTGGAAGAGGAGATGGAGATGGTCGCGTCGATCAGCAATCCCCAGCCGCACTACGCCGGGACGACCCTCGACTCTGTCGTCCGGTTTCTCATCGGCCGCGCCGAGGTCATGGTCGATACAGCCCGTTACCTCGTCCGCGGCTCCGATCTCGGCGGACCGCGGCCAGCCAGGCCCGAGTGGGAGGAGTTCGCTCCCGGCACGGCGACCGCCCAGTGGCGGCTCGATGCTGACACTGGGAGGCGCTACGCGAAGGTATCGGGCGACGCGAACCCGATTCACCTCACGAAGCTCACGGCAAAGCCGTTCGGATTCAACAAGCCGATCGTCCACGGCATGTATTCCGCATCCCGCGCGTACTCGGCCACCGGTGTTGGAAACGACGGCCCGCGTGAATGGTTCGTCGAGTTCGAAGCACCGATCCCGCTACCTGGCACAGTCCAGTTTGCAACGACGCGGTCGAATGGCCGCATCGACTATTCGGGATGGCGAGCTCCACGAAGCGGAAAGCCTGCCCGGCGCCACTTCACTGGCTATGTCGAGTGACAATTCGGAGGAAAAAGCGAAGTTCTGTCTAACTTGCGTCAACTCTGGTTAGATTATCGGTATGTGGAAGTGGTGGGCTGCGGCAGCGCTGGTGCTGTCGATCGCGGGATGCGCGGCCACCGATGAGCCGTATGTCCCACCCACCGCAACCGCGGACCTCGACGCGACTCCGGGCCCGGTTAATGCTGAGATTTTCTCCGTCATTGAACGGGCCGAGTCCGCAGTCGGCGGTAGCGCTGTTGCTGTTGAGTCGCGGCTCCGCGCGTATACGGTTTCCGTTGTCGCTGATGGGGAGCTTACCGAAGTGACGTTCGTCGGCTCGGGGATCATCATGAATCCGATCGGTGATGCAGACAAGAAGCTGGAGTCGTTCCTCGAATCGAAGGTGGTCACGCTCGCCGATGCGATCGATGCAGCGGCGAACGCGTACCCCGGCAGGGTTGTCGCTGCCGAGATCGATCTCGAGGGCTCACCCAGCTATGTCGTCACTATCGAGTCCGACAACGAGACGATCCCAGTCACGGTGGACGCCTCGAGCGCGGAAGTCAGTATTCCGTCCGATTTGCCGTGATGGCCCGACGACGGTCAGCCCAGTCGCGACACTGGTCCTAAAAGCCTGGCTTGTGCCGTATATAGACTTGGTGCATGGCAAAAGAGGAACTTAAGAAGGGATGCCCCGACATCCCCCTCGCGGCCTGCAAGAAACTGGAGGAGATCCACTTCATCCTCGGCAAGCGCTGGACAGGACCGATCGTCGATACGCTCAGGCAGCGACCCGCGCACTTCAATGAGCTCTCCCGGGTGCTCGAGGTCTCCCGCCGCACGCTCTCTGCCAGGCTAAAGGAGCTCGTCTCCATCGGTGTTGTCGAGCGCACGGAGGACGACGGGGAGATCACGTACACTCTCACGCCCGCAGGGGAGGAGCTCCTGCCCTCACTTGACGTCATGCGTGAATGGGCGATCCGCCACCTTCATACCACTGGGGCGTAGTCCGCTACACTGTCTGTCGGAGTGGAGCGATCCACTCCGCGCGCGATGCGCGGATCACGGCGGTGGCAGCGCCGGATCATATCTGAAGTCGTTGTCCAGAGGTATCCATGTCTGCCCGTTTCGCACCCGTCCGCCGGGGTCCTTACGATCTCATCGTCGTTCTGTTTGTGTCGTTCCTCCTGTTGTCCAACATAGCGGCGACGAAACTTATCGAGATTGACGTTGCAGGCGCGACTCTTGTCTTCGACGGGGGCGCCATCCTCTTCCCCTTGACGTACATCCTTGGCGACGTCATATCCGAGGTGTACGGATTCAAGCCAGCGAAGCGTGCGATCTTACTCGGCATGGCGGTCTCGATTCTCGCGTCCCTCGTCTTCTACCTCGTCCAAATTGCCCCGCCCGCAGCCGATTACGACAACCAGGCGGCGTTCGAAGCTGTGCTCGGCTTTGTTCCACGTATCGTCGCAGCCTCCGTCATCGCCTACGCCGTCGGCCAGCTCATCAACGCGTGGGTTCTGGTCAAGATCAAAGAGAGGTACGGGGAGAAGAACCTGTGGGTCCGCCTCATCGGATCGACGCTTGTTGGCACAGCTGCCGATACAGCGATCTTCTGTGTCGTCGCGTGGGCAGGCGTCATGCCGGTTGCGACAATCTTCAATCTCATGATCGTCGGCTACGCCTATAAGGTTGCTGTCGAACTCATCCTTCTGCCAGTCACCTACCGCGTCGTCGCCATCGTGAAGCAGAGGGAACCGAACTACGAGGAGATCGCGTGACATTCACTGTCGAAGCCCGCCTGGACGGCCTCGGCCGGGCGGGAACCCTCACGACCCCGCACGGCGTCATCGAGACCCCGGCCTTCATCCCCGTCGGCACGAAAGCTACCGTCAAGGCGGTCCTTCCTGAGACGGTCAAGGAGCTCGGGGCGCAGGCGGTCCTCGCCAACGCATATCATCTATTCCTCCAGCCTGGCTCCGACATCGTTGACGCAGCAGGCGGACTCGGCCGATTCATGAACTGGCCGGGACCCACATTCACCGACTCCGGCGGGTTCCAGGTAATGAGTCTCGGGACCGGGTATCAGAAGGTCCTGTCCGAGCAGTTCGCGGGCAAGGGTCAGAAGGGCCGGGACGGATCGGACCTCGAAGTCGCTGAAAACAAGATTCGCCGCGCCCACGTGGACGACGATGGTGTGACCTTCCGGTCACACTTGGACGGGACTAAGCACCGCTTCACATCAGAGGTGTCCATGCGGATCCAGCACGAGCTCGGGGCCGACATCATCTTTGCCTTCGACGAGCTCACAACTCTTCTCAATTCCCGCTCGTACCAAGTTGAAGCCCTCGAGCGGACGCGGGAGTGGGCGGTGCGCTGCCTTATCTCCCACAAGAAGCTGACAGAAGAGCGGGCCGGTAAGCCCTATCAGCAACTGTTCGGCGTCATCCAGGGCGCTCAATATGAGGACCTGCGCCGGAAAGCGGCACGGGACCTTGGTGCGATGGAGGTGGATGGCCAGTCGTTCGACGGGTTCGGCATCGGCGGGGCGCTCGAGAAGGAAAACCTCGGCACGATTGTCGGGTGGGTGAGTGAGGAGCTTCCGGAGAACAAGGCGCGTCACCTGCTTGGCATCTCCGAACCAGACGACCTGTTCGCGGCTGTTGAGGCCGGCGCCGACACGTTCGACTGTGTTAATCCCTCCCGCGTGGCCCGCAATGCTGCGATTTATTCCCCGGACGGTCGGTTCAACGTCACCCGTTCAGAATTCAGGCGAAACTTCACCCCCCTCGTCGAGGACTGCGGTTGCTACACGTGCACCCATTACTCGAAGGCCTATCTCCACCACACGTTCAAGGCAAAGGAGATGATTTCTTCGACGCTCGCGACAATCCACAACGAGTACTACACCGTCCAGCTTGTTGATTCGATTCGACGTTCCATCATCGACGGCACATTCGACGACCTCAAGAGCGAGACCCTCGGTAGGTTTTACGCGAAGAAGGCATAAGAACCCGCCCGGGTGAAGCTCGACCGAATGAAAAAACGGGGGGGTAGTGTCCGATCCGAAGTGGGATTGTCTGTACTCATGGCGGCAGAAGACGAGATCGTTCTTCGGGTACCTGGGAGAGAACTCGTCGAGCGACTCTCGAAGTGCTTGATGTGGACTGCGATGAGAGAGTTGAACTGTCGCAACGTCGGCCAGGTCAACGTCGCACCCCAGTTGCGCATTCCGTTCGAGTAGCGTGAGAGCGTGCGGCAATAACCGGTGGCACGGAGCCGTGGCCGGAACTCTGCACGCTAACGACACCGAGGTCGCCCGGACCTCCTTTGAGACTTGGGCCGAATTTACGATGGGAGTTACGTCATGACGACGCAATCCAGATCCACCACCCCCGCATGGCCGAAACTGCGCGTAGAAGACTGGGGTCCCACACGCCAGACCCTCCACATGTGGACCCAGGTTGTCGGTAAGGTCCGGTTAGCTCACGCGCCGCTTCTCAATCACTGGTGGCAGGTGCCGCTATATGTCAGTCCACGTGGTCTGACGACGTCGTCGATCCCTTACGGCACGAGAATCTTCGATATCGAATTCGACTTTATTGAACACCGCTTGGTCATCCGTACCGACGACGGCGCGTCACGCCACGTGGCGCTTGAACCGAAGCCTGTGGCCCAGTTCTACACCGAGGTCATGCACGCTCTCGAGGAGCTGGACCTCCCAACACAGATCAGTGCCAGCCCCAACGAAGTAGATCCGGCGATCCCTTTCGAGCAGAACTACGACGACGCATCATACGACGCCGAAGCAGCTCATCTGTTCTGGCGGCAACTCGTCCAAGCCGACCGCGTCATTAATGAATTCCGCGCCCACTTCATCGGCAAGGTCAGCCCCGTGCACTTCTTCTGGGGCGCCTTCGACCTCGCGTGCACCCGCTTCTCCGGACGTACCGCTCCCACCCACCCGGGCGGCGCACCCAACTGCGGTGACTGGGTCATGGAGGAGGGATACTCCCGCGAACTGAGTAGCTGCGGATTCTGGCCCGGTGGTGGGGATGAGGGGGCGTTCTACGCCTACGCATATCCGGAACCGCAGGGTTTTGCCGACTATCCCATCAAGCCCGAGGGGGCGTTCTTCAGCAAGCAGGAGGGTGAATTCCTCCTGCCCTATGAGAAGGTGCGCACGGCGGCGGACCCCGACAAGACACTGATGGAGTTCCTCCACACGACGTATTCTGCGGCGGCCGACCTCGCCGACTGGGATCGGGCCGCGCTGGAGCAGGAGCCAACACGCTGGGACCACCTCCGGCGCTGAGCGACCCTCGTCGACGACCAGTGATTCGAAGGTCCGGTGTAGCGCATGGGTAAGAGGGGACCTGGGCCTCCGGCCATAGAGGAACAGTCCTACTCCAACCTGGCTCTGCGCTTCCCAACATGTGACGCTCGCGGGAGAGGGCTCTCCGGCGAGCCGCGTCCGGGATATTCGTCAGGGCGGGAGTTTGCTCTCGTATGAAGCGTGTCGATACTCGTCTCGTGCGCCGTTGTAGGGCAGGCGATGTCTCATGGGGGCGTGAATCTGTCGATGCCAACCTGAGGGTACCGACCGCACCTAAAAAAAGACGGGCACGCGATGTCTCACGACGCGACGACCGGGGATTGTCGTGTCATCAAATCTTCGATCCACTCTGGCAGTTGACGCTCTCGGGATGTTAGGCTTTCGAGAAAGATAACGATATATCGTTGCTCTATCGGAAGGGAATGAATCCATGTACGCGCACGACGAACAAATGAACTGGCGACAGCCCGGCTTCAAGCCATTTTTCGGAATGGCCCAGCAACTACAGGGCATGATGTCACCTCCAGCACAGCGGGCACGGCGCGGGGACGTACGTGCGGCAATCTTGCAACTGTTGCGTGAGGAGCCGATGCACGGTTATCAGATTATCGGCGAACTGACCGAACGCAGTGGTGGCGCCTGGAGTCCGTCCGCCGGGTCGGTTTATCCAACGCTCCAGCAACTCGCCGACGAAAGACTCGTGGTCGCCGAAACGGTCGGCGGGAAAAAGGTGTATCACCTGACGGACGCCGGTATCGCGGCTGCGGAGCGGTACGGGGAACGCCCGTCGCCCTGGGATGAAGCCGCCGACACACCGGTCAACGGGACCGGCTACCACCGTGCCGCCTATAGGCTGGTACAGGCGATCGTTCAGGTCGGCACCTCCGGTTCACCCCGGCAGATGGCGGCCGGGGTGGAGATTCTATCCGAAGCGAGGAAACGCCTCTACGCGTTGCTTGCTGAAGACTGAAGCGTTTCGCACAGTGCCGTGAGGCGATGACCGGGGGATAAATGACAGACGCTGACCTTCGCGCGCGTTACCGCAAAATCGTGTTTTTCTTCGCGCGTGTGGTCGCGAATTTCGTGTGGTGGGAGATCGTCCTGCGTCGCCTCGGCTTGGGCGCGTGGTCGAACCGGACACGTGCTAAGCGCGGACGCCGCACCGCCGTGCGATTTCGTCGCCTTGCGGTGTCGATGGGCGGGCTGATGATCAAGGTCGGGCAGTTTCTTTCTGCCCGGCTCGACGTCCTACCAAGAGAGATCACCCAGGAGTTGTCTGGGCTCCAGGATGAGGTACCGCCCGAACACTTTGAGGATTTGCGCCGAGTTGCCGATGCTGAGCTCCCGCACCCCCTCGAGGAACAGTTTGCTTGGGTCTCCGAGACGCCGCTTGCGGCGGCCTCGCTCGGCCAGGTCCATCGTGCCAGACTCCACCCGCACGACGCGGCCGAGTATGGATTCACCGACGTTGTCGTGAAAGTGCAGCGGCCCAACATTCGCGAGATCGTCGAAACTGATCTTGCTGCTCTGCGGCGGGTCGGCGGGTGGATGCAGCGGTACCGGCCAATCCGTGAACGGGCGGATGCGCCGGCCCTCGTCGAGGAATTCGCGGCAACGACCTTACAAGAAATTGACTACCTTGCAGAAGCAAGCAATGCGGAGACGTTCGCCGCGAACTTTTCGCACAACCCGCAGGTTTCTGTGCCTTCTGTCGTATGGGACCTAACTGGGCGTCGTGTGCTCACTCTCGAAGACGTTTCAGCAATCAAGCTGGGGGACAACGATGCGATCACCGCGGCGGGCGTCGACCGCGCTGAGGTCGCGAAGGTCCTTGCCGACACCTACCTCCAACAAATCCTCACCGACGGGTTTTTCCACGCAGACCCGCACCCGGGCAACCTGTTCGTTACCCCGTGCAGTGAGGCAGGTCCGGGAGAGCCTAAGTGGATCCTGACATTCATCGATTTCGGCATGATTGGCCGCGTGCCGGAAAATTTGCGAAGCGGATTGAGGGAGTTGCTCATCGGGGTCGGTCTTCGCGACAGCTCTCGTATGCTTGCTGGTTTGAAAGATCTCGACGTGCTACTACCCACCGCGGATCTGGCAAAGATCGAAGAGGCGGCGGAAAAAGTTTTTGAACGGTTCGCGGGGCTGCGCATGGATGAACTGCAGCAGATTCCCGAAGAGGAGATGGTGCGCTTCGCACTACAGTTCCGCGAGCTACTTTTCGAGTTGCCTTTCCAAATCCCGGAGGATCTCCTACTTCTGGGACGCTCGATCGGCATCCTGTCCGGGATTTGCACAGGCCTTGACCCGGAGTTCGACGTGTGGGCGACGATCACGCCATACGCGACTCAGCTTTTGAAAGATGAGCGTGAGAGCACGCCGCAGACGATCGTCAACGAGGTGATGACACTCGGGAAAGTCGCCCTCGGCCTGCCCCGGCGCGCTGACACGGTCCTCCGACTTGCTGAGCGCGGCGAGCTCAGGGTCGCAACACCGGTCTTGTCCGCGCAGATGCGCCAGCTGCAACGATCGGCAATACGTATCAAGTCAGCCATCATTTTCGCTGCGCTTCTTGTTGCCGGAGCGGTGCTCTCGACGCCGGAGCCCGTCGTCGGGTGGGTCCTCATGGGGCTCTCCGTCATTCCGTTGGTCGCCTCGTTCTTCGGCGGTAGGCGTGGAACCATCACGTGATCAGGGTCCCTTCGATACACGCCTCAGACTGTCAAGGACGGCGATAAGGGGGTATTCTCCTCGTCCGACAGGTCCCCGCGCGAGCTTGTCGGAGATCCGCGATGCGCACAGCGAACCATACTCTGGCGACCGTGCCAGGGGTAGATGTTCCACACAGAAATTCATCCCCGGACCGTCGTGACGTCAAGCCTGAGAACTGGACTCAGGTAGGGTAGGCGACCTTCATCGACGTCGCTGGATCCTGTTGAGACCCGTGCACTAAGTGATATCGGTTGTGAAAGGCCCGTTGCTATCGCGCCAAGTCCGTCACCTGAATGAGGAACTTGATGCTTCTAACGGCCGAGCACCTGCGACCAGCTCGCTCCCGCACGCCATGGGGTTGATGATCACCACTCAACTCGTACCGCATCTGCACTGAATTCTGCAGAGCTCGCTGTGTACTTCTCCGTCGCGCGTGTGCGATTGCACCATAGGGCCGTAGACTCGCGGGGAAGCGAAGGGGATGCCTTGCAAAAGTTAACCGCTAGGCCTACTCACACTCTCGACAGAAGGATGAGACGTTTTGGTCTGGATACATCTACTCATCGTGTTGCTAGCAATCTTTCTGGGTGCCCGCTATGGCTCCATAGCGATCGGGTTTGCGGGAGGCTTGGGTGTCATCTTCCTTGGGATCACCGGTGCTTCCGTTACTCAGGACGATATTCCTTTTGATGTCATTGGAATCATCATGTCCGTCATCGCTGCTATCGCCGCGATGCAAGCTGCGGGCGGTATGGATTGGCTTGTCTCGTTGACGGACCGTTTGCTCCGCAAGAATCCGAAACGCATCACTCAATTGGCGCCGGCAGTCACGTACTTCCTTACGCTGTTCGCGGGCACGGGGCACACCGCATTTGCTGCGTTGCCTGTGATCGCCGAAGTGGCGAAGGAAAATAAGATCCGCCCATCTCGTCCGCTCTCCATCTCCGTCGTGGCGTCCCAGATGGCGATCACGGCGAGCCCGATATCGGCAGCCGTTGTTTTCATGGCGTCAATCCTGGAGCCGATGGGTGTGGGGTACCTCACCCTGCTGAGCATCTCCATTCCTTCAACATTCCTCGCTGTCATGTTGACGAGTTTCTTGGTCAACTTCCTCGGCAAGCCGCTCGAACAGGATCCCGTTTATCAAGAACGGATGGCGCGAGGACTGGTTCAGTTCAGAGGTGCGCACGAGTACGTCGGCAAGAAGGGTGCGAAAACGTCGGTGTTCATCTTCCTGGCGGCCATCATTTTGGTCGTGGTGTACGCAGCGTCGATTTCAGAGAATCTGCAGCTCATTGAGGATCCGACACTCCCTCGGAACGAGGCCATCATGTCGATCATGTTGGCGACCGCAATGGTGATCACCATCGTCACCAAGATCAAGCCTGCCGTCATTCTCAATATGCAGACCTTTAAGTCTGGAATGTCGGCTTCAGTTTGTGTTTTGGGTGTTGCCTGGTTGGGTACGACATTCGTCAATGAGCATATTGAGAGAATAGAAGCGCTAGCTGTAGTTCCTAGTGAGGTTGTGAACGCGGTCTGAGGGAGTCTGTCCTGCGATTCCGGTGTGGGGTCGGTGATGATTGTAGTGGTGGAGCCAGGTGCTGTATGTTGCGGCCCTGGCCTCGTCGCTTTCGTATAGCTGGGTGTAGGCCCACTCGGTGGCGAGAGTGCGGTTGAATCGTTCGACTTTCCCGTTGGTCTGGGGCCGATACGGCCGGGTTCGACGATGTTTCACTTGTGGTCCGAGCGCGGCTGCGAACGCTCGGGAGCGGTAACAGGACCCGTTATCGGTCATCACCGCCGCAACGGTCACTCCGGCCTGGGCGAAGAACATGCGCGCTCGGTGCCAGAACGCGGCTGCTGTCTCTTTCTTCTCGTCGGCAAGGATCTCGGAGTAGGCCAGGCGTGAGTAGTCATCGACCGCGTGATGCAAGAACGCGTAACCCACTCCATGGCGACGGTTACGCTTGCCGTTGGCGCGTCCGAGCATGCGATGTCCACCACCGTCAGGGATACGGCCGAGTTTCTTGATGTCGACATGCACGAGCTCGCCCGGACGCCGTTTCTCGTAGCGCACGGGTCGAGGCTTACGGACCGGCAGCCCTGTTGCTTGATCGACATGCGCCAGCAGCGGCATCCGGTACCGGGCAAGGACGCGTTCGATCGTGGACCGCGGTATACCCAGGTGGTAGCTGATCCGGTGCGGACCCCACCGGCGGGTGAACCGCAGGCTGATAACACGATGCTCGCGCCGCTTCGCAAGCCTCATGGGTGAGTGATGCGGGCGCGAGGAACGATCCACGAGAGGTTCACCCGCGCGGTATCGGGACGCCCATTTCGACGCGGTTGCAGGCGAAACCTGGAACCGCTCCGCTGCGCGTCGGATCGACCATCCCTGATCGACAATCAGAGAAGCCAGGCGCTGCCTGCCCACAGGTGTCAATGGTGCGTTAGCGTGGGACATGAAGACCTCCGGTTACTGGATGCGAGCGTGGTAACCCACATCCTGCCGGAGGTCTTCATCTAACTCGAGCGTTCACAACCTCCCGAGGAACTACAGCTAGCGGGCAATACGCTGGAGAACTATCCCTGGACTCTCGCGATCGTTTTGTTCTTCGCAGCAGCACTCCTCTACTCGCAGGCAGCGACAACCAAAGCACTCATGCCAGTGGCACTCACACTTGGAGTTGGCCCGCTGGGTGCTATCGCTGCATTCCCCGCAGTTTCTGCCTTGTTTGTGCTCCCGACATACCCCACGTTGTTGGCTGCAGTGGAGATGGATGACACCGGATCGACGCGAGTGGGGAAAGCCGTCTTCAACCATCCGTTCATGATCCCCGGGATTGTCAACATTGCTCTCGCCGTTGCTCTGGGATTCTTCTTCGGCAGTCTCATTTTGTAAGGGTCTCGATGATGAGTCCGATTCGTGAAGCGTGAACATGTCGGTGCTCACCACTGCGGCGTGGGGAGCGGGCCAGATGTGGAAGGTCGATCACGGAACGTCAAGGTGAGAGCTGATCCTATGCGGACCCCTCCAGCGAGTAATCCGCAATGGGTGGATGTGTCTGTCTCGTTTGTCAGGCAGTCCTGTGGGGCGGAGCTTCGGTACTGTCTGCGTGATCCAGGCGGCTATCTCACCAAACTACGGGGATGCTCGAGGAGATTTTGCGGATAAACGGGACGACGAGCACACGAATACGGCTAGGTGCTGCATGCGTGCCGCTGGCGGGTACTCGGACTGAGTACGACGGACCTCGTTTCTACCGATCAGTGTGAACGGAGTTCGCGAAGCCGCTCTTCCAGCGCGCGAGCAGTCGCGGTGTCGAGGGTTATCCCGAGGTCAGCGACGGCATCAATGACTTGTACGACTGTGAGATCTTCGCGCTCCGTCTCTCGGTTAGGCCGGCGGATCGTGCGACCACTGCTTGTGATCGTCACATGCCCCTCCTCAGTGAAGCGGCTGACAATGAGCATCGTCTGGAACGGGCCAGCACCGGCTAAAGTCGAGGTGACATGGTGGCCACTGCGGACATCGGCAGGAACAACCGGCAAGAGGTCGGTGACGTGCAGGATATTGTCATCTCGCCGTAGCACCCAATGCTCGATGCCTTCGTCTTTGACGATGCGGCGGATCTCGAGTGCGCCAAAGAACTCGTCGCGTCGCGCACAGTCCTCGCGGGGGATCGGGCCTGTCAGGGACAAGCCAAAGCCCGGGTCCATCATCCAGCGTCGCCCATCGAGCTCGACGTCAAGGGTCATGTGGGTGCGCTGGTTCTCGGGCGAGCGTACTCGGCCGAGCCGACGGCGCACTAAGAAACCGAGCCGTTCGAGGACGCCAGCCATGAGCTGAACGTGCTCGAAGCAGTAGCCCCCGCGACCCTCCCGCATCATGCGACGGGCGACGGACTCTGGTTCCACGCCGGGATGTCTGCCGAGCAGCACGTCGAGGTTGCTGAAGGGGAAGGTCATGACATGGCCGAGGTGGATGCGCTCGAGGACATCCACACTGGGTTCGGTCGTCTCGACACCGATGAGCTCGAGGTAGAGGTCGGGATCGTAGGCGCCGATTCCCCAGTCGCTCATGTGCGGTGTGGCGGACATGAGCGGTTCTCCTCCTTAGTCACAGCATGACGGGGCGGCCAAGACTGTGGTCACGGTGGGTATCGGGCCCGAGTTGGTCGGCCAGCCGCGCCACCGAACTGCCTATCATCCCCTCTTCAGAGTGTAGGGTAGCTCGCTCTAACGGGGCGGCCGCGGGTATCGCCGGATCCGGAAAATGAGGGGCGGCAGGACGGCAGTATGAACATGGCCTCCTCCTCATCCCTGATACCGTGACGATGGGGCAGCGCCCGATAGCTAAAGCCGCTACGCAAGGGCCGATACTCGGCGCGACAGGGGCCGTTTGTGGAAAGTATTGCCTCTACGCAGGCTGAATGACGTCGCGACCGAGCGACGACGCTTGTCACGGGCGTAGCTTCCTCGCACGGGTTGTCATCCCTCTCGTCGAACCCGGCAAGCAGGGCGAGCTCCCTTTCGATTTCATCAAGGCTTTGAGGACTCCTCCAGCTCGAGACCCATCGTCAGACCGCCGCACTTGTCTCCGCTAGGTGGCTGCTAGGGGTTGCCCCTCAGCGATTTAGTCGTTGCGCCGATAGTCAGAGGTGAGGATCCTTGTTTCGATCGGTTGCGATGCGCTCGCGGCGACGAGACACAGGATCAGGCCGAAAATCACAGTGCCAATGAGGACCGGTATCCTCGTGAACTCGAAGCTCAGGTCCGGTGTGTTGGCGACCATCGCCTGCATCGTGAGGAACCCGAGCGGGATGACGATACCGAACGTCACCGTGACGGGCAGAAGGACTTGACCATGGCGCGCGCGATTGAGCACGCTGCGCGGGGTCCCCATCCTCGAGAGCGCAACGGTCTGATCGGCCCGGTCAACCGCGAATGCGGCCTGGTTGATAAGGGTGGACGTCGCGGCGACGATAAGGCCGATGACAAGTGTGACCAGAGCGCCCGTTCCGATGTCCTTCAGCTGAAGATTAGTCAGAGGGTCGTCGGGCACCTCCGGAATGCCTGACACGAATGCTGCGATAAACCCGATGAAAGCCAGTGCGGAGATGTTTCGCCACGCATCGCGGGGCTGGGAGATGAGCCGACGTGACGCCAACAGGGTTGAGGGGCTCGACGCTCGAGTGAACGGCCGCGCGACAAGCTGGATGATCCAGGGACCGATGAGATTGACGGTGAAGAGGATGACAATAAGCATCCCGGAGATTGTCGCGATGAGAATCGCATCCGATTCGCGCAGATTGAACGCTCGGGACACGACGATAAAGGCCACGACGGCGGCAACAAACGCGATAACTCGCCAGAACTTGAGGGCTTTCGGTGTCTCTCGGTGGGCGACACCGAGGGGGCTGATGACAACCCGTTGTAAACCGATCGCCGTTGACAATCCGGACAGGGCAACGATGAGAACGATGACGGCGCCGTTGGCCCAGAGGGGTCCAACCATCTCCCCGGACGAGAGCGGTTGACCTTGGAAGGACACAAACTGCCACAAGGGCAGGCTGAGCAGGAACAGCATCGTTCCCAGCGCAGCGCCAGCAAGAGTGAGGACGATAGATTCGATCACTGACATGAGGACGACTTCGCCGCCAGTCATGCCGATGAGGCGAAGCGACGCGAGTCGACGGGCTCGGCCCGACGCACCGAGCCGCGCCGCGCCGCCTCCGAGACCAAAGATCGGTACGACAAGGATTGCAGAGGCGACGGCAGCAAGATAAACATACGTCTCGGCAAACTCCCTCGCGGTCCTGTTACCGTACTCGCTGAGGGTCGCGACATCGACGAGCGCCTGCGGTGGGCTGGCCATCCGGTCGACAAACATGCTCGTCCCGCCAGTGACGGTGAGTGCGAGCAAGGTCGTGACAGCGAAGGCGGTGACAGCGAGAACATCGAGTCCAGAGCGGTTGGTCTTGATCCGCGACAGCGCAAGTCGCGAGGACAGTGCGATCATTGGCCCACACCCAGCTTCCGATCATCGTGGACAACCGCGTCCCTGATCTCAACGAGCCGGTTGCACCACTTCGCGACCTCCATATCGTGCGTGACGACGATGAGAGATGCGCCCGACATGCGGCAGACCGTCGTGAGGATCTGCATGACCTCATGGCCGGTCGCCTGATCGAGGGCGCCCGTCGGCTCATCTGCGAAAACAACGGCCGGGTGATGAACGAGGGAGCGGGCGATGGCGACCCGCTGGGCCTGTCCACCCGACATCTCGCCAGGCTTCCTCGACTCCATTCCCGACAGTCCGAGGCGGTCAAGCCACCGCGTGGCCTCTCGGAGAGCTTTCGACCGCTTCCACCCGGCGAGGAGCAGTGGGAAGGCGACATTCTCAGCCGCGCTAAGTTCATCGACAAGCTGTCCGTCCTGGAAAACGAAGCCGAACCGCTCCCGTCGCAGACGGGACCGGGCGCTGTCACGAAGCCCAGTGATGTCCACCGGTCGCAGCCAGACCGTTCCCGAATCTGGGCGCAAGATTCCGGAAAGGACATGGAGGAGAGTGGACTTTCCTGAACCGGACGGACCCATGATCGCCACGGACTCACCGGGCTCGACAGTGATCGAGACATCGGCGAGCGCGCTCACCGGGCCATATGTCTTGACGAGGTGCGTCGACCTCAAAGTTTCTTTCATGGCCACAATTCCACTCGCACGTCACGCTGGGCACCATCCACCTGCATCCCGAACCGGAGTGGACCTAGCTCTACTCCCGTTGGGGCGGGGCCCTATTAGGATAGGGCTATGCGCGCCAGTCCACTCAATATCGCCATTGCCCTTGGTGTGCTCGGCATCATTGCAGCCCAGATCTTGTTCGGCCAACCCTACGCGGCGCTCTTCATCGCGTTCGCCGTCGTTCTCACTCTCGGCCTGCAGAGAGGCCAGGAACGAGAGCAGCCACGACCAGTCGAAGACCCGGCCGAATTGCGGCGCTCGCGGAGGGAGATCGTCGGCGCGTTCGAGATCGAGCGCCGGCGCATCGAGCGTGACTTGCATGACGGGGCTCAGCAGTACCTCGTGGCGGCGACGATGAAGATGGGTGAGGCATCGCTGGCGCTCGACCCCCACAGTCCTGAGGCTCACATGTTGAGTGCGGCGCAAGAGGATGCGGGGCGGGCGATGAAAGCGCTACGGGAAACCGTCCATGGCATCCACCCGCAGGTCCTCACGGACATGGGACTGGAGGCCGCAGTCCGAGACCTGGCCGGGCGCTTCGACGGAGTCGAGGTCCGCTGCCCCTACCGGCTCCCATCCCTTCCCTCCGGCATCACCGCGTCCGGGTACTTCTTCGTTTCCGAAGCTTTAACGAACGCGACGAAATACGGTGGCCCTGCCGTCGTGCTTCTTGCAGCGGACAGTTCTCTTCACATCACCGTCACCGATCGCGGCCCCGGCGGTGCTGTCATTCGACCCGGGCATGGGCTGTCGGGCATGAGAGAGCGGCTCGCAGCATTCGGCGGCAGCCTCGATGTCTCAAGCCCGCAGGGTGGGCCCACCGAGTTGCGGGCACGCATGCCACTCCTGCTCAACGTCGGGGAATCGGGGTATGTGTGCGACTGATCATCGCTGACGACTCCGCGCTCCTGCGGGAGGGCCTCATCGGCCTCGTGGAACGGCAGGGCCACAACGTTCTCGCATCTGCAGAGGATGCTCCTGGGCTCATCGACGCTGTCCGGGCGGCGGTGACCGAGGGTGTCACTCCTGATGTCGTGATCGCGGATGTGAGGATGCCGCCGGGAATGGCGGCGGACGGTCTCGATGCTGCGGTCAGGCTTCGCGACGAGTATCCGAACCTTGGAATCATGATCCTCTCCCAGTACGTGGCCCCGGCCTATGCGTCGCGGTTCTTGGGCCGGGCTACCGGCGGGTTTGGGTATTTGCTCAAGGACCGGGTGGCGAAGGTCGGAGACTTCCTGCGCTCGCTCTCCGTTGTCGCCGCGGGCGGCATCGTCATTGATCCTGAGGTCGCCTCCCAGCTGGCCCGGGCCCGCTCTGGACCGTTGGACTCGCTCACTCCGAGGGAGCGGGAAGTTCTCGCGCTCATGGCGGAGGGACTATCGAACACGCAGATCGCGGAGCAGCTTCACCTCTCGGCGGGTGCTGTCTCCAAGTATGTTGCCGCCGTCTTCCTCAAGCTGGGACTGCCGGTCGGTGAGGAAAACCGTCGCGTCCGAGCCGTCCTCACCTATCTCACCGCGAATGGGTGAGTGTCAGTCGTCGATGTCAGGCAGATGCCAGATCGGGACACCGTCGAGGCTCACGGCAGCTGACTCGGTCGTGAGGTCGAGGCTGACTGCCAGCTCACGTTCGGCACCAGTGACGCGATAGGTCATGGTCGTGTTGCTGAGGTTTGCCGTCTCCATCTGGGCAGTCTGTAGCCACTCATGCTCCCTGCGCAGATTCGTTCCCCAGCGGTAGACGTTGAGGATCTGTGAAGAGGAGGGATCGATGGCGTCGGATGGGTGCGCCGGTAACTCGGGCCGGAGGGGGTCATCCGCAGCAAAGCCATCGGCCTTCGTGCCCAGCCAGCCGAACTCGTCACCGGCGTAAACCGAAGGGATGCCGGGAAGCGTGAAGAGCAGGACCGCTGCCATTGCAGCCCTGCGTCGCCCAAGCGTCGATGTAATCCGCTCAACGTCGTGATTGCCGATGAAGGTGTTCGGCGTGAACGACTCGAGGAGCTGCGAATGGCGTTGCAGTGTCCATTCGAGCTCGAAGAAGTTCTCGTCCTTGAGGCTCGACCAGATTGCTTTCCACAGCTCGTACTGGGTGACCGAATCGAGCCTGTCCGGGCCGGTGAAGCGTGGATAATCGCCGTGAATAACCTCCCCTAGGAACCACGCGTCGGGGAATGCCTCCTTCACGGGAGGGACGATCTGTTCCCAGACAGACGGGTCCATGCGGTACGCCGCGTCCATGCGCCATCCCGTGGCGCCGCGCTCAAGCCAGTGCAGGAGGGTGTCGATAATGTAATCGATGACGGCGGGGTCAGAATGGTCGAGCTCGAGGAGCGATCCGTGCCCCTCAAACAGCCTGGGTGAACCATCGGCGTTCCTCGCCACATGATCGTCGAGCGCATGACCCTTCGCCACGTGGTTGAACACCCCGTCGAGGACGATGCCCATGCCAAGTTCTCCCGCGGCCGCGACGAGATCGTCGAAGTCCGCCTCCGTTCCGAGCCGCGGATCGATAGTTCGATGGTCAAGAGTGTCGTAGCCGTGAGTGACCGAGGTGAAGATCGGTCCGAGCAAGAGGGCATCAGACAGGCCTGCCGCATGGTCGAGCCATGGCATAAGCCGCTGCAAGCGGTGTTCACCGGTTTCGGGGTCTGACCAGTCGCGAATTGGTGCTGCCGTGGCACCTAGGGGATACACCTGCCATAGAATGTTCATACCCCATCTTCGCCCATTCGCTACCAACCGTAAAGAAGACGCTGACGGCCTAGGCGTTGAGGAGCTCGTGCCCTAGACTGTCCGCGGAAGTAATGTCGTCTAGGACAGGCAGGTCAGGTCGTGATTTCGAGCAGGGCCGCGGCCCTCGTAGCCGTTGGCCTCCTTATCGCCGCGTGCGGTGCCGAACCCGAGCCAGACGGGGCGGAGGGAACCGTCGTCATGAGTAGTGCGACGTCCGACGAGATGGAGGACAGGGCGGCTGCCTCTCAGCAGACGGTCGAGGTCACTGTCCCTGAGGATTGGTATGACGTTGAGCCCCGCGAGGGTTTTGAATACCAGTACCTGTGGGACGGCAATGACTGGGACGATGTCCTCGCCCAGAATTTTGAGTCAGAACCCTACACGTTCACCGCGGAATTCTTTGTCGACCTCCTGAAGCCTGCCTTCGAGACGAAGTCGACCATCGCAGTGCGGGACGAGACTGCTGACGTCGCTGGATATCCGGCGATCATCATCGACATCGTCTACAACTCTGGCTCTTTCACATCCTTCACCTACGTCGACGTCGACGGGCAACTGTGGGAGTTTACCGCCAACTCACTGACCCCAGAGGGGCTTAGTCGTGGCGAAGAGATCAATGCGTCAGCGGAGTTCGGCATAGATTCTCGGAGTATGCAGCCGTCAGAAGATGGCTGAGGATGGTCCTCACGCCAGGCTGGCGACGGCTACGTCAGAGCGCGTTCTTCCACACGTCGAGTGCATCATCTGAGAACAGGACGACCCTCGCGAGAGTAACCGGTCCGGTGTACGAGGACAGAGCCGCGAGACCGATGGTAGCGACCTCAGCCATGTCCCATCCGTAAACCCCGGCGGAGAGGGCGGGGAAGGCGATCGATTTGGCGCCAATAATCTCGGCCGCTCGTAGACTTTCTGTGAAGCACGAGCGGAGTAAAGCAGGGTCAGTCTCGCCAGCGTTTCTATTGGGGCCGACCGTGTGGATGATCCACTGCGCCGGCATCTCAAAGCCGGGCGTCGCGACCGCCCTGCCAACGGGAAGGCCATCCACCCAGAGTTCTCGAAGTCCGCGGCAGGCGGTGGACAGATCCGGGCCGGCCGCGCGATGAATTGCGCCATCGACTCCGCCGCCGCCCATAAGCGATGAATTGGCGGCATTGACGACGGCGTCGACTCGCTCGTTCGTGATATCCCCGCTCGTGAGTTCGATCTTCATGGGCCAACCCTAGCTACTGGCGAGGCCCGCTGGAATAGGCGGCGGATAAGAGGGGAAGAGCCCCGCGATAACGTGATCCTTACACGCCGGGAACGGCGGCGAGACTGCCGGGCCATGCCAGGTGTCGAGAGGGCCATACCGTCGCATGAGCTTCAGGTCAGGAACGGAGGACCTGCTGTCAGGACACCTTCTTTGGGCGGGGCCACGGGAGTTCAAAGAACAGCCACTTGAGGGGCGGAATACGGTTTGCGAGATGAACGGTCACGGCGGGAATGACCAACGCGACCGCCATCATGATCACAAATTGCCCGGCCGCACCGGTGTTGACATGAGCACTGAACGACCACGCGTAAATGAGGAGGAGTGGGTAGTGCATGACGTAGAAGTAGAGCGAATTCCGGCCAATGAACTCGATCGGCTTCGTCCATGCCGATGAGGTGATGGCGGGCGCGAAGCCCAGAATGAGGCCGATGAAGGCGAGCGGACCCCAGATGAACTCGAGCCGATAGCGCACGGGTGCGATTCCGGTGACGTAGATGTAGGCGGGCACGATGAACATGACGAGCAAGACGATCGCGACAGACGGCTTGCGGCAGAAGTTCGTGATCGCCTCCCGGTACTGCATGGCAACCGCACCGAGGAAGAAGAACGTCATAAGGTTCGCAAAGCGGAGTTCCGTTGTGCCTGCGACGAAGTTGGCCATGAGCTGGGTTGCACTGATCGTGAGGCCAAGGACTGCGCCCGACCATAGTGGCAACCGCAGCCACCTCAGCACCTGGGCGATGAGGTAATAGAAGAACAGGTTCCTTAGATACCACAGTGGCGTCTGATTAGGATTCTCAGGCCACACGATGCTCATCGGGATCGTGGAGAGGGTTCCGTCATCCCGGTATAGCCAGAGAACGACAACGAAGACGGCGATCCATACCGCGTAGGGCCATGCCAGTTTGGTGAACTTCCCAGGTAGAAAACTTCGCCAGCCTCTCGCGATAGAGCGGGGCACGAGCATCCCGGAGAGGAACATGAGCAAAGGCATGCGAATGAGAACGAGCACCTTGTTGGTGACGACCATCCACTCGGCGCTGGAGAAAACCTGCTCAACGCGACCGATAGCTTCCGTGTGGCCATAGATGACCGCGATGATGGCGAGGCCGCGCACCACGTCCATCCAGATGGCGCGTCGCGATACATGCGTTGCTGGTTCAGTAAGTTGAGCGGTCGTCACGATGGCCACGCTACCAGCGGTTTTGGGATGCTGATAGGAGGTGAGAGCCGGTTAACTGGCCGCGTCCTTCTTCTTCTTTCGGCGAGCCTTCTCAATTTTCAGCTGTGTACGTGGGTCAGCGATGACGCGTGCGAAGTGGGCTGCTTCACGGTCAAGGACGTCTGAGATGTCATGCCCGCGGCCCTTCCGGTTCGGGGTTGGGAGTTCCTTCAGCGCCTTTTTCACGCCCTTACGGTCGAGGCGGTCGATGACGGCGTCGATAATCCCGTATTCCAGTGCGTTCGTCACTCCGAGCAGGTCGGAGGATGCCATGAGTTCATCGGCGACCTCCGTTCCAATCTGGCGTCTCAGCAACTCGTGGGTGCCGAAGTCTGAGGGAAGGCCAAGCTTTGAGTAGGCGGTGGTGAAGCGGGATCGATGAGTGGCGAGCCGGTAATCGCATGCGAGAGCAATTCCAAGCCCGGCTCCCGCGCACGCACCGTCGATGAGAGCAACGGTGGTCGATGACGAGAAGATCAGGTCCTCGATGACATTCCCGCCACGACGCACAGTATCCTCGACGGCCCCGACGTCATCCTGAGCCTGCTCAGCGAGAGCCGCGACTGTTGCCAGGCTACCTCCCGTTGAGAACCCACCGTTCTTGCCGGTGAGGACGATGATTCCATTGGGTGCGTTCTCGATGGCGTGGGTGAGCGCGTCAACGAGAGGCGGATCCATGGCGTTTTTCGTCAGCGGATCATCCAGGGTGATCCAGAACTGGTCTTTGTTCTGGACGGCGGTTACCCGAGAATCGCGAGTCGGGGTTTTCACAAAGCCCACCTTAACCCGTTTCACCGACCGCTGGTGCATCGCTCCGGATACATGCCAGCTACCTGCCTAGAGCACGGTCGGTCCCGGCGAACGTTGCAGGTCTGCCACAGCCGGGATCCCCGGCAGCGACTGTGCTGACCGCACGCCATCGAGAACAGCGAGGCGCACCGCTTCGGCAGCAAGGTAGCAGACCCCGTTGACCGGCGCCTGGACGGTGCCGGTCGAGACGGCGAAGAGCGTATCCCCGTCGTCCATCGTGTGGACGGGACGAATTGACCGCGCGAGACCGTCGTGGGCGGCAGAGGCGACCTTCGATGCCTGGGGCTTCGTCAGAGCCGCGTTCGATGCGATGATGCCGATTGTCGTATGCGTGATCCCCATGTGCTGTCCCGCGTACATGTCCGTCGGAAGGAAGCCGGACTCGGTGTGCGTGCCAGCGATCTTCTCCGACTCGTCGTAAATATCACCGAGAGCATTGACGACAACGGCGGCTGACACGATGAGATCACCGCTACGCACGGCCGACTGACCGAGACCTCCCTTCATCAGACCGCCCTCAACACCGAGGTACTTGCCGATCGTCGCTCCTGTTCCCGCACCAACGTTCCCGCGGCTACGGTCCGCGCTCGCGGCGTGAACCGCGCGACGTCCGAGCTCTGGGGACGGGCGAGCGCCTCCGGTGACCGGCAGGTCGAAGATGACGGCGGCGGGGACAATGGGGACAAGACCGAAGCCGGTGTCGAGGCCTCGGCCCTGGCTCTCAAGTTCCGTCATGACCCCATCAACGGCAGCAAGTCCGAACGCGGAGCCCCCGGTGAGAACGATGGCGGTGACGTGCTGAACCGCGGCCGTTGGATCAAGCACGTCAGTCTCCCGGGTACCGGGAGCAGAGCCCCGCACATCCACTCCGGCTGTTCCTCCGGTGTCGATGACGGCGACGGTCACGCCCGTCCCAGCTTCGCTCGCGTGTCCGAGCCGCAACCCACCGGCGTCGATGAGTGCCCCATTATCGAGAATCTCCATGCCCTGACCTTACCGAGTGAAGGTACCGTTGGTGAGGTGAAGATGGTCGAATTGGATCTGCCGGTCAATGCGGCTTTGCCTGCGCTGGGGCGGGCGATAAGGGACGCGGGCGCGGCCGTTCTGTCCGCTCCTCCAGGCACGGGCAAAACAACCCTGGTTCCGCCATACCTGGCATCCATGACCGATGGCGTCATCCTCGTCTCCCAGCCCCGACGCATGGCGGCCAGGGCGGCCGCCCGGCGCCTCGCCGGGATTCTCGGGGAGCAGGTGGGCGAGAGTGTCGGCTATTCGGTCAGGGGAGATACAAAACGTTCACGGGCAACGCGCGTGGAATTCGTGACAGCGGGCGTTCTGCTGCGTCGCATCCTGTCTGATCCCGACCTGGATGGCGTTGGGGCCGTCGTGCTCGATGAGGTGCATGAGCGGCACCTTGACTCCGACCTATCAGCGGCGCTTCTGCTCGATATTCGGGACCTGACCGGCTTGCGGCTCGTCGCCATGTCTGCCACCATCGCCGCGGATGTGTGGGCCGGGCTTTTGGGTGCCCCGGTTGTCGAGGCTTATGCCCGCACCTACCCCGTCCAGGTGTCATACCGCCCCGGTCCGGCTCCGCTCGGTGCGCGGGGAGTAGAACGGGACTTCCTCTCCCACCTCGCATCTGAAACACAGCTGGCCGCCGACGAAGACGAGGGTAGCGTCCTCGTCTTCCTCCCTGGCCGCCGCGAGATTGAGACCGTCGCCGGCATGCTCAACGGCCGTGTCAGCGTGTTGCATGGTTCCGTGCCAGCCCGCGAACAGGATGACATTCTCGCGGGTGGGCGCGGACAGGAGATCGTGCTCGCGACGTCCATAGCCGAATCTTCACTCACGGTTCCCGGGGTCACACGCGTTGTCGACAGCGGGCTTGCTCGAGAACCCCGCACACGTTATCAGTCAGGAATCACAGGTCTTGTCACCGTCTTCGAATCACAGGCAGGTGCTGCCCAGCGCGCAGGGCGCGCCGGTAGGCTTGGCCCCGGCCAGGTGCGGTTGCTCATGAGCCAGACGAGCTGGTCGCGGCTGGCACCCTTTCCGGAGCCTGAGATCCGCACAGCTGATCTCACCGATTTTCTGCTCTCTGCGCTCCGTTGGGGCGGCTTGGAAGATCTTCGGTTGCCGGACCCGCCCCCAGAGCCCGCGATCCGCTCGGCCGAGCGCATTCTTCGCAGGCTTGGTGCGATCGACGAGGGAATCACCGATTTCGGGCATGCGGTCTCTCGTATCCCCGCCAACCCGCGCACCGCGGCGGCACTACTCCGGCTCTATGACAGGATCGGTACGAGGCGACTAGCGGAGATCATCGCTCTCCTTGAAGAGGACCAGCCCGTTCCCGGCGCGGATCTTGCTGCGGCATGGCGAGACATGGTCCGTAAACCCACCCCGTCGTGGCGCCAATCGGTCCGGCGCTTAGCAGGGCTCGTGCCGGACGCTCCGCGGGCCGACATGACAATAGATGAAGCACTGGGTGAGACGGTGGCTACCGCATACCCGGACAGGATCGCATTGCGTCGCTCCGACACCTACCTCACAGCGTCTGGGACCGGTGCTGTCCTACCTCAAGGGTCGCCGCTCACCGGCTCCGAATGGCTTGCGATCGCCGCCCTCACGGACTCTGGGCGAGCGGATGCAATGATCCGCTCCGCCATCCCGATCAGCCGGGACCTTGCCGCGACGGTGGGCGGTACGGAGGAGACCGTGCACGAGATCTCGGGCGGAAGGGTCAAGGCCTGGCGAATACGCCAGCTCGGATCAATCGAGCTGAATCGGACGCCTACCGACATTGTCCCGGAACAGGCCCGCCCGCTCATCATCGCCTCCCTCACGAAGGTCATGTCCTGGTCGGAGGCGGGGATTCGTCTCCGTGAACGGCTTGCGTTTCTCTATCGAACACTTGGTGCCCCATGGCCAGATGTGGGGGACGCGGCGCTCATTACTCGCGCCGAGGAATGGCTCGGTCCGGAGCTGGACCGATGGGTGACGGGCGCTCCGATTCGAGCGGATCTGACCGAATGCTTGCGTAGGCTCTTGCCGTGGCCGGAGGCAACTGAGCTGGACAGGCTTGCACCGGCAAGGATCGAGTCGCCAGCTGGCGGCACCGCGAGAATTCACTACGACGCGGAGAAACCCTATGCCGCGCTCAAGCTCCAGGAGTGCTTTGGATGGCAGGGATCGCCGCAGCTTGCCGGCGGAGTGCGGCTCCAAATCCACCTACTCTCACCCGCTGCCCGGCCTCTGGCCGTGACCGATGATCTCGCCTCCTTCTGGCGAGGAGCTTATTCTCAGGTCAGGGCCGAGAACCGCGGCCGTTATCCCAAGCATCCGTGGCCGGAGGACCCGGTGACGGCCACTCCGACGAGGAAGACGAAGAGGAGGGCCCCGTGAGTTCATTTCGGGAACTGAAGTTGCAGGCAGAGGACGCTGTTCGGGAGATGCGGGACTGGCTTGTGAGGGACGGTCAGAACCCCTCCGACGTCGAGGTTCTTGGACGCATCAACGGTCCCGGTGTCACGTTTTTTGCAATGCAGTTCCGTTTACCGGGTGTCGAGGACTGGCTCCTCGGTGTCGCCGGTGGATATCTCGGTAGCTCGCTCTCCCTGACCGGGCACACGCTGACGGCATATGAACCGGTGACCGATCGCTTCGGTCAAGACGCAACGGATCTCATCACGGCGATGGACCGGGCTCTGACGAGCGGGGCGGTAGCGGACGGTCGGAAGGTATCCGAGTTCTTGACCGCGACGTTGCTACTTCGCGAGCCGATTGATGCCGATGCTCTTGGCATGAGACTGGGCGGAACGGTGTCGGACGGAACCGTGCACCTTGGACCCTCCCAGATACAACCCGCGCCGGTTGTCGAGGATCTCACCGAGATCGCGGAACGAGCCTATTTGTGGCCGCGAGCGCTCGAGCAGACATCTCAGCATCGGGCAAGTCTCATGATCCGTAGCGTCGGCGAGGACACCTTCGCGCGGGCCCGAGACCACACGATGCTTGTCGCCTCCCTTATCGATGACCGCGTCCTCGGCATCTTCGCGAACGGCACAGTCTATGAGCCAGGCTTCTACCGACAGGTCGTCGAGACGACTCCCTCGGACTCCCCGCCAGTGCTCGCACTCGTCCACTTGGGTCTCGCGAAACGTCGTGGCATGCTGTTCGGCTTCACGGAAGGGCTCGCCGACGTGGGCAAGGACGAATTCCTTCTCACCGGTGCAACTCCCGAGGAGCTTCAACAGGTCCTTCTGGAGCTCGCCTCACATGTGCTCGTCACGGGGATCGTCATCCCCGACGGAACGGACCTCACCCTATCGACCGGCGTCTCGCTCCACCTCAACCGTCAAGGCTCCGGAGAGAAAGCCGTCCTGGTTGGCGCACTGTAGGACTCCCTACGCCGTCCTCTCAGACCGCGAGGTGGCCCTCGAGGCCAAGACAAGACATTCGACGTGGTCAGTGTGAGGAAACATATCGAAGACCTGGGCACGGTCCGCGCTGAATCCCATGACCTCGAGGTCCCGTGCCGCAGTGCTGAGATTGCAGGAGGAATAGAGGACTCTATCGATGTCGGACGTGCGAACCCAGTCCGCGAGATCTCCCATGCCGCGGCGAGGCGGGTTAACGATGAGGAGTTCTGGGGTCGAGGTTTGTTCACGAGCCCACGCGCCGGCATCGGCGGCGATGAACATCGGCGGTCCGCCAGCGGCTTTGACTGCTTCCGCTGACACTTCGACTCCGCGAACGGTGCGTCTCGGGCGGGCGACAGACTTCGCGAAGCCGCCGACTCCACTGTACAAATCCCAGACGGATGACGGGTCGATCTCATCGACCCACGCAGCGGCTGTCGCATAGAGGACACGCGTGATCTCGGTGTTCGTCTGAAAGAACCCCTGCGGGCGGAGCTTGAGATCGAGAGGTCCCAAACTCATGTCGAAGAGGTTCGGCCCATGAAGGTGGATCTCGGTCGGTCCTTCCGGAAGCGCGACGTGCTCGGGGAGGAGGTTGGCGGTGGCGATAACGAGAGGAATACGGTCAATGAGCCACGGCAGGTGACGGCGTATTGACGGAATCGAGGCGTCGGACCGTAAAACGAAGCGCACCATAAGCGTTCCCGAAGGGTTCGCTGTGACGAGAATGGACTTCAGCTCGCCTGCGCGATTCGGTACCGAATAGGGGACGAGCCCCGCGCGGGTAATGAACTCGGTGAGCGGGCCGTGAGCATTCGTGATGACAGGCTCGTAAAGCAGACAGTCTCGCAGGTCCTGGCCGTAGCCGTTCCGCAAAATTCCGAGAGTCGGCTGCTCGGTTGATCCAGCCACGATAATTTTCGCCCTGTTCCGAAAGCCGTACTCTGCGCTGGCGACAGGCGGAAGCCATTCCGCACACGCGAGTTGGCCCTCGGCGATCGACTGCTTGACAGAAAGCTGGTGAGCATAGGGAACGTCCAGGTGCGTGCACGACCCGCAGAGCCCCTCGTTGAAGTAGGAGCAGCGCGTCATACCGCTGAGAGCCGTCACTCGGGCATTCTAGCCGACGAAGTTATATGGGCTGCGGGCTGAATGTGCTGGGGCCCCGCTCAGAGAGCGGGGCCCCAGGCAAGTTGGGCGGTTGGTTAGACCGTTGGTGGGTTAGTCGGACCAGAAGTCCGCGGGGAGCGTTCGATAACGTTTCCATCCGCGTCCAGGTGACGGCCTGAGGCGGCCTTCGCCTCGTCGACGTCCCACACCTTCGTGAGTCGGACAGCCTGGTCAAACTCGGTGTTGATTTCCTCCTGGATGTCAGCCGCGTAGGGGGTCATCCTCGACACGAGCCATGTGACGAGCAGAGCGGTGAGGAATGCGGGAACCATCTCGTACAGGTCGAAGATGCCGCCGCTGATGTTGCCCCAGACGATGACGATCGTGGCACCGGTGATCATGCCCGCCATCGCACCGCGTGCGGTCAATCCCTTCCAGAACAAAGAAAGGATGACGATCGGGCCGAACGAGGAGCCGAAGCCCGCCCATGCGAAACCGACAAGGTTGAGGACCGTGTCGTTCGGTGTGATCGAGATCAAAGCAGCGACGACTGCGGTGATAAGAACGGCGATGCGGCCAGCACGGACGCCGCCCGTACGGGACATCCTCTTTTTCGTGATGCCGGAGTAGACATCCTCCACGAGTGCAGACGAGCTAACGAGTAGCTGGGAGGAGATCGTCGACATGATGGCGGCGAGCACGGCGGCGAGAATGAGGCCGCCGATGAGGGGATGGAAGAGGGCCGCGGTCAGCGCGATGAAGACCGTTTCTGGATCATCGAGCGGATTCGTGTCGGGCCTGAAGTATGCGATTCCGACAATCGCGGTGAGGATAGCGCCGCCGACCGAGAGAATCATCCAGCTGATGCCGATTCGACGGCCATAGATGGCGTCCTGCGGAGTGCGAAGCGCCATGAAGCGAACGACGATATGGGGCTGGCCCACATAGCCCATGCCCCAGCCGATTGCACCGAGAACCGCCATGATAGTGAGGCCGCCGAACGGGTCGAGACCGTTCGCCAACCCCGACCCTGCGAGTGTCTGATCATTGACGAGCGACGCAACGTCGCCCGGGCCCCCCACCTCAATCGTGACAGCGACAGGAACGATGAGAAGCGCCGTCATCATGAGAAGACCCTGCGCCATGTCCGTCCACGCAACGGCGATGAAGCCGCCAGCGAATGTATAGACGACGACGATAGCGGCGACGAGAAGCATGCCCCAGATGTAGTCCCAGCCGAACGCTGACTCAAAATACTTACCCGACGCGACGAGCTGGGAAGAGATGTAGAAGATGAAGAAAATGAGGGTAATGATGCCGGCCGTAATGGTCAGACCTCGACCCGTGCCCGCGAGGCGAGCATTGAAAAAGGAGGGGATCGTGATCGAGTTGCGGGCGATCTCTGTGTACGAGCGGAGCCTCGGGGCGACAAACTTCCAGTTCAGCCACTGGCCGATGGTGAGGCCAACGGCGATCCAGCCCTCAACGAGGCCCGCTGCGTAGATCGCTCCTGGCAAGCCCATAAGCAACCAACCGGACATGTCGGAGGCGCCTGCTGACAGCGCTGCCGGAATCGGATGGAGCTTGCGGCCTGCAAGCATGTAGTCGGTGTAGTCCTGCGTCTTCCTGTATCCCCACACGCCGATGAGGATCATTGCAAGGAAATAGGCGATCAGTGCGATCGTCTGTCCTGTTATTTGACTCATTATCTTCCCTTTCTCAGGCGCGGCAGTGCGCCGAGTGGTGCCTTTCCTGAACGGCTGTGCCTTGGCCCAAAGTGACCGCTGGAAGAGACCTGTGCCACTTCTTGATATCGAGATACTAGCCGTATCATCCGCGTCGCACGACGCTTTTGCCAAGTCGCACCTGAGGAAACTCTATGCCGCGTGGCCGTGAGTCGAGTGATGGTCTCAGAATCTCATGCAAAAAATGGTTGCAAATATTCGTAAAACAGACCAAATCGGGCAAAGTTCCTCCGCGACGTTCTATGACGGGTGAAGTATTCCTCTAGACGACGTGCTTGTTGTGTCCATCTAGTCCTTCAGTCCTAGGAAAACGTGCGCATGGTTTGAACGTGCGCGCCACCTCCCCGTCCTTCGAACGGCAGGGAAAAGGGCCGGGACCGCATGGTCCCGGCCCTTTCCCATGAGATTAGTTATCGACGTTGAAGCGGTCCTTCACCTCGGGGTTCTCTTCGAGCCACTCGGCGACAGTTTCCGCATTGTCACGGTCAGCGTTCTCGTTGAGGGCGTAGTTCTCCACGTCGGAGAGCTCCTCAGCGGTGAGAGTAAAGTTCGAGAGCATGTCGGCGACCTCAGGGTAGTCGTCCATGAATCCGCCGCGTCCGAATGCCTTGATGTCTTCGGCCGCGCCGTAGGCCGCCTCCGGATCCTCAAGGTCGCGGATGTCGTAGGCGCCGTACGCCCAGTGCGGCGACCAGAGGGTGACGACGATGTTGCGACCATCGGCGATCGCACCATCTAGCTCGGCCAGCATGGCAGCGGTCGAGGAGATCTTGAACTCCATGTCTTCCAGGCCATAGGTCGGAATGACTTCTTCCTGCGTGAGGCGGGTGATGCCAGCGCCGCCGTCGATGCCGATGATCTCGTTGTTGAAGAGATCCGCATTCTCGGCGAGCTCCTCAATCGACTCGATCGGCGCATCACCGTTAACGGTGAGTGCAAGCTTGGCATTGTCATACCAGGTGCCGAGGTCTTCGATGTCGTCGCCATACTGCTCGATGTAGGTGGCGTGGGTGACGGGTAGCCACGCGTCAAGGAGCAGATCCATGTCGCCGGTCGATAGGCCTGTGAAGATGACGCCAATCTCGCCGTTAACGAGCTCAACATCGTAGCCCTGCTCTTCGAGGGCGATCTCTGTCATGTGGGAGACGACAACGCCCTCATCCCAACCGGCGGGAACGCCGATCGAGATGGTGCCCGGCGCCGCCGCGTCGCCGCCGTTGCCGGCAGTCTCTTCGGCGCTATTGTCGTCGCCGCCGCAGGCGGCGAGCAGTGACATGGCGATGGCAGCGGTAAGTGCCGCACCAGCCTTCTTTCGAATCATCATGTGTTCATTCCTTCTCTTCGTGGGGATCATTTGCGAGCGATTGGTTACGGAGCTGGGTTGACGGTGAAGCGCTCCTTGACGTCGGGATTGTCCGCGAGCCATTCGGCTACGGCGGTGAATGTGTCGCGGTCTGCGTGAGTGTTCATGACGTAGTTACCAGCGCTGCTGAGATCGTCTTCGGTCAGATGAACGCCGCCGATCATCTCCGCGACATCGGGATAGTCCGCGGTGAAGCCGTCCCGAGCGAAGGTGTGCAGCTGATCAGGCTCACCAAAAGCCAGCTCAGGGTCCTCGAGATTCTTGATGTCGTACGCGGCATAGGCCCAGTGCGGCACCCAGAGAGTGAAGGCAATGTCGCGGCCTTCCGCCATGGCACCGTCAAGCTCGGCCAGCATGGCAGCGGTCGAGGAGATCTTGAACTCCATGCCTTCCAGGCCGTAGGTCGGGATGACGTCTTCCTGGGTGAGGCGGGTGATGCCAGCGCCCCCGTCAATGCCGATGATCTCGTTGTTGAAGACGTCCGCGTTCGCCGCAAGCTCTTCGAGCGAGTCGATTGGCGCATCGGCGTTGACGGCGATATTCGAGATGTTCTCCTCGTACCAGTAGCCGAGGTCCTCGGTCGTATCGCCGTAGGCGTTGACGTAGTTGGCGTGGAGGGTCGGTAGGGCCACCTCCATGAGCAGGTCGAGGTCGCCGGTCGAGACGCCAGCGAACATCATGCCGATATCGCCGTCAGTGAGAGAGACCTCGTAGCCCTGGTCCTCGAGCGTCACGGCGGTCATCGTCGAGATGAGGACGCCCTCATCCCAGCCAGCCGGCACACCGATGGCAATCGTGTCAGATTGCGCCTGAGTCCCGTCGACATTCGTTGCCTCGTCGCTTCCGCAAGCCGTTAGCACTGCGGAAACGGCGATCGTCGTGGTCAGTGCAACGGTCCGTGTGGTCCGTGAGATCATAACTTCCTTCCCCGCATCAGCGGGTTGATGTGTGTTCTTCTCGTGGAGCTACGTACTGGGACTGGAAGGTTCTCCTTAACCTGCTAGCTGTTCGTGCTTGGAGGTGCCAAATGCGGCGGTCACGCGGTCGAGGTACATCGCGAGGATGACGACCGAGAGACCGGATTCGGCTCCGAGGGAGATGTTGACCTGGGTGACGGACGTGTAGACGTCCTGCCCGAGACCACCCGCACCGACCATGCCAGCGATGACGACCATGGATAGAGCGAGCATGATGACCTGGTTGACGCCGCCCATGATCGTCGCACGGGCGAGCGGGAGCTCGATCTGACCGAGAATTCGGCTCGGATGGGCGCCGAAGGCGTGTGCCGCCTCGACAACCTCCTTGTCGACCTGCTTGATGCCGAGCTCCGTGAAGCGGACTGCGGGCGCGATGGAGAAGAGGATGGTGGCGACGATCCCGGGGACGACACCGATGCCGAACAGCACGACGAACGGGATGAGGTAGACGAACGCGGGCATCGTCTGCAAAAAGTCGAGGATCGGTCGAACAGCGGTCGACACTCCCCGATTCTTGGCCGCGAGGATGCCGATCGGGATGCCGATGACGACGGCGATGATCGACGCAACCAGGACGAGAGCGAAGGTCGACATTGCGTTGGTCCACTGGTCCACGCCGTAGATGATGGCGAAGCCGATGACTGAGCCCAAGGCCAGCCGCCATCCCTTCGTCGTGAAGGCGATGAGGGTGAGGAGCGCTCCGATGGTCCACTCGGGCAGACTCTCCGAGGCGGGAATGACCGCGCCACCCGCTGTCACGTGATCGACGAGGAACCACTGATCGATGGCGAACGCGAGAAAGAGAGTGGCAAGGACGATGAGACCGACCCTCGTGCCCTTCCAAAAATAGACGCCGGCCGCGATGGCAGCGAAAACGAGGGCAACAACCCACCACGGGACCGCGAGGCTCCCGCCCGTCACAAACTCGCTGAGGATGTAGCCGAGCGCGACTGCCGTCGCCGCCGCAACACCGGCTTTCCAGCCTTTCCACAGGGCGAAAATGATGATGAGGATGACACCGATTGAAACGAAATCTGGCGTCCTCAAGAGGTTCGCAAGGAACCGGTACATCGGTAGGAGAAGATCATCAGAGAGCCAGTTGAAGAGGCCCTTGAGGTTTGCGGTTAGCCAGTCAACGGCGGAACGAGCCCAGGACCCGAGAGGAATCGTGAAGAGGAGTTCGTTGGACATCAGTTCTTCTCCTCCGAAACGGCGGAAGGTTCTGAATCGACCGTCGAGGGCCCGCTCGCTGCTGAGGCGGCGCTGAGGTCAACGGGCATGACGACGTCATCCTGGCCGAGCGCGCGAAGCAACGTGACATTGGGGATGACGCCGAGCAGACGGTTGTCGTCCGAGACGACTGGAACGGTCAGCCTGTCACCCGCTGCCGGGGCCACTACTTGGTTGAGAGGGGTGTCGGGGCCGACACCGGGGTGCGTGGGGTGGATAAGATCCTCGATCGTATTAAGGTGCGGGTTCTTGCGCAGTGCAGAGACAATTTCATCGACGTAGACCGAGCCGATGAGCTGACGGGAGCCGCCCTCTGTGACCCAGCCACCAGGCGAATCGATCTCAGCGAGCTTCTTCAGCACAACGTTCGGGCCGTCACCCCGGTACAGGCGGGTGAGCGGCTTGACCATAATCGAGGAGGCCGTAATGACACGGGAGCGGTCGACGTCCTGAACGAAACGTTCAATGTAGTCGTTCGACGGATTGGTGAGGATCTCTTCGGCCGTACCAATCTGGTCGATCGAGCCGTTCCGCATGACGGCAATGCGGTTGCCGACAAACATCGCCTCGTTGAGGTCGTGGGTAATGAAAATGATCGTGCGGCGCTTGACTTCCTGGATTTCCAGAAGCAACTCCTGCATGTCCCGCCGGATGAGCGGATCGAGTGCAGAGAATGCCTCATCCATAAGAAGTATTGGCGCATCGGCCGTGAGGGCACGTGCCAGACCGACACGTTGCTGCATACCGCCCGACAGCTCGGACGGATAGTTGTTCTCCCAACCCTTGAGTCCTGTTGTCTTGAGGGACTCTGCAGCGCGTTCCATACGCTCCTCCCGCTTGACGCCGGCGATCTCCAAGGGATAGGCAGCGTTATCAATCACGGTCCGATGAGGGAGCAGAGCGAAGTGCTGGAACACCATCGACATGGAATCGCCGCGGAGCTTGCGGACCGCAGACTTCGACATTGAGGTGATTTCGTCATCCCCAATGAAGATTTTCCCACCCGTGGCGGGGCCGAGCGCATTGAGCGTCCGGAGGAGGGTGGACTTGCCGGAGCCGGACAGGCCCATGACGACAAAGATCTCGCCGGGCTCCACCTCGAAGCTCACATCATTGACAGCGACCGTCACATCGTCGGGAATCTCGTCCAGGCTCGCGCCTTTTTCGAGCAACGTCGTCGCCTTGGCCGCGTCCTTTCCGAATACTTTGTAGACGCTTTCGCACCGAAGGCCCTTCATCTACCATCTCCACTCGTACGGTTCATGTTCTCTTACTCATTCGTGAACTGGGGCACAAAAATCACATACCTCACAAGTCTTCACCAGAGTCCCAGCATCAAGGCGTCACTTCAAGTAACGCTTTTGTAACGAATCGGAGTGTCAATTCTGGGATATCCCTGGTGTGCCAGGCTTTGCGGCGGTAACGGAGGGCGTCTAAAATGCGCAAAATGTGATCCAGAAAACGCATGTTCATGCGGTTTGTGAGAAAAAATGCGCGAGTTATGCGCGCGTTGGGAAACGTCGCGGCGTGGTTTGTGGTGAGAATTGAGCCTGCCATGCGAGCCCCCGAGGTCAATATCCGGGCTTGAGGCCCTTGATTGACTTTATTATATGCATGTCGATCAGGGTTGCGGGGAACTCATTGTCGAGCCGAGTAGGTTGACTGCTTCTGCTTCGCTGTGCGCACATATCTTCAGATGCTCGTCGAGAAAGGGTAAAGGAACGGACGCTCGGGAGAATTCGCCGAGCGCCCGTTTAGGTTTGCGGCGCAGGGCGAGCCGAAGGACGAAAACTCTAGGGCGCACTGAACCCATGGGTGATAGGTGCCCGTGGTGACAACCGCAAGAACGCAGCGAAATGACGGGCTCGAATGTCGAGAGCCGTCGCGTGCCTGTGGCGGAGCAGGCCGTGCAACGGAAGCGTTGTCGGCCTGAGGCAGTTTTGCCGTGACGGATTATGACCCCGCTCAAGCCGCATGAAGGCTTGCCCATCCCTCGAATTCAAACTGACTCCGATGGCGAAGCGGCCCTGCGGGCAAAAACGGATCTGCCACCAACACGAAATGTCCAACCAGGAACCGAGGGCGAACCGACCCTGAGGATAGAAAACCGCGCCACCACACACCCGGATCCCAGCAATACGCTAAGCCCTAGAAGCGGAACTTCAACACCGACTTAATGGTGGCACGGCAACCAAAGGTCAGGTTCAATCCAACACGAAAGAGAGTCCGACGAGCAGAAATCCCCCTCAGGCTGCCTGAGAGGGATGTTCGCTGGAGGAATATACCTGGCGCGCCCGGAGGGATTCGAACCCCCAACCTTCTGATCCGTAGTCAGATGCTCTATCCGTTGAGCTACGGGCGCCTGTCACTGGGACATCAATCATCATAACGCGCTTTCTCCGGTCGAGGCGAATTCCGCACGGATGAAAGCGGTCACGATTTCCACGCGGTCAGTCAGATGGCGTGCTGAGTGTGAGGCCAGCATGCTGTGTCAGCCGATTGCGCCGAGGACCTTTGCGCGAAGCGGGCGGATCGCGATCTCCCACGTGCCGACGAGCTCCTCGACATCGCCCTTGAACTGGCGTTTGAAGTGAAGGACTCCGGCATCAGACGCGTTCTCAGAGAAATCGCCAGTAATTCCGAACGTGTTGTAGCGCTCGATGCCGTTAGCGAGCGCCCACTCAAGCATGGCGCGGTGGACGAGATAGATTCCGTAATACGACTGATATTCGCGGTATGAGCCGGATAGGAGGTAGACGAGTTCATGAGGGCAGGCGATGAAGAGCGACCCTGCCAGGACGATCTCGTTGCCGCCCGTCTCTCGATGTGCGCGCGTTTCCGCGGCGCGGCGCTCGAGCACGTCAACTCGCGACTTCGCCTCGTTTCGGGCAGTGCGCTGCTTTTTCGCGAGATTCTTTCCCTCGGCTTCGAGTTTCGCCTCCTGCTCGTCGATCGAGGTGATTTTCTCATGGAGGCCACTGAGCTCGGCGTCGATCCCTGCGAGGTAAATGTCGCAGTTGAGGACAGCGACCGGTGCGAAGACTTTGTCCGGGCTCACTCGCTTCATCCCCTGATAAAACGCCATCGCACCTGTCGAGATCTCCTGCATCTGTGATCTGTCGGATGTGTGGTCGAGAATGTCGGCGAGAATGTGGAAATCATCCGCGTCGAGGAACTTGACCTCAACTCCGGGCGTCCCGGCTCGATTGAAGCCGGTGCGGACGACCTGGTCGACTGACTTCGTCAGATCCTTGAATGACATGCCTGCAATGTTCTTCGTGTAGAAGAAACGCGCCTGGATGTCTGAAGATTCGTAGAACTCCTTCTGCAGGTTCGTGATCCCCAGTTCCGCCATCGCCGCCTTGAACGTCGCAGCGACAGGATTCGGCCCCGTCGGGGCGATGTCGTCATAGAAGCGTTCGGGCAGTAGTGGGTTGAATCGGAGCGCCAACATCCGCCTGTCCTTCTTGAGGTGGTCGATGAGTCCTTCGAAAAAGAACGTGACGAGACGCATGTTCGAGTAGTCCATGACCGGGCCGTAGGCGATGTTCGCTCGCGTGAAGACCTTCTTCCACGGCTGGTGGCGGACGAGGGCGGCCGCGACAACTCGCTCTTGCCCGTCGATTGTATCGACGACCCCGACCTCCTCGATCGTCGTGCCCTCGCTACGGCGCTGCTCAGCGTAGAGCGGCAACTGCGGGAACAGCACCCGCTCCTGCTGGTCAACGAAGCGGGCGTAAGCGGACTGGGAGAGACGGGTAAATCGCATATGCCTATTGTGCCTAGGTTGCGATCAAAACGCAGTGTCGGATGGGTTCGGGTACGTGCGGATGAGGCTCCGGAGCTGATTGATGTCCGCCGCATAACGGTAGGCGTACCGTTTAATGCTCGGATCCTTCCGGTAGGAGAGAGGGTGAACGGGACGTCGGCGGAGCATGAGCTTGATGAGGTGTCGACGGAGGCTCTTGTCGCGAACCCAGCGCAGGATCGTCAGCGGAGGGACGAAAGCATAGATGCCCTCGCGGTCGCCGACCCGTGGAGTGAGCCTGGTGTCATCAATGAAGTCGGCGACCATGGCGCGGGTGAGGTTGACGCCTCCGACCGCCGCATAGTACGAGCCTCGTCCCCACCGTGGATTGACATCGAGCACGTAGGGTTCGCCGGTGCGTGAGTCGACCTTAATGTCGATCGCGAAGAACCCTCGTAACTCGAGCTTGGCGATAACCTTCTCGGCCATGCGGCGCATGTCGGGGTTGTCGATGACGTGGATGATCCCCGCGTTGCCGATGAACGAAGCCTGGTGCAGACCGAGGATCTGGCGACCAATGGATATGCCGGTCACGGTGCCGTGTGAATCGACATATCCTGAGGCAATCCAGGAATACGTGTCATCGCCAACGACCATGTCTTGGACGAGCATCGTTCCCGTGAATCCAGCCTCCTCGATCATGGTGAGGATCGATAGTGCCTCCCGCTCATCATCAGCTGTATAAACCTTTCGCTGGCCAGCGAACTGCAACCGTCCGAAGGCTGTGCCTCCCTCCTTAGGTTTGATGACGGCAGGGAAGGTGATCTCGGCAAGGCCACCCGACCAGTCAGACCTGTCGGTCGAGAGGTCAGCCTCGATGGTTGCGACCGTGGCCATCCCCAGGGACGTGAGGACCTCATTAAGGACAGCCTTGTCAGACGCCCGCTCGACGATGCTTGTCTCCGCGAGGGGAATGACATAACCGGCGGCCTCGAGCTCAGTCCGATGTCGAAGCACAAGATCGACATCCCGGTCCATGAACGGCATGAGAATCGGGGTGCGATCCGTGTCTGCGATCTCTTTGAGTGTGCGGACCATGACATCATCGTCAAGCGTGCCGCCGCGGCCGACATAGACGTTGTCGATGATTGACGAGTAGGAGATCGAGCCTCTTGACTGGCCCGACACCGTGACCGACTTACACCCGAAGGCCTCGTGGAACATTCGCGCACACGAGTAGGTTCCGACATCGGTGCCGAGAAGTACGGGCATGAGCTCCGGCCGGGAAGAAGAAGTCATATTCTGAGTCTGCCACAGCGGATACTGCGTCATGCCAGCCGCGCTTTCGCTGTCGGTCACAATGGCTCGGTCACTGCCGAACCATCCATTAACATGTTGCACAATCAACTAAGAGACGGTGGCTATGAGCAACGACCTTTCAATCGATCTGTGGACGGATCTCGTCTGTCCCTTCTGCTACATCGGCGAAGCCCGCCTGCAGCATGCGCTGAAGGAAGAGGGCGTGACTGCGGAAATCCACATCCGCTCCTTCGAGCTTGACCCAGGGATCAAGGAGCCGGTGAGCAGTATTGACCGGCTCGTCCAAAGCAAGGGCATGCCTCGCGAGGATGTCGAGCGGATGGAGGGGCAGCTCAAGGAGATGGCGGAGGGCGAAGGCCTCACCTATTCGACCGATCGACTCATGGGGACGACGGTTCCCGTTCACCTCCTCGCCCAGTACGCCAACAGGCAGAGTCTTGAGACCGGTGAGAAGTTCTTCCGGGAGATCCAGGCCGCCTACTTCGCGGGCGAGATTAACCCGTTTGACGACGGCGAACTCGTCGACTTTGCAGAGCGTTGCGGTCTTGACCGCGACGGAGCAGCTGGAGCTCTCAAGGACAGAGAGCTACTCAACGTCGTCCGCGGTGACCAGCAGATTGCGCACAAGCTCGCAGTCTCTGGCGTGCCCTACATTCTCCTCAACAAGAAGCTCGCCATTCCAGGCGCTGTCGCTCCGGAGCGCTTCCGGGACGCGATCCGACAGGCGGTCGCGCTGTGACAGATTTCGATTTCAGTCAGATCATGACCATCGATGCAAGCGGCGATGTGTGCGGCCCCGACGGTTGCCTTCCCACCGAGGGGAAGGATGAGACAACGTCCGAGCCTGCCGCCGACGGACAGGATGCTTAGGGCGTCTCTGCTACGAGCCGCGTTGGTGCGCGGAGGATGCGGCGCACGGCGAAGCGAGTAAGCGTCAGCGTTATGACGAGGAACGTGACAGCGTAGAACCCGCCGAGCGACACCGAGCCAGCAAAGGCCGCCTCTGTCGCCCAGAGGATGACGAATTTGCTTCCGGGTAGCAGGAGGAGGATGGTGACGCCCGCGATGACTCTCGCTGACAGCGTGTGCGCGCCCGTCAGGCGGGAAACCGCCCGCCGCTTGGCTACCAGGATGATCTCCAGTGCAACTTTCATGAGGAGTGCCGTCAAGAGGGTCATCGAGAAGGACTCGGAGATGACCTGGGGGAGGAGCTGGACGAAGAGGCCGAGGACGACAACGTAGACAAGGATGTCGACGAGGTCGACAGCCCGGATTTTCATGCGATCGGCGACCATGTCACCTCGATCCAGTGCGCGTCCAGTGGCCGGCCGGCCGGGAGGACTGTGCGATTAATGTACTCCTATCCGTGACTCGGCTGAACCCCTATGTGGGAGTGCTTGCGCCCAGTTCCTCCTCGGCGGACGGCGTCGGCTGCGGTGTTTTCTCCCGCGCGTTTTGTGGGACCCCCCGGAGGCATATGAGGCTAGGCTTCTGTACCAAAGCACGAGGGGCACATCATGTCGAATAGTTTCAATGGCACCAGTATTTACGCGGCGATCCCCGAGAGGGGCCAGCAGGGCGTGCCTCTCGCAGCCGGCGATTTGGTCGATGTGCGGGTGCTCGCTCGGGAGCGCTTCGCTCTCTTTGCTGAACGACCCGGTGGTCGCATCATCCACGCCAACCTGCCTGACGCACGAGACTTTCCGGAATGGCCGTCCCTCATGTTCCGCTGCCTCATTGTCGGTGAAACGGTCGTCCGCGTCGTTGAAGAGCTTCCCGACTGGCTGCTGTTCGGCCCCCGCGGAAAGGCAATTGAGGACCTCATTGACCAGTACCTGTTCCTCGATGACCAGGGCAAAGAGTCGTACCACAGGGTTGAGCGGCTCGGTCGCGCTGCGTTGCGGGAGTACGCGAAGGAGGAGAACACTGGAGATGCGTTCATCGAATCCATCTTCGATGGAACCGTGTTCGGCGGCGAATACGGCATGGCATGCCGTGCCCTCTACTATCTCGCCAACTCCCAGAGCGCGCAGGGACCTCTCGCGCTCGCGATCGCCATTGTTCTGCGTGACGGTCTGGGAGAATCCGCCTACGAGCGGATCGTCGAGCCTTACCGTGAGGCCGACATACCATTCATGGAACGCGTCGACGAGGCCTAGACCTTCCTCCCGGACTGCGGAGTCTCCGAATCAGGGTCCAATCCTTCCGCGAACTGAGACATGTAGAGGCGGTGATAGGCGCCCTCTGATGACAGCAACTCGGTGTGCGTTCCCTGCTCGACGATCGACCCTTGCTCCATGACGAGGATAAGGTCCGCCTGCCTGATCGTCGACAGCCTGTGGGCTATGACGAACGAGGTCCTGTCGGAGCGGAGCGCCGCCATGCCCTGCTGCACGAGGAGCTCCGTCCGAGTGTCGACCGAGGAAGTTGCCTCATCGAGGATGAGGAGCGCGGGGTCGGCGATGAAGGCACGCGCGATTGTGATGAGCTGACGCTCGCCGGCAGAGACATTCTCGCCCCCGTTCTCGATGAGAGTCTCATAACCGTCGGGGAGGGTATGAACAAAGCGGTCAACGTAGGTTGCTTTGGCAGCCTCGATGACCTCCTCGTCGGTCGCGTCGAGGCGCCCATAGCGAATGTTGTCCATGATCGTCCCGCCAAACAGCACAGCATCCTGGAGCACCATGCCGATCCGTGATCGCAACTCACCGCGCTCAAGCCGAGATGTATCAACGCCGTCCAGGCGAATCTGGCCGCTTTGAATCTCGTAGAACCGCATGATGAGGTTGACGAGCGTCGTTTTGCCAGCCCCGGTTGGTCCGACGATGGCGATGACTTGGCCGGGCTCGGCTCGCAAAGACAGATCAGAAATAAGAGGCTCGTCAGGCAGGTAGGAGAACGCCACATGATCGAACTCGATCATTCCTCGCACAGGCTCTGAAAGTTGCGCCGGCTCCCCATCCGCCGAGCCGCTAGCTGCGACATCGGGTTCCTGCTCGTCCGCGTCGAGTAGCTCAAAAACGCGCTCGGCTGAGGCGACGCCGGAGATAAGCATATTGGCCATGCCGGCCACCTGTCCGAGCGGCTGATTGAACTCGCGAGAGTATTGGATGAATGCTGTGACGGCACCAAGAGTCATGTCACCGTTGGCGACTCTGAGTCCTCCGATGACGGCGATGCCAACGTAGCCGAGGTAGCTCACCCACTGCATGATTGGCATGATCATGCCGGAGTAAAACTGGGCTCTGAACGACGCTGTGTAGAGCTCTTCGTTTCTCTCGTCGAAGCGGTCCGCCATTTCGCGTTGACGTCCGAAGGCGGTGACGAGATCGTGGCCGGTGAAGGCCTCTTCGATGTGACCGTTAAGTCGGCCAGTGTTACGCCACTGGTGGGTGAATAGACGTTGCGACTTTGTGCCAATAATGCCGACAACGATCGCGGACAGCGGTAGTGCGACGAGGGCGATAAGGGCGAGCTGCCAGGACAGCGAGAACATCATGATGATGATTCCGACGATCGTGAGCACCGCATAGATAACGGAGGTGAAAGCCTGCTGGAGCGCGGCTTGGACGTTGTCGACATCATTTGTCGTGCGGGACAGGATGTCGCCCCGAGAGTTCGTGTCAAAATAGGACAGTGGCAGCCGATGAATCTTCTTCTCGATATCATCCCTCATCCGGTAAATGACCCGCATGACGACGTCGTTGAGAAGCCGGCCCTGGAGCCACATGAAGACCTGGGCGACCGTGTACATGCCGAGGACGATCCCGATGAGAACGGCGAGGCGGCCGAAGTTAATGCCCTCACCGGGAGTGAAATCCATGCCTGACAGCATCTCGGCGAACTGCGTCTGCCCTGCCGTCATGAGGCCTTCGATGACCTGCTCCCGTGTTGTTCCTTCTGGCATCTGGGCTGAAATCGCTCCGCTGAAGATGACGTCCATCGCATCGCCGAGGATCCGTGGCGCCCAAACGGACAGGACAACGGCGATCGCGACCATGACGAAGACGATGGTGAGAGTAGTCTTCTCGGTCGAAAGCTGGCGGAGTAGTCGCATTGCGGTCGGCCAGAATGCCCTGGCTCGGCGCGGCGGGGCACCGTCGCCCCACATGCCCGAATCAACCGAGTCCTGGAACTCCTCGATCTCCTCTTCGGTCAGCGCGCCCTGATCATCGATGCTCATGCGATCTCCTCCCGACTGATCTGCGATGCGACGATCTCCTGGTACGTGGGTGAGGAGGCAAGGAGGTGCTCATGCGTTCCGCGGGCAAGGATCCGACCTTCCTCGAGGACGAGGATCTGATCGGCGTCCGTAATGGTTGTGACACGCTGGGCCACGATGATGACGGTCGCTCCCTCCGTGTCGGCGCTCAGCGCGGCTCTCAGCTTCATGTCGGTTGTGACGTCGAGAGCCGAGAACGAATCGTCGAAAAGGTAGATGCGGGGGCGGGCGACGAGCGCGCGGGCGATGCAGAGTCGTTGCCGCTGGCCACCGGAGACATTCGTGCCCCCTTGGGAGACTGCAGACGAAAGCCCGTGTGCTGCGTTGTCGCCCGACCCCGTGACTCGCTCACTGACAAAGCCACGTGCCTGAGCTGTGTCGAGCGCTGCCCACATGTCGTCGTCGGTCGCCTTCGGCGCGCCGAAGCGAAGATTGTCGGCGATGCTTCCGGAGAAGAGATAGGGGCGCTGCGGCACAAATCCGATCGCTTCGCTCAGATGGTCGCGCCCCAGTTCAGTAACGGGTACGCCGTCAATGAGGATCGTCCCTTCGGTCGCGTCGTACAGGCGGGGTATGAGGCTAACGAGAGTGGACTTGCCCGAACCTGTCGAGCCGATAATCGCGGTTGTCTTGCCCGGCTCAGCGGTGAAGGAAATCCCGGCGAGGACGGGTGCTTCCGCTCCCGGGTAGGAGAAGGTGACGTCCCGAAACTCGACCGACCCGCGCCGCTCTTCGGGCTCCCGCGGAGAGACCGGCTCGCGCACGGAGGTGGTGGTGTCGAGGACTTCGCCAATGCGGGCGGCACAGACGATCGCTCGCGGGAAGATCATGAACATAAAGGAGCCCATCATGACCGCCACGAGAATCTGCAGAAGATATTGCATGAATGCCGTGAGGGCGCCAACCTCGACAAGTCCCGAATCGACTCGTTGCCCGCCAAACCACAGCACAGCGGCTGTGGCGAGGTGGAGGATGAGGGTGACGATCGGGCCCATGAGGACGAACAGGCGACCGATATGGACGGAGATGTCGGTGAGCACCCTATTCGCATCCGCAAACCGTGCTGTCTCGTGCAGTTCTCGCCGGTATGCGCGGACGACACGGATTCCCATGATTTGCTCCCGCATGATCCCGTTGATCGCGTCGATCGCGTCCTGCATGCGCTGAAAAAGGGGCATAAGCAGGGACACGAGGATGAGGAGGATCGCCAGGAGTATCGGCACGGACGTCCATACGAGCCACGACAGGCCCGGGTCTTCCCGCACGGCCATGACAATCCCGCCGACCGACATGATCGGGACCATGACCATGAAGTTGAGTGTCATGAGGACCGTCATTTGAACCTGCTGCACATCGTTCGTGCTTCGGGTGATGAGAGTTGGCGCACCGAACTTTCCCACCTCTTCAGAGGAGAAAGAATCGACGTGCAAGTAAACGGCCCTGCGCATGTCCCTCCCCACCGACATCGCGACCTTTGCACCGAACCAAACGGCGGTGACGGCGGTGACAAGCTGGACGAGGGCGACGATGAGCATGGTGCCCCCCACCCGCCAGATATGGTCGATGTCTCCAACTGCGACCCCGTTATCGATGATGTCGGCATTGAGGCTCGGCAGGTACAGCGTCGCCAGAGTTGTGGCGGTCTGGAGGACCACGACGGCCACAATCTGCGGCCCGTACGGTGCAGCAAAATGTCGGACCAGCTTCCAGAGCATGGGACCCCTTTCATCGAGCGGGGAGGATGAGAGCTGCTGGCTGGGTTCCTGGAGGAGCGACAGCGACTGTCAGCTGGGCGGGTGTATCCGTCGTTAGTGCAAGAACATTCTGCGCCCGGCAACGCCCATAGTCCACTCCCCGCTTAGGCTCGCCTTACTGTCCGGCATTATTGGCGCCAACGGATGTTCGTCGATTTCGCACGGCCCGCTACCAGTAGACACCGAACTAACGATTCACATAACGATACAGAGGGGGCTATTTTGACAAAAGAGAACCCCCTCAATCGTTGGTATGTCAACGATTAAGGAGGCTATCGCGGAGATGGAGGGATTTGAACCCTCGAGGGGCTATACACCCCTACCTCCTTAGCAGGGAGGCGCACTCGACCTGACTATGCGACATCTCCAGGCGCTATGAGCTAGCTTGATCCATTTTACAGGTCCGGCACCCTATTCGCTAATGACTTTTTGGTGTGGACCGCCATACCATCCTCGGCACCGAGGGATGCGAGCCGTTTCCATGGGTTCTCATGAGATGTCGATGTGATGACGCACAGCGTCGAGGATCCCCGACCGTGCCTCATCGCCGAGCTGAACGATGTGTCTGGCCTGGTTCTGGATCTCGCCGATGCGGCTGAGGAGCTGCCCGACCTCCTCCTGGTCCGACAGCGGGATCATGGGAATTTCCATATCCTCCAACGTAATCCGGCTCATCGCAGACTCGACGCGAAAGCGTTCGTTCCATGTGCCTGTCAGTGCAAAGGCGAGGTAGTCCGGTGCGAGAGCTGACCGATCCGTCACTCGCAGGTGCTCAACCCCGAGGCTCACGCGACGGTCACCGCCCCAGTCGACCATGGCAAAGATCCCGTGAACGGTCGTGAGAAGCACGTCCCCGGGTTTAGTCTCATCGGTGGAATTGAGGGCCGGGTTCTCGCACTGGGTTGGGAGCGCCTGATCGCGCAGATGCTGGTGGCGGACGACAGACGGATCCGTCTTTGCAGTCCGCCCCGCCCGGTTTGGCACCCTCTCCACGACGCCCACGTCCAGCAGCTTGCCCACCGTTGTGATCTGAGGCTTGGGAAGTCCATCGAGCGCGATCGGTGGGAGCTGCGACGCAGCCAGGCTTTCGAGGGTTGCCGACAGTGCGGCGGCGGTATCGATGGCCGCCTTCTTGACCAGCGTGGGATCGACATCGTCGAAGCCTGTCCACGGCGCGGGTGTGAGATCGGAGCCATCGGCGAGAAGAGTCGTGATGTCGATGCGCGCATGGGGTGCGTCGATCCGTCCTTCGCTCAGCCATGAGGGCACGACATCCCGAGGTTCCGTCACGTCGCGCGCGTCAATGAAAAGGACGGAGCGGGCCGGACCGGGGTTTCGGAGCACCCAGAGTGCGGGAGGGGTAGCCGTGTAGGAGAGCGTTCGGCTCGGCAGGCTGACAATGGCCTCGACACACCCAGCTGTCAGGAGATTCGCGCGGATATCCTTTTCGCGGCGTCCTCGCCGCAGCACAGCATGCGAGGTAAGCACGTACGCCCTCCCCTCCGGAGCCAGGTGGGCGAGGGCATGCTGAATCCACAGAAGCTCGCTCCCCATCGAGGATGAGATCCCGTATGAGAACCGCGGGTCGGCCAACATGTCCGTCGGATCAACACGCACGCCTAGCGGAGGCTCGACGATAACAGCGTCCGCCACGAGGTCTGGAACCGGATCCTCTGCGAGCACATCGCCCAAAGTGAACGAGACGTTGACGCCGCTCAGCATCGTCCGCAGGCATGCGACGATGAGCGCTCGCGGGCTGATCTCGGACCCGATGAGAGAGGTGGCGCGATGATGGGCGGCGACCAGGACAAGGGCGTCGGCGATGCCGCTGGCGGGATCGTAGACCGTGCCTTCCACGTCCCGCAAGAGCGCCGCGAGGAGAGCCGAAGAACTGGACCCGACGCTGCCGTGGACGTTGCCGAACCTGTCCGTTCGGGAGAATCGCGCAATGATCTCATCTGCGTAGTCGGCGATCCGCCCGACCTCCGCGGAGCCGATCGCGGTGAGGAGCGGATCGACGGATGCTGGACTGATTCCCGTGAGGAGGTCGGCGAGATCGACCCGCAGAGCCACGCGGTTCTTTTCGTCGGTGGGGTAATGACTGCGGAGTTCAGCCTCAGCGGCATCGAGAAGCGACAGCCGTTCGTTTCGGTGCGCGCCCGCGATCTCATCAAACTCGTCGGGCAGGTATTGGCGAATCCCGAACAGGAGAAGGACGAGGATCTGCGCACTGTCAGCCTCCAGGATCCCTCTCAACACGTTGAGGGACGCCCAGATCGTCGCGACCGTGTCTTCCGTGACCGTGTAGTCGCGTGCGGTCAGCCAGGAGATGATCTCGTCGCGAGAGAAGAGGGGGCGAGAGTCGGTGCCTCCGACAGGTTCGGGGAAGTCGTCATATCGCTTGCGCCAATTGCTGACGACCGAACGGCTGACCGAGGCGAGCTCGGCGATGTTCGTCGGGGAGAGTAGCTGGTCAGACATTATGCCGCCTTCACATAGGTGGAGAGAACTTCGTCGAGGATGATGACTCCAGAGGCAGCGGCCACGAGGAGTGGAGAGAGGCCGCCGCGCCAGGAGGCCACGGTCACGGGAGTACCCCCACCGACAAGGCCGCGGACCTTCTCGGCGAAGCCGTGATCGCCGGTGACGAGGACGATCTCGCTGAACCGCTCACCGAGCTGCTCGTCCTCAAGGACCTCGATGAGTGCGTCGTCGGCAGCGTCTGGGCCATGGCCCGTGCCGACCACCCGTGCGCTACTCCAGGCGAGCTTGGTGTTGAGGTGGCCCTGCCCGCAGGCTCCGACAATCACCTGCTCGTCAGGCCGAATGTCGAGGACGAGCTCGATGATCGTTCGGCCCCATGCCGCTTCGTCAACGGTCATGGCCGCTCCTCCGATCACGTTCTCAAGATCGGCGAGGATCGCTCGACGATTGCCGTAGTAGGTTGTCTTCTTTCGGGACATTGTCGTTGTGAACATTGTAGCCTCCATCGGCTGTTGTGAATCAAGTTGTCGACGTTTATCTCCAGTGTAGGTGGAATGCCGGACAAAAATAAGTGAATTTAGTTCACAACTAAGCAGGAGGTGCGTTAGGTTAACCGCGCTGATCGTCGAAGCGCGCTCTGACAGCCGGAATCGAAAGTTCTCGAGCGCTCCGGGATGAGAGGTATCGAAGGCGAGTGGCGGGGCGCGGCGCCTGCTTGCCGACCCGGGCCTTGATCGGGCGCGAGCGCGGCCCTCGACGACAAAAAGCCCTGAGCCGGGCGTCACGCACCGGCTCAGGACCATGGCGGAGGGTGGGGGATTCGAACCCCCGATGCGGGGTCGCCGCATAACGGTTTTCAAGACCGTCTCATTCGGCCGCTCTGACAACCCTCCAAGCCCGCTCATTCTACTGATTCCTTTCTCGACTTGCACATCGCTGTCACAATGAGGTCGTGGTCGAAACGATGCGTGCGATAACAGATGAGTCCCTCGATATTCGAGAGGTTCCGGTCCCCAGCCCACTGAAGGGCGATGTCCTCATCCGAGTCGACTTCGCCGGGATCAACCGGGCTGATCTCAGCCAGGTGGCTGGGAGCTACCCCCCGCCTCCGGGCGCCTCGAACATCCTTGGGCTCGAAGTTTCCGGCCACCGAGTCGACACGGGCGAGCGGGTCATGGCGCTGCTCTCCTCCGGCGGTTATGCCGACTATGTTGCGGTGCCTGGAGGACAGGTTATGCCGGTGCCGGACACCATCGACCAGGCCCATGCCGCCGCCATTCCCGAATCCCTCGCAACGGCGTGGTCGAATCTCGCCGACGTGCTGAGAGTCGGTGACGGCACCACCGTTCTCATTCAGGGCGGGTCCGGGTCACTCGGAACGATTGCCGTGCAGCTCGCCCGCGAGCTCGGAGCAACGGTCATTGCCACCGCGGGCGGCAGGAAGCGGTGCCGGGCCATTGAGGGCCTGGGTGCGACAGCAGTCGATCACGACGATGGCCTTGTTGAGCAGGTGAGAGAGCTCGCGCCGGACGGTGTGGATGCGATACTCAACATTATGGGAGCAGACGTTGGCGAGCTTCTTCCCCTCCTTGCGGTCGACGGCAGGATTGCTGTGATCGCCCTCCAGGGTGGCGCTGTCTCCGACGTGAATCTGGGACGGATGATGGTCAAACGGCTCTCCATCCATGGCACGACCCTCCGTGGGAGGCCCACACAACAGAAGGAGTCGATCGTTCGCGCAGCGGCCGACTTCGCTCTGCCACGGTTCGCAGACGGCAGGATGACCGCACACGTTGCAGAGAGCTTTCCCCTCGAGAAGGTCGCGGCCGCATTCGCGTACGTCAAGCAGTCAAAGCCATTCGGCAAAGTCATCCTCGACGTGGGTACGGGTAGAGGATGAGGCCTACGGTCGGCTGAAAGTAAAGCGGCCCGCCGAGTGCATCGGCGAGCCGCTGAGACAGTGCATGTTAAAGAAGCCGCTCGAGCACGATGGCGAGCCCATCGTCTGTAACTGACGCTGTCCGAGCATCCGCAGCAGCGTGGACGCGATCGTCCGCTTCCCCCATGGAAATGCCGGTGCCAGCCCAGCCGAGCATCTCAATGTCATTATCTCCATCGCCCACCGCGAGCACGTTTGACGTCGGCATGCCGTATTCCTGGCGAAGCTTCTCGAGTGCGGTTGCCTTCGAAACACCGAAGGGTGAGATGTCGAGCCAGGCCGTCCAGCCAACCGCGTACTCGACGCCATCGAGTCCGAGACCATCGATCCTGTCCTGAAGTTCCTCAGCGCTCAGCGTTGGCGCACGGACGGTCAGACGCGTCGCGTCATCGCCCGCCAGCTGGTCGGGCGGAAGGATGACCGAGTTGCCGACGAGCTCGCCGCGGGGGAACGGCGCCGATAGGCGACGGGGGCCACGAGCCGGTTCGACGGCGAGAAGCGCCTCCGGAACGTACGTCATGATCGTCTCGATCTCGCCTGCAGGGTTGAACGTCGTGTAGTCGATGAGGCGGGCGCCGGGGAAGATCCCGGGCTCGACAACTCCCACCTCCCGGGAGAGCGTGATCGCACCGTTCGCGCAGACAGCCATCCCGTTCGGTAGCACAAGCTGTTCGGCGACGATCATCGTTGCGTCGATGCCGCGGCCGGTAGCGATGACGATGTGGGTGCCAGCCTGAAGGTGGGCGTGGACAGCCTCCGCCACTCTCGGGGACAGTGACGTGTCGTGCCGTATTGTCGTTCCGTCGAGGTCGAGAGCGACGAGCAGGTCCGGGCCCGCACTCGGCAGGCCCGACATCGCCTCGTGAAGTTTGGTCGCGTCGGCGTGACTGAAGGGTCTCACTTCGGCGAGATCACTTCTCTGCCGCCAAGGTAGGGGCGCAATCCCTCGGGAACGTAGATGCTGCCATCCTCGCGCTGATGGTTTTCGAGGATCGCGACAAGCCAACGGGTCGTGGCAAGGGTCCCGTTGAGAGTGGCGGCGACCTGTGTCTTTCCCTCTACCCGCTCCCGAACGCTCAGTCGACGAGCCTGGAACGTCGTACAGTTCGACGTCGACGTCACCTCCATCCAGCGCTCTTGGCTCGGTAGCCACGCCTCGCAATCGAACTTCCGGGCAGCGGAGCTACCGAGATCACCGGCAGCGGTATCGATGACGCGGTAGGGAATCTCGACTTTCGCGAGCATCTGTTCCTCGAAGTCAAGCAGTCGAGCATGCTCTTCTTCCGCCTCGGCGGGAGTGCAGTAGGAGAACATTTCGACTTTGTTGAACTGGTGGACGCGAATGATGCCGCGGGTGTCCTTGCCATAGGATCCGGCCTCCCGGCGGTAGCACGTTGACCAGCCGACGTAGCGCTTCGGACCGTCCGACAGGTCGAGGATCTCGTCAGCGTGGTAGCCGGCAAGCGCCACCTCGGACGTGCCCACAAGGTACAGATCATCCTCCTCAAGGTGGTAAACCTCGTCCGAATGCTCACCAAGGAAGCCAGTGCCCCCCATGATTTCCGGCTTGACGAGCGTCGGGGTGATCATGAGCGAGAAGCCGTTCGCTTCGGCGAGGTCGGCGGCGGCAGTCAACAGGGCGAGCTCGAGCCGAGCCCCGATGCCCGTGAGGTAGTAGAAGCGCGAGCCTGACACCTTCGTGCCGCGCGCCATGTCAAACCCGCCGATGCCCTCGGCGAGCTCGAGGTGGTCTTTCACCGGGAAGTCGAATTCGGGAACGGTGCCGACGTGCTTGAGGACCCTGTAATCATCCTCACCACCCGCGGGGACACCGTCGATAATGATATTCGGGATCATGAGTCCGATCTGCTCGTACTCCGCATTCGCCGCCGCAGCGGTTTCCTCGAGCTCTTTGACCCTCGCGGCCAGCGCCTGAGCATCAGCCAGAATTGCGGGACGTTCCTCGGGGCTTGCCTTGCCTACCGTGCGCGATAAGGCCTTCTGTTGCGCACGTGTTTCTTCGGCGATCTGGAGAGTCGAACGGCGAGCCTCATCGGCCGCCAACAGCCTGTCCACGAGCGACTCATCAGCGTGACGAGCGCGCTGGGACGCCCTGGCCGCCTCGGGGTTCTCTCGGACATAGCGAATATCGATCATAGGAATAGTCTAGCCCGGAGCGCTAATGTTTCCGATATGACCTGGGATTCGTGGCTGGCCATTGCCGCCCTGCTCGTGGCGGTTAGTGCCCTCACGATCTCCATCGGCAACCGCCGTGCGCTCGCGGCTCAAAACGTCAAACTCCCCGACTCGATCATGGAGGAAGTGACAAGCGACGATCTGAGATCTCGTCCTCTCGTTGTTATCTACAACCCGGTCAAGAACGTCAACCTCCCAGCCTTCAAACTCATGGTCGAAGACATGGCAGCGGAGACGGGATATTCCGATGTTCGGTGGGTCGAGACGACGATCGAACATCCCGGGGATGATCAGGCTCGGCAAGCGGTCGCCGACGGCGCCGGCATCGTCTTCGCCGCCGGTGGGGACGGCACAGTGCGCTCGGTCGCTGCAGGACTGACCGGAAGCAATGTCGCTCTCGGCATTATTGCCCTCGGCACAGGGAACCTCCTCGCCCGCAACCTTGACCTGCCGATCAGCTCGCCGGAGGCGATGGTGCGGACGGCGCTGACCGGCGGCACACATCCCATGGACATCGGATTCCTCGAGGCCGACCCGCTGACCGAGGATGAGATCGAGCAGATCCGCAAGAGAGACGAGGTCGCCGTCTCTGTTCCCGGTGGCGAGCACGCCTTCGCCGTTATCGCCGGACTCGGCTTCGATGCGGCGATGGTTGGTGACGCTGATGATGGGCTGAAGTCAAAGTTCGGCTGGGTTGCCTACATTGCCTCCGCAATGAAAAACATGGCGACGACGAAGATCCGAGCGAAGGTGACGACCGGTATCGCGCACGAGTTCGTCATCGACGCCCGATCTGTCATGTTCGCGAACGTCGGTCGGCTACCTGGCGGAGTTGTCCTTGCACCGGAGGCAAGGCTCGACGATGGCTGGATTGACCTCGTCATTATCGATACGAAGGGCGGACTCGTCGGCTGGGCGGACCTGGTCCGAAGGATGGGGCTAGCAGGTATGGGAGTGACGCACGACGGTCTTCCTGAGACCGGGAAAATTGATTTGAAGAAAACCCGGGCCGCCAGCGTCGTCACCCGTGATCCCGAACGCGTTCAGGTTGACGGCGATGCTCTCGGCTACGCTTCGACGATCAGGGCACGAGTGGAACCAGGAGGGCTACTCGTCCGTTTCTGATCAGTCAGTCGGTAGGAGGCTCGCCACCCAGGCACGGGCTGCGACAAAGTCCTGATCGGCTGTGCCCGGTCGGAGGGTGATGGGAATCTGCGTTGCGCTGGGGTAGGAGCCGAAGAACTGCACGCGTGGGCACGTCCTATGCAGGCCGATGAGGACCGCCTGGATCCGCTCGTCCTCGACATGGCCTTCGCAGTCAATGGAGAACTGGTAGCGGCCGAGAGAGTCGCCGACTGGCCGAGATTCGATTCGGGACAGGTTGACCCCGCGGGTCGCGAACTGCTCGAGCATCGCTAGTAGGGCGCCAGCCTCGTCCGAGGGCAACTGAACCTGAAGTGTTGTCTTATCCGACACCGTGCGCTCCGGCAACGGCACGTTCTCTGGGCCGACGCAGATGAAGCGGGTGACAGCATCCGGATTATCCGCCACACCTTCAGCAAGGACAGTGAGACCATACTGCTCGGCCGACAGGGGGTTGCACAGGGCCGCGTCGAAGCTTGTGTTGCCATCCGCGATCGCCGCAGCGGCCGCCGCTGTCGACGTCGCCGCGACATGGGCAACGTCGCCAAGGTTCTCAGCGATCCAGTTCTGGCACTGCGCCCAACCATGCGGGTGCGTTCCGATGCGTTTGACATTCTTGAGCCGGGTCCCTTCGGGAGCGGCGAGAACGAAGGTGATCGGTACGAGCATTTCCGCGGCGATCCGCAGAGCGGTGCCGTTCGAGAGGGAGTCGATGGTCGCGTTGACTCCGCCCTCAACCGAGTTCTCAATGGGGACAACGGCGAAATCGGTTTCGCCGCGGCGCACCATGCGCAGTGCGGCAGGGACGTCAATCGCGGGCACATGTTCTGACTCGTCGTCCGAGATCTGCATGAGCGCCATCTGCGTGAATGTGCCGCGAGGGCCCAGGTATGAGAACCGCATGGGCCCATTGTAGTCCTGGCACCGATCTCCCAGACCGCTGTCCATATAGGATCGTCCCATGAAAGTGCCAGCAGTCCTCGCCGCGATGCTCGCGTGCGCGCTGGCCTTCCTTACGCCATCGGTAGCGGCCGATTCCTCGGACCGGCCGACGGTCGTCATCGGCACAGGCGGCGTCATGTGGGAGTTTGTCGACGAGTCGACTCCGAACCTCTTCGACTTCGCCGAGCACGCTGATCTTGCTGCGCTCAATGTTCGCGGCACCCACCCGCGGGCGTGCCCTGCGGACGGCTGGTTGACTCTAAGTTCCGGTGAGCGTGCAGGGGACGGCGTCACTGACTCCGGAGCGTGCCGCCAGCTCGAAGAGCCAGTCGGCGGGTTCGTCCCACATTGGGACGAGTACGTGGAGGCTGCGAAAAGGTCCGCGTTCGACCCGACGCTCGGCAGGCTCGGGGAAGTGACGGATTCGATGGAGACTCTCGCCCTTGGACCGGGGGCTGCGATTGCCCTCGCGGATACGAGGGGGAGGATTGGGCACTACGGAGCCGTCGAGGAGCTGACAGAATTAGCACCCGGCAAGGACCTTGTCGTCATCGATGTCGGTGCACTCACTGAAGTGGAGCCGAGAGTCTTCGCTGAAGTTGATCGTCGACCGACGGGAGACCCAACTTCCGTTTACTTTGTCAGACCCGACTGGGACGAGAGCACAATCAGGGCGGGCATGAGGGACCTCGACGCTCGGTTGGGAGAGGTGCTGGACGACATACACAAAGCGCTACCTCGTGCGGACATCATCCTCGCCTCTCTCGCTGATTACGGTGAGCCCTCAACTCTCCAAGTGCTTATGCGCAGCTCGAACGACCCTGGCCTGCTCACCTCGCAGACGACCCGGCGGGCCGGGCTCGTGACGAGCACCGACCTCACCGCGACTCTGGCTGGCACCGATAGCGCGGACATCGTAACCCTAGAGGGAGGCTCGCCCGCCGACAACCGCGCTACAGTCACTAACTTGGCGCAGGTCAATGAGTCGATTCGGTCCGCCACAGGCCCAACGTTTGTTGCATGGGGAGTTTTGTGGGGACTCACCTTCATCGCCGCCCTGCTGTTTCGCAGAGGAAGAGCCCTCCATATCTCCGCCCTTGCGGCCGCAGTTTTTCCCGCAGCGAGTGTGGCGATGAATCTGTTCCCATGGCACGACGCTAACCGGCCGACGCTTGTCCTCATCGTCGGCACTCTTCTGCTGAGCGCGGCTATCGGAACCGCCTCACACGCGGCCCGCCGACGCGGTAGCGCAGTCCCCGCAGCTATGATCGCCGCGCTGACAGTGCTCGCCTTCCTCGCTCCTGTTCTGTTCGGGAGCACCCTTGCACTCGACTCGGTCTTCGGAGCACAACCCCAGGTGGGCCGCTTCTACGGGATGACGAACATGATGTTCGCAATCTCTGGAACCGCAGGCATCATCCTTGCGGGAGTCGTGGCAGTCATGGTGGAACGCCGCCGCGCAGCACTCTCAATCGGCCTTCTTGGAGCCGCCATCATCATCATCGACGGCTCGCCCTGGCACGGCGCGGACTTCGGTGGACCGCCGGTGTTGACGGTTGCCTTCCTCCTGCTTATTCTCCTCGTTCTCGGACGGCCAATGACGGCATGGAGCGCCCTCGGCATTGTCGTAGCCGGGGCTGTCATCACCGCGTCCTTCGTGACCATCGACTATCTGCGGCCGCCCGCTGAGCGCACCCATCTCGGGGAGTTTGCCGCATCCATTCTTGACGGATCCGCCATGACCGTTATCGGCCGGAAGGCGCTACAGGTGGCCGGATTATGGCCCGTCATCCTCGTCCTTGCCCTCATCATCATCGCGGCCTACGCATTCTTGCGGACTCGGGGAGTGCGGATGACGAACCCGGTCGGCACGGATCGAAGCGTGTGGACATGGGTTGTGGCAGCCCTCGTCATCGTGCTTGGCGGTGGGATGCTGATCAACGACTCAGGCCCGATCATCGTCATCGTCGGTGCACTCGTTGCCATCCCACTCATTGCTTCAGCGGTCATGCCAGACCGGCACGCACGTAGGCATGTCACGCCTGCGGTCGGCGATTAGACGGCGCGCACGCGGTAGGCGTTGAACGGCTCTGCGGGACGCTGACTGCTGGGGTCCACTCGCAGGTGCGAAGGAATGCGAACGCCCCTCAGCCGGCGAAGATTAACAGCGAGTGACACATCCCGGTACTGCGCGGCGCGGTGAAGTTGCCCTGAGAAGTCATTCCCAGTCGGACGATGCTGAAGATCGCACGGAACCTCGAGAAGAGTCATACCGGCGACGAGCATGTCGATCGTCATGGCCGTTTCGACGCCCCAGCCGCGAGCGAGGGGCTTTGCAGCCTCGTACGCTTCACGGGTCATGCAACGCTGACCAGACAGCGGCTGCATGGGGGACCAGCCTGTCATTGTCGAGATCGCACGCCGAGCCATACCGGTGACGAGACCGTGCCCGCCCGCTCCGCTCTGCTTTGGCAGGACTGCGATCGTGCAGTCCGCCTCGCCGTGTAACACCGGGTCGACGAGCGGTGCGGTCTGGACTGCAGTCTCCCCGAGATCGGCGTCGATAAACATGAGAAGACGGGGCTGGCGCCCCTCCGCATCCCTCATTGCCACGACCGACGAACCCGTCTCGAGTGCGGAGGCCTTGCCGCGGTTGACGGGATGCCGGACGACCGTGGCACCAGCCGCGCGTGCGGCTGATTGGGTGTCATCGGTCGACCCATCGTCGACGACGACGATGAGATCGACGTGCGGTATTGCGCGCGCAGATCGGACGGTCGACGCAATGAGATCGACCTCGTCCTTAGCCGGAATAACGACGGCCACGTGCACGCGAGAGGAGTTCACAGGCTGAGCTTACCGCCCTTAAGCTGAGAGATTGACAACAGTTGAGAAACGGCGTCAACCTCCCGCTTGTCGGACATTGCTGTCACCGGAGCGTCACCTGCCGGGAGACGATCCCGGAACGGGCGCGCTTCTGTTCGGGGGAGAGCGGCTCGGTCGATGCGATCGCCGCGGAGAACTCGGCGTCGAATTCAGCCATCGGTCCCGCGAGCTCGTCAGCCTCCGTGCCCGGGGCAAGCTGCCACACGGGGATCAACAGGCCGCATGCGCGGAAGGCGCCGACGAACCGCGCGTCTTTGTCGAATCCTTCGGAGCGGGCGGTCTGGAGCCGTGCGAGACCATCGAGCACCCTGTCCTGATCCTCCGTGCGAATCCAGCGAACGAACTCGTTGGCCATTCGCACCCAGTAGGCGCCGCGGACGGAGTCGACGGCAACGGTGGGGGAAACATTGTCGCGGGTCTGTTCGATCGCCTCGCGCACCTCGTCACGGTCTTTTTCTTCGTCGCTCACCCAGTACGAGAATTCTTCGTAGAGGTCAAGTTCGAGCTCTTCATCGACGAGGATGTCCTGAAGGCGCGGGCCCGGCTCGGGAAGTGGGGCGGACGGGATTGTCTCACCCGGCTCAAGTTCGAGCGCCTCGAGGATCAGGGCGGCGAGATCACGCGAGGCATCGCCGGAACCCGTGACGGTCTGGATGGCGACGAGAAGTTCACCGTTCTTGCGGCGCACGGCCGCGGAGAGGTTGGGGAGGAGGGTAACGAGAGTGATCTCCCGGCTACCGTAGTCCTCAGTCGTCGTCACCGTCGTCGTCGCGGCTGGGATGATCTCGCGCATGGCGACAAGCTCGAGCTCCGACTGGAGGCCCTCGTAAGGTCGCTCAACGAAAGGTACCCGCTTCTTCTTTGGTGCTTTGTCTTTGAGGCGGCTCTTCTTGCCCATGGCTATCCTTACGCGATCGTCGGGATGTCGCCGTCGGACGACACAAGGGGGAGTCCGTTGCTCTGCCAGGCCGCCATGCCGTCGGTGAGGACCCATGCCTCGATGCCGTGCTCAGCGAGGATCTGTGCGGCATGTGCGCTACGGCGACCCAACCGGCAGATAAGGATGACGTCCGAATCTGGGACGTCTTCGATGCGGTCAGCGAGCTCGTCGACAGGGATGTGGACCGCCCCCGGCGCATGCCCCGCATCCCACTCGTCCTCACTGCGGACATCGACGAGTACAAATCCCTCCGGGATGGGGTCGTCAGCGTCAAGATCGGTCGTGACGAGAGGTCCCGGATGAAGTGGAATAGCCATGCGTCTAGAGTACGGTGAAAGGATGATGGGACGAAACTTCTCACCGTACGTGCTCTTGGTTATCCTCGCCGCATTCCTCTTCGGTGCATCGCCCGCACAGGCCCATGACACCGTCATTGACATCAGCCCCGAGGACGGCGCCCAGGTAGATTCCGCGCCGGCAGAGGTCGTCCTGACATTCTCGGGTGCGCCACTCGATGTGTCCCCGCAGGCCATCCTCCAAAAGGACGGCGAGATCATCGAGACGGAGCCAGTCACTCTTGACGGCTTCGATGTCATCCTTCCACTACCGGAACTCGACGCTGGCGACTACACGGTTGTCTATTCGATCGTGTCCTCCGACGGTCATAGGATCGACGGAACGACGTCCTTCGCTGTCGCCAGCGGTGCAGAAGAGACCCAAGGATCGACGCCAGACGAGACGAACATCGACAGTCAAGCGCCGACCGCGACAGCGACAAGCGATGACCAAGCAACAGACTCCTCGGAGTCAGACGGCGCTGATGATGGAGTCGTGTCGGGAATCCGCTGGGCGGGGATCCTGATCGTTACCCTCGGCATCGCAGTCATTATCTCTCGCTCCCTGCGTAATCGCAGGTGAAATCGGCGTTAGCAAGATCTCTATTCGTCCCCTTATGAGGCCGGATTGACGGGAGTATCTTGGCGTGGGAGACGGAAGTGAAGGAGAGTTGTGGAGAAGCGGCGCAGGGACCTGACCTCGAAGCGAGCTTATCGCGGGATGACGCCCGAGCAGGCAGAAGCAGCCGATAAGAAGCATCGCGAAATCCTCTCCATCCTTACCGGCCTCCTGCTGGTCCAGTTCCTTGGCATGCTCGCCAACACGATCGTCTCCAATGCGATGCCGATCATCGTGGCAGAAATCGGCGGAAACCAGTCCCACTACACGTGGATCCTTACCGCCGGGATTCTCGCGAACACTGTCATGACCGCGCTGACAGGCAAACTCGCTGACCTGTTCGACAAGAAGCGGCTCTTTATCGCCTCGATGCTCATCTTCATCGTCGGTTCGGCCCTGTCCGGTGCTGCTACTAGCCCAGAGATGCTCATCGCGTTCCGCGTCATTCAAGGTCTCGGCATGGGCATGCAGGTCATGATGTCGATGGTCATCATGGCAACGATCATCCCGCCGCGCGAGCGCGGCCGCTACAACGGCTACATGGGCGCGACATTGGCGCTTGCCACGGTCTCGGGCCCACTCCTCGGCGGCCTCATCGTCGACACCCCGTGGCTTGGCTGGCGGTGGAGCTTCTGGTCGATGATCCCGTTCATGCTCGCCGCCATCTGGGTCATCGTTCGCAAGCTTGAGGTGCCGAGCATCCGCACCGGCAAGGTTCATCTCGACATTCCCGGGGCCGCCCTCATCGCCATCTCCGCTGTTTCCCTCCTTCTGTGGGTCTCTCTCGTCGGCCGCGGTATCCCGTTCACCGACCCCGGTGCCCTCGTCCTCATCGCCGTCGCTATCATCACCGCGGCCGTGTTCGTCTTCGTCGAAAAGAGGAGCCCGGAACCCCTCATCCCCATGGACATCCTCACGCACCGCAATACCGTGCTTGCGATCATCGCCGTTATGGGTGCGGGAACGATGATGTTCGGGGCCTCCGTCTTCCTCGGCCAGTACTTCCAGTACGGGCGCGGTTACTCGCCGTCGGCGGCTGGCCTGCTCACCCTGCCGATGATGATTGGCATCGTCATTGCCTCGACCTGGATCGGTCAGCTCATCACCCGCAAGGGCATCTGGAAGCGCTATGTCGTCTCAGGCATGATGCTCATGACTGCGGCCTCGGCTGCTCTCACGTTCACACGGCAGGACACGAACCTTATCCTCATAGGACTTGCTCTTTTTGCTGCCGGATGGGGGCTTGGTGCCGCCAACCAGAACCTCGTCCTTGCCGTGCAGAACACCGTGCCGCTGAGACAGATGGGGGCGGCGACATCGACCGTCACGTTCTTTCGTAATCTCGGTGGCGCCGTTGGCATCCAGGTTCTTGGTGCCGCGTATCATGCCGCGACGGACAGCTACATGGTGCGTGAGTTTGGCGAACTCCTTTCCGTTCCGGCAAGCGGCTCTGGTGCCCTCGATCTCAGCGCACTGCCCGATCCTGTCGAGGATGTCGCCCGCGGCGCCTTCGGTAACTCGCTGTGGTCCGTCTTTGCGGCCTCCGCCGTTCTCCTCCTCATCGGCACGATCGCGTCGAGCTTCATGAAGGGCACGTCCCTACGCGACACCGTCGACATCGAGAACACAGTGCACCGCTCACTCGTGAGAGACGGTGGAGTAGCGGAGACAGACGGGCAGCAACAGGAGTTGCAAGACGCCGAACGGCCTGGCTTCGAGCGTCCTGCGCTTCGGCCCGATCATGACCATGTACGGGATAACCGGGTCACTGGGCTCAAGCCGGTCCTCCCTCACGATGAGGACGAGCCGACGACGGACAAGACCGACTGATTCGTCTTCCCTTGGCCGGTAGCCAGTGCGTCTAATGGGACGTGGAGGTGACGCCATGCGCCACACACCGAATTGAAGGCCGCAAGGCTTTAACGGACAGAGGGCCGACAGCTGTCGGCCCTCTCTTTTCACCACTTACACGATCAGTCGACGACGCCGTAAAGCCTGTCTCCAGCATCTCCAAGCCCGGGCACAATGTAGCCCTTCTCGTTGAGCTTCTCGTCGACGGCTGCGAGAACGACTGTGACGTTCGCACGGTCACCGACGTGGTCCTCCAGGGCTTTGATGCCTTCGGGTGCTCCAAGGAGGCAGATCGCGGTCACATCCTTCGCGCCTCGCTCAAGGAGGTAATCGATGGAGGCGATGAGGGTGTGTCCGGTGGCCAGCATGGGATCGAGGACGAAGCACTGCCGGTTCGACAGATCATCTGGGAGACGGTTTGCATACGTGACCGCTTCAAAAGTTGTTTCGTCCCTCTTCATCCCGAGGAACCCGACCTCGGCGGTGGGAAGGATCCTCTCCATGCCGGACAGCATGCCGAGCCCAGCCCGCAGGATCGGTACGACGATCGGAAGTGGGGTCGACAGTGCGGTGCCAGTTGTTTTTGCAACCGGAGTCTCAATTTCGAGCGGCTCAACATCGATGTCCCTCGTCGCCTCATAGGCCAGGAGCGTCATGAGCTCTTCAACGAGCTGACGAAAGACCGGCGATGGCGTCTCCCTGCGGCGAAGGGCAGTCAACTTATGGTGGACAAGGGGGTGATCGATGACCTGCAGTCTCATGTCCACTAATCTAACGCAGTAAAAGAGCCGACGCAGGGAACGGAGGGCCTATGAGTCCTGAAAGAGTCCGACATTACGAGACTCACATGCGACGCTGCATCGACCTCGCGCGGACCGCCGCGGGACGCTTGGACATTCCGGTGGGGGCATTGGTGCTCGATGAGGGCGGGAACATCATTGGGACCGGCTTCAACACCCGCGAACACGACCACGACCCGGCCGGGCACGCAGAGATTGTCGCACTTCGCGAAGCGGCGCTGTCAAAGATGAGTTGGCGTTTGGACGGATGTACGCTCGTCGTCACGCTCGAGCCCTGCACCATGTGCGCCGGAGCAATCGTTCTCTCGCGCGTCGCCACAATCGTTTTCGGCGCCTGGGATCCGAAGGCTGGCGCAGCCGGGTCGGTGCGAGATGTGCTACGAGATCCCAGACTCAACCATCAGGTCGAAGTCATTGGCGGCGTGCTCGAAGAAGAATGTTCCGCCCAGCTGGCCGAGTACTTCAGGGCGCGCCGATAAGTCCGCCACAATCGGCTAGGAGGATTTGTGAAAGCCGGTCACCTGCCAGTAATCTGAAGTGCGCTGGTGGAGTGTCCGAGCGGCCGAAGGTGCAGCACTCGAAATGCTGTTTGGTGAAAGCCAACGTGGGTTCAAATCCCACCTCCACCGCCAAAAAATTCCCCGGAATACCGATAAAAGGTAGTCCGGGGAATTCTGCACTCTGCAGGAGAAGTCTCTGAAGTTCCCCTGTTTAGAGTCCTGCCTGATCGACGCCGTAGGTGGCCTGTTCGAGAGTGAATCCTTCAAACATGAGCTGGTCGATGAGGCCCTGGCGGGAGAAACCCGAGAATTCCAGGTACGACTGTGCGGATTCAGCCGCTTCTTGATTCCAGTCAACCGCGATGGAATCGACGCCATAGGTTGCCTGCTCCGGGGTGAATTCTTCATAGATGAGCTGGTCGATGAGGCCCTGGCGGGAGAACGCCGAGAAGCTGAGATACGACTCCGCGGAGCCAGCGGCCTGCTCGTTCCAGTCGACAGAGATCGAATCCACAGCGAGTTGAGCATCGGCGTTTGAGAAGCCCTCGTATTCCAGCTGGCCGACGAGGCCGTCTCGGGAGAAGTTCGTGAACGCGAGGTATGATTCGGCCGACCGCACCGCGTTCTGCTGTTCGAGGGTCAGGTTCGACTCCGGAGCCTCGGTCGTCTTTTCCGGCTCAGCCTGCTCACCCTCGTCTTCCGCGGGCTCCGTTTCCTCAGCCGGTTCCTCAGAGGGGCTTTCTGACTCCGTCGCCACTTCCTCTGTTGTCGCCTCGTCTGTCGATTCAGCGACTTCCGTATCTCCGTCTCCAGAGCAGGCTCCGACGAGTAGTCCAAGAGCGAGAATCGCGGCAAGAGGGCCGCGGAAAAATTTGAGAGTCTTTAGATTGTTCATGTCATGCCGTCCTACTCAGCGTCACGTGAGCGAGATCTGGAACAGATCCAGCGCTTCTACTGAAGCGGCTCCATTGCCGCTCCTTAGTTCTAACGATACGGACCTAATCGGGCGAACATTTTGGGCCAACAGCGGGACGCTGCGACGGCATGTGAAACAGTCAATTGCCGGGGGTGATGGGCGCTCTGCGACAGTTTTGCCGTCGTTTAGTTAAGGCTGTGCTCGGCTCCCATCCGGAAGCCGAGCACAGCATGAATCCCTCAAAGTCGACGGTTGGTTGACGTGAGCCAGCTGCCGCGGAGGGTGGGAACTAATCGGTCACAGCGGCATTGGCGGCTGCGATGATGCGGAGGTTATGGGGAAGGGCTCCGTCGAAGCCCGGCGTGGACAGAGTGAGGATTACCGTGTCACGCTCCGGGTTGTTGACGAACTTTGTGCTGAAGAAGCCCTGCCAGCTGTAGGCACCCTTGCCGCCGAGATAGTGCATCGACCCGGAGGGTGCGTTGACGCCCTCCTGGATATCAAGCTGGTAGCCCCACTTGTTCTGCGTGAGCTGCCAGTTCGTGAGGTCACCGATCTGGTTGGTTGTCATCTGCTCGACCGCTGCACGGCTGACAACACGCACGCCGTCGAGTTCGCCCTTGTTGAGGAGCATCTGCGCGAATCGGAAGTAATCATGGGCGGTGCCATGTAGTCCTCCGGCCCCGCTAAAGTACGTCTGGTGCTCGCTGAATGTGTAGTCAGGGCCGAGGTTGCCCATGCCGAGAGGTGACGTTCCCACCTGCTTTTCATCTTTGCCAGCCCAATATACGGCGGCGATACGATCCCACTTGTCCTTCGGTGGGTAGAACCATGTCTCATTCATACCCAGTGGTTCGAAGATGTTCTTGCGCAGGTAGGTATCGAAGTCCATGCCAGAGACAATCTCGACCATGCGGCATAGCGTGTCGACACTGTTATTGGAATAGTCGAAGGCTTCACCGGGGTGGGACATGAGAGGCATCTGCGCAAGAATGTCGATGTTGCTCTCCAGCGTGATCGGAGGCGCGTTGAGGTCGTCCATGAGACCAGCCTCGGCGTAGAGCTTTGGCACAACACGGTAGTTCTGTGGAGTGAACAGGTCATACCACCACGAGTTCGTCATACCGGCCGTCATCGAGAGCAGGTCGTGGATTGTGATCTCCCGCTTGGGAGTGACGAGCTTGACGACTCCCCAGTTGTCGAGTTCTGCGACCTTGACATCGGCAAAGGCCGGAATGAACTTCGAAATCGGGTCCGACAGTGAAATGAGGCCCCGGTCCCACAGCTGCATTACGGCCACGGCGGCCGGCACCTTCGACATCGATGCGAGCCGGAAGATGCTGTCGGTTTTCATTGGAACATCATCATCGGCTTTGCCGAACGATTTAAAGTAGCAGACCTTTCCGTGCCGGGCCACGAGAACCACCATGCCCTGGTAGGCGTTCTCACTCATGTCCGCTTCGACCAGCTTGTCAATATTGCCAAGGTAATCGCTTGACATGCCTACGTTCTCAGGGTCCACCAGCTCGATGTTGTTCACGTTATCTCCATCCTCGACACTCCAATGTGCCGATCAGCTGCCCGCGGCTCATACAATGCGCGGGATTTCTTGACGATATGCCGAGGCGCGGGCCGGGTCAATGGCTTGGCCTGAATGTTCTGGGCTCACACAAAGCCGCGCACCGTGTCCCTGCCGTGGCAGGGCCAGCATGCCAGGAAATTCGAGGAGCCTTCACATTAACTAGCGCCGATCGCCCGACACAACATGGGATCCTTTTCCGATCGCCCGAGCGAAATCTCGCGCCTTATCGAATGCATGCCGCACAATCTCCTCGGCAATGTGGTTCGTGGTCTATCGGAGTGATGACGACATGAGTGCGGCGGTGAACAGCCTCGTGTGTCTTGCGGAGCTCCGACGACATACCTCAATCTCGAGCCTATGCGGACGGGACCAGCAGCTCAGATCAAGATCCGATCAAGCACGTTGACAGCCTGTGAACGTCTTTCTGCTTCCATGAGGCCGTCATGCATGACTCAGAAACGAAGCTGTGCTCGGCCTTCGAAGGCCGAGCACAGCAACGCCACCTACCTAGGGAGGCTATTCGTGGACGGTCCACCCACCGTCGACAACAAGGTTCTGGCCCGTGATCCCCGTGGTGCTGGGAGAGGACAGGAACAGCACAGCGTTCGCAACTTCGTCCATCTCAAGCAGTCGCCCAACCGGGATGCGGTCTTGCATGTGGGCAAGCCACTCCTCGTTTTGGAGGTTGTGCGCCGTCATGGGGGTGAGCACGTAGCCCGGACTCACCGTATTGACGTAGATCCCGTGCCGGGCCCCCGCGACAGCCATATCTCGCGTGATGGCCTGGATGCCGGCCTTCGTCACCGCATAGATGAGATGGCTACCATCTGTCGTGTGGGCGCGGTGAGACGCGATGTTGATGATGCGACCGGACTTCTGTTCGATCATTTGCCGGTAGCCCGCCTGGGCGACGAAAAACGCCGCCTTGAGGTTCACATCATTCAGTAGATCCCATTCCGCCTCGGTGATGTTCTCATGAGGGGTTCGGTTGGCGAGACCCGCTGCATTGACGACGACATCGATCCGTGTGTGATCGTCGACGATGCGGCTCATTGCGCTACTGATTTGCTCGTGGGACCGCAGATCACATTCGTACGGGTGTGCGCTTCCGGGCCCAGCGCTCGTCAGCTCATCGGCGAGTGCGACTGCCTTGTCATGCTGAACGTCGACAATCGCGACTGTCGCACCTTCAGCGCAGAGGCGGCGGGCAATTTGAGACCCGATCCCGCTCGCGCCACCGGTCACGACACATACTTGATCCGTGAATTGCATGCTCATCGCTTACTTGTTGTCGTGAATGTAACGGAAGTAGCCGCCGCCCGATAGGGCCTCGTAACCCTTGACGAAACGTCCGTACGCCTTGTCGTAGGCCTCGCGGTTATCAGGATTGGGCTGGAAAACACCCTTGATGCGAACAGCGCGGCTGACGGCTTCGTCGAGGTCCTTGTAGACGCCGAGCCCGACACCTGCGTAGAGGGCTGCGCCAAGGCAGCCGGTCTCGGACACCTCAAGTGCTGCGACCGGCACCTGGTACATGTCCGCCTGCATCTGGTTCCACACGTCTGACTGCGTCGCACCGCCAGCTGCGCGGATCTCTTGGACCTCAACGCCCATGTTCCGGATTGATTCGAGGTTGTCCCTCATCTCCAGAGTGATGCCCTCCATGACTGCGCGGGCCATCTCAGCCTTTGTCGTGCCGAGGTTAAGTCCGAGGAAAGCGCCGCGAGCGAAAGAATCAGCGCGGGGTCCCGACCCGGCTCCCTGAAGGTACGGCAGGAAGGTCAGGCCGTTGGCACCCGGCTTGACCGATTCGATCTGCTTGTTGAGGAGACGGTAGGGATTGCCGTCCGTGCCAAATTCCCTCGCCATGGCGACCTCGAGTGAGCCGAGAGTGTCGCGGAACCAGCGGTAGCTCGACGCGGAGGCGATGGATGCGGCTTCGACCGTGTAGTTCTCGGGGCCCGAGTTGTTCTTCACGATGAGAGTCCCATTGGGGTCGCGGACCGAGTTCTCGGTCGCCACATAGATCGCGCCGTAGGTGCCGATGACCGAGACAGCGGTGCCGTCGTGGACGAGGCCGCCGCCCAGTGTCGAGCAGTTCTGGTCCATTGCGCCGACACAGATGAGGGTGCCTTCAGCAAGACCGGTCAGCAGTGAGATGTCACGGCTAACCTTGCCAACAACGGTGCCCGCCTTGACGATGCGGGGGAGCGAGACACCCGTGAGCCCGGTGGCGTCGATTATCTCCTGGCTCCAATCGCCCGCTTCAACGTCAAAAATTCCGGTCCTCGATGCGGTGGCCGTGTCATTGACGAACCAGTCGTCAGCGCCGAACTCTTTGAGGAAGAAATCCTGGTGGTGGCTGATCTTGCGGATCTTCGCCCAATTGTCGGGCTCGTTATCTTTGAGCCACATGTACTTCGTCAGGCACGGGACCGTTGCCGCTGGGTATCCCGAAATCTCGTAGAGGCGATCTGGGTCGATGAATTCTCCCCCGCGAATACGCTCGACATAATCGACGCCACGGGTATCCTGCCAGCCGATGAAGGGGCGGATAAGCTCCTCGTCCTCGTCGAGTCCGCCGAAGACGGAACCCTGCGTAGACATCGCCATGGCCTTGACGTCCTCAGGATCAACATCGGCGTCGCGAATAGCTGCTCGGCACGACTCGTACAGGGCCTGAGTCATGTCTTCGGGGATCTGTTCGACCCAGCCGGGGTTGGGGTAGTAGCAGGGATATTCGCGATAATCGGTTCCGATCATCCGGCCTTCGGTGTCAAAGACGCTGGTCTTACAACCTGTTGTCCCGGCGTCGATGCCAAGGAGGTAGGTGGTCATGTGGTTCTCCTCATAGAATTGAGCGTTCGATTTCTGCATGGAGGAAGCGTGCGACGTCGTCGTCGTCAAAGCTCCTACCATCGTGAGGTCCTGCTCGATTGCACGCCGCCATGGCGTGCACGTTTCGCCCGAGCCCTACCTCCGCCGGATGCGCAAAGGCGCACCGGAGGCACTGCACAGGTGCTGTCCCATGCAGTGACAGTCAGTGTTTCGGGCTAAACAGTCAGACCTGCGTCGACATAGTCCGAATACTGCTTAACAAGCTTCGCAGCAGAGCGGGTGCCGATAAGAGAGACCCCGTACTTCTCGATGAGCCACAGCGAAGCTGGCATTGCGAACGTGCGCGGCACGCCCGACACCTTGAGCTTCGTCGCGGGGTTCGTGATGTTGTCCCGCATGATCTTCACCTGAGACTCGGTGGGAAAACCTTCGGAGCCGGTCGCCGTCTTCACATAGTCAATGCCCGCATCGGAGCACATCTTCGTCAGCGTAGCGATCTCCTCATCGCTGAGGAAGCACACCTCGTAGATGAGCTTGCTGATGGCCTTGCCTTGACAGCGTTCGACGAGGCCGTCGAGCTCTTTCTCGACCAACGCGTAATTCTTATCGCGCAGGGCACCGATGTTGAGGACCATGTCAACGGCAGTCGCACCGAGCTCCAGGCCCTCGTCGATCTCAGCAAACTTCATCGCCGTCGACGTGCAACCGTATGGGAAGGAGATCGCAGTCCCGACGTGCACGTCGGATCCGGAGAGGACCTCGGCGACGACGGGGGTCCAATAGGAGTTCGTGTAGCAGGCGGCCACATTCGCATCCCGTGCGCCTTGCGCGTGCTCGCGGATGTCCTTCTCTGTTGAGCTTTGCAGGTGCAGTGCCATGTCGAAGTGCTTGGCATATTCCGCGACGCTTAACGTCATGTTTCTTCTCCTTTGAAGAATCAGTTCCGCCCGGCGGGGTCCCGAGCCTAAGAGAGAGCATATCGCCTATACAAGTATAGTCAAGCCTATTCAAGACATTGATTGCTGTGACTCTGCATCTTCCTGCCGGCCGGGCGTAAGAAGCAGATTCTCGACATCTGTGGCGGGGCAGGGCGTCGTAGCCATAGCGCCCATCGGCAGGGCCAATCCCGCCAGCATCCCAGCGTCGACCCAAGATCGCGACGCTGTCCGGGGAGCAAGACGGGACCGAAAGCACCGGAGGTTGAGGGCACGTCCCAGACCATGGCTCGTCCGCCATGCCGAACGTATCTCGTGTTCGACACGGCGCCCGCACGACGAACGATCGATGTGTTCGTGGCGGGTCGATCCGTTCAGTGGGCCTCTCGCATGTTAGACGTCCGGACTCGCGCTTCGAGGCGATTTCCGATCGTCATCCGTCTCGGTTCGCGCACTGGCGGAGCTCTCACGCAACTCACGGCCGTCCGCGATGAGCTCCTCCTGCCTCTCTTTCAGCTTGCGCACCTTCTCCGTATCTCGTGGGGGAAGCTGAATAGAATCCTCTGCTTCCATCCCGCTTTGAAGCTGCCGTGCGCGTTCGACTTCGGCGTCGATCTCGACTCCGAGCAGGATCATGATGTTGAAGATCCACAGGGCGAAAAGGAGCGCCATGACGGAGCCGATCGTTCCATAGGAGCTGTAGCCGGCAAAGTAGGAGAAATAGAAGTAGAGGGCGGCGGACGCGATCATGATGCCAAGGATGGCGACGGCTGAGCCGATCGTGATCCATCTGAACTTCGGCATCTGAACATTCGGTGTGAAGTAGTAGAGCACCGCGATGACAATGATGACGAGAGCAAGGATAACGAGCCACTTCAGCCACGCCCAGACCGGCAGGAACGTATCGGTGAGGTACGTGAGGACGCCGCCAAGACCAAGAGGCTCCGCGATCGGGCCGAGCACCGCCTCCACCAGAGTGGCGTTGAGTGCGAGTGAGACGAGGATGAGGATGGCACCGAAGAGCATGGCGAGTGTCGTAAGTAGCATCGTGCCAGTTGCCTTGACGAAGCCGCGGCCCTCCTCACGCTCGTAAATGATGTTGGCCGATCGGGAGAACGCCCTGACGTAAGCGGAGGATGCCCACAGGGCGGTCGCGATACCAATGATGAGGGCGATGACACCGCCGCTGGCAGAACCTGCCACAGTGGTGACGATGTCCATGACAAGGTCCTGCTGGTCACCGGGCACATTCTCTCTCACAAGGTCTTCGACCGCAGTCATGACCGTATCGGCTTTCGATGAGAGCACGAGCGTGATGAGGGAGAAGATGACGAGAAGAGAAGGGGCCAGCGACAGCACCGTGAAGAACGTCAGCATGGCCGCCAGATCAGTGCCACGGTCGGATATGAACTCGTGAACGGCTCTCTTGAGGCCGTAGGTCCACGAGCCTTTGTCGAGATGTGGGGGCGAATCGGGCTTCGTGTCGCTGTCAGGGGCGGGGGCGCGCTCCGCGGCGAGTGTCCGATCGATATTCTCGCTATTTGCCATATCTCTCCCCTTTGTCGTCAAAGCCGCTCGGGCCACCGATAGTACCTACCAGCCCGAGCGTGAGTGGGGCGTTCGAGTACCTCTGCCTCTCATCCTTCTGGGCCGCGCTCTACGAATCATTCTAGGGATGAAGGGCGCCGCCTTGACTCTGGGACGCGTGCGGCGCCCTCGGAGGCACCTTTGTGCACAGACGTCGTGGCAAGCTCGGCCTGCCTCGTGAGCTGTTCGCCAGCCTCGTACGACATGTCGCTCGCTCCGTCCCCATCGAGTGATGCCTCTGCCGTCATCTTCTACGCTTGCTCAGCTGTCGTCTTCTTCGCGGAAGTTGCATTCACCGCTCGTCCTTGCATGTCGACGTGAAGGTGCGACGTGCACAGGCTCCGTCAGGTACGACGACGATCGGTGCCGCCGTTACCAGACTCTGCAGTATCAGGCTCCGTGTGGGTGTGTTCACGGATACTGTCGAACGGCTACGTCTACGTGTGCTTGCGGAGTCGGGAACTGCCGTCTGCGTCGCCGTCATCGTCCGTCGGGTCGCCTACATGCTCGCCGCTACGGTCACCCTCGCTGTAGTCGATTCCGTAGTGATCCCAGATACGGAGCTCTTCGCTGTGATCGATGGGACCATCAGCGCCGATGTTCGGCGCATCCTTGATGAAATCTTTCTCGAATGGAACCGTCAAACGGTCCTCGGAGAGCTCCGCATTCGCCAGTGGAATGAACGTCTCCTTCATGCCGAAGAATCCAGTTCGAACCGTGACGAAGCTCGGATCGTTGGTGCGCGCATCGAGGTAGACCTGCTCAACACTCCCGACCTTGTCGCCGTTGACGTCGTAGACAACCGCATCCTTCACTTGGTCAAGCGTGAATTCATTCATCCGCTTTCTCCTTTTTGGGTGATGCACCCGAGTTTCAGGGGCGCCGCCGGCCCGTGATATGCCGCCAGTCTGTGCCCTGATCAGTGGGTTCGCAATCTTTCCTCGCGAGCTCCGGAGGGAACTTCAAGGAAAGGCACCCGCGACACCCAGATTCGTCCTCCCCTGGACATCGCCTGGCGACGCCCTGTCAAAGTTATGCGCGTGAGTCGACCATGAGGGACAAAAAATCTGCACCGTCAAAAACGGTGCAGATTCTTCTTCACTCAGCTACTTCGACAGACTCCGCGAGAAGTCCGCCGCCGAGCGGGTGACAGACGTGCGATCTGAAGAAGTCGAACCGGAAGCTCGGGGAGCGCTTCCGCGCCGACGGCGCGGCCTGCCCGCCTTCCCTGCGGCATTGCTGCGGGCTGGCCTGTTGCGAGTCGCCGTGCCTGACCTGCCTGCTGGCTGGGCGGGGGCAAGTGCAACAGCTTCGGCAACACGCTCTGCACTGAGGAACACGCGCTTGCCGGGGGCGAGCTCAGTGAGAATTGCGTGATCGGGGTCAGCGTCGGTGAATGTCGGGCGGATCTTCGCCTTGCGGAGGAGGTCCTTGACATCTCTGCGCTGTTGCGGGAGCTCGAGGGTGATGACGATTCCGGACTTGCCGGCTCGCGCCGTCCTGCCTGACCTGTGTAGGTATGCCTTATGCTCGACCGGAGGGTCTGCGTGGATGACGCGCGCGACGTCCTCGACGTGGATGCCGCGGGCGGCGATATCTGTAGCGACGAGCGTTCGGACACGTCCCGAGTGGAACGACTCAAGGTTCCGCGTCCGGGCGTTCTGCGAGAGATTGCCGTGAAGGTCGACAGCTGGAACGCCTGTCTTTAACAGTTGCCGTGTCAGCTTCTTTGCACCGTGCTTTGTGCGGGTGAAAACGATGGTGTTACCTGGCGCTGCGGCGAGGGCAGCGACGACACCCGTCCGGTCGTCCGCGCCAATGCGGAGCACGTGATGCTCCATCGACGCTATCGGCGACAGGGCAGAGTCTGCCTCGTGGGTGATCGGCTTGTGGAGGAACTCCTGCACAAGGGTGGAGACACCGGCGTCGAGCGTAGCTGAAAACAGCATGCGTTGGCCGCGGGCGGGGGTTGCCCTCATGATCCGGCGAACGTTAGGGAGGAAACCCATGTCAGCCATGTGGTCCGCCTCGTCAATGACGGTGATCTCAATCGCCGACAGATCGGCGAGGCCTTGGCCCATGAGGTCCAAAAGGCGTCCTGGACAGGCTATGAGAACATCGATGCCCTGCTGGAGGGCGCGTGCCTGCGGATTCTGGTTGACGCCGCCGAATACGACGGTCGAGTTCAATCCAGACGCCTTCTCAAGGACAGTGAGGGACTCGTGGAGCTGGAGCGCAAGTTCGCGTGTTGGCGCGAGAACGAGGGATCGCGGTTTACGCGGCTGGCGCGGCCTGTTCGACTCCGCGAGTCGGGTGACGAGCGGGAGAAGGAACGCGAAAGACTTGCCGGAGCCAGTGCGGCCACGGCCAAGTACGTCCCTGCCGACAAGCGAGTCAGGAAGGGTCGCTGCCTGGATGGGGGTGGGGATGGTGATGCCACGGTCCTTGAGTGCGGACACGAGGCTTGCGGGCACGCCGAGACGTGCAAAAGAGGATGACATTCAGTACCAATCGGGAGTTGTCTCACCGGGCGTCAATGATGCTAAGCAAAGTCGGCGTCATGCAGAATTTCGATTGACCTGCGCGCCAGCGGTCCGAGGCAAGACTGAGCGGACCGATACGTCGACCTTATCAGGTGAAGGTCGGGCCCCTGTGGTGGGATAGTTCACCCCGAGGAGCCAGCACTTACGTGTCAGCTGCAGCTGCTAAATGCCAGCGCGAACGCCATCATCCAAAAAATGACGAGTGCGAATTCAACGTCCTTATCGAGGCCACCATTCATGTCAGCTCCGCTCTCCGAGGACCGGTCGCATCGACGCTGACGCTCCCTGGCCGGACCCTTCAATTAACCGCCAGACTAGAGCGCATCAGGGACAGAATCTGTCGGCAAAAAGCTGGGGCGCGGCTCATCTCTTTCGGTAGAGCTTCTTCACCTGATAGACGGGTTCCGAGGTGACGGAGACACCGAGGTTGCGGAAGATGTCTTCATCGACCGGGCCAAGAATCGTTGTCGTGTGGACATCGCATCCGCGAAGGTTCCTCAGCTCTGCGAGCGCCCGCTGAGCGTGTTCGTTCGTGCTCGCGGAGACGGATAGAGCAATGAGAACTTCGTCCGTGTGAAGCCGGGGATTTCGCGACCCCAGATGCTTTGTCTTCAGGTCCTGGATCGGTTTGATCGCATCGGGGGAAAGAAGCTGAACGCTGTCGTCAATATCGGCGAGGCTTTTCAGCGCATTGAGCAACATCGCGGATGAGCAGCCGAGGAGCTCGGATGTCTTGCCGGTGATGATGGTGCCATCCGCTAATTCAATGGCCGCCCCTGGTGCCTTTGTCTTCCGCTCGATCTGCAACGCCGGTTCGACGGTGCGCCGGACACGCGTGTCAATGCCGAGTCTGCCCATGATAATTGCGATTCGGTCGGACTCGACCGGATCAAGGTCATCGCGATGTTCGGCGACAACGGCCTTGTAGTAGCGGCGAACCACTTCTTGTTTGGCCGCTTCCTTGCACGCCTCGTCATCGCTCATGCAGGAGCCGACAAGGTTGACACCCATATCGGTAGGAGACCGGTAGGGAGATTCGCCCAGGATCTGCTCGAGGAGCTGCGCGAGAAGCGGGAAGACCTCGAGATCACGGTTGTAGTTGACGGCCATTTCCCCGTAGGCCGCCAGGTGGTAGTGGTCGATCATATTGACGTCATCCAAGTCGGCGGTCGCCGCCTCGTACGCGAGGTTAACCGGGTGGTCGAGAGGCAAATTCCACACTGGGAACGTCTCAAACTTTGCATAGCCTGAAGGAATGCCCCGTTGATGGTCGTGGTACAGCTGTGACAGGCATGTCGCGAGTTTGCCCGACCCCGAGCCGGGTGCCGCCACGACGACAACGTCGCGGGAGGTCTCGATGTAGTCGTTCTTTCCGAACCCGTCCTTCGACGCGACGTGTTCCGGATTCGCCGGATACCCCTTGATTGTGTGATGGCGGGCGACTTTGAAACCAAGCCGCTGCAGACGTGCGCGAAATGATTTGGCGAGCGAATTTCCATCGTTCATCTGGGTGAGGACGATGTTCTCCACGAGAAAACCGCGCTCGCGGAAGACGTCGACGAGCCGCAGGACGTCCTGTTCGTAGGTGATACCAAGATCCTTCCGCATTCGCTGCCGTTCAAGATCTTTCGCATTGAGGACGATGACGATCTCGACCTCATCGCGGATTTGCTCGAGCATCGTGATCTTGTTGTCAGGTGTGAATCCGGGCAGGACGCGGGATGCGTGATTGTCATCAAAGAGCTTTCCGCCCATCTCCAGATAAAGCCGGCCGCCGATCTGGGCTTTGCGTTCGTTGATGTGCTGCGACTGAAGCTCGACATACTTGGCGCTGTCGAAACCCACTGCTCTTTTTCTCATCATGCTCGCTTCCACGCGTCTGTTCGGGGGAGCCCTCATGAATCTTAGGTCGAATCACTCGAGAAGGAGAACAGCGGCGTGCCAGCTCACTGCCGTCGCAAAGACCACTGGACGTCCCCTGAATGGTAAACACTCGCCGCTTGGCAGACGCTCCGTGGTCAGGGATGGTGGAAGTGAAACCGAGTGAAAGGGATACCAATATGGATCTGACCGGACACAAGATTGCATTCCTCACGAAGAGAGGTGTCGAGCAACCCGAGTTGACCGAGCCCTGGAAGGCCATCGAAGAGGCTGGTGGCGAGCCGGTACTCGTCAGCGATGAGCCCGGCACCATTGTCGCCATGATCGGGGACTGGGACCACGGGGAAGAGTTCGCTGTCGATGTGACGCTCGACGAAGCCAACCCCGATGATTATCTGGCGCTGGTTCTGCCCGGCGGTACGATCAACGCCGACAAGCTCCGAAGCAATGAGAAAGCCCAGGCCTTCGTCAAGGTGTTCATGGACGCGGACAAGCCCGTTGCCCCCATCTGCCACGGGCCGTGGGTTCTCATTGACGCCGGGGTGATCGAGGGACGAACCCTCACATCAACACCTCGCATTAAGCACGACCTCATCAACGCGGGAGCTCACTGGGTTGACGAAGAGTTCTGCGTTGACGGCAACCTCGTATCAAGCCGTAGCCCGCGCGACCTTCACGCGTTCAACCCGGGCATCGTCAAGGCCTTCTCGGAGGCAGCTCAGAAGAAGTGATTATCCATTAGTGGCGGGGGTACGGTTCGCCGTGCTCCCGCCATTTTGTTGCCATTTTGCGCACATGGCTTGCCCTCCTCGAACCAGGCTGTGACGGCGGGTTTGGAGCCAGTCATTCCGGCGGACGATTAAGCCTGGCTGGGAATGGCAATCGGTCGCTTCGCCGTAAGGATATCTGCGCCGAGGCACGGAGTAGTTGGTTTACAGTCAGGCTATCGCGACGATTGTGCGACCGGTGAGGAGCTGCCATGAGAATCAGGTATACGCAGAAGACGCGCGTCAGTCCGACTGAAGCCGTTCGACGCATTACGACCCTGCGAGACCATGCTGTGCCATTTACCCACATCGAGCAGGTCGGTAGCGACGTCAGCGCGATCACCCGATTCGGACGGATCGTCATCGAGGACAACATGAAGATCGGAGCGATTCACACGAGCGGGGATAACGTTCGCGGCTCAATCGTGAAAACCGGGCCGGTTCTCGGTGGGACGCTGTCCTTTGCGGCGGTCAAAACGAGTAGCGGGACCGTTATCGGCTGGGAACAGGACCTGCACTTTTTACCGCTTCCATTCCTCGATCCTGCGCTTGCTGTCATCATGCGAATCGGCTACGGAATAGCCTTCAGCAAGCTTCTGCGCTCCCGCTGATTCCCGCGGGCCGAGCCAGCTATCCAGAACCGCTAGACCGTCGAGCCGCTTTCAGGGACGTGGCCTTGTCGCCTGAGCGTAGACATCGGCGCTTTGCCTGCCGGTGCGATGCCAGCGCCCCGTCAGCGTCGGCGGATCGCCATGCCGGACCTCGCCCGCCCACCGGTAGGTCGTAGGCCAGCGGCGGAACACGGGAATTATCCGCGTGACGATCCGCATGAGCCAGGGCAAGGGGCCGGGCTTCCACCGTTCGTCAACCTCAAGGAGCATGCGAGCGCCCGAATACGTGCTCCGGCACCGCCACACCCCGCCCGTGAGCCGAACATCGTCGACTGTGACATGCCATCGTCCAGACCGCTCTGACACATCATCGCCAGTGAGGTCGGGTAGCCCAGGTTCGAGGACGAGCTCAGCCTCATGTTCCCCGATTTGGGTGCTTACTCCGGTGAGGAGCCCACTCCGCCAACGCTGTGACTGACGAGGCGGCGTTGTGAGATGTGAGTGGGCGACCGGGTTCACCTGAAGTGCAACGAGGGGAGCGGCATACTTGATGAGGTGACGGCGGTGAAGTTTCGCTCCGGGCAGGACGCCGAGATGTGCGTCGACGCCGTCGATTCGAATGACGGGCGAGGAGCCGCTGTCCCTCACGAGATCGAAGACGGGCATCCAGACGAGTAGCAGGTTCGTCGGGTGCTCGATGTTAGCTCCGACGGGAGCCAAAAGCCCACCTCGGTGACGAGCACGACCGTCGCGATCATCTATTCGGATGTCAATGCTCCGACCGTCGACGTCCGTGAAGCGGACCTCCGCATGGACTCCATCGTCGGCCACGTCGAACTGCGCGGAGTCGAAGTCAATGACGTTCCATGACCGCGTTCCACCGCCAATCTCGTAGCCGGAGCGATCGATGGTTAGTCCGAGTTGTTGATAATAGTCGACCCGGCGATCGTCCCTCCGTGACAGGAAGACGAGCATGCCCGTGCCATGGCGATCATCATCGAACCACTGCAGTTCGAAGCCGTCATAGACAGGGTTGTCGGGCAACTCGGCGTTGAGCATCCCGGCAATGAGATCGAGCTGCAGTGACAGCGGAATCAGTGGCGCTCCGTGTGGGTTGATCATTGGTTCCGTCATCGTTCCTCCCCTGTGCGCGAGAACCTCGGTCGCCTCACCGACATCTTTGGGCGAAAGCGCATCGCTCGTGTAGTCGACTCAGCGAGCGTCGTTTCCCGTGCCGCTCGCGCTCTTGGGTATGACCATCTTCGTACACTGTTCAGCCGTCCGTCGCAGATGCGAGTGTGGTGACAACATAGGCGAATGCTCGAGCGAGCACCAGTGGTAATAAGTCCTGACCTGCTCGGAGCTGGTCGATGGAACACCGTCTACCGCCCGTACCTTCCCAGGACGATGTTGTTCGCATGGGCGCGCTCTAGTAGCGCCGTCATCTCCGCCTCGTCCGTGACGAACGGACGGAGGATGTCGCGAATTTCGCGCAGGTCAGCACGCTCGCCTTCAACGACGAACGCGCGGCCCTCCGATTCAAAGTTCAGGTGTCGGAAGATGTGGGGAGCGGCGTAATGGACGACGCCTTCCCAGAAGGCGCCGTTCGGCTCCTCACCAGCTCGTTCCACGACGAGCCTCGTCGGGACATCATCCAGATCTAGGGTTAGCGATGCCCTGTCTTCGGCTTCATATGACAGCCGAATCGAGGGATCTGGATCGACGTGATCATGGCTATGCGACCCGGATCGAAAGCGGTCCAAGAAACTCATGCGCGAAGCGTACACCTCACGCACCGCGAGCTTAACGATCCTGGGGGAATACGCCGTTGTCATCCTCGTGTCGGTCTGTAGCACGGTGGGTGATAACGGCGGTTAAATGCTTCGGCCCCGGCACGCAGAGCCTCCTCATGTGCACTGCTCTGTCGAAGATCGGCCAGTCAAGGGGAGTAAGAACCCTCCATCCGTGAGCGTTGTCTGGTCGCGCTCGTACCGGCCTCGCGACGACGCAGACAGGCTCTTTTGCCGATGACGGAATGACCGCTCTGCGCAGACTGAGCGGGAATATTTATGGATAGGGTGCTCCGCCTATGTCAGCTCACATGGACCTGGCCAGGTCACTGAGCGTGAGCCAGCCGAGTACGCGCCCGGTGGTCTTTCCGTTGCTCGTGATGAAGAGGTCCTTCGCGGCGGGTGTCTTCTCAAACTCTCGTCGTGCATCACCGACCGTCGCAGACTCCGGCAGGGCGATGAATGCTTCCAGACGCTGCCTGAGTTCGGGCGTTGCGAGCATGCGGGACACAGTTTCATCGGCCGCGAGGCTGGCGGCGCTCCTGCCGTTGAGTTGCGCGTACTTGTCGATATCGGATTCGTGGACGACCATGAGCGCTACGCCCGAGGTCGTGAGAATTGGCACTCGGCTGTACTTGCTCTGACGCATCGAGTTGTACAGATCCTGGAGTCTCAACTCTCCAGCCTCACCCTTGTCGGCGACCCTCCTTATCGGACTGATCTTGCCGACCGAAATCATGACATCGGCGGCCTTCGTTTCTTCGCTGAACACTCCAGATAGTTTGAGGGTCTCGAGCGTCGTGGTGCTGGCGGCCTGCAGATTCTCCTTCGCGAAGTAGAAGGCGAGAATCGTCCCGATCCACGTACCAATGAGAGGGAGGACGGACGCGTACACGAGCCGCGCCATTTCAGGCCTGTCTTCGTCATTGGAGAAGGCGAGGAGCACGACGGATATGAGGCATATTCCAACAACGCCGACAAGGGAGACCAGTAGGGCCAGCCTCGAGCGAACCGCCGCATCATCATTGACTACTTTTGCCATGTGCTCGTCTCCCCGTCGGAGAAGTATAAGTGGACATACTGTAGTGCTCTAGATCACCCTGCGCAATAGGGTTTCGACTTTAGGATTGGCGCGTGTTTGTCCGCGTTGCGCGAGGGTGACCCGGTCCGGTCCCGACAACAGGTGTAATGCGTCGGTCGACAGTGATAGCGCACCGGTCGACATCGCTCGCCAATTTGCATAAATTACTGGCACACCGAAGGAGTGACCATGGCACAGATCAACGATCCTGAAATGTACGAGAGTCTCCGCGAGGATGGGGCATCGAAGGAGAAGGCCGCCCGCATCGCCAATGCCGCAGCAAATGAGGGCCGGTCGACAATGGGCAAGCGCGGGGGGAAATCGGGCTCCTACGAGGACTGGACGGTCGACGAGCTTCGTGACCGGGCTAAGGAGCTTGGTCTGAGTGGCTATTCGAATCTCAAGAAGGACGAGCTCATCGACATGCTGCGCAACCACTGAGCCCAACATCGCCACGAGCTTTCATTGAAGCGCCACGTGTCGACGTCGATGACGGGACACGTAGCAGCGCTATCGTGGAAGACATGACTACACGGACCGGGCGCCTCTCATGATCGCTCTCGGCGTCGGTCTCGGAATAGGCATCGTTGTTGGGCTCCTGGGCGCGGGCGGCGGGATCCTCTCCGTGCCGGCCCTCATGTACCTGCTCGGTCAGTCACCCTACTCGGCGGCAATTGGGTCCCTCATCGGAGTGGCTCTCACATCGGCGAGCTCGTTCATCATCCACGCGCGCGCCGGAAACGTCCGAGTGCGGGCAGCCCTGCTTTTTGGCGGACTCTCGATCGCTGGGGCTCTGGCCGGGGCACGAATCTCACTGCTTCTCGATGATGTGGTGCTTGTCCGCATCTTCTCGATCTTCCTCCTCGTCGTCGGAATCGCATTCGGCATACGGACGTGGAAAGGCTCGACGGATGACAGTGCCCAGCCCGGAGGGGACACCAGTAAAGGAAATGTTGTCCGCCTCGTCATTGTCGCCACCGTCACAGGGCTATTGACCGGGGTCTTCGGAGTGGGAGGCGGTTTCATGATCGTGCCGGTTCTCGTTCTCGTCGTGTCGATACCGATGAAAGAGGCCGTCGGGACGTCGCTCCTCGTCATGGTTCTGACATCGCTCGCAGGGTTAGCGGGGCGGTTGCCGCTACAGAACGGTATCGACTGGCCCCTCATCGGACTGTTCGTCGCAGGTTCCGTTGTCGGAGGACTTGTTGGATCGGTGTTTTCCGAGAAGCTCCCCCCACGCCTCCTCACCGGGATCTTCGCTACCCTCGTCACCGGCGTCGCCGTCTATTCCGGATTCCAGAGCTGGCTCTGAAAAGCGCCGATTGTCGTGCTGTTGTCACGGTAGCGTCTGCTCACGACGCCGCAAGACGTACTCGGAGCCGAGATGAGCGGCTGTGAAATGCTCGTCGCCCGTGGGATTGGGCAGATCCCCACGACGGGCGAGGCGGATTCGAGGCGGCCATCACGCGCTCACGTGCACTCCGGTGCTTCCCTGCGGCTATGTCACGTTCCTTATCGACCAGCCATTTCTCGCTCGTCGGCGTGCGAAATGGACATGTGAGCAATTCTGCGTGTGTCATCAGCAGAGGTGCCAATATTAGGCGCTCTGAAGGCTAGCGTCGCAGTGCTGGCAGGAGTGGACACGGTGCCCGATTGGGCGTCGCGGCGGAGCCATCGCGCTGATAATGCTTGCTCCGGACTGGTATACAGTCCTCAGGGGCATCACCAAGTGGGCCCTGCAGAGGCAAGGAGGCCCAAAATGAACTATGTGGTCATTCAGGTAACACTAAAGGAGAAGTTCCTCGGAACGGGCTCGGGGAACCTGTCCGAACTCGAGGGCGTGCTCAACGAGCAGGCGGCGAAGGGTTACCGGCTACACACAATCACAACTGCGTCCGCGAAGAGCGCCGGGTTCGGGGGTGGTGACCGAATCCAGGCGACGATGGTCTTCGAGAAACTGGTCTAAGACGACGTCACCGCGTCGCGGCCTTGGCGCGACGCGGTGACGCTCTCAACCCGAGACCGCGGTGAGGGCACAACGCCGGTTGCGTTAGATCGGTGCAGCGGATCGTGCGGCATCGCATTGTTAACAAGTCCTGATGCAGACTCCGTACTCGCGCGACCCGTGCGCGGCTTCAGGAGACTCGCCGATGGCTATGCGTGCCGCAAAACCAGCCTTCGGAGGAAAGTGCCTCAGCGTTCCTCGACGCCGAGGTGCACCCCATGTTCGACGAACTGCGCCAGCCCTTGGTTGCCATGAAACCATACGATCCAGCCTTCTGGGTAGCGTTCTGCGGGCTGATTCGGGATCCTCGTGTCGCAGATAAACCTGGTCCCCGCCTTCGCAGGAGCTGGCCGATTAAACCCAGCGTCGGTTGGGGTGAAGTGTGTATTGCCCGCACACGATCGCTGTTCATCCGGCTCGAATCCCCATCTGCCGAGAGTCTCGGCATGCCGGCAGAAACAGCGCGCCGGTGCGGACTAGCGCACGACCAGGATAACGAGAAGGGCCGTTGCTCCCGCGTTTCCGCAGGCCAACGGCCCTTTGTACACATGGTCGGGGTGACAGGATTTGAACCTGCGACCTCTTCGTCCCGAACGAAGCGCGCTACCAAGCTGCGCCACACCCCGTGCAACTCATTCATGATAACGAATGAACGTCAGTTACAGAAAACGGGCTCCTTGATTCTCAGTGACTGATTCGTCACGCGAGATCAATGACCTGAACTTCTGGTCTACACGCCAGCCGGATCGGGGCGTAGGGTGATGTGCCCAGCCCGCGCGAGATCGCAACGCGCGTTTTACCGTTGCCTGCGGGCGGCCATGGGAACACCCCGGAGACATGATACGTGTCGAGATCGCAATTCGTCACGAGCGCACCATAGCCCGGAACACAGACCTGGCCGCCGTGGGTATGACCCGCCATGATGAGGTTGACGCCCTCGTCCGCCATCGCATTGAGCACCCTCGTGTAGGGGGCGTGCGTCAGCCCGATCGCTAGATCGGCTGTGCTTTCCTCGGGTGCCGGGTACACGTCGAGATCAATATGCGGGTCGTCGACGCCAACAAGAGAGATGCGATGGCCTCGCACCGTGATCTCGTCACGCCTGTTGCGAAGATCAACCCAACCATAATCTTTTAGTGCGGCTGTCATCTCCTCGTCGGGCAGATCTTCGGGGTCCGGCAGGTCACGTCCGAGTGGTGGAATGATGTAGGCGAGAGGATTCTTCCAGACCGGCGCGTGGTAATCATGCGAGCCGTAGACGAAAGCTCCGGGTATTCCAGCGAGGGGCTGAAGAGCCCGGAGAAGGGTAGGAAGTGATGCCGACGACGACAATTGGTCGCCGGTAAGGAATACCGCGTCCGGTTTGAGTTCAGCGAGGTCGCGGACGAACTCCACCTTCTTCCCATCGCCAGGCAGGAGATGCAGGTCCGAAATATTGATGACCCGCATCGGCTCCCAGCCTTCCGGAAGGATCGAAAGCGGGTAGAAGGATCGCTGGTAGGACCGGGCTTCAACGAGCGACCATGCGGCAACGCCAGCACCTAGCGCCGTGATTCCCGCGGCAACTGCCCGGATCAATCGTCATCTCCGTCGTCTGGCTCCTCTGGCGGGGGCTCCGGTGCGGGCTCCGGTTCAGGGGCGAGCTCAGGCGGCGGTTCGGGGGCGGGCGCGGGCTCCGGAGCGGGCGCTGGTGCGGGGGCCGGCGCTGGTGCTGGAGCGGGCGCTGGCGCGGGTCGCACGGCAGGGTTATCTCGGCCCTGCGGGAGAATTGTCACTCCGTCCCGAGACATCGTGGTCCGTAGATCGAATGTCTGAGCTGGCGTACCTTCGAGAATCCTTGAATGGTAGGCGGAGAAGACCATGGCGGGATAGAGACCGCCGTAAACCTCGACGTGGTACTGGCCATTGATCGTCGTGTAGAACATGGAGACGTTGCCTTCCATGTGTCCGAGCCAGATCGCGGTCGCCTCAATCGGTGTGTACCCCATGAACCACGCATGGTAATCCATGTTTGCCGTGCCTGTTTTGCCAGCCGCCTCGTGTCCGGGAATGGCGGCGCGGAAGCCTGTTCCGCCCGTGTCCACAACGCTCTTGAGAGCCTCCGTCGTCGTATCGGCGACCTCTTCGTCGAGAACCCGTCCGCACGTTGGGTTGATCTCGGCGAGGACGTCGCCGTCCTGGCTCTCGATCTTCGTGAACGACATCGGCTCGCACATGATGCCGCCAGAGGCGAGTGTCGCCATCGAGACCGCGGTCGACAGCGGGGTCACGTTGTTCGTGCCGAGTACGGCCGAGGGGCGTGGCAACAGCGGATCTCCGTTGCCGGTCTCAACACCCATCTGAGCCGCGACGTCCGTGATGTTGCACAGATCCAGCTGCGTGGCCATGTCGATGAACGACAGGTTGACGGACTTCCGCGTCGATTCAAGAACCGTCATCATGCCGGAGCCGATGCCCTCGATATTCGATGGGTTGTAATCATCCGCCAGGTCCGGGGCGCAGGAAATCGTCCAATCTTCGCGAGCGAATTGATTACGGGAGGCGTTCACCCGCTCCTCGAGGCTACGGCCCGAACGGATCCATTCGATCAGCGTATAGACCTTGAATGTCGAGCCTGACTGGAAGCCTTGACCGCCACCTCGGGTGACGCCAGCGTTGAGGTTGACCGTTGTCGCATTCGGGTCTTCAGCAGTGGCGCTGCCGTAGTTCGTGTTTTGAACCATCGCGACTATTTTCCCAGTCCCAGGCTCAACCGAGGACATCGCCATCTCGACTCCAGAGGGGTCGTTGACCGGCACATTGACCGTCACTGATTCGTAGGCCGCCTGCTGCTTGCCGGTGTCCAGGGTGGTGTGAATGATGAGGCCGCCGCGGTAGAGCTTGTTGAGCCGGTCTTCATGCGATTCACCCCAGGAGTCGGACGCGAGCAGGTCCTTGACGACGTAGTCGCAGAAGTAGACGGAGATGCCAGCCGACTCGCAACCGTTGACCGGTGGCGACACATTGAGCATCTCCTCGATCGGCACGTTGACCGAGTCCCGGAACTCCTCCTCAGTGATGTAGCCGAGCTCGTACATCTTGGCGAGCACGGTATCTCGGCGGGACGTCGCTTGGTCCGGGTTCGAGATCGGATTCCACCGCGCGGGTGACTGGGTGATGCCGGCAAGCATCGCTGCCTGCGGAATGGTGAGGTCACTCGCGGGAACCGAGAAGAAGTACTGGGATGCTGCCTCAGCTCCGTACTGGGAGGGACCGAACATCGCGATGTTGATGTAGCCGGTGAGGATCTCGTCCTTCTCCATTTGCTTCTCCATCGCCATGGCGATGCGGGCCTCGGAGAGCTTGCGGGCAATCGTCCTCTCTGTCGCTGCTGCGATGAGCTCAGGATCGTTTGAATTCCGACCTTCCTCGATAAGGAGGTTCTTCACATACTGCTGGGTAATGGTCGAGCCACCGGCGAGCTGGCCGCCAGAGAAGTTGTTAAAAGCTGCACCGATGAGACCTTGCGGATCGATTCCGTTGTGGTCATAGAACCGTTCGTCCTCAATGGCGACGACTGCGTCCTTCAGGTACTGCGAAATGTCCTCAGAACCGACAACGACCCGGTTTTCCGCATAGAAGCGAGCCAGCTCTGTCCCGTCAGCAGACATGATGACGGATTGTTCGGATGGCTCGGTGAACGTCAGCTCGGTCGGTAGGTCATCAAACAGAGAGGTGGACGCGTTTGACACTGTCCCGGTCGCCGCGACAAACGGCATCGCCAGGCCAGCCAGCACAAGGCCGCCAGCTGTGCATGCCAGGAGAAAGGCCAGCAGAGCTGACACCATCTTTGCTGGTGCCGCCTGGGAGGGTCGTTGAGTGCTCGACATAGTGTCGAGTGTAAAGCCTTCGGTCCTTGATGTCCGAGACGGGGAGCACAATCATCACGGGTAGCTGTTCTCTTACCAGATCCGGTTGAAGAATATTGGTTTTTACGTGGCCAATTTCGCATTTCTGCTGGTGAGCGATATATTGGGGGAACAGGTGACACCGGTCACGCCAACGAAGACCGCCGGAGTCGATGACGCCTCGGGTGAAGGAGCCTTAATGTCGCTTTTGTTAGAAGGACAGACATGGGCCGCGCAAGCCGCGTGCTCAAACGTAGACCCCGATAGCCTCTTCGTCAGAGGTGCCGCACAAAGACAGGTGCGTCAGGTCTGCTTCAACTGTCCCGTCCGAATCGAATGTTTAGCCGATGCGCTGGACTCGAACACGACGTATGGAGTGTGGGGCGGGCTAACCGAGCGGGAACGTCGCGCACTGCAGCGCCGCTTCCCCAACGAGCAGAACTGGTATCGCCGTTTACATAATTCGCCCGATCCGATTTCTGTTGAGCTACGCGCAGGTCGGGTGCCGCGCCTGTCGGCTCGGTAGCGATCACGCGGATCGAGTTAGGTAACCTGTTGACATGACTCAATGGGAATACATGACAGCACCGCTCCTTATCCACAACACGAAGACAATTCTCGATAACTTCGGTCGGCAAGGCTGGGAGCTCGTGACAGTGATGCCAGGACCGCAAGGCACAGAGAACGTCGTGGCCTACTTCAAGAGGCCAAAGGAAACCGAGTGACGGCGCCAAGCGTCCGACTGGCTGAACTCGGTATCGAACTTCCCGCGGTTGCCGCTCCGCTTGCAAGCTACGTTCCGTCAAAGGTGACGGACAGTATCGTGCGAAGCTCCGGCCAGCTACCGTTCGTCAAGGGGCAGCTCTCTGCCACTGGGCGACTTGGTGGGGGAGTCTCGATCGAAGAGGGACGCCAGGCCGCTCGGGTCTGCGTCCTCAACGCGCTCGCAGCCGTTGCAGAGGCCGCAGGCGGGATCGACAACATTGACTCGATCGTCCACGTCACGGGCTATGTTGCCTCGGATTCGTCATTCTTTGACCAACCGGCCGTTGTCAACGGAGCCTCCGATGTGCTCGGTGAGATCTTCGGCAACGACGGCCAACACACCCGCTCGGCGGTCGGCGTCGCCGTCTTGCCAATGAATGCGCCAGTCGAAATCGAGATCACCTGCCGGCTCACGAGCTGACGAACTCAACCGGCTTCTGCCCACGCGAGTGGGTCTGATCTGTTTGACCCCGGCCCACCTGGCCTCGATAAAGTGATGCGGTGTGACCAGAAGGTCACACCGCATCATCGAGAATCTGACGACAGACTAGGATGCGCGCTTCTCCAAGCGGCCAATCTCAATGAGTGTGACAGCCCGACCCTCGAGACGGATCCAGCCGCGGGACACGAAGTCGGCGAGGGACTTGTTGACGGTCTCGCGGGAGGCGCCAACGAGGTGGGCGATCTCCTCCTGCGTGAGGTCGTGAGCGACGTAAACGCCCTCCTGCGTACGCTCACCGAAGCGGCGCGCGAGGTCGAGAAGAGCCTTGGCGACGCGGCCCGGAACATCAGCGAACACGAGGTCCGCCATCTGTTCATTGGTCTTGCGCAGACGCTGCGCGAGCTGGGCGAGCATGTGCTTTGCCATGTCAGGGTTGCCATCGATGAAACGCATGAGGTCGACATGCGACAGCGCAAGCAAGGTGGTCGGTGCGACGGCAGTAGCAGACGTTGAGCGCTTGCCCTTGTCGAAGAGGGAGAGCTCGCCGATGATCTCACCCGGACCGAGGATCGCGATGAGGTTCTCGCGCCCGTCATCGGCCGCGTGTCCGAGCTTGATCTTGCCGTCGACAATAATGAAAAGGTGTTCGCCGGAATCGCCTTCGTGGAAGAGTGACTCGCCCCGGCGGAGGGTCTCCTCAGTCATCAGCTCGGCGAGCTGCGCTTGATCCTCCTCAGACAGGCCAGCGAAGAGCTGTACCGAACCGATGATGCTGGTCTCCAATGCTTTCTACCTTTCGGGTTCGTCTTGACGGCGCTGACCGGACGGCCAGGGACGACAGTTCACAGATAACAGTATCCTATGTGACAGGGGGCATAATATAATTCATGACTGGCGAGAAGCAGAAATTCCCTCCCCGGCCACGGTCGAAGTCGGCCCGGATTGAGCAGGCGATGGCCGTCAATGACGCTCTCGCCGCATTCTATCCCGACGCTCGTTGCGAGCTCGATCATAGGGGTCCGCTCGAACTCTTGGTGGCGACGGTTCTTTCAGCTCAGACTACGGACGCGCGGGTTAATACAGTCACCCCCGAGCTCTTCTCGACTTTCCCCACAGCGCAGGCCTACGCGGAGGCGGACAGGGAGTCGCTTGAGTCGATCCTTCGCCCGCTTGGCTTTTACCGATCGAAGGCACGGGCACTGATCGGGATCGGCCAGGAACTCGTCGACCGATTCGACTCCGAGGTTCCGGACCGGCTCGAGGACCTTGTCACGCTTCCCGGAGTGGGTCGAAAGACCGCCAATGTCGTCCTTGGTAACGCCTTCGGCGTTCCCGGCATTACCGTCGATACCCACGTCGGTCGGCTCGCGCGGCGGCTCGGATGGTCGCGACACACGGACCCGGTCAAGGTTGAGAAAGACATCGCTGAGCTACTTCCCGAAGAGGAATGGACGATGGCGTGTCATCGGCTCATCTTCCACGGCAGACAGATCTGCGTCGCCAGGCGACCCAAGTGCGACATCTGCCCGATCACAGACCTGTGCCCGTCCTATCCGCTCATACAAGCGGGCAAGCTCTGACCATCTGCCAGCGAACCTCTCAAACGCCTCGAAGGAAGTCGAGGAGGAGCCTATTGACATCTTCCGGTTGTTCTTCCTGCACGAAATGGCCAGCCTCGGGGACGACAGCATGGCTGTAAACACCGGTGACATGGCGTCCGGTGCGCGACCAGGCTCGCGCTGGCAGGAGTGGGTCCAGGTCACCTCTGATCGTCATGACCGGTACGGCAATGCGCTGGGAAAGCTCCTCCAGGTGGCGCCTGCCAGAACGACGCCGAGCGGAGGACCACGTCCAACGCATCTGATGAACTTGAGTCTTTGCGGCGTTCGGCAGTTGCAACGCATCTACATAGTGCTGCGTGGCCTCCACCGCGCCGGTGTTCCCTGGGGCTGAGAACTCAGCGAGCACCTGTGCCAGCAGGGCCGGCTTCTGTAGCCGGCCCTTGGCGATTCTCGGAAGGAACGACATGAGGTGGTGTCGCCACGACCTGAATGTCACATGAAATCCGAGCCGGTACGTATCGACCGGGTGTGGCGCTGAGATCGTGACGAGGCCCCTCACGAGGCTGGGCTCGCGGCTCGCCGCCGACCAGGCGAGATAACCGCCCGTGCCGCTGCCGACAAGAACAGCTTCGGATGCGCCGAGGGCGCGGATGACGCCGATGACGTCACGAGCCAGAGTTGGTGCGTCAAAGGTGTCGCGCGTGCGGTCGCTCCCTCCTGCCCCTCTGACATCCATCGCAGCCACCGCGTAACCCGCCTCAGCGAGCACCGGGATCTGCTTCCGCCATGCGTACCAGTACTGGGGGAAGCCATGAAGAAGCAGGACGAGTGGAGTGCCCTCCTGCAGTTCACCCGCTGATGCAACGTGGAACTGCGCGCCGCTGGCTCGGACGAGTCGATGCTGCCATGGTCCGGGCAACGTCACACATGAATTATCAGCAGGCACAATCCTCCTCAACGGGTTGCAGGCACAGGTCGCAACCTGCACCTGCACTGGGATACTCCGAGGATAGCCTAGGAGTCCGTCCTCCTTGCGAGTAGCACATCCCGACGGCCGAAGGCCTCCCCGCGCTCGGCACCGAGCTGACGGGCCTTGTGCGAGACGACTCCTGTCATGAGGAGGAGGAAGCCGAACACGGCGAACCTGCCCGATGCGAGGTCGTTCGTGAGGTGGTACCCAACATTGCTCGTGAAGTCGTTGTAGGACGTGAAGTCCTGCATCGCTGTGCTCTGCAGGACGTCCTGCGCGATGGTCGGAGCGAAGATCGCGACGAGTCCGACGATCGCGATGATGGCGCCGATGATGATAGGCCCAAGCGACGAGAAGCTCGCGACAAACCAAAGGACAGCGAGGCACAGGAGCGCTCCGAGTAGCTCAAGAACAACGATCCAGTCGACCGTCCCTGTGTTCCAAGCAGAATTCTTCATGCCACTGAGTCGTACTCCAGCATCGGCGACGAGATACCACGCGAGCGGAGCGAGAAGCAGGGTGGCGAAGAACACCCCGACGTGAGCCCACGCTCGACTCCGAGGCTCCTCAGGAATTGGCTCTTCGAAGGTGTGGCCAAAGTCGCGGTCAGCGGGGAAAACCGCGGATCGAGGTGCATCCGGGGGAGTGGACGCAAAGGGGCTGTCTTCATCTTGGTCGGGCGGACGTCTAAACACGGACGTGCGCGTCGGATAGGAGCCGGTGCCTGATGTGGGCGCGATAACCGTCCTGTCCGGATTCGCGTCCGGTGCGCGAGATTCGGCAGGGGGCACCGTGACGGTCTCGTCCGGGCGCCTTACAGTCACGTCCTCACGCGAACCGAATTCGCGCTCCCAGCGCTCGCGGTCCGACTCCGGCTTTGTCTCCTCTTCGGTTGGGTCATCATCGAGGAAGTCAGGCCGCCAGGAGCGGGTCGACTCTGTCTCGGAGTCCGCGTCAGAGGGTAGTGACGTCTCTCGTTGAAGCGGGGCAGTCGACTCGTCAGCCTGAGCATGGTCCTGCTCGTCCACTGAACTTTCGGCGCCATCAAGGCCCGGACTGCTCGCCTCCCGTTCGGGAAGCGGGTCGAGAATATCGTCGTTGCCGTCCTCATGATCGGGGCGCGAGTAAGGATCGGTTGGTGTCGACACGGTGACCTCCTAGTTGGGGATAAGTCGACGCTATAACGAACAGCACGTGAATTGTGGATCACGCGCCCGCCGTTCTACCGTTGCAGGCATGGTAACGGGTGATTCGCCACTGGTAGGAGCGCTGAGCACGCTCGGTCAGCTTCCCGAGGCGTCCGCTGGCACGGCTCGTGTCGCGCAGGCCGTGAGGTCCGTACGTTTCTCAACCGGTTTGCGGCGCGGATGGGAGGCGGCGAGAGCAGAAGCGAGCATCCATTGGGTCGTCTCCGACTGCAGGGCAGCAAACTTCGACGTGAGCGCCACGGAGCTACGCGAGCAGATCGCCCGCAACCGTGAACCGGAGCATCCTCGTGCCGCGGCGGCGTGGCGCTGTCACAGCGACGCGACCGCTGATATGCCGCCGCTCAACACACAGGACAGGGCTCCTTCCCCACCGTCGACCGTGCGCGCGATGCTTGCTGGTCTGCACCGAGACGCCTCCTCCGTAGATCCGGGCCGGCGCGAGGGTGCTGCGATCTTCTCCGTTGACGATGCTGCTCGCCAGGAGCTCATCATCGACATCGCGGAGGCGCCCGCACCTGCCATCGTCACTCTGTCGGTTCTGCTCGGCCAGTGGCTCCTTGACCCGCTGGTCGCGCGGGAGGACTCTCTCGTGCGAGATAGTTTTGTGCGTTGGCTCGGCACCATCCGCGGTTTTGAGCCGACTGGCACCGCCGTATTGGATCTTGCAGGTCTGTCGACCAAGCTGGATTCGTACGGGGCGGGGACGCCAGCGGGGATGTCGGATTGGATGTCAGCCGTGGCCGATACGTATGTCGAGGCGATGAACACCTCGCTACGGATCTCCCAGTCGATCCTCGCCGGGCGTACTGATCCCACCTTGGGCTGATTCGGTCCACAGCCACGATTCAGGCGGCGCGTCCCGGTCCTCCGGTGGCCCGAGAATCGGGCCATGAACGACAGAGTCTCCCACCGTCGCGTGCGGACCCAGCCGCTCACGACCGTCCTGCTCCGTGCCTCAACGCCAGAGCTTGTCACCGATATCGAGCGGCTGTCGCACGTGGCGGGCGTTGATATGACAGCGATCTCGCCCGACGGTGATTCCCCGCCTGCAATCCTCACACTCGTTGAGGAGTCCGGCACGTCCCGCACCGTGCGCGCAAGCTTCAATGAGCTTTTCCAGCCGGAGTTCGCTGGCCAGCATGTGAGCGTCAACCCGCGGACTGAACCTGCCGACTTGCTCGAGCTCTTTGTGGCGGCCGGCGCGACCCAACGAGGTCGCATCGTCGGCGTTATTGGCGCCCACGGTGGGGCTGGAGCGACGGTCCTCTCCGTCATGCTCGCTCGCCAACTTGCCCAGGACGGCACGGCCTCCCTCATCGATATGGATCCGCTCTCTCCAGGCCACAGCATCCTCCTCAGCCTCGACGGCTCTGGAAAGCGATGGGCCGACATCGCCAAGGAGAGCGGGACACTCCTCCCCGGCAGACTTGTTGATTCCCTGCCGCTATGGAAGGGGGTGCGCGTCCTGACTGCAGATGAGAGAGGAGCTGCGCCCTTCACGGGACGTTCCGGCATCCTTGCAGCCTCCGCGGTCTCGCAAGTCAGCGCCGTGACTGTCATCGATTTACCGCGGTTTGCTCTGTTGCGCCTCAACTCATCGTCCGAATGGCTGTCGTGGCTCGACCACCTCGTCATTGTGTGTTCGGCAGGTATCACGTGCTTGGCTACTGCGCAGCGCGTGCTACCGCTCGCTCCGCAGAACCTCGACACAACTCTCGTCATCTCCGGAGTCAAAGCTGTTGGACAGGCGGAAGATGCTGGCCATCAGCTCGGCGCCGAAGCTTGCCCGCTGAGGTTCGAGCGCACCTTCGACGGAGATATCGATCATGGGATGACGCCGGGTGACCGGCTTCGGTCCGGGTCTGCGCGCGATATCCGCCGCATCGCGACGAGGGTGCTGTCATGAGCCGCGCCTCGGACATTGCAGCCGCCCGGGCGGCCGTCGTCAGCGGTGCCCACGTGGGCTCCGTTCTTGCCGGCGCTGCTCCGAATGCGATTTCGATCGCGTCTGTCGCGTCCGCCGGGCAGGGAATTCTCCAGCAGTTAGAGGGCGCAGGGCCTGTGCTTCAACCGCTCCTGGAAGACCCCTCTGTCACCGATGTCCTCGTCAACGGTGCGGAGGGTGTCTGGGTCGATCGAGGAAGCGGCCTTGAGCTCATCTCTCACGAGGTCGACGAGCTAAGAGATCCTCTCGAGGTGCGCAAGCTTGCCGTCAGGCTTGCGGCGACGTGCGGGCAAAGACTTGATGATGCCTCACCTATTGTCGATGGGACGTTTCCGACGGGGGTTCGGCTCCACGCGGTCCTACCTCCCCTTGCAGCGGAAGGAACGCTCATCTCCCTGCGCACGCAGCGATCAGTTGCTCTGACTCTGGCTGACCTCGTGCGGTCAGGAACTGCGACGACGCCGATGTCGACAATCATCTCTGCGATGATCTCCCAGCGAGCGAACGTCATGATCTCAGGGGCGACCGGATCCGGGAAAACCACGCTCTTGTCTGCTCTCCTCGGTCTCGTGCCACAATCCGAAAGGATTGTCGTCATCGAAGAATCGGCCGAGTTACGACCGACGCATCCCCATTGCGTACACCTCCAGGTCCGTCACGCTAACGTCCAGGGGGCCGGTGAGGTATCTATGAGCGATCTGGTCCGTGCGGCTATGCGAATGAGACCCGACAGGCTCGTGCTCGGCGAATGCCGTGGGGCCGAGGTTCGTGATGTTCTCGCCGCACTGAACACGGGGCATGAGGGAGGCTGGGCGACTATTCATGCGAACGCCGCGAGCGATGTCCCGGCACGGCTCGTCGCGCTCGGGGCTCTTGCAGGAATGTCCGAGCCGACGGTTGCCGCACAGGCTGCGGCAGCTCTGGACGCTGTCATCCACATCAAGCGGACGCCTGAGGGTCGCAGGATCGATCATGTGGCAACGCTGACACGGGATGGTTCGCGCCTCGTTCCGATACCCGCGGTCTTCATGCGCGAGGGGATGACAGTGCCTGGGCAGGGTTGGGGTCCCCTTGCTGACCGGCTCGGGCTCGCGAAGGATCTGCTGTGATCTGGGCGGCGCTGGCTGGCGTCGCAACTGCGGGAGTGGCGCTTGTGGCGAGTGAAGCGCGGCGCCTGCCACGCCCCCGCACGCTCAGACCGAAGTCGAAGCGCGAGATCCGGCTACCGCGCAGGCATGACATTGACCTCGGGGTCCTCGCCACCGATGTGGCAACACGACTGCGCGCCGGTCTCGGCGTCGAGCAAGCCTGGCGGATCGCCCTCCAGCGAGCTGGCATGCCCGATCGAACGCCCGTGCTGGACAGCTACGGCTCACCGCTAGCCCTGGTCGAACTCGACTCCCGCAGAGGACCCCTCGACGAGCTACGTGCCCTCGTCAAAGGTGAGCCCCTCATCACAAGCATCACGCGAATCGCCCTTCCATCGCTACTGGCGGCGACCCGACTGACGTGGCAGACGGGCGCGCCGATGGCCGACGTGCTCGATGAATGCGCGGCGGGGTTGACCGAAGCTGGCGAGGCCCAGTCGGCCCGGGAGATCGCCCTTCAAGGGCCGAAGTCGACAGCGACAATGCTCGCATGGCTTCCGCTGGTTGGACTCGGTCTTGGTCTCGTCATGGGAGTGGATCCGCTGAGCTTCCTCCTGGGAACGACCGTCGGAAAACTATTTCTTATTGTCGGCCTCATCTTCGAAATTGCGGGGATCGTCATCGTCCGCAGGATGGTGTTCTCCGCCCAGATGGAGGGCGCTGTGGGGAGAACACCGTGACCGCCCTTGCGATCGCGCTTCTCATCGCGATCCTCCTGTGGCCATCCAGGCGGCTACCCCGACCATCGAGCACACCATCCTCGGTACCGAAGCCGATCGATGAAGCAATGGTCGTCGATCTCGCTTCTGCTCTTGTCTCAGCGGGGTCAGCCATCCCATCAGCGCTTCACGCGCTTGGGTCATCACTTCCCCCGGGGGACGAATCGGACGATGCGCTCCGTGCCAGCCGCTCTTTGCTCATGGGTGCGTCCTGGGAGGAAGCTTGGGCGGGTAGCTCCGGTCGGCTCGTCCGGTTGGCCAGCGCGCTCGAGCCGGCGTGGGTCGACGGTGCCCCGCCCGTTGTCATGCTCCATCGGGCCGCAGCAAGCATTCGGGCCCGCCGCCTCAAGGACTCTCAGGAAGCGGCGGCTAGGCTCGGGGTGCGGCTCATGATTCCGCTCGGACTCTGCTTCCTGCCCGCGTTCTTCCTCATTGGGGTCGCACCCGTCATCGTCTCGATGGGTATGAAGGTTTTTGGCTAGAACAGGGCGACTTTCGGGGCGGGAGGGAAAATCTTATCGAGCTCGTCCATGTCCTCCTGCGTCGGCACCCAGGAAGCTGACGCAGCATTCGTCGCCACCTGCTCGGGTCGCGTTACCCCGGCGATGATCGAGGTGACGGGGTTCGATGCGAGGAGGAAGCCGAAGGTCGCCTCCAGCTCGGTGATGCCGCGCGCGCGTGCGAAGTCGCGGTATTTCCTCAGCTGTTCGAAATCAGTTGTCTCCATGAGCTGCGGCTTCGTCACTGCAAGTCGGGAACCATCCGGCGCGATCTCGTCGGTGTACTTGCCCGTCAGCAATCCATTCGCAAGCGGGTAGTAGGGCAGGACGCCGAGACCGAAACGAGCGGAAGCAGGCAACACCTCGAGCTCGGCCCGACGGTCAAGCAGGTTGAAATGGTTTTGGGCGGCGATAAAGCGCTCCGTGCCCAGCTCGCGTGCAATGTGGTCAGCGTGAGCGATCTGCCAGCCACACAGGTTCGAGTGCCCGATGTAGCGGACCTTGCCAGAGCTGACGAGATCCGTCAGCGCTGACAGGGTCTCCTCGACAGGGGTGAGCGGATCTGGCGTGTGGTAAATGTACAGGTCGATGTAATCCGTGCCGAGCCGGTCGAGCGAGGCTTCTGCGGCGTTGATGATGTAGCGGCGCGAGCCGCGCGCCCCGAAGTCGGGGCCATTGATCCCCTTTGCATCGAGACCGAACTTCGTCGCGATTACCACCTCGTCGCGGTGGCCGCGCAGTGCCCTACCGACGTACTTCTCTCCAAGACCTGCCTCCATTCCGTACATGTCGGCAGTGTCGAACAAGGTTATTCCAGCATCGAGGGCCGCGTGAATCACCGCTGCAGTGCCGTCGTAGCCCTCGGTTGCAGAGTTCTTCCGACCAAAGTTGTTGCCTCCGAGCCCCACAGTCGAGACGGTTAGGCCTGAATTTCCCATACGACGCAGTTCCATGACCCAAGCTTAGACCTCGGTCCACAAGGGTGTGAAGCGAAGCGACCTCCACAGTGGTGCTTCGGTCTCGTGCCCGCTTTGAGCGTGGGAGCGACATTGGAGTCGTGCCCAATCGGGCGCGTGTCAACGAAAGGACAGCACCATGAACACCACGACCGAATGTGACGACATCCGCTTTGACGATCCGGAGGCCGGCATGGCGACGGCTGAGTACGCGATCGGCACGGTCGCCGCCACGTCCTTCGGCGGACTCCTCGTTTGGATCATCCAACAACCCTGGGTGCGGGACGCTCTCGAAAACATCTTCAGGACGATCTTCTCCTCCTTCATCTGATCCCCTCGGTCAGCACTCGCTGGCCGAGAGGTAACCATGAGACAGAGAAGAAAGTCCGGAGCGGACGACGGGGAAAGGGGCATGGTGACAGCTGAGCTCGCCATGACCCTCCCCGTCGTTATGGCAGTGCTCTTCCTCGTGCTCAGCTTTGGCCTTGCACTTGTCACGCAGTTGCGGGTCACAGACGCCGCTCGCGAAGCCGCACGGGCTTGCGCGATGGAAATGAGTCATGACGAGATTCTTGACATCGTCTCCGATCGTGCAGGCGATGAGGCAAAAATGCAGGTGGAGACTAGCGGGGAATACGTCACGGTCACCGTCACGGCGCCTGTGCGCGGGCCGTGGAGCTTGCTCGACCTCACGGCCGAGTCATCAATGACTGCGCTCGCGGAGGGATCGCCATGAGGGAGGATCGAGAGCGTGGTTCAGGCACAGTCCTCTCCCTGTTCATCATCGCTGGCATTGCAGGTATCGCGTTCATCCTCGCGTCACTCGCGGCCGGGTTTGACGCGAAGCACAGGGCCGACAGTGCGGCAGACTTCGCAGCGCTGGCGGCAGCGCAGACCCTCCATAATCCGGGGAGCGCGGACGCGCCATGCGCGGCTGCTGAAAAAGTTGTACGCGATGTCGAGCTCGTCGACTGCACGGTGCGCGGATCAAGGGTTGTCGTAACGACGCGAGCGACGGTCTCCCTCGGTGTCATGAACTCGTGGACGATCACTGGTCAAGCAGAGGCGGGTCCCGAGTAAGCCATGTCCTCCACCAGTGCTCTCCCGAGAAGTAGTGCGCCGGTCTTCGACAGCGGCGAGTTTCCGTTGCCGCACTTCGGGGATTGAATGCACGAGGGGCAGCCTTCTCTGCACGGGCACGACTCGAGCCGGCTCACCGTCGCAGCTAACCAAGATCTAGCCGCGCGGAACCCGCGCTCCGCGCAACCGGAGCCACCGGGAATCGCGTCGTGGATGATGATGGTCGGACTCGCCGTCTGAGCATGCATAGCCGTCGACAGTCCGCCAATGTCCCATCTATCGCACGTCGCAAATAACGGAAGCAGGCCGATCGCCGCATGTTCGAGGCCGTGCAGGGCCCCGGGAAGGATATCCGGGGTGAGCCCAACATCGGCGCATCGTTTCTCCGACACGGTCCACCAACATCCCTGGGTCGGCAACTGCCGCAACGGCATATCGAGCGGCATGCGGCCAAGATAGAGACCGTCGCGGCTACGGCGTGTGTCGTACCCCGTGACACGGGAGGCGACGAGGACATCCCCGAAGGCGAGCACGCCGTGGGGGAGTGCTCTCTCTTCGCGGGTCTCGATGATCTCGACAGCAGACTCTGTGACCGCGAAGGTGCGGATCTCCTCCTCGCGGAACGGCTCGACGACGGCACGTTCATCGTCAAGGGAGATGACGATGAACGGTTCGCCCTGGTGAATGTAGATGGCGTTGGGGTGGACGTGGCGATCAGCTTGACCCGCCGAGACGGTGCCGAGGAGGACACCCGTCGTGCCCTCAATGATGGAAATCTCGGCGCCGCCCCCGCGAATGTCAACCATGTCGTGGGCGGAGACTCCGAGGGCTACGTTCCATCGCCACGAGTCACCCCTACGCGTGAGCAGACCGGCCTCGACAAGCTCTTCGAAATGGTCGGTCGAGTTGAAGCCGAAGACAGCCGCATCGGCCGCTGACAGTGGAAGCTCGGATGCTGCTGCGCAGACCTGGGCTGAGATGACGTACGGGTTCCCGGGATCGAACACCTGTGCCTCGAGCGGCTGCCCCAGAAGGCTGTCGGCGTTCTCAGCAAGGTACTGGTCGAGGGGGTCGTCCCTGGCAATGAGGACCCCGATTCCGTCCTGACCGCCACGACCAGCGCGGCCAAGTTGCTGACGGAATGAGGCGTGAGTCCCCGGCCATCCCGACATGACGACCGCATCAAGGCCCGAGATATCGATGCCAAGCTCGAGAGCATTCGTTGTCGCAAGGGCTCGGATGGCGCCGTCTCGGAGTCCGGCCTCGAGTTCGCGCCGCTCCTCGGGAAGATAGCCGCCGCGATAGGCGGCTACTCGGTCCGCGAATGGCGAGAAACGCTCCACCAACCCCTCTTGGACGAGCTGGCTCACGGTCTCCGCACCTGCCCGAGATCTGCTGAAGATCAGTGTTGACGCCCCGGCTTCAACCGCTCGGACGGCGGCCTCCGAAGCTTCGCGTACGGCGGACCGTCTCGGTGGTTCTTCCGATCCGCCGATGACAAAGAGGTCGCGGTTGTCCTCGTTTCGAGGGATTGGTCTTCCGCGCGCGATAACGAGTCGGGAAGAGGAGTGAGCGGAGTAGTCGGTGTCGACGACCGCGACTAGATCTCTGTCTATCCCGAGAAACCTCGCTGCGGTGGAGCCGGGGTCTGCCGCCGTTGCGGAGAGGAAGATGACGATGGGCTCGGAACCATAGTGCCGTGCGATGCGGAGCATACGGCGCACGACGAGGGCGACTTGTGCGCCGGTCATTCCGCGATAGGTATGGAACTCGTCGACGATGATCGCCGACAGGCCGGACCAGAGTCGTGACCAACGCTGGTGCCCTGCCATGAGTGAGAAATGGGCAAAATCTGGGTTGGTCAATACGAGGTCCGCGTGGCTACGTGCCCACCGCCTCAGCTCCCCGGGGGTGTCACCGTCGACTGTCGCGGGCTGTGCTGGATTGGCTGTCGCAGAAATCATCCGATCGAGTGAGTCCAGTTGATCGGCGGCGAGAGCCTTCGTTGGTGCGAGGTAGAGGGCGGTCGGGCGTCTGCGGATGTCGGAGAGACTGCGGCTGGTGGAGAACTCGGCAATCTGGGAAAGGACCGGCGCCCACGCGATGAGCGACTTGCCGGACCCGGTGCCTGTTGCGATTACCGTGTTCATGCGCTCGTGGACGGCGTTCATGCCCTCAGCCTGGTGCTTCCATATGCTGGGGATACCAAGTTCTCCCATGCCGAGGGGAATACTCGGGTGGAGCCATTCGGGCCATGACGTCCGCACTCCCGGACGCGCGGGTGTCACGTGCGTGCCTGCCACCTGATCGGCGGTGAAGCCGTCAAGGATCGCGCCCCAGATACTCATGCGATCAATGTAGTCCCAGCCGAGGCATTGTCGATCAGAGGGACGTAGGTCCCACATGTCCACGAGCTCGGTGCGATATCCGAATAACCACTAGCAGTTGTGCCGTCCGGGCGTGTCGCCACTACATGTAGTGGTTTGCGGCGTAGCGTGTTGTCATTCGCGCTCACTGAGGAGTGCGGGGAGTGGAGGGAATACCATGGTTGAAAGACCCGTGAAGAACGTCGATGCGATCGCCACCATCAGCGAGTATCTGGACCGGTCAGACTGGCGAGTGAACGCCAATGCTAACCAGGATTATTCGCTTGGCGGCATGATCCTCAATACCTCGGGAAAGGTGGTCGCCAACTACTGGTTGACCGAGGTGTATTCGCCAGAGGCTGCGTCAGCCCATCGCGAGGGAGATGTTCACATCCACGATCTCGACATGCTCTCGGGCTACTGTGCCGGCTGGTCGCTGCGCCAGCTCATTGAGCAGGGTTTCAACGGAGTGCCCGGTGCCATCGCGTCGAAACCTCCGAAGCACTTTTCGTCTGCCTGCGGTCAGATCGTCAACTTCCTCGGTACTCTGCAGAACGAGTGGGCGGGCGCTCAAGCGTTCTCCTCATTCGACACGTATATGGCACCGTTCGTTCGGCTCGACTCCATGACGTACGACGAGGTCAAGCAGAATATGCAGGAGCTCATCTTCAACCTCAACGTGCCGTCCCGCTGGGGGAGCCAGTGCCCCTTCACGAACCTCACCTTCGACTGGACCTGCCCGGAGGATATCGCGGACAACCAGCCCATGATCGGCGAGGAGGTCTGCGACTTCACTTACGGCGATCTCGCCGAAGAGATGGCGATGATCAACCGCGCCTACATGGAGGTCATGCTCGAGGGAGACGCGGATGGCCGCGTGTTCACATTCCCGATTCCGACGTACAACATGACCAAGGACTTCGACTGGGACAGCGACCTCGCTAACTTGCTGTTCGAGATGACGGCGAAGTACGGCCTGCCCTACTTCCAGAACTTCATCAACTCCGATCTTGATCCAGGGATGATCCGGTCAATGTGCTGCCGCCTTCAGCTCGACATGCGGGAGCTCCTCAAACGCGGCAACGGACTGTTCGGCTCCGCCGAGCTGACTGGATCCATTGGTGTGGTGACAATCAACATGGCGCGCCTCGGATACCTCTATGCGGGTGACGAGCCGGCTCTCATGGCCCGGATTGACGAGCTGATGGACATGGGACGCGACACGCTCGAGGCGAAGAGAGCCACGGTCCAGCAGTTCATGGATGGCGGGCTCTACCCGTTCTCGCAGCGTTGGCTCGGCACTCTTGACAACCATTTCTCGACAATCGGCGTCAACGGCATGAACGAAATGGTCCGCAACTTCACTCTCGATGAGCATGATCTCGCTGATTCCTGGGGCCAGGACATGAGCCTTCGCATCCTCGATCACGTCAACGACCGACTTGTGGCATTCCAGGAGGAGACCGGCAACCTCTACAACCTTGAGGCCACTCCAGCGGAGGGCGCAACGTATCGGTTCGCAAAGGAGGATGCGAAGAGGTTCCCGACGATCATCCAGGCAGGTACGCCCGAGAATCCGTACTACACGAACTCCTCCCAGCTTCCGGTCGGCTATACCGATGACGCATTCGAAGAGCTCATGCTTCAGGACGAGCTTCAGAAGAAGTACACGGGCGGCACCGTCTTGCATCTCTACATGAATGAACGGATGAGTTCCGGCGAGGCATGCAAGCAGCTCGTCAAGAGGGCGCTCACGCGCTTCCGCCTGCCCTACCTGACGATCACTCCGACGTTCTCGATCTGTCCGACCCACGGATACCTCGCTGGCGAGCACTTCACGTGCGAACGGTGCGCGCAACAGAACCCATCTGCGGAGCCAGTTGAGTGTGAGGTGTGGACCCGCGTCATGGGCTACTTCCGGCCCGTCCAGTCGTTCAACATCGGCAAGAAGGGCGAATACGCTGAGCGGCTCATGCTGACCGAGAATGCTATTGGATCGCGGCTACCGGTCGAGTCGGGACTGTGATGACAGCGGTCGCGGCGGATCTGTCGATAGCGGGGCTTGTCCCGCTATCGACAGTGGACTGGCCGGGGCGGCTCGCCGCGACCGTCTTTCTCCAGGGCTGTCCCTGGTCGTGTGGCTACTGTCAAAATGTCGAAATTCTCGATCCTCGGGCTCCTGGAGCAGTTCCATGGGACGCGGTCACTGACCTTCTTTCTCGACGATCTGGACTTCTCGACGGAGTTGTCTTCACCGGCGGTGAGGCGACGCGGCAAGTAGCTCTGAGCCCCGCAATCGATGAGGTTCGTAGCCACGGCTTTGGGGTTGGGCTCCACACGGCAGGTGCTTACCCGGCCCGACTCGCATCCCTCATTGAGCGCGTCGATTGGGTCGGTCTCGACATCAAGGCACTGCCATCGGACTACGGCAGCGTTGTCGGCGTCGACGTGGGGTCGAAGGCGTGGGATTGTCTCGACATCGTCCTTGCCGCGGACGTCGACTACGAGGTGCGAACCACCGTCCATCCAAGCTCGCCCGCGGCTGAGCGTTTCGAGGAACTCATCGGTCGACTGCGTCAGCTCGGGGTCGCACGGTTCGCGCTTCAGGACGCGCGACCGACGGGGACAACACAGGCCTTCCAAGATCTCGCGAAGGCGTGGGATGGCTCCGCCTGGAAGACGCGTTTCGACGAGCTGACCGAAGTTGCGCAGAGTGCTGGCTTCGACAGCGTTGAGATTCGCGCGTAGCTCAGACGGTGTCTTCGCCGCGCCCCTTGAACGCGTCGAGCAGGGCAATAGCAAGCGCGAGAGTCATGAAGCCCATGATGAGTCCGAACCCCCACAGGAGGGCCACGGCGTAGCCCGCCGAGACCTGGCTGAAGAAGAGCGCAGTGACGGCGGCTGTCCCCATGGACGTACCGATCCGCTGGCCGGTCTGCATGATGCCGCCAGCGGTGCCGCCGTGGTTGGGCGGGACTTCCCGCAGGGTCAGAGTCTGGTTGGGAGACGTGATCCAGCCGGCTCCGAAACCGATCGGCAGGACACTGACAGTGAGTAGCCACACCGGTGCCCCGTCCATGATGGCGAACGCTGCCGCGACCGTCAGGGCGAGGCCGATCATGTTGAGGACAAGGCCAGTGACGACGAGCCACCGGCCGTACTTCACAACGAGCCTGCCGCCGATGTACGACGTATAGACGGAGAGTATGGCGGCTGGCAGTCCGATCATTCCTGCGATGAGAGCAGTCTGACCTGCCCCTTGCTGAACGAACTGGGCTAGGAGAACCCAGATCGTCGTCGTGCCCGCGAAGAACACTGTGATCATCGCCGAGCCGAGGCTGAACGATCGGATGCGGAAGAGTGAAAGATTGACCATGGGGTAGCGGCCCACCATCCGGTAGTGCTGCTCCCACATGAGCCACGCGACGCCGACGACGGCGCCAAGTAGCAAGAACCACCACGCTCCCGGATGGTCGCTCCCGATCATGAACGGCAGCATCGTGAACAGCACAGCCAGTCCGAGGAGAATGGCGCCAATCGGATCCAGATCGTGCTTCGTCGCCTCCGAACGAGGTGTCTTCGGCAACCACATGATGGCGAGGACGATCGACAGGGCAGAGAGTGGAACGTTGATCCCCATCGTCCACCGCCACCCCACCTCGACAGGGAACCAGTCGATGATGGCGCCGCCAAAGACAGGACCGATTGCGACCGCAAACCCGACGACAGCGCCAAAGATGCCGAAGGCGCGGGCGCGGTCCTTGCCCCGGTAATACTGCTGAATGATTCCAGTCGTCTGCGGGTTCATGATGCCGGATCCAATACCCATGATCGCGCGCGCAACGTTGAGCACGATGGCGTTCGGTGCGAGCGCCGCGACGAGGGAGAAGAGTCCGAAGATTGCGACGCCGACGATAAAGAGCCGCTCCCGTCCCAGCAGGTCCCCCGCTCGGCCAGCAGCGACCAGAACAATACCGAAAGTCAGCGAATAACCGGTGAGTACCCACTGCAGGTCGGTTGACGACGCTCCCAGGCCCTCCTGGATGGAGGGAAGAGCCACGTTAATGATCGATACGGCGACAAGCGCGGTGAAGAGTGAGGAGAGCAGGACGACGAGGACTTTCGTGCGCTCCTGCGGAGTGAGGGTTTCGTTCACAACTAGATACCCTAGTCGCCAATCCTGAACACTATTCGGTCACTAGCAAGATTAACGGCAGAAATTGGATAGCATGCGGAATAAAGTACCCGAAAAGTAAAGATAACGGTCAGGAGTGGCAATGGAACTCTCACGATTGGTCGACCGACTGAGGGGTGAGCTTGAAGGTTACACAGTCGCCGGTGTCGCGGAGTCCGTAGGAAGGGTGGGCCTCGCGGCGCTCGACCGCGAGCAGCGAGCCCCCGCTATCCGGCACGCGTGCGCACTGCCGGGCAGGATCCCGCTCCTCACGAGACTGCTTCTTCTCGGCCACCAGCTTACGGAGGAGGAGTACACCGAGGCGCTACCGACAATTCCGCTCGATGAGGCAATTGACGCGGGCTTCATGACCGAGCACATTAAGGCGGCGATCGCGGTCCGACCGGTCGCAATCCCGGAGCGGCACGGCTCGGGCGAGCTTCTCATCGCGTCCGATCTCGGTCCGCTACAGGACTGCCTGCCAGCGCACGATCACGTCATGCCAGTCGGCGGGGCGACAAAGACCCTTGCGGCGATGACTGCGTTTGACGCGAGCCAGCACGTTCTCGATCTCGGGACCGGATGCGGGTACCACGCTCTGGTCGCGGCACGGTCCGGCGCTAACGCCGTCGCCGTGGACATCTCGGAGCGAGCCCTGGCCTTCACGCAGTTCAACGCGGCGATGGCAGGACTGACTGTTGAGACGCGGCAGGGCTCCCTCTTCGAGCCGGTCCCCGAGAAGTTCGACCGCATCGTCGCCAACCTCCCGTTTGTCATCACTCCGCCCGAAGTGCGGCGCGTCATCGGCACGTACGAATATCGCGACGCGGGAGCTGAAGGCGATGACATTCTCATGGAGGTTCTCGCCAACGTCGGAAACCACCTGTCGGAGAATGGCATTGCCTGGTTGCTCGGCAACTGGCTCATCCATGCGGACCTCGATTCTCCAACGTTTGCGACCACATGGTCGAAGACGATCGCCACCGCAATCGGCAATCGGGAAGCCTGGATCGTGCTTCGAGACGCGGTTGATCCAGCTCAGTACGCGGAAATGTGGCTGAAGGACACCGGTATGACAGGTTCGGCTTTCACGATGGCGTACTTCGAGTGGCTCAAGAATATTGCTGCCGAGTCGATCGGGTTCGGCTGCCTCACACTCGGCCCGCAGGACGGTCCGCAACGTTTCGAGGACTACCGAGGCTCGATGGCGGACTCGTTCGGAGATGCGTGGCGCAACCGCCATCTTGCGGCATCTGAGGATGACGCTCTGCTCGCGACGCACCTCGTTGCGAACGGGCTCGTCGAGAAGCGGTTGCACACGCCTGGAGTGTCCGATCCGTGGCACATTTCCCTCCTCGGTCTCGGCCGAGAGGTGCCCGTGTCGGGCGAAGTCGCAGGCTTCGTCGGGGCGTGTGATGGTGAGCTGAGCGTGGGCCAGATCATCGGAGCGCTTTCCGGTCTTCTCAACACTCCGGTGGATGAGATGATGGCGGCGATCCTCCCGAGTGCTCGAGAACTCATCGGAGCGGGACTTCTCGTCGAATACAGTAGCTAGGCGTACGCGACTTATGTGGAGGGATTTGCTGGCAAGGCATCCACTCCTTATATATTGTGGTCAGTCCCTACCAGGGGTCCGCTAGCCGAAGGAAGTCCATTGACCAAGCTTGTCATCGTCGAGTCTCCCGCCAAGGCGAGGACTATCGGCGCCTATCTTGGCACCGAGTATGTCGTCGAAGCGTCAATTGGTCATATCAGGGACCTTGCCGAGCCCCGGGATCTCCCAGCCGATATGAAGAAGGGCCCTTACGGACGGTTCGCAGTCAATACGGAAGATGGATTCGACCCGTATTACATTGTCGACGCTGGCAAGAAAAAGAAGGTGTCTGAGCTCAAGGCGGCGCTCAAGGATGCTGACGAGCTTTACCTCGCAACGGATGAGGACCGTGAGGGCGAGGCGATTGCCTGGCACCTCCTTCAGGTTCTCAAGCCGAAGATCCCGGTCAAGCGTATGGTGTTTCACGAGATCACCCGCGAGGCGATCGACAGGGCCCTCGACAACACTCGCGAGATCGACACGAAGCTCGTCGATGCTCAGGAATCTCGCCGCATCCTCGACCGACTCTACGGTTATGAGGTCTCGCCTGTGCTCTGGCGTAAAGTCAACCAGGGCCTGTCTGCTGGCCGCGTCCAGTCCGTCGCCACCCGACTCGTCGTCGAACGGGAACGTGAGCGAATGGCATTCGTTGCGGCCTCCTACTGGGGAGTGCGCACCAAACTCAGCGGGGGCGATGAGGGGGCAGTCGAAACATTCAAGGCCCGCCTATCCAGTCTCGACTTCAAACCGGTGGCGCAGGGCAGGGATTTCGGTGACGATGGCAAGCTGACGTCTGCGGCCGCCCGGAAGGACGTTGTCGTCCTCGATAGAGAAAGGGCTGACGCGGTCGCGGCAGCACTACGGACCGCGGCTGTTGGAGTGACGAGTGTTGAGTCAAAGCCGTCGAAACGTCGCCCGTCCCCGCCATTCACGACGTCGACCCTCCAGCAGGAGGCGTCCCGGAAGCTCGGCATGAACTCCCGTGAGGCGATGAGCGTCGCCCAGCAACTGTACGAAAACGGCTTCATCACGTACATGCGAACCGATTCGGTCGACCTGTCGAAAGAGGCCGTCGCTGCCGCTCGCGCACAGGTCAAGGAGCGCTACGGAGCGGACTATGTTCCGGACAAGCCCCGCTTCTATTCGAAAAAGGCAAAGGGTGCGCAGGAGGCGCACGAGGCCATTCGGCCCGCCGGTGACAAGTTCCGTAGCGCTGACGAGGTGCGCTCCTCACTCAACCCCAAGCAGTTCAAGCTCTATGAGCTCATCTGGAAGCGCACACTCGCGTCTCAGATGGCGGATGCGAACCTCCTGACCGTCTCCGTCCAGATGGCGTCGACAATCGACTCGGCCGGATTCGGCAGAGCAGGTCTCACAGCCTCTGGCACGGTCGTCACATTCCCCGGCTTCCTCGCTGTCTACGAGGAGGGCAGGGACAAGTCCCGTCACGATGAGAAGGATGGGGAGTCACGGCTTCCCGACCTGTCCGAGGGTGACGTCGTCGATGTCATCGAGACGCTCGCCGAGGGGCATGAGACGAACCCGCCGCCACGGTACACGGACGCGTCGCTCGTGCAGAAGCTTGAGGAGCTTGGCATCGGCCGGCCCTCGACCTATGCGTCGACCATCTCCGTCATCACCGATCGTGGCTATGTCGAGCGTCGTGGCCAGGCCATGATCCCAACATGGACGGCATTCTCTGTTGTTCGCCTCCTCGAGGAGAACCTGCCCGGCTATGTCGACTACGACTTCACGGCACAAATGGAGGAGGAGCTCGATTCGATCGCGAGGGGCGAGGCCGATCGCGCGGCATACCTCGAAAGCTTCTACTTCGGTGACGATGACCATCGCGGTTTGCTCCACGAGGTTGAGAACCTCGGCGAGATCGACGCGCGTGCGCTCAACACGGTCCCGCTCGGCGATGGTATCGAGCTTCGCGTTGGACGTTTCGGTCCGTACGTGCAGAAGCAGGAGGGCGAGGGCGATCCGATCCGAGCCAGCGTGCCCGAGGATGTTGCGCCCGACGAGCTCACGCTCGAGAAGGCGAGCGAGTTGCTCGAGAAGGGCCGGGAGGACGGCCGCATCCTTGGCCACCACCCCGAGACGGGACTGGAGCTGACCGCGAAGAACGGCCGGTTCGGTCCTTACATCCTCGAAGAGCTTCCCGCTGACGCTCCGAAGGGGACGAAGCCGCGGACGGCGTCCCTGTTCAAGTCGATGGACTTGGCCACAGTCACCCTCGAGCAGGCCGTTCAACTCATCGCGCTTCCGCGCGTGGTCGGCACAGATGCTGAGGGCACAGAGATCCTCGCGATGACGGGTCGGTTCGGTCCCTACATCAAGAAGGGATCGGAATCTCGAAGCCTCGAAAATGACGACCAGATTCTCACGATCACACTTGAGGAAGCTGAGAAGCTACTCGCCCAGCCGAAAAGCCGTGGCAGAGCCGCGGCTGCGGGGCCGCTCAAAGAGTTCGGCGAAGACCCGGTCTCGAAGAAGCCGGTCGTTCTGAAGAACGGTAGGTTCGGGCCGTACGTGACCGACGGCGAAGTCAACGCATCCCTTCGAGTCGCTGACTCGATTGAGACGATAACGGATGAACGCGCCTACGAGCTCCTCGCGCTGCGGCGCGAATACGTAAAGAACAACCCGAAGAAGACAAAGAAGGCACCCGCGAAAAAGACCGCGGCGAGGGCTACGAAGAAGACGACTACTCCGAAGAAGCCCGCAACGAAGAAGACGACAACGAAAAAGGCGGGTTCGTGACGGGAACCTTCATCTCGTTCGAAGGAGGAGACGGCACCGGCAAGACGACCCAAATCAACATCCTTGCCGAGCACGTGCGGTCGGACGGCCTCGAGGTCGTGACAACCCGTGAACCAGGTGGAACCGAACTCGGGCGGGAGATCCGCCAGGCCCTACTCCACGGCGAAGACCTGTCGCCTCGCACCGAGGCGTTGCTCTACTCAGCGGATAGAGCCCACCACGTCGCGACCGTCATTCGTCCCGGACTCGAACGGGGTGCCACCGTCATGACCGACCGGTTCGTCGACTCGTCCGTCGCCTACCAGGGCGCGGCCAGGCAACTCGGCGTTGACGAAATCCGCTCGCTCAATATGTGGGCGGTCGGTGGGCTTGTCCCGCACATAACACTCCTCCTTGACCTTGACCCCGCCGTCGGAGCGGCCCGTCTCGACAGGGAGAAAGACCGACTCGAATCCGCGGGAAGCGACTTCCACCAACGGGTGCGGCAGACGTATCTGGAGATGGCGCGGGCGGAACCCGATCGTTTTATCATCATCGATGCCAATCGGCCCATCAGCGACATCGCGGAAGACGTCAGGGCAGCTTATGACCGTCTTCGATAACCTCGCCGGCCAAGATGCAGCGATCGCCGTTCTCACGCGGGCCGCTGAAGCGGCACGAACAGGCACTGTCGGGATGGCCCAATCCTGGTTGTTCACCGGACCGCCGGGCTCGGGCAGGAGTACGGCAGCGACCGCCTTCGCTGCGGCATTGCAGTGCACGGGTGTCGAGATCGGATGCGGGGAGTGCGAGGGGTGCTCGCTCGTCATGGCAGGCTCCCACCCGGATGTCGAGACGCTCGCATCGGAGGTGACGACGATCTCCGTTGCGTCCGTGCGGGAACTTGTGTCCCGCGCGCAAGCAACGCCGACGCTCGGGGCGTGGCGCGTTCTCATCGTCAAAGAGGCCGATCGAATGCTCGAGCGGACGACGAATGTCCTTCTTAAAGCGATCGAAGAGCCCCCGCCGCGCACGGTCTGGATCCTTTGCACGCCCTCACCTCGCGACGTCCTCGCCACGATCAGGTCCCGCTGCCGCGGACTCAACCTCGTCATACCATCCGCGGAGAAGGTGGCCGCGCTACTCGTCCGGCGCGACGGAATCGACCCGGAACGCGCCCTCATCGCGGCACGGGCCGCTCAGTCCCACGTCGGTGCAGCGAAGGCGCTCGCGACTGATCCAGAGGTGCGGGAGCGGCGCGAGCAAAACCTGCGGAGCGCGTACGGTGTTCGCACGACGGGCGATGCCATCATCGCCGCCAAGGCGCTCGTCGACCGTGCAGAGACGCAGGCGAAGAGCACCGGTAGCGGACGCGGCGAGAAGGAAGAGGCCGAACTTCGACGGACTCTCGGCCTTTCTCCCGACGAGCGGGTGCCCCCGCAGATGCAGGGGCAGTTCCGGGCCATTGCCGAGGCGGCGAAGAAGCGGGAAACACGCCAGAAGAGGGATGCTCTCGATCGGGCTCTTATCGACCTGCTGTCGTTCTACCGCGACGTCCTCGTCGTCCAGCTCGACGCTGGAACAGAGCTCGTCAACCCGGATTTCGAAGCTGAGATCGGCGAGATTGCCGACTCCATCGTGCCCGTGAAAACTATCGAGACTCTTGATGAGATTTCACTCGCACGTGAACGCATCGGAGCCAATGTCGCTCCCCTGCTCGCCGTAGAAGCGATGATGGTGTCGTTTCGACGGTAATGAGATCGCGTATTACAGTCGAACTGGTCTAACCTGAAATCGTGAAACGTACTCTCGCGGCGCTGGCATCCTGCGCTTTGCTTCTCGGCGCCTGTTCATCGACGGTTGAGGATGATCCGACTGATACCGCCGAGCCGCCCGCCCCGACGCTGGAGGCACCCGCTGGCCTTGAGGACTTCTACGGCCAGAACGTTGAGTGGGGCGCGTGCGAGGACGGAACGTCCAACGCAGCGAAGTGCGCCGACATCACCGTGCCGCTCGACTACGAGGATCCAAGCGGAGAGACGATCGACATAGCTGTTCTTCGTGTCCCGGCCAGCGGTGAGTCGCACGGTTCACTCTTCGTCAACCCGGGTGGTCCCGGAGCATCGGGCATGGAAATGGCCGACAATGCGCGCTCCTACTTCGGCTCTAACCTCGTCGAGAACTACGACATCGTAGGCTTCGACCCAAGAGGAGTGGGACAGTCGGCACCGGTCAAGTGCCTCCCTGACGAGCAGCTCGGTTATTTCCTCGACAAGGCTTATCCCGATACGCCAGAGGGCGAAGCAGATGCGCTCAACGACACGAGGGCAATTATCGCAGGCTGTATCAAGACCAGCGGTGACCTGCTCGAGCATATGAGCACGATCAACACGGCACGAGATATGGACGTCATGCGAGCGGCGCTCGGCGAGCCGCAGCTCGATTATCTGGGCTTCTCTTACGGTACCCACCTCGGTGGTCAGTACGCTGAGCTATTCCCAGACATGGTCGGCCGCATGGTTCTCGACGGCGCAATCGACCCAGCCGAATCGCCGCTTGATTCTTCCTACTTCCAGGCAGTTGGGTTCGAGAACGCACTGGGGGCTTACCTTGAGTCCTGCCTCGACGACGAAGATTGCCCATTTGACACGGACGATGTCGATGAGGCGAAGTCGCTTCTGCAGGCTGAAATCGAGGCAAGCCTCGACAGCCCGATACCGACATCGATTGATGACCGTGTTGTCAATCCGGGGATCTTCTTTACCGGCATCGCCACGACCCTCTACTCGGAGGACACATGGCCGTTCCTCACGGAGGCGCTACGGATGGCGCTCGAGGAGGACGACGGCACGCTGCTTCTCACGTTCAATGACCTCATGCTGGGCAGAGACACGTTCAGCGGGGAGTTCATAGACAATTCCCTCGAAGCCCGGTGGGCCATCAATTGCCGCGACTTCCCGGTAGTGGAGGATGAGGCTGCGATCGAGGCCAATGACGCCAGGCTGAATGAGAATGCTCCGACATTCGCCCCCTTCTTCGAGGGTGGGGACATATTCTGTGCCGAATGGCCCTATACGGCCGATGAAGTGCCAGGACCTTTCATCGCCAAAGGTTCTAACCCGATCATCGTCATTGGAACGGAAGGTGATCCTGCCACCCCGTACCAGTCGGCAGTCGATCTCGCCGAGCAGCTCGAGAATGGCGTCCTCATGACCTGGGAAGGCGAAGGTCACACGGCTTACGGCACCGCAGGCGCATGCATCGACGACGCCGTCGACCGCTTCCTCATCGACGGTGAGCTCCCCACGGACGGTCTCAGATGTCCTGCGTAACGAACGCCGCGCAGTGTCGAGCGTCATAGGTGCGTATTTGAAAAGCCGCGCCTCGCTTCGGTAGGCTCGTTCTGCTGATATCAGCGCCGCCTTAGCTCAGTCGGTAGAGCGATTCACTCGTAATGAATAGGTCGAGAGTTCGATTCTCTCAGGCGGCTCGCATTTTCTCCCCCCGCTTCGGCGGGGGGATTTGCGTATCCGGGCTTAAATGGGGCCGGGATCCATCCTCCATCCTCGCCCCGAGTGGGTACTAGGTCAGCGATTGTAATGCCCAGTGTTTCGGCGGTTACCAAGAGATCTTCTGCGCTCCAGTCAGCGCGTCCATGAATACGCGTTGAAATATTTGGTTGGGAGACTCCAAGGGCTTGTGCCAAGGATGTCTTCGTCATGCCTGCATCGAAAAGCGTCGCACGCTGGATTGAGGTGGTCTACAACCGCCGACGCCGACACTCTGCACTAGGAATGGTCAGCCCCGTCAGCCTCGAATACCACGTCCCCTTCCCCAAAGCCACCACGAAGAAGGAACGGCTGCCTCACGACTCGGTAGTTCCACTACGTGTCCACAATATTCGGACAACCCCTCTCAGTACACTTCAGTTGGGTTAGTTTCGTCGTCATCGTCATCCTCAATCTAGGTGTGGCTGGCTTCCGAGCATGCGAAAGATAAGAACGGCCGTCATAGGACTCGAAGTAACGGATTGCGGGCGCTAGGCAGTGTGCCCCCTGGAGACCGGAGAAAGTAAAAAGAGTGATTCGGGAAGCCATCCCGATATGCGAGTAGTACCGCCCTTTGTACGTAGGGGTATCCACGAATCAAAGTATGCGTCGATACCGAGGGAAACACCTGCATAGTGCTTAGATAGCTGGAACCACGATGGCAGTTCCTCATACCCAAACTGTCCCCACCACCAGGAGTCCTGATGCACGTCACATCGAGCTGCCTGCGGAAGCCGATCAGTAATGTTGACAAAGCTCGCTGCCGAGTCGAGATGAAGGACGGGCTTCGCGAAGGTGGTCGGATCGATAAACATAACGGGCCCCCGGTCTTCTTGACGCTTCCACAGCTCGACCTGTTCGAGGACTGTCATGATCGAATCGTCTCCGAGAATACTCGACAGCGGAACTCCCCCGAGAATTTGATAATTGCGACGAAAACACCGCGTGATAACGTCGCCATCTGCCAAAGTGTTCGGCGTAAAACCCCTCAAGCTCGGGGAAGACCACCACATCGAGCCATCTGAATAATCTGTTACAGGAGCCTCGGGGGTATCTCCCTGGGGCTGAAGGTGGATGAAGCGATCATCGAGCATGCGATCCAAGACCTGTCGGAAACTCTCTCGAAGCCTAAGCACATCGCGTTCAGTTGCATGGGCGAGAGTGACCGGCTCAGCATAGGGGCTGACTCCACTCATCAACTCTCCCAAAATAAGAAGCGCACATTCCTCCTGGTCAAGACTGCGGGGTAATTGCTCTATCACCTGCTGGGTGAGAGCCCTGCCTGTCTCAACCTCCTCAGCGAGAGCATCGGCCCAGAATTCATCACCGATACCAGCAATCTCCAACGCAGTAGCCCAAAAGATGGCATACGGACCAATCGTAGTTACCACCTCACCCTCCTAGATTCCATAACGTCGACAGCCCTATGCAGGCCGCCTGAGAGCTGGCTTCCGGTTCTATCTTCTATCGTTAAAGTCCGTACGCCTCGATGTGAGGGTGAGGTGCATGGTGATCGCAAGAATAAGGCAGAAAGAAGCAGTTATTGGGCTGATGATGCTGGTGAGTTCATTGAAAATGAAACGTAAGGTTCCCGCTAAAGGCCGGTTGTGCTCTCCGACGATGCTTGGAACAGCGGTGAAATACGGTCCGACAATGCGGAGGAGTAGGGAGACCACGTAAATAATAGCCGCAGTCAAGTAAAGCCTTTTCACAGCAATTCGTATATTAATGCCCTCAAAATCCATCAAATATGTCACCACCGTCTGCACAAAACTGATTGATACTGTGTGAATGGTTGCCAAGCAGTATGAGGACTTCAGGTGAATCTTGTGAATACTCCTGGAGTTTTCCAGTTTCGATCAAATCTGAGAATGACGACTCAAACAGGTCGCGGGCTGTATCTGACGTGTTGTCGGGAAGATCGATACCTTCATACGCGTAGCTGAAAGAGAGTGCTGATGCGAACTGGGCACAGGTCTGCGGACCGTAGCCGTAGGGATCGTCTTCCTCGTCATCGGGGATGCCAAGGTCTTCGAAGGATTGGCCTGGTATCACATCTTCTATTGCGCGCCTATTGTCGTCATTTGCCAGGATGAACCAGTCTGGGCCGCGCGTTACGTAGAGAGGTGCTGCGGGTGTGGGATACCAGGTTTGCTCTGACATATGCAGAATGTCGTCCTCGGCCGCTGTGCGGTAGACAAGCTCGATCCCATTGTTGGCGTCATAGCAGTCAATCCCGCGTATTTCCCCGGGTATTGCGAGTTCAGCGGTGATGTCGAACTCTCTCGTGCACGTTGCTGCCGCGATTAATTTGGTAGAAGGCTCTTCGTCGGCTGTCTCTTGAGAACACCCAACAAGCAGAAGGGGGAGCACAAGAGCAAGGGCTACAGCCTGCTTGTCAGATTCTATTGCCAATTGACGGTGACTCCAGCAGGTGGATTCATGGATCGAACCTTGACATGCTTCGTGGCCATGGTGGCTAAGCCCCAGCCAGGCTTAACGTATGGATTTGTTGCATACCACGGGACGTTGAAGCCGCCGCTTTTTCCATTGCCTCCGCCCCGCCATACGATTTTGCCGTCTTGAATGCCTCGACCAATCACGTTTGCGTTACTGCCACTGGACCAGTGAGTACTCCATGAATAGCCCATGATCATTTTACTCTTAAGGTTGGCAGCGACGATATGTCCAGTCTGGTCTCGGCAGGAAACCTGTATTCCTGCGGGAGCTACGCAGGAATGGATCGGGTTGCTACGGGCTTGCACGCTGGGTGATTCTGCTTCATTTCCAGATGACACCTCAATTCGATCAAAGGTTCCGGGCTCAAAGACCTCAACATAATCGAGGTCATATTCCTCGGCGATATCATCAGCGTTCTCAACACCTGTTAGCTCGCTGAGCGATTGAGGAGAATCAGGTGTCCACTCCTCACTATTTGCATCACTGGCACTTGCGAAAACGGGAGTGAAGACTAGAAGAGTAGTAATGAATGCACACTTGAGGAACATGATGCTTCCTCTCTAAAAGGGATGGGCGTCGTTGCCTCTCCTGTTGTTAGCAAATATTTTAAGGGCTGGGTCTGAGAAGTCAAAAAATGTTTCTTACTGAACGATCCCAACTGCGTTGGGTCGCGTCTCGTGTGGTGGTGTAATTTCTGGGGCTTGTGTGTCGTCGTGATCGGCGAGTGAGCCATCGTGGGATGGTCAGTGAGAACGACCAAGTTACTCACGAAAGGACACATCCCACGATGGCTCTCAACCAGTCTGCCTTGATCGAGCTTTTAAAGGAACTCGAACTCACGGAAACAACTGAACGTATTCGACTTCTCACCGAGCGCGCCTTCCAGGAACTCATCAACGCCGAAGCGACAGCAGTGATCGGTGCTGGCCGTTATGAACGCTCCAACGACCGGGCCACCCAGCGTAACGGGACCCGGCCCCGGACCCTCTCAACGACTGCCGGTGATCTTGAACTACGTATCCCGAAACTTCGCCAAGGATCATTCTTCCCCTCACTATTGGAACGCCGCCGCCGTGTTGATAAGGCATTGTTCGCGGTGGTGATGGAAGCCTACGTCCATGGTGTCTCAACCCGGAAAGTTGATGATCTGGTCCGCGCCCTGGGAGCAGATAGTGGGATCTCAATATCAGAAGTGTCACGGATCTGTCAAGACCTCGACCAGGACGTGGCTGAATTCCAAGGACGCAGTCTTAGTGACACCACCTACCCGTACGTGTTTGTTGACGCAACCTATTGCAAAGCCAGGGTCGGACGCAGGGTCGTCTCCTAGGCGATCGTGATCGCGATCGGCATCGCAGCAGACGGACGCAGGCAGGTCCTCGGATTCCAGGTTGGGGACACCGAGGCGGAACCGTTTTGGACCGAGTTTTTCCGTGATCTCAAAGCCAGGGGCCTATCGGGGGTGCAGTTAGTCATCAGTGACGCACACGCTGGCCTGGTCCGGGCGATCCAGGTTGCTTTCCAGAGCGCTGCATGGCAGCGTTGCCGGGTACATTTCATGCGGAACGTGCTTGCTCGGGTCCCGAAGGTTGCCTCCCAAATGGTTGCGGCAATTATCCGGACGATCGTTGTGCCCCGTGGGAAACGAGAGCTCGTGCACGCCCAGTTCACAGACGTCGTTGCCATGCTCGCCAAGAGTCACCTGAATCGCCCTGGGTTTGATGGAGACTCTTTCTATTTGTTTCCTACCATCACATCAGTGGTGCCGATAGCAGTGTAGTAGGTGTTCTCGTACTCGAGCGACGGTACATGGTCGAGGTAGCTGTGAAGGTGCTCGGTGTTGTGCCAATGAACCCACCCCAGGGTTGCCAGCTTTAGATCCTCGATCGTCTTCCACGGACCGTGGTTCGGTCCTCGCACGAGTTCGGTCTTGTAGTAGCCGTTGACAGTTTCGGCCAAGGCGTTGACGCTCCTATATCTGTCAACTCGCTTTCTGAAGAGGGATGGCGGTAGCTGGTTGAGCTTTGACGAGGTGGTAGACCTCGCGGATGACGTAGCGTTTGAGGCATCGGATGATGTCGCGTTTGGACTTGCCCTCGGCGGTTCTTCTAGCGACGTAAGCTTTTGTCGGTTCGTGGTGTTGCATCCGGACAATGACGGTGCGGTAGATCGCGGCGTTGAGCTGGCGGTGACCGCCGTGGTTGATCCGGTGCCGGCCGCTGGTCTGTCCCGAGCCGGTGGGGATCGGGCTGATGCCTGCGAGTTTCGCGAAGGCTGCTTCTGATTTGATACGTTCGGGATTATCGCCGACCACGATGAGGATTTCCGCGGCAGTGTCGGCACCGATTCCGAATTGCTCCAGTAGTGCTGGGCGGTAATCAGTCACGAGGGCATTGATCTGTGATTCTAGTTCTTTGATCTGAGCATCGAGGAAGAGCCAGCGCTGCGCCAAGGCCCGTAACGATTACCGCAGCGTCCCAGCAACAGTAGTCAGATCAGAGGGGCGTAACCGTGCTAGGTGGCGGGCAAGCTTGATTCTTGTCAGCTTGTTCGTGGTTGCTCGTAGGTGGTCATCGCCGTGGACCAGTATCGCTTTGAGCGTGATCATCACGGCACTGCGGTCTTTGACTGCAGTGCCGTGGACAACCTTAAGCTGGCGCAACATCTCGACTGTGCCATCAGCAGTTTTCGGGGTTGCAGTAGCCATGCCTGCCAGTGCTGCCCGAGCAGCATTTTCCGCATCCATAGTGTCGGATTTACCGTTCATTCTCCGAAGCCGGCGATCAGGCCTGCCCGCCTCCACAACACGATGACCATGACGGCGCAGATAGGATGTGAGGCTGGCTCCGTAGGATCCGGTCCCTTCGATACCGAAAACTAAGATCTGTCCATAGGTTTGAGCCCACGCGGTGAGTTTCGCGAACCCGGGAGTATCGGTGGGGATCGTTAAAGTATCGAGAATACCGGCCACGGAGTCCATCACGGCTGCAACGTGGATGTGTTTGTGAGTATCGACGCCGACGACGACGTATCCGGATCTAATATTTATCGGGGTTTCCATGGCACTGTGTGGTCAAGTCCCTTCTTGTGGTGTAACTTTTTTCGGCTTGGTTAGGCGGTGAGGAAGAGTTCGTTCTTGCCGTCTGGGTCCAGGCTGGGGGTTTGGGGGTTGGTGAGGATGTGGGTCAGGCGTTGCATGGAGACTTCGGAGAAGTAGCGTCGTTCGGCGCAGTGAACCGCCTCAGGTTCTTTGCCGCTTTTATACGGGTAGCAGCTCTCGGTCGAGTGCTGCATAGTAGGTCTGCTCGTACTCGTTTGGGCTGACCATCGCTAGGCTACCGTGGAGCCGACGATTGTTGTACCAATCAACCCACCCTGAGGTGGCGTATTCAACGTCTGTGATCGTCTTGAACGGGCCCTCATGGAAGATCGTGGTGCGGACGCATTCAGCTTTGTAGAGCCCGTTAATCGTCTCCATCAGCGCATTGTCGTACGCATCGCCGATGGTCCCGATCGAGGGACTGATCCCTTCCAGGGCCAGGCGCTCGGTGTAGGTTACAGCGGTGTATTGACTGCCCGCGTCCGAGTGAGCCCGTAGCTGTCGTGGTTTGATTGGGCGGCCTTGGCGCTCCCGTTCCCACAGCGCCATCCGTAATGGTGTCATCACCAGATTGGTGTGCATCGTGGTCTGGGCGTGCCAGGCAACAATCCGCTGCGAGAAGACGTCAAGGATAAAGGCGACGTAGACGAAGCCGGACCAGGTGCGTACGTAGGTGAAATCCATGACCCAGGTATGGTCCGGGCGCGGAGCGGTGAAGTCCCGATCAAGCAGGTCACCAGCGCGGTTGCCGTCCTTACCTGGAATCGTCGTGCGAATGGCTTTCGCACGTGTCACGCCTGATAGTCCTAGGAATTGCATGGCTCGGTCGATTGCTCCCCAGGATGCGTCAGCGATCGCGGTTCTGCGGATCAGAGCGGTCATCTTCTTCCGCCCATACATGCCTTCAGGCGTCATCTTGCGCCGGATACTCCCATCAGGCAGGGTCTCAACTTGCCACGCGGCAGAGCGGACAGCATCAATCACATGCGCGTCACTTACGGTGCGCTGGCTGATGGTGCCGTGTTTCCAGGACCGGTAAGTGCGTGCAGCAAACATGGGCGCCCTCCTGGCGGAGAACGCGAAGAATTGACCGGGTTGCATGTCCTTGAGAGCGCAGCTCATCAACGAATCCCAAGATCAGCGGCCCAGGGGGTCTGGTTCCCTCGACGTACGAAAGTTGTTGCCGCACGTAGCACTGCCACATCTTCGCGAAGGCGCTTGTTCTCGGCCTTCAACTGCCTGATCTCAGCGAGTTCCTCGCTGGTCTTTCCCTCACGCTGGCCGGCATCGATATCGGCTTGGGCAACCCACCGGCGCAAGGATTCCCGCCCGATTCCTTCCTGGCTTGCAACGGCAGCAATGGCTCGCGCGGTTGAGGGGTAATCCGCGCGATGGTCACGCACCAGACGTACGGCCCGATCCTTCACGGCGGGGTCAATCTTCTTTGGCATAGGGCTATCCTCTACTCAAAAGATAGCGGCATCAAACCTGAGACGGTTCATAGACGTAGAACTCGGGTTTTAGGTGGAGTTGGTTCGCGGCGTCGTGGGCACGTAAATTATTTTCGTTGGGGAGTAGCCAATCGTCAACATAGAGCTATCACGAGGAAGAGGGAAGTGGGCTTGCCCGCAAATCGTGGACAGATAGTTAAGCGGCTACCAACACCGCAGCTGGCTGATCAAGCGATAATTCATAGGCCACCGGGCTGATGAAACCGATAGCGGAATGCCGGCGGTAGCGGTTGTAGAAGACCTCAATCCACTCGCTGACACCGTCGTAAACTTGGGCCCTGGTGGCGAAGGCGTGCCGGTAGAAATACTCGACCTTCAACGTCGCCCAGAATGACTCCGCCATCGCATTATCCCAGCACACCCCGGTCTTACCCATTGACATCCGCACCCCGACCTCATGGGCAGTCTCATCCAGCTGACGGCTTGTGAACTGGGCCCCGCGGTCGGCGTGCAAAATCACCTGCTCCGGCAGGTGCTCGCGGGTGGCGCGCGCGTTGGTCAACGCTTCGATCACCAGATCCGTGTCCTGCCTCGGTCCCATCGCAGAGCCGATGACCCGACGGGAATGCCCGTCTCGGATCGCACACAAATACACCCAGCCTTCGCCGCAGCGTAAGTAAGTGAAGTCCGTGATCCAGGCGGCGTTGAGCCGTCCGTGATCCCAGGTGCGCTCACACAAGTCCTCATGCCGGCACTGCGCCTGTGTTTTGCGTCCGGGTGTCCGAAATGATCTGGTCGACAATCCCTCCAGGCCTTGGCGTTTCATGGACCGTGCGACCGTCTTACGGTCCACGTCCACACCGGCATCATGCAGGTCAGCGGTGATTCTTGGGGCGCCGTAGGTGCCCCGGGAGCGGTCATGGAACCAGCGGACCTGCTCGTCCAGGTCCTGTTGGCGCGCACGGCGCGTGCCAAGCGTGCCGCGGCGCTTGGACCAGGCGTAAAACCCGGACCGGGAGACCTCCAACACTCGCGCCATCATGGTGACCGCGTAGTTCGCCTTCTCTTGCGCCATCAGCTCAAACCGTTCCGGCGCTGTTGCTTGGCGGCGAAGAAGGCGCTGGTGGATTCAACCGGTCAGCGCAACAGTGCTTCAAGCCTATCGGCTGGGGTATCAAAACTGAGTGTCTTACGCGGTCGTGAGTTCAACCGTGCCGCCACTTTGTTGAGGTCGTCCTGGGTGAGATCT
>NZ_JACFAK010000005.1 GCF_014118685.1 Flaviflexus huanghaiensis
TGTGAACGTGGACCTCACCATCTACGACACCCTCACCATCAGCACTGCTGACGACAGTGTGGAGGTGGTGGCATGAGTCAGATCAGTGTCCAAGACGTCATAGACGCCGGCAGGCGCACCTCCCTCACGGGGAGTGTCCTTGAGGAGTGGGCTGTCAAAGGCACACCCAAGCAGCGTGAGTATCTGCATGAGATCCTGGTTGCTGAACATGAATCACGGCTGGAGTCTCGGCGCCGGCGACTGCTGAAAGCCGCACGCCTACCGGCCTTAAAATCTTTGTCGGGGTTTGATTACAACGCGGTCCGGTTTCCCACTGACTACGGCAGAGAACCTCTGGAGTCGCGTGAGTTCATCACTCACGCTCAGGACCTGGTCCTGTACGGAGATGTTGGGACAGGGAAAACACATATGGCAAGCGCTCTTGTCGCCGCTGCCTGTAACCGCGGTATCCCTGCCCGGTTCTTCACCACCTCAGCCCTGGTCATGGCTCTACGGCGAGCTAAAGAAGAGGACCGGCTTGATAAGGAACTCGCCTCGATCGCGAAGAACGAGTTGATCGTCATTGACGAGCTCGGCTACCTCCCCATCGACACTGAAGGGGCCCGGCTGTTGTTCCAGGTCATCACCGATGGGTATGAGAGACGTAGCCTGGTCATCACCACCAACCTGGAGTTCTCCAGGTGGGGCACCGTTTTCGGGGATGACAATATGGCTGCCGCGGTCATTGATCGCCTCGTCCATCACGGCCGCCTCCTCCAATTCCGAGGAGAGTCCTACCGAGTGAAAAACGCGCTCATGAAATAACAAGAAAAACGCGGCGCTCAAACGGCCTAGAACACAGCTGAAGTGGCCTACTTCTTAGCGCTCTTTCGGCACACATCAACTTGACGAAACACACGCGGTTGCAGGCGAAACCTGGAACCGCTCCGCTGCGCGTCGGATCGACCATCCCTGATCGACAATCAGAGAAGCCAGGCGCTGCCTGCCCACAGGTGTCAATGGTGCGTTAGCGTGGGACATGAAGACCTCCGGTTACTGGATGCGAGCGTGGTAACCCACATCCTGCCGGAGGTCTTCATCTAACTCGAGCGTTCACAACCTCCCGAGGAACTACAGCTAGGCGGAGATCTCGTCTCGCGGCCCGATGTGTGAGGGTTCATGCCGAGACGGGTCGGCCGTTCTTTCTACACTCGGCCAAAAGCTCTCGGTCAGCTGGATCTCATTTTTTCTCGGGTGCTCTTTGTGGCCTCCGCGGGCGTGTCGATCGGTAGCGTCCAACGAGCGGCACGGGCAAGCTCGAAGCGACACCGATGCTTTACGCTGACTGTGTTGAGACGTTTCCAGAAGGAGTTCCCATGTTGCTCACAGATAAGGTCGCAGTCGTCACCGGAGCCGGTTCAGGTTTTGGTGAGGCTACGGCTAAGCTCTTCGCGGAGGAAGGCGCCTCCGTCGTCGTCGTGGACATTGATGGTGACGCCGCTGCGGCTGTTGCGGATGCAATCACAGGTGATGGTGGGACCGCCATCGCCGTGACCGCCGACGTCGCCGATCCTGACGCTGTCAAGGGCTTTATTGATCGTGCGGTCGACGAGTTTGGCCAGCTCGATGTCCTCTTCAACAACGCCGGCATCTACCGTCCCGGCAATGTCGAGGACACCTCAATTGAGGAATGGGACCGGTCGGTCGACGTCAACCTTAAGAGCGTGTTCCTTGGCATGAAATACGCAATGCCGCACCTGAAGAAGACGAAGGGCAACGTCATCTCGACCGCGTCAGCTGGCGGCATCATCGGCTTCCCTGACGCAGTGTCGTACGGGGCGACCAAAGGCGGGGTTGTTTCCCTCACCCGCGCCGCAGCAGTCGACTACGCCAAGGACGACATCCGGGTCAACTGCATTTGCCCCGGCACCGGAGAAACTGGCATGACACGCGGACTCCTCGATGATCCGAACATCAAGGATGCCTTCCTCGCTCCGATCCCGCTCCACCGACTCGGCCAGCCCGAGGATGTCGCGAAGGCGGCGCTCTTCCTCGCCTCTGACCTGTCGGGCTACATCTCAGGCCATGCGCTTCCAGTCGACGGCGGCTGGACGATGTCCTGACGATTGGGGCGCCGTGATCAGCGCCCCTTATGTGTCAATTCTTTATCGGTCGGTCGCCGCAACCGCCCATGTGACTCCGAACCGATCGCGCACCTGGCCGTACCAGTCGCCCCACGGGGCCTGTTCGTAGTCCATGATCTTTTCGCCGCCGTCCTCGGCGAGGCGTTCGAGGAGGGCCCTGCCCTCCTCGACGTCGTCTCCGTAGAGGACCATCGAGTACACCTGCGAGCCGAGAGCCTTGACCTCTCCGTCCCCGCCGGACACATTGACAATGCCGCGGAGCTCGCCGTGGGCGACCCAGTCGGGATCTGGGTTAAAGGGGTATTCGTCCAGGTTGCCCATCTCGCTGTAGAGCATCATCGTGAGCTCGCCCCCGAATACTGATCGGTAGTAGGTGAGGACCTCTGCTGCGTTGCCGGGAAAGGTGAGGTAGAGGCTGTGGCGTAAGGTCATGACGTCTCCTTATCAATTGCGGCCCAGGGTACTCTTGCTCGTCGCGGGCGCAACCGGGGACAGGACCGGTGAGGGACCTCTCGGACTAAGTAGCGTCCTCCACCCGTTCATAGAGTGTTGTCATTGATGGAGGTTATGTGCAGTCGCTGGTGAGGATTCTCAGGTTCACGAAAGAGCTGAGCGGACACTACGCAGCGATCATCACCGCCTCGGTGCTCACGGCCGTTGCCGCCCTGACCGTGCCCTTTATCATCGGGTCAGCGACTGACGTCGTCGTTGAGACTCTTGCGGGTGACCGCTCAGAGGCCGACGCGATCCGGACAGTCCTCCTGCTCGCGGGCGCATTCCTCGCGGTCGAGCTTTTCTCCACGGCCGTGTCATCGGTCGGCGGCTACGTCGGTGATGTCATGAGCGCTCGAATGAGGGAAATCCTCTCGACTCGCTACTACGAGAAGCTTCTCTCTTTGCCTCAGCGCTACTTTGACAATGAGCTGACGGGCAGGATCGTCTCCCGCCTCAACAGATCAATCACTGAGGTGACGAGCTTCGCGAAGTCATTCGCGAACAGCTTCTTCACCCTCCTCATCACGACCGTTGCGGTGCTCGTCATCTCCGCCTGGTACGCGTGGCCGCTCGCCGTGCTCCTCCTCATCGTCTTTCCTGTCTACATGTGGCTGACCGCCATCACGTCGAAGCGGTGGCAGCGGTATGAAGCTGTCAAGAATGAGGACATCGATGTCGCAGGTGGCCGCTTCACTGAGGTTGTCGGCCAGATCAAAGTCGTCAAGTCCTTCGTGTCCGAGCTCCGGGAGCACCGGGTCTTCTCCGAACGCTACGGGCGCACCGTCGAAGCGACGAAGAAGCAGTCGACCCATTGGCACGCAATGGATGCGTTGCGGCGCGGCGTCATGGCCGCGATCTTCTTCGGTGTCTATGCCATCATCTTCACCTATACGGTTCGCGGCATCTTCAGCGTCGGCGACATGGTCCTCCTCGTCCAGCTCGTCGCCATGGCCCGCCAGCCCGTGACCATGATGTCCTTCATTGTCGACTCCGCCCAGCGCGCGATCGCCGGATCTCGCGACTACTTCGAGGTTATCGAGCTCGAGACTGTCGAGGACACTCCGATGTTCGAACAGGCCCGCGTCCTCACCGGGGCAAGGTCGACCTTTGTACGTGACCCACATGCGCCGGCCCTCGTGTTCGAGAACGTGACTTTTGGTTACGACGATGACGAAGCGGTGCTCGACGGGGTGAGCTTCACCGTGGCGAGAGGTGAGCGGGTTGCTCTCGTCGGGGAGTCCGGAGGCGGTAAGACGACGCTTATCAACCTCCTGCTCGGCCTATACCCGCTTCGAAAGGGCCGCATTGCCGTCGCAGGTGAGGATGTCGCGACGATGTCTCTCTATGAGCTCCGCTCCCGCATCGGCGTCGTCTTCCAGGACTCAAGCCTGTTCTCCGGCACCATTCGAGAGAACATCGGATACGCGGACGAGTCGGCGACCGAGGACGCCATCATCGCCGCGGCGAAGAAGGCGAATGCCTGGGAGTTTATTACTCGTTTCAGCAACGGCCTCGACACCGTCATTGGCGAGCGCGGTCTTAAACTGTCTGGCGGGCAGAAGCAGCGCATCTCCGTTGCCCGCGCCATCCTTAAGGACCCGGCTCTGCTCGTCCTCGACGAGGCGACCTCCGCCCTCGACACCCGGTCCGAGCGGCTTGTCCAGGCGGGTCTCGAATCGCTCATGGCGGACCGCACGTCCCTCATCATCGCCCACCGTATGTCCACCATTTCGACGGTCGATCGGATCGTCACCCTTAAGGACGGCCGCGTCGACGAAATCGGCACACCCGCCGACCTCGCAATGAGCGGCGGAATCTACGCCCAGCTGCTTGCGCTTCAGAACGAAGGAACCCGCGACGCAAAGAAGAAGTTGCGTGGCTACGGCATTGAGCGCTAGGACGGCGCGGAAGGGATAACGTGGAAAAGAGAACTCTCAAGGAGGTATCTCGTGGTTGATCTGCTCTCGGCGTCGCCGCTCCTCACCATCTTCATTGTCGTCGCCCTCGGTGCCGCTCTCGGGGCAATCCCCTTCGGACCGCTCCGCCTCGGCGCCGCTGGCGCGCTCTTCGTTGGCCTCGCCATCGGGGCCTTTGTTCCCGACGTCGGCGCAACTCTCGGACTGCTTCAATCTCTTGGTCTCGCCCTGTTCGTCTACATGGTGGGGCTTTCGGCAGGGCAAACGTTCTTCGCTGACCTCAAGCGGCAGGCACCGCTCATGATGTGGGCGGCGATCATCCTTATCCTGGCTGCCGCAGGTGCCATTGTGCTCGGCCGCGTCCTCGGCCTCGAGGTCGACATGGTTACCGGCATTTTCGCTGGCTCCCTCACCTCGACCCCGGCCCTTGCCGCAGCGAACGCCGCGACATCCTCGGGACTTCCTTCGGTCGGCTACGCCATTGGTTATCCGGTAGGCGTCATCCTCGCGATTCTCGTCGTCGCCTGGATTGTCGGCAAGGACTGGCCGGGCCGTAAGGATGTTGGCTCACTCGCGGGTGAGGATATCGACGCTGTCTCCGTCGTCGTGAAGAACCCCATGCCGGTGCGCACCGTCAAGGGCTTCGCCGACCAGGAACTACGCATGAGCTACTTGCGTAGGCACGGGCGCACCCGCGTGATTTCACCCGGTGAAGAGCTTGTCGCCGGTGACGAGGTGCTATTTGTCGGCACTGCCCCCGTTGTCGCAGCCGCTGTCGAGCAGGTGGGGGAGCGGATCCCAGAACATTTGGCGCACGACCGCGCGCAGGTCGACTTCCGTCATTTCGTCGTCTCCAACGACGATCTTGCCGGTCGGACTATTGCTGAGCTCAACTTCGCCGCCCGCTTCGGCGGCGTCGTCACCCGAGTCAGCCGCGGGGACCTTGAGATGCTGGCCCGCGATGATCTCATCCTTGAACTCGGTGACCGAGCCCTCGCCGTCGTTCCGCGGGAGTCACTCGATGAGGTTGCCTCCTTCTTCGGAGATTCGGTCCGGGGCGTTTCTAGCTTCTCGGCGCTCTCAGTGGGGGTGGGGATGGCGCTTGGCTTGCTGGTCGGCATGGTTGAGATTGCCCTACCGGGCGACGCCCAGTTCTCCCTCGGTGCGGCAGCTGGTCCCCTTGTCGTCGGTATGGTCCTCGGTGCACTTCACCGTACGGGCCCCCTGGTATGGCAGGTGCCGCAGGCCGCCAACCTGACGATCCGCCAGCTCGGCCTTCTCATCTTCCTCGCCGCTGTCGGCATCACCGCGGGCCCCGCCTTCATGGAGACTGCGTTCACCCGAGTCGGGGCGCTGTCGGTTGTTGTCGGCGCTGTCGTCGTCCTTATCGCCTCGCTTGGTATGGCGGCGGCGGGACGTCTGTCCGGTCTATCGGTTCCCCGTACCGCCGGCGCAATTGCAGGCATGATCGGGCAACCAGCGATCCTGTCGTATGCCACAAGCCGCCGAGATGACGAACGTATCGAGGCTGGTTATGCGGCATTGTTCGCGCTCAGCATCATTGTGAAGATTCTCCTCGTCCACGCGATCTTGGCGTTCTGAGGAGATTTTTCCCATCCCCGCAGCGCACTTTCTTGTGGACATTTCGGGTCAAACGCCACCCACGAACATCAACGATTCTTTGAGTGCGGCTGGAACATCGTGTGAACACCCTGAGAATTCGGTGAATTCGTCCGCCGTTCCGCGCGTTATCGCGGAGTTTCCGCTAGATTCGACCTAGTGATCCAACCCGGGTCCGCAAGAACAACTGAGGAGAGGTGGGCATTATGTCCCTGAACCGTACCGAGCTCATCGCCAAGATCGCAGAGCGCTCCAACCTGACGAAGACCGATGCCGATGCTGCGATGAACGCCCTGCAGGAGGTTCTCGTCGAGTCCCTGGCTGCTGGAGAGGCCGTCAAGATCACGGGTCTCATGTCGATCGAGCGCACAGAGCGCGCCGCCCGCAAGGGCCGTAACCCCCGCACCGGTGAGGAGATTGAGATCCCGGCGGGCCACGGCGTCAAGCTCTCGGCCGGTTCGGCCCTCAAGAAGGCCGTCGCCAAGTAAAGTCATCCAATCGTTGTGCTGGCCCCGGTGACGGGGCCAGCACTATGATCGAGACCATGAGTCACCAGACATCCGGAAGCGCGTCGACGCAGGCACGTGAAGAGCAGAAGATTAAGCCGGGCGATGCCGAGCGTTATGCCCATTACGTGCGAAAAAACAAGCTGACCGAATCGAATGTGACCGGAAAAGCGGTCATCGCCCTATGCGGCAAGGTGTGGATTCCGGTTCGAAACCCAGAGGTGTTCCCCGTGTGCCCTGCATGCAAGGAAATCTACGCGCAAATGAAGAGCGGCGGCGGCAAAAGCTGACCGATCGCAACAGACTGAGGGAGCGCAATTGCGCTCCCTCTCGTCATGTCCGGACACGGCCGACCGCAGGCTCAGGTGCCGTCGTACGGGTTGTCGTCGCCCGGGAAGATGTCGATCATCGTTGACGGGATGCCCGGCTCGCCCTCCGACAGGCGCCACGCCTGGTACGGCAGTTCGTTACGAGACTCAATGTGATGGGCCGCGGCCTCCTGCGCCGTGAAGTGAGGCTGCACCTCACCAGCGAGGACGAGTGGTACCTGGAGCGGGCGAGCGCCGGTCTCATCTAGCTTTGCGAAGCCCTGCTCCCAGGATTCACAGGACACGATGAGCTCCTCTCGAGCGACGCCATCCTCGTCCCGTCGGCGGCCAGCGACTTTAAGCCCGCCTACCGAGCCCTTCGACTTGGACTTTTTTGCCACTTCGCGGATGTGGCCGTGAGAGTCCTCGCGGGCGACAAGTTTGTAGACGAGCTCTGCCGTGGGGAAACCCGAGCCCGTCACGAGCTTCGTGCCAACGCCGTATGAATCGACAGGAGCGGCGCCGAGCGCCGCAATCGAGTACTCGTCGAGGTCAGAGGTGACCGTGATCTTCGTGCTTGCCGCGCCAAGGTCATTAAGTTGCTGGCGAACCGTGACCGCTTGAGCGACGAGATCGCCAGAATCGAGGCGAATAGCACCGAGCTCGCCTCCGGCGTCGCGTGCTGCTCGGACGGCACGTTCGACGCCCCTGCGCACATCGAACGTGTCAACGAGCAGGGTCGTGTCAGGTCCCATCGACGCGACCTGGGCTGCGAAGGCGTCCTCTTCTGTGTCGTGGACGAGCGTGAACGAGTGAGCTGCCGTGCCGATGGCGCGGATGCCGTGCGTTCGTCCAGCTTCGAGAACCGAGGTGCCCACGAAGCCGCCGACAACGGCTGCTCTGGCGGCGGCAACCGCCGCCTGCTCATGAGTCCTCCGTGCCCCCATCTCCAGGCATGGTCGTCCGTGGGCCGCAATCGTCATGCGGGAGGCAGCGGCTGCGACGGCGGCATCATGGTTGAGGATCGAGAGAATAAGAGTCTCGAGGAGGACGGCTTCGGCGAATGTTCCTGTCACTGTGAGAACGGGGGATCCCGGGAAGAAGCACTCGCCCTCCCGGTAGCCGTAGATGTCGCCCGTGAACCGATAGTCCGCGAGCCACTCGATGGTCGACTCGGAGACAATCCTCCGCTCTCGGAGATAGGTCAGCTCCGCGTCGGAGAAGCGGAAGTTCGCCAGTTGCCTGAGGATCCGACCAGTTCCTGCGACGACGCCATAGCGGCGACCGGGCGGGAGACGGCGGGCAAAGACCTCGAAGACGGACTGTCGATCTGCCGCCCCGGACTGAAGCGTCGATTCGACCATCGTGAGCTCATACATGTCGGTGAGCAGTGCAGTTGACTGGTGCATAGACATCAGACTAACGGCCACGGCTAACCTCACACGTCAAGACGTTGCGATTTGCGTAGAATGGCAGCCAATGACACAGCCGACTTCTTCCCAAGCACCCTCGGAGGAGCAGGTCTCTGCTCCGTCGTGGCGCACCGTTGTCCACGACGATCCGATCAACCTCATGAGCTACGTCGCCTGGGTATTCGAGTCATACTTCGGATTCGATGCCATGACGGCCAACAGGCTCATGATGGAGGTCCACACCCGCGGCCGCGCAGTCGTGTCCTCCGGCTCTCGAGAGGCCATGGAGACCGACGTGCAGGCGATGCACACGTACGGCCTGCGTGCGACCATTGAGAAGGAGTCCTGATGTACGGATTCAAACGGGTGAGGGGTGGGGTCAGCTCCGGCGGCGACATCTTCGAACTCGAACTCGTTGCCTCCCTTATGCGAGACGTCGTCGCCATTCTCGGTGAGGATGTCGCAGTCGTCGACGTCACGGATGACCCCCTCGCGGTTCTCGAGAGGGAGCTTGCCCCCAGTGCCGAGCCTTCCTTTGACCCCGTTGTCGAACGTTTGTTGCCGGACATGAGCGAAGATCCGGACGAGGCGCGCGAGCTACGCGAGCTTAGTGAATCCAGTGTCCGCTCGACGAAGGTATCGAATCTCACGTCCGTGTATAGGGCGTTGTCGTCCTCGACTGGCCGCGTGTTTGTCGCCGAGGATGAGATCCCGGTGTGGATGTCGGCTCTCAACGATTTACGGCTTGTTCTCGGGACGAGACTCGACATCAACGATGAGGCGAGAGCGGAGGAGGTCGCGGCCCGGGCGGGCGAGATTGCCGACGGACACCACGCCAACCCACTGAGAGACGAGGACGAAGTCGAGCATCAGCTCATGCTCGTCTACGCGATGATCACCTGGTGGCAGGATTCACTCATCGACGCCGTGCGGCTCCGGCGGCCGCGCGGATAAGGTCGGTTTATGAATGATGCGCCCATCGGAATCATCGACTCAGGTGTCGGTGGTCTGACGGTCGCACGCGCGATTATTGATCAGCTTCCCGGTGAAGCAATCACCTACATCGGCGACACCGCCAACGCGCCGTATGGTCCGAGGCCGATCGCGGAGGTCCGCGAACTCACCCTCGATGTGCTCGACAAACTTGTCGAATCCGGCGTCAAGATGATCGTCGTCGCCTGTAACTCCGCGTCCGCAGCAGCTCTTCACGATGCTCGTGAACGCTACGAGGCCGGCATGGGGATCCCGGTCCTCGAGGTCATCCGCCCGGCCGTCCGGCGCGCCGCCGCGTCGACCCACACGGGTCGGGTCGGCGTCATCGGCACCGAGGCGACCATCAATTCAGGGGCCTATGGTGACGCGTTCGCAGCAGCCCCGTCCATCACGTTGACGATGGCGGCGGCTCCGCGGTTCGTTGAGTTCGTTGAGTCCGGCCAGACGACCGGGGCCGATCTCCTCGAGGTTGCCTACGAGTACCTCAACCCGATTAAGAAGGCGGGGGTCGACACGCTCGTTCTCGGGTGTACGCACTACCCGCTTCTCACCGGTGTGATCTCGTATGTCATGGGCGAATCGGTCACCCTCGTCTCCTCCGCGGAGGAGACCGCGAAAGACACATACCGGGCCCTTGTGGCTCAGGGCCTCATGAGAACACATCCATCCCCGCCTCACTACCGATTCCTGTCAACAGGTGACGCGGCATCGTTCCAGGTGCTCGCCCGCCGCTTCTTGGGGCCTGAAGTGGGCTCCGTCGACCGTGTGGAGGTCACGTGAAACTCACAGTAGTCGGATGCACCGGCTCGATGTCTGGACCGAAAGGGGCAGCATCGTGCTACATCGTCTCGACCGACACAACGACGATCCTCCTCGACCTGGGGCCGGGCAGCATGGGACAGCTCATGAACCACATCGACCCGGGCGAGATCGACGCGATTGTCCTGTCTCACCTTCACACGGATCACTGTGCCGACATTATCGGTATGCAGGTGTATCGGCGCTGGTTGCCGAGCGGCCCGCTCGGCCCCATTCCCGTCTACAGCCCGGGCGACGGTCTCGTTCGCACCCGGCAGATTGGCGGCGATCCTGCCGACGAGACGTACTCGGGAGAATTCGACTTCCGCACCGTTACCGCAGGTGACACGATCCACATCGGCGACATGTCGATCGAGTTCTTTGCCGCCGTCCATCCTGTCCCGGCGCTCGCGACGAGAATCACCGGCGCCGCGGGCGGCGTTCTCGCCTACTCCGGCGATACGGACTATTGCGAGGGACAGGTCGCTGCGGCACGGAACGCAGACCTCTACCTGTGTGAAGCTGCGTTCGAGGCAACCCGTGACACGGTGCGTGACATCCATCTGACCGGGGGGCGGGCAGGTCGGATCGCCGCCGAAGCGGGAGCGCGAAACCTTGTGCTCACGCACCTGCAACCGTGGACTAATCCGCAGACAGTATCGGACGAAGCTCGCGAAGAATATTCGGGCCCGGTCGCCGTTGCGATTCCGGGTGGGACGTTCCATGTCACCCCTGCCCCTACTATGGAGTCATGAAGACTCGCAAGGACTCCCGCAGGGCAAACGAACTACGCTCGATCACGATCACTCCCAACTGGCAGGAAGCCGGAGAAGGAAGCTGCCTCGTCGAGTTTGGTAAGACACGGGTGCTCTGTACCGCATCATTCACCGAAGGCGTGCCGCGCTGGAAGAAGGGCGCCGGGAGCGGTTGGGTGACGGCCGAGTACGCGATGCTACCGCGCGCAACCGACTCTCGCGGTATACGCGAATCAGTTAAGGGCAAGATTGGCGGTCGCACACACGAAATCTCTCGCCTCATTGGACGCTCACTGCGCGCTGTCGTCGACATGGACAAGCTCGGTGAAAACTCAATAGTGCTTGACTGCGATGTCCTCCAGGCTGATGGTGGGACGCGCACCGCCTCCATCACCGGCGCCTATGTCGCCCTCGCACTCGCGGTCGATTGGGCACTGCAGAACAAGATCCTCAAGGCGTCGCCGCTCAAGGATTCTGTCGCCGCCGTATCCGTCGGCATCGTTGACGGCGTCCCATTGCTCGACCTTCCATACGAAGAGGATGTGCGCGCCGAGACGGACATGAACGTCGTCGTTACCGGCTCGGGATCCTTCGTCGAGATCCAGGGAACTGCAGAAGACGGTACGTTCAACCGCAACGAGCTCGACGCGATGTTGGATCTCGCTCTCTCGGGCACGGCCGAGCTCACCGAGCTGCAAAAGGAGGCGCTCGCGTGATTCTTGCCTCCCGCAACGCCCACAAGCTCGGCGAAGTCCGGCAGATTCTCCGGCGAGACGATATCGAACTGTCCCCAGAAGGGCTGGGCGAGCCAATCGAGGATGATGTGACGTTTGCCGGAAACGCTCTTATCAAAGCTCGCTACGTCGCCGAACGCACCGGTACTCCTGTCGTCGCGGATGACTCCGGCTTGTGCGTTGATGTCCTCGGTGGTGCCCCCGGCGTCTTCTCAGCCCGATGGTCCGGCAGACACGGTGCTGACCAGGAGAACCTTGAGCTTCTTCTGCGTCAGCTCGCCGATGTGCGGGACGAGCATCGGGCCGCGACATTCATCTGTGCCGCCGTGTATGTGGATCCTCGCGGGCGTGAGCTCATCGCGACGGGAACGATGGAGGGTACGCTCTTGCGCGAGCCGCGTGGCGAGGGTGGCTTTGGCTATGACCCCATTTTTCAGCCACATGGTCATGATGTGAGCGCAGCAGAGCTGTCACCGGAGGAGAAGAATGCGATCTCCCACCGGGGGCATGCCTTCCGTGCGCTCAAGGCCGAACTTGATCGACTGAGGATCGGGTAACGTTCCCGATCTCTTCACCTCACGGGGCGAAATCTACGGGTCGACGCTCTCACTCGCCGAGGGAACCTGAGCGGACATACTGCGCTTGAGTTGGTGGCTTCGTTGCCGTTCGAACGAGTGTCCTCACCGTGGAGAACGAGAGCTCCGAAAAGCGGCTATCGCCCGCCACCCGAAGAAAAACACCGCAAGGACCGACGCGGTGACGAGAGTGAAGGCTCCTGCCAACCCGTCGCCGAACAGCGCGCGAAGGCCGAGGCCGCCGATTGTCGTCACGGACCAGACAATCGCTCCCGAGACGAGCGAGGCAGGGTCACGTGAGACCCGCGGGAGCGCCCAAGCTCCGACGAGGGCGATGATGAAGGGAAGAGCTGTGAGTGGGTACTCGGCGGGTGGGGACCCGTGCGATGCCATGCCAAGAGCGACGAATCCGGCTGTCAACACGAGGTCGAGGAGAAAAGCCCTCATCTAGATCGCGGCCATGTGGGCAAGCGCCTGCCTGAGGATCTGCGCATGGGATTCGCTCATCTCCGCCTGAAGTTCGGGGGTGCGGACTTCCCCGGGCGAGAACCACGTGACGTCGAGCGTGTGGGCGGCTGGGTCGCATTCACCCATGACGGGAACGATGTAGCACAGGGACACTGCATGGTGGCGTTCGTCGAACTTATCGGAGCCCGGGGTGGGAAAATACTCGGCCACGGTGAACGGCGTGATCGTCGCTGGCAGCTGAGGGAGCGACATTGGGCCGAGATCCTTTTCGAGGTGCCGGGCGATCGCCTCCCGGAGAGACTCGTGGTAGAGGACGCGTCCAGAGACGAGCGCGCGGGAAATCCCATCGTTCTGAGCTTCGAGGAGGAGCCCGATTGACTCGAGCTGACCGACCTCGTCTGTGCGGATCGGGACAATGTCGACGTACACCATGGGCACTTTGCGCCGAACAAACTCCAACTCCTCTGGCGACAGCCAGGGCCCCATATCTCCAGATGCAATATCGCTCACGTCTCGATTGTGCCAGCACTTCATCGAAACTATGAGATTGTCAGCGTATGGAGAACATTCGTCGCCTCTACTGGGGTGGGGCAGTCCTCGGCGCCATGTACTCGCTCTCGGGTATTGTCGTGTCGATCCTGACAGGATTCCCGCCCGGGCTCCTCATCGCCGTCACTTTCTCGGTTATTGGTGCCGTTATCGCCTACGTCGGCGCAAGGAAGGCCGATCTGGCGTGGTGGGCTGCCGGAATCCTCATGACGGGCTTCGTCACCCCGACGACATGGGGAATCGTGCCACTTATCATCGCGCTTGCTCTTGTCCTCGTTGCAGCCGTCCTCGTGTGGCAGCAGGAGCGTCGCCGCTCACGAGACTGACAGCGCCGTTCAGGAGCCAACGAGTGGCACGAATCGGTAAAGACCGTGCTCTGTGACGTCTGGGCCGTCTGCGCGCATGACAATCCGCAACATCCTGCCGTTGACCGGAATAACCATGACGCCGCCAACGTCGAGCTGGTCGACGAGAGCGTTCGGTATACGACTGGCCTCTGCCGAGACGAGAATCCTGTCATATGGCGCAAGTTCGGGCCATCCCAGATTGTCAGGGTCAGCATCGTGGATCGTCGCCCACGGCAGGTCCTCGCCCTTGAGCACGGTTCGAGCCCGCTCCGCGAGCTGCGGCACAATTTCGGTTGCCGTCACAGTACCGTCGGGACCGACAATGTCGCCAAGGATTGCCGTCGTCCACCCCGACCCGGAACCGACATCGAGCACATGATGGCCAGGATGGACGTCGAGAAGGACGAGCATGTCGACGACCGTCGACGGTTGAGAGTTCGTCTGACCGTGACCAATACTGATCGGATGATCAAGCCCGGCCGATCGCCTGGCATGCTCGGGAAGGAACCGCGTCCGATCGCGTCTCCTCATTGCCTCAATGACACGTAGTCGCTCACTCATTGCTCCTCCTGGCACTTACTCGGAATCTATCACCGACGTCGAGGGCCCGTAAGGCCCCGGCATAGCCGCTTCTGACGCTGCCGTTACTGTCGTCCTCTAGCCGATGACAGCGCCCAAGAATCAGAGAACGTGAAGCGGCGATGGTTGCGGCGCGTACAGCCATGCCGGGAGGATGGATTGAGGGCATTTGAGTAAGGCGCACGGGAGGACTCATGAGAGTAGTGGCAACCACGATTACGGGGCGGGTCCAAGGAGTTGGATACAGGTATAGCGCGGCGCGGCGGGCCCGCGAGCTCAAGCTTGCTGGCTGGGTGCGCAACACGGAGGACGGATCCGTCGAGGCTCTTCTCATCGGCGAGGACGCGTCTGTCGCCAAGATGCTGGATTGGTGCGCAGTCGGGCCGCCAGCGGCCCGGGTGGCGGCTGTGCACACCGCGGACCTCGAGCCCGGCGACTACGCAGACGTGAGCGGCTTCGATATTCGAGAAGGCGGCGGGGCCTGAAAAGACCGGCGCACGTGATGCAGAAGAATACAGCCCGGCTGCAGAACAGTGGGGCGCCCCATAGAGGCGCCCCACTCGGTATCGGTCAGCTTGTGGCTGGAACCGTCAAGCTGGTGTTGATGGCGTCGACGGACGCCTTCGCGTCGCCGAGGAGCATCTGAGTGTTGTCCGCAAAGAAGAGCGGGTTCTCAACCCCGGCATAGCCAGCGTTGCCCATGGAGCGCTTGAACACGATGACGTTTTTCGCCTCCCACACCTTGAGGACCGGCATTCCTTCAATGGGGGAGCCAGGCTCTTCAGCTGCAGGGTTGACGGTGTCGTTCGCACCGATGACGAGAACGACGTCGACATCAGAGAACTCTTCGTTGACCTCGTCGAGCTCGAAGACAATGTCGTACGGAACCTTTGCTTCGGCGAGAAGGACGTTCATGTGGCCAGGTAGGCGGCCAGCGACGGGATGGATTCCGAAGGAGACATCAACGCCCGCCTCGCGCAAACGCTTCGTCATGTCAGCCACGGGGTACTGTGCCTGGGCGACCGCCATGCCATAGCCGGGGGTGATGACGACCTTCTTGGCGTTCGCCAGCATCTCGGCGACATCGTCCGCGGCGGTCTCGGTGTGCGTACCGTAGTCCCGCTCCGCGGCCGCCGCGGTGGGCTGGCCGAATCCGCCGAGGATGACGGAGATGAAGGAGCGATTCATGGCGCGGCACATGATGTACGACAGGAATGCACCGGAGGAGCCGACGAGAGCGCCGGTGATGATGAGGAGATCGTTCGAGAGCATGAATCCGGCCGCGGCTGCCGCCCAGCCCGAGTAGGAGTTGAGCATCGAGACAACGACGGGCATGTCGCCGCCGCCGATCGCCGCAACAAGGTGCAGGCCAAGAGCAAGTGCGATGACGGTCATGATGATGAGCGGCACGAGCCCCTCACCGAGGGTGGCCGTGTTCATGAACCACACCATGAGGCCGATCGAAACGAGAACAGCCACGAGGTTGAGGAGATTTCTGCCGGGTAGCGTGAGAGCCGCAGACTTCATCTTCGCCGACAGCTTGAGGTAAGCGATGATCGAGCCGGTGAACGTCACGGCGCCGATGAAGATGCCGAGGAAAATCTCGCCCATGTGGAATGCATGACCCGGCCCGCTGTCACCCGCGGAGGTGATGAACGTGTTGTAGCCGACAAGGACAGCAGCGAGGCCGACGAACGAGTGCAACAGCGCGATGAGCTGCGGCATCTCCGTCATCTCGACCTTCTTCGCCACCCGCAGGCCAACGATGGCGCCAATGGCGAGAGCAACAAGGATGAGGATGAGGGTGAGGGCGACGCCGCGCGCCGGATCGGAATCGACAGCGAGCCAAATTGTCGCGACAAGGGCGATGCCCATTCCAATCGCGCCCGAGGTGTTGCCCGACTGGGCCGTGTCATAGGCCGACAGGCCGCGCAACGCATTAATGAAGAAAAGTGCGGCGACGAGGTAGGCGAGTACAACGATATTCTGAGCATCCATGTCATGCCCTCCTAAACATGCCGAGCATGCGGTGTGTGACGGCGAAGCCGCCGAAGATATTGATGGACGAGATGACGATTGCGATGAAGCTGAAGACCGTCACGACCCAGCTACCTGTTCCGATAAGGATGATCGCGCCGACGATGATGATGCCGGAGATCGCGTTCGTCACGCTCATGAGCGGGGTATGCAGAGCGTGGGTGACATTCGTGATGACGTAGAAGCCGACAATGATCGCGAGCGCGAGGACGATGTAGTGTCCTGTCATTCCGACCGGGCTCACGAGGACGAGCGCTGCACCGAGGACCGCAGTAAGCGCTAGCCAGATCGTCGACTTCTTGATCCCGCGTGCGGCGGGTTTCTCCTCGACGATCGCGGCTGGCTCAACTGCCTTCGGTTGCGGGGCGGCAGAGACCTGGATCGGTGGCGGGGGCCACATGACCTGCCCCGCGTCCGCCACCGTGACAGCGCGGATGATGACGTCATCAAAGTTGATTGCCGCCCGGCCGTCCTTCTCGGGGGTGAGTAGCTTGAGGTAGTTGACGATGTTCTGCGCATACAGTTGCGAGGACTGGGCGGGCAGGCGGGCGGCGAGATCCTCAATACCGATGATCGTCACGCCGTTCTCAGTCACGACTGTCCGGCCCGGTTCGGTCAACTCGCAGTTGCCACCACCAGCGGCGGCCATGTCGACGATGACGGAGCCGGGCTTCATGGCGTCGACCATGTCGGCTGTGATGAGGATGGGGGAACGGCGGCCAGGAATTGACGCCGTCGAGATGACGATGTCAGCGGCAGCGGTCTGCTCCGCGTACAGCCGAGTAGCGGCCTCCGCCTGTGCGTCCGTCATCTCCTTCGCGTAGCCGTCGGAGGACTCCTGCGCTGGGGCGGGGATCGGAACGAATTCGGCGCCCATCGACTCGACTTGCTCGCCGACCTCGGAGCGGATATCGGTGGCGCGGACAATGGCGCCCATCGAACCTGCGGTGCCGATCGCGGCAAGACCGGCGACGCCGGCGCCGATGACGTAGATAGCGGCTGGCGGAACCTTGCCGGCTGCCGTCACCTGACCGGTGAAGAGACGGCCGAAGGCATGGGCGGCCTCAACAACGGCACGATAGCCCGCGATGTTCGCCTGGCTTGAGAGGACGTCCATCGATTGGGCACGGGAGATGCGGGGGATGGCGTCCATCGCCATCGCCGTCACGCCACGCTCGGCGAGCGCTTCGACGAGCGCGGTGTTCGCTCCCGGGGCGAGCTTGGAGATGAGGATGCCGCCGCGGCGGATCTTCTCTAGCTCCGCGGGAGGTCGAATGCTCGTCACGATGTCGGAGGACCAGGCCTCCTCGGCGTCGACAATCCGGGCACCCGCACTGATGTACTGCTCATCCGGGAACTGCGCTTCAGCTCCGGCCCCGGATTCGACTGCAACGTCGTAGCCGAGCTTAATCAGTTGGGCGACGGTGTCGGGAGTGGCCGCGACAAGGGTCTGGCCCTGTTCGGCCGGTACACCAATTCGCACAGTAAATCCCTTCAATAAAGACACTAATGAGAAAAGAATATCCGGTCATAATGGGCATGCATGGGGATTGTGTCCTACCACAAGTCGGTCGGGACTTTGAGGTGATCGAGAACCTCGGCGATAAACGACATTGTTCCGAGAGCCAGAACGTCTCCCTCAAGCCCAGCAGACACGTCCTGAAGGGTGGGAAGACCCGCTGGGTAAGGCAACCCGGGAACGCACACGTGGATCGCGTTCGGGACGAGTGCGCTGCATCCATCGCGGTCCTTCGACTCCGGCCACGAGGCGACGATGGTTGGAGCGGGTAGCGGTGATGCCTCCAGCGCAGCGGCAACCCCGGCCGGTGAGATCGCAGCGTCGACGAACCAGCGGCCTGCTGGCCCGGTGTGGATTGAGGAGCGGCCGGGGAGATTAGGCACCCGAAAGTCACGTGGGCGGTGGCCGAGAAGCCCCGCCATCGCCGTCCCCACAGCCGCACCAACTCCCATGTTTTCGCCGATAAGGGGATTGATGTGAGGCAGCGGAGTCACCGGCACGATCTCGGCCCCCCATGTCTCCGCCGTGGAGTGAACGAGGTGGTGTGCATGAAGCTCCTGCTCCGCGGAGCCGACAATCCGGACACTGCTGGACCCCGCCCCGATGAGGTTCTCTGCGATCGACGTGAGGTCATCGCCAATGATTCCCGCATGCTCGATGAAGATCGGAGTGATGGCGAGAGCACTGTGGGCGAACAGGGACACCTCGTCGGTCACGCCACCCATGCCCTCTTCGACGATGAGGACGTCGGAACCAATCTGCTCTGCCCACCACGCCCCCATGATCGTGTATGCACCCGAGGGTGAGAGGTAATGGTCAGGTGGAAGCAACGGAAGAAGCTCCGACAGATGTGCCGAAAGTCTCACATATTCGTCGTGAGACAATTCCGCTCCGTCGACTCTGATCCGCTCGCGGTTCGAGCGGAACGCTGGCGAGGTGATGGCGACTGTTGTGAGGCCTGCCGCAGTCAGCGCCATCGATGCAGCCGCGACTGCGGTGCCCTTGCCCTTGGACCCGACGACCGCCATTGACGGCGGCGGGGACAGCGACAGCGCGCTGGCGAGTGCGACGGATGAATGAAGGGTGCGCGACATCTTGCCCCTGCGCTCCCACTGGGCGAAGAATGGCTCGTCTTCTGGCAGGTGTCGTGCTGTCATTACCCGCATCCTAGTCAGCTCCCGGCAGATTCTGTTCCTTCGCCATCACCCGCGGATAGAATCCCTTCATGACACGACTTCAGCCGGGCGATCCGGCTCCGCAATTCGAAATCGACACACCGAGCGGAAAGCTGGCGTTGGCAGACCTTCTCAAACAAGCCGAGAAGGGCGTTATCGTCTACTTCTATCCGAAGGCGATGACTCCGGGATGTACGACGGAAGCCTGCGACTTCCGGGATTCCAGGCTGACCGACTCGGGGTACCGAGTCATTGGGATCTCGCCCGATCCACTTGACAAGCTTGAGGCTTTCAGAGACGCCGAGCTACTCGACTTCCCTCTGGGCTCCGACCCGGACCACGAGGTACTCGAGGCCTATGGTGCGTGGGGCGAGAAGAAGAACTATGGACGCACGGTGATGGGCGTCATCCGCTCGACATTCGTCATCAATCCCGATGGCACAATCGCCGAGGCGATGTACAACGTGAAGGCGACGGGTCACGTCGCACGCGTGACAAAGAACATTTTCGGATAGCAGTTCGGCGATAACGGGTGTCGTCACCTATCCTGATAGTCGCGCGCGAGTGGCGGAATTGGCAGACGCGCTGGATTTAGGTTCCAGTGTCTTCGGACGTGCGGGTTCAAGTCCCGCCTCGCGCACGACTGTTTTACCTCCGATCGACGGACGAGAATTCTCGCCTGGACTAGGCTGAGAACATGCAGATTGCTCGTATCTCACTGGAATCAGGTCCCCGCTACGCAATTGTCGATCGCGACACGGACGAGTATGTGGTCCTGGCCGGTGATCCGATTTTCCAAGGTCTCGACACGACGGGCCAGCGCGTGCCCATGAGAAACACGCGGGTTTTGTCTCCGATTATCCCGCGTTCGAAGGTTGTTGCGGTCGGCCGGAACTACGCCGCCCACATCGAAGAGATGGGATCGGCGACGCCAGAGAATCCGCTCCTCTTTTTCAAACCCAATACCTCCGTGATCGGCCCCGATGACGCCATCATCCAGCCTGCCTGGTCGAATGAGATCTCCTACGAGGCAGAGCTCGCCGTTGTCATCGGCAGGCCGTGCAAGGACGTGCCCATCGAGCGGGTCGACGACGTCATCTACGGCTACACCATCGCGAACGACGTGACTGCCCGCGATGTTCAGCGCGCCGAGGAACAGTGGGCGCGGGCGAAGGGCTTTGACACGTCATGCCCGCTCGGCCCTGTCATCGACCTCGACTACGAACCATCGGACGTCGCTATCCGGTCCTACGTTAACGGCGAGCTGAGGCAGGATGGTCGCTCCTCACAGATGATCCGGCCAGTTAACGAACTCGTCTCCTACATCTCGCATGCGTTTTCGCTCCTTCCCGGTGATGTCATTCTTACCGGAACCCCGGCAGGGGTGGGCACCATCGTCCCTGGTGACACCGTCGAGATCGAGATCGACGGGCTTGGCACGTTGAGCAATGAGCTACGCAGCACCTGACAGGTGTTGATGGATTTTTCCAGTGAATGACGGCTATGTCGTAGGTCACGCGATAAGGTGGAAGAAGAAGGTTAACGGGACAACGTTGCCATCCATCCTGCCCTCGTAGAAGGAGGCCCCTGTGGCTTTACATACCGACATTCCGACCTCGACAGACATCGAACGTCTCGCCGCTGCTCGGCACGACTACTGCGTCTCGATTTATGTGCCGACGTCGCCTATCACGCAAGACACCGAGACCGCGCGGCTCGAACTTCGCAACGCTGCAGACGATGCCTACAGGCAACTGACAGACGCGGGCTTGTCCCGACAGGAAGCCGAAGCGATCACCGGGCACGTTGACGCTCTCACGAGCGACGGTCTGTTCTGGGCGTACATGTCCCACTCGTTGGCGGTTTTTTTCAGTAGCGATGGTGTGGCAACCTTCCGGCTTCCGAACCTGCTCACCTCAACAGTGCAGGTTTCCGACCGTTTCCACATTAAGCCGTTGCTACGTGCCGTGACGTTCCCGCACACGGCCTTCGTTCTTGCGCTTTCCCAGAACGCCGCCCGACTTATTGAGATCACGGCCGACTCACCTGCCTTCGATGTCGAGGTGCAGGACATGCCGACCAGTCTCGAAGATGCTGTCGGTCGATTCGATGATGCAAACCGGAGCTCGTTCGACCGTATGGACTACGGCGTCATGAAGCAGGTCCGACTGCCGCAGTACGCGCGTATGGTGGACCAGGCTGTACGGCCTGTACTCGCCGGCGGTGAGCGGCCTCTCATCCTCGCCGCCGCGGAACCTTTAGCGGGCATCTACCGGTCGGTCTCGTCGACGACGAAGCTCGCGAGCCACGGAATCGATGGTAACCCTGACGATCGAGACAACACCGAGCTATCGAACGCCGCGCGGTCCATCCTCGATGAGATTTATGCGGACGACATCGCGCAGGTGCGTGAGGACCTCCTCGAGAACTACCCGCGCGACCGGGTCGCGTTCGACAGCGCCCGGATCGCCCGGGCCGCGACCTTCGGCGCGGTCGACACCCTCCTCGTCGACATCGACAATCACCAGGCCGGTTTCCTTGACGAAGCCGATGGCAAACTGACCTTCGGTGATGAGAACGACACTCGCTATTACGGCATCAGCGATGAGATTGCCCGTCGGGCTCTGCGCACCGGAGCCAGGGTACTCGCCGTGCGGGCGGAGGACATCCCCGAGGGAGGCCCCGTCGCCGCGTTGCTCCGCTATCCGATCTAGAATTGTCCCTCTGCCCGCGGTAGGGGGACACACCTCATTGGTGTGGCTTGGCTCAGTCCAGGCTGGCGACTGCGCGCGTCATCCGTTCGAGAGCCTCGTCGAGGATCGGACCAGTTGTGCCGAAGATGAGCCTCATGTACTTCTCGTACCCGGTGCCGCAATGAGCTCCATCGGTCAGGGACACACCGTGTTCGCGGAAGAACCGTACGGGTGATTCGACCCGGTCAGCCAAGCCGGAGGCGTCAACCCAGGCGATGTACGTGCCCTCCGGTACGAAGGTCGACAGTCCCGGTATGGAATTGATTCCCTCAGCCACGCGGTGTCGCCTATCATCAAGCTCGGCTTTGACGGTCGCCAACCATTCTCCGGGGTCTCGATAGACGGCTGTGGCTGCTTCGACACCGAGGGTGTTGATCTGGCCCTCGATGAGGCCCGCCGGGGTAGCGATGGTGTCCCGGAAGGGCTCGTCGACGATCATCTGTGCAACCTTGAGTCCGGGAGTGTTCCACCCCTTCGAGGTTGACGTCGCTGTGACCGTGTGCCGAGTAGCCCGCTCAGAGATAGTGGCGTAGGGGATGTGGACGCCATCGAAAACGTGCGGGGCGTGGATTTCATCAGAAAAGACCGTCGCGCCATTGTCTGACGCGATTTGCTCGACGATCGCGAGTTCGTCTCGGTCAAGTACCCTGCCCACCGGGTTCCACGGATTGCAGAGAATGAAAAGACCGCCACCTGACAGGGCACGGTCGATGCCGTCGTAGTCGAGCACCCACCGGCCGTCCTCGACGAGGCTCGGCACCTCGATGAGTTCACGGCCTTCCTCGGCGGGAACCGTGAGGAACGGCATATAGGCCGGGGTCGGGAGCACGACCGGCCCGTCGGGCACGAGATGACGAAGGGTCTCCCGAAGCACCGCCAGCACGTCTGGGAAGAGAAAGACGGAGGCCGGCTCGACCTTCCAGCTGTAGGCTGCGGACATGTGCTCGGCTGTCGCCTCGCGGAGGTCGTCCGCCATGCGGCGGGGGAGGTAGCCGATGGCGCCGCTGTCAGCCCGGGCCCGCAGGCACTCGGAGACGACCGGGGGAACCCCGAAGTCCATCTCGGCCACAAACATACCGATCGTGCCGGGGATCGCCGTCCATTTGAGCGAGCCAGTGGCTCGGAGGGTATCGGGTGTGATGCTGTCGAACATGACTCCACCTTAGGCGCCGCGGGGGAATCCGCGACAGCCGTTATAGTCTGATGTCATGACAGATGTTCGCGTTCGTTTCTGCCCCTCGCCGACGGGCACACCTCATGTCGGCCTCATCCGCACCGCCTTGTTCAACTGGGCATATGCCCGGCACACGGGCGGTACCTTCGTGTTCCGCATCGAGGACACGGATGCTGCGAGGGACTCGGAGGAGTCCTACGAGCAGCTGCTTGACGCGATGAGATGGCTCGGCTTGGACTGGGATGAGGGTGTTGAGGTGGGAGGTCCGCACGGGCCGTACCGTCAGTCTCAGAGGCTCGACATCTATGCGGATGTTGCCCAGAAACTTCTTGAGGGAGGGTACGCGTACGAGTCGTTCTCCACACCTGAGGAAGTTGAGGAGCGTCACCGCGCGGCGGGGCGTGATCCGAAACTCGGTTACGACGGTTTCGACCGAAACCTCAGCGAGCTACAGAAGGCGGAGTACCGAGCTGAAGGACGCCAGCCCGTCCTCCGTATGCGGATGCCCGATGATGATGTGACCTTTGTCGACGCAGTCCGCGGAGAGATCACGTTCTCGCCCGGGTCGATTCCTGACTTCGTCATTGTTCGCGGCAATGGTCAGCCGCTCTATACGCTGACGAACCCGGTTGATGATGCTCTCATGGACATCACACACGTTCTGCGCGGTGAGGACCTGCTGTCATCCACTCCTCGCCAGGTTGTCCTTCATCGAGCGCTAGTCGAGCTCGGCATCGCCAAGCAGATCCCGACCTTCGGTCACTTGCCCTACGTTATGGGTGAGGGCAATAAGAAGCTGTCGAAGCGTGACCCACAGTCGAACCTCTTCCTTCACCGCGAGAAGGGAATGATCCCCGAGGGGCTCGTCAACTATCTCGCTCTCCTCGGGTGGTCGATTGCGCCCGACAACGACATCTTCACGATCGATGAGATGGTCGAGGCTTTCGACATCGCCGACGTCAATCCGAATCCGGCCCGGTTCGACGAGAAAAAGGCGATCGCAATCAACGCTGAGCACATTCGCCGCCTCGACACGGACGATTTCGTACGCCGCATTGTCCCCTTCCTCGGGGACGCTGTCTCCGCCTCGTCGTTCGACGAGCTGACCCCCATGGAGCAGAGGATTCTCCGAGGTGCCGCACCGCTCGCCCAAACGCGCATTCAGACGTTGTCGGACACTCTGCCTCTCGTTCACTTTCTTTTCGTCCGGGCACACGAGATCAACTACGATCCGAAGGCTCTCGCGAAGTTCCGCGAGTCGGCTCCCCAGGTGCTTGCTATGGCGATCAAGCATCTGTCCGAACTTGACGACTTCACTGCGGAATCCATCAAGGAGACGATGTCGACCGCTGTCATCGAGACCCTTGGACTTAAACCCCGCGTCGCCTTTGCCCCGCTGTTCGTTGCGGTGAGCGGGTCGAACGTCTCTCTACCGGTCTTCGATTCCATGGAGTTGATCGGCCGGGAGAAGACAATCGAGCACCTGCAACAGCTTTCCGACTTCCTCAAGCGGCAACCCGACTCCGAATCCTGATACGGCGCTGACACCGATCGTGCTAGCCCATTCTCGGTAGGAGTGAGCGACGGTCGCCGTAGCCGTGATCACCTTCACCCGCGCGATTTTTGCGCAGAAAAAGTGGACGGGGTAGAGTCTTATCTTGCGCGCAGCCCCGGCTGCGAGCGAGATACCTTGGGGTATGGTGTAATCGGCAGCACGAGTGATTCTGGTTCATTTAGTCTAGGTTCGAGTCCTAGTACCCCAGCAAGGTCTCTTCGGAGATCGAGGCCCCGTTCGTCTAGCGGCCCAGGACGTCGCCCTCTCACGGCGGTAACACCGGTTCAAATCCGGTACGGGGTACGGATAGTGCAAGCTATCTCGGCAGTGTATGCTGTCACTCGGCAGTGCGTACTGCCGGCAGGCCCCGTTCGTCTAGCGGCCTAGGACGTCGCCCTCTCACGGCGGTAACACCGGTTCAAATCCGGTACGGGGTACAGAGTCAAGGCCTGAGCACATGCTCAGGCCTTTCTCTTGCCTGCGGGTCAAACGCGGGCGAGCGACATGATGTCGTCCTCGAATTCCCTGGCCACGTCCGACGAAACTGTCGCCCGCGTCTGAGATGTCGCGGTGAGATAGTCCTCAAGCTCCGGCCCTCGTGCCGCACTTCCCGCGTCGTCGGTGACGGCACGTTCGAACGCGGCCTGAGAGGCGCCGCGTGCGGCGTACTCAATATCGGCAGGCGAAAAACCCTCGCTCGCATGGACGAGCACGTCAAGGTCAAGTTGGTCGCGGCATGCCTCGGGGATGAATGTCAGCCAGATGGCGCGGCGCGCCTCGTCATCCGGCAGTCCGATGGGTATGACGTAGTCGAAGCGGCCGTGCCTGAGGAAGGCCGGGTCGAGGGCGCGGATAAAGTTCGTGGCACAGATGAGAAGACGTCCGGGCTTCTCCCGAAAGCTCGGGATGACCTTGAGTAGCTCATTTGTCACGGCCTGCGTGGGCGAGGGCGGCTCGCCGCCACGTCGTGAGGCGATCTCCTCAACCTCATCAATAAAGACGACCGCGTGGTCCAGTCCGTCGATCTTTTCAAATGCCTCGCGTAGCTCACCGGCGAGCCCGCGTGGGGAGGCTGCAAGTCGGGACGGGAAGACCTCGATAAAGGGCCACTCGAGCCGTGACGCGATGGCCTTCGCGAAGGTGGTTTTACCTGTCCCGGGTGGTCCGAAGAGAACAATGGCGCGGGGCGGAACCACGCCGAACCGTTCGGCCGTAGCAGGGTCACCAAGCGGCAGAACAAGGCGTCGTTCGAGAAGCTCTTTCTCCCTCGTCATACCGCCGATTGCATCCCACCTGTCTCTGCCGAGCATGCGCCCGCCGAGCTCCCGAAGGAGGAGTATCTCCTCCTGACGGATCGGAATTGTGCGCTCGAAGTAGCGCAAATGGCGCTGGTCGGCGAAGCCGGCTCGGCTGAGTGAGGCGACGTGCTCGATCTCGTCCGGGACGAGGATCGACATGCGGCTGATGCCTTGGGATGCGAGGCGTTGCTCGATCGCACCCAGCATCGCCCGAGAGATGCCGCGGCGACGCCACTTCTCAGCAACAGCCAAGAAGACGATCCATGCCTGCTCGTGAGCCGCACGTGCGACTGTGACGCCCGCGATCTCATCCCCGATGACGGCGACGACGGCAGTATCTGCCCTCGTTGAGGCGATGACCTCGTTCAGCGCGTAGACGGGCACGTCAACCTGCGCGACATACTGCTCCCATAATCGAAGGAAGCCGTCGAGGTCGTTGGGCTGGAAATCACGGATTCGCCATGTCGTCACGGGCGCTCTTCTTTCGCTCTGCTATTGATGGTGGACACCGTACCGAAAGAACCGCCGCCTGTGGCGTATGTCTCGTTCGGCGAGCATAGGTGTTGACATCGTTGTCGCAAGCTCCCGCCCTCATCTCACATGACAGGGGCAGCCCCGGTATGGGACTGCCCCTGTCATTCGAGTGTGTCAGCGCCGTCCGATAAGGCGCCAGGTAGACGGCAGAAGCGCCATGGCGGCGAGACCCTTGATGGCGTCGCCGATGAGGAACGGCAGCACGCCCATCTGAAGCCCCGACCCAAGATCAGCGCCTGTCGCGACCATGAGCCACGGCAGTCCGATGGAGTAGATGAGTGCGGAACAGGCGAGGACGAGGAGCGCGGTTCCTCCGACGGTGCGGTCGAACCCGCGGTCAGCGAGTGCGCCAGCCGCGGCGGCGGCGAGGACATATCCGACAATGTAGCCGAAGGATGCTGCCACCCATCCCGAGCCGCCGTCAGCGAAGACCGGGGCGCCAGCTAAGCCAAGTGCCATGTAGAGCCCAAGCGAGAGTGCCCCCTTGGCTGGGCCGAGCGCTGCACCGGTGAGGATGACAGCGAAGGTCGCGAGGGAGAGGGGTACCGGGGTGAATCCGAGCGGGATGATGATCTGAGCGGCGAGCGCGACACTCGCTGTGCCGCCGAGGACGAGAGCGACATCGTGAACTCGCGAGACCGAGAGCCGGTCAGCGAGAACGCCTGCAGTTGCGATAGCGGGAGTGGACACAGTCCGCCTTCCATATGTACGAATCAGTAAGTTACTAAATAGTAAGTCGTCGGGGCTCCCTGTTCTAGGCTGTCAGGCAATGACCCGGCCCTTCGCGAGCAAGGTCACACGCGCGAAGGGCCCCGGCTATCCGAAGTGCCACAACTGTCGGATAATGGTGGACATGGGACTTGAGCACGGAAAGATCAGTGGGGATCGCCGCCAGTACGATGGAGGTTCGCTCCATGAGGACAGCCTCCCGAGGGCACCGAAAGAGCTCTTTGAGGAGTGGCTCTCACGCGCCTTCGAGGAGGATCTTCGGGACCCCAATGCCATGGTTCTGTCGACCGTCGACGGCAGGGGAGCACCATCAAGCCGAGTCGTTCTTGCGAAGGCTGTAGACGATCGTGGCATCGTGTTCTACACGAACTACGACTCCCGCAAGGCGAACGAGATCGAACACAATCGACGCGTCGCGCTCCTCTTTCATTGGCGCGAGCTTGATCGCGTGGTCCGTATCGAAGGGCGGGCCACCCGAGTGTCTGGCGAGGAAGCCGATGCCTACTTCTACTCACGTCCACCCGGGTCTAATGTCGGCGCCATGGTCTCACCTCAGTCGCGGGTTATCGCCAGCAGGGAAGAACTGCTTGGCCAGGTCAATGAGCTGGCCGCACGGGTCGAAGCCGGTGAGGCCGAGGTGGTTCGCCCGGACAACTGGGGCGGCTACCTCGTTGTTCCCGCGGTAGTCGAGTTCTGGCAGGGGCGAGCCGACCGGCTACATGACCGAATTCGCTACCGTCGCGACGGCGAGGACTGGATCATCGACCGGCTCGCCCCGTAGGGAATCGACGTCGCGTCACTGCCCGATCGGAGCACCTCGAACATAATCAACCAACGTGCCAGCGTCCTTTGGGGCGCCATTGCCGGCGCCGCGAAGGCCGTCCTTTAAAACGTTCGGCTGAGAGATGATCAGCCCTGACAGACCGTCGACTCCCCAGTCGTACAGCGCTGGCGACAGCGGGGTGCTTGGTCCCGTGAGGACGACATATGCCCCGCGGGCAAGATCGAGGAGCCGCGGCAGGGTCTTGTTGACGAGTGTCGAACCGGTGATGAAGACGGCATCCTGTTCTGGTAGCAGGTACTCGGCGGCGCTGTCGATGTAGTCACCCCTGCGTGGATTCCGTTCGATAATCGTGAGTTCGCCCGCTTCCTCGAGGCGCGATTCGATGGAGGGAAAATGGCCGATAACAGCCACCTTCTTACCCGTGATCCTGGGGCGATGAACATCGAACGCCCCGCTCTGGGGTAGCCGGTTGCCGCACGCATCCGCTCGTTCCATGTTGTTGTACCACGCGTTGATCGCCGCGACGCCGATGCTGGACTCGACGAGGTTCCACGACCGTACGAGCAGGGCGGCCTCGCGTAGCGGCCGACCGACGAGCGAGGACCGACTGCCGGGGCGGCTACGGATGTTCAGTGTCATTGCCACCCCGACCGTCCCGTCACCCGCTTCCACCCACGTCCAGATCGGATTTGCCTGGTAGTCACGCACCATCACACCGGCAGGGATTCCGTCGATGAGATCGTCATACAGGGCCCAGGGGTTCATGTGTCGATCCTAGCCGAGCAGCAGTCGTGAGCCGCGGCGGCTGACAATCACAGGACTTCTTTCAGTGGCTTGATGAGATGCTCCCAACGCCAGACCCTATCGACCCATTCTTTGCCACGTGCGCCCATGGCTTTCGCCCGCTCCGGATCCTCGAGGAGATAGGTGAGGGCTGCGACGAGCGCATGGCCGGATCTGCCATTGACGACAAGACCGGTTTCTCCTGGCAACACAGCCTCGGGCGCACCCCCTGAGTTGCCCGCGACAACGGGCAGGCCCGCGGCGTAGGCCTCAAGGTAGACGATGCCGAGGCCTTCGATATCGAGGCCTCCCCCTCGGGTGCGGCACGGCATCGCATAGATGTCCCCGAGTGAATAGTGCCCAGCGAGCTCCGCGTAGGGGACCTCACCCGTGAAGATGATCGAATCTTTGGCGGGCGATGCTTCCCGCATCCCATCGAGCTTCTCGCGGTACGGGCCTTTTCCGACGATGACGAGGCGAGCGGTGGGAAAGCGCTGGGCAATAACGTGCCAGTTCTCGATGAGGAGGTCTTGCCCCTTGCGCTCGACGAGGCGGGAAATGCAGATGACGACCGGAGCGTTCTCGTCAATCCTGTAGCGCTCGCGGAGCTCGCGGCGGAAGTCCCCGTCAAAAGCGAAGGCTTCCGGGTTGATCCCACCCGGCAGTCGTAGCCTTCCCGTGTGCTGGAGCAGGGGATCGAGTCGCCCAAGCGTCGCCTTCGTCAGATACGTGACGATATCGTTGTCGCGGAAGATCCGGGCCAGGAACTGGCGCGCGCCGGGAACCATCGACCAGCCGATCTCATGACCGTGGGTTGTCGCGATTGTCTGGGACGCCCCGGCCGCGCGAGCTGCTCGCGCCATGATTCCCAGGGGAGTCGATGCGCCAAACCACACGTTCTCGATGTCGTGTTCACGGATGATGTGTTGCATCGTCTGCCGCACGCGCGGGGTCGGCAACATCATCGTTCCGGGGTAGCGGATAACCTTGTACGGCACCGAGGCGTCGTATTCCTCGGCCCCGCCATCGGGTGGTGAGGACGCGTAGACGACGAGCCGGTCCGGATCGAGCTGTCCGACGAAACCTTCGAGGTAAGTCTGGATTCCTCCGGTTCTCGGTGGAAAATCGTTCGTCACGAGGAGAGTGCGCTGCATGGCACTATCCTCCCAGATCGTCGGACCTCACCGGTCATCGCAGACACGCATGCGCCCCGGAGGACCGGGGCGCATGAAGGGGGAAGGATGCCTCTCTGTTCAGTAATCTTCTGACCGCTTGAGGACCTCGGTTAACCTGTTGGCTGCGGCGACGACCGCGACGGAATGCTGGCGGCCCGGCTGACGGCCCATCCGCTCAATCGGGCCGGAGATCGACACCGCCGCGACGACGCGGCCGCTTGGGCCCCACACGGGAGCGGAGATCGAGGCGACTCCGGGCTCGCGCTCGGCCACAGACTGGGCCCAGCGGCGCCGACGAACTGCGGACAGCGTCGTGGCGGTAAAGTTTGCCCCATGCAGCCCTCGGTGGAGCCGGTCCGGCTCCTCCCATGCGAGAAGAACCTGAGCGGCTGAGCCCGCGAGCATCGAAAGAGCAGCCCCGACGGGGATCGTGTCCCTTAATCCGCCAAGATTGCGCTCTGCGGCGGCGACGCAGATGCGAACGTCGCCCTGGCGGCGGAAGAGCTGAGCAGATTCGCCGGTGTGGTCGCGAAGCGCGATGAGAACGGGCTTGGCCGCTGCGAGGAGCGGGTCTCCACCTGCGGCGGAGGCGAGCTCCTCCATCCGGGGACCTAGAATAAAGCGGCCCTGCATGTCCCTCGTAACGAAACGGTGATACTCAAGCGCGACTGCGAGGCGGTGTGCTGTCGGTCGGGCGAGGTGCGTTGCCGAGACGAGCTGGGCAAGGGTGTGGGGCCCCGATTCGAGAGCCCCAAGAACGGCAGCGGCCTTGTCGAGAACGCCGACTCCGGATCCCTGAGAGTTGTCCATGTAGTGATACTGTCATCTCGCCCTTTGATACGCAAGTGCGTTACACTTCGCGAAGGCAGATCCTGATCACACCGACGACACAAAGGAGAGAGTCATGGGGACGACCCTGGCCGAGAAGGTTTGGAAGTCGCACATTGTTGCGCACGGCGAAGACGGGGCTCCCGATCTCCTTTACATTGATCTTCACCTCGTCCACGAGGTGACAAGCCCGCAAGCCTTCGAGGGATTGCGTCTCGCTGGACGCGAGGTTCGCCGCCCCGACCTTACGATCGCAACTGAGGACCACAACGTCCCGACCCTCAACATTGATCTCCCAATTGCGGACAAGGTCTCGGCTAAGCAGATCGATACACTGCGCAAGAACGCAAAGGACTTCGGCATTCGCCTGCATTCGCTCGGCGACTCTGACCAGGGCATCGTCCACGTCGTCGGACCGCAACTTGGCCTGACCCAGCCCGGCCTGACCGTCGTTTGTGGCGATTCCCACACGTCGACGCACGGCGCCTTTGGGGCGCTCGCCATGGGTATTGGCACCTCCGAAGTTGAGCATGTGCTCGCAACCCAGACTCTGCCGCTTCAGCCGTTCAAGACGATGGCGATCAACGTTAACGGAACGTTGCGTCCGGGCACGACGGCGAAGGACATCATCCTCGCGATCATCGCGAAGATCGGGACGGGCGGTGGAGCTGGCTACGTGCTCGAGTATCGTGGTGAGGCCATCGAGGCGCTGTCGATGGAGGCGCGCATGACGATCTGCAATATGTCGATCGAGGCAGGCGCGCGCGCCGGCATGATCGCCCCTGACACGACAACATTCGAGTACCTCAAGGGCCGCCCGCACGCCCCCGAAGGGGCGGAATGGGATCGTGCCGTCGAGTACTGGACGTCACTGCGAACGGACGACGACGCGGTTTTCGATGCTGAGGTCGACCTCGATGCCGCGGAGCTCGAGCCGTTTGTCACGTGGGGAACGAACCCCGGCCAGGGTCTGCCGATCTCAGCTTCCGTTCCGGATCCGGAGGATTTCGCGGACGAGAGCCAGCGCTACGCGGCCCAGCGAGCCCTGGAATACATGGGCCTTGAGCCGGGAACGAAGATCAAGGACATTCGGGTCGACACGGTCTTCATGGGATCGTGCACGAACGGTCGCATTGAGGACTTGCGGAACATCGCGGATGTCATCCGCGGCAAGAAGAAGGATCCCAATGTGCGCGTCATGGTCGTGCCCGGCTCGGCACGCGTCCGCCTTCAGGCAGAGGCTGAGGGCCTGGACACGATCTTCACGGACTTCGGTGCGGAGTGGCGCAACGCTGGCTGCTCGATGTGCCTCGGCATGAACCCCGATCAGCTCCAGCCCGGCGAGCGCGCCGCCTCGACCTCGAACCGCAACTTTGAGGGCAGGCAGGGCAAGGGTGGACGGACGCACCTCGTGTCGCCGCTCGTGGCTGCAGCCACCGCGATCCGCGGCACCATCTCGACCCCTTCGGACCTGTAAGGATTGATCATGGAAAAGTTCAGCACTCACACCGGCATCGGCGTCCCGCTCCGCCGCTCCAACGTCGACACCGACCAGATCATCCCAGCGGTCTACCTCAAGCGAGTGACCCGCACGGGATTTGAGGACGCTCTTTTTGCCGCCTGGCGCAACGATCCGGACTTCGTTCTCAATCAGGAGGACTACAGATCTGGGTCCGTCCTTGTCGCCGGTGAAGACTTCGGCACCGGCTCCTCTCGCGAGCACGCTGTGTGGGCACTCAAAGACTATGGATTCCGCGCCGTCCTGGCTCCGCGCTTTGCCGACATCTTCCGCGGTAATTCCGCCAAGCAAGGGCTCGTCGCTGGCGTCATTACCCAGGATGACGCGGAGCAACTGTGGAAGATTCTCGAGACCCAGCCTGGTACCGAGGTGACAGTTGACCTCGTCGACCGCACCGTCACCGCCGGAGGGTTTTCGACAACGTTTGAGATTGATGACTACACGCGCTGGCGTCTCATGGAGGGTCTCGACGACATCGGACTGACCCTTCGCCAGGAGGGCGCCATCACTGAGTTCGAGAAGTCCCGTCCGAGCTACAAGCCCGCCACCCTACCGGCCAAAACTCTCCCAGCTGTCGAGGTCGTCTCGGCACGTCCAGTCGATGGGGAGGCCCCGCTCGCCTAATGTGAGCGCATGAAGATCATCAGGCTCGTCACCGACGGTGACGCCGAAGAGCTCACGAGGTTACTCGTGACATCGCGAGAATTCCTCGCGCCGTTTGAACCGCGGCGCGAGGATTCTTACTTTGAGCTGGATTACCAACGCCAAATCATCGCGGCCAAGCTCGTCTCCTACGAGTCTGGGTCTGTCATGCCCTTCGTCATCGTTGATCACAGCGCAATCGTTGGTCAGCTCTCGCTCGACCGGATCGAGTTCGGGCCCTACCGGTCGGCCGAGATCGGCTATTGGGTCGCGCAGAGAGATGCGGGGCGGGGGATTGCAACGGGCGCCGTCGCCGAGGCTCTTCGCTTTGCGGGGCAACTCGGGCTTGCCCGCATTGTCGCAGCGACTCTGCCTGACAATCATCCGTCGATGAAGGTGCTCCGGCGCAATGGCTTCACCGAGTTCGGGCGGGCGAGCCAGTATATGGAGATCGCAGGCAAACGGAGCGATCACCTCCTGTTTGAACGGATTCTCGACGGCTCAAAAGGTTTGAGGGGAGATACCGAGCTTCACCGAGTCCGGTAACGAGAAAATGTGCAGAGCATTTGCGCAATAACAGTTGCGCAAAAGTCTTGAATTAATTTTATTGCCGGTTTACGGTCGAGCCATGGATACAGCACAGGGCTCGACATCGATCTGGTTGAACCGCAACTACGTGTGGTGGCTGGCGGGGGATACGACCGGGATGATCGGGCGGGTTTTCTCGCTTCTCATTGTGAGCTTCGTCGTTTTCGACCTGACGGGGTCAGAGGCGTCGGCAGGTACTCTGCAGACGATCATTCTCGCTCTCATGATGCTCGCCGCCATCCCCGGTGGCGTCATCGTCGACCGGATGGACCGCCGGACGCTCATTTACTTGTACGCGCTTCTTGGCGCTGCCGTCAGCGGAGGCATCTGTCTTTTCATCTACTCGGGCAACCTCACGTACGTGACTTTCGCGGTGCTCATGGGCGTCCTCGCGCTCGTGCACGGGTTCTTTGGCGAGGCGACGAATGCGGCGCTTCGGTCCATTATGTCGGACCGTGACTTTGTAAAGGCGCAGGCGGCGAACCAGGGGAGGGACGCCGCCGTCCAGCTCATCGCGCGGCCTCTCACCGGCTTCTTCTACGGCCTGTTCGCCTGGCTGCCATTCCTTATGTCGATGATCTTCTCGGCCATTCAGGGGTTCGTCTTCACGCGCGTGCGGACGTCACTTGTTCCGGCGAAGGAGATGGCGCCAGGACGCGCACTGGTCGGGACCGAGAGTTCTGCGGACACTTCAACGGTCGCGCGTGAAGCGCGGCATGCCGCGCCCGTCAAGCGGGCGTCGATGAGCGCGGACTTTGCGGAAGGTTTGCGCTATCTCACGAGCAGACGCACCCTCCTCGTCCTTGCACTCATCGTCACCGTCGTCAACCTCGGCATGGCAGGCGTCCAGTCGCTCATGATGCTCTCCCTCATCGCTCGCGGCTACCCGGCCGTCGAGGTTGGCTATCTCGGGATGGGGATTGGACTCGGTGTCATCCTGTCGTCGACTGTGGCTGGCCGCATCGCTGGCGAGCATCCGACGGGCGTGATCACAGCGACATCACTCGGCTGGTTCACGCTCGCCACCCTTCCGCTCCTCTTGTCGGACGGCTACTGGGTCATGATGGGTGTGTCGTTCGCGATCGGGCTCTGCCTCCCCATCATCAACGCTGCCTTGCTTGGCTATGTCCTAGGCCGCACACCTGAGTCATTCCAGGGGCGTGTCAGCAGCATCCTCGGCGTGGTCGCGCAAGGACTCTCTGCATTCGCCCCGCTCATCGCGGGCGTGAGTCTCGAGACGTACGGCTACGAGCGGACCGCGATCATCTTTGTCGCGATCTGCGCCCTGGGCGCCATCATCGCGATACTATCGCCACGAGTGCGCCGCATTCCCCGGCCGTCAGAATGGGAGAGCTATGACCGAGATGAGCCGACTCAAGGCCCTGTCACATCCGCTGAGGTTGCAGATTCTCCTCGTGCTTGATGTGTTAGACGAGGCGCGGACGTCGGATCTTGCCTCCGAACTTGGGGCGGCCGCCAACAAGGTGTCCTACCATCTGTCGATCCTCGAAGCGGGAGGCTTCATCAACAAGCGGGTTGGTGCCGATGCACGCGAGACGTGGTGGTCAGTCGACGAGGAGAAGATGAATCCGCCTCAGCCCGATCCGGCAGAGCGAGACTCCGAGGACAGTCGCGCAGCGTCGTATGCCATCCTCGAATACCTCCGGAGTCTTGTCCCTGATGTCACCGACGAGGAGAAAAACCAGTTTGTCATGCTCGGTGTCGTCTTTCTCACCCCTGACCAGCGCAAAGACCTCGCCAACCGGCTGAGCGAGCTATACGACGAGATTCGCGGGCTTTCCGATACGAACCGCCTCAGTGGCGATGGCGCTCTTTACGCGCTTGGCGCACAGCTCCTACCGGCGCGCCCCGACCAGCGATAAGCTCGCGAGGTGTCCTCCGCCCGGTAACCTTGGAGGAGCAACTGGAGGAGGAGACCATGGCGTCGGTGCTGGAAGTGCGCGGCGGAAAACCGTTGACCGGAGAGATCTTTGTCCGTGGGGCGAAGAATCTCGTCCCGAAGGCTATGGTCGCGGCCCTGCTGACCGAAGAAACCTCAACGCTTCGCGGTGTTCCACAAATCCGCGATGTCGAGGTCGTATCCGAGCTACTGCAGATGCACGGCGTTGACGTCGACTATCAGCAGGAGGAGGGCGAGCTGACGATCACTCCGGGCTCGCTGACATTACCCGACCCAATCCAGGTCGATGCTCTTGCTGGTTCGTCCCGCATCCCCATTCTCTTCTGTGGCCCGCTACTTCACCGCCTCGGTGAAGCGTTCGTTCCCGACCTCGGCGGGTGCCACATCGGCGACCGTCCGGTCGATTTCCATCTGAAAGTCCTCGAAGACTTCGGTGCGGTGCGTACCTCCACCCCGCACGGCATGCATATCACGGCCCCGAAGGGCCTTCGCGGCAAGCCTGTCCGGCTTCCGTTTCCCTCGGTGGGTGCGACGGAGCAGACCCTCTTGACCGCTGTCATGGCAAAGGGCTTCACCGAGCTGTCGAATGCCGCCATGGAGCCAGAGATCATGGATCTCATCGCCGTCCTGCAGAAGATGGGCGCCATCATCTCGGTCGATATGGATCGCACGATCCGTGTCGAGGGCGTTGACAAACTACACGCCTACCGTCATACCGCTCTTCCCGACCGGATCGAGGCGGGTTCCTGGGCCTCCGCGGCTCTCGCCACACACGGCGACATCTTCATCCGTGGCGCCGCTCAGAAGGACATGACGACCTTTCTCAACTATTTCCGCAAAATTGGCGGTGCGTTCGACGTTCAAGATGATGGCATCCGGTTCTGGCATCCCGGAGGGGAACTTCAGGCGGCGGTGCTCGAAACGGACGTCCATCCAGGCCTCATGACCGACTGGCAGCAACCGCTAGTCGTCGCACTCACCCAAGCGACCGGTCTGTCGATTGTCCACGAGACCGTGTACGAGAATCGCTTCGGCTTCACAGATGCGCTGCGCGGCATGGGAGCAAACATTCAGGTCTATCGCGAATGCCTCGGCGGGCTCCGGTGCCGCTTCGGCCGACAGAACTTCTACCACTCGGCGATCATCCAGGGCCCGACGAAGCTCAAGGCTGCCGACATCGTCGTCCCTGATTTGCGCGGCGGATTCTCCCACCTCATCGCGGCCCTGGCCGCAGAGGGCACGAGCCATGTCGCAGGTATCGATATCATCAACCGCGGATACGAGCATTTCATGCAGAAGCTCTCCAAGCTCGGCGCGGACGTCACCATGCAGTCATGAGGGTCCGGCGACGACAGCTCAGGGGAAGAGAAGTCCCACCTGTCATGAGGTTGCTTTCCCTCCCCGTCATCGCCGCCGTCTACCTCATCCAGGATGTGCGAATCACCGGAAGGGACAACATTCCCGCTTCCGGTCCCGCCATCTTCATTTCGAACCACACGAGTCACCTTGATGGCTTTGTTATCGCCGTCGCTCTCTATCGCTCCGGCATCCCGCCGCGCTTCATGGCAAAGAGGGAGCTGTTCGCGCAACCGCTCGGTTCACTCCTGCGCTCCCTCGGACAGATCGAGATTGACCGTGATGCTCCGGGCGGAGTCATCGAACAGATGGCCGGCATTCTCGATGATGGTCGCAGCCTCATCATCTTCCTGGAAGGTACATTTACCCACGACCCTGCCGGGTGGCCGATGCGGGCGAAGACGGGAATTGCCCGCCTCCACGAAGCGCGCCCAGACGTTCCCATCATCCCGGTCTCCCACTGGGGCAACGAGCGGATCGTTCACCAGTGGACTGGTCGGGTGCGGTGGTCCCGTATTCTTCATCGATCCGAGCGTGTCCTCCTCCATTTTGGACCGCCCGTTTCTCTCACTGGCGCTACCTACCGTGAGCAGGCCGACTCCGCCATGACTGTCATCGCCCACGAGGTCGCTCGGCTACGTGCCGAGCTCGGCAGACCGATGGGAAGCCCACCCACTGAACGCTTTGAGCCGGACGTCCTCAACCACCGGCTCCGCACGCAGGCGCGCCGCGAGGCGAGGCAGGCCGCGCGTGCGAAGCGGGCGGCTCGCCTCCAGGCTCTCGGCAACGCCGTGAATCGATTCCTCGGGGTGACACGATCTGCCGCGAGCGGTGAGGAGCGCCCGATTCGCGCCTGAGTCGACCGCGTTGCCTAGTCGTGGAGAATGTCGATGACGATGCGCTCTGGGTCGTGGAAGACCTGCACGCGATAGGGGTGGTCCGCATCGACGCCGACGAAGATCATGTGCATACCTTCGAACGGGTAGTCGACCTGAACGTCCTTGACGACACTTGCCTGGTCAAGCCCCGTGACTGCGATTTCGTCCTTCGCTTCGTCCTGGTCGGGGTAGCGGGCCCCTGTCACAGCGATCGTGAGGAACCGCTGCCCCTCCATGTCGATCGGGAAACCGGAGCCGTCCTGAATTGCTTCATCCTCGTACGATGCGGACCAGCCGAGTTGACCCTCACCATCGTCATATTCAACGACGACACGATCGTAGTTACCGTGCCCGCCGACTCGTGCCTCGAGGGGCAAAAACTGGCCGAGCAAGTCGGGAAAATCCTCCGACTGCGTCGGACCAGTCGCGAGGTCCGCCTCATCGATCGTGTCCGCGGGCGTGCTCTCCTCATCGGCGGTCTTCGATGGTTCCTCCGATGTGGTGTCGTCCCGAGTCGTCTCGGCCGGCGTCGTCTCGGCCGGGCTAGTCGTCGTGGAGTCGGTCGCTGTCGGCTCCTCGGTCGACGTGCAGGCGGCGAGGAGGCTCGCCATCATCGCGGCAACAAAAATGCGTTTCATGCCACGAATCTACCTGGCGGAGGGCAGGACTTGGGAGAACGCACCGCTCGTTACGGGACCGCAATGTTCAAGCGACCGCGCTGTGTAGCGCCTGATCTACGTCCTCCCATAGGTCGTCGATGTCCTCAATCCCGCAGGAGAGCCGAAGAAGATCCTCCGGCACCGTCTCCGCCTCATCGGCAAGGCGGCGGCGACGCTCGAGGCTTGATTCGACACCGCCGAGCGACGTGGCGGGCAGCCAGAGCTTTGTCGCCTCCACAACACGGTCGGCAGCTTCACGGCCTCCCACGGGGCGTAACGTCAACACCCCGCAACCTTTTGGGGCGCGCTCGCGATGCGGGTGGTCGGGCAATGTTGGGTGGGTGACTGCTTCGACCAACGGGTGCTCTGAAAGGCGTCGTGCGAGTTCGCTCGCGTTCGCCGTGATTCTCTCGAATCGAAGCGAGAGAGTTCTCATACCGCGCAGAGCCAACCACGTCTCGAACGGCCCGGCGACCGACCCGGTGCGCGTACGGAAATCCCACATTGTGTGATGAAGTTCCTCGGTCGCAGCAAGAGCCGCGCCGAGGATGACGTCGGAGTGCCCGGCCAAATATTTCGTCGCCGAATGGACGACGATGTCTGCGCCCATTGCGAGCGGCTGCTGGCCAAGTGGCGTAGCGAATGTGTTGTCGACGATGACGAGGGCGCCAGCGTCGTGGGCGGCGGCCGCGATCGCGGGAATGTCGGCAAGCTCAAGCATCGGGTTGGTTGGTGATTCGATGAGGATGGCGCTCGCACCCGGAAGGGAGGAGATGACCTCGTCGGTGTTTGCGATGTCGACGGCAATGACCTCGCCACCCTCACGCTGCGCCATGTCGCGTGCGACGACGAGAGAGGCGTGGTAGGCATGCCGAGGAACGACAATACGGCCCGGACGCGCCGCATGAAGCGCGGTCGTGATCGCCGCCATGCCGGAGGAGTGCACGAGGGCGGGGTGTTCGGCGCCTTCGAGGGTTGCGAGGGTCTGTTCGAACGGGTGCCACGTCTCCGTGTTCCAGCGGGCGTAGATGTTGCCGGGTTCCGTTCCTGCGTTTCGGTACGTTGACGACAGGACGATCGGCGGATTGACCGGGCTTCCCTGGACCCTGTCGGGGCGACCGGACTGGGCGAGAATCGTTGCTGGCTTCGTCATGGCCTTGAGACTATCTTGATAGGCTCGAGCGGTGAAGAACGGTTCCACAACTCGCGTTGCCCTTATTTACGGGGGGCGTTCAGGCGAGCATCCCGTGTCCTGCATGACTGCCGGATCGGTCATGGCGGCGATTGATCGTCAGCGATATGAGATCGTCCCCATCGGCATCCGCAGAGACGGCACGTGGGTGAGCGGCACGACGGACTCTGGTTTCCTCGGTACGGGCAGGGCCGAGGTCGGCCCAGGCAATCCCGTCACCGTCGCACTTGGATCAGGCGAATTCTACGAAGACGGCACGAACCTCAATATCGATATCGCCTTCCCGCTGCTCCACGGTCCGTTCGGTGAAGACGGGACGATCCAGGGCCTGTTCGAGATGGCGGGGGTGAAGTACGTCGGGTCGGGGGTGTTTTCGTCTGCCGCGGTCATGGACAAGCACTTCACGAAAATCATCCTTCAGGCAGCAGGACTGCCTGTCGGCCCATGGGTGCTCGTGACCAAAGTCGGGTGGGAGACGAGCCGTGACGAGCTTACCGAGCAGATCGCGCAGCTCCGGATGCCGCTCTTCGTTAAGCCATCCCGGGCCGGATCCTCCCTCGGCATCTCCCGCATCGAATCCCTCGATCAGCTAGATGAGGCGATTCGGGAGGCTCAGAAGCACGATCCGAAGGTCATCGTTGAGCAGGGTCTCGCAGGGCGCGAGGTCGAATGTGCGGTGCTCGGCGGCCGTGGGACGAGTAGGGCGCGAGCATCGACCGTCGGTGAAATTGTCCTCAATGACCCCGCGTCAGGCTTTTACGATTTTGATTCCAAGTATGTGGAGACCGACGGACTCGTTCTCCAGATCCCTGCCGAGATGCCAGCCGCAGATGTCGAGCGGTTACAAGCTGTCGCGGTTGAGGCTTTCGAGGCAGTCGACTGCGAAGGCATGGCGCGAGTCGACTTCTTCTATGACGACGGGGAGATCACGATCAACGAGATCAACACGATCCCCGGTTTCACCCCATATTCGATGTATCCCCTCCTGTGGCAGAAATCCGGTCTGACCTATGCGGAGCTCATCGACGAACTCCTTCGTCTGGCACTGGAACGCGACACTGGCCTGCGCTAGTCCGAGTCGTCCTCGACAGACAGCGGAGCATCGACAAGCGCGAGGCACTCTCGTTGCGGTTCGACAATGCTGAGCGCGGATGAGAACTGGGCAAGGACGTCGGTCACGGCCCCTGCGCCGACGGCGTCGGTCGTGATGACGATTTCGACTGTCGGTTGACGCCCATACGACAGGAACGTCCACGTGTCATCCCCGCCGTTGTCCGGGATCCGCTCGTCGCCCGAGTCGAGGCTGAGCCAGTCGATCCCGCCGACCGTGATGCAGCGGTCGGTTGACGGACCGGGTTGGTCGAGCCCACACCGAAATGATGATCCGTCAGCCCAGGCTGTCGTCGACTGTGACGTCGTGTTCACCCGCGTAAAGCCGCCGATCTCGCCGGGCGTCGCCATGAGCATCTGCGCGCACACCGGGTCCGATGCATGGGGAGTGGGATCGAGCCCGAGCGTCGGGGTACATGCTGCGAGGCCGGCAAGTGCAAGAATACTGAGACGCTTCACACGACCACTCTAGCCGGGCGGAGCACTCTCGCGAGACGATGCAACAATGAAGCGTATGAGCGAAGACGACCTTCTCACGATCATCAACGAGCACCTTCCCGCCTCGACGGCGACTGTCCCGTCGGGCGATGACTGCGCGGTCCTCTCACCCGTAGGTGACGTCGCGATCTCGACCGACATCCTCGTCGAAGGTGTCCATTTCCGCACGGACTGGTCGACCGCCGAAGATGTCGGCTGGCGCTGCGTCATGCACAACGTCGCCGACGCGGCCGCGATGAGAGCCCGCCCCATGTCCCTCGTCATCGCCATGGTCATCCCACAAACAGTGGACACCAACTGGGTGGCAGGCTTTTCGAGAGGCTTACGTCAGGCGTGCGACCATGTGGCTCGCGAAACCGGACCGATAGCGGTCGACGGCGGGGACATGTCCCGCGGACCGGTCATCATCGCCGCAGGAACCGTCCTCGGGGATCTCGAACGCCGCGAACCGGTCCTAAGATCAGGTGCCGAACCGGGCGATGTTCTTATCCACACGGGTAACCTCGGAGCCTCGGCCCATGGTCTTTCCCTCCTCGAGTCAGGAGAGGGGGGCCCTGAAGCGGACCTTTTCCGACGGCCGGTGCCGCCCGTCGGAAGAGCGCTCGCGGTTCCCGCGAAGGCGATGATGGATGTGTCGGATGGACTCGTGAGGGATGCGCGGAGGATAGCGGTGGCTTCCGGTGTCTCGATTGACATCGATTCAGAACTGGTTGCCGCGGCTGCGAGTGCCGGCGCGACCCTTCAACAGGCGCTCACAGGGGGAGAGGACCACGGCTTCCTTGCCGCAGTAGAACCCGGTAGCGTTCCGAACGAGTGGAGCATCATCGGCCGCGTGTCCCAGGGACGCGGGGTCACGGTCGATGGGACCGAGCTGGACGAGCTTGGCGGGTGGGACCACTTCACGTCGTGACAGTAGACATGACTGTGCCCCCACCTTCGTGGGGGCACAGGACAAAAAGCTACTTCGTGTTGCGAACAATCCGTTCGGACTTGATGCAGTTCGTGCAGACGTTGAGCCGCTTCGGCGTACCGTCGACGAGTGCGCGGACACGCTGAATGTTCGGGTTCCACCGGCGGTTCGTCCGCACGTGGGAGTGCGAGACGCTCTTGCCGAAGCCCGGGCCCTTGCCGCAGACGTCACATACTGAGGCCACGGTTCTCTCCTGATCTTCTCGCTGACAAGACGCCAGCGGCGTCTCCTGACATGCACACGGAGTGCAACCTGTTCATGGTAACCGAGCGGGCGTCAAAGCGCCAAGATCCGACGAGTGGAGGGAACGTGGTATCCCACACTATTCGGTCACCCGCCATCCACTCCGTGGGTACGAGTGAAGAGGAACGGCAGGATCGGCCGCTACTGTGGTTCGGGGAGGGATGATGAAAGCTGTAGCAACAGACGGGCGTACCTTGCTTGACAGCCCGCTGAACCGGCTCGTTGGAGCGCGCACCGCGAAGGCGCTGGAGAAGCTCGAGCTGTTCACCGCCGGGGATCTGCTGCGACACACCCCGCGCCGCTATGTGCACAGGGGAGAACTCGTGCCGCTCGCGAGAGCAGTGGAAGGTGAGAGTGTCACGGTTGTCGCGCACGTGCTTGGCGTCAGCATGCGGCCGATGAACGCGAGGCGGGGTTTTCTCCTCAAGGTGACGATTTCTGACGGCCAGCACGACATGTCGCTCACGTTCTTCGCAAAGTCGCCGAGACCGCTCGCCTTCCACGAGTCGAAGCTCCAACCCGGAACTCTCGCGACATTCTCAGGCACGGTGTCCTCCTACCGCGGCGAGCTTCAGCTCACCCACCCGGAATACCAGCTTCTGGAGGACGAGGGAGAGGTCGACGAGCAAGACCTCGCCCGTCCCCTGCCCCTGTACCCCGCTGCCGTCAAAGTGCCGACATGGACGATCGAGAAGGCTGTCGGTTCGATACTTGACCAGGTCCGCCCAAGCGATGTGCCCGAGCCGCTACCGGACTCATTCCGGAAACAACACGGGCTACTCGGAGCCTACGACGCGCTGATCGCACTTCACCGGCCCCAGACCGACGCGGACTGGCAACGTGGTCGTGAACGCATGAAATTCGAAGAGGCACTCATCCTTCAGACTGTGCTCGCCCAGCGTGGACATGAGGCGACCGTCGCCCATTCGGATCCGCGTCCCCGACGGGCGACCGGACTCGCGGCCGAATTCGACCGGCGGTTGCCCTTCGAATTGACACGAGGTCAGATGCGCGTGGGGGAGCAGATCGCCTCCGACCTTGGGTCAACCAGACCGATGAACCGCTTATTGCAGGGCGATGTCGGCTCCGGCAAGACAATCGTCGCCCTGCGGGCGATGCTCCAGGTTGTCGACAACGGCGGTCAGGCGGCGCTCCTCGCGCCGACCGAGGTCCTCGCGGAACAGCATTACCGCTCGATTGTCACGATGCTCGGCGATCTGGCAGGAGGAGGCATGCTCGGTGGTTCCGACATCGGTACCCGTGTCGACTTGCTGACCGGGTCGTTGGGCGCGAAAGCGAAGCGGAGTGTGCTCGGCCGTCTCGCTGGCGGTGAGACAGGGATCATCGTCGGCACTCACGCCCTTCTGTCCGAGCATGTCGACATTCCCTTTCTGTCCCTTGCTGTTGTCGATGAGCAGCACCGGTTCGGCGTCGACCAGCGGGATGCTCTGCGCGCACATCCCCATGTCAACCTGCTCGTCATGACCGCCACCCCGATCCCTCGCACCCTTGCGATGACGGTCTTTGGGGACCTCGACGTCTCGGAACTCACCGATGTGCCCCTCGGCCGCCAGGAGGTCACGACGACTATCGTCCCTGCAGGGAAACGCGCGTGGGTTGATCGGGTGTGGGAACGTGTCGCAGAGGAGATCGCTGACGGTGGGCGGGCCTTCATTGTGTGTCCCCGCATCAACCCCGACGATGAACCCTCACACCTTGAGACCTCGGACGATGACAGTAGGCCGCCACTGTCGACCGTCATCGACGTCGCCGACATGTTGCGCGCCCACCCTGCCCTGGCGGGTGTAAGCATCGGTGTCCTCACGGGCCAGATGAGTTCCGAGGAAAAGACGGGTGCCATGACCGCGTTGCAGTCGGGGGAGGCGCCCGTGCTCGTCGCAACCACGGTCATCGAAGTTGGTGTCGACGTACCCGATGCGACGATCATGGTCGTCCTCGATGCGGATCGTTTCGGACTGTCACAGCTCCACCAGTTGCGCGGTCGCATTGGCCGAGGGACCCGTCCCGGCATTTGCCTCGCACTATCGTGGGCGCCGGAGGGCACGGTCGCAGCTGAACGACTTGCCGCGTTCGCCGCCACGAGAGACGGCTTCGCGCTCGCGGAGAAGGATCTCGAGCTACGCCGCGAAGGTGACGTCCTCGGTGCGAGCCAATCAGGAGTTCGCTCGCATCTTCGTCATTTGGAGATGAGGAAGGACGCCCGGATCATTGAGATGGTGAGGGAGAACGCCCTCGCCCTTGTGGCTGAAGACCCGACGTTACGCACGTGGCACGGCTTGCACCTAGCAGTCGACGAAGCGCGTAGGCAAACAGAGACCGACTACCTGGGGAGGAGCTGATGGTTCGCATCGTCGCAGGCACTGCGAAGGGCATGACTATCCGCGTTCCGAAGTCCGCGCGTCCCACCCCGGACCTCGTCCGGGAGGCGATCTTCTCGACCCTTGGTCACCGCGGCTATCTCGACGAGACCGATGTTCTCGACCTGTTCGCGGGATCGGGAGCATTCGGCTTAGAGGCAGCGTCTCGTGGCGCCCGGTCGGTTACAGCGGTTGATGCTGGCCGCGAAGCGGCCACCATCATCGCGTCGAATGCTCGGAAGGCGGGCCTTGACGTGCACGTCGTCCAGTCGAAGGTGAGGACGTTCCTCGATTCGAGTGCCACGCGTTACGACGTCATCTTCCTCGACCCGCCCTACGCAATGACGAACAGCGAGATAGCGCCGGTGCTTGAGGCGGCCGTGCCGCATCTTGTCGACGACGGCATCCTCCTGCTTGAGAGGGACAAACATGCGGGTGAGCCGTCCTGGCCTGAAGGAATCGAGGTCGATGATCGCAGGTCGTGGGGCGACACCGTCATCTGGACAGCACTTCACGCCGACTATCGACGTAACCTAAGGGCATGAGCATCGCTGTCTGCCCGGGATCATTCGACCCCATCACTCTCGGTCACGTCGACGTGGTTCGCCGAGCCCTCACCATGTTCGACCGCGTCATCGTCGGTGTCGCCCAGAACGCGGATAAGAGATATCTCTTCAGCCCGTCCGAACGGCTTGCCCTCGCCCGGGCGTCGGTCGAGCACCTTCCGGGTGCGAGTGCGGAGCCGGTCGATGGCCTGCTTGCGAACTTTGTTCAAGAGGTGGGTGCCTCGGCAATCGTCAAGGGGCTACGAGGGTCGGCTGATTACGACAGTGAGCAGGCCATGGCGCTGTTGAATCGGCATCTGAGCGGTGTTGAAACCGTCTTCATCATGGGTGATTCAGGCCTTGGCCACGTGGCATCATCTCTCGTCAAGGATGTTGCCGCGCACGGTGGGCGGATTGACGACCTCGTGCCCGCGCCGGTGGCGCGGGTGCTCACCCGAAAGGATACGAATGACTGACTACGACGTAGGTAACGCTGAGGCGGGAGATTCACTCATCGCTGTTCTCGACGAGCTCATCGAGGTCGTCACCTCAGCGAGGGGTGTCCCGATGTCGGCTTCAGCCATGATCAATAGATCTGAAGTTGTCGATCTGCTTCAAATGGCGCGCGACATCGTTCCCGACCAGATTGAGGCAGCGGACGCGATCATCGCCGAAGCAGCCGAGGTTAGGGCCGAAGCGCAGCGCCGCGCGAAGACCATCCTGGAACGCGCTCACGAAGATGCTGAAGAGACGATCAAGCAGGCCCGGCTGAAGGCAGCCGAGCTCGTGTCCCAGCACGCGATCACCATCGGAGCCGAGGAGAACGCTGACCGGATCAGGCGGGAGGCGCGCCAGCAGGCGAAGAGGATGAACGCCGGGGCGGACCGCTACTCCGATGACGCACTGGCTCACCTTCAGAATGAGGTGGAAGCCCTGCTAGGAAAGATCCACGCTGGCAGGCAGGAGCTTTCCCGCAGGGAGGAGGCTCGCGTCGCGTCCGAGAAAGAAGAGGAGCGTCGCGGGGCGCCGCCCCGCACCGAGCCCGATCCCGCCCCGAGTGACATGAGGCTCGATGGGGGACATGACATCGAGCTACCGTTTGAAGAGGACGCTCCCGAATACCGCTAATCCGAGTGAGCGGACTCGCTTGAGTGCGGCGGGCGACTGGACCACACTGGATACGGCTCCGCCACAATTCCGACCCATACAGGAGACATCAATGTCTGATGCGTTTCGCATCTCCCTCGCCGACCTTCGTCGCCAGGAGGGGTCGCGACTCGAATTCGTTCGCTCCATCCCCGCGCCCGACACGTTCGCCACGGCTCTCGTCCGCACAATTGGCGATATCAGCGTCGACGGGGCCCTGCAGTCCGTCTCCGAGGGAGTCCTCGTCACCGGAACCGTTGACTACACGACACTCGCGGAATGTGCCCGGTGTCTGCGCGAAGTCGAGGAAGATCTCACCTCGGATGTGACCGAGCTGTACTTCTACCCGAACCGCGCTAAGGCCCTCCAGGAATCGGGTGACGAAGAGGCCGAGGAGGTTGCCCTCATCGAGGACGACACGATCGATATCGAACCCCTCCTGCGTGACACCATCGTTGGACAGATGCCGTTTATCCCACTCTGTGACGAGAACTGCCCCGGACTGTGCGCCGTGTGCGGTGGACGGTTGGCAGACCTGCCTGATGACCACGCTCACGAGGAAGAGTTTCAGGAGATGACGGCCCTCGACGAGCTTCGGGCCAAGCTGGCTGCCGAAGAACAGGGCTCGTGAGCCGGTCGAAAGGCCGTCGCAAAGTCCATCCTCCGGCACGGACTGACCGGGAGGTCTTGTTGACCGCCTGGGGAACCGAGGTCGATCCGCAGTTGCTCGACCTTTCCCTCACCCACCGCTCCTGGGCGTTCGAAAATGGCGGCGTGCCGACGAATGAACGACTCGAGCTACTCGGTGATGCGGTGCTGTCGATCATCGTCACCGACCGCATCTTCCATGACTATCCGGACAAGTCCGAGGCTGAGCTCGTTCCTATTCGCGCCGCCGCAGTGTCGGAGGCACCACTCGCTGCGATCGCGAAACGGATCAAGCTGGATGAGTTCATCCTGCTCGGCAACGGCGAGCTTGTCACCGGCGGGCGCGACAAAGCGTCGATCCTTTCCGATGCTCTGGAAGCCCTCATTGGCGCGACCTACCTGACGGTAGGCCTGGACAGGACACGCGGTGTCGTCGAGCGCTTGACCGGACCTTACATCGTTCAGGCAACGAAGGCCGGGCCCGCCCTCGACTGGAAAACATCGATCCAGATGCTGGCGAACGACGGCGGTCTCGGGGACGTCCAATACGCGATCGAGTCCTCCGGACCCGATCATGCGCGCCGGTTCGTCGCCACCGTTATTCTCGACGGAAGGTCGTGGGGTAGCGGGAAGGGGACATCTCGTGCGAAGGCGGAAATGGCGGCCGCAGAAGCTGCCTATGAGGAACTCAAGCGAGCGGTCGATGCCTGAGCTTCCCGAAGTTGAAACGGTCCGGGCTGGGCTCGAGCAGCTCCTGCGAGGAGAGCTCATGACCGATATTGACGTCTTCCATCCGCGTGCTATCCAGCGTTCTGAAGGTGATGTGGCGGGGCTTGCCGCCCTCACCGGTCGGCGGGTCGAGGCGGTGGTCCGAAGAGGCAAGTTCCTGTGGTTCGAGATGGAGGGACTCGCTCTTAACTTTCATCTCGGCATGTCCGGCCAGCTCCTCGTCACGCAAGCAGGCACTCCTGCACCAGCCCATCGACATATGCGCGCACGGATGACGTTCGAAAACGGTAGCGTCCTGCGCTTCCTTGACCAACGCACATTCGGCTACCTGCAGAGATCGTCGCTCACCGAGGTCCGCGACGACCATCCAGCTGGGCAGGGCACGCAGTCTCGCCTTATTCCGGTACCCGTTTCCCACATCGCGCGCGACGTCCTCGACCCGTGGGTTGAGGCGGGTGACGTTGCAAAGAGGACGAGGCGGAAGCGCACGGAAATTAAGCGCGCCATGCTCGATCAGACGCTCGCATCCGGGATGGGCAACATCTACTGCGACGAGGCGCTCTATCGAGCGAAGATCAATCCGCGCAGGAAGACGAACGGATTGTCCTATCAGCGCCTCGAGGAGCTCTGGCAGCATTCGCGGGACGTCCTCGAGGAGGCTCTCGAACAGGGCGGCACGTCATTTGATTCGCTTTACGTTAACGTCAATGGCGCTTCCGGTTACTTCTCTCGTTCGCTTCAGGCCTACGGGCAGGGCGGCAAGCCGTGCGGCAGGTGCGGGGCGACAATGACGCGAATTCAGTTCATGAACCGGTCCTCAACCTTCTGCCCGCTCTGCCAGCCCTACGCAAGCCGGTAACGTCGCCGTCCTGCCATATCCTCGCGTCCGCACTGGTATACGACAAACCGGACGATTCCACCGGTGAAACTCTGTCGTCGACGATATTTCTCTGGGCTAGAATCCTCTCATGAGCGAAGCCAAGGAAGATATCAACGTCATGATCATCGACGACCATGAAGTGGTCCGTCGGGGGATCTCTGAGGTAGTCGAACGCGCCGACGGTCTGTCTGTCGTCGCCGAAGCAGGCTCCGTCGAGGAGGCTGTCAACCGAGCAAAGATCGTGCGTCCCGATGTCGCCCTTGTCGATCTTCGCCTGCCGGACGGTACGGGCATCGACATCATCAACCGACTCGCTGTCGAAGCACCATCCGTCCGCCCCATCGTCCTCACCTCATTCGATGACGATGACGCTTTGGACGAGGCTCTCCAGGCGGGCGCGAAAGCTTACCTGTTGAAATCCGTCCGGGGCGCGGAGATCACCGAGGTCATCAAGGCTGTTGCTGCTGGCCGTGTTCTTTTAGATGAGCGGACGCTCACCCGCCGCCGCGCGGACCACGATGATCCCACGGCCGACCTCACTCCATCTGAGCGCAAAGTTCTTGACCTCATTGGCGACGGCCTGTCGAATCGCGAGATCGGCGAACGTCTCGGTGTCGCAGAGAAGACTGTGAAGAACCACATCACGTCGCTTCTGTCGAAGATGGGGCTCCAGCGCCGCACGCAGGTCGCTGCTTGGGTGGCCGGTCAGCGCGCCGCAGGTTGGCGCGCACAAAACTGACCGATAGCAGTGGTGTCCCCAGGGCCGCGCCCTGGAAGACACCACTGCTCCAGACTCTGTGAAGCGAAGCGTTCGCCCAGACTGACCCGGCGCCTCAGCCGAGCGGCACCCACCACTGGACAACAGCGCCGCGCTGTTCTCCTCGGGCGAGTTCGAAGCCGCCGCCGTGGCGGCGGGCTCGTGCCGCGAGGTTCGCAAGGCCCGATCGACGTGCTCGGGAGGGAGACAATCCGACGCCGTCGTCGGCCACGGTGATGCGGACCTCGGACTCGTCGACTCCCACCGTGACGCTGACAGACGATGCCTTCGCGTGACGCGCCGCGTTTGACAGTCCCTCACGTGCGACCGCGACGATGTCATCGGCGATGTCGGCTCCGACGAGGTTATCGATTTCGGCGACGGTTTCATTATCTGTGTCAGAAGGCAGCGCCTGCCCGTGGAGGCTGATGATGAGGGATGGGGCGAACCCGAGAGAAGTACGGGCGAGAGAGGCCTCACGGCGCAGACGTTCGACGACGACAACGTTCGCATCCGGCTCGCGTAGCCGACGGACGATGTGGCGGATCTCCTTCACCGATTCATCGACTGATTCGATGGCCTGGTTGAGCAGGTCGACAACATCGGAGGGCGCGTCCTTCGACTCAAGGTCCTCTCGGATGGCTGTGATCTGCATGCCGGTCGCAAACAGCTGCTGTATCGCCAGGTCGTGCAAGTCGCGACCGATCTTTGCCCGCTCGTCAATCTGCGTAGCGACATCCTGAGCGTGCCGCGCCGAGGCGAGCTCGAGCGCGAGCGCGGCCTGCTTCGACACGGACTCAGCCATGGCAAGGTCGGCGAGGTCGAACTCGGGTTGGTTGCGTGAGCGCAGGAGGACGATGACGCCAGCGCCAACCCCCTGAACGATCATCGGAGCGTAGAGGGCGGGACCGTAGCCACGTAGCGCCGGTATCCGCATCGTCCGAGTTCGGGTCATCGAATCGACGACGACACCGCTCCCTTCGCGGATGACGGTTTGGGCACGGCCCTCCGGCGGGAACTCGAGTCCGATCATGTTCTCGGCGTCATAACCGTCAGCGATCTCGCATACCCACGCGTCACCGACCGACGGGAGGATGATGAGGGCTGTGCAGGACTTGGAGACGATCCTCATCTTCTTTGCGATGAGTTCAAGCGCCTCCTCCTCGTCTGTTCCCTCAAGTAGCGCAGTCGTGATCGCCTGGGAGACGGCGATCCAGGCGGCGCGGTCCTCTGATTCCGCGTAGAGTCGCGAGTTTTGAACGGCGATGGCGGCGGCATTGGCAAGCATGACCATGTTTGCCGAATCCTCGTCATCGAACCCGCCCTCCTTGTCGGTAAGGTAGAGCCTTCCGTAAACCTGCTCGTGGATGCGGACGGGAACGCCCAGGAAGTTCTTCATCCGCGGGTGGTACGACGGCCATCCCTGGAAGGCCGGATGGGAGGCGAGATCATTAATGATGAGCGGCGCATCGACTGGGATCTCCGCGAACACACCATGCCCGTGTGGTGGATGAGGCAGTCTCTCAGCCTCGTTCACCTCCATCCCCGAGAAATGGAAGGCGACAGTCTCACCGCGCGAGCCAAGGATGCCGAGGGCCGCATACTTCGCGTCCGTCAGTCGCCGTGCGGCCTCGACAAACTCCTGCAGAGCCTCAGTTAGATCCAGCCGCGAGGTCAGCGCAAGTGCAGAGTCGAACAGGCCGGACGTACTGTCAGTTGCGCTCGGAATGTGGTACCCGATCGGGTTTGTCATTGAGCCTCCTGCACCGCCCATCTAAAGCTGGGACTGTGTTCCATCAGTTCATCATAGGCGCCGATCTCGACGCCATCATCGCCCAAGTGGATCACGGTGTCCGTCCTCTGAAGATCCGTCAGCCTGTGGGTGACGACGATGACCCCGAGATCTGACTCGTAAAGATCGCCGAGGAGGCGGTCGGCTGTCTCAGGCTCCAGGTGTTCGGCTGGCTCGTCGAGGGCAATGATCGGGGCATGAGAAGCATGAGCACGAGCGAGCAGAAGCCGCCGACGCTCACCCCCAGACACGGTCGTCGCGTTCTGCCCCAGCATCGTATCGAGCCCGCCGGGCAGACGTGCAAGCCAGTCCCCGAGACCAGCTTTCGTCAGCGCTTCGCGCGCCTCATTCTCTGTCAGGTCCTTCCGCACGACGCGTAAGTTCTCCATGACTGTTGTTTGGAAGATGTGAGAGTCCTCGGCAATGAGGATGAGGGCGCGGGAGATCGATTCGCGATCGAGTGTCGAGACTTCCATGCCCCCGAGGGTTACGGTGCCGGCGTGTGGCTTAATGAGACCCGCGAGCGTCATGAGTAGCGTTGACTTGCCGACGCCGGATGGACCGACGATCGCAATCTTCGAGCCTCTGCCCACTGTGAGGTTGAACGGTCCGGCCACATCTGGGCCGCCCGGCCATCCGACAACGAGATTGCGGGCGTCGATGACCGGCTCCAGGTTGAGGTCGCGCTTCTTTGCGAGAGGCTCTTCCTCGCCGATGAGGTCGATAATGCGAGTGGCGGCCTGACCGGATTGGACGAGCTCGAGAGCCGCCGGTCCGAGCGCGGCCGTCCCCTCGAACGCCGCAAGCGGCACGAGAACGCACACAGCGAGCTCAATGCCATTGAGTTGCCCCGCCTCGAGCTGGCTAACGCCGATGATGATCGCGCCCAGTACGGCCAGGGCGAGCGCCATCGTGTCGATCGCTGCCGCCCAGGCCTGGGGTTTTGCAGCTCTGTCTCGGTGGGAGTGGATCCGGGATTCGGTGCGGCGCACCGCCTCTTTCATCGCCGCCAGCCGACCGGAAATCCGCAGCTCTCCGGCTCCCTCGAGCAAGGCTAGCGACAGCGCCGACAACTCCGCCTCGTCCTCGACTCGGCTTCGCTCCGCACGGCGCGCACCGACGGCGGCAACGACCGGTCCGAGGAGCCCCGAGATGAGGAGACAGACGACGAGGGCGATTGCGATGGGGGCGGAGAGGAACCAGACAATGCCGACAGAAACGAAAGCGGTAACGAACGCGACGCAGGCGGGCATGATGGCTTTGACGACCGTGTCGCCGATTGTGTCGACGTCGGCGCCCGTGCGCGCCAGCAGGTCGCCGCGGCGAATGCCGGCCACCCGCGAATCGGACGAGGAGGCGAGCGCCGCGTACATGTTGGTTCGGAGGCGGCCCATGCCGGACAGTGCGACGCGGTGTGAGGCAAGCCGTTCAAGGTACCGGAAGACTGCCTTGCCGATGCCGAACATGCGGACAGACGTCGCCGCGACCGACAGCTCAAGCACCGGCGGCATCTGAGAGGCGCGGGCGATGAGCCACGCTGAGACGGCGGATAGTGCGATGGCGCTCCCGAGCCCCATCGACCCGAACACGACGGCCAGTAGGAAACGGCCGCGGTTGAGCTCGAGGGCCGACAGCGCGCGACGCAGTGCCGACCATTCCTTTTTCGTAAGAATCATCGGGCGACCTCCAGCGCACTGACCGTGATGATCTTGTCGGCAATCGCGAGGAGGGTGGGACGGTGGGCAATGACGAGCACGGTCTGTCCGTTGCTCTTGGCGGCCTGAACTGCCTCGATGATGTGTGCTTCCGACGTCTGATCCAGGTGTGCAGTCGGCTCGTCGAGCACAAGGAGAGCTCGCCGCTCTCGAAGCGCACGGGTCAGGGCCAACCGCTGACGCTGACCGAGCGAAAGTCCGACGCCTCCCTGACCGATCTGTGTCTGCCACCCATGGGGGAGCGTGTCGATGACCTCGTCGAAGCCTGCGAGACGAGCTGCCTCATCGTCGATCCCGCCGATATTCTCGGCGACGGTGCCGGGCACGAGGACAGGCCTCTGCGGCACCCACGTGATCTGGGAGCGCCACGAGTCCGGGTCGATCTGACCGATCGGCACCCCGTTGACGGATGCGGTTCCCGCCGAGGGTTCGAGCAGGCCGAGAAGAACCGACACTGTCGTCGATTTACCGGAGCCCGACGGCCCGGCGAGCGCCGTGATATGGCCATGGGGAATTGTCGCGGTGAGTCCCGCAGGGGCGACGATGCCGCGCCCCTCGGCCTCGACGGAAAGGTTCTCGATGACTATATCGCTACGGTTGAGGTCAGGGCTTGGCAGGCGACCGGGTTCGGATATTGGGGTCTCAATGACGGTGATCGCTTGCTCAGCTGCCGCAAGCCCGTCGGTCGATGCATGGAATTGCGAGCCGACTTCACGCAAGGGCTTGAAAAGTTCGGGGGTGAGCATGATGATGATGAGCCCGGTCGTGAGATCGAGGTATCCGTACACCATTCGGAAGCCGACCTCGACCGCGACAAGAGCCGTCGAGAGGGTTGCGAGGAACTCGAGGACGGAACCTGAGAGGAAGGCGACCCGTAGCGCAGCCATCGTCGTCATCGTGTAGCTCCGCCCGAGGGAGTCGACCCGCTTGACCGGCCCTTGCTCGCGGCCGAGCGCCTTGAGAGTAGGAAGTCCGGCAATGAGGTCGAGGACCTGGTCGCCAAGGCTTTCCATCGAAGCTAACTTCTTTTTCGACGTTGACTCCGTCATCTTGCCGATGAGGATCATGAAGACCGGGATGATCGGGAGGCAGAAGACAATGATGATGGCGGATGGCCAGTCGAGGAGTAAGACGACGAAGAGGGAGGCTGGCGTTACTGTCGCTGTCAGGAGTAGCTGGGGTAGGTACTTGACGAAATACGGCTCGAGATCCTCAAGACCGCGGGTTGTGAATGTCACAATTGACGATGCTCGGGCGGCGAGCCAGCGCGGGCCGAGGTCGCCTGCTTTGTCGAGGACTTTGCTTCGAAGTTCAGAAATCGTCGCCAGTGCCGCGCGATGGCCGAACGATTCCTGTATCCACGTCACGACCATCCTCCCGAGGAAGACGAGAGCAAGTGAACCGATAAAAGGAATCGAGTCTGTCAGCCCCGCTGTGCCGTCAATGACGGGAGAGATTGCGTATGAGATGAGAAAGCACTGGGCGATGATGAGTGCCGCAGAGAGGATGCCTGTCACCGTCACGAGGGCGACATATCGTCTGGCTGGAGCGGCATGGGAGAGGAGTTTGGGGTCCAGAGGCTTCACAGAACTCACTCTAGTCGTGGACTAACGTCACCCGTTAAAAGAGGGCGGGCGCGGCCGAGTGGCACGCGCCCGCCCTGAGAATACTCAGCGGAGGTTGTCATCCATGACCCTGCTCAGGCCGGATGCTTGGTCGGGGATGTCATCGACGGAGATCCGCTTGGCAAACACCTTGTATGACCAGATCGAGTACCCGATGACAATCGGCACGAAGATGACCGCCGCGCCCAGCATGATGATCTGGGTCGGGCCCGTCGCCGTCGCCTGCTCGATTGACAGCGAGTACGCCTCGTTGATTGAGGACCTCATGACGTACGGGAACATGGCGGTGAAGATAAACGCCACTGCCGCTGCAATCGCAATGAAGTTGGCGATGAAGGCGCGTAGCTCGTCTCTCAACCTCGCAAAGTGCGCGGTCGCAACAAGGCAGACTGCTGCAATAACGAGTGGGATCCAGGACCACATGCTCGTCGCATACACGAACTGGGCCCATAGCGCCCATACGGCGGTGATGACGAGCGAGCCGATCGATAGCCGCGCCGCGTACTTGGCCGCGCGGGCCTGCATCTCGCCAGCGGTCTTGAGCGCGAGGAAGATCGCGCCGTGGGACAGGAACAGAGACAGCGTCACGAGGCCGCCAACGATCGTGAACGGTGTGAGGAGAGAGAAGAATCCGCCGGTCAGATGGTGCGTGAACGCGGCCGCGTCAATAGCGGAAGCGGACTCCATCTCCTGTGCCGACACAACCTCGAATGTCTGGGTTGCAGGATCGGTGATCCTCAGGACCTCGATTTCCATTCCCTTGACGAGGTTGGCGAATGCAACGCCCCAGAGGATCGACACGCCCCACGCGGAGGTCGTGTGGATCATGTCCCAGCGTTTGCGCCAACCATCGTCGTTGATTTTGCCCCGCCATTCGATGGCGGTAATGCGGACGATGAGGAGAACGAGGATGACGAAAAGCGCAAGATACATTCCGGAGAACATCGTCGCGTACCACTCAGGAAATGCAGCGAATGTCGCGCCACCTGCTGTGATCAACCAGACCTCGTTGCCATCCCAGTGAGGACCGATGGTGTTGAGAGCGACGCGTCGCTCCTTCGGATTGCGGGACAGCCGTGTGAATAGCATGCCGACACCGAAGTCGAACCCCTCGAGCGTGAGGTAGCCGGTCCAGAGGACGCCGATGAGAATAAACCAGACGTAGGGAAGGAATTCCATCTCAGCTCTCCTTAGTAAATGAAGCTCAGGGGTTGGTTCTCGTCATCAGGTTGTGGCGCCTCGTCACCTGTGAGGTCGATGCCTTCATAGGTATAGCGGCGCACGAGCAGGAACCAGACGATGCCGAGCATGAGATAGAGGACGGTGAATCCGATAAGGGTGGAGAGGACCATCCCCGGACTCGTTACCTGCGACACACCCCAGTCGGTCAACAGCAGAACGCGGTCAACACCTGTGCCTGCGGGCTCGTTGAGCGATTCCAGGTTGGGTGCCACGACCCACGGCTGACGTCCCATCTCCGTGAATATCCAGCCGAGGTTAGAGGCAATAAACGGGGTCGGGATTGTGAGGATGGCGTACTTTGCCCAGCGGTCCGAGGCCCATGTCTTGTTCCCTCGCGTGAACCACAGCGTGGCGAGGGAGAGGATGACGGGGAAGATCATGAAGCCGATCATTCCTCGGAAGGTGTAGTACGTGACGAAGAGATTCGGGCGGTAGTCGTAGTCTGCTCCGTGGAGCTCCGCGAACTGCTCCTGATAGAACTCTTGGACCTCCGCAACGCCAGCAACCTCTGACTCGGGTCCCGTGAAGTGGTTCGTCGCCATGAAGGACGTGACGAACGGGATATCGAGGATGCGGGTGACGTTCTCACAGTCGTTCGTGAAGTCGCCGATGGCGATGAGTGACAGCGGCGCGCCTTGCTCGGTGTGACATTGAGCCTCGGCAGATGCCATCTTCATCGGCTGCTGGTCGTAAACGAGCTGGCCCTGCCAGTGGCCGCTCAGAGACACGAGCACGGCGGAAATGAGGACGGTAACGGAGCCGAAGCGGGCCGCCGAGCGCCACATCTCGGGCTGGCCTTCGATGGCGCGTCGAGACGAGCGAACCATCCACCACACGGCTATGCCAACGACGACAGTGCCCGCGACCAGGAACGAGGCCGTAATGACGTGCGCGATCGCGGACAGCGCCTTGACATTGGTCAGGACCTCAAGGAATCCACCGACGCCATCCAGTTCGGCGCGACCTGTCTCTTCGTTGAAGACGGACCCGACGGGGTGTTGCATAAAGGAGTTCGCCGCGATGATGAAGTAGGCGGAGAGATTCACGCCAATGGCGACGAGCCAGATGCTCAACGTGTTGAGCCTTGCGCTCATGCGTCCCCGGCCGAAAACCCACAAGCCGAGGAAGGTGGATTCGAGGAAGAAGGCGAGTAGCGCTTCGAAGGCCAGCGGGGCTCCGAAGATATCGCCAACAAAGCGAGAGTATTCGGACCAGTTCATGCCGAACTGGAACTCCTGGACGATTCCGGTGGCGACGCCGAGCGCAAAGTTGATGATGAGGATTTTGCCGTAAAAGTCGGCGAGCCTCAGCCATTTTTCTTTACCCGATCGCAACCATTTCGTTTGCATAATTGCGACGAGAGGGGCGAGGCCAATCGTGAGCGGAACGAGAATGAAATGGTAAACAGTTGTGATTCCGAACTGCCACCGCGCGAGGTCCAAGGCCTCCATTGACGCTTCCCTTCCAAGGTGCCGAGATATGGTCCCAATTTATGCTGGGAGCCGACTGTGAATCCTAGGACTTTAGTCCTTCTTTCAGACACTGTGACCAAAAAAATTAGCCGCATAATTCGACGTCAGTCCATCGTCCAATTCTCGTATTTTCGCTGCTTTTAACGCTCCCCGTCCGGTTACGGGCCACCGGCGAAAACCTGTGAGCGCGGACTCGTGTGGGCCCGTCCGTATGGCGTAGAGAGGTGCTCGGTGACGCCCGCTCAGCGCCCGTCGCTCAAAGTGTGAGAGAATTCCAGAAGGCCGCGCGTGCACGGAACGCGAGGTCATCGTCTCCATGTGCTGAGCGCCGCCGTCCGGGTGTGCTGCCGAGCGAGAGACGATCAGAGACTTCCGCCGTTAGGACGGCGATTACGTGGGAAGGCTTCCGTGCCGTCTTTCCGGACAGGAGTCCCAATGACAGACGAACACGCTGGCAGTACATCAGAACCAATCAAGGCGGCAATGCCCGCCACCTACCTCCTCTTCCAGGAGCCCGACCCGACGCGGGTTGTTCGGCGTCCCGTGAAGCAGGCCGAGGATCAGGACAGCACGCGCGATGATGATCGGCGCGACGACGAAGATGAGCGCAAGCCTCGCAGGCGCGGTTCCCGAGGGCGCGGCAAGTCCACAGATCAGTCCGACCAAGCAGAAGAAGGCACGAAGCCGGACGAGGACGGCGATGACGAGGAGACCCCGACGCGTTCGCGGTCCAGGCAGTCACAGCCCCGCAGGGCGAGCTCTCCTTCGCGGGAGGAACCATCCGAGGCCCCAACTGACGACTCTGACGGCGAGGAGGCTCAGTCGGTCACCCGGCGCCGCCGGCGCCGCCGCTCAACATCGCCGGATGAGGTGACGGCCCTCAAGGGATCGACCCGTCTCGAGGCAAAGCGTCAGCGCCGCAGGGACGGCCGCGAAGCCGGTCGTCGCAGACAGTCGATCACCGAGTCAGAATTCCTTGCACGCAGGGAGTCAGTCGCTCGCCGGATGCTCGTACGCGAGCAGGATGGCCTCAATCAGATCGCTGTCCTCGAAGACGACATCCTTGTCGAGCACTACGTTGCACGGCACACGCAAGTTTCGATGGTCGGCAACGTCTATCTCGGTCGCGTCCAGAACGTTCTGCCGTCGATGGAGGCGGCCTTTGTTGATATAGGTAAAGGACGCAATGCCGTTCTTTACGCTGGCGAGGTTAACTGGGAGGCGGCTGGCCTCGAGGGCAAGCCGCGCAGGATCGAGTCCGCCCTCAAATCAGGTGAATCAGTCCTCGTTCAGGTGACGAAGGACCCGATTGGGCACAAGGGCGCACGTTTAACAGCGCAGGTGACGCTCGCCGGCCGCCATCTCGTCCTCGTCCCATCGGGGGCAATGACAGGCATCTCCCGCAAGCTTCCCGATCGGGAGCGGCAGCGGCTGAAGAAGCTCCTCAAAGAGATCGTTCCCGCCGAGCACGGCGTCATCGTTCGCACCGCCGCCGAAGGAGCGACGGAGGATCAGCTTCGTAAGGACGTCGAGCGACTCACTAAGAAGTGGGATGACATCCAGGCCAAGGTCAAGGCAGCCAAGAGCGCGCCGGTTCTCCTCAAGGGAGAACCCGAGCTCGCCGTCCGCGTCGTCCGGGACGTCTTCAACGAAGACTTTGAGTCACTCCACATCCAGGGTTCAAACACATTTAAGACAATCTCCGAATACGTGCATGAGCTCTCGCCCGAACTCGATGACCGGGTTCACAAATGGGTGCAGAACAAGGACATCTTCGCCGATGCGAGGGTCGACGAGCAGCTTGCGAAGGCAATGGACCGCAAGGTCTACCTCCCGTCGGGAGGTTCGCTCGTTATCGACCGCACGGAGGCGATGACCGTCATCGATGTCAACACCGGGCGGTTCACGGGATCGGGGGGCACGCTCGAGGAGACGGTGACAAAGAACAACCTTGAGGCGGCCGAAGAAATCGTGCGTCAGTTACGGCTACGCGACATCGGCGGCATCATCGTCATCGACTTCATCGACATGGTTCTTGAATCGAACCGCGATCTCGTGCTCCGCAGGCTCATCGAATGCCTCGGTCGGGATCGTACCCGCCATCAGGTCGCCGAGGTGACCTCGCTTGGTCTTGTCCAGATGACGCGTAAGCGTGTCGGACAGGGCCTAATCGAAGCTTTCTCGTCAACGTGCGAGCACTGCAGTGGCCGCGGCTACCTCATCCACAGCCATCCCGTGGAGAAGGGCGAGCCGACGCCGAAGCAGACGAAGATCGTACGGCAGGCGCCAGTTCCCGAGCCCGACGATGATGTGGTGAAGCGCGAAGAGGTCAAATCGGCACTCGCCTCCATCGCAGCGGCCGCCCAGACCCATCGCGACGACGACGCGGACGAAGAGCCTGCGTCCCCGCGCGAGGAGAAGCAAAACCGCAGAGGCGACGAGCGCCACGACCGGAGGCAGTCTGACAAGCAAGCCGCCAAAAAGGTGGAACCCGCGTCGGCCAAGCCCACTCAGGCCGAATCTGGCAAAGTGAGCGGCCGAATCTCGCCCGGTACGCCAGCACAGGCGGTACCGCCAGAGACAGTCGCCGCTGAGCCCGCACCGGCTACCCCGGTCCAGGAGCGGAAGCCGCGCCGAGTTGCATCCTCCGGAACTATCGTCACGGCTTCAGGGGGCGGAGCCATCATCGTCGCCCCGGAGGAACCGAAGAAGGTCGAGCCTAAACGGGTGCCCGCCACCCCGGTCGAAAAGCCAGCAGAGGACAAGCAGGAGGATGAGAGTCGAAAGTCGCGCCGGGCGGTTTCTTCGGGCACGATCATCCCGAAAACGAGTACCTCGTCCGGCATTATGACCTTCCCAGTTAAGTAGTGCTGAAAAACACAGGGTGCACGCCTGTTACGCGCGGTCCCGGGCTTGGCTCGCCCACACCGGATCGCATATGATAGGACGTCGGTGCCCGCCCCGGGCATGAGACTTTTTGTCCGCATACGTCAACCAGAGATGAGCAACAACGTGGCTTACGCGATTGTCAAAGCTGGCGGCCGCCAGGAAAAGGTGTCCGTCGGCTCCATTGTCGTCATGAACAAGATCGAAGGCGAGGCCGGTGACACGGTTGAGCTCGAACCGATCCTGCTTGTCGATGGCGATAAGGTCACCACGTCTGCGGACGGGATCTCCGCGACCGTGACCGGTGAGATCATTCGTGCCGAGAAGGGCCCGAAGATCGATATCGTCAAGTACAAGAACAAGACCGGATACCGCAAGCGCATGGGCCACCGCCAGCAGCTCACCCGCGTCAAGATCACCTCGATCGCCTAGAGAATCATAAGGAGCTGAACCATGGCAACCAAGAAGGGTGCTTCCTCAACCCGTAACGGCCGCGACTCGAATGCACAGCGCCTCGGCGTGAAGCGCTTCGGCGGCCAGCTCGTCAGCGCGGGCGAAATCCTCGTCCGCCAGCGCGGCACCAAGTTCCACCCGGGCAACAATGTTGGCCGTGGCAAGGACGACACGCTTTTTGCACTCTCTGCGGGCACCGTAGAGTTCGCAACCCGTCGCGACCGCAAAGTTGTCGACATCGTTCCGGTCTCTGCCTGAACAATTCGTAGGGGAGGGGCGGACGGCTTAGTGCCGCCCGCCCCTCCTGCCATATGAGGAGGTCACGATGTCGATGTTCGTCGATAGAGTCGTACTGCACGCACAGGCGGGCAATGGCGGCAATGGATGCGCCTCGGTGCGCCGCGAGAAGTTCAAACCGCTCGGGGGGCCGGATGGAGCGAACGGCGGCAGGGGCGGCGATGTCATCCTCGAGGTCGATCCGCAGGTGACGACACTCCTCACGTACCATCGCTCCCCTCACCAGAACGCTCAGTCAGGCAAGCCCGGTGAGGGCGATCTACGCGTCGGCAAAAGCGGCGAAGATCTGGTTCTCGGAGTTCCGTCGGGCACGGTTGTGAAAACGCGCGACGGTGATGTTCTCGCCGATCTTGTCGGGCTTGGGGCCCGCTATGTTCTTGCCAGGGGAGGCCAGGGAGGGCTTGGGAACGCTGCTCTCGCCTCGCCCAAACGTAAAGCTCCCGGATTCGCCTTGCTGGGCGATGAAGGTGAGCAGGTTTCGGTCGTTCTCGAGCTGAAGTCCGTTGCAGACGTCGCGCTCGTCGGCTTCCCGTCGGCAGGTAAGTCTTCCCTCATCGCCGCGATGTCGGCCGCCCGCCCGAAGATTGCGGACTATCCGTTCACGACGCTCGTGCCAAACCTCGGCGTGGTCGATGCAGAGGGCGTCCGCTACACAATCGCAGATGTCCCCGGCCTCATTCCCGGTGCCTCCGAAGGTAAGGGCCTCGGTCTCGAGTTCCTCCGTCACATCGAGCGCTGCGCTGTCATCGTGCACGTCCTTGACTGTGCGACCCTCGAGCCGGGCCGTGACCCTGAGTCTGATCTCGAGACCATCGAGAACGAGCTCGAGATTTACTCCCGCCAAATTCCGGCGACATTCGGCCACGCGCCGCTCATGGAGCGGCCGCGTCTCGTCGTCCTCAACAAGGCGGACGTGCCCGAGGCTCGCGAACTTGCCGAGTTCGTCGCCGAGGACCTGAGAAAGAAGTACCCGGTTCACATCGTCTCCGCTGTCGCCAGGCAGGGTTTACGCGAACTGTCATTCGCGTTGGCTGCGCTCGTTGAGAAGGCGCGTGCAGAGTTGCCAGAAGAGGAGCCTGCACGGACAGTACTACGCCCCGAACCACGCGGCTCTGTCGCTGACTTCGTCATCAAAAACCTTGGCGGGTCCGGTGGTCCTCTTTACCAGGTGCTTGGTGCGAAGCCAGAGCGCTGGGTGCGCCAGACGGACTTCGCAAACGACGAGGCAGTGGGTTATCTGTCCGACAGACTGGCGAAGCTTGGTGTCGAAGAGGAGCTGGCGAAAGCCGGTGCTCTGGCCGGTGATACGGTCGTCATCGGGTCAGTGGAAGGGGGCGTCGTCTTCGATTGGGAACCAACAATGTCGACTGGAGCAGAGCTCCTGGGACCCCGCGGGACCGATCTTCGGCTCGACCAGGTCGATCGCCCCACGCGGCGCGACAAGCGTGAAGCTTTCAAAGAGCGCATGGATGCCAAGGAAGCCGCGCGCCAGGAGTTGTGGATGGAGCGCGACTCCGGCGTATGGACGGATCCCGAAGAATGAACAGGGCTCTTGCCAACAGGGCGTTCGTATCGAGCGCCCCCCGCTTCGTCGTCAAGATTGGATCATCGTCCCTGACGAAAGCGGACGGCACCCTCAATCGCAAGGCCCTCGAAACACTGTCCGATACGCTTTCTGACGCGTACGACAGAAACCAGAGGTTCGCTCTCATCTCATCAGGCGCTGTCGCGGCAGGTGTTGGCCGTCTCGGCATCGCCAGTCGGCCAACCGATATGTCGGGACTGCAGGCAGCGGCGATGGTTGGGCAACCCCACCTCATGACGGCCTACGGGGAACAGTTCGGGATGCGAGGCATCGGAATCGGACAGGTCCTCCTCACAGCAGACGACGTCATCCGGCGGACTCACTATCGGAATGCGCGACTGGCATTAGAAAAGCTGTTTGCCATGGGGATCATCCCGATCGTCAACGAGAATGACGCTGTCGCGACCACCGAGCTACGGCTCGGTGACAACGACCGCCTCGCGGCCATCATCGCGCACCTTGTCAGGGCCGACGTTCTCATCCTCCTCACCGACGTCGACGGGCTCTATTCCGGACCACCGTCCGACCCGGGATCGCGTCCCATCCGATTTGTCGGCAACATGGCAGAGCTCGAGAACTACTCGATCACCGGACGAGGTAGCCTGTTCGGCACCGGCGGTATGGCGACGAAGGTGACGGCCGCTCGGATGGCGACAGCTTTTGGCATTCCCGCGCTTGTCACATCGGCGGAAAATCTGCGGCCGGCGCTGGCTGGCGAACCGGTCGGCACGTGGTTCGCAGCGACCGGCCAGAAATCTAATGCTCGAGCACTGTGGATTGCTCACGCCGCCAAGTCCCACGGGCAGGTGCGTCTCGACGCGGGTGCGGTCGACGCACTCGAGTCGGGGGGAAACTCCCTTCTTGCGGTGGGTATCACCGATGTCGTCGGCACATTCGATCCGGGCGATCCCATTGATATTCTCGGCCCCGGCGGCGACCTTATCGCTCGGGGACTGGCAGGCTGGGACTCCGAGCGCTTACGAGAATCCGCCGGTCAGCCCGGTGCAGGAAGGCCTGCCGTCCACGTCGACGACATGGTCTTGCTCCGACACTGACGCACGCGTCATCATGATTTTCATAACATGTAGCAATGGACCCTTTTCTCAGCGTTCGAGCGCGGCCGCAGTGAACGGTTCGTAGGGCTGGCGCGCGCGGGCATTTCCCCTGGCAGAGCCTGCAAAAGTCCCCTCGAGGCGGCGGTTCCAACGGTTTGGTTGGGGGACGTTGTCTGTGACATTATGTTGGTGATCGAGTTCGAGACGCCCTTGAGAGAAGCGTTGAAGGCTGATTGGCAGTCATGCTGGCGGTAATGGTGCCGTCAGATTTACTTGATGTCCAAGGGAGGACACACATGAGAAACGCAAAGCGGGCGCTCGCGCTGGTGACAGCTGGCGCTTTCGCCCTTGGCGGCCTCGCCGCCTGCGGGAACGACGATGAGGGCGGTTCGGGCGACGCAGCGGACGGTTCTGTCTACTTCCTCAACTGGAAGCCGGAATCTGAGGAGACCTACAACGAGATCGCTGCGGCATACACCGAGGAGACCGGTGTTCCTGTCAAGGTCGTGACGGCCGCATCCGGCACGTACGAGCAGACCCTCAAGTCGGAGGTCACAAAATCGGATGCTCCGACGCTGTTCCAGATTAACGGCCCGATGGGTCTGAAGAATTGGCAGTCGTACGCTCTCGAGCTAGATGACACTGACTTTGCGAAGGATCTCAACGACCCGGGGCTCGCGCTCAAGGGGGAGGACGGCAAGGTCTACGGCGTGCCGGTCGCAGTCGAAGGTTACGGCCTCATCTACAACCAGGCGATCATGGAGGATTACTTCGCGATGGACGGCGCGAAGGCGACGTCCATGGATGAAATTGCTGATTTCGAGACGTTCAAGTCTGTCGTTGAAGATATGCAGGCGCGTGCCGACGAGCTCGGTATCGACGGCGTCTTCGCTGCAACGTCACTCGCCACGGGCGAGGAATGGCGCTGGCAGACTCACCTCGCCAATATTCCCGTGTACTGGGAGTACCAAGACGATGATGTGACGGACAAGGAAGAGATCGAATTTACCTACTCCGACAACTACAGGAACATCCTCGATCTTTACCTTGAGAACTCGACTGTGGAGCCGGCGCTCACACCGTCGAAGACAGTCACGGACTCCATGCAGGAATTTGCGACGGGCAAGGTAGCCATGGTTCAGAACGGCAACTGGGCGTGGAGCCAGATCAAGGACATTGAAGGCAACGTCGTGGCCGAAGAGGACATCAAGTTCATGCCCATCTACACGGGTGTTGACGGCGAGGAGTCGAAGGGCATCAACATCGGCACCGAGGCATTCATGGCGGTCAACGCCCGCGCATCTGAAGCCGACCAGCAGGCCACGATCGACTTCGTCAACTGGCTCTTCAGTTCCGAGGCCGGCATGACGTATGTGACGGAGGACCTCGGCTTCATCGCGCCGTTCAGGTCCTTCGGCGACAGCACACCGAATGATCCGCTCGCTGTCGAGATCAACCGGTACATGACAGATCCCGACCTCGAGCCGATTCCGTGGGTGTTCACAACCTTCCCATCTCAGGCATTCAAGGAGGACTTCGGCCAGGCTCTGGCACAATACGCCTCCGGCAACGTCGAATGGAACGAAGTTGTCGACACCTTCGTCAACTCGTGGGCTCGCGAAAAGGCGAACCTGGGCTGATAACCCCTGACGTGCCGGGGCGGGCGCCGCCAGCCCCGGCACCTCAGTGTCGTAGCAGTCGCGACAACACTTAGTGGAGACGAGATGCAGAGAACACTAAAGAAATACGTCCCTATCTTCGTTGCGCCAACAGGAATTGCGTTCACGATCGCCTTCCTGTTGCCGTTCCTCATTGGCATCTATCTTTCTTTCTCGACATTCACGACGATCACGGACGCCGAATGGGTGGGCCTCGAGAACTATCAGAGGGTTTTTGAGGAAAACCAGGGCTTCACCAGTTCCTTCCAGTTCACGATCCTCATCGTCATCGTCGCTATCATCTCGGTCAACGTCTTCGCGTTCACCATTGCGAGGCTTCTCACCCAGAAGCTGAAAGGCACGAACTTTTTCCGTTCCGTCTTCTTTATGCCGAACCTTATCGGCGGCATCGTCCTCGGCTACACCTGGCAGTCGATGATCAATGCGGTCCTCGCGAACTACGGAACGACGATCATCTCGCGATGGGAGTATGGCTTTGTCGGCCTCATCCTCCTCATCAACTGGCAGCAGGTCGGCTACATGATGATCATCTACATCGCCGGTCTTCAGGCAGTTCCTCCCGAGCTGACGGAAGCCGCGGAAATCGACGGCGCCACACGGTGGCAGTCATTGCGGCACGTCACAATCCCCGTCATCATGCCGACTATCACGATCTGCGTATTCCTCACGCTGTCGAACTCTTTCAAAATGTTCGACCAGAACCTCGCGCTGACCAACGGCGCACCCCAAGGAAAGACCGAGATGGTCGCACTCAACATCGTCAACACGATGTTCGCCCGAATGGGTCAGGAGGGCGTTGGCCAGGCCAAAGCCGTCGTCTTCGTCATCATCGTCGTCGTCATCGCGTTCCTGCAGTTGCGGGCTACGCGGAGCAGGGAGGTCGAAGCATGAGCACCATCGCTGAGCAGGTCAAGCCAATCGGAGAACCGATCGTCGGGCCGAAGCATGGGGAAGGGCGTAACGGGTCGAACGCCCGTAATTCGCTCTACTACGTCATCCTCGCGCTACTCGTCGTCGTGTTCCTCGGACCGATCCTCTTCATCATCATCAACTCGTTCAAGCAACGATTTTCAATCAGCTCTGATCCGTTCGCTCTTCCCCTCGGCGAGATGTGGGCGGGACTTCAGAACTACACGACAGGTCTGGCGCGAACAGGGTTCTTCGAGGCGATCCTCTGGTCGTTCGTCATCACGGTCGCATCCGTTGCGACGATCGTGTTCCTCACAGCGATGACGGCCTACTTCATCACTCGAGTCAAGACCTGGTGGACATCTCTGCTCTATTACCTGTTCGTCTTTTCGATGGTCATCCCGTTCCAGATGGTCATGTTTCCAACGGTGAAGATCGCGGACATGCTTCACTTCAATAACCCTGCAGGCATGGTTGTCCTGTATCTCGGGTTCGGGGCTGGCCTGTCCGTTTTCATCTTCTCTGGCTTCGTCAAATCCATTCCGCTCGAGATTGAAGAGGCCGCCTACATCGACGGCTGTGGCCCACTGCAAAACTACTTCCGAGTCGTCCTGCCGATTCTCAAGCCGACGACCGTAACCGTTGCCATCCTCAACGCGATGTGGATCTGGAATGACTATCTGCTCCCTTATCTCGTCATCGGTCTTTCAACTAGGTACAAGACAATTCCGGTCGTCGTCCAGATGCTCGTCGGCTCTAACGGCAACAGGGACATGGGAGCGATGATGGCCATGCTCGTTCTCGCCATCATCCCAATTGTCATCTTCTACCTGTTCTCTCAGAAGCGCATCATCGAAGGCGTCGTCGCGGGCTCGGTCAAGGGCTGACATGGGAGGGTGGCTCGCACCCGATTCTAAGCTCTACAACGGGCTCGTCACGGTCGCGGATACCGTCATTGTCAACCTGCTACTCATCGTCTTCAGTTTGCCAATCATCACTGCAGGTGCCGCTTTCACCGGAGCCCACACAGCGCTCCTGCAGCAGGCGAGGGAAGAGGGCTCATCGCCCGTGCGGGCATTTTGGACCGGTTTTCGTTCTAAACTCGGGCAATCAACCGTCGTATGGCTGGCGCTCCTTGTTCTTCTCACGGTGTCGGCTTGGGAGATCTGGGCTATCAATCGGATGGAGATGGGTCTTGCCGGCGCGGCGGTCACGGTCATTGTCCTCACCGGCGTCGTCCTTTTTCTCGGCTTCGCCGTCTGGGTCTTCCCGCTCCTGAGCGAACGACCCGCCCGGCTCGGTCAGATCGTGCGCGGCGCTGCGCTCCTCGCCATCGGATACTTGCCGCGAACGCTTGTCGCACTATCGCTCCTACTCGTTCAGCCGTTCGTTCTCTTTCTCAACGGTGATGCGCTTGGCGTCCTCATCTTCGCGAATATCGTCATTCTGCCCGCGGCCGTGCTCTACATGCATGCGCTCATGTTCGCCGGACCACTCGCATCACATACCGCGTAGGAGACAACACTCCGAATGTGATTAAGTACACACGTACTAAAAGTTGAAGAGCTCTGCCTATTTGAAGGGAGAGCTCTTTTTGCTGTCATTCTGCGGTTTCTTGGCATGCGGTAGGTTACCCGGGACGGGTAGCGAAAGCGGATTGCGAGCCCTACTCGACCGTATCTCACGTGCTGGTCAACGGCATCTTGACATCTGGACCTGAGCGCGTGTTATCCTGGCGACGGTCCAGAGAACCAGCATTAAGCCCCGGCTAGCTGGTCGACAACCCCCCACGTGCGAGGGGTGCCCCGGGTGACGACCAGGCCTCAATCGGCAAGCGACGCACCGTTCTCGGTGGATAGCACGAAGGATAAAATATGGCATTCACGAATATTGTCGAGACGACTGGACTGCGAGTATCGGCTCCGTTCCTCCTTCGTCGAATGCGCATGTGGCACAAGTCCATGGCCTGATCCGGCCAACTGGATCTGCCCGGGAGAGTCTCCCGCACCGCTTTATGCACCTTCGTACAGCTCCATACGGAGCAGCTCTGCTATATCCAAGGAACTTCCGATGACAATCCAGCTGCCCTCATCACGACAATCCCGTCGCGGCTACAAAGTCCCCTCGATCAGCATCGATCTGTCCACCCTCGGGGCTGAGGTGTTTGACGCCTCCTCCGAGTTTGGTGAAGACTTTCCGGTCGAATCCTGCATCCTGCATCGGCTCGCCTCAATGACGAGCGCTGCAATTTCTGACGGTCTCGCCGCCGTCACCCTCGGTTCTACCTTCCTCCTGCGCTCGGACCTCCATATCCGGGACTGTCGACTCGACCCGGTGCGTGCGGCCGTCAAACTCAACTCGCGGATCACCGGCCCGATCTTTGCCGCTATCACAGCCGACAGCGGATGCGTGGAAGCCCTTGACGCGGTCAAGGGAACAGACGTTGGGCTTGAGATTCACGTCGCGGAGGGCGACCTCACTCCTGCCCTCACGATCATCGAGCAGGCGCGCGCGGCAGGAACGCCCATAACAGTCGCGCTCACGGGGGAGACCGCGTCGCGCATTGACCTCGGCAAGCTTGGCGCGGTTGCCGACAGCATCCGTCTGCGTGAACCCGATCCGCATACCGCTCGAGAGATTCGGTATTCCCTGCGGTCAGCTGCCCTCGAGCAGGGCCGCGACCTGCGGGTATCTGCTGATCTTTTCATGATTGTGTCGGCGTGCGCGATGGACGCGGAGGAGCGCGCCAGCCTCATCGCCGCTATTGGCGCCGACCGCTACGCCGTTGGCTCTGCCCGAGTTCTCGGCACCGTCCATGACGTCGCCGATCATATCGATTCGTGGCTTGCACTGGGTTCCGCAGACGCCTTCACGATTCTTCCCGGCTCTCTCCCGACCGATCTCGCGTCGACTGTGTGCGGTGTTCTGCCACTTCTCCAGGCTCGCCGCACAGCTGAGTCGGCAGAATAGCGGATGACGACAGTCATTAAGGGGGCGCCGCGGCGCCCCCTTAATGAACCTTGAGAATCGGCCCTCTCGTCGGGGCCGGTCTTTACTCGTTTATGACGTCAGGACTCTGCGCCCTGCTGTTCAGCGATCTGTGCGCGCACAGCGTCCATATCGAGCTTTTCGGCCTGGTCGATGAGGTCCTCGAGCGCGGAGGCTGGCAGGGCCCCAGCCTGTTCGAACAGTTTGATTCCGTCGCGGAACACCATGAGCGTGGGAATAGACATGATCTGGAATGCCTGGGATAGCTCAACCTGGTCTTCCGTGTCGACCTTGCCGAAGGTGACGTTCTCGTGCTTCTCAGAGGCGGCCTCGTAGGTCGGCGCGAACTGGCGGCACGGGCCGCACCACTCCGCCCAGAAATCTAGGAAGACCGTTCCCTCCTTGATGGTGTCGTTGAAGTTGTCTTTTGTAATCTCGACTGTCGCCATGTCCAGCTTCCTCCGGTTATCTTCTTTTCCCTAAAGGGCGATACGTGGGCTGTAACGGGCTGGACCCGAGAATAATTCCCTATACCCTTACTCTTATGACGAACACACGAGAGGCTGTGCAGGAGCTGGCGACGATGGCGCGCGGCGCTGCACGAGTGCTCAGAAGCTCTTCGACTACCGAGAAGAACGCCGCTCTCGCGGCGATCGCGACGCTCCTGGAGGAGCGATCGACCGAGATCATCGATGCCAATGGGCGCGATGTCGCCCGCGGGGTGAAGGACGGACTGACTGAGGCGCTGATCGATCGCCTGACCCTGGATCAGCAGAGAATCGCTGGCATCGCCGAGGCCGTGAGGCAACTCATCGCGCTTCCGGACCCAGTCGGGGAAGTCGTCGCAGGTAGTACGTTGCCGAATGGGCTCACGGTTCGCAATATCCGTGTGCCGATGGGCGTGATCGGAATGATCTATGAGGCACGACCTAACGTCACGGTGGACGCCGCGTGCCTCGCGCTTAAAGCGGGAAACGCGGTCCTGTTGCGCGGCGGCTCGGCCGCAGAACACACCAACGAGGTTCTCGTCGGTCTCATGCGTGAGGCGATCGCGTCCGCCGGGATTCCCGCGGACGCGATCGCCTCCGTGGATGAATGGGGCCGCGAGGGCGCGACAGAGCTCATGGCTGCCCGCGGTTATATCGACCTTCTCATCCCGCGAGGCGGCGCCGGCCTCATTCAGTCGGTTGTCACCAACTCGACAGTGCCTGTTATTGAGACCGGGGTTGGAAACTGTCATGTCTTCATCAACTCCGATGCTGACAGAGACAGGGCGGTCGCGATCGCGGTCAACGCCAAGACGCATCGGACCGGCGTGTGTAATGCGGCGGAGACTCTTTTGCTGCACGAGAACTTCGACCATGCCGGTGAGGTCCTTGCAGCGCTGGCGGACCGCGGCGTCACCCTTCATGTCGATGACGCGGCCAAGGCTCTCGCCGAACGGGCTGGCGTCAGTCGCGACCGGATCGTGGACGCGACCGACGAGGATTGGGATAGGGAATATCTCTCCCTCGACCTCGCTGTTGCCGTTGTTGCCTCGGTGGACGAGGCTCTCGCCCATATCGCCGCGCACTCGTCAGGACATACGGAAGCGATCGTCACGGACTCCGTGGCAGACACGAACCGGTTTGTCGCCGGGGTCGATTCGGCGGCCGTCATGGTCAACGCTTCAACGCGGTTCACCGACGGAGGCGAGCTCGGTCTCGGTGCTGAGATCGGAATTTCGACCCAGAAACTTCATGCGCGCGGGCCCATGGGGCTTGCCGAGCTGACGACGACGACATGGGTCGTTGAGGGTGCGGGGCATGTCCGCTAGCGGCTTCCCGGTGACGGCGGAGCATGACCTCGCATGGATCGAGGCGCCGCACCCGAACGATGAGCTGCATCGCCGCATTGGCGTCATGGGTGGCACGTTTGACCCAATCCACCATGGTCACCTTGTCGCGGCATCTGAGGTCCAACACCGGTTCGGGCTCGACGAGGTCATTTTCGTGCCGACGGGAGAGCCTCCCTATAAACAGGAACGTGAGGTCTCGCCTGCCGAGTACCGCTACCTCATGACCGTCATCGCGACAGCCTCGAATGCTCGGTTTTCGGTCTCACGCGTTGACATTGACCGGCCAGGGCTCACGTACACGATCGACACACTCCGCGATTTGAGGGAAATCTACCCGGATGATGAGTTCTTCTTCATCACCGGCGCCGACGTCCTGCCGCAGATTCTCGACTGGAAGGACGCCTCCGAATTGTGGGAGCTCGCCCACTTCGTCGGCGTTAGCAGGCCGGGCCACAGCATCGCATCGAACGGACTGCCCCCCGACCGTGTGACGGTCATCGAAGTGCCCGCCATGGCGATCTCGTCGACGGATGTGCGCGAACGAGAACGGATCGGTGTCCCTATTTGGTACCTCGTGCCCGATGGCGTCGTGCAGTACATACGAAAATACGGTCTCTATTCGCCCAGTCGGATACCGCGCGTGTCGCAACCCGGAAGGGCGGCACGCCAGCGGCAGGGAAGATAGACTGTGGTGTATTCGAGCGAAGGAGAACCGATGGCCAGGATGTCGCGGCGCGAGATGCGGAAGGCTGGGCTACTGAAGCCGAAGCCTGGAGACGAGGATCAAGACGCGGTTCCTGCTGATGAGCCCGAGCCGTCGGAAGCGCCCGATCATGGTACGTCCGGTCCCGTCCCAACGCCGATGGATGACCCCGAGCGAGCTGACGAGCACTCTGAAGAGCCGCACACCGGCCTGTCCGAGGATGGCGAAACGGACCTCGGAGAGACGGCGATGATCGAGCCACAGGCCACCTCGCACGACGCTGAGGAAGAGCAATCGGAGCCCAGCCCTCAGTCACAGGCGAGCCCAGAGCGAACGAGCGTCTTCGATCGATTCTCCACCTCTGATCGGACCGACGATTCCCGAACGGTCCCACGTGTCGAAGATGAATCGACCGAACCGGCCGATGTCGTGGCCCCGCTGCCACCGCTGGAGACTGATGACAGCGATGAGGATTACGCTGGGGCCCTGCGGGCGCGCCTGAAGTCCGAGCCGCCCGCGCTCGATGACTCGACCGACGAGGAGGACGACGAGCCTGAGCCGAGCAGATGGAAGACGATCCTCCTGTTCCTCATCCTCATCGTCGTCGGATTCGGTGTAGGCATCTTTCTTGGCTCCCTCATCTTCGCCGGAGGGGAAGCCGGCTCGGCGCCATACACCACCGAATACTTCTACCCTGGAGCACTGTGACCGCAACCGCCGAATCTGTCGACCTCGCCCGCCTCGCAGTTGCGGCCGCCTTCGAGAAGCTAGCAACCTCCGCTGTCGCGATCGATGTGTCGGATCGACTGGTCCTGACAGACGTCTTCGTCGTCGCCTCCGGAGAGACTGCCCGGCAAGTGCGCGCCATCGTCGACGCCATTGATGAGGCCATGCACAAAGCTGGCACTGAGCGGCTCCGCAGGGAGGGCTACGAAGGGGAGGCTCACTGGGTTCTCGTCGACTACGGCGATGTCGTCGTCCACGTCCAGCAGGATGAGGACCGAGAATACTACGCACTGGAACGCCTCTGGGGCGACTGCCCGATGATCGATGTCTCAGATCTGGACGGGGAACGTTGATCTCAAGGATTATCCTGTGGCGTCACGGACAGACTGATCTCAACAAGCAACGGCGCCTCCAGGGAGCGAGCGACTACCCGTTGAACGACACCGGCATCGCCCAGGCGAAAGCCGCCGCAAAGAAGATTGCTGAGCTCGGCCCCACCCACATTGTGTCCTCGGATCTTACGCGGGCGTACGACACAGCGACCCGGCTCGCGAAGAGGACGGGGCTGCAGATTGCTGTTGATCCGCGGGTCCAGGAGCGCAGTTTCGGCTCCTGGGAAGGTCTGACGGCCGACGAGATTGGGCAGATCGACCGCGAGGGTCTCAACCTGTGGCGAGCTGGCCAGGAGCCGGGCGGCGACGTTGAGACGCGGGAGGCCTGCGGGCGGAGAGTTGTCACAGCGATCGCGGACTGGACCGACAGACTCGCCGACCATAACGAGGCCGTGCTCGTCATCGTCTCCCACGGTGGCGCCATCTCCAACGGTCTCATGTCCCTTTTAGGAACTAACCCGTCACTGTCTCAGCCACTTGCGGGGATGGACAACTGCCATTGGGGGATCCTTGCTCCGCAGCCCAACCGCGCGCCAGCGTGGCGCCTCATGGCGTACAACCTCAGCTGAGCTCGCGCTTGGCCGATGTGCGTTCAGCGCCCTGTGGCGGTTACCACCCCCGCAGATTTGGCGTCGAGGGGGGCTTACGGCTTAGACTTGTCAAGCACTCGGGGCTATGGCGCAGTTGGTAGCGCGCTTCCATGGCATGGAAGAGGTCAGGGGTTCGAATCCCCTTAGCTCCACCGACAATCCCGCATAAAACGGGTAGCAAGTCCGGCTATATGCCGGACTTCTTGCTTTGTCGCGAAGTCCCACGATCCGAAGGTGGAGAACAGTGATTGTCAGGGCGGCGCAGCCGGACGAGGTGGCTGATGTTGAGAAGGTTTACCACGACATCATGGATCACTTAGCTCAGACCGTTGATTACCGGCACTGGCACACCGAAGGTCATCCGAGCTCGGACATGATCCGTGGGTGGGTCGAGAGCGGCGACATGTATGTTGCAACCGATGGCACAGAAATCGCAGGCGTCATGGCGCTCGACCACAAGACCGGCCTCGGCTACGAGCGAGCCGCGTGGTCGGCACCGGTGGCGAATGAACAGGCTCTCATCATTCACGTCCTCGGCGTCGCGCCCGCACACCAGGGGCGCGGCGTCGCCGGTTTTCTTGTCGAATCCGCGATTCGAATCGCTCAGGAACGCGGTTGTCTCGCGGTGCGTCTCGACGTTCTCGTCGACAACGTAGCGGCACGGGCGCTCTACACGCGGTGTGGCTTCACGGACCTCGGAGTCCATACGATTGACTACCCCAATACCGACCTCAACCGGTTCCATCTGTTCGAATACGTCCTGTGACGGTGCGGGGCAATGGACTGACCGATGCGACAGCGCCCCGCCGTTTCACCTTAAGCATCCCTCGCGCTGAGGGCCGAGTAGCGTCGGCTTGGAAGGAAACACTCACGGTGTTACGACCCCGCTAACGCCTCCCGGCGTCGTGTGTCTGTAGAACCGTTCTCGCATTGCATGGTCACGACCGGCGCTCTGTCATTGAGACACATTCGAGCGTCGCCAAGCACAGGAGAGGGCCCGAGCTGGAGACTGCTCAGGCCCTCAACCATAGTGAGTGGGGTGCTCCGCGTGGCGGGGTCAGCTACCGGAGCTCGCGATTGAGTCGAGCGCGGCCTTCAGTCGTGTGTCGGCGTCATCAGCGACCTCGCGTACCTGGGGGCTGTCGCTCAGCTTGACCATGGTCGCCGGGTCGATTGTCTCGACTGTTGTCTGCTCGTCCTCGGCGGCCCGGTGCACAACGACGTTGCAGGGTAGGAGCGCCCCCATGTGCTGGTCACCCGCCAAAGCCTTACTTGCCAGCTTCGGGTTGCAGGCGCCGAGAATGACATAGTCTCCGACAGCGTCTGCCGCCTCTGCGCCGAGCTTCGAATTGAATGTGGCCCGCATATCAATCTCGGTGAGGACACCGAAACCCTGATCCGCGAGCGCTTGACGCGTGCGCTCCACGGCATCCGCGTAAGACAGGTCGACGGTGATGGAATGGGTGTATGACATGATCTCTCCTCGTATTGTCAGTCGGTCGTCTCTTGCCGTTAGGTCTTCTGTTGCCCATGGGTAACCCGCAGCATGTCTGCTCCGCCTACCCATTAAGGCATCCCGTTGTGCCAGGCTATGCCACCCGCTTGCTTTTCGGTGGCGAAGATGTCGTGGATGTTGGACGATAACGAGCGTTGCTTGCCTGTTGCTCGGGCCTCGTTTGTCGAGTACCGCGTTCTAGCGAACGATCTCGATCCCGGTTGCCTCTGATGCTTCTTCGAGGGAACCAAGGTTGGTGATGTTCGTGAATCCGGCTTGTTCCATGAGGGCGGTTGCTTGGCTTGAGCGGTTGCCGGAGCGACAGTACACGAGATACTCCGCCTCGGGGTCGAGCTCGGGGATGGCCGATGCGACCTCGCCGGCGTTGAAATCGACGAGCTGCGCGCCCTCCAGATGGCCAGCGGCAAACTCGCTCGGCGTGCGCACGTCAAGAACGATAACGTCCTCGGACGCGTCGACTTTCCCCCCGTCGTCCGAACATGCTCCGAGACCCAGCAGGGCTGAGGCTGCGATGACTGCCGCGAGTACTCTTCTCATCTTTCAATCCTTCCAATCGACGAATCAGGGGTGAGGAAGTCAGTCCCAGGCGCTGTTGCAGTTTCGCAGATACCGCCCGGGCAATACATGGGTTCGGTCTTGCCGAACCGTTGCTGGAGGGCGCAGCCGACACAGATGCCGAAGGATGTTTCCAGGAATAGGAGAGTGAGGCACGTCCCGCACAGGACGAGCGTGACCCACAGGGGCGTTGCCAGCAACCCCATTGTCGTACATGACACGAACGCAAGACCGAATCCCAGCATCCAGGCGAACTCTTTCTGGGAAGCTCCCACCCACTCCGGCTTTTGGCGGCGGACGGCGAGTCTTCCAACTGCGAGTGTCGGTGACCACCGGTCTCCGAGTCCGATGCGAAGGAGCATGTCGAACATGAACAACATGCCGAACGGCTGAAGTGGCGCGGTTGAACCGGTGGCAAGCGCGGTGCCGAAGGCAATCCCGCCAGCGAGGAGCAGGATGCCAGCTGCGGCTCTGACGGCGCGCTCGTCAATGACAAGGACCACGTATCCGGGCACTCGGGCGCCGATCCGTGGGGGAGGGGAGGATGCCATGAAGCCTTACCTTGATGATGAAATGCGGGCGTACCGCGACTGATCAGCTGAGGAGCGGAGGTACTTCCTGAATGAGAACGAAAACTCCCATGACGAGAACGAAAACGCCGAAGCCCTTGCGAAGAGCCCGCTCCGGGACCCTCCCAGCCACGGCAGATCCAGCGAAGGATCCCGCAATCGCCACGCCCGTGAATGCCAGGATAAGTGGCCAGTTGAGGGACACCGACAGCAGGTAGCCGCCAAGTCCCGCGAACGACTTCATTGCGATGACGAGTAGCGACGTGCCGACCGCGATCGCCATCGGCAGGCCGCCAAGAATGTTGAGCGCAGGCACGATGAGGAAGCCGCCACCGGCACCGACGAGCCCGGTCGCGATACCGACGGCGAAACCATCGGCCAGGATGCGAACGAGCGAACGCCCGCCCGAGGGAGCATCTGCGCGTCCCTCTCGGCGTCCCCTAAACATTGCGGTTGCAGTCGCAATCATCATGAGGGCGAAGAGGACCATGAGGATTCCGCCAGGGATGTGCCCGCCGATGAGACCACCGACGAAGGCGCCGACCATGCCAGCGGCCCCAAACAGGAGCCCCATCCGCCATCTCACCCGGCCCGCCCTCGCATGACTCGTCATGCCAACGGCGCTTGTCACGCCGACTATGAAGAGGGAGGCGGCGATTGCCTCACGAGGCTCCATACCCAGCACATACGTGAGGATAGGAACGGTGAGGATCGAACCGCCGCCCCCGAGGAGCCCGAGTGAAACCCCAACCAGGCCAGCCAGGAGGAGTGCAGAGATGGTCAGGAGAGGATCCACTCAAGCCCCGGTATCAGACCGACTCGAGTACGGGAACGTTGCCCGGACGGGCGACCCAGGCGGCATAGCTGCCATCGATCTCCGCCACGTCGTAACCCTCCCGGCGAAGCGCGCTCGCGGCAACACTGTTGCGCACGCCGGTCTGACAGTAGGTGAGAATCGTGCCCGCGCCGGGTTCGGGGAGCTCGTCGAGGTGCCACATAATGCGGCCACCAGACAGTTGCTTCGCGCCAGGCAGGTGCCCATCGGTGAACTCGGACTTGTTCCTCACATCGAGGAGGAGGACATGGGGGAAGTCGTCAATCGCACTGGGGGAGACGACCGTCGGGGTCACGAGGTCGAGCCCATCGAGTGAGGTGATGAAGCCGCGGACGGTGTCGATGCCAACACGGATGAGGTGGTCCCTCATATCGTCCGCCTCCTCGCGGTTTTCTGCGAGCAGGACGAGCGGGCGCTTCTCAATCTCCGGGTCAACGATCCACGCACCGTAACTCGCTGCCTTGCGGACGCCTGGAATGTTGAGTGAGCGTGGCACTGTGCCCCCGTGCACAGTCTTGTGATGACGGGTATCGATGAGGATGACGCTGTCATCTGCGAGTGCCGAGACAAGCTCATCGGTGCTGTACTCGATGAGCTCTGGTAGCGCTCCGAGCACAGCCGGGCCCTCCCGGTTTTCCACCTTCATCCGAGCGAAGTAGGCATGTGCATCAGGCTGGCCACTCAGCAGCTCGTCGATGAAGCCCTTCTCGTCATCATCCTTGAGGTATGGACCCCACCACGAGAAGTGCTTCTCGTAGCCGACTGTTGAGGACGGGACTGCGCCAAGGGCCTTGCCGCACGCCGAGCCGGAGCCGTGGGCGGGCAGAACCTGGATGTAGTCCGGCAACGTTATGAAGCGATCGCGCAGACTCCGGAAAAGGTCTTTTGCTCCCTGGAACCGGGTGTCAATCCCGCCCGCTGCCTCGTCGAGGAGGTCTGGGCGGCCGAGATCGCCGACGAAGACGAAATCGCCCGTCAGCATGAAACCGGGTTCCTCGGACTGTGCGCCGTCCGTGATGAGGAAGGACATGTGTTCTGGCGTGTGGCCGGGGGTGTGGACCGCCTCGAGGGTGATATTGCCCAGCGAGATCCGGTGGCCGTCCTTCATACGGACTGCCCCATCAAATGCGTCGGAATAGGTCCAATCGGGGCCGCCCTCGTCGGAGACATAAACGGTAGCTCCCGTCTTCGCCGCAAGCTCGCGGGTTCCCGAGAGATAATCGGCATGGATGTGAGTCTCCGTCACGGCGACAATCGTCATGTCGTTCTTTTTCGCGAGGTTGAGGTAGACGTCGAGGTCGCGGCGGGGATCGACGACAATTGCGGTTCCGTTGGCCTGACAGCCGACGAGGTAGCTCGCCTGCGCGAGGTCTTCATCGTAGATGCGTTCGAGGAGCATGGTGATGCCTTTCGTGGATCAGGGGCGGAGTGAAATGTCCTACCGGCAGCGGCAACGCTCGGCTTCGGGAACGCCGCGCAGGGCGTAGTCGACATGCTGTCCGCAGCCGGACCATGTCGGCTTGCCGCAGTTAGAACAGGTGATTCGTGAACACATAGCTTTTTTACTCCGTGGGTTAATCAGATGACTGGGTTACGAGTGTTGTGTGGTTCCTACGCCTTGGCGTCAGTTTTCTGCTTTTCGGCTAGCTGCCGGCGCACGTCGTCCATGTCGAGGTCGCGTGCTCCTTGAATGAGCTGGTCGAGCTGTGGGGCACGCAGAGCGCCCGGCTGGGAGTAGACAAGGATGCCGTCGCGGAAAACCATAAGAGTTGGGATCGACTGAATACGGTACTGAGCGGCAAGAAGCTGCTCGGCCTCCGTGTCGACCTTGCCGAAGACGATGTCAGGATTGGCCTCGGACGCCTTCTCGTAGGTCGGTGCGAAGAAGCGGCACGGACCGCACCATGCGGCCCAGAAATCGACGAAGACAATGCCGTCGCGGTTGACGGTATCGGCGAACGTATCGTTCGTGAGATTGACGGTTGCCATAATGATCTCTTTCTCCTTACCGGCCGAACATCCGCGCGAAGAATCCTCCGCGCTGTGCCTTGGCAGCATCGATCTCTTCCTGGGTGTGTTTCCCGCCGCACCACTGTGACGCGGGCACAGACCTCCTCACCTGGGCAACATGCTGGCCGCAGCCAGACCACGTCGTCTTGCCGCAGGTGCGGCAGGTTGTAGCACTACACATTCATCTATCCTTCAGATCTGCCCAGACTCGATACGCCGGGGGGTATAATTTCGGTCGCGATAAGGATACCCTGGGGGGTATAAGCGATGTCAAGTAGAAGGACACGAGGATGTCATCCATCGAGACGAGCGATGAAAGCAAAGCAGAGGCGAAACGGAAGATCCTCAACCGGTTTCGCCGTGCGCACGGTCAGCTGGGGGCGATGATCGACGCATTTGAGCAAGATGCTCCATGCCGGGAGATTGTCCATCAGCTGGCGGCCGTGTCGAAGGCGCTCGATCGGGCAGGTTATCTCGTCATCTCACGTGCTTTGACGGATTGCCTCATGAATCCTGAGTCCGGTACGGAGGATCCCGACGAGTTGGAGGAGCTCTTTCTCCGGCTCGCGTGACATCCACCCTTCCTCCAGGTTGCCTTACTATGTTGGCGTCGAGGAGGAAGTTATGACTGACATCCGCGACACCGATCCCAAGGTTATCCTTTCTGCCATGCGCGAGGCAGGTGACAAAGTCGCCGAGTACCTCAGACGAGTGGCGCGCACTCCAACGGACCGAGATTTCAAGCGCGACAGGTTCGACGTCGTCACAGAGCACGATAGGCAGTGTGAAGAAATTGCTGTCGACGTGTTGCGTCGGGCGATACCCGACTGTCGAATCGTTGGTGAGGAGAAGGGCGAACGGCCTGGCGACAGCCCCGTGACGTTCTACGTCGATCCCATCGACGGCACGGCCAACTTCGCGGCGGGCATGCCGACGTTCGCCTTCTCGGTCGGCGCAGAGGTCGATGGCGAGCTCATCGCCGGCGTCGTCAACGCTCCGCTTCTCGGCCACGAATTCTACGCAGCGAAGGGCCACGGCTCCTGGGTCACGTCCTTCGACAGGGAGGAGCCGATCCGGCTTGGGGAGCCGATCGAACGTACGGCCTCAGAGAGTCTCGTCCTCACGGGTTTCCCCTCCGCCCGCGATCGACACACGTGGGGACCTGAAGGCCTCGCTGTTGCCGCCAAGCTCGCCACCGGTGTTCTCGGAGTGCGAAACCTCGGCAGCGCGGCCATCGACATCGCATGCGTCGCCGCCGGCTGGGCGGACGCCGCGTATGGCGTCGGCGCCAACCCCTGGGACACGGCAGGGGGAATCGTTCTCGTCATGGAGGCGGGCGGCCAATTCCTCCACTCGCCACTCCGCGGCGGCTACGGCGATCTGCCATGGCAACAACCGGGCTATGGCGTTATTGCACCCGGCCGCACAATTCCGCAGATCGGGTTGGCTCTCGAGGAGCTCGAGGGCGTCGCAGGACGCCTCGACGCGACGTGACACTCCGATTGTTCGGATATGCGCTGAGGACAAAAAATTGCGGTGATAGCGTCCCGATTATCGAACACCGGCACCAGGAAGACAGATGGAGTGGTTGACAGATCGAGCTCGGGGAACGTTCGCGGGATTCGTCCTCGGCGACAGCCTCGGTATCCCCACCAGCGGAATGACAGCGGACGAGGTAACAGATAAATACGGCTTCATCACGGGTGTCGGCGACCTCGGGGATCATGCGCGCCATCCTCGCGCACCACGGGGCTCGACCAGTTCCTACACGGAGCTCATGCTCCACTCAGCGCGGCTCATCGGTGAAGACTCTATTGATGCTGGCGGCGAGCCCCGTGACCCGCACCCCCGCCACACACCGGCATTCTCGACTGCGCGAGCCGCAGCCATGGCGCTGCCGATCGGAGTCGCCTATTCCGTAGCGGCGCACGGGGACCTGCTCTTCACAACAGTGGATGACCTGTGCTCCGTCACCAACGAGTCCCGGCAGTCACGTGAAGCGGCGATGATCGTTGCGGCCGCTATCAGCGCCGCCATCGATGGACAGACGGTGCATGAGGCAATAGACATCGCGCTCGCGCAGACGGCGGGCGCGACGATCGGAGGCCATCGGACCTCTGAGGCGTCCGTTGTTGCCCGGACGCTCCAGGCACTCGACTGGGCCGCGGATCTGCGCAGCATCGAACTCGTCGGTCACCTTCATGACGTTGTTGGCCTGTCGGTGTCAGCTGGTGAGGCGGTTCCCGCAGCGATGACGCTGGCCAGGGCTTACTCGCGCGACCCCTTTCGGGGAGTGTGTGCCGCGACTCAGCTTGGTGGCGAAAGCCCCCTTATCGGCGCCCTCGCGGGAGCTTTACTTGGCGCTGCCCGTGGGATTCAGGCCTACCCCCGCGATGTTCTCGACCGACTCGACCCGCTGGCCCTTGACATGGCAGTCGCGGACCGGCTCCTTGCCGATTCCGGACGGTGCAGCACGATCCGTGGTGCGACGATCGGGTGACGAGAACGTCATCGTCGGCTGGAGGGCCGGGGAGGCGGAGCGAACTGGTTAGAAAGCTGCGACCTTTGCCGGGTAGCCGCTCTTCGTCACGGTGTCAGCCAGAAGCTGGGCGTTGACAGACTCGGCGTGGCCCACGGTAATTTTACCGGTGGCGAACTGCACGTCGACCGAGTCGACACCGTCGATCTTCCCGAGAGCCTTCTCGAGCTTGTCGACGCAGGAGGGGCAGGAGAATCCCTGGGCGCGAAGGAGTGTTGTAGCTGACATGGGCTGTCCTTTCATCGAACGTGTTGACGATGCAAGGGTATGGGGGACGGGAGCCCGGGACGATGATCTGCATCAATCAACGAAGGTTCACTACACTGGCCACGGAAGAAACCAGAAGAAATGGGGTGACGGTGGCTCGATCACCGGTGACAAGGGCTGTTGGTGAGCCGCATCAGTGCTCGGAGGAGACGCGGCTCCGTGTCCTGCGGGCTGTGCGTTGGTTCAAGGACCTCAGCGAGGACGAGATCTACTCCATCAGCAGGGGAATCACTTCCCATGCGTGGTCCCCAGACGAATACTTGCAGATTGAGGGCGATCGAGCTGATGCGCTGCATGTCATCGCCCAGGGGATGGCGAAGGTTGAGAAGGTGTCGGCCGATGGGACGACGAGAATCGTCGACATCGCCGCTCCCGGGGATCTTGTCGGCGTTCTGCCGCAGCTCGGCGCGCCTGTCTACACGGACTCTGTCGCGACGCTCTCTGTCACCTGTGCGCTTCGCATCGAGGCCGAGCTCTTCACATCGATCATGCTTGAGCACCCTTCGGTTGCTGTCAACGTCGTCGACGATCTCGCCCATAAGCTCGCGCGCTCCCGACACAGCGAAACCCACGGCGGCCGGCCGGTGCCCCAACGGCTCGCCGATGTCCTCCTTATGCTGATGCGGAAAGCGGGGCGGCGCGACAACGAGGGCATCCTCATCGACCTGCCGCTCAGTCGGGTCGACCTCGCGGCGATGGCGGGATCAACCCCCGAATCGGTGTCGCGGACGATGAGTCGGTGGAAGTCTCAAGGACTCATCGACTCCGGTAGGCGCTGGACGAGAGTGCTTCGCCCGCGCGAGATCCACGAGATCGCGGGGGCCTGACCGCAGGTGTCGCAGTGCGAGGCGGTGCTTCAGCGGTGAGAGAACGCGCGCGACACTAAGGGTCCCCTTTTCGCTTAGTTTCTGCGGGAATACAGGTAAAGCCGCTGACGGGCTGGGCTGAAGTCCACCTGTCAGCTCTTTCGGAAGCACCGCCGGCTTATTAGTGTCGGTGGTATGACTGCAGATTTCTCCTCCTGGCCCCATGTTGTCATCGTCGGCGGCGGTTTTGCTGGCATCGCGGCAGCCCGCGGACTGCGCCGCGCGCGTGTTCGCGTCACGCTCATCGACCGCAACCCCTACTCGACGTTCCAGCCGTTGCTCTATCAGGTTGCGACTTCGACTCTCAATCCGGGCGACGTCACGTATTTCCTCCGAGCCGTCCGGCGCAACCAACCCAACCTGCGAGTCGAGCTTGGCTCCGTCGAGTTCATGGACCACGAGGACAAGCATGTCGTGCTCGACGATGGGAGGGCAATCAGCTACGACTACCTCATCGTCGCGAGCGGTGTCTCCGCCGCCTTCTTTGGCATTCCCGGTGCCGAAGAGAATGCGCTTCCTCTCTACACCCGAACGGAAGCGATCGATGTGCGCGACCGGATCAACGGCCTGCTCGATGCGGCGACGAAGCGGCCCGGCGAGCAGCTTCGCATCATCATCGTTGGGGGTGGGCCTACCGGAGTTGAGACAGCCGGAGCCCTCGCCGAGCTGAAAAATAAGGACTTGCCCATCCTTTATCCCGAGCTCGACGTCGACGCAATGGAGATCATGCTCGTCGACATGGCGGACCGTGTGCTTGGAGCCTTCAGCGAGTCCTCGTCGACCTATACGCATGAGGAGCTGGAGAAGCGCGGCGTGACCGTTGCCCTTGGCCAGTCCGTCAAGGAAGTCCGTGCAGACGGGGTCAAACTGCAGGCGATGGACGACTCGGGTGAGGAGACGTGGATGCCGGCCGCCGCTGTGCTGTGGGCCTCTGGTGTCGCTGTCCCACCCATTGCCAACTGGAACCTGCCTCAGGGCCGGGGCGGTCGAGTGTCGGTCTCTGACACTCTTCAGGTCGAAGGCCTTCCGCACGTCCTCGCCGCGGGCGACATCGCTGCTCTCGAAAGCGGGCCGCTACCGCAGCTTGCTCAGCCTGCGAAGCAGACCGGCGCCTACGCCGCGAAGGTCATCGAGGGACTCATCAACGGGACGGAGATCAGCCCCTTCGAGTACAAGGACCTCGGAGTGCTCGCGACAATTGGCCGCGCTGACGCCGTGGCAGAGGTCGGCAACCTTCCGGCACTCAAAGGCTTCGCCGCGTGGATGATCTGGAACTCGGTCCACATCGCCACCCTCATTGGCGGCCGTAATAGGATCTCTTCGATGGTCAACCTCGGATTGAAATACATCATGTGGGGGAGGAGCAACAACCTCATCGTCGGCGACATCACGGACTTCTCTCGAAACGCCACGATAGGTCCGCTGAGTGCCGCTCGGTCGATGAAGCGCCACGATCATTGGCGATAAGAGGGGCTTGACGATGGGGCGCGTGCTCGAGAGCACGCGCCCCATCACATCATCGCCAACCCTGTGGCTGACGACTGGAGTTCACGTCACCTGTTGTCGGTCACCCAGACGCGTCCCACGAAAGAACCCGCATCAACCCTCTCGCCGTTGACCGAAATGGTGCCGCCCTCAATCCTCACGGTTTGACCTGGATAGAGGCCCAGTCGTGAGGCTTCGCGCAGGCGCTCCGGATCTGAATCGTCAACCCTGACAACGATGGCCTCACCCTCCGCGGCATCGTCCAGCGGTATTGCCTGCCGAGGAGGCAGGCTACCATCCCGCCTCGGGATCGGGTCGCCATGTGGATCGTATTCGGGCGTGCCGAGAAGGTCGTCGATTGCCTCGATGAAGCGTGGCGACACAACGTGTTCGAGAGCGTCCGCCTCTTCGTGGATCTCGTCCCAGGAGTAGCCGAGGCGGCTGTGGAGAAACGTCTCGATGAGACGGTGGGCGCGGACCATCTCGAGGGCATGCGTCGTTCCCTCGTCGGTGAGCCTGATCGACTGATACTTCTCGTGATCGACGAGACCCTCGCGTGCGAGCTTGGCGATCGACTCCGAGACGGTCGACGGGGACAGGCCCATATCGCGCGCCAACTGGGTTGTCGTCACCGGCTCATCGGACCATTCGTTCGCTGACCAGATGTGCTTGAGATAGTCCTCGGTCGCTCTCGTCAGTCCACCCATAGGTCCTCCTTGTCACCGCTTCAAGCCTATTACCAGGAGCTTGAGGAACAAATCTAAGGATGGTCACGTTACATATGAATGTGAACCTACAACGTGACGATGATGCCACTGAATCGGGAATCCTCCGCCTGCTCAAGCGTGAAGGGCCCACGGAGAACGTGTCGATTGCCGTTGCCATTCTCGACCACATCGAGCAGGCCGGTCAGATGAGGGCGATTCTCGACTGCGCTGTCGACGACGTCCTCGACCTGAGGGCGTCTCAGGTCAGTGCGCTCAAGGAAATCGCCTCATCTCCCTGCACGATCGAGGAGCTCGCGGACCGCCTCGGACTCATTATGGCGGCCGCTCAACCGACCGTGGACTCTCTCGTCGACCTTGGCTACGTCGTCGCAACCGGGTCCGACGTCTACTATGCGACGGAGGCGGGCCTGGCAACGGTCGATCGCGCGGACGCGATTCGCTACCGTAGCGCAGACCTCGCCTCCGGACAGCTCACTGCCGAGCAACGTGCGGAGCTACCAGCGCTGCTCGGCGTGGGATTTAGCAGTGCGCGGCAGCTGCGGCGAGCTTGAGCGCTCCTTCGAAGCGGGCTTCGCGATCCTCAGCAGACATGTTCTGTGAATCATCGAGGAGATGGTCAGACACGGTGAGAACCGTCAGCGCCTCGGCTGAGTGCTGAGCGGCCAGCATGTACAGCGCCGCGGTTTCCATCTCCACACCTAACGTTCCCATGTCAGCCAGCTTTTGAACCTGGGCAGGGTCGTTGCCGTAGAACTTGTCGCGCGAGACGACGGGTCCGACATGGACGGTCGTGTCGCCGTCGGCTGCGGCGACAGCCGCCGACAGAAGATTCCAGGACGCCGTGTGCGACAGGCTGATGCCGGGTACGACGTCTGTGACAGATGAGTCTGTATGAGCGCCAATCGCGACGACGACGTCACCGACGTTGACTTTCGCTGCCATACCGCCGCACGTGCCGACCCGAATAATCCTTTGAACGCCGTAAAACATGAAGAGTTCGCTCGCGTAAATCGCGAGCGAGGGCTGACCCATTCCGGACGCCATGACCGACAGCGGCTTTCCGTTGTACTGCCCGGTGTAGGCACCGATGCCGCGTACGTCGGAGACCTTCTCCGCGTCCGGCATGAGGAGGGCTGCGATGCGCTCGGCGCGGCGGGGGTCTCCCGGCATGAGGACAGCGGGCGCGATAGAGCCCTCGGGGGCGCTGATGTGTGGGGTGGGCATAGTGCTCCTTCTCAATTGATCGGACGTGGCCAGTGTACGTTTGCGCCGGCTCGGTGCGCGGCGAAACTCGAGTCAGATATGGAGCTCTTCAATTCTTCCGAGGTTTGTCGGAACGGCTGGGTCTGTGGCCAATAGCGTGCGCTATGTCACTTAATCAGCGACAATGGGGCTCAGGCGCAAACGATGGCGCTTGGGAAAGGAAGCATCATGTCGCAACAGGGAGGGCCCCACGGCCCCAATTATGAGCAGGCTGCGAATCATCAGTCCGACCCTTCCTCCTACTCTGGACCGCAACAGGGACAGCCCGGGCGGCCGCCGATGGGTCAGCCGCACGCTGGCCAGCCGCACCCCGGGCAGCCGGGCTATGGCTACGGCTATGGGTCCCAGGCGGGCTACGGGACGCAACCGAGCGGATTTGTCGCTCTCTTCTCCACGAACTTCCCTCACCGCGGCCCGCAGTCTCTGCTCAGAATCGTCATGCTTCTCGGCATCATTGCATTTGGCATCTATGCTGGCTACGCTCTATTTGATCTCCTGACGATCCTGACCGCTGATTACGGTCCGGGGGCGATGGGGATCGTGACAGCAATACTCAGCTTCGCGTTCCGCGTAGCGTTCGGGCTTGTCCTCCTGGGTCTGCTCCGCGTGATCCTCGAGCACGACAGCCGCTCTGACAAGAAAGCCGATTCGTAAACCAATTGAGCTCCCATTACCGGATGGTCGCCTTCGACCTTGACGACACTCTCGCCCCCTCGAAGTCCCCTATCCCTCCCCGCATGGCGGCGGCGCTGGTCGAACTCCTCGACTGCGCCGACGTCTGCATCATCTCCGGAGGCAACCTCACGCAGTTTGAGAGCCAAGTTCTCGACCAGATCGAGGCGAGTGATTCGGCTCTTGAGCACCTCCACCTCATGCCGACCTGCGGCACGCGCTACCTGCGCTACCAGGACGGCAGGTGGGTGACTGTGTATGCACACGATCTCAGCGATGAGGAACGCGACTCGGCGATCTCCTCGTTGAAGAACCGAGCTGTCGAGCTGGACCTGTGGGAGGACAGGACGTGGGGCGATGTCATCGAGGACAGGGGATCCCAAATCACCTTCTCCGCCCTCGGCCAGGAAGCCCCCATCGAGGCAAAACGAGCGTGGGACCCTGACGGGTCGAAGAAGAACGCTCTGCGAGCAGCGGTGGCGGATGATCTTCCCGAGCTCGAGGTTCGCTCCGGCGGATCGACATCTGTCGATGTCACCCGAGCAGGCGTTGACAAGGCCTTCGGGATTACTCGTCTTTCGGAATACACGGGTGTTTCCTTCGATGACATGATTTTCGTCGGGGACCGTCTCGACCCGAACGGTAACGACTACCCTGTCGTCGCCCTCGGTTGCAAGACTTTTGCTGTGCGTAACTGGGAGGACACCGCCGATCTCGTCGAAAGGCTCGTCGACTGCTTCCCTGCAGAGACGCGCACGACGTCCGTCTGACACGACTGTGCCCCGGCCGAAGCCGGGGCACAGTCGTGTCGTTCAGATACCGCCGAGAAGCCGACGCAACTCCGCTAGGCGCGGAACCCCGACGATCCGCCACTGCTCGGCCCCGTCCGGCCCGCGGCTGATAAGAGTAGGCGTTGACGTAACACCGTCCGCCATGGCGGATTCCGGATGGTCGGAGGCGTTGATCTCCGTCACGGTGAATGCCACGTCCTTCGACGCGTAGTCAATCATGTGGCGCGCTGTCCGACAGGGTGCGCAAAACCCCGTCGTGTAGAGCACGAGTTCAGGCATCCGCGCGTCCTTCGGGCCGGACCTCCTCGCCCGGCGTGACCGGACCGGGGGGAGTGCCCTCACCGAACGGGCGCCCGCCGAGCGTCTCCCGTCCGTGCTCACTCAGCCAGCCTGAGTTGTCGGGGCCAGCGGGGACGATGCCGGAGGGATTAATGTCCGTGTGGACCTCGTAATAGTGGCTCTTAATCTGCTGGAAATCGATGGTGTCGCCGAAGCCGGGGGTTTGGAACAGGTCGCGTGCGTACGCCCACAGGACCGGCATTTCGGTCAGCTTCGATCGGTTTGTCTTGAAGTGGCCGTGGTAAACGGCGTCGAAGCGGACGAGGGTCGTGAAGAGTCGCACATCAGCTTCCGTGATTGTGTCGCCCATGAGGAAGCGCCGTGTCTCGAGCCGTTCGGAGACGGTGTCGAGAGCGGTGAACAGTCGCACATACGCCTCCTCATACGACTCCTGAGACCCGGCGAAGCCGCAGCGATAGACCCCGTTGTTAATCTCCGTGTAAATGAACCGCATGAGCGGATCCATCTCCTCGCGCAGATGCTCCGGATAGAGATCCGGCGCGCCCGGTCGGTGAAACTCTGCCCATTCGGTCGAGAAATCAAGAGTCATCTGTGCGAAATCATTTGTCACGACCGCGCCGTCACGTGTGTCGACGATGGCGGGGACGGTGATGCCGAGGGGGTACTCGGGATCGCGCGCGAGGTAGGCGTCCTTGAGCCGGTGGACCTTGAGGACTGGGTCAAGACCGCCCTCGTCTAAGTCAAAAGTCCACGAATCCGCGTCGTGTGTCGGCCCAGGCATGCCAACCGAGATCGCCTCCTCCAGGCCGAGGAGGCGGCGGACAATAAGGGTGCGGTTTGCCCATGGGCACGCGCGGGCGGCAATGAGGCGATAGCGGCCCGGCTCGACAATGTAGCCGGACTCTCCGTCGCGGGTAATGCGCGTCGTGATGTACCGGGAATCGCGTTCGAACGATTGGCCGGGGACGGAATAGACACCGCCCTTGGTGTGCTCTTCGCGCTGCTCTGATGCCACAGAAGTCCTTCCACAGATGTTGGTTCGACAGTTTACGTGTGTCGGCTCTCCACCTATCTAACTGGGTAACGTGCCCGTTAATTCCGTGTTCGCTTCGAGCGTCGGTTTGTGCTTCGTGTCGATGAGGGAGGAGATCGGCAGTTGGCTCGAGAGGTCACCTTCCTGTCAGAGAACAGGGCGTCGGCTCGCGATTGCTACCATGGGGCAGGCGAGCACTGCACGCTGCCCGCACCGACGAAACGGATCTGCGATGACCGATTTTGACAACATGACCGACGACGAGATTGAGGCCTATCTGGCAGCCGGAGAGGTCGAGCGGCCTCCAGCACCCGGAGCGGCCGAGTTTGGCCTGCTTATGATCGTCAGCGGTTTACTCGGGGCCTTCGCTTCTCTCCAGCTCCTCCTGAGCCAGCGTGCCCTCGAGTCGGATCCGTTCGCCTCGCTCTCCTGTGATGTCAACGAGATTCTCTCATGTTCGACGTTCCTCACGTCATGGGAGGGGAATGTCCTCGGCTTCTCGAACAGCTACCTCGGTCTCGTCGGTTTTGCCGCGATGGCGGTCATGGGCGTCTATCTGCTCGTGCGGAAAGCCCTTGCGTCATTCATGTGGGTCGCGATGGCCGCCGCCGCTGCGGCTGGAGTGCTCGCGCTCGCCTGGTTTCAATACACGTCTTTCAGCGCCGAGACACTGTGCCCGTGGTGCCTCGTCATCTGGGTCGCACTCGTCCCCTTCATCGTCCACGCCAGCGGGCAGGCGCACGCCAATCTGACGGACGGAACGAGCCGGGTGTGGCGCTACCGGTGGCTCATGATCGGGATCTGGTTCCTCGCGCTTCTTGCCTTCACATTCGTCTACTTCATCGACACGTGGCGGGTAGTACTCGGCTGGGAGTGAGCGGACGGTCAGTCGAGTGACGTCATGTGCTGTGGCACATATTTGCCATGACCGGCCTCGATGAGCGCGCTACGTAGCCGTTCCATCGCCGCATCGAGCTCCTCGCTTGGAACGTCCTTCTGCGCGGAGGCGAATGCGAGAGCTTTCTCGGTCAGCATGGGAATGACGTGAAGGTGGCAGTGCGGCACGCCGTAACCAGCGATGACGAGCCCGGACCGTGGCACGTCGAACGCGGTCTCCTGGACGCGCGCGATGATCCGCGCAACGTTGAAGAGGTGAGCCGCCGTGTCATCGTCAAGGTCGATGAACTTGTCGATCTCCTCGCGCGGTATGACCATGACGTGGCCGGTGGCGTGCGGCTCGATCGTTGCCATGGCGACACACACGTCGTCCGCCCACACAAATCGTCCAGGGATCTTGCCCGACATAATTTTTGTGAAAATGCTCATGGCGCCATTCTATGAGGTCGCTGCCATCACGTGGACCACGAAAGAGGCCCGCGGAGGCCTGCGCTAGAGTTGGTGCGTTACGAAGGGAGAACTATGTCCGAGACGACCGAACAGCCGTATCGGTACACGGCAGAGCTCGCAGGTGAGATTGAGCGCCGCTGGCAGGATCGCTGGGAAAACGGGGGCACCTACCACGTGCCCAATCCTGTTGGCGACCTTGCTGGAGATGTCTCTGCGGAGAAGTTCTACCTTCTCGACATGTTCCCCTACCCGTCCGGTAAGGGCCTTCACGTCGGCCACCCGTTCGGTTACATCGCCACCGACGTCGTCGGCCGCTTCCAGCGCATGCTCGGCAAGGCGGTGCTCCACACGATGGGATTCGACGCGTTCGGCCTGCCAGCCGAGCAGTATGCAGTCCAGACGGGCCAGCACCCGCGCCTGACGACCGAGCAGAACATCGAGAACATGAAGCGGCAACTGCGCCAGATCGGCCTCGGGCACGATCAGCGTCGCTCGTTCGCGACGACAGATGTCGACTATGTTCGTTGGACCCAGTGGATCTTCCTTCAGATCTACAACTCGTTTTACGACGAGAATGCGGACGGCCGCACCCCCGGTACGACGGGTCGTGCCCGCCCCATCTCCGAGCTTGTTGCCGAGTTCGAGTCCGGTAAGCGCCCGACACCGTCGGGCGCGCCGTGGGCTGATATGAGCGAGGACGCTCGTGCCGCCATCATCGATGATCACCGTCTTGCCTACATTTCTCATGCGCCCGTCAATTGGTGCCCGGGCCTCGGCACGGTGCTGGCGAACGAAGAGGTGACGAACGAGGGCCGGTCCGAGCGTGGTAACTATCCTGTGTTCCGTCGCCAGCTCCGCCAGTGGATGATGAGAATTACGACGTACGCAGACCGCCTTGCTGGTGACCTGGACACTGTCGACTGGCCTGAGAAGGTCGTGACCATGCAGCGGAACTGGATCGGCAAGAGCCAGGGCGCGTATGTGACCTTTACGGCGCATGGCGCTGATGGTGACCACGCCCTCGAGGTGTTCACGACCCGCCCGGACACGCTGTTCGGGGCGACGTTTATGGTCGTTTCTCCGGAGCATCCGATGTTGCAGGACGGGGCAGTGCCGACCGAATGGCCGGCGAACGTCACAGACGCATGGACGGGTGGTGCCCCCAACCCGCGTACCGCGGTGTCCTCCTACCAGGCGGCTGCGCGAAAGCTTGGGGAAGCGGCGAGGACGAGCGACGAGCGGGAAAAGACCGGCGTCTTTACCGGTATCTACGCCACGAACCCCGTCAGTGGTGACGAGATTCCAGTCTTCACGGCCGACTACGTCCTCATGGGATACGGGACCGGCGCGATTATGGCAGTTCCTGCGCACGATCAGCGCGACTACGACTTCGCGACCGCATTCGGCCTCCCGATCGTGCTCACGATCGCACCAGCCGACGACTTCCCGGGAGATGCGGCCTACCTTGGCGACGGTGAGGTCATCAACTCGGCGAACCCCGAGTTCTCGATTAACGGTCTCGACAAGACCGCTGCGATCGCCGCCGTGTCCGATTATCTCGCCCACAAGGGGATGGGAACACCGGCGGTGACGTACCGGCTACGTGATTGGCTGTTCTCACGCCAACGCTACTGGGGTGAGCCGTTCCCCATCGTCTACGACGAAGCAGGCAGGGCCTACGACCTGCCGGATTCGATGTTGCCGGTTGAACTCCCTGAGACCCCGGACTACTCGCCGCGCTCCTATGACCCGGACGATGCGGAGTCGATGCCGGAGCCGCCTCTCGGCCGGCTCAAAGATTGGGTCGCGGTGACTCTCGACCTGGGCGACGGCGAGAAGACGTATTACCGCGACACGAATACGATGCCGAACTGGGCAGGCTCCTGCTGGTACGAGTTGCGCTACCTGGACCCGAATAACGAGGACCGCTTCGTTGCCCCGGAGAATGAGGCGTACTGGATGGGGCCGCGCCCCGAGGTCGGGAACATGTCTGGCGGCGCCGACCTCTATGTCGGAGGCGTCGAACACGCTGTCCTCCACCTGCTGTATGCCCGGTTCTGGCACAAGGTCCTTTTCGATCTTGGCCACGTCTCATCGTCGGAGCCGTTCCACAAGCTCTTCAACCAGGGCATGATCGAGGCCTACGCGTACACGGACTCCCGAGGCCAGTACGTGCCCGCCGACGAGGTAGAGACGGCCGAGGAGGATGGCGAGCAGGTCTTCACGTACCGTGGTGAACGGGTGAACCGCGAGTACGGGAAGATGGGCAAGTCCCTGAAGAACACGGTGACCCCCGAAGAGATCAGCGCCGAGTATGGTGCTGACACCTTCCGCGTGTACGAAATGTCGATGGGCCCCATCGAGCAGTCCCGGGTGTGGGAGCCTCGCGCTGTCGTCGGCGCCCAGCGCTTCCTTCAACGGCTCTGGCGCAACATCGTCTCCGAAAAGACGGGTGAGACGACCGTTGCCGATGTCGCGCCATCGGAGGAGACCGCACGGCTTGCTGCCCGCACCGTGACGGATGTGCGAACTGAGTACGAGGCCATGCGGCCGAATACAGCGATCGCCAAGCTCATTGTCCTCAACAACCACCTCACGTCTCTCGACGAGGTGCCGCGGGAGGTGGCCGAGCAACTCGTCGCGATGGTTGGCCCGGTTGCTCCCCATATTGCAGAGGAACTGTGGTCGCGCCTCGGCCACGACACCTCGGTCGTCTACGCTCCGTTCCCCACCATTGATGAGTCCCTCCTCATCGAGGACACCGTCACCTGTGTTGTCCAGGTCAAGGGCAAGGTCCGTGACCGCATCGAGGTCCCTGCCGATATTGCTGAGGAGGATCTGACCGAGCGTGCTCTTGCACTGCCGAAGATTCAACAGTACCTGGAAGGTGAACCGCGGAAGATCGTGGTCCGCGCACCTCACCTCATCAACATCGTCCCGTAAGGAGAGACATGGACAGCGTGAGCGAGGCGAACTTCGGCGGCAGGGCCTGGCGGCTTGAGTATGCCGGAGCGACCGCCCTCGTCGCCGCACGCGGCGCCACACTCATTTCCTGGGACCCCGGCGTCGGTGAGAGCATCGTCGCTGGCTATGAGACCCCGGAGGAACTGGCGAGCGGCAAGGGATCACGTAGCCGCATTCTCGCGCCGTTCGCAGGCCGGATTAATCGCGGCACGTTTTCCTGGAATGGCCGATCGATCTCGGTGCCGGTCGCGTCCGACGGTCACGCACGGCACGGTGTTGCCTCGAGGCTCGACTTCGAGTCCGTCTCACGCGGATCGACCCTTCAGTTGCGGGCCGAGCATGAGGCCGATGATGACTGGCCGTGGTCGTTCGCGATTGACGTCATCTATGCCCTCGGGGTCGGTGAGGGCGGCTCGCACCGGCTGTCCGTTGACATCTCCGTCACAAATCTCTCGCCAGAGAAGGCTCCAGTCGGCATCGGGTGGCATTCTCTCCTAACGTTCCCCGGCGGCGGAAGAATTACTGACGTGGGTCTGACGATCCCCGCTCGGAAGCGGATCCTCACGTCGCAGGAACTTATCCCACTTCCCGGGGAATCGGCCTACGCCGGCATTCACGCGCCTGTCGTAAGGGACCGTATCGGTAGCGAGGAGATCGACGCCGCCTACCTGGGCCTCGTCCCGAACGACGAGGGTGTCGTCAAAACGTCTCTGTCGAACCCGCTGACAGGAAAGACGATCTCCCTCATCCAGGAGCCTGCCGAGGCTCCGGTCATTGTCGTGTGGACCGGCGATGGACTGGATCGCGGGGCCCGCGAAGCGATCGCACTCGAGCCGTATTCCCACGTGCCTGATGCGGTCAATCGTGCGGACGCATCGGCGTCAATCGGCCTTCCGCCAGGCGCAGCCAGGTCGATGACTGCCACTCTCGTCTACTCGTAAGCGACCGTACACGCCAACACGGAAAGCTTGCGCAACGGCGGGCCTAGCGGCGGCGTCAACCGCCATACATTCAAGCTCGTCCGGATCGTCTGCTTTGGACACTCGAACAGGTTGGCGAGCAACGACGCGCGAGCAGGCTGGCGTGGCAGTTCACGGACTGACGCCACTGCGGCAGGGGTACGAATAGTCTCCGCGAAGGCAGGTCTGCCGACACCCTCGGGCTCTGAGTTTTGCACCGTGATCTCCAAAAGACTGACCCCCCCGTCATGAGGTTCTCGCGGTCCGATGAGGATGTCCCAGTCCCTTCCGGGACTCTTGGCACTCACCCACCATCAGCGGCGGGAAGCCTGTCGCGGTTTCGTTAGTGCAGTCGCCGATCCGGGCGAGCGTTGACTCTGCCGCGTAGGTCTCGTCCTCGCTCTGCACGACGCCCCCAACTTTTCGTTCGCTGTTCTGGGCCAGCAAGACTCGGGAGGCGTTTGATCGTCGTCACTAGTCTGGCGGACCGGATGCCAAGAGCCTCGGGTCTTCGGCTCTGTGGCAGGAGCGGTGCCGCACGGAGCGCGGCGTTTGCGGTCGCGCATCCCGCCCAGATTCTGGTGACGACGGCCTTGCGCCGGGTTTTCCTTACGTCGGAGCTTACCGAAGCGGTGCGGTCCCCAGGACGCCCGCGGATTGGCTGTCCTCAGCCCGTAATCTCTTCGCGCCAGTCGACAGACAGAGTGACGATCGTAGAAGGTATGAAAGCCAAAGACCTCGTACGCACCGCCTACCGCGTCGGGACGGGTGAGGACATTATGTCGCCCCCAGAACAGGGGAGACGAACCGCACGGCTCGCGTTCGACAATCGGTCGGCAGCTCTCACGATACTTGTCCTCGCTCTCGTCGCCGGACTACTCGTCGGCTGGACGTTGTCACGGCCCGTTGAAGTCCACGCGCTACCTGCCGCGCCGACAGATACCGTGACGTTGCCAGCAGAAGAGCCGCAGGCTCCCGTGCCAAGCCCCCTGCCCACTGAGCCGAGCACGGTGACGGTCTACGTGTCTGGCATGGTCAACAACCCCGGCATCGTCGAGCTTCCGCAGGGCTCCCGCGTCGCGCTCGCGGTCGAGCAAGCGGGTGGGATGAGTGCGGAGGCGGACTGGAACGCCCTCAATCTCGCGCGTGTCCTTGTCGACGGTGAACACGTCGTCGTTCCTGCACCGGGTGAGGAGGTGCCAGCCGCTATTGAACAGGCACCCGAGCAGGCCGCGGAACCATCATCGGGGCTTGTCAACATCAACAGCGCGGGTCCTGCCGAACTTGAAACACTGCCCGGGGTCGGCCCGGCGATCGCTCAAAAGATCATCGATTGGCGCGAGACAAACGGGCCATTTAGCACCGTCGAGGAGCTCATGGAGGTGTCGGGGATCGGACCGGCGACGCTTGCGAACCTGCGTGATCACGTGACGACATGACCCACAGGGACCTTCGGATCTTGCTCGCCGCACTAGGGTGGTGGGCCGCGGCGATCGGTACATTGCTCGAGGGAGCCGGATTCGTCATGACGTGCGTCAGCTTCTTAGCGGGCTCCTTTTTCTGTGGCCGCCTCGTGCTTCGGCATGTCGGACGAGATTCTGCGGTGCGTTTTTGGGGACCGACCGTTGTCGTTCTCATCTCTGCTGCCATATGTTCGTCCGGTCTGACCGCTGCGCACCAGTATCTCGCCGGACAGGGGATTCTCGCGAGACTGACGGAACAGCGAGCGGTCGTCCACCTTGCTGGTTCTATCACGTCCTACCCAAACCCGGCCGGTGAGCGTGTGCTGAGAAGTATGCGAGTGGAAAGAGTGACGGGGCGCGGAGAGGTATCGAGCGCCTACTCGTCGGTGGCACTGCTCGGCGGCGACGAGCTCGTGAACGTGAACCTGGGGGAGCACATCGACGTCCTCGTGAAACTCGAGCCAACTGACAGGGGCTCACGGGAGATCGCGTGGGCAACAGTTGTTGGTGAGCCGACGGTGACGGGGCACGCTGGCCCTGTCTCACGCTGGATTGCTACGCGGGCTGACCGGCTCTCCGCGAACCTACGTCACGAGTTACCGCAGATCCAAGGGCTTGTACCCGGTCTTGCCATCGGTGATGATTCGAGGCTCCCGGAGGAGCATGGGGAGGCACTCGCCGCTGTCAACCTCACCCACCTCACAGCAGTCTCGGGATCCCACGTATCAATGATCTGCGGCATCGCGCTTGTCCTTGTCGGGCGTCGCAGACGGGCACGTGCCGTCATTGTCGCGGGTGGTGTGCTTGCCGTCCTCATCGTCGCCACCGGTGGTCAGCCCTCCGTCCTGCGCGCGGGCGTCATGGGAGCGGTCGTGCTCAGCGCCATCTGGCTCCGGCGACCGAGCAGTGCCCTTCCCGCCCTTGGAGTGTCGATCATCGTTCTCGTCGGTCTCGAGCCAAGCCTCGCCCTGGCGTACGGATTCATCCTGTCCGTTGTCTCCACCGCAGCAATCATCGTGTGGGCGCGCCCAGCGGCGAGCCTCCTCGCCCCCATCCTCACCGTCCCCGGGGCGAACCTGCTCGCCGTCCCGATCGTCGCGCATCTCGCCTGCGCCCCAATCATCCTTCTCCTGTCCGACTCCGCCTCCATCTGGTCAGCTCTCGCCAATGCCCTCGTCGCTCCCGTCGTGCCAGCAGGGACTATTGTCGCGCTCGCGGGCCTCCTCCTCGCACCAGCGCCAGCAGTGGGACCCGCGCTCGCGTGGATCGCCGCACGCTGCGTCTCGTGGATTGACATCGTTGCCGGGGAACTCTCGGGGTGGCCCGGGTCGGGCATGGATGGCCGTCTCGTTGCCGCCGTGTATGCGGCGCTCCTCCTCGCTGCCTGGCTCACCGCTCGAACACGGCTACGCACAACCTGGCTCGTCGCTGCCGCCCTCGGCCTCAGCGCCTATCGTCTCGTACCGACCCCGGTCCCGGACTGGGACATCGTCCAATGCGACGTGGGTCAGGGAGCGGCGACACTTGTCCGCGTCGATGGTCTCGTTTACCTCGTCGACACGGGGCCTCCGGGGTCGCGGCTCGGTGACTGCCTGTCCGCAGCGGGTGCTGACGTCGACATTCTCATCCTCACTCACCTCCACGCTGACCATGTCGGTGAGATCCGCACCGCGCTTAACAGGGGAGTGACAGAGGTGTGGGCCGGTCCAGGAATGCAATTCGAGGTTGAGAGCATGGTCGGTGACCGGTCTGTCCGGGAGGTGTCCGCAGGTGACCGCTTTGGGGGCCTTGAGATCCTCTGGCCCCAGGGTCCAGCAGATTGTTATGACGAAAGTTGCGAGAACGACAACTCCGTCGTCGTGAGAGCGAATGTTGGCAGATCGTTCCTTATCACCGGTGACATCGAGCTGTCGGCCCAGCGCCAGCTCGCACGGCACGACGTTGCCGCCGATGTCGTTCTCGTTCCGCACCACGGATCGCCAAGGCAAAGCGAGGCCTTCGCCGATGCTGTCGGCGCGACCCTCGCACTTCTCTCCTACGGCGAGAACTCCTACGGTCATCCCGCGCCAGCAACTGTCGAGCTTTACAGCCGTGGGGCAGAGATCATGGCAACCGAAGATGGGGACATCTTCCTCCGTGTGGCGAAGTGACGGTCCGTAGCCGGGTCGGAGCCAGTCGAGCATCATGGAATACTTGGACCATGGCACAGGCAAAAGGCGTCACGTGGGACACGGTGAAACTGGCACCGGTAGTCCTCATCAAATCGAAAGAGGACGCGCTTGCGGACCGCGCCTGGGAGTCTCTCGTCGGTCAGGCCCGACGCGTCGATCCAGAGGTTGACGTCGTGAAACTCGACTCACTGTCGTACGGTGCGGGCGATCTTGCTGTCCTGGCCAGCCCATCTCTGTTCGGGGGAGCAAAGATTTGCCTCATCGGCGATCTCGAAAACATGGGAGAGGAACTCCAGACTGACCTCCTCGAGCTTATCGCGCACCCCAGCCCCGACCTGTTTCTTGTCGGCGTCCGCAACGGCGGCAACAGGGGCGCGAAAGTTTTCACCGCATGTGAACAGGCAGGCTTTCCCGTTGTCACGATCGGCGAGGTCAAGTGGGACAGCGACAAACTCGCACTTCTCACATCGGATGCTCGGCGAGCGAATCGTGCGTTGACGGATGAGGCGGCCCATGCTTTGGTTGCGAGTCTCGGAAATGACGTGCGCGAGATGCTCGCCGCCCTGCGGCAGCTCTTCAGTGACGTCGAGGGCACCATCGGTGAGCAGCATGTGCGGACGTACTTCGGTAGCAGGGTCGAGGCAGACGGCTTCGAGATCGCGGACGCCCTGATCGCAGGCAACACCGGTCGGGCACTGCAGCTCTTGCGGCATGCGCTCGCGACTGGCACGTCAGAAGTGCTCATCATCGCGAACCTCGCGTGGAAGTTCCGCCAGCTCGCACAAGTCTCAACCTCGACGGGCCGTGACGGGCACGATGTCACCATTTCCGGCAGCCCACATCAGATCAGAGCGGCCCGCAACAGCCTTCGGTCGTGGTCGGATGCGGCTCTTGCCGGTGCGATAACCGCGATCGCCCAAGCCGACGGTGACGTTAAAGGTTTCCGAGGCGAGTCCCATGACCCCGCGTACGCGGTCGAGCGGTGCCTCCGGCGGATCAGCGCTGCACGGCGCCTCTGACGAGAGCGACACGTTTTTTCCTCGCCTGTCGGATAGTTGTGTGCAACGTACGTCCGGCGACCGGATCGGGTTCACTAGTTGCCAGAAACGGCCTCACAGCGTCGTGCGGACCATGTGAAGGCAAGAAAAATGGCGGCACGATGTGCCGCCACCCTTCCTTGTGCTGACTAGGCGTCGATAGACGAGACAGCCTTCGCAAGCTTGGACTTGCGCGTCGCCGCCTGGTTCTTGTGGATAACGCCCTTCGAAACGGCCTTATCGAGCTTACGACCGGCAACCTTCAGCGCTGCGTCGGCCTCTTCCTTGTCGCCAGCGGTGACGGCGGTACGGACCTTGCGCACGTACGTCTTCAGCTCAGCCTTGTACGCCTGGTTACGGATGCGGCGCTTCTCGTTCGTGAGGTTACGCTTCTTTTGCGACTTAATGTTTGCCACGTTCTCAATTCTTTCGTCATACGGATGCGAATATCTGCTCGGTCAGTGAGGGCTCCGCCATGACCGGGACTGGGGCGTGGGGCACCCCGTGGAGTGGTCGGTGGCTTACGACCTGCGTATCGACCGGATAGCAAGTCCGATCCACGACTTTATCAGCTAGCCGCGATGAATCGAACTGATTGCCCGCGCCACATGTGTGAACCTCGTCTTATCGAGGCGACCGCCCTCCCGGCGGATCGAGTCCTTGTGGGCGATGAGAAGACGGTCGATCCTCACATCTGACGGACGGCCCTCCCTGTCCCAGTCGCCGGTGCCGATATCGACCCAGCGGCGGCCAAGATGGTCTTCGCGGCTCGCGCCAACACCAGGCGCCACGTGATCTTGGGACGTCATTTGTGCGAAGACGACAGCGTCGCCGAGGCGGGCGAGAACGAGCACCGGACGGTCCTTGCCCTGTGTCGGATCGTCCTCGTATGGCACCCATGTCCACACGACTTCTCCGGGATCCGCGTCCCCATCGGGAGAGGGATCGTAGGAAAAGGACGCCCTGCCGTGCAGTGCTGGGGAGTATTCGACTGCCTCGTCGTCCGGTCCCGGAAGGACAGGCTTGCGTAAGGTACGTGCTGCTAGCGCTGAATCTCCGTCGGCCTCGTTGTCGGCCCAGACGTCACGAACGGCTTGGCGGGTCTGCGGCACAGTAGCGACGGACTTAGCAAAGCCGAATGCTCGATTAAGGAAGCTCACGGCTTCTACCGTAGACGTGCTACTCGGTATCTGACGAGTGGAGTGCGGTGCATCGAGCCCGACCCGCACGTGGTCGGCCTAGTCGTCACGCCGGTATCCCTCACTGCTGAAGAGAAGTTCGGTTAGCTCAACGTGAACCTCTTCTACCTTTGGAATGTCGTGCAACCGGAGCGGATTGTCAGCTGACGTCTCGAGAATGAGTGTACCGCAGCCGAAAATCCGGTCGATAAGGTCGTGCTCATAGGCGACGTTGGAGATTCGGGCGAGGGGAATATCGTGCCCGTTCTTCGCGATGATTCCGGTGCGGGTGATGATGCGTCGGGACGTGATTGTGTACGTGTCGGTTAGCCACCGTAGCCAGGGCACAATGACTTTCCAGACAGCAAGGACGACGGCGAGTGCGATAACCGCGTACGTGCCCCACGGCTGGACGGACTCGGGCATGAAGATGATCGCCACGACGACTGCGGCGACCAAGACAATGGCGAGAATGCCGGAGAGGAAGAGTTCCTTGACGTGGCTGTGCATGTGGCGGATGACGACTTCGTCCCGGCCCAGGTGCTTGCGAGGAAGGCCCATACGGTAATAGTGGCACAGCGACAGAGAAAGCGCCCAGCATTGTCGAGCTGAGGTTCAGGTGATAATCGCGGTGACGATGAGGAGAAGAAACCCGAAGGGACCCGCTAGAGCCGTCAGGATTCCGGAGACAATCGTTACCCGTAGGTCGTCTTTGAGGTAGGGAGCTTCGACTGTTCCGCCCGCAACCGCGATGGCGGCACGCTGCGCGGCATGTACCCGCGGCATGAAACGTGCGGTTCGCTGCGAGGCCTCGAAGGAGGCGTCCTGGAATCTTTGCCGGGCGTCATCCTCCGATAGCGTGCGGCCGTCTTGGGTCACGATCTCGGTGCCGACTGTCTGGCTCTGCAACTCCTCCAGCTCGTCAACATAGCGAGAGAGGCGCGCGAGCCGAATGCCGAAGACGAGGACCCCCATACCGAGGATCGCGCCGAGAACGAGGGGGACCCAGGCGCCGCTGTTGCCGTCCGCAACGGCGGAGACCGTCAGCCACAGGAGAAGGGCGATGAGGGCTCCGTTCACCCACACCATGAACTTGCCGGGCCCGCGAAGAAGGCGCACGAGGAGGGGAAGGAAGACGGATAGGGCACCGGGCAAAGCACTCATAGCTTCAGCATTCCAGAATTTGTGCGCGTCCTCGTGTGATCAATGCCCGGTCATCGCTGGGCGAACACGGCGAGAGAGGTCACGACATCTCGACCGTGGGATGAGGTCGCCGCGTGGGTAGACTGGTGCGGAGTATACGAAGGAGACACGTGTCCAACAATCCCACCCAGTCACTGCAGCCGGCGAACACGCCCGCTGACCGGTTGCGGAACTTCTGCATCATTGCACATATCGATCATGGCAAGTCGACCCTTGCCGATCGGATGCTCCAGCTCACCGGCATCGTCGATGAGCGTGCGATGCGCGCCCAGTACCTCGACCGGATGGACATCGAGCGCGAACGCGGAATTACGATCAAGTCGCAGGCCGTGCGGATGCCGTGGACTGTTGACGGGAACGACTACGCGCTCAACATGATCGATACCCCCGGACACGTCGACTTCTCCTACGAGGTCAGCAGATCTCTCGCGGCCTGCGAGGGCGCCATTCTGCTTGTTGATGCTGCGCAGGGCATTGAAGCGCAGACCCTGGCCAACCTTTATATGGCTCTCGAGAACGACCTGACGATCGTGCCTGTCCTCAACAAGATTGATCTTCCTGCCGCGCAACCCGAGAAGTACGCGGAGGAGCTCGCTTCCCTCATCGGCGGCGAGCCGGAGGACTGCCTACGGGTGTCGGGTAAGACTGGGGCGGGTGTCTCGGACCTGCTCAACCGAATCGTCGGTGAGATTCCTGCCCCTGTCGGTGACCCGGATGCTCCCGCGCGGGCAATGATTTTTGACTCCGTCTACGACGCCTACCGCGGAGTCGTCACGTATGTGCGGGTGAAGGATGGCAGGTTCACACCGCGTACCAAGGTGACGACGATGTCGACCGGCACGAGTCACGAGTTGCAGGAGATCGGCGTCATCTCGCCCGAGGCGAAGCCCTCGGCGGGTCTTGGGGTCGGTGAGGTCGGCTACCTCATCACGGGCGCAAAGGATGTTCGCCAGACCCGCGTCGGCGACACTGTAACGCTGACGGCTCGGCCGGCGAAGGAGCAGTTGCCCGGCTACGTTGAACCGAAGCCCATGGTGTTCTCCGGCATCTACCCGATCGACGGCTCGGATTTTCCCGCGCTCCGCGAGGCGCTCGACAAACTCCAGCTCAACGACGCCGCCCTCACATTTGAACCCGAGTCATCCGCGGCTCTCGGGTTCGGTTTCCGATGCGGATTCCTTGGCCTCCTCCATCTCGAGATCATCCGTGAGCGTCTCGAGCGGGAATTCGGGATCGATCTCATTGCGACCGCCCCTTCAGTTATTTACACGGTCCGGACTGACGATGATCAGACGGTCGAGGTGACGAATCCGTCGGAGTTCCCTGACGGGAAATTGGCGGAGATTTCGGAACCGATGGTGCAGGCGACGATCCTCACGCCCTCTGATTACATCGGCGCTGTCATGGAGCTGTGCCAGGACCGTCGCGGCTCGATGGGTGGTATGGACTACCTGTCTGAAGACCGAGTAGAGATGCATTATCGCCTTCCACTTGCCGAGATCGTCTTCGACTTCTTCGACCAGCTCAAGTCGAAGACTCGCGGTTACGCATCGCTCGACTATGACATGGACGGGCAGGAGTCCGCCGACCTCGTCAAGGTCGATATTCTCCTCAACCATGAAAAGGTGGATGCGTTCTCCGCGATCGTCCATCGTGACAAGGCGTATGCCTACGGCGTTGACATGACTGGCAAGCTCAGGGGTCTTATCCCACGCCAGCAATTCGAGATTCCGATCCAAGCCGCCGTCGGATCCCGCGTCATAGCCCGCGAGACCATCAAGGCACTGCGGAAGGACATGCTCGCCAAGTGCTACGGAGGCGATATCTCCCGCAAGCGGAAGCTCCTAGAGAAGCAAAAGGAGGGCAAGAAGCGCATGAAGAACATCGGCAGGGTCGAGGTTCCTCAGGAAGCGTTTGTCGCCGCCCTCACGTCCGAGCAGCCGTCGGCGAAATGAAGTGGCTCGTCCTCGCTCTCGTCATCCTCATTGTCTTCATCATCGTGAGACGGTCATGTCCACCCTCTGAAAGGTAGCTGCCCGTCGCTGTCGGTCATGTTCATCACCGGCACCGCTAGAGTGAAATCATGCGTGTCACCCACATTTGTACAGTTTCGGAGCTGACCCCGGTCGACATGGGCCGGGTCGGCGTCACGGCAATTGATAAGCGCCCGGTCGACGGACCGATCAGTGTCGGCACCTACGGACTGTGGGGCGACGTCCAAGCGGATCGGGCGAATCACGGCGGCATCGATAAGGCCGTCTACGCCATGTCGAATGCGGAGATGCGGTGGTGGGAACAGCAGCTTGGAGAGGAACTTGCCCCTGGCGTGTTCGGTGAAAATCTGCGTGTTGATGGGGATGTCGACGACATTATTATTGGAACAAGGCTCCGCTTCGGCACAGCACTTCTCGAAGCGACCGGCTGTCGAACTCCGTGCAGAACGTTCGAGTGGTGGCGCGGCGAAGAGGGCTGGATCAAGAGGTTCATCGCTCGCGGTCGCCCGGGAACCCACTTTCGGGTCATCGAGCCCGGCCATGCGCAGGCGGGGGACCGGCTCGAGGTTCTGACAGTGCCGACGCACGGAGTTTCCGCCGGACGGTGGTTCCGGGAACGCCCGGCACCAGCACCCGCCCTCATCGACGCCCATGACCGCGGTGAGATCACACTCGCCTCCTACATCATCAAGCACATGCCGACTGAACTCAGGGACGCTATGGCGACAGACAAGCAGGTATTGTGAGCGGGCACCGCAGGATCACGAGCTTCACCCCGCGTGGGGGTCGTATTCCCGACCGGCAGAAGCGAACCCTCGAGCGACACGGCGACACATTCATCATCGCCGGCCCGATGGATGGGTACACGCTCCTTGAGGCACCGAATCTGGAGGAGTCGTTCGGCAGGAGTGCTCCCCTCATCGTTGAGATCGGTGCCGGGGCTGGCGACCAGATTGTTGCCCACGCGGCCCAACACCCCGAGAACAACTATCTTGCGTTCGAGGTGTGGTGGCCGGGCGTCGCATCCTCCGTGTCCCGGATTGTCCGTGAAGGTGTGACGAACGTGCGGTTGCTCTCGGCCGACGCTGTTCTCGCCCTTCCTCTCTTGTTTGGACCGAACCCCAAACCGCGTGAGGTGTGGACGTTCTTCCCCGACCCGTGGCCGAAGGCACGGCACCACAAGAGACGTATGGTCACACCGGACTTTGCCCGCATCATCGCCGATATTCTGCCCCCGGATAGTGTGTGGCGACTCGCCACCGACTGGGACGACTACGCATGGCAGATGAGGGACGCTATCGCAGCCGTTTCCGACCTCGTGAACCCGCACGCGGGCGAGAGAATCGACAGCGATGATCCTGCCGAGGCAGGCATTGCCGGCGGATTCGCTCCGCGCTGGGAGGGCCGAATCATTACCCGCTTTGAGACACGCGGCCTCGCCGAAGGCCGGCGCATTCACGACCTGGAGGTGCGTCGTGCCGGACCTGCCTGACGGAGAGAGGGCTCCCGAAGACGGTCGTCTTCCCGATATTTCGATGGACCGTCCGCTGTCGGCCTATGTCCACGTGCCCTTCTGCGAGGTCCGGTGTGGCTACTGCGACTTCAACACGTACACATCTGACGAACTTGGCCCGGGCGCCACTCCTCAGGAATACGACGGCGAGCTTCTTAAGGAGATCGCTCTTGCGGGTGACGTTCTCGACGGGGGCCGCCCGCTTGAGACGGTGTTCTTTGGCGGCGGCACTCCCACATATCTCGACGCATCACAGCTCACTCACATCCTCGGCGTACTCGAGATGGTGTTCGGCTTCGAGCCCGGTGCCGAAATCACGACCGAGGCAAATCCGGAAACCGTGGATCGGGACTACGTGCAGGAGCTTCGAGACGCTGGCTTTACTCGTGTGTCGGTCGGCATGCAGTCCGCAGTGCCCCACGTGCTCGCGACCCTCGATAGGCTGCACACGCCGGAGCGCGTGCCGCGCGTCATCGAGTGGGCGCGCGACGTCGGCCTCTCGTGCTCACTCGACCTCATCTATGGCACCCCTGGCGAGTCGCTCGACGATTGGCAGACATCTCTGGCCGAGGCAATCGCAATGGATCCGGACCACATCTCGGCTTACGGCCTCGGCATTGAACCGGGAACGAAGATGGGGCAACAGGTGCGACGCGGCGTCCTCCCCGATACTGACCCCGATGATCTCGCTGCGAAGTATGAGATCGCCGACGAGATGCTATCTGCGGCCGGATACACCTGGTACGAGGTTTCCAACTGGTCGAAGCCCGGCCACGCTGCCCGCCACAACCTCGCCTATTGGCGGGGGAACAACTGGTGGGGCTTCGGCCCGGGCGCCCATTCCCACATCAACGGCACCCGGTTCTGGAACGTCAAGCACCCGCGAGCGTGGGCCCAGCGGCTCAACTCAGGAGTGTCTCCCGCGGCCGCTCGGGAAGTGCTGAGCGAGCAGGAGCGGGCCGAGGAGCAGATCATGCTCGGAATCCGGCTCGCTGAGGGACTCCCGTTAACCGCCGGAATCCTTCGACAAGACGCAAGCATCGACCCGGTCGACCTTGCCCAGCGACGGCACAAAACGATGCTCCTCGCCGCCGACGGTCTGCTGCGAAGCGATCAGTTGGCGCGTAGCCGAATGGTGCTGACTTTGCGTGGGCGGCTTCTTGCGGACACCGTTATCCGCCAGCTGTGGGACTAAGACACGCGACCTAGATCAGTGGCAGAGCGCCAGCCTGGTGCACGCCTGTCGGTCGTGCACCAGGCAACGGCGTGCGCTCAGCTTGCCGCGAGGATGTCATCCACTGCGGCGTACCCGAATGTGATGCCTTGGCCGATCGTTGCGCCAGCGCCGGGGTACACCCCGCCGAAAGCATTGGCGGCAGCGTTGCCAATCGCATAGAGACCGTCCACGGTCGCGCCATCCGTGTTGTAGACGCGGCCCTTCCCGTCGGCCCGCAGGCCGCCGCAGGTCCCAAGATCACCAGGGATGACCTTGATGGCGTAGTACGGGCCCTCTTCTGACAGAGGACGCAGGTTGGGATTCGGTGTGTTTGTCGGGTCGCCGTAGTAGCGATCGTAAGCAGTCTTGCCACGTCCGAAATCATCATCCGTGCCCTGTGCCGCCAGCACATTGAAGCGCGCGACGCCACCCGGCAGGTCGTCCGTACCGATCTTCTTCCCAAGCTCGTCGATGGTGTCGGCCGAGACGGCAATGCCCGCGTCGAACCATTCCTTCGGGATGGCCATACCGGGCATCTTGACTCCACCCATGACGTACGACTTGACGTACTTCTCGTCGACAACCATCCATGCTGGCAGGTGCGGTGGCTCGCCATCGTCGATGCCGAGCATCTGCTCGCCGGCGGTCATGTAGTTGATCGACTCGTTGAAGAATCGATGGCCGGTCGAGTCGACGATGAGGGAGCCGGGAAGAGAACGCTCAGCGAGGAGCACGATCGGGCCTGATCCCGGCTTGATTTCTGGGATCGCCGGGAACCACCATGCCTTGTCGAGAAGATCGAGGTCGAGACCGTGCTTGTGGGCGAGATCGATCGTGTCACCCGTATTGCCGGGTGCACCGAACTGCCAGCCGTCATCGATCACCTCGGACTGGTATTCCCGCCGCTTGCTCAGATCCCTGTCGAAGCCGCCGGCAGCGAGAATGACACCGCGATTGGCCTTGACGCGGACTTCTTGCCCGTCGTGGTTGACGATGACTCCGACAGCCCTGTCATCGTCGAGGACGAGATCGACGAGGGGAGTGGATCTCCACAGTTCAACCCCCGCCTTTTTCGCCGCGCTGTAGAGGCCAGCAGCGAGAGCCTTGCCGCTGGCCGTGTAGTCCTTCCCGAGTGCCATGCCACCGATGCCCTGAGCGATCCGCTTGGCGATCCTCGGTAGTGCCTTGCCAGGTTTACGTGCCATGAGGTTCATCCATCGGAAGTCGCCGCCCGTGATCGGCATCGGCACGGGCGCCGACAGGTTGCCCGACATAATGAGGTCCTTGTCATCACCGAGCGTGTTCAAGTCGAACGGAGAAGGCTCGACCGATCTGCCGCCGCTCGAGCCACCGGGTTCGTCGGAGAAGTAATCCGCGTACTCCATCATCGCCTCGAGCCTGAGATCTGTGTTCTTGAGGATCGCATCGACACTCTTTGCCGCGTAGTCCAGGTGGGTCTGCCAGCGGGACTCAGGCGACGTGTCGCCGACGATCGTCCGCAGGTATCTCTCTGCGCGTTCGCGGGTGTCCTTCATCCCTGCTTCACGCACGACGCGGTTGCCTGGCATCCACAAGCCGCCACCGGACAGCGCTGTCGAGCCGCCGAAGCGGCTTTCCTTCTCAACAACCAGTGTCGATAACCCCTGCTTCTGGGCCATAAGCGCCGCGAAAAGGCCGGTGCCGCTGCCGACAACGACGACATCATAGGTATGGTTCCACGTATTCATTCATGACTCCTCAGAATCGTTCGTACGCTGAAAATGTGATGGTGATCAACTTTATCGGCGATGTGAACAGCAGTCCAGGTGAGAACTGTCCGCCCGTGGAGATCGACTCGAGCCTACTGAGGAGTCCGATTCCGCAGGCAGGTGACCTGTCGTCGAGAGCGTCAGTTGTGAGTGAGAAAGTCGATGAGCTCCTCTACCCGGCCGAGTAGCGAGGGTTCGAGGTCGCGCCAGTCACGCACGCGGGCAAGGATCTTCGACCAGCCAATCCCGATGTCCTCGACACTGCTGTGCGGCAGTCCGAGAGCCGCGAGAGTGCCGGCCTTGATATCGGTGCCCTTGGGGATATGGGGCCATGCGCCGAGCCCAACCCGGGCAGGCTTAATCGCCTGCCACACGTCAACGTAAGGGTGGCCGAGGACAAGAACATGCTCGTTCCCGTACTCGGCGAGAGCTTCATCGACAAGCCGCCGCTCCTTTGTCCCGGGAAGGAGGTGGTCGACAAGAACGCCAGCTCGGCGGCCCGGTCCCGGCTCGAAGGTCGCAAGCATCTCCATCAGCCTGTCCACTCCGGCGAGCTCTTCAACGGCGATGCCCTCGAGCCGTAGATCTTCGCCCCACACGCGATCGATGAGTTGCCAGTCATGTCTGCCTTCGACCCACATACGGGAAGGAAGCATAACCGCTGGCTTCGCTGCGACCTTGATCGATCCTGACGCGGTCCGCTCCGGTTCGGACGACACTCGCGTTTTCTGCGGCGGGGTGATGTTGACCGGCTCGCCGTCGATCCAGAAGCCGGGGCCAAGGGGGAACCGGCGGCGCACCCCGCCACGGCCTTCGAGGGTCATGAGCATCTCGCCGGCGACCTTCGACACGGCAACGACCTCTCCGACGAAGCCGGACTCGACATCCTCGAGAAGAAGGCCTGTCGAGGCCGGCACGTCTCGTTGAACCCGGAGGCGTCCTGGCCTGGGGGAGCCGAGGACGTCCCGCCCATATCTGTCAGCTGATCGCGAAGCACACACCTGTCCAGGGTAGGCATTATCGGCATTCTTGCGTAGAATTAGCACTCGGGTATGTCGAGTGCAAGAAAGGGGGATGGTGTGCGAAGCGAAGAAAGACGATTGAAAGTGCTGCAGGCCATCGTCCATGACTACGTGCAGACCCGCGAACCCGTCGGGTCGCGGACAATCGCCGAACGTCACGGCTTCGATGTGTCGTCGGCGACGATCAGGAACGACATGGCGGCACTCGAAGAGGTCGGCCTCATTCACCAGCCCCATACCTCGGCGGGGCGCGTTCCGACTGACCGCGGTTACCGAACCTTTGTTGATTCAATTTCCCAGGTCAAGCCTCTGTCGACCGCTGAAAAGCGAGCGATCGAGACGTGGCTTGAGGGAGCAGCCGATCTTGACGATGTCGTCATGCGTGCGAGCAGACTGCTGGCCCAGCTCACGAAGCAGGTTGCTGTCGTCCAATACCCGATACGCCGACGGAGCGCTGTCCGCCATATCGAGTTAGTGCCGATCTCGGCTCATCACACGTTCCTTATTGTTATCGCGGACTCAGGTGCTGTTGAACAGCGGAACCTCGACGTCAGCCTGACGGACGAGCAGGCGACCGACATATCGAGCCGCCTCAACGCGGTCTTCGTCAACAGGGCTGCCCACGAGATCTCTGAGGACGCTCTCGGCGACGTTGCGCCAGCCGAACGTGGGCCTCTCGGCGCCATCGTTGCGGTCCTCAAGGACATCATGACGGATGAGGCGGAGGAGCGGATCGTCATGGCCGGAACCGCTAATCTCGCCCGCACCGATATCGATTTCGCGCACACCATCACCCCCGTGCTCGAAGCGCTCGAGGAGCAGGTCGTCCTTCTTCGGTTGTTTGCCGAGTTGACCGGCGACCTTGCGATCACGATCGGTTCGGAGAACAATGACGAGGGCCTCTCCGAGACCTCCGTCGTCACATCCAGCTACGGGTCGAGCGGCACAGCCCGTCTCGGCATCGTGGGCCCAACCCGCATGGACTACCCGGTGGCTATGGTGAGCGTGCGGGCTGTCGCTCGTTACCTGACCAGGATCCTCGGCTCCTAAAGTTCATCTCCACCAACTAGAAAGAATTGGCGTCAGTGGCTGACTACTACGACATTCTCGGCGTGTCCCGAAGCGCAACGTCGGATGAGATCAAACGCGCGTACCGCAAGAAGGCACGCAAGCTACACCCGGATGTTGCCGGGCCGGACAGCTCTGAAGAGTTCAAGGCGGTGACAGCCGCATACGATGTCCTCTCCAACGACGAGAAGCGTCGGCTTTACGACATGGGTGGCGAGCAGGCTGTCCGTAACGGTGGAGCGCCGGGTGGCTTCGGCGGATCCTTCCAAGACATTTTCGACACGTTCTTCGGCGGGGCAACAGCAGCCCGCGGGCCCGTGCCACGCGGCAGGCGCGGCCAGGACGCGCTCGTTCCGATCGAGGTCGAGCTGCGGGACGCAGTCTTTGGACTTGAGACCGACATCACTGTCGAAACCGCGGTGCGCTGCACGACCTGTGACGGCACCTGCACGCGCGATGGGCGGCCGCCGCAGACGTGTACCGCCTGTGGCGGGACCGGCTCGATCCGTAAGGTGACGAACTCGTTCCTCGGTCAAGTCATGTCGACGACGTCCTGCGGCGTGTGTCAGGGCCACGGCACCGTCATCACCGACCCGTGCCTCGACTGTGCTGGCGAAGGCCGGGTGCGCGCAACCCAGACTCTCAACGTTCGCATCCCCGCCGGTATCGAGGATGGGATGAGAATCCGCATGGCGGGCAGGGGCGAGGTCGGTCCCGCTGGTGGTCCGCAGGGCGACCTCTTCATCGAGGTCCACGTCGCCGAGCACCCGCAGTTCACGCGCCACGGTGACGATCTCGTATGCGAGCTAGAAATCCCGATGACAGCGGCCGCACTTGGTACGACGATGACGATTGAATCCTTCGATGGCCCGGAGGAGATCGAGATCGAGCCCGGCACGTCCGCTGGCGTGTCCCTGCGGGTTCGGGGCAAGGGTGTCGGCAGGCTTCACCGCTCCGACCGCGGTGACCTCGTCATCAACCTTCACGTCCTCACCCCCTCGAGGCTGTCGAGCCGCGAGAAGGAGCTGTTGCGTGAGCTTGCCGAGATCCGGGGCGAGACCGATCCCGATGCCAGCCTTGTGTCGGACAGTCCGTCGGTCTTTTCACGCTTCCGGGACCGCTTCCTGTGACCCTGCCGGTCTATTTCGATCCCGATGTGGGTGAAGCTGCAGGGTCGTCAATCGAATTGGCGGGCGCCGAAGCCCATCACGCACATGTCAAGAGAACCCGGCCGGGTGACCACATTGACATTGTCAACGGTCGCGGCACCCGAGTCACCGTCGAGGTTACGAGCATCACCCCCGCCCTTGTGAGAGGCACAGTGATCGCCCGCACCGACGATGACACACCGCCGAACCCGATTACTCTTGTCCAGGCGCTGGCAAAGGGCGGCAGGGATGAGGCCGCCATCGAATCGGCCGTCGAAGTCGGCGTTCTCGGCATTGTTCCATGGCAGGCCGACCGCTCGATCGTCCGCTGGAGCGGTCCGAAGGCCGTCAAGGGCCGGGACAAGTGGCAGCAGGTCGCGTTGGCCGCGATGAAGCAGTCCCGCCAAGCGCATCTTCCCTCTGTAGCCGCGCCCGTGACGACTGTCGGCCTCGCGGGAATGGTGCGAGCCGCTGTCGCCGCTGGCGGACGGGTCTTCATCTGTCATGAGACTGCGAGCGAGCCACTCTCGGCCCGCGCAATCGACGGTTCTGGGCCGCTATGGATCATCGTTGGGCCAGAAGGCGGCATAAGCGATCCCGAGCTCTCAGCGCTCGTCGATGCCGGTGGTGAGCCAGTATTGCTCGGCCGGTCGGTGCTCCGCTCCGGTACTGCGGGAACCGTGGCGGCTACCGTGCTCCAGGTGACTAGCGGGCATTGGCGCTAGACTGGCGCCCAACAAGGAAGGCAGCACGTGACGATACAGGTTCTCAACGTCCCGGACGATGTTCCCCTCATCAACCTCCTCGGCCACCGAGATGAGGTCTTGCGGGCTTTGGAAAAGGGGCTCGCGCCCGCAGTCGTTCATGTGCGTGAGCGGGAGATCACGATCAGCGGGGACGAGGGGCCCGTTGCGCTGGCCGCCTCGCTACTGCGCGAACTCATCGACGTCGTTCGCAGCGGCACTGCTCTCACAGTCGACTCGGTTCAGCGGGCCATTAGCATCACGAAAGAGGGCCTCGCTGCGGCAAGCGATATTCTCACGACCGACATCCTCTCGAACCGCGGCAAGACAATCCGTCCGAAGACCGTGGGCCAAAAGAGCTACGTCGATGCGATCGACGACAACACGATCGTTTTCGGTATTGGCCCCGCAGGCACAGGCAAGACGTACCTTGCGATGGCGAAGGCAGTCGTCGCGCTCCAGCGCCGAGACGTGTCCCGGATCGTCCTCACCCGGCCCGCCGTCGAGGCAGGGGAGTCCCTCGGATTCCTGCCGGGTACGCTGACCGACAAGATCGACCCGTACCTGCGGCCGCTCTACGACGCACTGCACGATATGCTCGACTCGGAGGCGATTCCGAAGCTTATTGCCGCCGGCACGATCGAGGTTGCCCCGCTCGCGTACATGCGCGGACGCACTCTCAACGACGCGTTCATCATCCTCGATGAAGCTCAGAACACGACGCCGGAACAGATGAAGATGTTCCTCACGCGGCTCGGTTTCGGCTCGAAGGCCGTCATCACGGGGGATGTCACCCAGGTGGATCTTCCCGGCAGTACCCAGTCGGGACTGCGAGTCGTGCGCCGCATTCTCACCGATATCGAGGACCTCGCATTCATCGAGTTAACGAGCGCAGATGTCGTGCGACACAGACTGGTCGGCGACATCATCGATGCGTACGACAGGTGGGGCGCCGAACACCCAGAGACCGACAATCGCAGGAGGCGGCGTTGATCGAATACGCGGACGAGTCCGGCTTCGAGCCGACGATCGACGGAGAAGAGGTCGTCGAACTCGCGCGCTATGTTCTTGACGAGATGCGTATCCATCCCGGAGCGGACCTGTCAGTCACTCTCGTCAGCGAGTCCGTCATGTCCGACCTGCACGTCAAGTGGATGGACGAAGAAGGACCCACGGACGTCCTGTCCTTCCCAATGGACGAGGTGCGGCCCCCGCCTGCCGGCCACGAACCTGTCGAGGGGCTACTCGGCGACGTCGTTGTTTGTCCCACCGTCGCGGCTCAGCAGGCAAGGCAGGCGGGCCATGCGACGATTGAGGAAGTCCTTCTCCTCGTCACCCACGGCATCCTCCACGTTCTCGGATATGACCATGCGACCCCAGAGGAGGAAAGGGAGATGTTTGGGCTGCAGCGGAAGCTGTTGCTCGGGTTCCTCGCGACACGCTCATGACCGCGATGATCGATGAGGTGCCGGAGCTTCCGGTTATCCTCACCATCACACTCCTCGCCATCATCTCCGCAGTCACGGTCATGGCTGACTCGGCACTCCTCCGCATCACGCGCACCGAGGCCGCTGAGGCGTTCGGAAGCGGAAAGAAGGGTGCGGGCCGAATCGCGTCGATCGTCGCTTCGAAGACGGCCGCCCGCGCCGGTCTTGCCATGTTGCGGACTGTGGCGGACATGATGGCCGGAGCCGGCGTTGCTCTCCTGCTCGCTGATTTGCTCGGCGCCTGGTGGCAGGTGGTGTTCGTTACCTTCGCCGTAGCCCTCGTGCTGTCTGTCCTCGTCGGTTTCTTCTCCCCGCGCAGGATCGGCTACCGACATCCCGTCACGGTGCTCCGCGCCATAGCCGTTCCCCTATCCGTGCTGACAACGATCTTCTCGCCCTTCGTCAAGAGAGATGAAGATGAGGAGGGCGACGATGATCTCGCGGTCATGGTCGAACGAATGGCCGAATCAGAAGAACTCGAAGACGAGGAACGGATCCTCCTGCAGTCCGTGTTTGACATGAGGGACACGATGGTTCGTGAGGTGATGGTGCCCCGAACCGACATGGTCACCGTTCACATGGACACGGATCTCGACTCGGCCCAAAGCCTCTTCGTCCGCTCGGGATACTCCCGCATTCCCGTCGTCGGCGACACTGTCGACGATGTTGCGGGTGTCCTCTATTCGAAAGACATTGTCCGACGCACACACCGGAGGCTCGACACCGACGAGCTCTCAGCAAAAGACGTTATGCGCGAGGCAGTCTTCATTCCTGAAATGAAGCCGGTCGACGATGTCCTGCACGACATGCAGGCGAACTACTTCCACATGGCGCTCGTCGTTGACGAGTATGGCGGGATCGCTGGCCTCGTCACCATCGAAGACCTTCTCGAAGAGCTCGTCGGCGAGATGGTCGACGAACACGACCAGGCAGCGCCCGAGGTCGAGCAGGTCGCGGACGGGGTCTACCGGGTGCCCGCACGCCTCCCGATCGACGAGCTCGGAGATCTTTTCGGCCTCGCCATCGAAGATGAGGACGTCGATACAGCGGGCGGTCTCCTGGCGAAGGGGCTCGGCCAGATACCGATCCTGGGCTCCGAGACAGATATTCTAGGACTGCACCTCGTCGCAGAACGCTTCGAGGGGCGCCGTAAACGACTTGCCACTCTCATCGCCAGCCTGGAGCAGCAATGAGCGACCTAGGAGGAGCCATGACTCGAGCCGGTTTCGTCAGCCTTGTCGGCAGACCCAACGCGGGCAAATCGACGCTCACGAACGCGCTCGTTGGCGAGAAGGTTGCGATCACGTCCGCCCGGCCACAGACGACCCGTCGCGTCATCCGCGGCATCGTTAACCGTGAGGGGGGCCAGGTCATCCTCGTCGACACTCCCGGTATGCACAGGCCGCGAACGCTTCTTGGGGAGCGGCTCAATGACCTCGTCCGCCAAACCCTCGGCGACGTCGACCTTGTTGCCCTGTGTCTGCCCGCGAATGAACAGCTCGGTCCCGGGGACGCGTACCTGCTCGAGGAGATCAGGAGATCAGGGACCCCCGCCATCGCCATCGTCACCAAGGCGGATCTCGTGACGAAAGAACAGCTTGCCGAGCACCTGACGAAAGTTGCCGGGTTCGCCGACTTCACGGAGATCATCCCAGTCTCTGCCACAACGGGTGACAACGTCGCCCGCCTGGCCGATGTGCTCGTGTCTCTCATGGACGAATCTCCGATCCTCTATCCGGAGGGGGAGACGATCGATGAGCCGGAGCGGATCGTCGTCGCCGAACTCATCCGCGAAGCAGCCCTCGAGGGCGTGCGTGATGAACTGCCGCATTCGATCGCGGTCCTCGTCGAGGAAATGAATGAGCGCCCGCAGCGGAAGGGCGACAAGAGGCCCCCGCTCATCGACATCCATGCCGATCTCTATGTCGAGCGTGACTCTCAGAAGGGCATCGTCATCGGTGCGAAGGGTGCTCGACTCCGGGAGGTCGGCATCGCTGCTCGCGAGGAGATCGAGAAGCTTCTCGCCTGCCGCGTTTATCTCGACATTCACGTGCGGGTCGCGAAAGAGTGGCAGCGGGACCCCAAGCTTCTGCGGCGTCTGGGCTTCTAGTGCGCGACGTGCGTCATCCGAGGCTGGTGGCGACGATCATCGTTGTCCTCCTCCTTGGCATGTGGGGCACAGTCGCCGGGCCGGGATGGTCGCCCGATCCGTACCTCAATCAGATCATCCCGGACACCTCCGATACGGCGATCGGTTCCTCTGTCCGCACCGATCCGCCCCGGACCTACGAAGTTGCGAGCGAGGTCCACTCTCTCGAGAGCGATGCTGGACCAATCAATGTGACGGTGCGCCGCCCCCTCGGCAAGGAGACCCCGAGTCCCGCTGTCGTCTTCATGCATGGGACGGGGACGTACCTGCACACGGCGTTCACCCAGCACGCAACCGTCCTCGCGAGCGCGGGAATCGTCACCCTTGTTGGGGACAAGCCGCTCGACTCCTATTCGACGACGGAGCGGGACTATGGGGAGCTCGCATCCGCCTACCGGGACCAGTGGGAGTGGCTTCGGGAGCTTGACGGTGTCGACGAGAACGAGGTCGGTGTCTATGGCGAATCGGAAGGCGCGTTTATCGCACCCATGGTCGCAGCGGCCGAGCCGGAGGTCGCTTTCGTCGTTCTCGTCTCATCCCCTGTCGTTCCCATCCGCCAACAGGGTGCCCTCGCCGCCGACACGTATCTTAGACAGATGAGAGTGCCCGAACAGCTCCTCCAGGCGATACCCCGCCTCATCGGCGGGGAACTTCCTGGCGGTTTTGACTACATCGACTTCGATGTCGGTCCGTACCAAGAGCAGATCACCCAGCCCGTTCTCATCCTCTACGGAACGGGAGACCTGTCAATGCCGGTCATTCAGGGAGCACAACAGATCATCGATGACATTGCGACCAACGGAAACACTGACTACACGTTGCGCTACTACGAAGGTGCCGACCATGGGCTGCGGGTTCTCGAGCGCGGCTCGCCGTCCCTGTCGCGGGTAGCGGCCGAAGACATCTCACGCTGGATCCTCGGCCTACCGGCCACCGCATCCGCAGATCCCCAGATCGCCGGCGCCCAACCGGTTCAGCACTTCACGGCGGAGGAGCCGGGAACACCCCGGTGGTATGCGTCGGGTGCGGCGCCGATCATCATCCTCATCGTCGGACTCACTCTCACCGTGTTCGGATTCCTGGCCGGACTGGTTGGCCAGATCCGCGTGCAGAAAGCGCCACTTCTTGACCTGCGCGGCACGTCGCGCCCCCTCATCCAAGCAGGTGCATCTGTTGTCATCGCGTGGGCAGTCTTTGTCTGGTACTTGCTGGCAATTGCGGACCTGGCGCTGTCCTACCAGACCGACGCCCTCATCGTGCGCGGGGGGTGGCTCGTCTGTCAGATCGTCGCGATCATCGCCGCAGGCATGGTTGTGAGGCTCATCTACTCCTGGTTACGGGCGCGCCCGCTCACCGGCTTCCCCCACGTTGTCCTCGTCTCCTCGATCCTTGGCCTCACAACGCTCCTCGCAGCCCTGGCCTACTGGAACGTCTATCCCTCCCTCCTGACGGCGCTGTGATGGCAGAGACATTCGCAAGCGACGCGCAGATCGTGACCGGGTTCGCGACTGCGATCGGACATGTCCGCACGCGCCAGGAGGACCGTCTTCTCGTCGCACCTCCGATCATCGCCGTGGCTGACGGGATGGGCGGGCTTGATGCGGGCGATGTCGCGGCAGAGAAGATGATCGGCGAGCTCGAGTCACTGAACCTTGACGGGAGCACGGCTGGAGCGAGAGCGGAGATCAAGAGAGCGATTTCCCGAGCAGAACGCGCCATCGGTCCCGCGTCCGGGACGACTGTTGTCGGTGCCGTCCTCGGACTTGCGACCGCGAAACACTCCTGGCTTGTGTTCCACGTGGGCGATTCGCGGATGTACTCGTACGTGGATGGGCAGCTCGAGGCGCTCACGACTGACCATTCGCTCGTCCAAGAGCTCGTCGACACGGGCGTGCTCAGCCGTGAAGAGGCCCGCTACGACCCGCGCCGCGCCATCGTCACACGAGCTGTCGGTGCCTCGATTTGTTCCGAGCCCGCATTCCGCCACGTCGATGCTGAGGGCTGTATTCTCCTCGCGTGTTCGGACGGGATCACCGATGAGCTGTCGGAGTGGGAGATCGAGGACATTATGGGTGGCGGCGGTAGTCTCGACGACGTCGCCCAGACCCTCGTTGACGCGGCTTTGGATGCAAGCGGCAGCGACAACGCAACTGCCATCCTCGCCAGGGCGTTTGTCTAGTGCGCTGACCTGTTTCCCCTACTATCGGATCATGACAGTTTCGATCGAATTCGTCGGCGAATGGTACACCGTCAACCCGAACGAGCCGTTCCTCATCGGGCGGGAGGGTCCCCTCGAGCTCGACGACAACCCGTACCTCCATCGGAGGTTCCTCACCATCAGCTTCGTTGACGCACTGTACTGGATCGAGAACGTCGGTTCGCGGCTGACCGCGACACTCGCTGACAAGGACGGAGCGACGCAGGCATATCTCGCGCCCGGGGCGCGGATACCGATCGTCTACGCGCAGACGCTTCTCCTGTTCACGGCGGGGCCCACGACGTATGAGATGACGATCTTCAACGATGATCCGCCCTATCTTCCCGCTCATACCGCTCACGGCGACGACACGGGCGAGACGACGATCGGCCCTGTCGAGCTGACGCCCTCCCAGCTCCTCCTCATCCTTGCTCTTGCCGAGCCGGTGTTGACCGGCAGGGGAACGACGTCGTCAATCCCGTCATCCCAGCAAGCTGCGGAGAGGCTGGGATGGCCGCTCACGCGTTTCAACCGCAAGCTTGACCACGTGTGTGAACGACTGACCCGCCACGGTATACGGGGACTGCATGGCGGCCCTGGCAAGCTTGCTGTCAACCGCCGCGCCCGCCTTGTCGAGCATGCGGTCGCCACCCGTCTCGTCACAGCCGAGGATCTCTACCGGCTCGACGATCCCTCGCTCTACGACGACGCGGGCTGATGTCAGGAGCGCTCGGACGCTGACCGGAGAGGGCGGCTCCCTCGCGACGCACGCGTGCCCGTCATGCGAGACACATCGGTGCCAGGTTCGCGGATAATCGCGGGCAGGTCGTACACTGTGGCCATGCGTTCACTCCTGCTTAGTCGCCGCGGCGAGGCCTGATCCGACCGGCCCCTCACCGCGGAGTCACGGCGCGCCGGTCCCCGTCACGAAGCGAAGCAGGACACAGTGAAAACGTCAGGACCTCAAAACCACCAACGACCTTCGACCATGCCGTTCGAGAAGTACCGGCCCTTCCTCGACACGAATCCCGTATCCCTGCCGGATCGGCAGTGGCCCGGCAAGAGGATCGAGAAGGCTCCGCGCTGGCTCTCGACCGATCTGCGGGACGGCAATCAGGCCCTTATCGAGCCAATGGATCCCGCCCGCAAGCGCGCCATGTTCGATCTGCTCGTGAAAATCGGCTACAAGGAGATCGAGATTGGTTTCCCGGCTGCGTCAAAGACGGACTGGGACTTCGTCCGCTCTCTCGTCGAGGATGACGCGGTGCCCGAGGATGTGACCGTCTCTGTTCTCACGCAGGCGCGCACCGATCTCATTAACCGCACGATTGACGCGCTCGAAGGGTTCCCGCGCGCCAACGTCCACCTCTACAACGCGACCGCTCCGGTGTTCCGACGGGTCGTGTTCGGCAACGACCGCGAAGCGACGAAACAGCTCGCGATCAGAGGCACCCGCGATGTTATCGACTACATGGAGAAGACACTCGGCGACGACATGATCGTCGGATACCAGTATTCGCCGGAAATCTTCGTCGACACTGAGCTTGAGTTCGCCCTCGAGGTGTGTGAGGCGGTCATGGACGTGTGGCAGCCGGCAGATGATCGCGAGATCATCCTCAACCTGCCCTCCACGGTCGAACGGTCCACCCCGAACGTGTACGCCGACCAGATCGAGTGGATGAGCAGGAACCTGTCGCGACGGGAATTCGTCGTGCTCTCCGCCCACAACCACAATGATCGGGGCACCGGAGTCGCGACAACGGAGCTCGCCATGCTTGCTGGCGCTGACCGGATCGAAGGATGCCTGTTTGGACAGGGTGAGCGGACCGGCAACGTCGACCTCGTCACCGTCGGCCTCAACCTCTACACGCAGGGCATCGACCCCCAAATCGACTTCTCTGACATCGACGACATCAAGTCCGTTGTCGAGTATTGCACGCGGATGGAGGTCCCGGCCCGCATGCCCTACGTTGGCGACCTTGTCTATACGTCCTTCTCCGGTTCGCACCAGGATGCGATCAAGAAGGGCTTTGAGGCGCGCCGGAAGAAGATCGCGGAAACCGGCGACGTCACGTGGGAGCTTCCCTACCTGCCGATCGACCCAGCCGACCTCGGCCGCTCCTACGAGGCCGTCGTCCGTGTCAATTCCCAGTCTGGCAAGGGCGGTGTCGCCTACCTCCTGTCGACAACGAAGAACCTCGACCTGCCGCGCCGTCTGCAGATCGAGCTGTCGGCGATCGTTAAGGACCACACAGACGAGTCCGGGGGAGAGGTGACCGCCGACGAGCTGTGGCATATCTTCGCCGACGAGTACCTGCCCGCGTCCGAAGTTGCCGGTCTTGAACCCTGGGGCCATTACGCCCTGCGCGGCATGTCGCTATCATCCGGTGAAGGGGCGCGATCCGAGCTCACCGTCACCATCACCGTCGGCGGCGAGGACCGGGTTATTTCCGCGTCCGGCAACGGACCGATCGACGCATTCGTCGCCGCCATCGCGCAGCTCGGTCACCGCGTTCACGTTCTCGATTACGCCGAGCACGCCCTGTCCGAGGGTGGGGACGCAACTGCGGCCGCCTACATTGAGGCCGACATCGACGACAAAATTCTCTGGGGCGTTGGCATCGACCCGTCAACTATCAATGCATCCTTCAAGGCTCTCATCTCCGCTCTCAACCGCACACGCCGCTGAGCGTCGGACCCTGCGGACGGAGCCTTCACCACCCACGAGGATCCTCCGCGGCGCACGGTAACAGTGTGATCCACCGCCGCCATGCGCCAGGTCGACAGTGCACGCCCCGCCACAAGCGGCCTCACTGTCGTGACCGACCCCGCCTCCCTCCTCTGTCCTGTTCGCCACTCAGGGCAATAAGATGTTCCTGTGAAGCTGTACCGCGACAAAGGGATTGTCCTGCGCACCCAGAAGATGGGGGAGTCAAGCAGGATCATCACCCTGTTGACGGCCCAGCACGGCAAGGTCCGCGCCGTCGCGAAAGGTGCCCGGCGGACGAAGTCCCGCTTCGGGGCACGGCTCGAGCCGTTTTCGCTTGTCGATGCGCAGTTCTATCGCGGGAAGACACTGGACACTGTCACCCAGGTCGAGTCCGTCCACGCCTACGGCTCCGAGATCGCCTGGGACTACGACCGGTATGTCGCCGGCACTGTCATGCTCGAGACGACCGAGAAGATTGCCTGGGACGAAGGCGAACCCGACATGCAGCAGTACCTGTTGCTCCACGGCGCGCTCAGCGCGCTCGCGAACAACGAACATCGGCCAGACCTCCTCGTCACCGCTTTCCTCCTCAGGTCCCTCGCGCACGCCGGCTTCGAGCTGTCGACCCGTGAATGTGCGTCGTGCGGACAGCCCGGCCCCCATGATTCGTTCTCGGTGCCCGCAGGTGGAACCGTGTGCATGGGGTGTCGACCACCGGGATCCGCCGCGCCCTCGCGTGAGACAGTGACCCTGCTCGGCTCGCTTATCGCCGGCGAGTGGGATGGTGCAGATGATGTGCCCGGCGCGACACGCAGCCAGGCCAGGGCGCTTGCGGCCGGCCACGCCCAGTGGCACCTTGAGCACCGGATCAAGTCCCTCTCCCTCGTCTAGGAGCACCATGCCCAGCCCACAACTGACCATGCCCGGCGTTACCCCGCCGCCGATTCCGGCCGATATGGTGCCCGGCCACGTGGCGATTGTGATGGACGGCAACGGGCGATGGGCGAACGCTCGGGGGCTACCGCGGACCGAGGGGCACAAGACCGGTGAACCGGTCCTGCTCGACATCATTGCTGGCGCGATTGAGATCGGCGTCAAAGAGCTGTCTGCCTACGCGTTCTCGACGGAAAACTGGTCCCGTAGCCCGTCCGAGGTGCGGTTCCTCATGGGCTTCAACCGGGATGTCATCCACCGTCAAAGGGACACACTCCACGAGTGGGGTGTACGCGTGCGTTGGGCGGGTCGCAAGCCCCGCCTATGGCGCTCGGTCATCAACGAACTTGAGATCGCAGAGAACCTGACGAAGAAGAACACCGGTCTTGTCGTCAACATGTGTGTCAACTACGGGGGCCGGGCCGAGATCGCCGATGCTGCTGCGGCGCTCGCACGCGATGCTGCGGCTGGCACAGTAAGGCCTGACAAGATCACCCCCGAGCTCTTTGCTTCCTACCTCTATCAGCCGATGAGTGACATCGACCTGTTCTGGCGAACCGGTGGGGAGAAGAGGCTGTCGAATTTCCTCCTATGGCAGACCGCCTACGCGGAGATTGTCGTGACCGATAAGCCCTGGCCCGAGGTCGATCGTCGCGATCTCTGGGAGGCCATCACCACCTATGCGAAACGTCACAGGCGGTGGGGTGGGGCGGTGGACATGACCGCTGGCGCAGACGACGCGGAATAGGATAGGTCCATGCTTTCTCGACTCGACCTTCGTAGCGGCGTCACTGCCGACGTTCTTGCTTCCTCCCTGCCCCGTGCCGCGCTCGATATCGACGCTGCCCTGGAAGCCGTCCGCCCGCTCGTGCACGATGTGCGGGAACGCGGTGAGGAGGCCCTCCTCGACCAGGCGGAGCGGTTCGACGGGGTCCGGCCGGACACGATTGCGGTTCCCCCGTCAGCGCTGACGGCCGCTCTCGAGAGCATCGACGACGACCTCGTCGATGCGATCACGCTCGCGATTGAGCACGTCCGCATCGGGCATGAGATTCAGATGCCGGAGGAAAAGTCGGTCGAGATTGTTCCCGGAGGCCGGGTGACCCAGCGCTGGATCCCCATGCGCCGAGTCGGGCTCTACGTGCCGGGCGGACTTGCCGTCTACCCGTCGTCGGTCGTTATGAACGCGGTCTGTGCCCAGGTCGCCGGCGTCGAGTCCATCGCCCTCACCTCTCCCGCGCAGAAGGAGTTCGGTGGACTACCCCACCCCACGATCCTCGCTGCCTGTGCCCTTCTCGGTATCGACGAGGTGTACGCGGCCGGTGGCGCTGGCGCGGTCGGCATGTTCGCCTACGGCGCTGGCCCGTGCCAGCCGGTCGACGTCATCACCGGCCCCGGCAACATTTATGTCGCAGCTGCGAAGCGGCTTGTTCTCGGCACCGTCGGCATTGACTCGGAGGCCGGCACAACCGAGATCGCGATCCTTGCCGATGCGACCGCCAATCCGCGTTTCGTCGCGGCCGACCTGCTCTCCCAGGCAGAACACGATCCGGCCGCCGCATCCGTTCTCGTGACCGACTCCGTCGAGCTCGCCGACGCGGTCGATGTCGAGCTTGCCGAGCAGGCGAAGACAACAAAGCATGCCGAGCGGGTTCATGAGGCACTCACAGGTCCCCAGTCCGGTACCGTGCTCGTCTCCTCCGTTGATGACGGCCTTGCCGTCGTCAACGCCTATGGCGCCGAACATCTGGAGATCCACACGGTCGATGCGGAGCGCGTCGCATCCCGTGTCCACAACGCAGGCGCAATCTTCCTCGGTCCCTACACCCCGGTGCCCGCAGGCGACTACCTCGCGGGCTCGAATCACGTCCTCCCCACGGGCGGGACATCGCGCTACAGCTCGGGTCTCAACGTGCACGCTTTCCTCAAGTCCGTTCAGCAGGTTGAGTATTCGAGGGAGGGGCTCGACAAGATCACGGCACCCCTTGTGACCTTTGCGAATGCGGAAGATCTCCCCGCGCACGGGGACTCACTGCAGGTGAGATTCGCATGACAGCAATGATTGCGGGCTGGTAACGGTCACGTTTGCGCTTCCCATCCGCCCGATTCTTGTGGGTATTATCTGTCTCAGCTGTGAAAATGTGTCCTAACCCGAAGAGGAAGCTGTGCTGACAGGATTGATGGTTGCGGCGCTCGTAGGAATTGGCGGCGGCGGCGATTTTGTCGAACCCTCCTATCTTGACGATGTCATCTTCAGCGTGGCGGTACCGACCCGCTCGGAAGCGCCGTCTGCCGTGGAGAATCACGTCGAGGAGTTGATGGACGACTTCGAGATGACGTGGCACGAGGCCTACAGGTGGTACCTCGGCGAGGACAACCGCGAATTTGGCCTCCTTGACGTTGAGCAAAACTTCGCATCGATCTATGAAGGATTTAGTGCGCTCGAAGGCGAGCTGGTTGTCTGGGTATCTTCCCCCGCGAAGTCCGGCGGGATTGTCGCCCTTCTCGGCGAGTACGATGTCGCCGCAGACGTCAGGCTCATGCCCACGGACGCCAAACCAGACCAGGTGGCGTATTCGTTTGTCACCGCGTACGGGTGCGATGAGTACTACGGGGCCGAGCTCAACGAAGAGGAGACGGGTCTCGTCGTCCTCGCGAGATCACAGTACGCGGCGGACGCTGGCCCTGATCGCTTCGGCACCGTGATCGACGGTGTGACCGTCGAGTATCGATACCAAGAGTAAACGGGCGCACCGATAGCGCGCCTGCGCTTAGGAGAAGTTGACCCGAGACCGTCATCGTCCACCCCTCGCTCCAGGTCAGCCCGACAAGTAGGACGTGTCTGCCCGCTATCTGCCCCACGTCAACGAGCGCCGGGTCGAGCCTCAGCTGTGCGGCAAGCCTCTTCACGCGCGATGACGATTCCTCCGGACCGACCACTGGCTCAATGCCGGTCAGCTCGCCGGCATATTCTACGTTCAATAACCTGGCAAGACCTCGCGCCGTGTGAACCGCCAGGACAGGGTGGCTCGGCTCTGGAGCCGCGACGATAGCCCCGATCTGCGTGCGTCCACGAAGCTGGTGCCAGGCGCCGATGACATCGGCGCATGGAGGGCGTAGCTCGACAGGTAAGCCTCTGTCCGGCCCGTCGAGGCATGTGTCGACTGCTTCCCCCAAGCCGATGTCACGCCGATCAGCCAGGGCCTTTCCCGGCAGAAGCCTGGACCCTGCGGGAAGGCGGAGGCCGGAGGGCCACGCGGCATGAGAGGGCAGGTCAACGCCAGCGCGCCAGCGCTCGTTGAGCACGGCCCGAATTCGGGCCTCTCGTACGGGATTCTTCTCAGGTGTGAGGGTGTCGAAGGGAATGATGGTGGCCGCATGATGAAGCGGTTCGCGCGTGGTCGTGAGGAATCCCCGGCTCGCCCCTGTCTCGACATCGTGCGCCGCGGCCTGGTGCTGACCGGGCACGGCCGGCGACAGTGGTGCGGAGCATTCCCGGCATACCTCGGCCATGATCTGAAATGGAATCTCGGAGTCGAGAACGATCTGCACAGGTCCACGCGACGACAGGATCGCGGAAATGAGGGCGGATAACCGCCCGGGCAGAATATCGAGGGCCGACATGACGTGATCGTGCCACGCCGTCCGGTCAGAAAACGACCTCGGACTCACACCGGGTCATCCGCTACAGTAGTGGCCGTGGCAGATGATCTTCCCATTGTCGTCGGCACTGACGGTTCGATCCGCGCACGATACGCGGTTCTTGAGGCAGCCCGGATAGCACGGACCCATTCGCTTCCCCTGCTCATCATCACCGCCCATTCGCCCCTTTTCGCGATCACGTCGTTCGATCCCGAGCCGACCGCCGACGAGATTGAGCGGCTAGAGACCATCCTGTCCGACTCAGAAGACGCGGTCCGCGACCGTTACCACGACGTGTCGATCGAACTCGGGTGGCGCGTCGGCGACCCGTCTGCGGTTCTCATCGAGGCGTCAAAGAATGCGACCGCGATCGTCGTCGGCGCCCGAGGCCAAGGCGCGATGCACCACATGCGAGTTGGCTCAGTGGCGACGAAGGTCGCCACCCTTGCCTACTGTCCGGTCTTCGTCATGAGGTCTGGCGAGTTCAATCCCGATGGTCCCGTAACGGTCGGGCTGGCCCCCGAAGAGACGTCCCTGCGGGCGCTGGAATGCGGGCTCAAGGTGGCAGCGGCCGAGGGCACATCGCTTCGCGCTTTGCGGGCACACCAGCACGAGGCGGCCGGACTGTGCAACATGCTGGAAGGTGAACACAAAGAGTGGTTGCGGGGCGAGATTAAGAACTCGGTCGGGGACACTCAGAAGCAGTTTGATGAGGTCGCGCTTCAGCACCCGGACGTGACCGCCAGCTTCGTCCACATCCAAGCGCACGCCACGGACTCGCTCATCGACGCGTCCCGCATGTCTCGCCTCATTGTCATCGCACCGAATGGTCAGAGCCTGCAGGAAAGGACTCTTGGCTCGGTTGCTCTCGCCGTCCTTCATCACGCGCCCACTGTCCTCGTTGCCCGCTGACGGAGTCCCGCTTCTTCGAGGCGCGGCCTGTCTGGACGCCGGTGTCGGGCGGCGCGGGCGTCTCGTAGAATGTACCGGTGACCATTCCTTACCGCCCTGCCCTTGCTGGCCTTGAACCGTACGGTGCTCCTCAGCTCGATGTGCCCGTGACGCTCAACGTCAATGAGAACCCGTATTCGCCGAGCGAGGAGATGATCGCCGACATCGCCGCAGCTGTTGCCGACGCATCGAGAACCCTCAATCGCTATCCCGATCGGGACTTTACGGCGCTGAGAGCAGATCTCGCCGACTACCTGGCAGCGGAGTCAGGCGTGCGCCTCGACCCTCAACAGGTGTGGGCGGCAAACGGGTCAAACGAGGTCATGCTCCACATCTTGTTGGCGTTTGCTGGTCCTGGCCGGACCGTCATGTCGTTCACCCCGACGTACTCGATGTATGTGGAGTATGCGAGGGACACCTTCTCCCAGTGGGAAACTTTGCCGCGAAAGGACGATTTCTCCCTCGATCTCGACGCGTTGCCCCGTGAGCTCGCCCGTGTCCGCCCCGCCGTCATTCTCCTCGCGAGCCCCAATAACCCGACGGGCACAGCGCTGTCGACCCATGAGCTGACGGCTGTCCTCGAAGCCGCGCGTGGCAATGGACCCTCCGATGCGGCTGGTTCAGACTGCCTCGTCGTCATTGACGAAGCCTACGGCGAATTCCGCAGGGACGGCGTGCCCTCGGCGCTTGAGTTGCTTGCCGATCATGACAACCTCGCCGTGTCGCGGACAATGTCGAAGGCGTTTGGTGCGGCAGGCCTACGCCTTGGCTACCTCGGTGCGGCACAGGCACTCATCGACCAGCTTCGAATCGTCCGGTTGCCCTACCACCTGTCTGCAGTGACCCAGGCGGCGGCGCGGGCGGCGTTGCGGCACTCGACGATCCAGCTGGCACAGATCGCAGCGCTTCGGGACGGCAGAGATATGATCGTTCAGCGACTACATTCGCTAGGCTTAGAGACAGCGCCGACGGACGCCAACTTCGTCATGTTCGGGACGTTCCCGGATCGGAGCGAGATCTTCTCGAGAGTTCTCGAGCGCGGCGTCCTTATCCGCGAGGTTGGCCCCGCCGGCTGGCTCCGGGTATCGGTGGGAACACCCGACGAGAATGAGGCGTTCTTCAACGCACTGGAAGAGGCAATGAGATGAGAACGGCAACAATCAACCGTCAGACGAGCGAATCGACGATCACCCTCACTCTCGACTTAGATGGTGACGGCACGTCGACGATCGACACTGGCGTGCCCTTCTACGACCACATGCTCACGGCACTGTCGCGACACTCTCTCATCAACCTCGACGTCCACGCTCGCGGCGACATCGAAGTCGATGTTCACCACACCGTCGAAGACACCGCTATTTGCTTCGGTGAGGCTCTCCGCGAGGCACTCGCTGACAAGCGCGGCATCCGCCGCTTCGGTGACGCGCTTGTACCGCTCGATGAGGCGCTCGCGAGGGCAGTCGTCGACATTTCCGGGCGTCCCTACCTCGTTCACGATGGGGAGCCGGCAGGCCAGGAGTATCACCTCATCGGCGGTCACTTCACAGGTTCGATGACCCGCCACGTTTTCGAATCCATCGCGTTCCACGCCGGCATCTGCATGCACATTGACGTGATCCGCGGCCGCGACCCGCACCACATCGTCGAAGCGCAGTTCAAGGCCTTCGCACGAGCTCTGCGCACGGCGGTCGAGCCGGATCCTCGGGTCAGCACGGTCCCGTCGACGAAAGGCTCCCTATGAGTGAAAACTCCCGCCGGTACGTCATCGTCACCCCCTTCAAGAAGGTCGATGTCCTTGCTGGTTTTTGCAAGATGAACGGCTTGGACGTGTGGGTCATACCTTCAGCGCAAGGTGCCATGGTCGTCCATGACCTGCCTGTGCCCGTCTTCGATGACTGGGATATATCGGAACTGCTCGGCAGCCGCCCAGCGGACGATGCTGACACGCCCGAGGCTGTCAACACCGCGCCGGACGGAGGGGTAAGTGCGCACCTCGACCCGACGGAGGCTGACACGGACCCGGAGAGGAGCGAGGGCTCTGACCTCGACCCTGCTCCCGGCCAGACGTCGCTCTTCGACGATGACAATGCACCATCGCTGTTCGACAGCGAGAAGCTCTCGTCCCTCTTCGGGGATGAGTCCGTGTCCTCTGTCCCCACACTCGATGACGTGACAGACGCTTCGACGCCAACCGAAACGCGAGAGCCGCAAGTAGATGAGCCAGCGGGCGGTGACGGCGACGAGAGCCCGACGGGGAAAGGCGCCAGCCTGTCCGCTGACGACCGGGACGGGGTAGCGAGAATGCTCGCAAAGCTGTCGCGTGCCGGAGTTCTCGTTCTCACGTCGGAGCTTGGCGAAGATGTTGGTAACGAAATCGGGGTGTCCGGGCTCGTTACCGCGCAGGTTGTCGACTCGACCGGCTTCACGGCCGACACTCCTGCTGGCCTCATTGTGGCCACCGGTGAGCCGATCCTCGAAGATCTCCTGCTGGGAGACGCGTCGCCGGAGGATGTACCGGGTGCGATCCGTTCCGGCAGCATCGACACGTCCGCTATCGAGCGGCTCGCAGGCGGTGCGAAGGACCCTGGCAAGCCCCTGCCCCCTCGCAGGCCCCGCCGCTTCTTCGGCAAGGACTCTTCGTGAAGGTTGTCGTCCTCGACTATGGCTCCGGCAACGTCCACTCTGCCGTTCGAGCACTGGTCGAAGCAGGTGCCGACGTTGAGCTCACCGCCGACCCGAAAAAGGTGATGGCGGCCGACGGGCTCGTCGTGCCTGGTGTTGGCGCATTCGACACCGTCGTCGACCGTCTTCGCGCGCTACGTGGCGATCGGCTCATTGAGCGCCGCATCGCGGGCGGTCAGCCTGTTCTTGGCATCTGCGTCGGCCTACAGGTTCTGTTCGAAGCTTCCGACGAATTCGGTAGCACGAAGCCCGGCCTTGATCAGTTTCCTGGCCGCGTGACGCGGCTCGACTCGCCGATCATTCCGCACATGGGGTGGTCGACCGTCGCAGCCCCGACGGGTTCGGCCCTCTTCCGCGGGATCGAAGATGAACGGTTTTATTTCGTTCATTCCTACGCGGTCCACACCGACCCTGCAGCTGACGCGGACCCGATCTTCTCCCCGCCCCTAGTCTCCTGGTCTGACCATGGCAGCCGCTTCGTCGCCGCCATCGAACAAGGCCCTCTTTCCGCAACACAATTCCACCCGGAGAAGTCCGGTCGCGCAGGAATTACCCTGCTACGCAACTGGCTCTCGACGATTAAAGGACAGTCATGACGACACCACTCCAGCTCCTGCCCGCCATTGACGTTGTCGACGGGAAAGCCGTTCGGCTCCTGCGCGGGGAGGCCGGGACTGAAACCGGATATGGCGAGCCACGGGAGGTCGCGCAGGACTGGATTGCAGGTGGAGCAACCTTCATTCACCTCGTCGACCTTGACGCGGCCTTCGGTCGTGGCGACAACCGCGCCCTTATTCGCGAGATTGTTGCCGACAGCCCCGTCCGCATCGAGCTGTCGGGCGGCATCCGCGACGACGAGAGCCTCAAGGCTGCTCTGGCGGCCGGCGCAACCCGCGTCAACCTGGGCACGGCCGCTCTGGAGGATCCGGAGTGGACCGAGCGTGTCATCAAGGACTATGGGGATCAGATCGCCGTCGGGCTCGACGTCCGCGGACACACTCTCTCAGCACGTGGGTGGACTCGGGATGGTGGGGACCTTTTCCAGGTTCTCGAGCGACTCAACGAAGCCGGCTGTGCACGGTATGTCGTCACTGATGTGAAGAAGGACGGCACCATGGAGGGTCCGAACACGACGCTACTTCGCGAAGTCTGCTCCCGCACCGATGCACCCGTCATTGCGTCCGGAGGTGTGTCTTCGCTTGCTGACCTGAGGGCGTTGCGTGCACTCACGGACGAGGGTGTGGAAGGCGCGATTGTTGGCAAAGCCCTGTACGCAGGGGCCTTCACACTGCCCGAGGCCATCGAGGTGGCGGGTGAGCAGTGATGGGTGGTCATGATCTTCAGGGGAAGCTAACCGGCGGGAACGCGGTCGACAAGCTGCAACCGAACCCGTTCGCGGGCGACGACGGCCGGGTTGACCCGCAACTGGCTGAGGCACTCGAGCTCCGTGAGTTCGCGTCTCGGCTTGAAGCAATCGTCGAGGTTCTGCCGAACGCTCGCGTCATTGTTCCCGTCCTTGCCCACGAGCATCCGGGCCGAACGGACGACGGGGGAGTGGCGAGCCACGCGTCGGCCGACAAGGATCCGTGCAAGGCGGCCGCGATGCTCGCGGTCGAAGCTCCTGACGGGCGGGCGGCTATGCCGATCTTCTCCTCGGTTGAGGCGCTCATGCGCTGGAACCCGAAGGCAAGGCCCGTGCCCGTCCACACGCAGAATGCCGCGATCGCGGCCGTGGCCGAGGCGGATGGTCTCCTTGTGCTCGACCCAGCCTCCGACCGTCCCATGCTGCTGGGCCGGCCCGCCGTCAGCGCCCTCGCGACGGGCGCGTCGTGGACCCCGCCGTGGCGGGACGAGGAGTTGCCGACCGTCGTAGCGCGTGCACTCGCGGGTATTGATGGCCTCAAGGGCCTGCAGATCACTCCGGGCCGCAACGCCGAGACCGCGATCGTCCTCGCAGTCGACGGCGAGGCGAGCCGCGAGGCGGTCGCCGCAGCCTTGGGTGAGGCGAGTAGCAGGCTTGGCGGTGTCGATGAGCTTACGCACCGGCTCGATTCCGTCGAACTCGTACCGGCAAGGGTCGCCACGTAATGAACGCCACTGGTACGGTTGTGGGCGGTTATGCATCGCACAGAGGTAGATGCCACGTCGTCTGATAGACTCTTTGGCGACCGACCGGTCAACGGACCGGGACGCAAGCGGAGAGATCCCACCTGGGTGCCTACGGTACCGGGTTATGAGAGTCACAGTGGGCAGGTGCATGATGCCCGTGACCCCTCTGCTCCGTGCGCGTACACGTCGAGATATAGAGGAGCAATTATCAACGAACCAAGAGTCAATGAGCGGATTCGGGTGCCCAAGGTACGTCTTGTCGGCCCCGCCGGCGAGCAGGTCGGCGTAGTCCGCGTAGAAGACGCACTTCGCCTGGCGCAAGAAGCCAATCTTGACCTCGTCGAGGTTGCACCGAACTCTGAACCGCCAGTTGCCAAACTCATGGACTACGGCAAATACAAGTACGAGGCCGCAATGAAGGCCCGTGACGCACGTCGTAACCAGGTGAATACGCAGCTGAAGGAGATCAGGCTTCGCCTCAAGATCGACACCCATGACTACGAGACCAAGAAGGGCCACGCAGAGCGGTTCCTCAACGGTGGCGACAAAGTCAAGGTGATGATTCAGTTCCGTGGACGCGAACAGTCCCGACCCGAAATGGGAGTCAAGCTCCTGCAGAGAATGGCCGACGATCTGGCAGAACTCGGCACCGTCGAATCACATCCCCGCCAAGATGGCAGGAACATGGTGATGGTCATCGCGCCGATCAAGAAGAAGTCCGAGGCCAAGTCCGACCAGCGTCGCCGCCGCGAAGCGGAGCGCGAAGCGCGTCGGGCCCAGAAGTCGGAGTAGCACTCCCCGCCCGCGGGTCAGTCCCGCGGCCAACGAAAGAGGAAATATCCATGCCTAAAATGAAGCCGCACTCCGGGGCCAAGAAGCGCTTCCGCGTGACTGGATCAGGCAAGATCATGCGCGAGAGGGCCGGCAAGCGCCACCTCCTCGAGCACAAGTCGTCGCGTCGCACGCGCCGTCTGTCGAAGGACCAGCTCGTCAGCCCGGCAGACGCCAAAAACGTCAAGAAGATGCTCGGCCTCTAGGCCACAAAGGAGAAGCAGATCATGGCACGTGTCAAGCGCGCAGTTAACGCACACAAGAAGCGTCGCACCGTTCTCGAGCAGGCCAGCGGTTACCGCGGCCAGCGCTCGCGCCTGTACCGCAAGGCGAAGGAGCAGGTCACCCACTCGTTCGTCTACAACTACCGTGACCGCAAGGTCCGTAAGAACGAGTTCCGCAAGCTGTGGATCACCCGCATCAACGCAGCGGCCCGCGCCGAGGGAATGACGTACAACCGGTTCATGCAGGGCCTCAAGCTCGCCGAGGTTGAGGTTGATCGTCGCATGCTCGCCGAACTCGCCGTCAACGAGCCGTCAGCCTTCAAGGCGCTCGTCGACACCGCGAAAGCCGCGCTTCCCGAGGATGTCAACGCACCGAGGAGCGAAGTAGCCTGAGATTGCACGAGAGGGGCCCGCATGAGCTGGCCCCTCCGTCATATCTAGAGCAATTATGCGCAGATACCACGACACGCTCTCAGGCCAGCTCGTCAAGATCCAGGGCCTTTACCAGGCGAAGAACCGAGCCACCTACTCGCAGGAGATCGCCGAGGGTCCGCAGGCAGCTCGCGAGGCCCTCACATGGGCGGGAGATCGCGTGCGTGACGTCCTCATGACAGAGGAAGCCCTCGACCGCCATCCAGACCTTGCAAGGTTGGCGGAATCGCACTGGACTCACGTGCTCCCCAGCCGCGTGCTGGGTCAGATTACGGGAGACAGTCAGGGCGTCCTTGTCGTTCTCAACACCGCCCCCACGCCATCGATCGAGGACGTTCTCACGGACGCGATGATTGCTGTGCTCGCGGTCGAGATGCAGGACCCGGGCAACGCCGGCACTCTCATACGCACGGCCGATGCTGCGGGCGCCGCAGGAGTCTTCTTCGGCTCAGGATCTGCCGACCCCGCCTCACCAAAGGTCATCCGGTCGGCGGCGGGCTCGACCTATCATCTGCCGATTGTGGGAAGCGCCGATCCACGCACCGTGATCGCTCACGCGAAGAAGCGCGGACTGCAGGTCCTTGCCGCTGATGGGAACGGCGACAAAACGCTTGGGGGGACCGGTCTCGATCTTGGCAGACCGACTCTATGGGTGTTTGGTAACGAGGCTCGCGGCCTCGCCCCTGACCTTCTCACACGAGCCGACGAGAGCGTCGCGATCCCGATTCCGGGCAGATCTGAGTCTCTCAACGTGTCCGCCGCAGCGGCGGTGTGTCTGTACGCGAGCGTGTTCGCGCAGTCGGCGTAGTCGTGAACTACTCTTGACAGCAGAATGAAGGGGCACTGATGGCGAGACGAGCACACGTTGCACTGTGGGGCGCCGGTGCGCTCTTCGCCGGCTCGCAGATGCTGGCCCGCCGGGCTCGAAAGGTGTCCGACCAGCGCCGCCCCTACGCCCGCTTCTGGGAGCGCTCGAACCTTGCCGTCATCGCGAAGCTGGAGCGCAATAGGCGGGCGGGCCTGCCCGACCCCCTCATCTATGTCGCACTCGGCGACTCCGCCGCCCAGAGCCTTGGCGCGACATCGGTGGTCGACGGATATGTTCCGCGGCTCGCTGCCGCATTGGAGGACATGACAGGACGCGACGTCGCTCTCATCAACCTGTCCGTCTCCGGCGCCGTTATCCCGTCCGTTCTCACCCATCAGCTCATGTCCCTCAAGGGCCTCGAGCGCCACGACGACATCGTTCCCGACATCGTCACGTGCGAGGTGGGCGGCAATGACGTGAGCTATCGTCTCGACAGCCCGACAATGGCGGAATTCGTCGAGTCGCTGACGTCAGCCCTGCCCCGCGGCACCTACATCGCGGACGTCCCCAGTTTTGGGCCGACGCCGCACGGACGCAGGGCGCGAGAGATCTCCGAGCTCATGAGAATCTATGCCGATCGTGACGGCCACTACCTCGTTCCACTTGAAAACTTCACGTCCGGGCTTTCGCTGTCGTCGTACCTCTTCAGCTACCACTCCTCGGATTTCTTCCACCCCAACACACACGCTTATCAGCACTGGGCTCAGCTGTGGGTGGACACGATCGCTCCCATCATGGATCTCCCCACGGTTGATGTGGCCGACGTTGCCGCGTTCCAACCCTGGGCTTAAGCTCCCCGCCCACGCATTGTCACGTGGCGGGTTCATGCCCGGCGAACAGCCGGGCTCTCGCGGTCAGGCCACCTCGCCTGACGATCACACGTAAGGAGACTCAGTGTCGCAGCTCTTCAGCCCCATCACAGTCGGTGGGGTGACTGTTCGCAACCGGGCGTGGATGTCGCCGATGTGCCAGTACTCGGCAGAACCATCCGGGGCAGAGATGGGTAGGCCCCATGACTGGCATGGTGTTCACTACGCGTCTCGCGGCTGGGGCGGAGTCGGCGCCGTTATCGTCGAAGCGACCGCCGTCACGGCCGACGGCAGAATCTCCCCGTTCGACCTGTCTCTCCATAGCGATGATCAGATCCCGTCCTTCACTCGCCTCGCCGACCTCATCCGGTCGACCGGCGCGGTACCCGGTATGCAGCTTGGTCATGCGGGACGCAAGGCGTCGGGCCCACGCCCGTGGGATGAGCCGGCTCTCCTCTATCCGGCATCCTCCGACATCGGCTGGCAGCCGGTCGCACCATCGGCGATCCCATTCTCCGGCCTGTATGAAGACCCCCGTGAGCTGACCGGAGATGAGATTGAGGGTGTCATCGAGGCCTTCGCACAGGCCGCGCAAAGGGCCGTTGAGGCGGGCTTCGAGATCATCGAACTGCACGGTGCCCACGGATACCTCCTGCACCAGTTCATGTCGCCACTGTCGAATACTCGCACGGACCGCTGGGGCGGCGAGAATCGGACGGCTTTCCCCCTTGAGGTGATCCGGGCGGTGCGACCGCACGTCCCGGGGGCTCTCGCAATCCGCGTGTCAGCGACCGACTGGTGTGAGTTTGTCGGTGATGAGAGGACCGGATGGTCCGTGGCGGACACCGTCTCCTTCGTTCGTGAGGCGAAGAAGCTCGGACTCGACTTCGTCGATGTGTCCTCTGGCGGCAACATTCCCGACATCAAGGTTCCAGCGGGCCCCGGATATCAGGTTCGCTTCGCTCGGGACCTCGCCGAGGCTGGGGTACCCCGCAGCGCTGTTGGCCTTATTACTGAAGCTGTCCAGGCCGAGCAGATTATCCGCGAGAGCGCAGACGTTGCCATGCTCGGCAGGATTCTCCTCTCAGACCCGTATGTGCTGCAGGCGTGGCGTACCCGGCTTCGTGAGAAACCGGACGTCGCCCAGCCCTACCATCGCGGCCTTCTTCGCAGCTAACTCTCAGGTCGCGCGAGGCATGAGGCGAGGGGTGGGAGCATGTCAACGCTCCCACCCCTCGCCATGTCAGCTTGTCGTGCTGTGGCTCAGGCAGCGCGTGCCTGAGCACGGACTAGTTGGCGGCGCCGCGGTACAGGACGTCGACGAGTTGCTCGATGTTCTCTTCCACTGCCCTCGTTGCCGCGACCGTCAGTGGCGAGAACGTATACGTGTCGGGCGTCTGCTCGAGGAGTTGTTGCACGGCTTCGAGTGCCGCCTTATCGGCGTACGTGTAGTAGTTAATCTTCCGAACGCCGCGTCGGATGCACTCGATGTATTCTGCTTCGCTCAGGCCGGACCCGCCGTGCATGACAATCGGCACGCCCGTGCGTTCCCGGAGCTCAGTGATGAGGTCGAAGTTGAGGTGGGGTTCGGCCTTATAGAGGCCGTGGACAGTGCCAAACGAGCAGGCAAGTGCAGTCACGCCCGAGGCCCGGACAAACTCCTCCGCCATCTGCGGGTCGGTGTACATCATGCTCGGATCCGATGACGTGGCCTCGGACCCGTCCTCGCGGCCCGGCATGACACCGAGCTCGGCCTCGACCCCGTAGCCGTATTCGTTCGCGAGAGCGACAACGTCCCGAGTGACCTTGAGGTTGTCTTCGTAGGGCATGCGGGAGGCGTCGATCATCGCCGAGTTGAAGCCAACGTCGAAGCCGCGCTTGACGTAATCGAAGGTCTCCCCGTGGTCGACGTGGACGACGAGGGGAGCACTCGAGCGCTGTGCAAGGTCGACCATCACAGGGCCGATGTCCTCGATCGCGTTGATCACCTCATGGACCTCGGCGTGCTGAATGATGACGGGAACCTGTCGTCGCTCAGCCACTCGCACCGTCGCCAACAGCATCTCGTAGGTCGGCGTGTTGATGGCGGCGATGCCGCAATTGTTCCTCTCAGCGTAGTCGAGGGCTTCCTTGAGGCTGATCAGCATGGTGGCTCCTTTGCATTCGGCGGCTACGGCGCCGCCACTCGGATCAGTCTATGCCGGTTCTTCGAGGCCGACTGGGAGGTCGGTCCCGAATGTGCGGGGGTGGGCACCGCGCCCGCGATCGGTCGTGTCGGGCTGGGGCGCGGGGCGTGAGGACCGATCGACGGCGAATGTCAGCGCGGGATATCGAATGCACGCAGGGCTTCGAGGGATGCTCGTGCGTTTGCGATGGGTCCCTCACGTGCCGCGGGCTCCCGGGTAAGCATGATGTCTTGTTCGAGGACGTAATATCCGCTGAAACCAGCTGCGTCGAGCGTCGCGACGATCGCTGCGAAGTCGACATCGCCCTGGCCGACAGGGGCGAACATGCCAGCCCTGACGGCCTCGCCCCACGTGAGCTCGCCCGCGATGAGCCGGTTGGCAATCGATGTGTCGACGTCCTTGGCGTGAACGATGGAGACCCGGTCGGCGTACGTCCTCGTCAGCGCGACGACATCGGCTCCGCCGCACGTGAGGTGTCCAGTGTCGAGGCACAGCCCAACGGACGTATTGTCGAGGACCCTGCGGACCTCATCGACGTTCTGCACCATCGTGCCCCAGTGCGGGTGGATGCAGGCATCGACACCGCGCCGCTCACATGCGTGAGCGATCCGGTCGATATTTTTCACCAACGTTGACCATCCCGCCTCATCGAGAACCGGGCGATCGTCATAGTTGGTCCTGCCGGAATCCGCGGCGAGCACGAGACACGATCCGCCCGCAACCTCGAAGGCATCGAGTTCCTTCTCAACATCGGGTACGGGGTCACTATCCGGGTCGTGCATGATCGCGAGGAAGAAGGAGCCGACCGCTTCGAGATCGTGCCGGGCAATAATCTCAGCCCGCTTTTCGGGTTCGGACGGCAACCAACCGGGTGGTCCGAACTCGGTTGCGGTGAGACCGATCTGCCGCATCTCTGACAGAACCCGGTCAGGCGACATCTGGTGGCCCCATGCGGGTACCTCGCATACCCCCCACGTGATTGGGGCTCCTGCGATGTTCATGTCGTCTCCTTGCGAGCTGGGGCTGTCACAGTGTCAAGATCAGAGCGAGATGATGGTACCGGTTCGCGCTGACCTGTCGGCTGCCTCTGCAATCTCGAGGGCCCGCCGACCGTCCTCAATCGTCGGGTCCGGTGTGCGGCCTTCAGCCAATGCCAGCAGAAACTCATCAAGCTCACGCCTATAGGCGTCTTCGTAGCGGCTGAGGAAGAAATCGAGATAGGGGTCCTGAGCGTCGGTCGAGTCCGCCGTCGACACCCGTACGGTTGTCGGGCGCACGTTGTCGGCGTTGAGGGTACCGTTGCTCCCAAAAACCTCAAGGCGCTGGTCATAGCCAGCGGCACAGTGCCTCGAGTTCGTGATCGTCGCTGTCCGGCCCTCGGAGTTCACGAGGGTGACGATGGCGCCATCGAAGTCGCCCGTCTGCTCAAGCGCCGGGTCAAGGTTCTGGCCGATAGCGACGACGGAAACGATGTCGCCGAGGAAGTGGCGCGCCATGTCAAAGTCGTGGATCGTCATATCCTTGAAGATCCCACCCGATGTCGGGATGTAATCCATGGGGGGCGGGGCAGGGTCACGAGAAATGATCGTGACCTGCTCGACGTCGCCGATGACTCCGGCCTCGACGAGATGGTGAAGACGAGCGAAGGACGGGTCGAATCTCCGGTTGAAGCCGATCATGACCGTCGCGTCGAGCCCGGCGAGCTCCGCTTCGAGCGCGTCGACGTGACCAAGATCAGCGGCGACCGGCTTCTCGCATAGCACCGGCCTGCCTCGGCGGGCGGCCGCGACAATATGCTCGGGGTGGTACGCGGTGGGGGAACACACGATGACGGCATCGACCTCGTCGAGCAGGTCGTCGATTGATTCTGTCGGTCGGCCCCCGTAGGCCTGGGTGAACGCCGTTGCGGACGAGAGCGACGGCTCCATAACCGCGGCGAGCTCCGTATTCGGATGATGCAGCACCGACCTCGCATGTACGTGGGCGATGCGGCCGGCTCCGATGATGCCAATCTTGATCACGTCATTAGCCAATTCTCTCGACGGTGGGACACGATAAGCATAGGCGCGCGCGGCCCGCACGCGTACGTGCCACATCGTGATGTCCGGCCACGTCTCCACGTTAGATCGACCGGTCCACCCGGTCAATCATTTGTTCTAACAAATACGGGGTCAGGACGCTCGGCAGGTCCGGAGGTGTTAGTCCGCGACGAGTGGGATGGTGATGTTGTACTGGGAGGCGTCGTACACGTGCTTACCGAACTCAACGACCTCGCCGGAGACGCTGTAAGCCGTGCGCTCAATCGTGAGGAGCGCCGCTCCGGTCTCGATGCCAAGCAACGTCGCTTCCCGGTGGTTAGCGACCCGAGCCCCGATTGTCTGCGCCCCGGTCGACAGCTTGACCCCGCGCTCCGACAGGCAGGCGTACAAACCCTTACGCGACAGCTCCGTGAGGGTTGGCGCGACCGCTGCGGGTATCGTGTTGTGCATAATTCCGAGCGGTCGGTCGTTGATTGACCGCAACCTCTCGATGGTGACGACTTCGTCGCCGACATCGCATGCGAGCATCGCCGCCTGGCCTTCGTCAGCAAGTTGAACCTGGTACGAGAGAACCTCCGTGTGGGTGACAAAGCCCGCTGCCTCAAGGTCTGCGTTAAGCGAGGTGAGGCCAATCTGGCGATGAACGTGCGTGGGTGTCACCCTCGTGCCCACCCCGCGTCTGCGCACGAGAAGTCCGCTACTCACGAGCTCCTGGAGGGCGCGTCGTGCCGTCGGGCGCGACACAGTGAGCCGTTGGGCGAGCGACACCTCATCCTCAATGAGACGGCCCGGCTCAATGACACCTGACATGATGAGCTTTGTCAGGGGAGCGGCAATCTGTTGATACAGCGGCGTCGCCGAGCTGCGGTCCAGTGCAATGTCGGCAACGTACGGGGTATCAGAGCTGGCGGGCGCAATGGACATGCTTCCTCGTGTGCGGGGCGGGTTCACGTTACATTAAGCACACACGAGCGAGCTTTGTAAAGTCCGTCAAGCGCCAATTTGCCGTGCTCTGAGCAACGGTGCGGACAATTGACTAAACATTAGCTGTCGCAGATGATGGGAAGTGCCCTGTCGACGAGGTAAGGAGCCGCCGTGACCGTTGACGTTCTCACAATGGGCAGATGCGGGGTGGACATTTATCCCCTTCAGACCGGCCTCGGCTTGGAAGAGGTCACAACCTTCGGGAAATTCCTCGGCGGATCGCCGACTAATGTCGCGGTCGCGGCTGCACGGTTAGGGCACTCGGCGGCCACCGTCACCGGCGTCGGCAACGATCCATTCGGACGCTTCGTCCGTTCTGACATGAGACGGCTCGGGGTTTCCGATGAGTACGTCATCGTCACCGACCTCAACACGCCCGTCGTCTTTTGCGAGATCTTTCCGCCGGATAACTTCCCTCTCTATTTCTACCGTCAACCCTCGGCGCCTGACCTGCAACTGACGGCCGCCGACATTCCAGAACATGCGGTGCGGGATGCGAAGGTCTTCTTAATCTCCGGTACAGGACTGTCGGAAGAGCCGTCGCGTTCCGCCCACCACCACGCGCTAAAGGTGCGTGGCGGCGCCCGATGGACCATCGCCGATCTCGACTATCGGCCCATGTTCTGGGAGAGTCCAGAAACTGCCTCTCGCGAAATTTCCGCCGTACTTGAACGCGTCAACGTCGCTGTCGGCAACCTCGAGGAGTGCGAGGTCGCTGTCGGTGAGAGCGAGCCTGATCGAGCAGCCGATGCGCTGCTCGATCGCGGCATCGACCTCGCCATCGTCAAACAAGGCCCACGAGGCACGCTCGCCAAGACAGCCGATGAGCGGGTCGACATCCCCGTCATGCCGGTCGACGTCGTGAACGGACTCGGTGCGGGCGACGCCTTCGGTGGTTCGCTGGCTCACGGACTCATCATGGGCTGGGACCTGGCGCGCACTATCGAGTTCGCATCCGCCGCTGGCGCCATCGTCGCGTCGCGGCTTGAGTGCTCGACCGCCATGCCCTACGAGAATGAGGTCCTCGACCTCATCGGCCACAACCGACGTTGAGGCCGTAGCGCAGACATCATGCCGAGGATGTGGAGAGAACATGAAGGACAACGACACATACGTCATCAGGGCAAACGAGACGGCCGAGGGCCCCTACGACACGGTCATCACCACTGCCCGCGCCGGCTGGGAGTACTGCATGCTGCGGGTCGCGGCGCTCGGGGCGGGCGACGAGATCGAGGTGGAGACTGGGGAGACAGAGCTTCTCGTTCTGCCGCTGTCCGGTGCCGCACATGTCACGATCGACGGTGCAACCTATGAGCTTGCTGGTCGCGAATCCGTCTTCACCGACATCACCGACTACCTCTACGTCCCGCGGGGGACGAGCTTCCTGCTGAGGGCGACGAGCGCCGGACGGTTTGCGCTGCCAGCGACGAAAGCGTGGAAGGACCTGCCTGTCCGGCTCTGCCCGCGCTCCGAGGTGACGACCAGCATTCGCGGACGCGGAATCATGACCCGTCAGGTGAACAACTATGCGCTCGGAAACCGGGTCTAGACATCCCGTCTGCTCGTGTGCGAGGTGCTGACTCCCGGCGGCAACTGGTCTTCCTACCCGCCGCATAAGCACGATGAACACACGGACGTCGAGCGGGAACTTGAAGAAATTTACCACTTCGACATCCGAGGTGGCGGCCCCGACAGCACGCGTGACGGATTCGGTCTCCAACGCGTCTACTCATCAGGGAAGGATATCGACGTCTGCGCCGAGGTCCGCTCGGGCGATACGGTGCTCGTCCCCTGGGGTTATCACGGCCCATCCGTAGCTGCCCCCGGCCACGACATGTATTACCTCAATGTCATGGGCGGACCCGCGGAAGATGCGAGGTGGCTCATGACCGACGATCCCCACCACACGTGGCAACGGCAGGCGTGGGAAGGGGACGATATTGACCCCCGCGTGCCGTTTACTGCCCTCAACGAGGAGAACTGACATGGAGACTGTTCGGCTCACAGTCGCGCAGGCGACGATTCGCTTCCTCGTCAACCAGCACGTCGAAAGAGATGGCGTGACTCAACGGTTCTTCGCTGGCGCCTTCGGTATCTTCGGCCATGGAAACGTCGCCGGGATTGGGCAGGCCCTCCTCCAAAACGAGATCGACCCGATTCCGGATGGCGGGTCGATTCCGTACGTCATGCCGCGCAACGAACAGGGGATGGTTCACGCGGCTACCTCCTACGCGAAGGCGAAAAACAGACTCCAGACGATGGTGTGCACCTCCTCCATCGGGCCCGGCGCGCTCAACATGGTGACCGGCGCCGCAGTCGCCACGACAAACCGGTTGCCCGTGCTCCTTCTTCCTTCCGACCAGTTCGCCACCCGCATTCCCGACCCGGTCCTGCAACAGGTCGAGAACTCCCAGACGCTTGACACGTCGGTCAACGACGCCTTCCGACCCGTCTCCGTCTTCTTCGACAGGATCAACCGGCCCGAGCAACTCGTGCCCTCCCTCATGCAGGCGATGAGGGCCTTAACTGATCCGGCTGACACCGGCGCCGTCACCATCGCCATGCCGCAGGATGTTCAGGCTGAGGCCTACGACTTCCCCGCCTCCGCATTTGCAGAGCGTGTGTGGCACGTACGCCGAACCCCACCGGACGTAGCGGCTCTCGACCGCGCCCTCACCCTCATAAGAGCAGCGAAGAGGCCGCTTGTCATCGCTGGCGGCGGCGTCACCTACTCCGATGCCTCCGAAGCTCTCCGCGCCTTCGCAACCGCGACCGGAGTGCCGGTCGCGGACACCCATGCGGGCAAGGGCGCGATGAACTTCGACAGCCCCCAGTCTGTTGGCGGAGTCGGATCGACCGGCGCCGCGTCAGCCAATCACCTCGCGGAGGATGCCGATCTCATTATCGGCATCGGAACCCGCTACTCTGACTTCACGACCGCATCCCGCTCCCAGTTCAAAAACCCGACGGTTCAGTTCCTCAACATCAACATCAAGCCCTTCGACGCCGTGAAGAATGGGGCGGAGATGATGGTGGCAGATGCTCGAGAAGCGCTGACGGCGCTCGCCAATGCGCTCGCGGACTGGCATGTTTCCGATGAGTACGCGAAGAAGATCGCGGAGGAGCGCGTGGCGTGGGCGAAGGTGACCGACGCGTGCTACAAGACTCGACATCACCCCGTGCCCGCCCAAACCGAGGTGTTCGGGGCACTGAACGACATGATGGGTGATAAGGACGTCCTCATTAATGCGGCTGGCTCCATGCCCGGGGATCTTCAGGCTCTCTGGCGGGCGCGTACGCCCGATCAGTATCACGTTGAATACGCATTCTCAGCTATGGGGTACGAGATTCCGGCGGCGATGGGAGTGAAGATGGCGCTCCCCGAATCCGAGGTTGTCGCCATCGTCGGTGACGGCACGTATCAGATGCTCCCGATGGAGCTTGCCACCATTGTCCAGGAGCGGCTCAAGGTCATTATCGTCCTCCTGCAAAATCACGGATTCGCCTCTATCGGCGGGTTGTCGGCGGCCGTGGGTTCGCAACGCTTCGGCACGCGATACCGAATGGGGGGCGGCTCGCACACGGGCGATGGAGAGTTCGTCCCGGTCGATATTGCGAAGAACGCTGAATCGTGGGGACTCACCGTGCTCAAGGTCACGACGATCGACGAATTCAAGGATGCCTTCCGTTCCGCTCAGGCGGCGCCGCGGGCGATGATGATTTACATCGAGACGAGCCCGGATGGTCCCAATCCGCCGAGTAGTTCGTGGTGGGACGTCCCGGTCTCCCAGGTGTCTCGCATCGAGTCGACGACGTCCGCGTACACGGCATACGAGGCCGCTAAGCGCGAGCAGCGATGGTATTGAGACGAGGCTGGATCATTGGGCACGCACGATGTCGCGTCCGCACAGATCGGAGCGCAAGGTCCGCCTCGACACCTAGCGGAGCGGAGGAGTTCATATGAGAACGATTGAGCAGTGGGTCGGCGGCCAGCCCTTCTATGGTGACCCGGCAGGCAGGATCCCCGTCGAGAATCCAGCGACCGGCGATGTCATCGCAGAGCTACTGGAGGCGTCGCCCGCAGACCTGGACGACGCGGTTCGAGTTGCGGCCGAGGCACAAAAAGAGTGGGCACGAACGCCGCTCGCAAAGCGCACAGCCATGATGTTCACCATGAGAGAGCTCGTGCTTGCTCACGAGGACGAGCTTGCGAGGGCGATCGTCACGGAGCACGGAAAGGACTATTCTGACGCGGTCGGCGAGATCCAGAGAGGCCGGGAGACACTCGATTTCGCGTGTGGAATCGGTTCCACCCTCAGGGGCGATTATTCTTTTGATGTCTCGGCCGGCATCGACGTCCACTCGATCCGCCAGCCCCTTGGCGTTGTCGCGGGGATCTGCCCGTTCAACTTCCCTGTCATGGTGCCGATGTGGATGCATCCTCTCGCGATCATGACGGGCAACTCCTTCATCCTCAAGCCAGCTGCCCAGACCCCCTCTGCTTCGCTCATTATCGCCCGGCTCTATAGGGAGGCCGGGCTACCGGACGGTGTCTTCAACGTTGTCTCAGGTGAACGTGACATCGTCGCCCATATCCTCACTCATCCGGGAATCGACGCGATCTCGTTCGTCGGCTCAACTCCGGTTGCCCACATTGTTAGAGACACTGCCACCGCCCACGGCAAGCGGGTGCAGGCTCTCGGAGGAGCCAACAACCACGCGATCGTTCTGCCCGATGCTGACCTCGAGTTCGCAGCGACCCACATCTCCGCAGCGGCTTTCGGAGCGGCAGGGGAGCGATGCATGGCACTACCCATCGTCGTCACCGTCGGCGGCATCGGCAACGAACTTGTCGATCGCATAGCGCACCACGCGAAGAAGATCCGCGTTGGCGATGGCATGGATGAAGGGGTCGACATGGGCCCAGTCATCTCAGCGACGGCACGTCAGCGCATCATCGCGCTCGTCGATGAGGCGGAGCGCGACGGCGCTCGCGTCGTTCTTGACGGTCGAGGTCTCGTTGTCGAGGGGAGGGAAGGTGGCCACTTCCTGGGGCCAACAATCGTGACGGGCGTGTCGACCGACAGTACTCTCTACCACCAGGAAGTTTTCGGCCCGGTTCTCACCGTCCTCGAGGTAGACACGTACGAGGATGCCATCGATCTCGTCAACGCGTCACCGTTCGGCAATGGAGCGGCGATCTTCACGAACGACGGGGGTATGGCACGCAGATTCACCCTCGAGGTTGAAGCGGGAATGGTTGGTGTCAACGTTCCGATCCCAACGCCTGTCGCCTACTATTCGTTCGGAGGTTGGAAGGAGTCCCTGCTTGGGGATCGCCACATCCACGGCCCGGAAGGAGTCAGCTTCTACACGCGGGCGAAGGTCATCACGACGCGTTGGCCCGATGCAGGAGCACACGGCGCAACGATGTCATTCCGCCGCGACGAGTGACTCGCGGAAAAGGTAGGAATCCGGAGGTCTACCACGAGATAACCTTGTCGACCTGCAGTAGCGTGCGCGGAATCAGCTGTGTTCTTCGACCATGACGGCAACGATGCCGCTGTCCGCTACCGCCGACTGGGTTTCATCGCGGTCCCATTCGACGAGGATGTCTGGCCCGATAGGATGCTCGACGCCATCAGCTCCCGTGACCCTGCCGTGACCGGACACGACATACAGTCGGCGGTGCCGGCCTCGGAGAGAAAGTGGAAGCGAGGACCCCTTCTTCAGCTTCACGACGTCGACGAACACGTGGTTGGCCACGAACTGACCCGAGTTGAGAACGGAGAAAGCGACGCCGGGGAGATTGTTCGCTTCGGACCATGAAGCCTGTGTGATGATCATGATTGAAGGCTAGCCGGGAACGTTCGTCCCACGCAGGTCATCGCCTTGCAGGCCCCTGCCAGGAGAAGAACCTCCGCGTTCCAACGGGAGGAGACGTGCGCGCACTGACGATCTCAGGCGATCATCGCGTAGCCGAGCGCGGGGATGACTGTGGCGAGTGTGAGACTCGCGGCGATGGTGACGGCCGGAGCCGAGAGCGCTACGCCCACGAGGGCAACGGCGATGACGATGAAAAAGAAGCGAAACACAGGCCGCACGTGAACGGGCGAGTCGACCGGGCGATACTCATGTCCTGACATGGCTGCGTCCTTTCAGCGATGGGGAACGCTCACACAGGTGACTGTAGCACCGGGAGAGGAACCGCCTTCCGACCAGTGAACCGCACGCGAGACTCTCTCGTCGAGGGGCGCGTCCGAGGTATCGCTCGGTACTGCCCATTGGCTCATGGACGCAGAGAGGGCGGAGGCCGATGTGGCCCCCGCCCTCCGACGACATGCGGTACTACTTGTTGAACATGTCCTTTGCCTTGTCCTTGGCCTCCTGTGCAAAGTCCTTGGCCGATTCTCCGACCTTCTTTGCCTTCGCGCTAAGCTGGTCGCCCTTGCCCTCGCGCTCAAGCTGTTCGTCTCCGGTTACTTTGCCAGCGCCTTCCTTGGCCTTACCGCCAAGGTCCTCAAACTGGTTCTCGGCCTTATCGTCAGCACTCATGACATTCTCCTTTGTTCTGGGAACGGTACGTGACTAGTGTGCTGTGGATCGCGCTCGAGAGCATAGTTTTTCAGCTCCCAGGAAAGCCTCCTACCAGCAGTTTCCCAGCGATTCTGGTGCTTTGACCCAGTTCAGCGCCCGCATTTGTCAGCGGCGTGCGTTCTCATAAGACATGGGTGCGGCCTCGTCGATGTGTGTCGACACCGACGGAGAGGTCCGGGTAACGGGTGGATGCGGAACCGATGGTGGGGTCGCGTTAGGATGTCGAGTGACGTTGAGAGAAAGGCACACATGTCTGAGGCACCGGGGCTCGACCCGCGCGACGAAGCAGGAGTAGCGGTAGCAGTCGAGGCGGCACGTGCCGCTTTTGCGGCGTCGACAACCTTCGATGAGCTGAAGGCGGCACGGCTTGCGCACAGCGGCGACCATGCTCCCATCACGTCCGCCAACCAAATGATCAAGCAGCTCGACAAGGCTGAGAAGCCGGTTGCCGGAAAGATCATGGGAGGAGCACGTCGGGCGCTCCAGGAGGCCCTCGCCGAAGCAACGGCACGCCTCGAGGAGGAGGCGGCACGCCGGGTGCTTGTCGAGGAAACGGTCGACGTGACTGTACCCACCCGCAGGACCCCGCTCGGCGCACGCCACCCGCTGTCGGTTCTGCTCGAGGACGTCAGCGACTTCTTCATCTCCATGGGATGGGACATCGCCGAAGGCCCGGAGGTCGAACACGAGTGGTTCAACTTTGATGCGCTGAATTTCGGGCCAGACCATCCGGCGCGGCAGATGCAGGACACGTTCTACGTCGATGGTATTGAGCAGGATGGCGAGATCGACCGCCAGCCGGGTCTCGTGTTGCGCACTCACACCTCGCCCGTCCAGGCTCACGAACTGCTGGCACGCGGCGTCCCTCTCTACATTGCTGTTCCCGGTAAGACGTTCCGCACCGACGCGCTCGATGCGACACACACGCCCGTCTTCCATCAGATCGAAGGTCTTGCCGTCGACAAAGGGCTGACGATGGCTCATCTCAAGGGCACGCTCGACCATTTCGCGAAGGCGCTGTTCGGCCCGGACGCGAAGGCGCGGTTACGGCCCTCGTTCTTCCCGTTCACGGAGCCGAGTGCCGAGCTCGACATCTGGTTCCCGCAGAAGAAGGGCGGGGCGGGTTGGATTGAGTGGGGCGGCTGCGGCATGGTCAACCCCAACGTCCTCACGTCAGCCGGCATTGACCCCGACGTTTATACGGGCTTCGCGTTTGGAATGGGAATTGAACGTGCGCTCATGCTCCGCCACGGAATCGCCGACATGCGCGACATGGTTGAGGGCGACGTTCGGTTCTCAGCACAGTTCTCGACCAACGGAAGGAGCATCTGACAATGCCTCTCATTCCCATCGATTGGCTCTCCGACCACGTCGACACCCCGGAAGGGCTGACCGCTGATGAGCTCGCCGCCGACCTTGTCAAGGTCGGCCTCGAGGAGGAAGAGATCCACCGCGGTGACATCACAGGTCCGATTGTCGTCGGCCGCGTTCTCTCCATCTCCAAGGAGGAACAGAAGAACGGCAAGACAATTAACTATTGCCGTGTCGATGTCGGCGATTTGAATGATGAACCTGGCGAGGGTAAGGAGCCGTCCGACGTGCCGTCGCGCGGCATCATCTGCGGTGCACACAACTTCGATGAGGGAGACTACGTCGTTGTCTCGTTGCCCGGAGCGCTTCTGCCTGGTGGCTTTGCAATCTCTGCTCGCAAGACGTACGGCCACATTTCAGACGGCATGATCTGCTCCATGGCGGAACTCGGTCTCGGGACCGATCATGACGGAATCATTGTCCTTGCACGTAGCGGTGACGAAGCGGCAATTGCCGCGCTCCCCGCTGTCGGTGAGGACGTTATGCACCACCTCGGGCTTGGTCGCGAGACCCTTGAGATTAACGTGACCCCTGATCGGGGCTACTGCTTCTCAATGCGGGGAGTGGCTCGCGAGTATTCTCATTCGACTGGCGCCCGCTTCACCGATCCCGGCCTGCCGGAGAACCTCGAAAGTGCCATCCCCGAGCCCAGTGATGAGCCGAACGTCGTCCTGTTGGACGAAGCGCCGATTAACGCCGCTGCGGGTTGTGACCGGTTCGTCACCCGCGTTGTCCGCGGCATCGACCCGTCCGCACAGAGTCCGGCATGGATGCGGGACCGTCTCACCGAGGCGGGCATGCGGCCCATTTCCCTTGCGGTCGACGTGACAAACTACGTCATGCTCGATCTCGGCCAGCCGTTGCATGCCTACGACTTCGACGCGCTGGAACTTCCAATCGTTGTTCGCCGTGCCCGCGCAGGGGAGCGGCTGACAACACTTGATGACGTTGAGCGCACACTTCATCCCGAAGATCTTCTCATCACCGATACAGGTGCCGAGAGGATTCTCGGTCTCGCTGGTGTGATGGGTGGGGCGTCGACCGAGATTAGCGAGAGTACTGTCAACGTTCTCATCGAAGCCGCGCACTTCGATTCGACGAGCATTGCCCGGACGGCGCGACGCCACCGCCTGCCGTCCGAAGCGTCGAAGCGTTTCGAGCGTGGGGTGGACACTCAAATCGCGCCGGTTGCGGCTCAGCGGGTGGTCGACCTTCTCGTGGAATACGGCGGGGGTGCGGCGTCCGATGCCGTGACGGACGTCGATCACACCGCTCCTCTTCCGACCATCGCCTTCGACCCAGCCGAAGTCACCCGCCTGACGGGACTGACCCCCTCGCGTGAGGAAACCGCCGGTATTCTCCGCCAGATCGGATGCCGCGTCTCTGACAGCTTCGACGTCGCCCCCCCGAGCTGGCGCCCTGACCTGGTCGGTCCTGCTCACCTTGTCGAGGAGATTGCTCGCCTCATTGGGTACGACGAGATCGCGACCCTCCTGCCCGCATCCCCAGCTGGTCGGGGCCTGACAGATGTGCAACGCCGTCGGCGAGACATCATGCGAACCCTTGCGGAAATGGGGTGGACGGAGGCACTGTCCTATCCGTTCGTCAGCGCCTCAGTCCACGACGATCAGGGGATTCCCGACGACGATGAGCGCAGAGCCGCCCTTCGCCTTCGCAATCCACTCCAGGATGATGTTCCGCTCATGAGGACGTCGATTCTTGATTCTTTGCTACGCACGGCAGCCCTCAACGTGGCACGGCAGAATGCCGGCACCGCAGTTGTCGAAGCTGGGCTTGTCACTCATCCGGCTGGCATCACCCCTATCGCCGCTCCGCCAGGGGGTGTGAAGCCCTCCGATGAGGTCATCGCCGCGCTTCACGCAGCGATCCCAAACCAGCCGCATCACGTTGCCGGGGTTGCTGTACCGCGGACCCTCGGCGCAAGGGCGGGCTTTGAGCCGGTCGTGTGGGACTGGCGCGACGCTATCGAAGCCGTCCGCTCGATCTGCAGGATCATCGGCCTGTCTGTCACTGTTCACGCGGATTCGCGTGCCCCCTTCCATCCCGGCAGGTGTGCGCGAATAGAGGCCGCCGGCACGATCATCGGTTACGCTGGCGAACTTGCGCCCGCCGTCTGTACAGCAGTCGAGATTCCCGCGCGCTCGATCGCGTTCGAGGTTGATACGGACGCGATGAGTGCGGTTCGCGGCGTTGAGCCGATCTCTGTCAAACCCGTGCGTACACATCCTGCGGCCAAAGAGGACATCGCGCTCGTCGTCGCTGACTCTGTCACGGCCGCCGAGGTCGAGGCGATCATCCGCTCTGCAGCTGGCGAGCTCCTTGAGGACACCTGGTTGTTCGATGTTTATGCGGGCGAACAGTTGCCGGACGGGACAAAGTCTCTTGCCTTCGCGTTGCAGTTCCGTGCCGACCACACGCTGACCGCCGAGGAGACAGCCGCAGTCCGCGCAAGAATCGTCAAGCGCGCTCGGAAGGTGGTCGGCGCATCTCTTCGCGAGTGAAGAGTTTCCTGTTCCTCGTGTGCCGCCCCATGGGAGAAATTGCTGACATGGAGCGGCACGAGGTTCTCGATCGAGGACGGATCGACGCCGATGACCTTGTCAGTTGTCGGCTCGACCTGTCAGGCCCGCTGCCGCGCCTCGATGACTTCAGCGGAGTCATCATCTCCGGCTCTCCTTACAATCTCATGACGGCCGACGAGGCGAAGACTCCGGCTCAGGTTACGACCGAGGAGAAGCTCGCTGACCTGTGCGACGAGATCCTCGAACGCGATATTCCCACTCTCGGCTTGTGCTATGGGCTTCAGGTCCTCGCTTTACGTGCAGGCGGTAGCCTGACGAGAGACCATGCGGAGAGGATCAGTGCCCCGATCCTCTCGGTGACGGAAGCGGGTCGTGACGATCCGCTACTCGCGGGGCTGTGGCCGACCTTTCGAGGCTATGTTGGGCACGCTGAAGCCGTCGGCCGCATACCCGAGTCGATGAGCGTTCTTGTCACGTCCGAGACGGCGCCGGTTCAGATGGGAAAGTTTGGCACCAACGTGTACGGCACGCAGTTCCACCCTGAAATTAGCCGCGAGGGGGCGCGTTTTCGAATCGGATTGTACGGCGGGACGTATTTCGACCCGCACGACTACGAGGATGTACTGACGGAATGCATGAGTGCCTACACTGAGGACAGTATTCTTCGGACCTTCATCGAGCTGTATCGGAGTTGACCCATGGATTTCGCCACGTCTGCCCAGTCCACCGTCGGCATCGAATGGGAATTGCAGCTCATCGACAAGGACTCTAACGACCTGCGCCAGGCTGCCGGCTTCGTCATGGAGCAGCTGAAAGACAACGACTTCATCCACGCCGAAATGTTGCTCAATACGATCGAGATCACCTCTGGTGTCCACACGTCGGTCAATGGTTGCATCGATGATCTCATCTGCGGCGCGGATGCGCTGCGGAAGGTGACCGAGCCGCTTCGAATTGACATCGCGACAGCGGGCTCCCATCCATTTGCCGATCCCGCGTACCAGCGGGTCACCGACTCTGCGCGGTACGAGGAGCTCGTCAACCGCACACAGTATTGGGGCAGGCAAATGTTGCTCTTCGGCACCCATGTTCACGTCGGTCTTGACCGACGCGACAAAGTTCTCCCCATCGTCCGAGCGATGCTGACCCGGGCGTTCCACATCCAGGCACTGTCATCCTCGTCGCCATACTGGGCGGGTGAACATACGCAGTATGCGTCGAACCGGGCGATGGTGTTCCAGCAGTTGCCGACGGCTGGCACACCCCGGCAGTTCGATGAATGGCATGAGCTCGAGCGCTACGCGGCCGACCTGAAGAAGACCGGCGTTATTGAGAACTTCAATGAGGTCCGCTGGGACATCCGCCCCTCGCCCGGCTGGGGGACGATCGAGACCCGCGTTGCCGATGCGAACACGAACCTACATGAGTTGCGGGCGATTGCCGCTCTCATCCACTGCCTCGTTGACCATTTCGCAGCCGAGCTTGACGAGGGCCGGGAACTACCGACGCTTCCTGACTGGTTTGTTGATGAAAACAAGTGGCGTGCAGCCCGCTATGGGATGGACGCGATACTCATCGTCGACCGGCACGGCAACGAGGAGCATATCTCCGACACGGTCAAGGACATGCTCGTTGCCCTCGAACCGACCGCAGAGAAGCTTGGCTGCCTCGACGACCTTGCCGGAATCACCGACATCCTCGAGATCGGTGCCGCCTATCAGCGGTTCACGGAGGTCGCAAAGCGACATGGCGGCTCGCTCGATGCGGTCGTCGAACACATGAGGGCGGAGATGAAGGCCGAGAAGCCACTCCCGTCTGCCGCTACCGTTCTCGAAAGGCAGGGACCCCGATGAAGATTCTCGTTACTGGCGCTTCCCGTGGCATCGGCCGCGCCATAGCTCACGCAATCGCGAGGCCGGGCAGGGAAATCCACGTCCATGCACGCTCCATCGAGGCGCTCGCCGAGACCGAGGAACTGTGCCGCGCGACAGGCGCTGACATCGTTCGCCATGCAGCTGATCTGTCTCAGCCTTCCGAGGCCCTCCGGCTTGCCTCGGAGTTACCGGATCTCGACATGCTCGTCAACAATGCGGGTGTGTCAGGCACAGAACGCCTACCGTGGGACATCACTCCAGAGGAGTTCGATGCGACGCTGAAAACGAACGTCCTCGCCCCATTCATCCTTTCCTCGGCAGCTGCCCGGTCCATGCTCGACCGGGGCGGGTTTATCGTCGACCTGTCTTCGGGTGCGGCTGTCACGGACCGCGCCGACTCCGCTGACTACTGGGTGTCGAAGACAGCCCTGATGAGGCTTGGCGGCTCGTTCCACGAAGCTGGCCACGACAGGGGTCTCAAGGTTTTTGAAGTGGCTCCCGGTGTCGTCCAAACCGATATGACGCTGTCGATGAGGATGCATGATGGGCGCAGCGAGTGGACTGACCCATCGGAAGTCGCAGGTATCATCGCGGCGATAGCCGACGGTGAGCTCGACGGGCTGGCGGGAACCCACATCCGTGCAGGCGTGGACACCCTCGACGAGCTTCGGGCGCGGGCCGCACGTGGAGTTGGCTCGGGGGAGCGCAGGCTGCGTCTCACACCCTGGGGCGCCTGACAGTAGCGGTACGCCCGCCGTCAGTGGCGGACGCTGGGTGCTGGTTCGATGGCGAGGTGCTCGACGACCTCGACACCGGGAAACAGCGCGAGGACAGTGCCTGGCAATCTGATTTTCGACGTGCGTAGCCCGGATCCGATAATGGCGGGGCCACCGAGGACGAGCGGGTCGAGCCATACGGGCCACGAGCTATCGAGCCCCAGCGGCGTGATTGCGCCATACTCCATGCCGGTTCGTTCAACTGCGGCTTCCATGTGCAGGAATGAGCATTTGCGGACGTCAAGACGTCGCTTAATCGTGTGATTAACATTCGCGCGGGTGGTTGCGCGCACGCAGCAGGCCGCTAACCTCTCGACACCGTGACGTCGGCCAGCGACAAGGACGCAGTTGACCGAGTCAAAAAGGGCCGTGCCCCATTCGCGGGTCAGCACCTCTGTATCGGCGTGGGCTGGGTCGATCTCGGAGACGAGGATTCGGCTCGCGATATCGGGGTTGTGGGCGCCAAACGCCATGATCGAGGCAGCCACGCTCGGAGCGACCAGGTGGGTATTCTCGAGCGCGGGCGTCCACGTCGGCGTCACGGAGCCACCTCCTCCTCGCCTTCGTGGGGCACCGTTGTCTTGCGAAGCTGGATGGCGGTGATGCGGTTGTGTTCGACGGCCGCGACCTCGAGCTCGTAGCGGACATGAAGGCCGTCGTCCTCGTCGTCCGTAGTGAATTCGGGGTTGATGGGGACGATGTCTCCCTCGCGTGCCAGTCTTCCCATGTGCGACAGCATCCAACCTGCGATGGTCTCGTAGGGACCGTCGGGCAGGGCAATGCCGGAACGATCCGCGAAGTCCTCGAGCGACGTCTGCCCATCGAACATCTTCGACTCGTGTAGCTTCATCTCCTCGCGATACTGCTCGTAGTCGTACTCATCCCAGATCTCACCAACAAGCTCTTCGATGATGTCTTCAAGAGTGACGAGACCGTCGGTGCCGCCGTATTCGTCGACAACAACGCCGATGTGATGACCGGATGACCTCATGTGGTTCATGACGGGCATGATTGTCGACGTGCCCGGGACCATGAGGATTTCGCGAATGAGCGGCTCGATCGGATCGTCCTCCGATGTTGCATGCCGCGCTTCATACAGGTCGCGGATGTGAACAAAGCCCGCGACGTCGTCGATCTCCTCGTGGTAGACGGGGTAGCGGGAATATGGATGGTCACGGACGACGGCCAGGGCCTCTCCGACGGTCGCATCGTCCCGGATCGCGACGACGTCGCGCCGGTGCTTCATGACCTCGCGCAGGAGTGTGTTGGATGCCTGGAAGATGTCCTCAACCATGTCCCGTTCGGACGGGTCGAACCCCTCGTGGCTGACGACGATATCGCGCACCTCTTCATCGCTCATCGCCGAGCCGTCCTCGTCAGGGTTGATACCCGCGAGGCGCAGGACCGCTCGAGAGGACGAGTCGATGATCCAGATGACCGGCTTGAGAAGCACGGCGAACTTCGCCAGTGGTGGGCCGAGAACTTTCGAGGTTCTTTCGTTCCGCGACAGGGCGATTCGCTTCGGGACAAGCTCTCCGAGCACGAGCGAGAGGTAGGAGATAAGGATGGTGAGAACGACGAGAGCGATTCCCGACGCCGCGCCGGTTGCGACGCCAAGATCCTCCAGGACGGGGACGAGCTGGGGCGCGAGCGTTGATGCGCCGAAGGCTGACGAGAAGAAACCAGCGAATGTCACGCCGATCTGGACAGCCGACAGAAACGTGCCGGAGTCTCGCGCTAGTTCGGCGACCTTAGCGCCAGCCTTCGATTCGCGCTCCATGCGCCGTAGCTGACTCTCTCGAAGCGAGACCAGAGCCATTTCCGATGCGGCGAAGATGCCGCCGATGATGACGAAGATGAACACCATCGCGATGTCGAGCAGGAGGTCGCTCATGACACGACCTCCGCGCTCGGCAGGATGAAGCTGGGCCTGGCGGTAGAACTGTCAGATTCCGAATTCGGGGGTTTATCCACGACCACCATAGTAACGGCACCGCCCCGCACCGTCAGGAACGCGAACTGCACGCACGATGCTCGGTGACGTTGCCCGACAGGGGACCGCCTAGTCCACTTTGAACAGAGTCTTACCGACGGAGGTTGCGGACTCAATGTGAGCATGGCCGGTAGCCGCCTCCGATAGGGGCAGGATTTTGCCGATAAGGACATCGAGGCGTCCGGTCGACACATGTCCCATGAGTTCGCCCCAGCGCCACTCCTGCTCAGCACCGAGGTGGTCGGCGAGCGTAGGGCGGGTGACGAAGAGGCTGCCGAGCTTATTGAGACGCTGCAGATCGAAGGGCGGGACCTGGCCCGATGCTCCGCCGAAGAGACACATGAGTCCGCGCGGGCGCAGGCAGGTGATCGTATGGTCGAAGGAGTCCTTGCCAATCCCGTCGTAGACAACGTCGACCTTGCCGACGAGTTTCTCGACCTGCTCCGGAACGCTGGCCCAGTCGTCGGCGACGATCGTGTGTGTTGCCAGCGAGAAGGCGAGTTTGTCAGCCGAGCCAACCGTGCCGACCGTCGTCGCTCCGCGATGTGTCGCGAGTTGGGCAGCGAGCCGTCCGACGCCGCCAGCCGCGCCCGTGAGGAGAATCTTCGTCCCCGAGCCGACCGGGAAGACAGAACGAATGAGATAGTGCGCGGTCATTCCTTGAAGTGGCAGTGCAGCCGCGATATCCATATCGACGTCGTCAGGAACGTACATGGCGGCCGACGCGGGAATGACGACCTTCTGTGCGTACGAGGCAGCGCCGTTGCCCCACGCTACCCGCGTCCCATCCCACCAGCCTTCGACGCCATCGCCCCGGCCGATGACTCGACCCGAGCCCTCTCGGCCGGGAATGAACGGATAATCGACGTCATATACTCCGCTACGTTCGTACGTGTCGATGAAGTTGAGTCCCGCGTAGTCGACATCGATGAGGAGCTCACCTGGGCCTGGAACGGGATCAGGGACCTCCACCCACTCGAGAGCCTCGGGGCCACCTGCTGCCTTCGCCTGTATCGCAAACATCGTTCGCCTCCTTGGACCTAGACTAGGTGGAAAAGCTCGTACGGGGGAGAGAACCATGGAATCAACGCGCCGCCTCTACATCGACAAGGAGCATTCGGCTGTCTACCGGTCCGCGCTCAGCTTCGCCAAGGCGACGACGAAGGCCGCCGAGGAGGCCGGCCTGGGCCGAGACTTGGTCGAGCTCATCAACGTCCGTTGCTCCCAGATGAACACGTGCCCCGCCTGCCTCAAGATTCATGTTCCGCAGTTGGTTCGAGCCGGTCTCGACTCGGTCAAGATTGCTGTCATCCCGTCCTGGCGCGATACCGAAATCTTCACGCCGGAGGAGCGCGCCGTCCTTGAGATTGCCGAACTCGTCACCGACCTGCCCCAGCCTCGTGACGCCGGTCAACGCTACGACGAGGCGGCGTCCGTCCTCACCCCGGAACAGCTGTCGGCCGCCGCTTGGGTGGCGACTGCTATCAACGCCTTCAACCGTATCTCCGTCATCTCCGGTCACCCCGTGCGTTGAGCGACACGAGGTCCCACATTGTGGCAACCCTCGGTCCCCGCTGAGGAAGGCCGATAGGGTGTAACCGGGCTAACAGAACAAAGCTTCCAGTTTCGATACACGCGGGCGTATAGTTATTCGCATGGTCACAGTAGCTGTAGCAGGAGCCAGCGGATACGCGGGGGGAGAGGCTCTCCGGCTTCTCCTTGCCCACCCGGAGCTCGAGATCGGGGCGCTGGCCGCCCATTCGTCGAGGGGACCGCTTGGTTCCCATCAACCGCACCTGGCGCCGCTTGCCAGCCGTGAACTCGTCGGACTCGAGCCCGAACTGCTTGCCGATTCGGATGTTGTCGTCCTTGGTCTGCCACATGGCGCGTCAGGTCAGCTCACCGCAGAGATCCTCGCAATCAACCCCGACGTGCGCATGGTCGACCTCGGGGCTGACCATCGCCTGGAGAATAGGGGCGACTGGGAGGCATTTTATGGCGAGGGCTGGTCCGAACCGTGGGCCTATGCCATGCCGGAGCTGCTTCGTACCGGTCAAACCCAGCGAGAAATTCTTGCCGATGCGAAGGTCATCGCCGCACCGGGTTGCAACGCGTCGGCGGTAACGTTCGCTGCACAGCCAGCGATAAGGGCCGGTATTGCCACCGGAGAGGACATCGTCGCCGTGTTGGCAGTCGGCTATTCCGGGGCGGGTAAGGCGCTAAAGACACACCTGCTTGCATCCGAGGGCATCGGAAATCTCAACCCGTACGCGGTTGGCGGCACCCATCGCCACATTCCCGAGATCACCCAGAATCTCCGACTGGCGGGCGGAACCCTGAGCGGCCTGTCGTTCACCCCGGTCCTCGCGCCGGTCGTCCGCGGCATCATTGCGACGGTGTCGATGCCCGTCGCGCCCGGGACGACCCCGAGCGACGTCACAGACGCCTACCGCTCCGCATACGACGGTGAGCCGTTCGTCCGCTGGTCCGCGACTCCTCCGAACACCGCCGTCACGACGGGCTCCAATAGCGCCCTCGTGCACGCTGTCCTTGACCGTGACGGGCAGCGCCTCACGGCGGTCTGCACGCTCGACAACCTCGTGAAGGGCACGGCGGGCGCCGCCATCCAAGCCTTAAATCTCTCCCTCGGCATTCCCGAGGAGACCGGCCTATCGAGCATCGGAGTCGCTCCATGATTACGCATCCCCTCGGATTCCGGGCGGCTGGTGTCACAGCCGGTTTGAAGGAATCCGGCAAGCCCGACCTTGCTCTCGTCGTCAATGACGGACCAGAACACACCGCAGCTGGGGTATTTACAACAAACCGAATCGTTGCGTGGCCGGTGACGTGGACAAAGAGCGCGATAGCGGACGGCATCATTCAGGCCGTTGTCCTCAATTCCGGCAACGCGAACGTTGCGACTCCGGGTGGCATGGCCGTGACGGAAGCGACAGCGCAGACAGTCGCCGACAGCCTCGGCATCCCAATCCGCGATGTGGCAGTTTGCTCGACAGGAGTCATTGGCACGGCGCTGTCAGCCGCCCCCCTCATGTCGGGTGTGGAGAAGGCAGTTCCCGCCCTCAGTTCGGACGGCGGTCCTGCCGCTGCAGAGGCGATCATGACGACTGATACGTCGCAGAAGGAATCGCAATTCACTGCAGATTTTCGGATCGGTGGCATGGCAAAGGGTGCTGGCATGATTGCGCCTGGCATGGCGACGATGCTGTGCGTCATCACGACCGACGCCGTCATCGACCCGGCCTTCGCACAGGATGCGCTCTCGGCGGCAGTCGATCTCACATTCAATCGAATCGACGTTGACGGGTGCATGTCGACAAACGACACGGTCCTCCTCCTCTCCAGTGGCGCAAGCGGAATCTCACCTGACCCGGCGCAATTCCAGCAGGGCCTGACGTCTGTGTGTGATGACCTCGCCCGACAAATCGTGGCGGACGGCGAAGGTGCGAGTCACGTTATCAACCTACGCGTGACGAAGTCAGCGACGGAGGCTGGTGCCCTGGCGGTTGCCCGCGCCATCGCCCAGTCGAACCTTTTTAAGTGTGCGATCTTCGGCAATGACCCGAACTGGGGCAGGATCATCTCCGCGGCTGGAACGGTGCCGGAAACGGTCGCGCCGTTCGACCCGGCGGATCTTGCCGTCATCATCAACGGTGTGATTGTTGCAGAAAACGGTATCGACACCGGCAGGCGCGACGAGGTCGATATGGCGGCCAACCGGGACGTCACCATCGAGCTTCAGCTCGGCTCCGGGGCGGAGTCGGCACAGATTTGGACCAACGACCTGACGTATGACTACGTCACGGAGAATTCGGCGTACACGACATGAGCATTCTCGACAGGCTACAGGCGGCACAGGAAAAGGCAGAGGTTCTCGTTCAGGCGTTGCCCTGGATTAGGGAGTTCTCCGGCCAAACCATGGTCATCAAATATGGCGGCAACGCCATGGTCAATGACGAGCTTAAGCAGGCGTTCGTCCACGACGTCATGTTCTTCCATCACGTCGGGCTGCGCCCCGTCATCGTCCACGGTGGCGGCCCGCAGATCAACGCGATGCTCGGCAGATTGAGCATCGAGTCGGAGTTCCGAGGTGGACTGCGGGTCACGACTCCAGAGGCGATGGATATCGTCCGGATGGTTCTCACAGGTCAGGTGCAGCGCGAGCTCGTCTCCCTCATTAACAGGGATGCGCCCTATGCGGTCGGCATGTCCGGTGAAGACGCGGGACTTCTCACCGCGGTAAAGCGCACTGCCCTTATAGACGGTGCGGAGGTTGATCTCGGCCAGGTTGGCGACGTCCACCACGTCAACCCGGCCGGCATCCTCGAACTCCTCGATGCTGACCGCATCCCCGTCGTGTCGACGATCGCAGTTGACGTTGAAGGCGACGGGATCCTTAACGTCAACGCGGACACCGCCGCGGCTGCGATCGCCGGAGCACTCGGCGCTCGGAAGCTTCTCATGTTGACCGATGTCGAAGGACTGTACCTTGACTGGCCGAACAAGGACTCCCTCGCCGCAACGGTGACGGATGCTCAGGTTCGTGAGCTCCTTCCATCGCTCGATGCGGGAATGAAGCCGAAAATGGAGGCCGCACTTTACGCCATCGATGCGGGAGTTGGCGCCGCCCATATTATCGATGGCCGCATGGCCCATTCCATGCTTCTTGAGATCTTCACGGATGCCGGTGTCGGCACCCTCGTCACGAAGGGGAACGAATGATTGAGACCTACCAGCAGGTGTACCAGAATGCTTTCGGTACGCCGTCGCTCGTCCTAGATCACGGCAAGGGCGCATACGTATGGGATACGGATGGGAAGAAGCATCTCGACCTCCTCGCTGGTATCGCAGTCAATGCGCTTGGCTACGCCGACCCGGCGATGATGAAAGCGATCGCGGACCAGGCTGCCAAACTCGCCCACGTGTCGAACTTCTTCACGACGGAGCCTCAGATCAACCTCGCCACGAAGCTTGTCGAGCTTCTCATCACCGAGGGCGGCCGGGCAGGCAAGGTATTCCTTGCGAACTCCGGCGCGGAGGCGAACGAGGGTGCGATGAAGCTCGCCATGCTCCACAAGCCGGGAGGGCGGATCATCGCCCTGGAGGGCGGATTCCACGGCCGGACCCTCGGCTCCCTGTCGATCACCCACAAGCCAGCGATCCGCGAGCCTTTCGGCCAGATTCCGGGGTGCGCGTTCATCAGTACCGATGTTGAGGCTCTCGAAACGCTTGGAGACGATGTCGCCGCGATCTTCATTGAGCCGATTCAGGGCGAGCGCGGTGTTGTCCCCCTCAGCCCCGAGTTTCTCATCGCCGCTCGGCAGACCGCGGACCGCATCGGTGCCCTCCTTGTCGCTGACGAAATCCAAACTGGTATGGGTCGGACGGGTCGCTGGTTCGCGCACACGGAGCACATCCAGGCCGACGTTGTCACGCTCGCGAAGGGGCTTGGGGGAGGCATGCCGGTCGGCGCGATCATCGCAACCGGCCCGGCTGCCGGCCTATTCACGCCGGGAAGCCACGGCAGCACGTTCGGTGGCAATCCGATTGTCGCCGCGGCGTCGCTTGCTGTCATCGGCAGGGTCGAGGGCCTCCTCGATCACGTCCAACAGACCGGCGCATGGCTGACATCAGCCCTCGAAGTAGCGGGTTTCCCCGTCCGGGGCGCAGGCCTGCTCCTTGGCGTCACCGTCAACGACGCACCGCGACTGGTTGGCGAAATGAGGGAGCGCGGCTTCATCGTCAACGCAACGGGCGACGACACGCTACGGCTGGCCCCACCGCTCATCATCACCCAGGCAGATCTCGAGCCCTTCATCGATACTCTGCGTGACCTGAGGGGATGACGTGAAGACGACGCCGACCACTCGGGCCGCCCGTCACGCAGTGATCGCGGAGATAATCAATACCGCCCACATCGCCTCACAGGAAGCGCTTCGGGTTGAGCTCGCTGAGCGCGGCATCGTCGTCACCCAGGCGACGCTGTCACGCGACCTTGACGATCTCAGGGCGACGAAGGTCCGCTTCAGCAGTGGCCGGCAGGCCTACGTTCTGCCCAATCCCGATGAAGTGCCAGACGCGACCGTGGCCGCCCGCGACTATCTCGAGCGGTATTGCCGGGACTTCCTCCTCACCGCGAGGGTCGCGTTCAACCAGGTCGTGCTGCGGACACCACCGGGTGCTGCGCAGATCCTCGCATCCTCAGTCGACCGTGCCGTGCTCGAGGGCGTCCTCGGCTGCGTTGCGGGCGACGATACTGTCCTCCTCGTCACCGATTCCGGAGATCGGGCGACATCACTTGCTACGTACCTTCTACATCTGGCCGAACAGCGGTCACCAGAGAAAGAGAAAAACGCATGAGCGAACATAAGGATCGGGTTGTCCTTGCCTACTCCGGTGGGCTGGACACCTCCGTCGCGATCGGATGGATTGGTGAGCAGACCGGCGCCGAAGTGGTGACCGTGTCCGTGGACGTTGGGCAGGGCGGCGAGGACCTCGAGGTCATCCGCCAGCGCGCGCTCGACTGCGGAGCTGTGGAAGCCTACATCGCCGATGCTCGCGACGAGTTCGCGGAAGATTACTGCATGCCAGCGCTTGCCGCGAATGGCCTGTACATGGATGCGTACCCGCTGGTGTCGGCCATCTCGAGACCGATCATTGTCAAGCATCTCGTCACCGCTGCCCGTCAGTTCGGCGCGACGACCGTGGCTCACGGATGTACGGGCAAGGGCAACGACCAGGTCCGTTTCGAGGTTGGCATCACGTCTCTCGGTCCGAATCTCCAGTGTCTCGCTCCTGTACGCGACCTCGCGCTGACTCGCGACTTCGCGATCGAGTACGCGAACAAGCACAACCTGCCGATCGAGACGACGAAGAGCAACCCATTTTCGATCGACCAGAATGTGTGGGGCAGGGCCATTGAGACCGGCTTCCTTGAGGACATCTGGAACGCGCCGACAAAGGATGTGTACTCCTACACTGACGACCCGACCTACCCGCCGCTTCCAGACGAAGTCATCATCACGTTCGAGGCGGGCATCCCCGTCGCGATTGACGGTGCGCAGGTCACGCCTCTGCAGGCGATCCAGCAACTGAATCAGCGCGCCGGAGCTCAGGGAATCGGCCGCATCGATATCGTCGAAGATCGCATGGTTGGCATCAAGTCCCGTGAGATTTATGAGGCGCCGGGGGCGATGACACTCATCGAGGCCCACCGCCAGCTCGAGGACATCACTCTCGACCGCGACCAAGCCCGCTTCAAGAGGACCGTGTCGGACCAGTGGACGAACCTTGTGTACGAAGGTCAGTGGTTCTCGCCTCTCAAGCAGTCTCTCGATGCGTTTATCCAGGACACCCAGCGCTACGTGTCCGGTGACATCCGGATGACACTGCACGGCGGCCGCGCCACCGTGACGGGACGCCGCTCAGAAACGTCACTGTATGATTTCAACCTCGCGACGTACGATGCTGGCGACACGTTTGACCAGTCGTCGGCGCGCGGATTCATTGAGCTCACCGGGCTTCCCGCGAAACTTGCAGCGGCCCGCGACGTCACCTTCGGCAACGGCGAAGCGATGGGCGAGACAGTCCTCAGCTGATGTGTTCTATGGGGCGGCGGTCTTCGGACCGCCGCCCTTTCGCGTCGGAGGGCATTCGACACCCTGATCGGATTCGGTCCTGCCGAGGTTTCTGCCAGCGGGTATGCAATCGAAGCGGTGGACGCCGGAGATGTGAGACTTTACGCTGGAGTCCCGTGCCCACCCGCACATGCACGGGGGTTTCCCTTGGTCTCAACAAAGGAGTCTGACCAATGAGATTATCCAGAACACTGGGGGTGGCCGGCATCGCTGCCGCTGTCGCCCTCACACCATCGATAGCCCACGCCGAAATCCGGAGGGTGGAGGCGCCGGAGGACAGCCTCACCCTGCTTGCCACGACCGACCTTCACGGAACCGCGCTCGACTGGGATTACTTCACCGGAACGACGTTCGGAGCATCGAACGCCACCAACGCGCGCGGCATGGATCGCCTGTCCACCGCCATTACCCAGATCCGCGCCGACAAGGGCGCGGAATCCGTTCTTCTGCTCGACAACGGCGACGCCAACCAGGGCAACCCCCTCGAGAGCGTCTACCACTCGGAGCGCGCCGGTGACACGGTCGATCCCATGGCGTCTGTGTTCAACCACCTCGCTTACGATGCGGGCGCTGTCGGCAATCACGAGTTCAACTACGGACTCGAGGATCTCGCCCAGTACGAGACGAACCTGAAAATGCCGCTACTGGGCGCGAATGTTCTCGACGTGGACACCGGCGAGCCTTACCTCGAGCCCTGGACGGTGGTGACGAAGACGACCGCAAGCGGGCACGACGTCGAGGTCGGCATCATCGGTGTCGTGACCCCCGGCGTCCGTATCTGGGACCGGCTCCACGTCCAAGGGAAGCTCACCTTCCAGGACCCCGTTCTGGCCGTCCAGGAGTTCGTCCCGGAGGTCGAGGGGGCAGGCGCCGATGTTGTCATCGTCCTTGCGCACACCGGTCTCGACGCAGAGGGCTACGTATGGAATCCCGATGATCTCGAGGAGAACGTCGCCACCTCGATCGCGAGGGAGACGAGTGGGGTGGACGTCATCGTCGGCGGGCACTCCCACCGCACGGACAAGGTCCAGGAGTACTTCCAGAACGCTGAGGGCGAGCAGGTGCTTTTCACACAGCCCGGCTATCATGCACGCTTCCTGTCGAATGTCGACATCCCGATCCAACTCGACCCGGAGGGCGCGCCGGAGGTTGTCTGGTCAGACACGGTCAAGCCGACTGCGGTAGCCGCAGGCGCCCCTACACACGCAGCGGATCCTGCCATCGAGGACGTCATCGCGCCCTGGCACGACAAGACGCTCGCGTGGGTCTCGCAGGTCGTCGCGCAGGCGACCGAGACGATGTCGGCCGGAACCTCCGTCTACGAGGACACCGCGATCGTCGACTTCATCTCCCGAGTTCAGATGGACGAGGCGGAGCGCGCGCTCGCCGGCACGGACTACGCGGACCTGCCGCTCCTCTCAGCTGCGGCCCCGTTCTCCCGCACAGCAGTCTTCCGTGAGGGCGACGTGACGGTGGCCGACATGGCAGCCCTCTACATCTACGACAACACGCTCATGGCGGTCGAGCTGACCGGCGAGCAGGTGCGCGACTACCTCGAGTACGCCGCACGCTACTACAAGCAGGTCGAGGAGGACGCTGAGATCACTGACTGGTTCGAGGTGACGAACGCGCAATACCCGGGCCAGACTCGTGGCATCCCCGACTACGCCTACGACATCCTCTCCGGCGTCGACTACCACATCAACATCTCCAAGCCGGTCGGCGAGCGCATCGAGAATCTCACCTACCCGGACGGATCACCCGTTGGTGCCGACGATCGAGTCGTCCTGGTTCTCAACAACTACCGGCAGTCCGGCGGCAGCGGATACCCGCACGTTGTCGACGCTCCCATCGTCTACAACGAGCAGAAGGCGATCCGCGATCTCATGATCGACTGGGCCATCGACGCAGGCACCATCGACCCCGCGGACTTCTTTGTCGAGAACTGGACAGTCTCTTCCTCGACCGTTCTCGAGACACCCGAAGAACCCACCGACCCCGCACCGGCATTGAAAGGCAACGTCTTCTATCTCTCGGACAGCTGGACGTCGACCACGCACACATACGGCTTCTCCTACGGCCGGATTGGCGATGAGGTATTCGTCGGCGACTGGGATGGCGATGGGAAGGATACGCTCGGCGTCCGCCGCGGTAAAACGTTCTTCCTCAACAATTCACTCGCGACCGGCCGGGCTACCCACGAGTTTGATTACGGACGCGTCGGCGACACGGTCCTCGTCGGCAACTGGGATGGCACGGACGGCGACACGCTGGCGGTGCGACGTGGCAACACGTACTACATCGCAAACCAGCTACGCGGCGGCGCCGCGGACACCGTGTTCGACTACGGTCGGACCGCTGACGAGGCGCTCGCGGGTGACTGGAACGGCGACGGGACGGACACGATCACGGTCCGCCGCGGAACGACATTCTTCGTGTCGAATAAGCTGCGCGGCGGTGTCGCCGACACCTCGTATGCATACGGACGTCTCGGCGACCGCGCCCTGGCGGGCGATTTCGACGGCGATGGAGTCGACACGATCACGCTTGCGCGCGGCAACGTCTTCTACATCAACAACGCCCACGCAGGCGGAGCGGCCGACACGACACTCGTCTACGGACGAGCAGGCGACGCCGTCTTTGTCGGCGACTGGAATGGCGACGGGATGGATACACCGGGCGTCAACCGCGTCGTTCGATAAATCATCGACCGCATCGTCCGAATAAGTGACGGGCCCGTGGCACATGCTGCGGGCCCGTCCTTCTGCCTGCCGCTGGCAGCTCCGTCACCTGCTGTCAATGGTGCGGCCATTGAGGTAAGTGTGGCTGTGACATTCGATTGTCGAGCGTCTGGTGTGCCTTGCGGCGACCCGCCTGACCCGAGCCTATGAGACGCTGTGGTGGAGATCGCATGGTGGAGCGGGCCGGAAGTCTGGCCCACGGCCCGGCCTTCGCCGATAGCATGGTCGTGACGGAGGGGATCCATGAGCATTCGTGTGGAAGCAGGACGGTTCGCCAGTGTGTCCCAGACCTTTGACAGTGGTGTTCTCATCGCCCACCACCCTCGGAATGGCATCCGGGTTCTCACTGTCGACCCTGAGTTCGACGAAAACGGTAACGCGCAGATATTCGCGGTGGGCCAGTCAGTGTTTGAGGCCCTCGTTGCGTCACACAGCGCAACGATCGTCTGGCAGCCGAATGTGAAACATGGTTGGACGCTGATCTACGACGGGCGGCTCGATCCGCGTAGCCCGCGCCTCGAGGATGGCGCGACAGAAAAGGATGCTGTCACCCTGACGATGGTGTCCGGAATGCTTCACCGCCCGTCCTCGCACGCGGACGGCCCCGATTGGCAGTGGCCCGAGTCCTAGGCGGAAGGAACCCTGTGGAGAACAGCCGAGCGAGACGGAGAACACGATGGTAGACATGCAGTCTCTAGAACCGGTCATTTACGTCGACAGAGGACCCGACGGAATGACGGAAGTCAGGCCCGTCCAACGCCTGCGTCGTTTCCACATGGAGCACCGGCACGTCGCCCACGCATCGTGCGATCCGGTGTCCGTGCCCGTCACCCAGGGCCGAGTACGGCTGTGGGTCGACCCCGACGCGGTGCCCGACACCGTCACCGTCAGCTTCTTTCGCCGCCCCCGCCGAGCTCTCATGTTCCCGCTCGAGATCGACGCGTACGACCTGACGGGCGGGGATCTCCATGCCGAGTTCGGGATGGACGGCGCAAAGCAGAGCATCGTCTTCACAGTCCCGGAGGAGTGCGCGGTTCTCAGAGTGACGGCATCGTATGCGAGCGAGGAACGAGTGACCGATCGTTACGTCCTCAAGCTCGAGGGCTGACGTCACAGACACTCAAGCGGCGCGCCCAACTGTCACCAGCAGACGGCGCCGACCGCAGCAGACTGAACGAGCTTGGCATACTTGCCGAGCACGCCGTGAAGCCGGGGATTGTGGGGATGAACGAGACGCTGTCGGCGTTCATCGAGAGTCGCATCGTCGACGTCAAGGTCGATGGTCCGATTCGGAATATCGACTCTAATCCGGTCTCCGTCTTCGACGAGGGCGATTGGCCCGCCATCGACCGCTTCGGGTGCGACATGTCCGATGCAGAGACCGGTCGACCCGCCGGAAAACCGACCGTCGGTGATGAGGAGGACGTCTTTTCCGATACCGGCGCCCTTGATCGCCCCAGTGATGGCCAGCATCTCCCTCATCCCGGGCCCACCCTTCGGGCCCTCGTACCTGATGATGATGACATCCCCGGCCTTAAGCTCACCGTTGAGCACCGCATCCATCGCAGGTTGCTCACGTTCAAAGACGCGCGCGGTTCCGTCGAAGATCTCGGCATCGAATCCAGCGGTCTTGACAACTGCGCCATCCGGGGCGAGTGAACCCTTGAGGATAGCGAGGCCGCCTGTGGCGTGAATCGGATTGTCCATGGCACGCAAAATCTTGCCATCCGGGTCCGGGGGATGAACGTTGGCGAGGTTCTCCGCCACCGTCTTCCCCGTCACGGTCAGGCAGTCACCGTTGATGAGGCCGTTGTCGAGCAGGGCTTTCATGACAACGGGAACACCACCCACTTTGAAGACGTCGTTCATGACGTATTCGCCGAACGGCTTGAGATTCCCAAGGTGGGGAACCTTGTTCGCGACCTTATTGAAGTCCTCGAGGGATAGGTCGACCTCGGCCTCGTGGGCGATCGCCATAAGGTGAAGGACAGCATTCGTTGAGCCGCCGAACGCCATGACGACTGCGATGGCGTTGAGTAGTGACTCGCGCGTTATGATGTCGCGGGCCGTGATGCCGCGCCGCAGGAGTTCAACGACAGCGCTACCTGATGAGCGGGCAAAGAGAGTCCTGTTTCGGTGAACCGCAGGTGGCGCTGCTGAGCCCGGTAGTGACATCCCCATCGCCTCGGCCGCGGAGGCCATGGTGTTCGCCGTGTACATGCCCCCGCAGGCGCCTTCCCCGGGGCAGACCGCGCGTTCGATCGCGTCGACATCCTTCTCCGACATTGTCCCTGCACGGCAGGCACCAACCGCCTCAAACGCATCAATGAGGGTCACCTCGATCTCGGTGCCATCCTCGAGCTTTGCTGTGCCGGGCATGATCGACCCGTTGTACAGGAACACGGAGGCCAGGTCGAGCCGGGCCGCCGCCATGAGCATTCCTGGAATCGACTTGTCACAGCCCGCAAGGAGCACGGAGCCGTCGAGTCGTTCGGCTGACATGACGGTCTCAACAGAGTCGGCGATAACCTCGCGGGAGACGAGGGAATAGTGCATGCCCTCATGGCCCATCGAGATCCCGTCCGAGACGGAGATCGTGCCGAACTCCAGCGGATAGCCGCCTGCCTGATGGACGCCCTCCTTCGAGAAACCCGCGAGCTTCGACAGGGTCATGTTGCAGGGGGTGATCTCATTCCACGATGAGGCGATGCCGATTTGCGGCTTGTCCCAGTCGTCGTCACCCATTCCGACAGCTCGTAACATGCCGCGGGCGGCAGTCCGCTCGAGACCATCCGTCACATCCCGCGAACGGGGCTTCATATCGGTTGAGTCACTCATGGTCCAAGTGTAAGCCCCGCCACAGCCTCACACTGGATCGGCAGGCGGCAGAAAGCGACATGGCCCGAATAACGGTCACGTGTCGCGTGGCGAACCTGTTTCTGTCGGCCGCTCGAACTCCTGTTGTAACGGCATGCCGTTGAGGCCCAGCCCGAGACGGAGATACGTTGCAGGGAGCAAAGCGCGGAACCAGAGAGCGCCAAAGATCCCAATACCTGCCGTGGCCCAGAGAGCCGCCGAGATTCCGATGAAGGCCGTCATTCCCGAGACGACAAACGGGCCGGCCGCCATGCCGGAATTCGAGATCGCCTGCCAGGTTCCGAGGAAGTTCGCTCGCTTGGTTGACGGCGAAAGATCCGCACCGATTGTCATGAGAATTCCGGAACCGAACCCATTACCGAGTCCGAGCAATGCGCTTCCGAGGAAGAAGCCGAGCGGATCTGCCCAGAGAACCATGAGGACGATGGAGGCGGACATGACCGTGAGGCTCGGCACGAGCCCCCATAGCCTGCCGCGCCGGTCCGATAGTCGCCCGCCGGGATAGAACATGGCGGTGTCAATGAGTGCGGACACAGCGAACGCGAGAGCGATGATCGCGTTGTCCAAGCCGAGGGTCGCGCCCCACAGGGGGATAATGACGTTCTTGTTTGAGCGGAGAACCATGAGCGTTGTCACGCCCAGGCCGGCGATCGCTGTTGCTCGAAGGTCGGGGCGAGTGACGCCTCCAGGATGGGCGTCTGGACTGTGTGCAGTAGGCGTCTCACGTGTTACTGGCTCCCGAGACGGCAGCGGGGCCAGGTAGCGGACGATGAGAGCCAGGGCGAGCGCAACTGTCACTGCGTTCATGACGAAGATCGATTCGAGCCCCCACAAGGCGATGAGTGCTGTAGAGACGAGCGGACCAACGAGCACGCCAAGGCGTAGCATGCCGCCTAGAGTGGCGAGCCCCCGGCCTCGCCATTCTCCGGGCAGAGCATCAGCGATGTATGTCTGCCGTGCCAGCATCCACACGTTGAGCGACACCGCGATAAGGGCGATGCCGATCATGAACGCACCCGTCGCATATGCGGTGCCAGGCACGAACATCGCGCTGAGAGCAATCCCGAGTGCGGCCAGTGCGAGGATGCTCGCAACGATAAGCGAAAGACGGTCACCGAGCCGTGTGATGACCCGGCCCAGAAGCGGGGCCGTCAACACGCCGACCACGCCGGCGACACCGAGCACCGCAGATGCCCCCGCATCGGAAAACCCGATGTCGAGAGCGGCGAGCACGACAACGGGCTGAAGAGCGCCATTTCCGATGGAGTAGATGAGGGAGGGCAGGTAAATCGGTGCGACGAGCTCCCGTAGCGGGTTGGTCACGATCCAGCCGGGTTGTGGCCCGCACCCGGTTGGGGGGTCTGACGACGTAGCGGGCGACAGTCATGGATGGGTCGTGAAACCATGCGGCCAGCATAGGCGCAGACCGCGCCGCTAGCATGGGCTGGATTCTCCCACGTGCGGCGATTGAGGCAAGATAAAGGAATGACCGACAAGAATATGGCGCTGTGGGGCGGCCGCTTCGAAGGCGGCCCCGCCGATGCTCTCGCTCACCTGTCCAAGTCGACGCATTTTGACTGGCGCCTCGCGCTCTATGACATCAGGGGGTCACGGGCCCATGCTCGTGAGCTCGGCCGTGCCGGTCTGCTCACGGATGTCGAGGTGCGGGATATGATCGGCGCGCTAGACGAGCTCGAAGGCGATGTTCGAAGCGGAGCATTTACACCCTCGCTGGCTGACGAAGACGTCCACACCGCGCTTGAGCGGGGCCTCCTCGAGAGGGCAGGTGAGCTTGGAGGGAAGTTGCGTGCAGGAAGGTCTCGTAACGACCAGATTGCGACGTTCATCCGCATGTACCTGCGCGACGAGTCCCGAAGGATCGGTGCTCGTGTCCTCGACCTCGCCGCGGCGCTTCTCGACCAGGCCGAGAAAGCTGGAGAGTCGATCATGCCCGGGCGCACGCACCTTCAGCATGCGCAGCCGGTCCTCGTCGCCCACCATCTGCTCGCCCATGCCTGGCCGCTTCTGCGCGACGTCGACCGGCTCGCGGACGCCGATGCGCGCGCGTCCGTCTCTCCCTACGGGTCAGGAGCTTTGGCTGGTAGCACGCTCGGAATGGACGCGACCGCGATTGCTCACGAGCTCGGATTCGGTTCCGTCGCTGAGAACTCGATCGACGCAACAGCCTCCCGCGACATTGTCGCCGAGTACTCCTTCATCTTCGCGATGATCGGGATCGACATGTCCCGCATCGCCGAAGAGATCATTGTGTGGAATACGAAGGAGTTCTCGTTCGTCACCCTCGATGACTCCTACTCCACCGGCTCGTCGATCATGCCGCAGAAGAAGAATCCGGACGTTGCGGAACTCGCCCGCGGAAAGGCCGGTCGTGTGATCGGCGATCATACCGGACTGCTTGCCACCCTCAAGGGACTGCCGCTCGCGTACAACCGGGATCTCCAGGAGGACAAGGAGCCAGTATTCGATCAGGTCGATACACTCGACGCCCTCCTGCCAGCCATGACCGGAATGATCTCGACAATGACTCTCCACTATGAGCGCATGGCCGAGCTAGCCCCGCAAGGATTTTCGCTTGCCACCGACATCGCGGAATGGCTTGTCAAGCAGGGTGTTGCGTTCCGCGATGCGCACGAGATCTCCGGCGCCTGCGTTCGCGTGTGCGAGGAACGTGGGATCGAGCTCGACGAGCTTTCCGATAGCGACTTCAAGGCGATCGACGATCGTCTGACCCCGCAGGTGCGCACAGTTCTCGCCACGGAGGGTTCCGTCGCCTCGCGCGACGGCATCGGGGGCACGGCTCCTGCCCGAGTCGCTGAGCAGCGTCGCCGCGCAACCATCGAAATCGATCGTCTTCGGGGCTTCACCGCGCCGTGATCGACCTGAGTCGCGACCCGTGCGAGGTCGCCCCCATGCTCCTTGGCGCAACGATCACGACCGACGTGACGGTTCGGATCGTTGAAGTCGAAGCGTACAGGGGCGAGTTCGATCCGGGGTCTCATGCCTTTCGTGGGAGAACGAAACGTAACGCGTCAATGTTCGGTCCTCCCGGGCATCTCTATGTCTATTACATTTACGGAATGCACTGGTCCGCAAATGTCGTGTGTTGGCCCGAGGGCCAAGCCGGAGGAGTTCTCCTTCGGGCGGGAGAGGTCGTCGGCGGACACGAGCTCGCCCGTAGCCGGCGACCGGCTGCCAGAACTGACCGAGATCTCGCGCGGGGTCCCGCGAGACTGGCGCAGACACTCGGAATTGACGGTTCCTATGACGGTGCCCGCGTCGGCGATCGCATCAAACTCGACCCCTCACCGGAGCCCATGACATGGACCTCCGGCCCGCGGGTTGGGGTGTCGGGTGCCGGTGGCACCGACGCTTATCCGTGGCGGTTCTGGATTCCCGGAAGTCGCTATGTGAGTGCCTACAGGCGGGGCCGTCCGTGACAGCAACCTTCCTGTTCCTCGTTAATCCTGAGCTTGTCTACGATCCGTATCCGGACTGGGAAAGATGGGCGCCCCTCATCGAGAAGGGCGCTTCGCCCGTGTCCCGCTGGAATACGGGTACGCGCCGGCACGGCATGTCCCCGGGGGACAGGGGTGTCATTGTGCGAGTCGGTCGTGAGCCGCGCGGTCTCGTCGGGACCTGCGTTATCACCTCTGAGATAACAGTCGGGCCGCACTGGAATCCGGAAGCGCGGTCGTTCGAAGCGGGCTATGTCGATATCGCGATGACATCAGTCTTCGACCTCGATGACCCGGTCACCCTTGACGAGCTCCGCCAGGCGGCGCCCGGTGTCGTGTGGACTCCGCGGCAATCGGGCACGAGGGTGCCGGATGAAGCAGCAGAGGCGCTGTGGAATATTCTGTTTCCTGAGACTGGATTTTTGGCTGCGGGATCATCATGAGCCCGCGTGCCATACTGTGATGGAATTTTTCGATATGAGGAGAAGTACGTGTCCCACATTCTTGACGAGCTTCAGCAGCGAGGCCTGATCGCTCAGCATACTGATCTGGCTCAACTTCGGGCGGCGCTTGATGAGGGACCGATCACGTACTATTGCGGCTTCGACCCGACCGGGCCATCCCTCCACCACGGACACCTCGTCGCGGTCATCCTCATGCGGCACCTGCAGAATGCGGGCCACAGGCCACTCGTTCTCGTCGGCGGAGCCACCGGCCTCATCGGCGATCCACGTGCCTCCGGAGAGCGGACCCTTAATCCGGCTGAACAGGTCGAAGAATGGGCGGGCAGACTCGCATCCCAACTGTCCGGATTCCTCCACTTCGAGGGCAACAACGCCGCAACGATCGTCAACAATTACGACTGGACGTCGCAGCTGTCCGCGATCGACTTCCTGCGGGAGCTCGGCAAACACTTCCGGCTCGGGACGATGCTCGCGAAGGACACTGTCGCACGCCGGCTCGAGTCAGAGGAGGGAATCTCGTACACAGAGTTCTCCTACCAGATTCTCCAGGCCAATGACTTCCTCGAGCTGTATCGGCGCTATGGGTGCATCCTCCAGACCGGAGGCAATGACCAGTGGGGCAACCTCGTCGGCGGAGTCGATCTCGTTCACAAGGCCGAGGGCATGTCGGTTCACGTCCTGACCACGCCCATCATCACGAAGGCAGACGGCACGAAGTTCGGCAAGACTGAGGGTGGCGCAATTTGGCTCGACCCCAACATGCTCAGCCCTTATGCCTTCTACCAGTTCTGGTTGAACACGGCCGACGACGATGTCGAGCGGCTCCTTAAGGTATTCACGTTCATTGACCTCGAGGAGATCGCGAGCATCACGGCCGAATCGACGGAGAAGCCACATCTTCGACTCGGGCAGCGCAGGCTTGCCGACGAAGTAACGACGTTCGTTCACGGGGCGGAGGCAACGGCTCGTGTCAAGGAGGCCTCGGCGGCACTATTTGGCACCGTGGACCCGGGGAACCTCGACGGTGCGACGCTACAGGATGCGGTAGCGGAGCTACCCTCCGCCTCGGCCCACGCCGGCATGCCGGTCGTTGACCTTGTCGAGGCTCTCGGCCTGGAGAAGGGTAAGGGGGCCACTCGGCGGACAATCACCGCCGGCGGTCTCTCGATCAATGGAGTGAAGGTCACCGACGTCGACGCCACCATCGAGGAGCGCCAGATCCTGCCCGGAGGCATCGTCCTTGTCCGCAAGGGCAAAAAGACGCTCGCGGTGGGCCGACTCAGCGGATGACAGCCGGCTAAACCTTGCGATGGCGCTGAAAAGTCCACTCGTGGTGCGGCTCACCCGCAGGGAATTTGACCGATTGGCGTCCCGCCCGTAGAGTTATGTTTCGCCGCAGGGATGCGGAAAGCCAATCAGGAAATTGTTCCTGGGCCTCATGCGCCCCAAAGCCAAGCTGGTGGTCGAGTTCGCTCGGACACAGATGTTGACGGGAAAGCCCGGCAGATGTAAGCTTGAGAATGCTCCTTTCGGCGGAATGCCTAGCATTTCACCGGGTGTGGGTTGTTTGTTTTGAATCTCAATAGTGTGTCGTTTTTTGTTTGATGATTTTTTGTTTTGTTTTTTTGGAGCTGTTTTGAGCTTCTCTGTTTTTTGCGGAGAGTTTGATCCTGGCTCAGGACGA
>NZ_JACFAK010000006.1 GCF_014118685.1 Flaviflexus huanghaiensis
ACATACGGAGGGCCTTCCTCGGAGTGCTGGTTTCGCAACTCCCACTCAATCGCGGAAGGCCCTCTCTTCACGTCACAAGTCAGCGCGTGTCATCGCACTGCCTCAACCAACCTGTCCGGTCAGTACAGCTAGCAGGCAGTGGGAGGCCTCAATGTGCCGTCCGTCGTCCAACGTGACGACAACGCCGTCCGTCGACCGTCGAACTGCCTGCGCGCGACTGCGCGACAGAATTGTCATGCCACGTCTAGCGAAGACCCGCTCAATCACCTCGGCACCGTCCGGGTCCTCGTTGGGAAGAACCCTGTCGCGAGAGGACACGAGTGTGACAGGTACGCCAAGCGCGTTGTACGCCCCAGCAAATTCAGCGCCCGTCACGCCGGAACCGACGACAACGAGGTGGCGAGGAAGCTCGGTGAGCTCGTACATCTGGGTCCAGTTGAGGATGCGCTCCCCGTCCGGCTTCGCATCGGGTAGCTCACGCGGTGCCGCCCCGGTGGCGATAAGGACAACCTCCGCCTCGAGGTCACGGACAGTGCCGTCGGTGAGATGGGCACGGACCATGCGCGTCCCGTCCCGGCCGAGTGCAGTCGCGATTTTTGCCCGCCCGTCGAGGATGGTTACCCCAACATTCGCGAGCCGTCTGCGGATGTCCTCGGACTGGCGTGCCGCGAGCGCTCGGATCCGGGCATTGATCGCAGAGAAGGAGGCCCGCCATGGTTCGCCGGTCGCGACGATGCCGAGTTGGTCGGCAGATTCGACGGAATGGAGCCACTCGGCGGAGGCGATGAGGGTTTTCGATGGGACGACGTCCGTGAGAACGGCACTTCCGCCCACACCCTTGTCCTCGACCAGGGTGCACCGAGCCCCCAGCTGGCGCGCGGTGAGAGCAGCCTCGTAGCCACCTGGACCCCCGCCGATGATGACGACTCGAGATCCTTCCCTCACTCGGGATGCCCCCGGTAGACCGGATTTCGGGGCTCCGGTGATCGTTGGTCCTGTCTGCTGTCGTTCGCTGTTTATCACGCGCTAATTGTGTCAAAGAACGCCACCCGAATGGCATGATCTGCTTGCTCACCATTTCCTGAGTCAAGAATGTAACGTGGTGCCATGACTTCAGACCCATATGAGCTTGCCTCGAAGGCAGCGGACCATATCCGCCGCGAAACACAGGTGGACACAATCGACCTTGCTCTCGTCCTCGGGTCGGGCTGGCGCGACGCTGAGGACCTCCTCGGCGACGCGATCGTCCAACTCACCGCCGATAGCGTGCCCGGCTTCTCAACATCCGGAGTGGCGGGCCACGGCGGCACCCTCACGGTGCGGCGGCTCGCCGATGGCCGGCACGCCCTCATCCTCGGCGCGCGCACCCATCTCTACGAAGGCAGAGGGGTCGACCCCGTTGCTCACGGCGTGCGCACTGCAGCGAAGCTGGGCGCGTCGGTCCTGATCCTGACGAACGGATGCGGTTCGACGGTGACTGATTGGACTCCCGGGACAGCAGTTCTCATTAAGGATCACCTCAATCTCACGGCTGTCTCCCCGATCCGCGGAGCGAATTTCGTCGACCTGACAGATGCGTACAGTCCTCGCCTGAGAGAGCTCGCCAAGAGCATTGACCCGAATCTCCCCGAGGGTGTCTATGCCCAGTTCCCCGGACCGCACTACGAGACCCCTGCCGAGGTTCAGATGGCTCGGCTGCTCGGCGCTGACCTTGTCGGCATGTCGACCGCGCTCGAGACAATTGCTGCCCGCGAAGCGGGCCTCGAGGTCCTCGGGATTTCCCTCGTGACGAACCAGGCCGCCGGATTCTCAGCCGCCCCGCTCTCGCACACGGAAGTTCTCCAGGCGGGCGCCGATGCCTCCGCGAGGCTTGCCAAACTCCTGTCTGACATTGTCAACGGAATGAAAGAGTCATGATAAGTATCGATTCGTGGATCGCACACGATCCTGACCCTGTGACCCGCAGCGAGCTCACCGAGCTCAAGCAACGTGCTGAAGATGGCGATCCTGTTGCACGCGCGGAGCTGGACGACCGATTCTCCGGACTGCTCGAGTTCGGCACGGCTGGCCTGCGAGGCGAAATGGCAGGAGGTCCGTTCCGGATGAACCGGGCGGTTGTGCGCAAAGCCGCAGCCGGCCTTGTCGAATTCCTCCAGGACACAGTGGGTCGAGATGCCCTCATCGTCATCGGTTACGACGCCCGCTACAACTCACACGACTTCGCCCTCGACACAGCAGCGGTCGCAACCGCTGCGGGCGCACGAGCCCTTATCTTTCCCCGCCACCTGCCCACGCCGCTTCTCGCATGGGCCGTCCGCTATCTCAATGCGGACGCTGGAGTCATGGTGACCGCATCCCATAACCCGCCGCGGGACAACGGGTACAAGGTCTATCTCGGAGGCCGCGCCGTCGAGCCTGAGGCACGCGGTATCCAGATCGTCCCGCCCTTTGATTCGCAGATCGCGGCGAAGATCGCGGCGACGCCGCCCGCGGATGAGATTCCGTTGGCGTCGACCGGCTGGGGTCTCATCGACGAGTCCGTCGTCGATGCTTACCTCGAGCGGACGAAGTCTCTTGTCACCCCAGAGCACGCCTCGGACCTGAAGATCGTCCACACGTCGATGCACGGTGTCGGCGGCGAGACGATGCGCCGGGTGCTCGAGGGCGCAGGTTTCGTCAATGTCCACGAGGTTCCTCAGCAGGCTGAGCCCGACCCGAGCTTCCCGACGGTCAGCTTCCCGAATCCCGAAGAGCCAGGCGCGCTCGATCTTGCGATCGCGGAAGCAAAGAGAGTCGGTGCTGATCTCGTCATTGCCAACGATCCAGATGCAGACCGGTGTTCTGTCGCCATACCGACAAGCACGGGATGGCGACAGCTCAACGGCGATGAGATCGGCTCAATCCTCGGCGAACAGATCGCCAAGATCGGCGCGATCACGGGCGGCACATTTGCCTCATCCGTCGTCTCATCTCGCCTTCTCAGGGAGATTGCACACAGCCACGGACTCAAGCACGAGACCACGCTGACGGGCTTTAAATGGATCGCTCGAGCCCCCGAAATTATTTACGGATATGAGGAGGCCATTGGCTTCTGCGTTGACCCTGATGGGGTTAAGGACAAGGACGGCCTCACCGCGGGGCTCCTTTTCGCTTATGTCACAGCGCTATTGCAGTCACGTGACCAGACCATCGAGGATCAGCTTGATCATCTCGCTCGTGCTCACGGTGTCTATCTCACTGCGCCGGTGACGATCCGTGTGAGCGACCTTGCTCTCATGCCCGCCACGATGGCTCATCTGCGCGCGAACTCCCCCACCGTGCTTGCCGGACTACCGGTCACGGAGGTGAGCGACCTGACGGAAGGGTCTGCCGAGCTACCGCCAACCGATGCGGTTGTCCTCCTCAACGAGAAGGGGGATCGAGCTGTCGTCAGACCGTCCGGCACCGAACCGAAGGTCAAGTGCTATCTCGAGGTCATCGAGCCGGTCGTCGACTCGGTCGAGACCGCACGTGCAGAGGCCTCCCGCCGGATGGCACTACTGCAGAAGGACATGTCGGCTGCGCTGACGCTGCCTGCCTGAGCCGAGTATCTCGGCCAGTTGAGCCACCGCGATGTGGGGTGTGGAGACCTCTTTAGTCTCCGCACCCCACGACGCTATCTGCCCACACGCGGGTCGCCGTCTCGCTCGAGCATCGTGCCCTCAGCGCGTGGCGATTCGAGCAGTCGGGGTCGGCAGGACCGCCCACACGACGTGGGTCCACCCGCCCAGTGCAGGATGAGGCGCCGTCCTGTTCACGAGATCATCGAGAGCGATATCGACGAGGGTCCCCGTGGAGGGTTCATAGATCCGTAGCTTCCGTTCATGCGAAGGCACGGATGGGGGCACGGCAAGCACAACATGCCGCGGAACTGCACGGGCAATCCCCTGGCCCACATTGCCACCGGTATAGAGAGGGACGGGTATGCCAGCCCGGTTTGCGTTCCACACGGCCGACAAAATCTCACGTCCGTCACGCGATCGGTCGTTGACCGCCACCGAGCGATAGGTGACACCCGGGAATACAGCCTCGCGTGCCAGCGTCCACGGCGGGCTTCCGAATCTGCGCGGCCACCTCAGTGGGCCCACTGCGTGGCTCCGAATGTGGTCAAAGATCGCCAGCTGTTTGGCCGCGATGCTATGGGGATGCTCGTCAAGCTCGGCGGCGAGTTGAGGGTCGCCTGACGCTCGGAGCATGAGGAGGACCGTCGCACCGCACGTTGTGCCGTCCACTTGGGTGACAGCCCTGCCCCCGAGAGTAACGGGGACAGGGCCGATGAGAAATGGCTCTGCCCATGCGAGATTGCGGCTCCTCACCGGCCGCTGGAACGCAGCGACGATCCGGCCGAGGTGCAAAAAGGACACGGTCAGCCGATACGGTCCAAGATGACGGAGGTCCGGGTGGAAGCGACGTTGCTGACCGAGATCCCACCGTCGAGTGCCTCGCGGGCCCTCTCGAAACGCTCTTCGTCGTCCGTGTGCAGCGTGAGGATCGGCTCACCAGCCTTCACGCGCTCACCGAGGTGGGCGTGGATCGTGATCCCGGCACCGGCCTGGACCGGGTCCTCCCTGCGCGCCCTGCCCGCGCCAAGCCGCCAGGACGCAACGCCGACCTTGTAGGCATCGAGCGCTGAGACGACTCCGTCGCTGTCTGCGACGACAGTCTCCGTGTGGTTGGAGACCGGTAGTGGCGCGTCGGGATCGCCGCCCTGAGCACGAATTATGTCGCGCCACACGTCCATTGCCTTGCCATTGGCGAGGTTGTCTGCCGGGTCCTCATCGACCCCGGCAAGGACAAGCATCTCCTTGGCGAGCGCAACGGTCAGCTCAACAACATCATCGGGGCCGCCACCGGCGAGCACCTCGACGGACTCTTCAACCTCGAGAGCATTGCCGATCTTCCTGCCGAGTGGCACGGACATGTCGGTCAGCAACGCGACGGTTGCTGTGCCGGCACTCTTGCCGATTCGAACCATCGTGTGGGCGAGCTGCCGGGCCTGCTCGAGATCCTTCATGAAGGCGCCGGATCCCACCTTAACGTCGAGCACTAGGGAGTCTGTTCCCTCAGCAATCTTCTTCGACATGATGGAGGATGCGATGAGGGGAATCGCCTCGACAGTCGAGGTGATATCGCGCAACGCATAGAGCTTCTTGTCCGCTGGGGCGAGTCCGGTGCCGGCGGCGCAGATGACGGCGCCAATGCTCTCCAACTGCTCCATGATCTCGTCATTCGACAAGTGGGCCCGCCACCCCGGGATGGCCTCGAGCTTATCGAGAGTTCCGCCGGTGTGACCAAGCCCCCTGCCGGACAGCTGAGGTACTGCCACGCCGTAGGACGCGACGAGCGGAGCCAGAGGCAGTGTTAGCTTGTCGCCCACCCCGCCTGTTGAATGCTTATCGGACGTCGGCTTTGACAGTGAAGAGAAGTCCATTGTCTCACCGGAGTCGATCATGGCGGTCGTCCAGGTCGAAATCTCCTCATCGGTCATGCCGTTGAGGAATATCGCCATGGCGAGGGCGGACATCTGCTCCTCGGCTACAACGCCGCGCGTGTAGGCATCGACAACCCAGCGGATCTCATCGTCCGAGAGAACCCCCCGATCCCTCTTCGTCCGGATAATGTCGACGGCGTCAAAACGCTCAACCATTGTTTTTCCTCTCAACCATGTCCAAGTCATCGGGTCCGAAACCGTACGGCAGGACATCGGACATCCGCATGATGCCGGCGGGCATCTCAATTTCCATGTCCGGGCCCCCGTGCTCCCACAGGAGCTGACGGCACCGACCGCACGGGACCGTGAAGTCTCCGTTGCCGTTGACGCATGTGAACGCCACCAGCCTGCCGCCGCCACTTCTCACGAGGTCGGAAATCATTCCGCATTCCGCACACAGGGCGACGCCGTACGCGGCGTTCTCGACGTTGCAGCCGGTAAAGATCCGACCGTCCTCCGAGAGCCCCGCAGCACCCACCGGATAACCGGAGTAGGGCGCATAGGCCATTGTCATTGCTTCTACTGCTGCGTTACGCAGCTCGTTCCAGTCGATCATCATTTGATGTAGGGGATGTTCTCAGCGGCGGGCGGGCGGCTCTTACCGACGAACCCGGCGACGGCGAGGATCGTAACGATGTAGGGGATCATAGCGAGCAGGCTCGGGTCGATCGGACTCGTCGCCACGAGCGGCAGGAAGTCGACGATTGCGGAGGCGAAGCCGAACATGAGGGCCGCCCCCATCGCGCCGACGGGATGCCACTTGCCGAGGATCATTGCCGCAAGGGCGATGTAGCCATTGCCTGCAGAAATGTTCTCCGTGAAGACGGCGTTCGCTCCGATCGTAAAGGCAGCGCCGCCGAGGCCTGCGAGAGACGAACCGAGCATGGTGTTGAGGAACCGTGTCCGGTTGACGTTGATACCGACCGTGTCTGCAGCCTTCGGGTGCTCACCGACGGACCTCATGCGCAGACCCCAACGGGAGCGGAACAGCATGATTGTGAGGACGATGATGAGGGCGTACAGCAGGTACATGACGATTGTGTGTCGGAAGAACACCGGGCCGATGAACGGAATCTGTGACAGGAGCGGAACCTCCCACACGGGCAGGGAGTACGCGATCGAGTTCCAGGACGGGTTGTCCTTGACGATCGTTCCGAGGAGGAAGGAGGTAATGCCGAGCACAAGCACGTTGAGGACAACGCCGACGATGATCTGGTCGACCGCATACTTCACAGAGAAGAAGGCGAGCAACAGGCCGACGAGAGCACCTGCGATCGGCGCTGCGATGAGGCCAAGCCACGGACTTCCAAACGCCGAGGCCACGACGATGCCGGTGAAGGCTCCGACGAGTAGCTGTCCCTCGATCGCGATATTAACGACTCCGACACGCTCACACACGACGCCGGCCATCGAGCCGTAGACGAGCGGTGCTGCCGCGACGAGCGTCGCAGAGAACAGGAAAGCGATCGTCACGTACCTGGGCGAACCCGCTCCGGAGAACGTGAGGAAAGCGAGAATGAGTGGCATGAGAACGAGAAGCCCGAGCCAGAGAGGCTGGGTCTCGCGCCTGACCGCACGGACAACAGAGTATGCAGTGGCGGCCGCCATGACGGCGACGAGCACCCAGATGGCGGGGGCGGCGTGGAGAAGCAGGTCGGCTCCTCCGCTCGGCCGGATGTCCTTCCACACGAACTGAGTGATGCCATCCGCCTTGAGGGCGAAATACACTCCGAGCAGCGTGCCGAACGCATAGATGATCGGGAGCTTCCAGGAGATTGGGGCGAGAACATCGTCCTTTGCGGGGACAGCCTGCGGCTGATCGACAACGGTGGTCACTTTGCCTCCTGGTGAAGAGTGATGTACTCCCGGTAGCCGAGCCCGTCAGGCGTCGGGAAGCGGAACAGCCAACGGATAAGCGGCGGGGCCGCAATGAGAAGAACAATGACGGACTGCAGAATGAGGATCATATCGACCGGGACTCCCGCCCCCTGCATGCGGGGCGATCCTGCTTGGAATGCGCCGAAGAGGAGGCCCGCACCGAAGATGCCGACGGGCTTGTTGCGGCCGAGAAGGGCCACGGTGATCGCGTCAAAACCAATAGAGCCTGCAGCGCCCTGCGTCAGGCTGCCGAGCGTCCCGAGAATCTGGTTAGCGCCCGCCAGTCCCGCGAGGGACGCAGAAACAAACATCGTCAGTGTGATGACCTTCTTAGTCGACATGCCAGCCGTTTCTGACGCGTGGGCGTTCGCGCCGACGGCGCGTAACTCGAAGCCGAACTTCGACCTCTCAAGCAGCCACCAGACGAAAACGGTCGCGAGGATCGCCAGGATGAATCCGGCGTGAAGGCTGAACTCGTCGCCAGGAAGAATATCTGGCAGGCGGGCTTCGTCTGCGACCGGCTGGGATTTGGGCTGATTGTTGTTCGGGCCCTGGAAGACGCTCTGTTTCAGCACGTAGAGGAGGAGGAATCCTGCGATCGAGTTAAGCATGATCGTCACGATGACCTCGTTTGCCCCGGTCGTTGCCTTGAGGAAACCGGCGAAGCCGCCCCACAGTCCGGCAGCGATAACGGCGCCAACGAGGGCGACGAGCATGTGGACGAAGTAGGGCAGGTCGAGCGAGAAGCCGAGGTAGGTCGCCGCGATAGCTCCGAGGATGAGCTGACCCTGGCCGCCGATGTTGAACAGACCGGCACGGAAGCCGAGTCCGAGGCCAAGACCCGCGAGGATGAGTGGCGACGAATCTCGCAACGTGTTCGTCAGAGGCCTGATCTGGCGAGTGAATTGCTCCTGGTCGGGGTCAAAGATTGAGCCCTTGAAGAGCCGCCAATATGTGTCGATGATCGACGCATCGGCGATCCAGATGAAGAAGGCGCCGACGATAAAGGCGATGACAATCGCGAAGACCGAGATGATCCAGTTCGAGCGGAGCGCGACGTGAAGCGTAGCCTTCACCTTGAGCGACAGCGGCGCTGCCTGCTTTTCGGTATCAGTCGTTGAGCTCACCGAGTCTCCTTCTGCATGGCTTCCTCCATGGGGACGCCGGCCATCATGAGGCCGAGTACTGAGTTGGGTGTGCGGGCTGGCACGATGCCGACGATCCGGCCGCGATACATGACGGCGATTCGGTCGGAAAGCGCCTGGATCTCATCCAGTTCCGAGGAGACGAGAACGACAGCCGTACCCTTGTCCCGCTCCTCGACGATTCTGTTGTGAATGAACTCGATCGAACCGACGTCAACCCCGCGCGTTGGCTGGCTAGCGACGAGGAGCTTGAGGTCCCGCGACATTTCGCGCGCGACGATGACCTTCTGCTGGTTGCCACCGGACAGTGTCGTGATCGGGTACGTGACGTCTGACAGTCGAATATCGAACTCGTCGCGTAACGTCTCTGCGTTCTCGAAGATCGCCTTCGGTTTGATGGATAGCCCGCGCGAGAACTTTGGCGAGCGGTACTGGTTGAGGACGAGGTTTTCCGCGACGGAGAACTTCGAGACAAGACCGTCTCGAATTCGGTCTTCTGGAATGAAGCCGAGCCCCTCATCGACGCGTTTACGTACCGGGTGCCTGAGTATGGATTCGCCATCGAGCTCAATTGTTCCCGTTGTCGGCTGGCGCAACCCGAGGAGTATCTCCGTGAGTTCGGTCTGGCCGTTGCCTTGGACTCCGGCAACGCCGAGGATTTCTCCGGCTTGGACTTCGAGGTTGACTCGCTCGAGAACCGTTACCTGATCGTCATTGATATAAGACAGGCCCTTGAGCTCGAGCATGACCGGGCCCGGAGCCGGTGGCTCCTTGTCGACCTTGAGCATAACCGAGCGGCCGACCATCATCGTCGCGAGCTCTGCTTCGGACGAGTCCGGTGCCGCTTCGCCCACGACGCGGCCGCGACGAATGACCGTGATCTTGTCGGCGACAGCGCGCACCTCGCGGAGCTTGTGGGTAATGAAGACGATGGAGGTCCCGGCTGCCGCGAGCTCCCGCATAATTGCCATGAGCTCGTCGGTCTCCGCGGGTGTGAGGACGGCAGTGGGCTCATCCAGGATAAGAACCTCGGCCTTGCGGGACAGTGCCTTGACGATTTCGACGCGCTGCTGGGCGCCGACCGTGAGATCCTCGATTTTGGCTTTCGGGTCGAGAGCGAAGCCGAAGCGCTTCGACACATCCTCGACCAGCTGATGGGCCTGCTTGACGTTGATAATGCCGAACGCGGGGTGCGTGGGTTCGTAACCGAGCGCCACGGACTCTGCGACGGTGAACACGGGAACCAGCATGAAGTGCTGGTGGACCATGCCAATGCCGGCGGCAACCGCGTCACCCGGTCCGCTGAAGTGGACGGGTTTCCCGTCGATTCTGATCTCGCCCTCATCCGGGTCATACAGTCCGTACAGGACGTTCATGAGCGTCGACTTCCCGGCGCCATTCTCTCCGAGGAGTGCATGGATCTGGCCGGGTTCGACTTCAAGATCGATGTGGTCGTTGGCGATCAGGGAACCGAACTTCTTCGTGATTCCCACAAGCTCAAGCTTCACCTTGGCTGCTGCCTTTCTATTGTCGGCGGTTCGTCGTCGAACAGCTCGTCAGAGATAGATAGGCGGGCCCAAGAGCCATGCTCGGCATGGTCCCGGGCCCGCCAACCCGTTACGTTCTACGGAGCGTTCGGGGTCTCGATGACGAGTTCGCCGGAGATGATCTGCTCGCGCAGATCCTCAACCTCGGAGACGAGATCGGCCGGGACCTCGGACTCGAGATCATGGAACGGAGCGATATCGACGCCACCATTCTCGAGCGTGCCGACGTACGGCTCGGAGGAGAAGGCGCCCTCAGCGACGTCAGCGATAGTGTCGAGGACCGACTGGTCAATCGCCTTGAGCACGGAGGTCAGGATGATGGACGAGAACTCGGATGCGGACTCGTACCAGTCGGAGTCAACACCGATGATCCAGACGTCACCCGCGGTCTGAGCGGCAGCGGCAGCGCCGAGGCCGACCGGGCCGGCGACGGGCATGATGATGTCCGCACCCTGGTTGATGAAACCGTTGGCGAGCTGCTGGCCCTGGGCCTGATCGTCGAACGAGTTGGAGAAGGAGCCGGACTGGGCTTCCTTGTCCCAGCCGAGAACCTGCACGTCAGCATCATTTGCCTCGTTGTAGGCCATGACGCCGTCGTAGAAGCCGTCCATGAAGATCTGGACGGACGGAATCGGCAGACCGCCGAAGGTGGCGACGACGCCGGTCTCCGTCATGCCGCCAGCAACGTAGCCAGCGAGGAATGCTGCCTCAGCGGTGTTGAAGAGGAGCGGGCGAGCGTTGTCAGACGGGGTGTTGAATCCCGAGTCGACGAGCGCGAAGGACACATCGGGGTTCGCCTGCGCTGCGGCGCTGGTGGCCTCTTCGAGAAGGAAGCCGACGCCGATGACGACGTCACAGCCCTCGGCCACCATGGCCTGGACGTTCGGGGCGAAGTCGGTGTCCGACGACGACTCAGCCGTCGAGCTGTTGACACTCATGAGGTCAACTGCCTCCTGCAGACCGATGAATGCAGATTCGTTGAAGGACTTGTCATCCCAGCCGCCGGCGTCAGAGACGAGGCAGGCGAGGTAGTCGGATGCATCGATCGACGCGTAGTCGCGGCCCGCTTCGGCCGGCTCCTCCGTGTCGGTGTCCTCAGGCTCTTCGGTGTCCTCGGCATCTTCGGTGACCTCAGGCGTCGTCGCCTCGTCAGCGGTATCTGCGTCGTCTGCGCAGGCCGAAAGTACAAGAGCAGCGGCACCCAACAGTGCCATGAAAGACGTGGATTTCTTCACGTGTTACTCCTACGGTAAGCCCATGCCGGGTCGGCACGGATTCTCAATCAGCATAACTGTTAACGGACGGTAATCGGGGTAGAAACGTGTCCTTTCGGCGGTCACAGTTATGTGATGAGCGGTTAACACATTATTGCCGTACCTGCCCCTCCTGTCCAAAAACTAGCGAAGAGGCTCAAGATCGCCCGAAAGATCAGCGATGACGCCGCCAAGCCCCGATGACGCGTCCCGTGTTGTAACGAGTATCACATCACCGCTATCCACAACGACGGCCCCAGGTACCCCATGGATCACAATGGGACGATCGTGTACGTACACGACAGAATCGGCAGAATCTCGAAGAACAACGCGCTGCGGCGCGCCGCCTGGGGACACCCCACTTTCCGGTTCGGCGAGGTGAGCGGCGAGGGAGTCATACCCGCCGATATCCGACCAGCCCATCGCGACCGGGACGGTAGCGACTCCGCCCTGGGCTGCGAGGGGCTCGGCGATGGCACGGTCGATGACGCAACTCTCGAGTGAATCCCAAGCGCTCAGCGCATCGGCACGGTCCGGACCATCCCAGTGGGACGCGATGCGTCGCAGGGCGTCCGCGAGGTCCGGCTTGAACGACGCGAGAGCGTCGAGAAGCACTCCCGCTCTTGCGATGAACATGCCCGCATTCCACGTGTACCCGCCTGACGCGACGTAGGCGGCCGCGGTCTCGCGGTCGGGCTTTTCAAGGAAAGCCTCTACTGCGAACACTCCGTCAACAGCGGTTTCGGCGCCCTGGCGAATATAGCCGAAGCCTGTGTCGGGACTCGTCGGGGTGATGCCGACCGTGACGACAAATCCTGCCTCCGCCGCTTGGATGGCGCGGCGGACCGCTCCGTGAAAGGCGTCAACGTCGTTGATGACGTGGTCAGCGGCGAATGATCCGATGACAGCATGGCCGCCGTGGCGGTGTTCGACAATGGCGGCGACGAGTCCGATCGCAGGCATCGTCCCGCGCGGCGACGGCTCGATGACAAGGTCGTCTGTGCTGATCCCCAGCTGGTCTGCGACACCGTCGGCATGGGCGGCTCCCGTCACAACAATGAGATCGTCGGCGAGGGGCGAGAGTCTATCGGCCGTCGCCTGAATGAGGGTTCGACCCCCTCCGGTCATGTCGATGAGGAACTTGGGGTGGGAGCGCCTCGACAGGGGCCACAGCCGTGTCCCGGCCCCTCCCGCAGGCACAATAGCAACGAACGTCATGTGAGATCCCTCTCCCGGTCAAGCCGGTAGTTCATCTTCTCCCGCTCGAGTTTGAGCCGGAGTTCTCTAATCCGTGCGCGACGCTTAATACCCTCGAGCGTGTCCCAGTCGGGTAGATCATCGGCCTGCCTATCCGAAAAGTCCGGGTCCGCCGTCAGGTCAGGAACGACAATGCCGGTGAAGGGCTCATGATTCCACGAACTCGTCTCGGGGCTCGACAGGGTGACGTAGTTCGGAGTCTCCTCAGCGCGGATCGACTCTGGGACGTCGATCTTCGCAGGGGCGGGCGGATTGGCAGTGAAGGCGGCCGCGAGAAGAACGATGCGGGAGACAAAGTTGACCCACAGCAACAGGGTCGCGATCGCGACGAACGAGCCGAGGACCGGATTGTCAGAGACGGAGCCGATGACGGAGGTACCAATCAGTCGGACGCTTGACGTGCCAAGAGCACCGAGACCGGCGCCCATGATGAGGTCCCTCCGGGGCGGTCTTGCTCCAGCAGTGAAGCGAAACAGGAGAACGATGACCGCGAAGTCGACGAGAAAAGCGACGGAGAGGGAGGCAATGCGAATGAGCCACGATGCGACCGTCCCGTCGATGCCAATGAAGTCGAGAATCGTGCCCCCGAGCGTGCCAGCAGCTGAGGTCAGGACCGAACCAACGAGGACGCCGACGGCTAACACGACAAAGGCGACGAGGTCACGGAGCTTGAGCATGATGAAGGTTTCCGGAAGCCGCGCAATGCCGAACATTGAGCGAATCGACATCTTGAGCGCATTCATGACCGACAGTGCTGTCCACAAAAGGACGCCCGCTGCGATGATGGACGTCAGATTAAGCGCTGTATCGAGTATGAGACTCTCGGGGTTGACAAGCCCATCCGGGTTTTCCGCTGTCTGGAGAATGCCCGGAAGGGCGTCATTGACCCCATCAAACACGGTCTGGCGTAGCTCGTCGTTCTGACCGAGGACTGCCATGAAGATCGTAATGCCGATCGCGAGGGCAGCGGCGATCGAGAACAGAGCGGAATAGGCGATGCCGCCGGACAGCATCGGGCCTCTCGCCGCTCCGTAGCGCTGGAATGCACGCAACATTCGCAGGTTCTTGAGCTTATGGAGGATCGGCTCTTTCTCGACGGTCGCCGCACGTGTCGAGGGCACGGTTGCCGGAGAGTCGTAATAAATGTCATCAGCCACAATGCCACTCTAACGAAACGTGGATGGATTGCCGTGCTGAGCGGTCAGACACGTGGCCTGTCGCGACATCGGTCAGTCTGTTGCGGGCACGCACGGGACCTCGTCAATGGGGGCCCGCACGCAGTCACGTCCCGCCTAGAATCCCGCGATGTCGTAATCGATAGTGAGCGGGGCGTGGTCGGACCATCGAGACGCATAATCGCTCGCTCTGCCGACGTGCGCTTCGTGGGCTCGCTCGGCGAACCGGGGCGTCGCCATCTGGTAATCGATCCGCCATCCCGCATCGTTGTCGAACGCCTTCCCGCGTTGCGACCACCACGTGTAGGGGCCTTGGACGTCACCAACGAGATGTCGATGAACGTCCGCGTAGCGGGAGAACCAGTCCTCCAGGTACGCCATCTCTTCGTCGAGCACACCCGAGGTCTTGTTGTGGTTCGGCTTGAAGTTCTTGATATCGCGGGGGCCGCGGACAATGTTGAAGTCGCCGGCCATGAGCTTTTCCCCATCGATTTCTCCCAGCCGCGCGGTCACCATATCGAGGTGTCTGTACTTCGCAGCCATCTTCTCCGGGTCCGTGGCCGTACCGGAATGCAGGTAGGCGGAGATGAAGGTGACGGTCGTTTGTCCCACGGTCACGTCCGCCTCGACCCAACGCCCCGAGTCCACATCGGTATCGTCTGGTAGCCCGATCCGGGCTGCGGTGACGTCGAGATGGGGACGGACCGCAACGGCGACACCGGCCCGGCCTTTTATTCTCGAGCCCTCTTGAATCACATTCCAGTCACCCGGAAGGAGCTTCTCAACGAGCTCTTCGGGGGCACGAACCTCCTGCATGAGGAGAACATCGGGATTGCTCTCAACAAGCCACTCGGCCATGCCTTTACGCATGGCGGCACGGATTCCATTGACATTAATCGTCGTAACCCTCACGGTGTCCTTTCTGCCATCTTCACGACGTTCTCAAGCAGCATCGCCCGCGTCATCGGCCCCACTCCCCCGGGGTTCGGCGAGATCCATGCGGCGACATCTCGGACCCCCTCCGCAACGTCGCCGACAATGCGCTCACGACCATCCTCGACCACCCTCGACACTCCAACATCGAGGACGATCGCGCCCGGTTTAATCCAGGACGGGTCGACAAGCCTCGGGGAGCCGGCCGCAGCGATGACGACATCCGCTGAGCGGACCTTCTCCGCCATATTCGTTGTTCCGGTGTGCATGAGCGTGACTGTTGCATTGATGTCGCGACGCGTGAGCATCAGACCAATCGACCGGCCTACCGTAGTACCGCGGCCAATAACGGCGACGTCCCTGCCATTGAGGTCGATGCCGTACCGACGTAGGAGCTCGATGACGGCTGAAGGCGTGCAGGGCAGTGGCGATGTAATTGGCTCCTTGGCGCGCAGAGCGAGCCGACCGAGGTTCGTCGGATGGAGGCCGTCGGCGTCCTTGTCCGGGTCAACTGATTCGAGGATGAGGTTCGTGTCGACTCCCGCTGGTAGCGGTAGCTGCACAATGTAGCCCGTGCATGCTGGATCCTCATTCAGTTGCTGAACAGCCGCGAGGATCTCGTTCTGGGTGGCCGTTCCGGGCAGGTCGACACGGATCGAGGTAATTCCCACCTCCTGGCAGTCCCTGTGCTTGCCCGCCACGTACTTAAGCGAGCCCGGATCCTCTCCGACGAGCACAGTGCCAAGCCCTGGAACGATGCCGTGCGCTTTGAGCGCGGCTACGCGCTCTGCGACCTCAGCCTTGATCGCGGCGGCGGTTGCCTTGCCGTCGAGGATGCGCGCGGTCACCCTCAGAGCCCTTCGTAGAGGGGGAACCTATCCGCGAGCGCCTTGACGCGTGCTCCCAGTGAGTCAACGTCAGCATCCTGACCGGCGACAAGGGTGTCCGCAATGATGTCGCCAACTTCGCGGAACTCGGCCGGCCCGAACCCGCGGGTCGCGAGCGCAGGTGTGCCGATCCGCAGACCGGAGGTGACGCGCGGTGGCCGCGGGTCAAACGGGACTGCGTTGCGGTTAACGGTAATGCCGACCTTGTGGAGGAGATCCTCGGCGGCCTGCCCGTCGAGGGGGCAGTCCCTCAGATCGACGAGGACGAGATGAACCTCGGTACCTCCGGAAACGAGCGTGATCCCGGCATCGGCCACGTCCTTTTCGAGAAGGCGCTCGGCGATGATGCGAGCACCCTCGATCGTGCGCTTCTGACGGTCACGGAAGTCGTCAGACTGGGCAACCTTCATCGCAACCGCCTTCGCGGCGATGACATGCATGAGCGGGCCGCCCTGCTGTCCGGGGAACACGGCAGAGTTGAGCTTCTTCGCTAGTTCATCAGTCTTCGCAAGGATCATGCCCGAGCGGGGGCCACCGATCGTCTTGTGAATCGTCGTTGTCACGACGTGAGCATGCGGGAGTGGGCTCGGGTGGAGACCGGCTGCGACAAGTCCTGCGAAGTGTGCCATGTCGACCCACAGGTAAGCGCCGATCTCGTCGGCGATGTCCCGGAAAGCTTTGAAGTCGAGGTGGCGGGGGTAGGCGGACCAGCCGGCGATCAGGAGCTTCGGCTTTTCCTCATGCGCGATCCTGCGAACCTCATCCATGTCGATGAGGCCGGTATCCTTCTGCACGCCGTAGGAGACGACACGATAGTTCTTGCCGGAGAAGTTGATCTTCATGCCGTGTGTGAGGTGGCCACCGTGGGCAAGTTCGAGGCCCATGATTGTGTCGCCGGGCGTGACGAGCGCATGGTAGACCGCAGCGTTGGCCTGGGCGCCGGAATGCGGCTGGACATTAACGTAGTCGCAGTCAAAGACGGCTTTAGCTCGCTCAATCGCAAGGTTCTCGGCAACATCTACATGCTCGCAACCGCCGTAGTAGCGGCGACCCGGGTAACCCTCCGCGTACTTATTCGTCAGCACCGACCCCTGTGCTTCGAGGACGGCGCGCGGGACGAAGTTCTCCGACGCAATCATCTCGAGCGTGTCGCGCTGGCGCTGGAGCTCGTTGTCGAGCACCGCTGCGATCTCGGGGTCGACCTCTGCGATCGAACTGTTGAGCATATCCATTTTTCCTCCACTGCCGGGCGGGCGAACACCCACCATCGTATAGTCCCATTCGGCGCCGAGGTGTCCAACGTTCGAATCATCCATCGGCTGGAAGGCAGAAGGGTCTACCCTCGAGGGCATGCCATCTATTGTTCTTTCGCTCTCCTGTCCCGACCGTCCCGGCATCGTCCACTCCGTCACCGGCCTCCTTGTCGAGCACGGTGGAAACATCACGGAGTCCCAGCAGTATGGTGACCCGGACACAGGGCGGTTCTTTCTCCGCATCGAGGCGGATATCCCGGGGACGATCGATGCGTTGCGTGCTCCGGTTGCTGAGCTGGCGGCCACCCTCGAGGGCACGATCGACCTGACGGAGTCGGGCCGTCCGATCAAGACGATCATCATGGCATCGACGACATCTCACTGCCTCACTGACCTCCTGTATTTGCAACGCATGGGCAGGCTCGCAATCGACGTGACACGAGTCGTGTCAAACCATGACACGCTCCGGCCGATTGCAGAGTTCTATGGTGTTCCGTACACGCACATCCCGTTCTCGAAAGAGCACCGTGAGAACGCGGAGGCCGAGCTCGTCCACATCGTCGAAGAGACAGGGGCAGAGCTTATTGTCCTCGCCCGGTACATGCAGGTCCTGTCCCCCGAGCTGTGCGAACGGATGGCGGGGTCGATTATCAATATCCACCATTCCTTCCTGCCGTCCTTCAAGGGAGCTCGCCCCTACCAGCAGGCCCACGACCGGGGCGTGAAGATCATCGGTGCGACCGCGCACTACGTGACGCAAGAGCTCGACGAGGGTCCCATCATCGAGCAGGATGTCGAGCGTGTCACGCACGCACACACGGGGACCGATCTCCAGGCCATCGGTGAGGACGTCGAGCGGCGCGTGCTTGCCCGTGCCGTCCAGTGGCATGCTGAAGGCAGGGTCCTGCGCAACGGTGAGCGCACGGTCGTTCTCCCGTAACAGTTGACAGCAGGTGGCCGACGGCAGGGCTGACTCCCGTGAGCAGGCTACTGAAAGTAGGGGATGGCATGCCCAGTGACGTCTTACGACTCGATGCCGTGACGTATCGGCGCAATGGCGTCGATATCCTCAACGGGATCGATCTGACCGTCCGCGAAGGTGAGCGTTGGGTCATGCTCGGTGAAAACGGCTCCGGCAAGTCGACCACCCTCGCCCTGTGCGGGGCGCGTGCACACCCGACCTCCGGGACGGTCGACATCCTCGGCAAGCGGGTTGGCAGGGTAAATCTCGCCGACCTACGCTCCCTCATCGGGCACGTCGACCCCCGCCATCCCATCCGTGGCGCACCGCCCGCACTCGACGTCGTCCTCACGGGTCTCACGGGCGCGATCGAGTTGCCGATGCGATGGCAGTCCTCCGGCCGTGAGATTGATCGGGCGCACGCCATGCTTGCGACGATGGGTCTTGCGTCGAGGACCGAAGCGCGCTGGCCGACCCTGTCGCAGGGCGAACGTGGCCGCGTCCTCATCGCGCGCGCCCTCATTGCCACACCTCGCCTGCTCCTCCTCGACGAACCTACGACAGGGCTGGATCTCGCGGCCCGCGAGCAACTTCTCGACACCATGGACTCCCTCGACGTGACGTCACTACTTGTCACCCACCACGTTGAAGAAATCCCGTCAACAACGACGCACGCGGTCTTGCTACGAAACGGCCTCGTGAGCGCTACGGGTCCCGTTGACCTCGTCCTAACAGACGAGAGCCTGAGCACTGCCTTCGACTATCCAATCCGACTCGTGAGGGACGAAGGACGCTGGGGCGCGCGGCGCGCCTGACATGCCAGCTTCTGCTGACCATGGAACTGGCAACCGCTTGCGCCACGGCAATGAATGCGGATCACCCTTTGACAGACAGCTGTGCGCCCGGCACCGCCGAGCGCACACGCTGATAAGTCCGGATCAGAGGATGCCGAGGTCCCTCACAGCGTCGAGCTCTTCCTGAGCTGCGGCGATGTTCTTCTCGATTCCTGCACGGGTTGAGTCAGAGATCTCGAGGTCGGAGACAATCTCCCATTCCCCACCACGGGAGACGGCCGGGAAGCCGAAGATGAGACCCTCAGGGACCCCATATTCGCCATGCGAGGCGACACCAGCGGTCGTCCAGCTACGCTCGGACGTGCCGTTGACCCAGTCGTACATGTGGTCGATCGCGGCCGAGGCTGCCGAGGCTGCGGAGGAAGCTCCGCGTGCTTCGATGATGGCGGCCCCTCGCTTGGCGACGGTCGGGACGAAGTAGGACGACAGCCAGTCAGTATCGACAACGTCGAGCGCGGGCTTGCCAGCAAGCGTCGCGTAGGAGACATCCGGGTACTGATCGGCAGAGTGGTTTCCCCAGACGACGACGTTATTGATCTCCGAAATCGGGGTACCCGTCTTCTCCTTGAGCTGGCTCATCGCGCGGTTATGATCGAGCCTCATCATCGCGTTGAACCGATCAGCCGAGACATCGGGTGCCGAGGCGGCGGCGATGTAGGCGTTCGTGTTCGCTGGGTTGCCGACGACAAGAACCTTGACGTCGTCAGCAGCGTGGTCATTGATTGCCTTGCCTTGAGGACCGAAGATGCCGCCGTTCGCGGCGAGTAGGTCCGCACGCTCCATGCCTTTCGTGCGCGGACGGGCGCCGACAAGAAGGCCAACGTTCGTGCCTTCGAACGCCTGGTTGACGTCGTCGTAAATGTTGACGGAGTCGAGCAGCGGGAACGCTGCGTCGTTGAGCTCCATCGCCGTTCCTTCCGCGGCCTTGACGGCCTGAGGGATCTCCAGAAGGTTAAGACGCACGGGCACGTCCGGGCCGAGCATGGCACCGGATGCGATACGGAAGAGTAGCGCATAGCCGATGTTGCCTGCAGCACCTGTGACGGTGACGGTTACGGGAGACTTTGCCATCTGTTACAACTCCTATGTCGATTGGTCCCCTGTGGGGCAGCCGTCACCAGTCTACTGTCTGCTATTTCTCTCCTGCGGGTCTTGCGTCCCGAAAACGGTGGTAGTAGTCGATGAGTGCGCGGGTGGAGGGATCCTGCCCTGCAAGCGCCTCTTCGTCGCCAGCGATCGCCGGACCGAGATCGTTCGCCATCTGCTTCCCGAGCTCGACACCCCACTGGTCGAATGAGTCGATGCCCCAGACAACGCCCTGGACGAATGTCACGTGCTCATACAGGGCGATGAGCTGTCCGAGGACCGAGGGACTGAGATAGGGCGCCATGATCGATGCCGTCGGCTTGTTGCCCGGGAAGACGCGGGCGGGCACGATCGCCTCGTCCGTCCCCTCAGCGCGCACCTCCTCGGCCGTCTTGCCGAAGGCAAGTGCCTTCGTTTGGGCGAAGAAGTTTCCAAGAAGTAGCTCGTGCTGGTCCTGACCGTCGGTCTCGAACGGATATGTCGGGTTCGCGAACGCGATGAAGTCACAGGGAATGAGCTGAGTGCCCTGGTGAATGAGTTGGAAGAACGCGTGCTGGCCGTTGGTGCCGGGCTCTCCCCAGAACACCTCACCCGTTGCAGTCGTCACCGGGGTGCCATCCCAACGCACCGACTTACCATTCGACTCCATCGTCAGCTGCTGGAGGTAGGCAGCAAAGCGGTGGAGGTATTGCGAGTAGGGCAGGACAGCGTGAGAGGCGGCCCCCATGAAATTGACGTAGAAGACGTTGAGCATCGCCATGAGAAGCGGCACGTTCTCTTCTGCTGGCGCCTTCGCAAAATGCTCATCCATCGCCCGATGGCCCGACAGGAAATCGGCGAACGCGTTGGGGCCGATGGCGATGACGAGGCTCGTGCCGACAGCCGACCCGACGGAGTAGCGGCCCCCTACCCATGACCAAAAGCCGAACGCGTTGTCGGGATCAATTCCGAAGTCTGCGACCTTGTCGAGAGCGGTAGACACGGCGACGAAGTGCTTGGCGACCGCATCGTCTCGTACCTCTTCTGGGAGGCTGTCGAGTAACCAGGCTCGCGCCACCTTCGCGTTCGTCAGTGTCTCCAAAGTCGTGAAAGTTTTCGAGACGATGATGAAGAGCGTTGTCTCAGGGTCGAGACCGGCAAGTTTCTCGCCAGCGTCGGTCGGGTCGATGTTGGAGATGAAGCGGACCTCAAGATCCTCCTGCAGGTAGGGTTTGAGCGCCTCATACGCCATGACCGGCCCGAGATCGGACCCACCGATACCGATGTTGACGACCGTCTCGATCGGCCGTCCGGTCGCGCCAACCCACTCGCCCGAGCGGACCTTCTCCGCGAAGGCGTAGACCCGATCGAGGACCTCGTGGACCTCATCAACGACGTTCTCACCATCGACAATCGTTTCCGTACCGCGGGGCGCGCGAAGCGCAGTGTGGAGAACTGCCCGGTCCTCGGTCACGTTAATCCGCTCGCCCCGCAGCATCGCGTCGCGGCGCTCCTCGACGCCGGTCTCTTTCGCCAGACCGATGAGAGCGTCTCTGAGCTCAGCAGTGAGGAAGGACTTCGACAGGTCGACATGCAGGTCGGCCGCAGTGAACGAGAACTCGTCAGTGCGGTGGGGGTTCTCGTCGAACCACGCTCGAAAGTCCGGAGAGAAACCCTCCGCGATCTCTACGAGCCTTGACCAGGCGGGCGTGCTTGTCGGGTCGATGGGTGACGCAGGCATGGCGATCCTTCTCCGTCGGGGCTGTCTGTGATTCGATTCTCACACATCCCTCGAGTAGGTGCGCTCCATTTCAGGGTCCGAGGCACCCCTCAAGCTCGTCCATGACACTCATGTCGGGACCTGCGGATGAGGCGACGGCCGCAGCATTGATGATCGTACCGATGAGGGAAACGCTCCACCCCGAGCTGTCTTCGAGAACCGAGAAGGCAAACAGCGGCGCATCCCTGTCAAACATCGAGACATCGATCGGGTCACATGCTCCGACGGTTAGCTGCCCATCATCGAGAATGATCTCCATCGCCTGGCCAGTGATGAATGGGTTCGTGCGGAGCGTGAGCGACGAGACAACGCTGAGGGCCGAACGGTCGGAAACGTCGATGGTCGTTGTCGTGATGTGTGACAGCGTGACAAGGTCGCCGAAGCTGAGCTCTTGTATTTGCGGCATTGCCGAGAGGTAGAGCATGAGGCCAAGGCCGCGATGTTCCGCGGCAGGTAGATGACCGATCGCATCATCGAGGGGTTTGTCGGACAGGGCGTCAACGAACTGCTCGACCGCCTCGTCTGGCGAGCGGTACCGCTGCGGTGAGTACAGGGTGAAGTCTCCGTTGCGCTGGATGAACTCCTGCCTCGCGTCCGCATCCGTGAAGTACTCGGTGTTCGTTTGGGCGGCGACCGAGCCGGCGAGCGAGATGTACCAGCCCTTCTCTTCGACGGTCATGAGGATGAGGGGCTCGGCTTCGGTAAAGTCGCGAGAGTACGACGTCTCGCCACCTTTCAGCTCCCGCTCAATATCCTTGGCGAGCTCTTCTGTGTTCGCGACTCCGAAGATGTCGTCAAGCTGTTCATCCGAGTACGGCTCCGTCACGATGTCGGCGGTGATCTGTGCGAAGCCCTCAACGTCTACGATGTCAACGCTAATCGACCCTTCGGTCACGACAGCCGCCGTCATCGACTCTGTCATCGCCACCTCCTCGACCGCGTCGACAGTCATCGTCTGTTCGATGACCTCCGCGTACCGCTCGAGGTTCGCCCTTATGTCGTCGTAGACGCTGTCTTCTCCTATGTCCGCGTCCGCCGGGGCGTAACGCAGGGCGAGGAGGGACAGGGAGGACACATGGTCTTGCTCTGCTGGGGAGATCGAATCGAGAGCGTTCGGTAGCTCGCCGTTCATCGCGTCGACGAACCTCGTCACCGCCTTGTCCGGGGTCGGGGCGCCCTCTCCAGCGGTCGCCGAGCGGTCCGCGCCCCACCACACACCGAGCGCGATGAGAAGAACGACGACAGTGGCGAGCGTACCGACGATAATCGCTGTTCTGCCTGAGCCGGTGCGCCCATAGCCGTTCTCGGGGACTGTGGCGATTGGCACCCGCGGATCGGTGTACCCCGGTCCAAACCCCGCCCCTGCGGGCTGGTCGGGGCCGCCGACGTTTCCTGTCCAGGCCACCCCGTCTGGGCCTGGACTAGCCGGGCCCTGCATCGAGCCGTCGATGTCGCGCTTGCGCGGATCTTCGTGCTGGTCAGGGAATTGGTCGTTGTCGCGATCATCGCTACTCATGGAAATCATTATCGCCCAGGTCAGGGCGGCTATGGAACCGAATCGTCACGTCCGTCTCCGCCCGGACCTGCGGTGACGTTTATCAGCCATGGCATGCCCGGCTCATTGAGTCGCTCAAAAAGCCGTCGTCTCGCTCGTCGAACGTCGCACACACGGCCTCTCATCGTGAACAATGGAACATATGGAACAAGTGAAGATTGCCGTTCTGACATCGGGCGGCGACGCCCCGGGGATGAATGCCATTGTCCGCGCTGTCGTCCGCACCGCTCTCCACGAGGGTGCCCGACCATTCGCCATCCGCGAGGGCTGGAAGGGGACTGTCGAGGGCGGTGATCTCATCCGTGAAATGTCATGGGGTGATGTTTCGAACATCCTTAACCGTGGCGGAACGATCATCGGCACCGCTCGCTCCGACCGTTTCCGGCAGCGGGAGGGGATGCTGGCTGCAGCGAAGAACCTCGTGACGCTCGGCATCGACCACCTCGTCGCCATCGGCGGTGACGGTACCCTGACCGGCACCAATGAGCTCAAGAACCAGTGGTCCTCGCTCCTCGCTGAGCTTGTCGAGAAGGGCGAGATCGACGAGGAGACCGCTGACCGTCATCCGACGCTGAGGGTCGCCGGGGTCGTCGGCTCAATCGACAACGACCTTGTCGGAACCGATATGACCGTTGGCGCCGATTCGGCGCTTCACCGGATTATTGATGCGATCGACGCTATCTCGTCGACTGCCGAGTCTCACCGCAGGTCGTTCGTCATCGAGGTCATGGGCCGGCACTGCGGCTATCTCGCCCTCATGAGCGCGATCGCGGGCGGTTGTGACTACGTCTTTGTCCCGGAGATGCCGCCCGCCGACGGCTGGGAGGACGACATGTGCGCCGTTCTCAAAGCCGGTCGGGAGGCTGGCCGGCGGGACTCCATCATCATCGTGGCCGAAGGTGCGACGGATCGCCGGGGCGAACGAATCACGTCAACCCGGGTTGCGCAGGCCCTCGAAGAGGGACTTGGCGAAGAAGCCCGCGTCACCCTCCTCGGACACGTCCAGCGCGGCGGCCCACCATCCGCCTACGATCGGTGGATGCCGACCCTGCTCGGGTACACGGCCGCCCTCGAACTTCTGCGCAACAACGCCGATCCGGTCGTCATCGGAACGCGCCGGAACCGACTTGTCCGCCTGCCGCTCATGAAGGCCGTCGAGGACACGCGTGCGGTCAAGACATTCACGGCAGAGGGCGACTACAGGCGTGCTATTCAGGCACGAGGATCCTCGTACGCGGAAATGATTGACGTCTTCTCGACCATCGCCTCCCCCGTTCCGACGAATAACTCGACAGGCGGTCGACGTCGGATAGCGATCGTCCACGTCGGCGGCCTCGCGCCCGGAATGAATGTCGCCGCACGTGCGGCCGTCCGGTTCGGGATTGACCGCGGCTATGACATGGTCGGAATTCAAAACGGCCTTCCGGGACTTGTCAACGGGGAACTTATCCCTCTCTCATGGTCGGACGTCGATTCCTGGTCCGGGCTCGGGGGTGCCGAACTTGGCACGCGCAGGACGATCCCACCGGTCGAAGATTTCCAGGAGATGAGCCGCGCCCTCGTCGAGCATAGGATCGACGGTCTTATGATCATCGGCGGACTCAAGGGATATGAGGCGGCTGCGTTGATGAAGGAGGAGCGCCGGCGCTTCCCAGCATTCCGGATTCCCATCATGTGTGTGCCCGCCTCGATCGACAACAACCTCCCTGCTTCCGAGCTGTCGATCGGCGCGGACACCGCCATCAACACGAACGTCGAGGTGCTCGATCGGATTAAGCAGTCCGCGTCGGCCTCGCGTCGCTGTTTCGTCGCGGAAGTCATGGGCCGCAATGCGGGTTATCTCGCCCTCATGTCCGCGATCGCGGGCGGAGCAGAACAGGTGTATCTCGCCGAAACCGGTATCTCGCTCAAACAGCTCGAAATCGACACGAAGGTCATGATCAATGCTTTCGAGACGGGCCGCCGACTCTACCTTGTCGTCCGCAACGAGTACGCATCCCAGCACTACACGACCGATTTCCTTGTCCGACTTTTCGAGGCCGAGGGCAGGGACCTGTTCGATGTGCGCCAGGCCATCATCGGCCACCAGCAGCAGGGCGGTAACCCCTCCCCCTTCGACAGATTGCTCGCGGTTCGTCTCGTCAAGAGTGCCATGGAAAAGCTCGATGCCCTCGTCGTGCAGGGACGGGACGACTGCGCCTATACCGGCATGGTCGAGGGGCACATCGTGTGCAATCCGCTGACAAGGATGGAGGAACAGTGGGATCCGGTCACGCGCCTGCCGCGGGACCAGTGGTGGCTAGGGTTGCAGGAGCCTGCCCACATCGTCTCCAATCCCCACCACAGCTACCCCGCTCACGTGCTCCCGATCGTCCAGGAGGCGTAAAGGACCGCCGGTCAGACAATCCTGCGGGCCGCCGCCCAGCGAGCGAGCTCGTGCCTGTTTGACAGCTGGAGCTTGCGGAGCACGGCCGACACGTGGGTTTCGACGGTTTTGATGGAGATGTAAAGCTCGCTGGCAACCTCTTTGTATGCCATGCCGCGCGCGATGAGGCGCATGACCTCCTGCTCGCGAGCAGTCAGCCGGTCAAGTTCATCGTCCCGGTCGGCGACATCACCGGAGCCCGCGCCGAACGCGTCGAGGACGAATCCGGCGAGCCGTGCCGAGAATGCTGCATCCCCATCCGCCACCCTCCGCAGGGCGTCGGCGAGCTTCTCCCCCGTCACATCCTTCGTCACGTAACCGCGGGCGCCGGCGCGGACGACAGCAACGACATCTCGGGCTGCGTCTGAGACGGAAATGGCAAGGAACTTCGTGCCCGGGTAGAGGTCGGCGCAGGCGCGGACGACTTCCGCGCCCCCTCCGCCGCTGCCGCCCGGCATGTGAACGTCGAGAAGGACGACATCGGGCGTGAGCTCGTGGGTGAGCGCGATCGCTGAGTCGACGTCGTGGGCTTGCCCAACAATGTCGAAACCGCCGACGCGGGCGAGCTCACCAACCATGCCCGCCCGTGCGAGCGGATGATCGTCGACGATGATGACTCTCATGATTGACCTCGCGGGATTCTCATGTGGACCTCTGTGCCGGGACTGCGTCTCTTGATTGTCGCAGTTCCACCGTGCCTGTGGGTGCGGCCGAGAATGGAATCACGCACTCCGTGCCGATCGCTCGGAATCTCGACCATGTCAAACCCCTCACCATGGTCGCGGATGAAGACATCAGTCGCATCCTTCGAGAACTCCGCATAGACGGACACAGGTGGCGCGCCGTGTCGGACCGCGTTGACGACAGCCTCCCGGCATGCGGCAAGCAGGGCCGTGCTGTGAATATCGCGCTCCCCATCGCCGACGGCAACGAAGTCGACGTCGACCCCATAGAGGTCCTCGACCTCACCAATCATCGTCCTCAATGAGTCCGGTAAGGAGGCCTCGTCGCGGTGGGATCCATACAACCATGTGCGTAGCTGACGCTCCTGAACGCGCGCGAGCCGCGTGACGGTCGCAGGGTCAGACGCCGATGTGCGAATGAGAGTGAGCGTCTGGAGGACAGAATCGTGCAGGTGTGCGGCGATATCGGCCCTGGCTGCCTCGGAGGCGCTCTCCCTCCGCGCCGCATCGAGTTCGCGCAGCATGCGGGCGCCGGCGGGCCACATGGCGAGCGCGGCGATGACGAGAACGCCGAGGGCAACGACGACAGATGTCAGCATCGTCTGCGGGTCCTCGTCGCGCACCGCGAAGATGAGAACGCCGATGACAAGAAGCGAAATGCCGGAAATGAAACGGATGAGCTGGACGCGCACGGAACTGCCGCCGATATTCGTCCACGCGAGCGCCGCTCCCGCCACAAGGCAGATGATCGAGATGACAACACCGGCAGAGATCGTCAGGAGGGACTGGAACACAACGAGAGCGACCGCGGTGACGGCAGCGAGGATGGCGAACGCGAGAAGGCGGGCCCGAGGGCTCGGGGCGAATCTCGGACCCACCCTGTCCGGGACGTCCTCAGAGGCCGACACAGAGATCGTCAGCCACAAGTAGATGAGGACGCCTGAAAAGCGCGCGAAGCCGAGAAGAAGGAAAATGCCCCGGATGATCCACACGTTGACATTGATGTGGTCCGACACGCCCTGACACACTCCGGTGATGATGCGCCCCGACTGGGGCCTGCGCAGGGGGTAGCGGTCCATGGCACGATCTTCGCACGACGCCGACCCTCATGGGACCCTTGACCTGCATCCTCAGGGATAGATCAGGGCTTCCCCCAGTATCCCCACCACTGCGACCGCGGGAGAATAGAGACATGACTGGAGATACTTTCTTTGACTCCATCAGGTCACTGGGAATCCAGCGGTCTGATGACGCGCCGCTCGCCGGCGTCTCCGCGGGACTCGCGAAGCGCTGGAACGTCGACCCACTTGTTGTACGGGCCGTCTTTGTCGCCCTCGCCTTCCTCGGCGGGTCCGGCGTCACCCTTTACGCACTCGGCTGGATCTTCCTGCCCGACAGTCGTGAGCGCATCCACGCTCAGGAACCGTTCTACGGCAAGGTGTCAGCAAGCCTCGTCTTCGGCATCCTCATCGCCATCTCGTCAATGTCGTCGTTCAGCTTCGGCTTCCGCGACTTCTATGTATTCGGACCTGTCGGAATTCTCCTGACGATCATCCTCATCATTGTCGTTGTCATCATGGCAAACAGCCGTGATTCTCGTCAGCCGCCACATACTCCGCCCGGTCCAGCTGGCGTTGCCGACGCGGATGGCGAGAGCGCCGCCGCCCCGCAGGCCGACCCATACACCGCGCCCGATCCCCCGACTGCCGGTCCAGCGAGTAGCGGTCCTGTGACTGGCGCTCATCGCACCTGGGACTCCCCGCCACCGAACCGGCCCTGGGCCGAGGGCCCCTCACAGCAGAGTGATCGTTCGGCACTCTATGCCACCGTCGGCGAGGACATTGACAAGCCGGATGAGAGGCCGGTGTTGAGTTCGCGGGTCGTCCTTATCGCCCTCGCGCTCCTTCTCATCTTCGCTGCGGGCATTGCCCTTGCCTTCGACCGCGGATTCGGCTCGTTGAGCGGCTCCACGATCGTCATCGCCGCGTTCGGTGCCGCCGCTGTCATCCTCGGCATTACCGTCCTCATATCCGGCATCACCGGCAGGCGCGGCGGCGGCCTCTCCGCCCTCGCCATCGTCGTTGCCGCTCTCAGCCTGCCGTCCGCTGCGCTCATCTCGGTGCCGTCGGCTGAACATCACGTCATCATGGGCGAGGCGTTCTGGTCCCCGACGTCAGCGCAGGAGGCCGAGGGCGGGTACTCCATGCTCATGGGCGCTATCAAGGTCGACGTGACCGACCTGGACGAGGCGGAGTTCGACATCAGCGGCAGGCTCGGTGATGTCACCCTCGTCGCGAGCGACGAGCAGAAGATCGCGATCGTCGCCGATTACGTCATCGCTGATGTGACAGGAGCGAACGGCCGCAATTCGAACTCGGGCGGAATCACCGGCGACTCCATCATCTTCGTCGGCGACATCACCTCAGTCGATGAGGCAGACATCGTCATCAATGTCGACCTCATCGCCGGATCTTTCACACTTGAGAGGCAGTCATGACCAAGCAGCCCGTCGTCGGAACAATCATCATTGGAATCCTTGTCACGATCCAGGGCTTGTGGGCGCTCGCGCTCGCCTTCAACGTGAGACTCGTGAGGGATGTCGACCCAACCACTGTCCTCGTCGCGACACTACTCGGACTGGCAGTCCTCCTCATTGTCATCGCACTCTGGCCCCGCTCAGCCAAGAAACAGACCCCTGTCGAGACACTTCGGTTCTCGCCACTGTCGGCCGAGGAAGCCCGGGTCGGAGTCACGACGAAACAGAATGTCGTAGCCGACCTCCGGTGGATAGATTCTGCCGATGCTCTAACCGTCCCGGTCGTGAGCCAGCGGGCCACGATCCTCGCCGATCCGGCCCTCCTCGCCATCCGAACATCATCACCTGACGTCAACATCGATCCCGACATGGGAATGAGAAGGGCGGGTATGGCGGGGACCCAAACCCTCTACCTTGGCCCGGGACTGTCCGACCCGTCGGAGGCTCACCTCACGGTCGATGCGGCCGCTAAGAGCGTGACGGTCAGAGCCCGCTGACCGCCCGAGCTCCACTCCGACAGGTCCGCCCCCTGCAGTGCAGGGGGCGGACGCATGTGTCATTCAGTGTCGGTCATCAACCTCGCGACTATCGAAGGACTCCAACGAGGAGCGAGGTCTGATTGCCGAACCTGTGGTTGGTGGCGGCAATCGCCTGTTCCTGGACGTACGGCAGGAGCTCAACCCGGCCGGCCGGCGTGATGGGATCGGAGTAGATCCCGACGTCGACAGACCCATCAATGGCGCTCGCGAGCGCAGCGGGATCTTCACCGATGACCCGGAAGCGGACGCCGTCAGGGGACACGGACATGCCCTTGGCCCGCCTGTGCCACTGTTCGACCGACTCGACCGTCACGACAACGCCGTGATCGCTCATGAACCTCTCAACCTCGGCAGGTAGCGCTGTCGCTGTCGACGCTTCAACACCGGCGCTGAGTGCGACGGCCCCAGCAACGCTGGCGAGAAGATCCCCGACCGGTTCACCCTCACCGAGCCGGACGACAACGCGGGGGAAGCCGATGTAGCGGAGAATGTTGATCTCAACACCGAGCTGCGACGGATCGTGCTCGGCAAGGAATTCGCTCGTGAGAGCCCTGTCCATGCCGGAGAGGATGTCCTTTGTCCGAGCCGGATCATCCAGCTTCTCCGCCACCGCCCCAGCATCCTGCAGCACGCGGTGGTTGAGCGCGGAGTGCGTGCCCGTGAAGTTCGGGGTGACCCGACCGAGCCCATACAGGTAGTTCGGGCCGCCCGCCTTCGCTCCCGTGCCGACGGAGGAGCGCTTCCACCCGCCGAACGGCTGGCGTTGCACAATCGCACCGGTGATGCCGCGGTTAATGTAGGCGTTGCCCGCGTGGACGTGGTCGATCCAGTAGGCGATCTCATCCGCGTCGAGCGAGTGGATGCCGGCGGTGAGGCCGAACTCGACCGCGTTCTGCCACTCGACTGCCTGGACGAGGTTCTCAGCCCTCATGACGCCGAGGATCGGGCCGAAGTACTCGGTCAGGTGATATTCGGAGCCAGGCTCGATGCCGGAACGGACGCCCGGGGTCCACAGATGCTCGTCAATCTTTTTCGGCTTGACGACCCACGACTGGCCCGGCTCCAGCTTCGTGAGGCCGCGCATGAGCTTCTCCCGCGGAGCCTCGGTGAGTGGTCCCATCTCTGTCGACAGATCGGAGGGGTATCCGACATTGAGCGAGCGGACCGCATCCACCAGCTGGTCGTGGAAGCGACGCGAGAAGCCCGCCGATCCAACGAGGATGACAAGAGAGGACGCAGAGCACTTCTGGCCAGCGTGGCCGAATGCGGAATAGACGACATCCTTAACGGCAAGATCGATGTCGGCGTGCGGGGTGACGATAATGGCGTTCTTGCCCGAGGTTTCGGCGAACACCCTGAGGTCGGGACGCCAGGAACGGAACATCTCGGCCGTCTCGATCGAGCCGGTGAGGATGACCTGGTCAACTCGCTCAACAACGTGCTGGCCAAGTCCCTTATCGGCACCCTCAACAGACTCGTCGAGGTTGAGTAGCTGGAGAACGTCACGGGGAACACCGGCCTGCCACATGAGCTCGGCAATGTACGAACCAATCCGGCGCGCAATGCGAGCGGGCTTGAACAGCACACTTGATCCGGTGGCGAGAGCGGCGAGAACGCCGCCCGCCGGAATCGCGATGGGGAAGTTCCACGGCGGTGTGATGAGGGTCGTGCTCACCGGCGTGAAGTTTGCGCCATCGAGCTCATCGAGTGCCGGAGCGAGGTGAGCGTAATAGCGGGCGAAGTCAACCGCTTCCGACACCTCAACGTCCGCCTGATCGATCGTCTTGTAGGCTTCGGAGCCTGCCACCTCGATGAGCTCGGCGCGATGCTCCTCCATCATGTCGGCGACCTTGACGAGGATCTCTGCGCGCTCCACTGCGGGCCGCGCCGCCCACTCCTTGCCCGAGTTCTCCGCGGTCTCGATGATGTTGTCGAGCTCGGCGAAGGTCGACTGGGTATTGGCGTTAACAGCGTCGACCCCGATCTGAGAGGCCTCCATTCGTCCCGCGATGTCCTTCGCCCACTCGAGGTTGGCGGGCAGCGACGGGTCCGTGTCCGGCGTGTTCGCGAACGTCATCGGGAAGCCGTCGTGCTTCTCATAGCGATTCTGCAGTCGGCGTGGGCCGTGCTCCAGCCCCGACTCCGCGAGCTTATATGCCTGTGCGAAACGGTCGGCCTCCACATCGAAGACGCTCGCGTCGTCGAGGGAGAACACGTTCGACATGAAGTTCTCGGGCGTCGCGTTCTCCTCGAGCCGGCGCACAAGGTAGGAAATGGCGACGTCGTACTCTTCAGGCTTGACAACAGGAACGTAGTAAAGGAGTTGCCCGACATCGTCGCGCACCGCGTGTGCCTGTGGAGTTGCCATTCCCGCAAGCATCTCGATGTCGACCTCGGTGCCGAGCGCGATGTCGCGGTCCCGGCACAGGAGAACTCCGTAGGCAAGGGTGAAGAGGTTCTGACCGGCGATGCCGACGTGGACGGCGTCAATGTTCTCTCGCGTCAGCGAGTAGTCGAGCATGGCGATGTAGTTCGCGTCAGTTGCCTCCTTGGAGGGCTGGACGGCGAGCTCCCAGCCGTGCATGAGCGCATCCACACGCTCCATCGAGAGGTTCGCGCCCTTGACAATACGGACCTTGATCGGCGCGCCGCCCTCGGCGCGGCGTCCCTTCGCCCACTCTGTCAGGCCTTTGAGCGCATCGAGACCGTCGGGCAGGTAGGACTGGAGGACGATCCCGGCCCGGTAGTCCTTGAACTCCGGCATGTCGAGGATCGACTTGAAAACGTCCAGCGTGAGGTGGAGATCCTTGTACTCCTCCATGTCCAGGTTGATGAACGTGTTCGAGTCGCGTGCGATCCGGAAGACGGGTAGCAGCTGGTCGACTGCGTGTGCGACGGCATCGTCGAAGCCGAAGGCTGCGTGCGGGCCGATGACCGACGAGACCTTGAGTGACACATAGTCGACGTCGTCACGGCGGATGAGTTCCGTTGTCGCAGCGAGCCTGCGGGCCGCCTCAGCATCACCCAGCACGGCCTCGCCCAGCAGGTTGAGGTTGAGCCGAGAGCCGTCCGTCCTCAGCTTGGCGATCGCCGGCCCCAGCTTCGAAGGAGTCACGTCGACGACAAGGTCCCCGACGAGCGCGGCGAAGATCTTCTGCGCAATTTCATCTGCCACCTTCGGCAGTAGCGGCGCCAGCTTGCCGCCGCCCTTCGTCAACACTCCGAGGTAGGGCGGCAGAAATGACGCATCCTTCGACGAAATGTTGGACAGATTATCGGAGACGACCTTCGAATCTTCGGGACGGATAACTCCGTCGACGAAGGTCACGGTGTAGTCGAGGCCGCCCGGGTGGTCGAGCACCCGTGACAGTAGGCGAGAGGCATACGGAGTCGAATACTTCTGCGCATTGTCGGACCACTCCTGCGCCTTCGCAATTGAACGCGTCACAATATCCATTTGCCTGATCTCTTTCTACGCCACGTTCGTGGCGTTTCCCCAATCGGCGAGCCCAAGGAGGGCCAGCCCCATAAACGTGAGAGTCGCTGTGTCCCACGCGCGTCCACGAACGTCTGGCACCACACCTGTCGGCAGGACGAGGCGAGCGGCCGCAAGGCCGACGAGGGTGATGCCGAGAACGCGGATCGCTGACACGGGTCCTGCGATGAAGCCGAGGACAACGATGGCCACGACCCAGAAAAACAGAGCTCCTAACAGCTCGGGTGCAGGGACCCGATTTTCTCCCATACGATCAATCCTAATAGCTTGGAGGACGATTGATCACAATTTGTGGAACGGGACTGGCTGGCCTTCGCACGGCTGTCGAACTGCGGAGCCTCGGCTGTGACGAGGCTATTCGCGCCATCGGCCGCGAAGGCGTCGCACCCTACGACAGGCCGCCGCTATCGAAGAATCTCTTTGGCGACTATGATCGGCCGCTGTCGGCAGACGGACTCGGCGACCTCGCTGACGTGTGCGACGAGATCATCACCGCTGAGGTCGAGGGGCTCGATGGCACGTCCGTCATCGCCAATAGCATCCGATATGAGTCTGATATCACAGTTCTCGCTCTCGGGGCTGATGCGCGGAGCACGATCGACGGGGCACTCACTTTACGCACCCGCGACGATGCCGAACGGCTACGTCGTATCGACGGACCGGTGACAATCGTCGGCGGAGGGTGGATTGGTTGCGAGCTTGCCTCCTCGTTCGCGGCCGCCGGCCACGACGTGACTCTTGTTGAGATCGCTACGCATATCCTCCCTGCCCTCGGGGAGGCGGCTCTGCCCGTGGCTGACGCACTGCGCGAACTCGGGGTGCTAATCACGCACAGTATCCCGGACAGCCCGGGAACCGTTATCGAAGCGACAGGGGCCGTACCGAACACCCTCGGTCTCGACCTCACGACCGACGGCTGGGGCCGCACCACGCTCCCACGCGTGTTCGCTGTCGGCGACTGCGCATCGATGACCATCGGCCCAGCAGGCGGCCACTGGAACACGGCGCTTCATCAGGCCACTCGCGTCGCTCAAGCGATCATGACGGACCCACAGGACGAGCCAATTCCTCTGACGCCCGATGTGTTCTCGACGATTGCCCGCCGAGAGCTGCTTCTCATCGGCCACCCGGTTGGCATGCCCATCACTCTCCCGGATGGGTCACGCTCGCTCTGGCTCAAGGACGACAGGCTCGTCGGCGGGTTCACGATCGACCGACCCGCCGACGGCGTCGCGTTGCGAAGAAACATCGGGGCCCGCTTAACGGCCGAGGCTGCGGCTGACCCGCGCCCGCTCAAGAAGATCCTGCGCGAGATGCCCTAAGGTTCAGTGCGAAAAGTGCCGCGTTCCCGTGAAGTACATGGGAACGCCCGCCGCATTCGCCGCAGCAATGACCTCGTCATCGCGGACCGACCCACCAGGCTGGACGACGGCCTTGACCCCAGCATCGGCCAGCACCTGGAAGCCGTCGGCAAACGGGAAGAACGCGTCCGACGCCGCGACTGAGCCCACAGCCCGCTTCTCGCTCGAGAGCGTCGACTGTTGCGCACCGCCGGCCGTCTCCACATCCGAGTCGACCGCGGCTCCGAGCGTGTTGGCCCGCTCAACGGCAAGCCGGCACGAATCGACGCGGTTGACCTGACCCATCCCAACGCCAACGGAGGCGCCACCCTTCGCGAGAAGCACGGCGTTTGACCGCACGGACCGAACAGCACGCCACGCGAACTCAAGATCGGCAAGAGTGTCCTCGTCGGCTACTGGACCGGCTGCGTGCGTCCACCCGGACGGCAGATCCCCGGGTGCGTCGACACGGTCTCGCTCCTGCACGAGCCACCCGCCAGAAATCTGGGTGATGTCACGACCGGCCGTATCCGGCCGGACTTTCAGGATCCGCAGGTTCTTCTTCTTCCGCAGGACCTCAAGCGCGTCGTCATCGAAGTCGGGGGCTGTCACGACCTCGGTGAAAACCGGTGCCAGCCGTTCCGCCATCGCCAGTGTCACTCTGCGGTTCGCGGCGATGACACCGCCGTACGCCGACACGGGATCACAGGCGTGTGCACGCGCATAGGCCTGCGCGATGTCGGCGCCGACAGCGATACCGCACGGGTTCATGTGCTTGATAACAGCGACGGCGGGCTTGTCATGGTCGTATGCGGCCCGCACGGCTGCGTCTGTGTCGCGGTAGTTGTTGTAGCTCATGTCCTTGCCACCTAGCTGCACCGCGTGAGCCACGCCGTCGCGTCCCTCGGCAGACAGCCACGCCGTCTGGTGAGGGTTCTCGCCGTAGCGCAGTGAGCGGGTTTTCGGCAGAGACAGATCGATACGCTCATCGCCCACGAGCTCCGACATCCATGTTGCCACCGCCGCGTCATAGGCGGCGGTGTGCGCGAACGCACGGGCGGCAAGAACCCGTCGCTCCTCCGCTGTGAAACCACCCCTGCGGACTGCGTCTACAGCATCCGCGTACTGCTCAGGGGCCGTGAGGACAGCGACGGAGGCGTGATTCTTAGCGGCGGCCCGGACCATAGCTGGACCGCCGATATCGATCTGCTCGATGATCTCATCGACCTCGGCACCGGAGGCACGCGTCTGCTCGAACGGGTAGAGGTTGACGATGACGATATCGATTGGCGTCACCCCGAGCTCCGACATCTGCTCAACATGCTGGGGCTTGCGGCGATCAGCGAGGAGGCCGCCGTGGATGAGAGGGTGGAGCGTCTTGACTCGGCCATCGAAGCACTCGGGGAAGCCGGTGACGTCCTCGACGCCAGTGACGGCGATCCCAGCTTCCTGGAGGGCGGTTGCGGTTCCTCCGGAGGACACGATGTCGATGCCAGCATCCGCGAAGACGCGAGCAAGGTCGACGATGCCGGACTTGTCGTAAACGGAAATGAGTGCGCGGGTCATGATTCTCCTCATGTCGTTACCCGCTGCCCTGCCCAGGCGTGCGACGCAGCGGACACGGCCGCTCCCCGATGGTCCTCCATCTTGTGCGCCAGTCGCGACCAGCGCTCACTTTAGCGCGACTGCGTCCGCCGCGACGAGATGAGGAGGCCGGTCCCACATGCCAGAAGGAGCATTCCGGCCATGAAGATTCCCCAGTTGCCGACACCGGTCGGCGGCAACTCCGGCATCTGTTCAGGCGGCAGATCGCCGCGCTCGTCTACGGGCGCGGCCATAGCCCGTCCCGTAATGATGATGTCACGGGTCGCTTCTGCCGCGTTGCCGTCGGAATCGGTCACGAGGTAGAGGATCCGATAGGTGCAGGGAAACCCGTTCGGGCACTCGGTCGCGTTATACCAGTCCCCCCAGTCGGAGATGGTCGGTGACAGCCTGAGATCGACGTCATCGCGGACCCGCACACCGTACCAGAGATCAACGTCACTCACCTGGGCACGCGACTGCGCCGTGATCGTTGGAATCGGCGCGAAGATGGGTGCCCTGCTGAGCCGCGGCTGTTCGGCGGGTGTCCATGGATCGCTGACGCCCCCGCCCGTCATCCCCGCCGGTGGCCGTGACATCTCCGGCCAGTCGTCATCTGTCGGGAGCACAGTCGGCTCGTCCGTGGGACCCTCCGTCGGCTCCTCGGTCGGATCGGGTGTCGGCTCCTCACTAGCGTCTTGCGTCGGCTCATCGGTGGGAGCCTGTGTCGGGTCCACCGGACCGTCAGTCGGCTCCCCGGACTCTGTCGGTTCAGCCGTGTCGTCGAGCATCGACAGGCCTGTCGTTTCGATACTCGCGTCTGGGGCGGTCCGATCGCCCGCATCCACAGTGTCCCTCTGGTCCACTTCAGGCGGTCCGGTTTTGATCATGGCAGGAGTCGACTGGTCAGTCGGCCCCAGGTCGATCGGCGCGGCCATAGCCGATGCTCCGATGAGAAACCCTGCAATGACAAGCGCTGTTCCCGAGGCACTGCCCCTCACCCACTGGTGCATCCTGCTGTTATCCAATCGTTCTCGGTCGGGCGCGATGTTGCCCGGGATTATTCAAGCACGTCAGTGACTCATGCGCTGTGCGACATCGTCGACCAGCGCGTCCGCGCCGGTCCGGTCTATCCGCGTGGGTTCTTGAGAAAGGCCCGCCGGCCGTCAACCCGCCAGCCGTCCCTCATCATTGCCCCGACGGTGCGGACGAGCTGCTCCCGCTCGGCGACCTTGATTCTCTCGAGAAGCGTCTCTTCCGTGTCGTCCTCGCGCACGTCGACCGCGCACTGGGCCAGGATCTGGCCCGTGTCCATCCCCTCATCGACAAGGAACAGCGTCGCCCCCGCGATCTTCACACCGTAGGCGAGGGCTTCGGCAGGGCCATGGATACCGGGGAAGGACGGAAGGAGCGAGTTATGGGTGTTGACGATCTTGCCCGGGAAGGACCGTAGGACGGAGGGCCCGAGCATCTTGAGAAAACCCGCTGACACGACAAGGTCAGGTGCCGAGCCTGCGATCTTCTCGGCGAGCGCCGTGTCCCATTCATCTCGATGAGGGAAGTCGCGCACTCGCATCACCGCAGTCTCAATGCCTGCCGCTTGCGCCGTCTCAATACCTCCGCACCCGTCACGGTCGGCGACGACAAGGACAACCTCGCACCCGTACTCCGGACTCTCGCAGGCGTCCATGAGTGCCGCAAGGTTTGAGCCCCCGCCAGAAACAAGAACGGCAAGTCTCCGTCGGTCGTCGTTCATGACTCTTCCTTTCCGGTCTCAGCCGGAGTCTCGGCTGTGGCGGGCGTCGGCGGAGTCGGTCCCTCACGAAGGTGATCCTTGGCCCCGGCAAATGAGTGATCTCCCTCGACGCGTTGAGCATCGTCCGCGTGTGCGGAAGCGAGCTCCTCGGGAGCATTGTCGACATCCGCCACCGACTCGCCCAGCTCTGCCGCTTCCGCATTCGCACTCGGCTCCGTCGTCAACGTCTGCACACCGGTTCCACGAGTAGCCTGTGCGGCGCCGTCAGTGGTGACGTCGGGCCACACCGGGCTCAGGGCACTGCCCCCGTCGCGCACCGACTCCCACGACGCGTCGGCCGCGCCGCTCGGCTCGGGTACCTTGTTCTTTGTCAGGAGGCCTCGAACGGTATCGCCGGCCCTCGTGATGCTGGCCCGGAAGGCAGCGACCGTGCTGCGGTGGCCGATGATCATCCCGAGAACAAGAGGCACACCGAGGAAGACGGCGCTGTGCAGCGCCATCGTCGGCGCCTCCGGCCCCGTCACACTCATCCGCTGCGGACCGATCGATCCGTGCGAGATGAGGGCGAGCAACGCTCCCATGGCAGCGGTTGCCGCCACCTGGATGAGACCGGTGATGAACACTTCGATCATGTCGGGAAATGCTCGGGCCTCGCTCATTCCCCGAAGAATGAGGATGGCGACGACGATGACGACCACCCACGCGGCGCCGGATCCCGGTTGCGGCAGTGCACCAAGGATGGGAATGGCGGGGAGCGGTGCGGCAGTGACTCCGAACGCGGAGAAGATCGTTCCTGTTCCGACGGCGAAACCAGCGCCGATGAGGTAGGCCAGGGACCAGAGCACGACGGTGGGCAGGTACGCGATCTGGAAGAGCCACATGAGGACTCCCGAGTGCCATTCGACGATGTAGTAATCGTTGATTCTCAGGATCTCCGACCAGCCGACGACGAGTGAGGTAACGAGTCCGAGCGCGCCGAGACCGATCCCTGTCAACACCGCCCTCCTTGCGAGGACGAAGCCATCGTAAATAGCCCGTCCCGGCGCGGACGTGAAGATGCCGGTTGCGAACCAGTCGGTTCTGTTCTTTGATGCGAGGATTGCCACGAGGGAAAGGACCGCGGCCCCCAGGCCTGCCGTCCAACTATTCGATCCCGCCGGCGCGAGCAGCCCGAGAGCCGCTACCGCGACGCCTGAAGAGATGGCAATAATCGACACGTCAATCCAATCCTTCACCGCGCGCCGGCGGATGAAGGCGAGTGCGGCAAAAAACGTGAGGAGCGTGATCATCAGGGGCGGCAGCGTGATGGCAACGCCATCGAAGTGGAGGGATCCGCCAAAGGCTGTGAGCCACCAGCCCGTTGTCACTGCGGCGACATCCTGCCATGTTGTCGCCCCGAGCGCGGGCGAGTCGGCCATGAGCGTGTAGGAGAAGATCCCGAGGATAACGACAATGGCCCAGCCGGCGAGGATGGGCTGAACTGCGGCCGCAACGAGGCGGAGCGGGTGCGTTCGTCTGTCGACAATCATCGAGACCATCATTCCAGGTCACGAGAGGCGCGGCCACGAGCAACGCTCTGAAGATGAGAGGACTCTCATCCGGGTTTGCTCGTCGGCCTCCTACGGTGCTCAAACACTCGGAAATGAACGTGTCGGCTGAGTATGAGTCCGCTACAGCACTGTGGGTACGTTCGTCGGGACCTCATGGAGCAGAGGTCGTGTCAGCCCTCTCGCAGCCGACGCCGCGACGACTCGGCAGGGCCGCACTGCACAGGCCCCGCGCGAAACGGCCGGCACCGGCATGTGCGCGACTGACCGCGGGGCGGGAACGTCAAGGTTCCCACCCCGCCGACGTCGCCGGAGAATCTCCCGCCGGCTCCCAATTGTCAGTTGTTAAGGATCTCGCGTGCGAGATTGGCAGTCTCGGTTGGCGTCTTGCCGACGCGGACGCCGACTGCCTCGAGGGCCTCCTTCTTCGCCTGTGCCGTTCCAGCAGAACCGGACACGATGGCGCCTGCATGGCCCATGGTTTTGCCTTCGGGGGCTGTGAAGCCCGCGACATACCCAACGACAGGCTTCGACATGTTGGCCTTGATGAACTCCGCTGCGCGCTCCTCGGCATCGCCCCCGATCTCGCCGATCATGACGACGAGGTCCGTATCCGGATCATCTTCGAACGCTCGAAGCGCATCGATGTGAGTTGTGCCGACGATAGGGTCGCCGCCGATTCCGATGCAGGTGGAGAACCCAATATCGGACAGCTCGTACATCATCTGATACGTGAGAGTGCCCGACTTCGACACGAGACCGATCCGTCCGGGGCCGGTGATGTCGGGCGGGGTGATGCCGACGTTTGACTGACCGGGAGTGATAATGCCGGGGCAGTTCGGGCCAATGAGCTGAACGCCCTTCTTATCCGCGTACGAGCGGAACTCGGCCGTGTCGGCGACAGGGATTCCCTCGGTGACGATAACGACGAGCCTCATGCCTGCGTCGACAGCCTCGATAACTGCGGCCTTCGTGAAAGCGGGTGGGACGAAGATGACCGAAACATCCGCCCCGGTCGCGTCCTTCGCCTCGTCGACAGTACCGAAAACGGGAACGTCAACGTGACCTGCCTCGGCGCGACCTGGTCCGACCGGCTCGACGTCGAAGCCGACTGTCTGGCCAGCCTTCTTCGGGTTTGTGCCGCCGACAATCTTCGTGCCCGCGTTTAACATTCGGGCTGTGTGCTTACGGCCCTCGGATCCGGTGATTCCTTGAACAATGACCTTCGAGCTGGAGTCGAGAAAAATTGCCATGATGCTACTCCCTATGCCGCAATCTCAGCGGCCTTGGCAGCCGCGCCGTCCATCGTTTCCATGATCGTCACAAGGGGGTGGGCAGCCTCTTCGAGGATCCGCCGCCCCTCGTCGACATTGTTGCCATCAAGTCGCACAACGAGCGGCTTCGTTGCCGCGTCACCAAGGATGTCAAGCGCTGCGACGATGCCCTTGGCGACCTCGTCACAGGCGGTGATGCCGCCGAAGACATTGACGAAAACCGAGCGGACATCCGCATCCCCGAGGATGACATCGAGTCCGTTCGCCATGACCTCTGCTGACGCACCTCCGCCGATGTCGAGGAAGTTTGCGGGACCGACCCCGTACTGCTCACCGGCGTATGCGACAACATCGAGTGTCGACATGACGAGACCCGCTCCGTTCCCGATGATGCCAACCTGACCGCCGTCGAGCTTGACGTAATTCAGCCCCTTCTCTTTCGCCTTGGCCTCGAGAGGGTTCTCCGTCTCCCTGTCTTCAAGCTCGGCATGGTGAGGGTGCCGGAAAGCCGCGTTATCGTCGAGGCTCACCTTGCCGTCAAGGGCGAGGATCGTTCCGTCGGTTGTCTTGACGAGCGGGTTGACCTCAACGAGCGTTGCATCTTCGTTGACGTACACGTCCCACAGCTTGAGGATGACATCAGCGACCGCATCCGCGTCCGCTTCCGGGAAGCCGGCCTCGTCGACGATGTGCCGTGCCATCGCCTCATCGATGCCCTCATCGGGATCGATTGGGACGCGTGCGAGAGCATCGGGACGCTCGACCGCGAGCTGTTCAATTTCGACGCCTCCCTCAACCGAGCACATCGCGAGATAGCGGCGCTCAGAACGGTCGAGAAGGATCGAGAAGTAGTACTCCTCAGCAATATCGGTACCTTCGGCGATCATGACCCGGCGAACGGTGTGGCCCTTGATGTCCATACCCAAGATCTCATCGGCGGCCTGTTCCACCTCCTCCGCGGTCCGAGCAAGCTTGACCCCGCCGGCTTTGCCGCGGCCACCGGTTTTCACCTGAGCCTTGACAACGAACAGCTCACTGCCCATGTCTTCTGCTGCCTCGCGGGCTTCCTGGGGGGTTGTGGCGACGATCCCCGCAAGCACGGGTACACCATGCTTGGCGAAGAGATCCCGAGCCTGGTATTCGAAGAGATCCACGGAGGAGGTCCTTCCCTTTCACGACAAGTGTCTCGACTTCGAGACATCTTGACAACGGTATCAAAACCGCACGTGACGTGCGCCCCAAAAGAGCGAATTCGTGCCGCTCAAAGCGAAAGCGTCGCGAAGGCGTCGCGCACCGTCTCCGCAAACAAGTCCATTCCGCCATAATCCGGATGAGTCTGGTCGGCCTGGAGAAGGTGTGGCTCCAGGCTGATCGCCGCGTGCCAATCAGCTACCGCCACATTGGGATAATCTGCGGCGATCTCCCTGATGACGTCGTTCGCCGCATTAATGAACGTCGACTGTCCGTAGATCGTCACGAGTACGATCATGCGGTCAGGGCCAAGCATGTCAATCGTGTCGCGAACGATTTGTGGATCTGGGATTCCGGCGTTCGTCCCGTAGTCGAGGATAACGGCTCGCCGGATCGTCCCATTGTCGAGACCCTCCTGCACGAGAGCAGGCGCCTCGTGCCACTGCCTGTTCGATTTCGCGATGAAGTTGATGCCGGGGAAGGTGGCCTCGAGGCCACCGGCCGAGGTGACGATAAGCGAGTCGCCAATTGCGGTGATCTCCTCGCCCGTCGGCATCGGGAACAAGGTCTTGCCGTCCGTCTTGTCTGCCTCGGCTTCCGGTTCCGTCGGAGCCGGGGAATCTGCCGCAGGCTCGACCTGCGCAGCGTCGGGGGCTGCTGGCGGTGCAGCGGGCTCCTCCCCCTCATCGACCGGACCGACAGGATCCTTGTCTGAAGGGGTCGCGGCCTCTAACCGCTTTTCGTTTTCCTCGATCTCAAGCTGGACGGAGGACTTGTCGGGGGCGACAGCGACGGCGACACCGGTGCCGACGATCATGAGCACAGTCGACGCCGCGAGTCCGACGTAGATCGGCCTCCGCGTGAGAAGCCTGTCCCGGACAGAACCGAAGCCCGCCCTGAAGCCGTTGACCCGGATCGGGGTCTCAATGTAGCGGAATGAAAATTCGCAGATACCGGCGGTGATGGCGACGGCGGCCGCGGAGCGCACCCAGAAGAGTGCGGTGCCGGGGGCCGCGGGCACAAGTAGCCCGACCATGACGAGAATCGGCCAGTGCCACAGATAAATAGCGTATGACCGGGTTCCGATCCAGTGGAAGACGCGATTTTCGGACGCCCTGGCGAGTCGTGAGCCCGGGGAGATCATGGCGGCGATGACCGTCAGGGTGAGAATCGAGGAGAGGAAGATACCGCCCCTGTATGCAAGAGCCGACTGGTCCCCGAGGGTGAGCATGAGAACGAATAGTCCAATGAGCGCACCGACTCCGGCGACCTGACTCCAGCGGCTCCACCGGCCGGCAAGCCACGTGCCACTGGCGGGGGCCCAAGAGAAGGCGAGGGCAATGCCAAGCGCAAGCCCGAACAGGTGCGTATCCGTGCCGTAGTACACGCGTGTCGCGTATTCGGGGATGTATAGGGCAGCCATGAGGATCGCCGAGGCCACTGCAAGTCCAACGCTGATACCGACTCGCAGACGCCATCCCCTCATGAAAACGATGACAAGAATGAAGAGCGGCGGCCAGATGAGGTAGAACTGCTCCTCAACGGCAAGGGACCAGAAGTTCTTGAATAGCTGCGGGGAGGTCTGGTTGAAGTACGAGCTTCCGTTGGCGATCTCGAGCCAGTTCGACGAGAACGTCAGCGCCCCGAGGACCTGGCGTCCGATGCCGACGAGGAGGTCCTTGTTAATAAGACCAGCGACCGGTACGACGGTAAGGACGAGAAAGATGAGTGCGGGCAACAGCCTGCGGGCACGGCGTGTCCAAAAGCCCTTGAGGTTGATGCCCTTTGTCTTCCGCAGTTCGCGTAGCAGGAGGGTCGTGATGAGGAATCCGGAGACGACAAAGAAGACGTCGACTCCAAGGAAACCGCCGGGCATGGCAGTGGGAGTGATGTGGTAGATCACGACCGCGCCAACCGCCAGTGCTCGCAGACCATCGAGCCCGGCAATGTATCCGCCTGGATCCGCCATCGGATGGCGCCTGCGCCGGGTATTCGGCTCAGCTACTGTCACTGCCGCTCCTCCCCTGGTGAGGTCACTCTAGTCCGCACGACACGCCGGTCGCTCGCGGCACGCCGACCGCCCTTTGACGGCTCAGTCCGGCAGACTGAGTGGCGCCATGGCGAGCATGAGACGCTTGGACCTGCCATCGAATTCAATCGTCGCCACCATGTTCGCACCGCGACCTTCGACCGCACGGACGATGCCAGCACCGAACTTCTTGTGGATGAGGGTATCACCGGGTTTCACGGAGGCGAGAGCACCGAGCTTCTCCTCTTCCTGCTTCGCCGCCGCAGCCCGCTTCCTCTTCACCTCTTCTGCTTCCGCTGTCTGCTCCGCAGCTCTCGCCGCTTCGGCCGCTGCAAGCTTTTCGCGATCCTCTGGGCTCAGCGTTTCAGCTGCGGCCGCCTTTTTCGTTTTTCCATCGAGGCGACCGGTGCCGCTGTCGAGCCGACCCGGCTTGACCGTGCCGCCCGTGCGCGATCCGCCGAAGCTCGGCTTGGAGTAGCGAGGAGCGCTAGAGCGGCGTAGCACGTCAGCCGATGAGTGGGCGCGTCGCCAGTCGATGAGGCCGTCCGGGATCTCGTCGAGGAACCGGGACGGAGGAAGTTCTTGCGGGGCACCCCACTGGCTGCGCACAGAGGCCCGGGTGATGTAGAGGTTCTCTCGCGCCCGTGTAAGAGCGACGTACGCGAGGCGGCGCTCTTCAGCGAGTTCGACCGGATCGGCAAGCGATCGCATGTGTGGAAACGTGCCGTCCTCGAGCCCGGTGACGAAAACGACCGGGAACTCGAGCCCCTTGGCGGTGTGGACCGTCATGAGAGTGATGTCGCCTTCGTCGATGGCATCCCCATCCGGGAGCTGATCCGTGTCGGAGACGAGGGCGACATGCTCCAGGAAATCGCCGAGCGTCGCGTCAGGATTCGCTTTCTTAAAATCCGCTGCGACGGCGTGGAGCTCCGCGAGGTTCTCGACTCTCGCTTCATCCTGCGGATCGTCCGAGCGTCTCAGCTCTTCCGTGTAGCCGCTTCCTGCCATGAGAGAATCGAGCACATCTGCCGGAGCGGAGCCGCTCTCTGCCATGGCGCGCGCCTCCTCGAGGATGGTCCGGAAATCAATGATCGCCTTCTCGGCACGTGGGGTTAACCCCGATACGGGCTCCCGCGGGTAAGTGGCGGACCCGACGTCGTCGAGTGCCGCACCGAAAGAGATTCCGTGCCGCTGAGCGTGGAGTGCAACCGCATCCTCCGCCTTCGCGCCGAGGCCCCGTCGTGGCGTGTTGAAAATCCTTCTCATCGCCACCGTGTCGTCTGGATTGGCGACGACCTGAAGGTAGGCGAGTGCGTCCTTGATCTCCTTACGCTCGTAGAACCGGGTGCCGCCAATGACACGGTAGGGAATACCCGCCCTGATCAGCATCTCCTCCAGGGCACGCGACTGGGCGTTCGTCCGGTAGAAGACAGCGACATCGGACCAGCGCCGGTTCCCGCTGAGTGACTGAAGCTCTTCAACAAGGAACCGCGCCTCATCGTGCTCCGAGTCGGCGACGTAGCCGACAACCTTTTCACCCGCGCCGGAATCGGTCCACAAGCGCTTGGCGCGACGGTTCGGGTTGTTCGCGATGACAGCGTTGGCTGCCGTGAGGATGTTCTGTGTCGAACGGTAGTTCTGCTCGAGAAGAATCGATTCCGCGTTTGGGTAGTCGTCCTCGAAGGATTCAATGTTTCGGATCGTTGCCCCGCGGAAAGCGTAAATTGACTGGTCGGCGTCGCCAACAACAGTCAGCTCGCCCATCGACTCTCCCCTGCCCGTCAGCTCACGGATGAGGACGTACTGGGCGTGGTTCGTGTCCTGGTACTCATCGACGAGGATGTGGCGGAACCTGCGCTGGTAGTGCTCGAGAATTGCCGGATGAGACTGGAGGAGGCCCACCGTCGTCATGATGATGTCGTCAAAATCGAGAGCATTCGCGGCCCGCAACCGGTTCTGGTATCCGCGATAGGCGGCCGCGACCGTCACATCCGCCTCATCGTTAATACTCCGGGCGAAGCCATCAGGGTCAATGAGCTCGTTCTTGAGATCTGAGATCCGCCGCAGGAGCGCCTTCGGCGTGGCGACTCGAGAGTCGATGCCCTCTTCCCTGCACACCTGGTTCATGAGGCGCAGAGAATCCGCGGAATCGTAGATCGTGAAGGTCGATCTCATTCCCAGCGCGTCGTGCTCCGCTCGGAGAATCCGTACGCACGCGGAGTGGAACGTTGAAATCCACATGCGGTGAGCGACGGGACCGAGGAGAGACGTCAGCCTCTCCTTCATCTCCTTCGCCGCCTTGTTCGTAAACGTGATGGCGAGGATCTCACCCGGTCTGGCCCGTTCGGTTTCGACGAGGTAGGCGATCCGGTGGGTTAACACACGTGTTTTGCCGGAGCCAGCTCCCGCGATGACAAGAAGGGGGCCGCCCGCGTGAACCACGGCGGCGCGCTGCTCGGGGTTCAACCCCTCGAGCAGTCGGCTCTCGCCCGCGGGAGAACCCTGCGCGTGGCCGTGGACCGAGACGGGTGCCTCCGGCCGGGCGGCGGCGGTCTGTGCCGCGACCCTCTGCCGAAGGCGATCGAGTGCTGAGAGTGGAGGCTCTGTCGTCATGAGAGTTGTCGAGAGGTCGCTCAGACGAGGACGGCGATGGCGACGTTCACCGCGGTCAAACCTGCAACGCTACCGAAGAAGGCTTTGTCGAGCTCATCCTTACGATTGCCCCAGAAGACGAGGCCGGTGACAACGAGGGCCACGACGAGCTTGATACCAATCTTCACATGGTTCACGTCGTAGTCGCCCATCTCAAGCACTCCAACGAGAAGGATGCCGGTGACGAGTGCGCTCACGGCTCCATGAAGAAGTCCGGCTGGCATGACCCGCTGGCGTAGCCCCGCTAGCGCCGCCCCGAAGACAACAGCCCAGCTGAGAAGGTGGAGGATGACGAGAACGGAACGCAAAATATCCATATGTCCTACCCTATCGGGCATGGCAACCGGTCCCGAAATGAGACCTTCGGCCTAGAGAGGAAGGTGGGGCAGGCCACGACGTGTGAGGTGGCGGTGCCGCAGTAGATGCGAAACAGCGCGCGGCCAAAGCCGCGCGCTGTCAGGTCAAGACGGTTGAAGTGATCAGTAGGTGTCGGTGCGACGTCCCGCTGCGATCTCCTCATTCGTCCGGCTTGTCGAGAGGAAAGTGGCTCCGGCGAGAAGCATCCACACGCCGACGCCGATGGCGAAGAGGGCAACGCCAAACGACAGGACCGAGGTGAAGAGCGAGGAGCGGAGGAACGAGGCGTTCATCATCGTCGTGCGCTTCTCGCTGTACTCGGTCGCGAGGTCCTCATCGCCAGCTTCCTCAGCTGCCCGGGCAAGATCACCGAGGGTGGCATAGGTCTCGCCGTCAGTGATGGCGAGCGCGTGCTTCTGGATGACCTGCGCCTGCGCGTACGCGGAGATCGGGCCAGCAACCTGGTTGCCTGCCGCGAGGTCAGCATCCTCCGAGACGGTGATGTTCTCTGCCTTGAGCTGGTCGGCGACGAGGAACCATGCGGTCGCACCCGTGCCGATGAAAAGGACACCGAAGATGAGGGTGACGATGCCGGTGATCTTTGCGAGCTTTGTGTTCATTACTTCCTCCTTGGACAGCGGGTGAGCCGTCCTTCTGCTGTAATGAGCCAGCCCTTGCTTGCCCTCCGGTTCCCAAATCTAGAGACTACGAGGACCTGCAACAAGTATACAAAAGTTACCGCTACAGCCGCAAGACCTCAATAGTTGCGCTACCAGCATTTTCGGAAGACGCTGTGCGGATACTCACGTTTCGCGGCATTCCCGGAGTTATGTTTATACAGTTCAGCCAGACATTTCAGGCCATTTTTTGTATAAGTCGTGAATATTCCGCGCCTGAGGGTGAGAGACGAAGGTCCCAGATTTAGGGAATCCTTCCACCTCGCGAATCTATGTAACCTCTCGCCTAACCGAACGCTCCTGGCCCGAGCTGGCGGCCAAACCCGGTATCTATCATTATTCGGCGAGAGGCTCGCGCGTCGGCACTCCGCTTCCACTCACGTCTTGTCGATTGCGCTAACCGCGACAATCGGCTTAGAGGATGGTCGCGCTGCCAGGCATAGACGCGGAACCGCCCCCGCGCTGACGTCACGGGGGCGGTCCGGGTGAGGTAGCGGCGCTACTCCCACTCGATTGTGCCGGGCGGTTTCGACGTCACGTCGACGACAACACGATTGACGTCAGCGACCGAGTTTGTGATCCGGCTGGAGATTCGGGCGATGACATCGTAGGGAAGGCGCGACCAATCGGCCGTCATCGCGTCCTCCGAAGAGACAGGGCGTAGAACGATCGGATGGCCATATGTGCGCTGATCGCCCTGGACGCCGACAGAGCGAACGTCAGCGAGAAGGACGACGGGACACTGCCAAATCTCGGAGTCGAGGCCGGCAGCGGTGAGCTCCTCACGGACGATAAAGTCGGCTCGGCGGAGAATATCGAGTCGGTCACGGGTGACCTCACCGATGATGCGGATACCAAGGCCCGGGCCGGGGAACGGCTGGCGGCCGACGATCGCCTCCGGGATGCCGAGGTCTCGACCAACGGCTCGGACCTCATCTTTGAAGAGCTCCCTCAGCGGCTCGCACAGCTCGAACTCGAGGTCGTCGGGGAGTCCGCCCACGTTGTGGTGCGACTTGATGTTCGCAGCGCCCTCTCCCCCGCCAGACTCGACGACGTCGGGGTACAGCGTTCCCTGAACAAGGAATTTGACGCTACCCTCCTCCTCGGAGACGAGCCGCGCGGCACGTTCGAAAGATCTGATGAACTCCCGGCCGATGATCTTCCTCTTCTCTTCGGGCTCGGTGACACCGATGAGGGCGTCAAGGAAGATCGCCGAGTCGTCGAGGGTGATAAGTCGCACGCCGGTTGCTGCGACGAAGTCGCGTTCAACCTGGGCTCGCTCGCCAGCGCGTAGCAATCCGTGATCGACGAAGACACACGTGAGCTGATCGCCGACCGCCTTCTGAACGAGCGCTGCGGCGACCGCGGAATCGACTCCGCCGGAAAGCGCACAGATGACTTTCTCTTGGCCGATTTGGGCTTTGATCCGGCTGACCTGCTCGTCGATGATGCTTCCGGTCGACCAGTTTGCGGTGAGTCCCGCGCCCTCGTGGAGGAAACGTTCGATGAGGGCCTGGCCGCCGGGGGTGTGCCGGACCTCCGGGTGCCACTGAACGCCGTAAAGACGGCGGGCAGGATCCTCAAATGCTGCAACGGGCGACCCGGCCGACGTTGCGGTGACGGTGAAACCTTCGGGGGCGACAGAGACGGCGTCCCCGTGGCTCATCCACACCGTGGCGGCACCCTGCCCGAGCAGTCCACCCATCAACTCGATGTCAGTATTGCCGTATTCGCGCTCACCGGTCTTGTCGACTGTGCCACCGAGTGCATCTGCCATCGACTGGAAGCCGTAGCAGATGCCGAGCACCGGCACGCCAGCCTCGAGGATCTCGGGGTCAAGCCGAGGTGCGCCGTCCTCGTAAACTGAGGCCGGCCCTCCGGAGAGAATGAGTGCGGCTGGCTTCCGAGAGAGGATGTTCTCGGCGGTGATGGAGTGCGGCACGATCTCGGAGTAGAAGCCTGCCTCGCGCACTCTTCGGGCGATGAGCTGGGCATACTGGGCACCGTTGTCGACGACGTAAACGGTCTGATGATCCATGTTCTCCTACTTTCCGCGCTCGGACTTAAGGCGCGAGATCTGTGCTCGGCGGAGGGCACGGCCCTCAGCAGCGTCGAGGACGGCTGGCAGGTCCTCCCTGAACCAGTGGGTGGCTCTGCGTTCAAGGATGAAGGACAGAACGGGGACGACACCGGCGATAACGAGATAGACCATGCGGCCGAAGCCCCACCTCATGACGGACCACAGGTTGAAAACGGCGACGACATAAACAACGTAGATCATGCCGTGGACGATCGCGATCCAGGTACCAAGCACGGGGGCGTGATCACCGTTGACGTCGATGATGTACTTGAGCACCATCTCTACGACGAGGAGAAGGAGCCACGCTCCAGTCACATAGGCCATGAGCCTATAGAACGAGAGCGAAAGGTTCGCCTTCGTCTCCGAGTTGGCACGCACGAGGGCTGCCTGGCTGATGTCCTCGTCTGTCGGGTCGGGCAAAGATGCGGCCACGCTGTCAATCCTTCACTCGGCGTTAGTGGTCCTCGCCCATTCTACGACGCCCTGCGAGCCATGGCCGACACCCTCCGGGTGCACTATGCTGTCCTGGTGTTTTCGTTCCCCCGCGTTGTCGATAAGCCGCTTCCCGGCGGCCGCCCTCGGGCGATTATGACCGATTTCTATACCTCCTCACGATCAGAGATGACACTCAGCGTCGTTTCCCGTTCGATCCAGGAGGTTATTGGTGCGCTCACACCGGTCGTGCTCGGCATCGCCCTCGACGCGGGAATGGAGAGAGGCGCCACATCGGCAATCTGGATCATCGCTGGCTGGCTCACGTTGCTCGCTCTTATTCAGTCACTCACGATGGCATACGGCCATGGCGTCGAAGTCCTCCTGTGGCTCCGCACCGCCATGCGCTCGATCAATCAGGTCCACGGCCACGTCACCCGCTCCGGCCCAGCTATTCTGCGCCACCGTTCAACCGGTGAGGTCGTCGCAACGACGATGAGCGACTCCGAGCACGTCGGCAACCTCGTCGAGGTAACCCCGCGGCTCATCGGCTCTGTCATGGCGTTTGCCACCGTCGCTGTCATCCTCCTTCTTCAGCACACGACCCTCGGCCTTGTCGTCCTCATCGGCGTACCTGTCATCACGGCAGCCGCCGCCCTTCTCATCAAGCCCCTGCAAAGCCGCCAGCAAAAGCAGCGTGACGAGCAGGGGAAGCTGACCTCGCTCGGCACCGACACCGTTGCCGGCCTTCGCGTGTTGCGCGGCATCGGCGGCGAAGCGCAGTTCGCAGCCCGTTACGCCGAACAGTCCCAGCGGGTCCGCCAGGCAGGCAACGAGGTCGCCAGGCTCCAGTCGTGGATCGACGGGCTTCAGATCCTTATCCCCGGCGTGTTCACGGCGTTCGTCATGTGGCAGGGCGCGCTGTTGACAATGGACGGGGACCTCACGATCGGCCAGTTCACAGCCCTGTTCGGTTTGACGATCTACCTTGTGCGTCCGCTCCAGATCGTCATGATGGTCATCACCCAGTTCGGTCGCGCCCGGGTCGGTGCCCGCAAGATCTTCAATGTCATGCGGATCGATCCGATTTCAGGAACGCTCGACGAACGCATCGCCGCCGAGGACGGCGAACTGCACACGGGCCCGTCTGAGGACCCGTTTGACGGGCCGCTCGTTGACATCCGGACCGGTGTGACGATCACTCCTGGGATCACGACGGCGATCGTCTCAAGCACACCCGAGGATGCGGCTGCTCTCGCGGAGCGGCTCGCCCGTATCGACGATTCCGAAGCTGATGTCACGGTGTCCGGCATCGACATCCGAACGCTACCGATCTCCACCGTGCGACAGAACATCATGCTCGCACGGGCGACGCCCGAACTATTCGGCGGACAGTTGCGAGCCGTCATCGATGCGAAGCGTCCCTATGACGTCGCAGACCGTCCGCTTGTCGAGGCAAGAGCCCTCATCTACGGCGCCTCCGCAGTCAAGCCTTTCCATCCCGATGAGGAACGCGACCAGCACCTGCTTGACGCCCTCGCGGCGACGGACGGGCATGATGTGCTCTCATCTCTCGACAACTCGCTCTCTGGTGAGGTGACGGAGAAGGCGCGTTCCCTGTCGGGTGGCCAGCGCCAGCGCGTCGCTCTTGCCCGGTCACTCGTCGACGCACCCCGTGTCCTCATTCTCGTAGAACCCACATCGGCGGTCGACTCCCACACGGAGGACAGGATCGCCGAGCGGCTCCGCGAGCGCCGGGCGGGCCGGACCACGGTCCTTACAACCGGATCGCCTCTCATGCTTGACAGAGCCGACGAGGTTGTCCTCATCGAAGGCGGCCACGAGGTCGTTCGGGGTTCGCATTCGGAGCTCCTTGCGCGCGCACGCAACGGCGATCCCGCAGCCCAACGCTATGAGTGGGTCATCACGCGACAGTCAGGGGTGGAGGAATGAACCAGGTCCTTCCCATCGCGGACAACCGCGATGTTGTGAGGTACGCGAGGGAGATCTTCTCCCGGCATCGGTGGCGCTTCATCGCCATCGTCATCATTCATGCCCTCGCGTCGGTGAGCGCGCTCGCCGTGCCCTACATTGTTGGCCTCATTATTGACGCTGTCGCTACGGGAACAACACGCAGCTACATCAACGGTGCCGCTCTCATCGTCGTTCTGTCGTACCTCGTCTATGCCTTCCTCACCCGGGAGGTTCAGTTGCGGACGAGAGTGCTCGGCGAACAGGTCTTCGCCGAGGTACGCGAGGAGTTCCTCGACACCGTGACAACCCTTCCTCTGTCGACTGTTGAATCGGCTGGGACGGGCGACCTGCTGTCCCGCACGACGAACGATGTTGACCGGATCCAGTGGGTCATCCGGTTCGGCCTTCCCGCCCTTATTACCTCCGCGATCACGATCATCGTGACGGTGGCGATGGCGGTTGTGGCGTCGCCGCTCGTGTCGCTCGCCTTCATCCTCGGAGTGCCCTTCATCGTCATATCCGCACACCGGTACCTCACCCGTGCCCGGGCAACGTACCTCTGGGAGGCCCAAGCATGGGCGACCCTTAACTCTGTCGTCGCGGAATCGGTCGATTTTGTCGGCACGATCGACGCCATGGATTTGGGAACTGCTCGGCGGGCTCGCATGAAGTCCGTCCTCATGGGGGATGCGTGGGATGCGAACGTCCGCGCGACAAAGCTGCGGATGGAACTCTTCTTCTTCCTCATCTTCGGCTGCGCGATGCCGACCGCGGCCGCGGTCGTGTGGGGCGCCCATCTCGTCGGCGTCGGCTACGCCACGATAGGGATGGTGACAACCGTTGCTCTCTACACCGCCCAACTTCGCAACCCGGTCACCGAGTTCCTCATGTGGCTCGACGAGCTCCAGGTCGCGTCCGTGTCGCTCGCCCGTATCGTCGGTGTCCGGCTCGTCGAGAACGACCGTGTACCGTCGGGCGCCCAGCCAGCTGACGACAGGATCGTCGCGAAAGACGTGCGGTACGCCTACAGGGAGGGACGAGATGTTCTGCACGGGATTACTCTTGAGCTGATCCCGGGTGAGCGGCTCGCCATTGTCGGCCCGTCCGGAGCTGGCAAGTCGACCTTCGGCAGAATGCTTGCCGGCATTCATCCTCCGACCGGCGGGACGGTAACAGTCGGCGGGGTGTCCCTTGTCGACCTAAGTGAAGACGAGCTTCGTAGTCAGGTCGCCCTCGTCACCCAGGAGCATCACGTGTTTGTTGGCACGGTGGCCGATAATCTGCGGCTCGCGAAGCCGAACGCCGACGATGACGAACTCATGTCCGTCCTCGCCTCGGTTAACGCCCTCAGCTGGGTCGCGTCGATGCCGGACGGGATTCGGACGCAGGTTGGCTCAGGAGCGCTCGTTCTCAATCCCGCGCAGGCGCAGCAGCTTGCGCTCGCCCGTCTCGTTCTTCTCGACCCGCACACGGTCGTCCTCGACGAGGCAACGTCCCTCATCGATCCACGATCGGCAAGGACGCTTGAAGCAAGCCTGTCTGCGGTGCTGGACGGGCGCACCGTCGTCGCGATCGCCCACCGCCTCTACACGGCGCATGACGCCGATCGCGTCGCTGTTATCGAAGACGGCGTTATTCGGGAGCTCGGATCCCACGATGAACTCGTTCATGCGGGCGGGCCCTACGCCAAGCTCTGGGAGACGTGGCACGGGGAACGCTAAGGCGCACTCGGTTATTCTCCCTCCTCCGTGCGGACAGGCCGTGGAGGAGATAGGGGTCGCGCTAGTCCCCACGTGCGAATCGGGCTGATCCGGGAAGGTCAGAGCGTCCAGCGGACTCGAGCAATGGGTGACTTCGACGAACTGGCTTCCGGGCGTTATCTCGTCGCGTCTTGTGACGAGTTCGCGCCAGCGAACTCGTCAGCCCACTGCTCCAAAAGCTCGTCCTCGCGTCGGCGCATAACGGCACCGCGGAGGATTCGGAACCAGATGAAGAGAGCAAACCCGGCGAAGATCACCCACTCGATTGCGTAGGCGGCGTTTTGCAGGTTGAAGCCACCGTCTTCGACGGGCTTGGGCGGAGGGGCGTGGCGAACGCCGTCGGAGATCTCCTGACGTTGAGAAATGTCGATGGCGGAGCCGTTCGCGATCGCGCTCGGGGCGGCTGCGACAGTGAACTGGACGATGTAGCCAGAGAGGATGGGGCTCCCCCACGCGTTGACAAGCTCAGCTGCAGAGATGGAGAGCGCTGTCGTCTCGGTCAGGCCGCCTATCGAGTCCTCCGGTCCAGAGAGATACCCGAAGACGGTCTGCGTGCCGGTCGGTGCCGGGGGGAGATCCTCACCCGCCGGAACCCACCCTCGGACAACGGGCACGTTCCCTCCCTTATCTGGGCCCTCGGTGAGAACGAGCTGAGTGAGGATGAGGTCGGCGTTCTCGCCGCCAACGGAGCGATCGACGACGCGGAGCTGGTCAGCGAATCTTCCCGTCACATAGACGGGCCGGGCGTACTCATCGGCGGTCATTGTCGTTTGTAGCCCGAGAACCTCGTGGAGCGGCTGCGCAGGCTCTCCGAGTCTCTCCTCGTGCTGGGCGATAACGCGGTCCGCGCCGCGGGATGTCGCACGCTCGAGCTGCCAGTAGCCGAGGCGGATGCAGAGCCCGGCGGCGAAGGCGAGGATGATGAAGAGGACAATCATCCGCGGGGTCAGCGCTTCGCGGATCCAGATGTTTCCGCGGCTGTCCGTTTCCATGGCTAGATTCTATGTCACATTTGGCGCTACCTCCCCCTCCCCCAGGCCTTATGGCTGATAATGATTGAGTACTGGAGCGTTTTCGGGAAGGAACAACGTCGTGACTGACTCTCTCTATCTCACATCGACCGAGCAGACGACAGGGGGAATCGGCATCGCTCACGAGATCTTGAAGGTGCTGGGTGACGCCTACGAGAACGTCGGCGTGTTCCGCCCCTACGTGAACGGCGCACCCGAAGACGACCGCATCGTCAAGGAGTTCGGGGCGTGGCATGGCACAACCCGAGATCACTACTTCGAGGACGAGGCCTCTTCCCTCAACACGATCATCCGCGCCTACCGTAAGAAGGCACTCGATTACGATGCCGTCCTCATCATCGGTCACACCGAGGGCGATCCGGTCAACCCCGGCCTTATCGCCCGCTCGGGCCGCACGGCCGCAAATCTCGGCTCGACCGTCGGTCTCGTCGTTGATGGTTCCCGCCGTAGCGCAGATCGCCTCACTGGGTACGTCGATCTTGCGACGGCAGAGATGTCCGGCTCGCGAGTCACCGTCAACTCCGTGTTTGTCGTCAACGCCCCGGACGACATCGAGTCGGAGATCGCAGAGGATCACCCGTCAATGCTCGTCTTCACAGATGGTGTCGACGAACGGGTCCTCGACGCGTTTCGAGAAGAGCCCGCGCTTCGTCCTCCCTTCATGTTCCAAACCGAACTCATGGAACGGGCACGAACAGACCGGCGCACGATCGTTCTTCCCGAATCCGAGGACGATCGCGTGCTTCAGGCTGCCTCGATCATTCTCAGCAACGACGTCGCCGACATCGTCCTCCTCGGTTCGCGGGACGACGTGCTCGCGCGTGCTGCTGAGCGCGGTTACTCCCTTGAATCAGCCCGCTTTGTCGACGCATCCGACCCGGCCCACCTCGATCGCTATGTTCCTGAGCTCGTTAGGCTCCGCAAGTCGAAGGGCATGACGGAAGAGCAGGCGCGTGAGAAGCTCAAGACGGCATCGTACTTCGCGACGATGATGGTTCATATGGGAGACGCGGACGGCATGGTCGCGGGCGCTACTCACACGACGGCTGAAACCATCATTCCGTCATTCCAAATCATCAAGACGAAACCGGACACGTCCATCGTCTCTTCGGTGTTCCTCATGCTCATGGCCGATCGGGTGCTCGTTTACGGCGACTGCGCCGTCAACACGAATCCAACACCCGAGCAGCTCGCCGACATCGCTGTCACCTCAGCTGAGACGGCGATGCAGTTCGGCGTTGATCCCCGCATTGCCATGCTCTCCTACTCCACCGGCGCCTCCGGCGCGGGAGCTGACGTTGAAGCAGTCGCCCTGGCGACGCGCCTCGCAAAGGAGAAAAACCCGACCCTCCTCATTGAAGGCCCCATTCAGTATGACGCGGCCGTCGATCCCGCAGTGGCACGGAAGAAAATGCCGGACTCTCCGGTCGCCGGCAAAGCTAATGTCTTCATCTTCCCGAACCTCAACGCGGGAAACATCGGATACAAGGCGGTCCAGCGCTCGTCCGGTGTTGTCGCGGTCGGCCCGATCCTTCAGGGTCTCAATAAGCCCGTCAACGATCTTTCTCGTGGTGCGCTCGTGGATGACATCGTCAACACCATCGCCATCACCGCCATCCAGGCACAGACCCAGTTCGAAAGGCAGACCACGTGACCGTCCTCGTCATCAACTCCGGCTCATCCTCCATCAAGTACCAGCTCGTCGATCCGGAATCTGGCGAAGCGATCGCTGTCGGCCTGGTCGAGCAAATTGGTGAGTCGACGAGCCGGGTCAAGCACACTTACGACGGGGAGAAGCACGAGTACGAGCAGAGGCTGGCCGACCACGGGGAGGGACTGCGGTTCGTCCTCGACCTGTTCGACAGCGTCGGTCCGAGCCTGGCCGAGGCTGGCATCGTCGCCGTCGGCCACCGCGTCGTCCAGGGCGGCGACAACTTCAATGGGCCCGCCCTTATCACCGAAGACGTGCGTGATCTTATCGAGGAGCTTGCCCCGCTCGCGCCGCTTCACAACCCGGCGAACCTCCGCGGTATCGACGTCGCTCGCGAGCTGCTCGATGTGCCGCACGTCGTCGTGTTCGACACGGCGTTCTTTCAGACCCTGCCCGAAGAGGCGGCTCGTTATGCCCTCAACCGCGAGGTTGCAGACAGGTACGGCGTGCGTCGTTACGGTGCACACGGCACCTCGCATCAGTACGTTTCGCACAAGGCGTCGGAGTGGATCGGACGTGAGGATCTCAAACAAATCGTCCTCCATCTCGGCAACGGCGCGTCCGTCTCCGCGGTCGTTAACGGGGAAGCAGTTGACACGTCGATGGGTTTGACGCCACTTGAAGGCCTCGTCATGGGCACCCGCACGGGTGACATCGACCCCGCCGTCATTTTCCACCTCAGCAGAGTTGCTGGCATGAGCATCGACGAGCTCGACGACCTCTTCAACAAGAAGTCGGGAGTCAAGGGCCTGGCCGGGGAAAACGACATGAGGGCCGTGTGGGACATGGCGGACAGTGGTGATGAGAACGCCCGCGAGGCACTCGACATCTATGTCCACCGCCTCGTCAAATACATCGGCTCGTACGCGGCCGTCATGGGAGGACTCGACGTCATCGCGTTCACGGCTGGCATCGGCGAGAACGACGACCGGCTGCGCGCCGAGGTGCTCGAACGCCTCGCCCCCTTCGGCGTCAAGATCGATCCTGAGGTCAATGCTGTCCGCGGTGACAACATCCGGGCAATTACAACCGCGGATTCATCCGTCACCGTGCTTGTCATCCCGACTAATGAGGAGCTCGCGATCGCACGCCAGACAATGGACGTCGTCGCGACCCTCTCCTAATACGCGATGCTGCCGGATGTCGGGTGGTCATTCGGCAGCATCGTCACCTATCTCCACTCCACTGTTCGCTATCGGCGCCGTCGTAGCGCCTTCCGGTGTCGATAGAGTGAGATGGTCCGCACGAGTAGAAAGTTGTCATCGTGACCTTCTTGAGTTCCGACCTCCTCCACCGCATCCGCTCGCGCGCCAATGAGGTGGACCGCGAGAACACGTTCCCCTACCAGGATCTCCGCGAGCTCACGGACGCTCGTTATCTCACCGCTTTCGTGCCGACCGAGTTCGGTGGGGCGGGACTTACTGCCGAACAGCTGTGTGCCGAACAGACCCGCCTCGCGCAGGCCGCCCCCGCGACAGCACTCGGGGTCAACATGCACCACATCATCGTCGGGCTCGGTCGTCATCTCGTAGCAAACGGCCTCGATTCTGGCCGGCAGATCCTCGACGGCGCGGCACAAGGGGAGATCTTCGCGTTCGGAATTTCGGAGCCAGGCAACGATCTGGTCCTGTTCGGTTCAACGACCGAGGCGCGCCCGGACGGTCAGGGCGGCTACTCGTTCCACGGCCTCAAGGTCTTCACCTCCCTGTCGCCCGTGTGGACGAAGCTCATGACATTCGGCAGGGACGAGTCGGGCGAGGACGGCCCTCACTCGGTGTTCGCGATCCTCGACCGCGAGCGCGGCGGCTTCACGATCAAGGATGACTGGAACACGCTCGGCATGAGGGGAACACAGTCGAACTCGACGATCCTCGAGGGTGCTCACGCACCCGCAGAGCACGTGCTCCAACGGGTGGCTCCCGGCCCCTCGAAAGAGCCCGTCATCTTCGGTATCTTCGCCTATTTCGAGGTGTTCCTCGCTGCCACGTATCTTGGAATCGGCAACCGGGCTGTCGAGGTGGCCGCCGAGAAGGTCAAGACTCGACGTTCCGTCCTGCACGGGGACGTCTACGCGAATGATCCCGATATCAGGTGGCGGCTCGCAAGTGCCGCGCTGCGGCTGAACTCGGCATCGGCCGAGGTCACGCTTGCCGCGCGTGACCTTGATGACGGGCGGGATCGAGGCGACCTCTGGTACCCGCAATTGTCAGCCGCAAAAAACGCGGCCTCGGAAGCATCGCTCCATGCGGTGGAGCAGGCGATCCGGTCGACCGGCGGTTCCTCCTACTCGAACTCGAACGAACTCTCGCGTCTCTATCGGGACGTTCTCGCCGGGCTGTTCCAGCCCTCTGACCAGGAATCACTCCACTCTTCCTGGGCAAACGTCGTTCTCGGTCCCGTCACCGGCTAAGTGCTTCGATAGATCGAGGCAGTACCCGATTCGGGTTTCTGCTCTCGCCCTCCCACACGAGGCGGAACAGATTTGTGCACTTAAGCCGGCCGACCCCCGGCGCCAGCGCGCAGGCTCGGCATGCCGAGCGGGACCGCGGTCGACGTCGTAGCCTCCGACGACTCGTCCGGATCGTGTCCGAGGAAGGCGGTCGAGATCATGAGCTTGATTCGGTTGAGCTGGTTGACGGGTGAGGCGCCTGCGTCGTAGTCGATCGAGACGATGTTCGCCGTGTCGTAATGATTCCGAAGGGCGCGAAACATGCCGCGTCCAACGACGTGGTTTGGCAGGCAGGCGAACGGCTGGGCGCAGATGATGTTCGGGCAACCGCGTTCAATCATGTCCATCATGTCAGCCACGAGGTACCAACCCTCCCCCGCCTGATTGCCGAGAGAGACGATCTCCTGTGCCTTCTCGCGTAGCTCCTGAATCGTCGCGCCCGCCTCGAATCGCTCAGAATCGGAGAAGGCGCCACGGGCAACTTTTTCATACTGTTGCAAGATCCATAGTCCGATTTTGTGAGTGTTCGCCTGCTTCTGCGTAAGGGAGCCGAGGGTGTCGTGCTTCCACTGAGCGGTCGCGAGTGAGTTGTGGAAGAACTGCGCAAGGGATGGTAGCTCCGCTTCACATCCTTCGGCCTCGACCGTGCCAACCGCGTTGTTGTTGGCATCCGGGTGGTATTGAACGAGAATCTCGCCGACGATTCCGACCCTGGGTTTTCGGGGGACGTTCTCAAGGGGCAGTTTGTCGAACTCGCGAACGATGTGCCGGACGAGTCTCGGGAACGTGAGGCGGCGACCGAGTGTTGCCGACTGTCCTGTCTCGAAGAACTCGCGTGCAATCGCGTCCCACCGCTCGTACAGTGCGGTGGCGTTGCCGTTGATCTCGTAGGGCCGGGTGCGTAGTAGCACTTTCTGCAGAACGTCACCGACCGTCGTCGCCTGGAGAAGGCGGTGGATGAGGGGGAGCGTCAGCGTGAAGCCTGAGTTCTCCTCGATTCCCTGAGCGGAGGCGGCGATGACGGGCACCTGCGGGTAGCCAGCATCCCCAAGCCCTTTCCGGAGGAGGGCGGCGTAGTTGGTCGCGCGGCACATCCCTCCCGTCTGCGTGATGATGACGGCCGTCGATTCGGGGTCCGCGATGCCATTCGCGAACTGAGAAATGAGCTGGCCGATGACGACGATGGCGGGATAGCAGGCATCGTTGTGAACGTGGCTCAGACCCGTCTCGATACTGTCGCGGGACGCGTGCTCAAGCAGTCTGACTCTATAGCCCGCCCGTCGTAAAGCGGGCGCGAGCAGTCGGAAATGGATGGGCGCCATTTGCGGCGCGAGGATCGTGAACTCCTTCTTCATCTCCTTCGTGAACTCGACCGCCGGGTATCTCTCGTGGTTCGGATCTGTCGGGGCGCTCTCCTGCGGGCGGGTGGAGATGCTCGCCGACTCTATCCGCTCGTCGGCCGCAGCCGCGAGCGAGCGGAGCCTGATGCGGGCCGCACCCAGGTTGGAGATCTCGTCAATCTTCAAACCTGTGTAGACGTCGCCCTTCGCCTCGAGAAGCTCCAATACCTGATCGGACGTGACGGCATCGAGCCCGCACCCGAACGAGGTGAGCTGGACGAGCTGGAGGTTCGGTGCGTTCCCAACAGTCGACGCCGCCTCGTAAAGACGCGAGTGGTACGCCCACTGGTCTCGGACCCGCAGAGGGCGTTCGAGATCGCCGGGCACCAGCGCATCCTCGGTCAGGACCGCCATGCCCAACCCGATAATGAGATCAGGTATTCCGTGGTTGATCTCCGGGTCGAGATGGTAGGGCCTGCCCGCGAGGACGATGCCGCGGATGCCGCGCGCGGCGATATAGTCCAGCGTTTCCTGGCCCTTGTCGAGGATGTCCTGCCGGTACGCGGCATCTTCCTCCCACCCGGCGTCACACGCCGCCCGAGCCTCATATTCTGTAACTCCGAACCCGGCAAAAACCTGCGCCAACCGTGTTGGCAGGAGCTTCCTGTCTGCGAGAGAGAGGAACGGCGAGATGAAGGTGACATCCGCGCTTGCGAGCCTCTCCAAGTTGGTGCGGAGCACCTCGGGATAGGTGGCAACGATCGGGCAGTTGAACGTGTTGTCCTGGCCGGGTGATGTCTCCTTCTCGTAGGACACACACGGATAGAAGATCGTCGTCACACCCTTGTCGAGGAGCGACTCGACGTGTCCGTGAGCGAGCTTCGCCGGATAGCAGACATTCTCCGACGGGATTGACTCCATCCCCTGCTCAAACAGGTCGTGGCTCGACCGGCCGGACAGCATGACCCGAAAGCCGAGAGCGGTCAGCACCGTGAACCAGAAAGGATAGTTCTCGTACATTCCGAGCACGCGCGGAATGCCGATATCACCGCGATGCGCTTTCGCTTCGGTCAGCCTGCGGTAGCCGAATGTCCGCTTGTACTTCCAGTCGACCATGTTGGGGATCGGCGATTTCGGAGGTCGCCTCTCGAGCGAGGCACCTCGATCGCAGCGATTACCCGAGACGTGGCGCTGGCCGGTCGAGAAGTCGCTGATCGTCATCTTGCAGTGGTTTTGACAGAGTCTGCACACCTTCGTCGACGTGTCGACGCTGAGATTCTCTAGCTCCTCGAGGGGTAGCACGTGCGGTCCGGGCGAGCCGTCATCATTCCGCTTCGCGGTGAGCGCGGCGCCGTAGCCACCCATGAGTCCGGCCATGTTCGGGCGGACGACCTCACGCCCGGTCAGTAGCTCGAACGCCCGCAGGACCGCATCGTTGAGGAAGGTGCCGCCCTGAACGACGACCTTTTCCCCGAGATCTTCGGGGCTTGCGAGCTTGATGACCTTATAAAGGGCGTTGCGGACGACCGAGTAGGACAGTCCGGCCGCAATGTCGGCGACCGCGGCACCCTCCTTCTGGACCGACTTCACGGAGGAGTTCATGAACACCGTGCATCGGGTACCCAAGTCGACAGGGGCGGCCGCCTCGGTCGCTGCTTTGGCAAAACCATCGATGCTCTGCCCCATCGTCTGTGCGAAGGTTTGGAGGAAGGACCCGCACCCCGACGAGCAGGCCTCGTTGACGGAGATGGAGTCGACGGCACCATTCTTGATTGTCAGATATTTCATGTCCTGACCACCGATGTCGATGACCGAGTCGACCCCAGGCATCATGTGGTCCGCGGCCCGATAGTGCGCCATTGTCTCAACTTCGCCGTCGTCGAGGCCGAGCGCCGTTTTGACGATGCCCTCGCCGTAGCCGGTTGCACACGACCGGTTGATTGTCAGCTCTGGAGGTAGCTCTCTCTGAATCCGTCGGACGATGTCGACGGCCGCGGTTACCGGATCTCCCTCGTTCGAGGCGTAGTGGGTAAAGAGGATGGCATCGTCCTCGTCGATGAGGACAGCCTTAATCGTCGTCGACCCGGCGTCGATGCCGAGATAGCACGCTCCTCGAGCGTCGGCCATCGCCTTCGTCGGAATGACCGACTGGGCATGCCGACGGTCGAAGTCCTCCTTCTCCTGTCGGTCTGTGAAGAGCGGCCTCAGCCGATGCGATGTCAGCCCGGAAGTGTCGAGCGTCAGCATTCGATCAAGAAGGTCACTGATCCGGGTCGTTCGGCCGTCGGCTAGGAGGGCGGCGCCGATCGCGACGTAGAGTTGGGCATGTACCGGCGCGGTAAAGGTCTCGACCTTGTCGAGGACACGGCGAAACGCTTCGCGTAGTTCGGGCATGAAGTGAAGCGGTCCCCCAAGAAGCATGACGCTACCGCGGATCGGGCGTCCAGCCGCGAGGCCGGCAACCGTCTGAAGCGCGACCGCCTGGAAGACGGAGGCAGCGATGTCCTCATGGGGCACGCCCTGGTTGAGGAGCGGTTGCACGTCCGTCTTCGCGAAGACACCGCACCGCGATGCGATGGGATAGAGCTCGGTGTAACGGGACGCCAAGTCGTTGAGACCGGCCGCGTCTGTCGCGAGAAGCCATGCCATCTGATCGATGAAAGCCCCGGTGCCGCCCGCGCATGTGCCGTTCATCCGCTGCTCAGGAGTCGGATGAAGGTAGGTGAGCTTTGCGTCCTCACCGCCGAGCTCAATGATGACATCGATGTCGGGGTGTCGCCTACGGGTCACTTCGGTCTGCCCGATGACCTCCTGAACGAACGGAAGGTCAAGTTGCTCCGCGAGCTGCATCCCGCCCGAACCGGTGAAGGCTGCCTGGATGGGGAGGTCGCCAAGCTCCCGGCTCACATCCTGCAGGAGCTTCGCCAATTCGGCCCGCACGTCAGCATTATGGCGCCGGTAGTCCTCGAAGAGCATCCGTCGGCCGTCCCATACCACAGCCTTGACCGTGGTCGAGCCGACATCGATTCCGAGCTTGAGATCAGTCATGACACATCCCTCCGTTCATCACGCTAACGGCAGCGGACTATACTTTCATTCATGATGAAATTAGAAGTGGGACCCAAGGTGTCCCCCGAGAGCGCGCCGATTGCATGTACCTCCCGCTTGTCTCTCGCCCTCCACATCCGAAACTTTGGGTCAAAGGTCCCAGTACGGTCGTGAGCAGAAGGGGTCCGCGAGCGGCCCGCGGGGAGGTCAGACAGCGGCTGTTGACGGCCGCCCGGGCGCGGTTCTGGCAGGACGACTATGGTGAGGTGACGATGCGTCAGATCGCTGGGGACGCAGGCGTCGATGCCGCTCTCATCAACTACTACTTCGGCGGCAAGGCGAACCTTTTCCGCGAGTCGATGTCCCTGCCGGAAGATCCCGTCGAGCTTGTCCTCGACCTGTTCAAAGGCGACCGCACGACCCTCGGCTCTCGCGCGCTCATGAAGGCGATAGAAATCTGGGAGCTCGGTGGGATGTCGTCGACCGTCAAGGTCCTCATCCGCTCGCTCCTCGGATCCGACCAGACTCTGAGCGACTACCGGCAGTGGATCGACTCAGCAATCATCACACCGGCAGCAACTCTTCTCGGCGGACGCAACGCCAAGTACCGAGTTGAGGCGGGCCTGTCCCACATCGTCGGGCTGATGCTCGTCCGCTACATGTCGGCGGCTGAGCCGATCGCGAGCATTCCGCGCAAAGATCTCGTACGTTTGCAAGCACCAATCATCCAGGCTCTCTTCACAGGACAGTACGGCCCTTCTACCGGACCATTCGGTGAATGAGGGCTCCTCCCAAACGCTCCGGACGCTCACGAAGACCGTCGCGCTCGAATCCGTGGGAGCGGAAGAAGGATTCAGCAGTACTGCCGTCGAGGACCCATAGGAAACACGGCGCCGTGCCAATCGCATAGTTGAGCAACCGCGCGCCAATGCTGCGCCGCTGGAAGTCCGCGAGGACGTGGAGTGAGACGAGCTCAAGCGGACGCACGTCGCCGGGTCCGAGAGCTCGCGCCGCAGCGAATCCGACCGTCTCACCGTCCCAGGTCGCTATCCAATATGTCGTCGAGCCGCCGGCCAACTCTCTCGGGTAGATCTCAAGCATTCGCTCCTCCGTACCCGCGATAAGGTCATCGCTGAGGAGGCCCGCGAAAGCCTCTGTCCACAGGCGGGCGTGGAGGCGCGCGAGCGTCTCCGCATCGAGTACCGTCGCCGCTCTGATTCCCAGGCTCATTCATCCTCCGATACGCGTGCGTCAGCATCGATGAGAGTCACCGAATCCGGCGAACCGTAAGTACCCGGCTTTAGTCGGGCGCCGGTGTCGACGATGCAACGGTGCAGATTGACGCCAGCGGGTACGTGGACCTCATCGAGGAGGATCGACTGCTCGACAACGGCGTCCTCATCAATGGTGCACAGCGGAGCGGCCACACTCGACCGTACAGTCCCGCTCACGCGGCAACCGGGGGCCACATATGATCTGTCGATGCGGGCAGATTTCTCGATCCGTGCCGGCAGAAGTGGTAGCTGCGCAGAGTAGATCGGCCACTCGCGGTCATCGAGCTCGGGTCCCGATCCGTCTATCACGTCCATGTGCGCCTGCCAGTAGGCGGTAAGCGTGCCGAGATCCTTCCAATAGCCGCCGAGCCGGTGTTCCACGACCATCTTGTTCTCGACGTACCAGGGCAGCAGGTCATCACCGTAGTCGCCGAGCTCCCCCACATCCTCACGCAGCCCATCGAGTGCCGCGATAAGCCCGTCCGCGGTGAAGCAGAATATCTCAGCCGCGACTACGTTCGTCCGTGGTACATCGGGCTTGTACCAGAACTGCGTGACGCGGCCGCCGGCGACGTCGACGACGCTGTAACGCGAGGCATTCTCGTCCACCTCGGTCGTCACCATTGTCAGGTCAGCGCCAGAGTTTACATGTGTCGTGATGACGTGCGTGAAGTCGAGCGTGTACAGGTGATCGGCGGACAGAACAAGGACAAGATCGGGGCCGTGCTCCTTTATTCGGTCGTTCTGCCGCCACAGCGAGTCGCTGTTGCCATGAGAAAATCCCGCCTTCTCATCGTCACCACTGAATGGCGGCAAAAGAACGAGACCGCCGTGGCTCCGATCGAGATCCCAGGCTCTGCCTCCAGAAAGATATTGGTTGAATGAGTGCGGCTGGTGTTCCTCGACGATCCACACATCTGACAGGTTCGAGTGAACGAGGTTGGACAGTGACACATCGATGAGCCGGTAGGAGCCAGCCATGCGGAGCGCAGGCTTCGCTCGAGTCTCGGTCAGCGCCCCCATGCGCGAACCGCTCCCACCAGCGAGGATGATGGCGAGAACAGTCGGAGATGACATGCGGCCCTCCTTCTCTCGATGCCATGCTAGACCCCTACGCTCATTGCCGCGCGGGCACCGCCCTGTTGCCCGCGGGAGCTCCCAGCACGAAGCGCATCGCCAGGCAGGAAAGATTTGTCTTCGCCGCTTTCGTTCCCCGTCAGTCAACCCCGTCCGCTGAGCGCACCCGTTATCCGGCAGTCACCAAGGAACAGCTTCGTTCATGCTTTAGTCGGTGCGGGACGGCCCGTGTGGCCTAGGCTGGCATCATCCCACCCGCACGGCCGGCTGGGACGACACCGACTAAGGAGCACCCTCATGACCGATCATCTGCCCGACGTCTACGTTGCCTTCCGTGAACGCTTCCCCGAGGTGGCCGACAGCCAGGACGCCCTCGCGGCCAGCATTGACGATTCCGGCCCCCTCGACGAGAAGACGACACGGCTCATCAAGCTCGGCATCGCGCTCGGAGCCCAGGCGGACGGGGCTGTCCGCTCGAACGTGCGCAAGGCACTCCAGGCCGGAGCATCGGAGAAGGAGGTCGAGCAGGCCATCCTCCTCGGTCTCACAACGCGCGGTTTTCCCGCGACAGTCGCCGCCTGGCAGTGGATGACCGAGGTCCTCAACGACTCGGAGCGCTAACCTGAGATGCAGAGACTCGTGCCCCGCAGCTCACGCTGCGGGGCACGAAGCTTAGCTGAAGCTGAGACTACTCGGTACCGACGCGAATGCGGGCGAAACCGGTGATGGTTGCGTCAGCGTTCTTCGCAACCTGTCCGACTGACATCTTCGGGTCGCGTGCGTAGGCCTGATCGAGCAAGACAACCTGCTTGAAGAAACCGCCGAGGCGTCCCTCGACGATCTTGGCAATCGCCTGCTCGGGCTTACCCTCTGCGCGAGTGAGCTCTTCGGCGATGCGGCGCTCGTTTTCGACAACATCGGCCGGGACAGAATCACGGTCAAGGTAGGACGGGTTGAGCGCGGCGATGTGGACCGCAATGTCGTGCGCGATCTCGGCGCCAGCCTTGTCCGTCGCGACGAGGACGCCAACCTGCGGGGGCAGGTCGGTAGCGGTGCGGTGCATGTAGGCGGCAACGTGTTCGCCCTCGACGACAGCAACGTTCGAAACTTCGATCTTCTCGCCGATCGCCGCCTGCATGGCGTTGACCTTGGACTCAACGGTCTCACCGTCTGTCTCGGCTGCGAGAACCTCGTCGACCGTGCTCGCGCCAGCGGCAATAGCCGCGTCGAGAACAGCGTCGGCGAAGGCGATGAACTTGTCGTTCTTCGCAACGAAGTCGGTCTCCGAGTTGAGTTCGATGATGATGCCGCGGGCCGTGTCGCCCGAGGTATCGACGTTCGAGACGACGAGGCCAGCAGAAGCCGTACGGCCTTCGCGCTTGGCGATGGACTTGAGGCCCTTCATGCGAAGAATCTCTTCAGCTTTGGCGGAATCGCCATCGGCCTCGGCAAGAGCGTTCTTGACGTCGAGCATGCCTGCGCCGGTTTTGTCGCGCAGTGCCTTGATATCAGCGGCGGTGTAGTTTGCCATGGATGGTACCCTCTCAGGCCTGGTCGGTGCTCTCCGCGGGGTTCTCCTCCGCGGCGGGCTCGGTCTGTGCCTCGGTCGGCTCAGCGACCTCGGCGGGTTCAGTCTGCGCCTCAGCTGGCTGAGCAACCTCGGCCTGTGCCTCGGCGGGCTGGGTGACTTCGGCTGGCTCGACCGGGGCCTCGGACGGCTCGGTCTGTGCGGAAGCGGGCTCTGACGGCTCAGCAGCCTCCTCGGCGGCGACGGCAGCATCATGGGCGTCAGCCTTGGCCAGCATTTCGCGCTCCCACTCCGGCATGGGCTCTTCCTCAGTGAGAGCCTCGCCGCCGGCGCGCTGGATCTTGCCAGCAGCAACAGCATCGGCGACAACGCGGGTCAGGAGTGAGACAGAACGGATCGCATCATCGTTACCGGGGATGCGGTAATCAACCTCGTCCGGGTCACAGTTCGTGTCAAGGATGGCGACAACGGGGATGTTGAGCTTGCGCGCTTCGGAGACCGCGAGGTGTTCCTTCTTTGTGTCGACGATCCAGATGGCGGAGGGAACCTTGTTCATGTTCCGGATGCCGCCAAGGGTGCGCTCGAGCTTCTCCTTCTCACGAGACATCATGAGAAGCTCCTTCTTCGTCAGGCCGGAGCCGGCGACATCGTCGAAGTCGACGAGCTCGAGCTCCTTGAGGCGCTGAAGGCGCTTGTGGACCGTCGTGAAGTTCGTGAGCATGCCGCCGAGCCAGCGCTCCGTCACGTAGGGCATGCCAACACGGGTGGACTGTTCGACGATCGTCTCCTGGGCCTGCTTCTTCGTTCCGACGAAGAGGATGGTGCCTCCGTGGGCGACCGTCTCCTTGACGAAGTCGTAGGTGCGCTCAATGTCCTCGACCGTCTTCTCCAGGTCGATGATGTAGATGCCGTTGCGCTCGGTGAGGATGAACCTCTTCATCTTGGGGTTCCACCGTCGGGTCTGATGCCCGAAGTGGACGCCGCTCTCGAGGAGCTGACGCATGGTCACAACTGCCATGAATAGCCTTTCATTGCGCGTGATGCGCGGTTTCCAGTTAGCTGACGCTCGCCGGTCGGCTGCGTCCCTAGTGCCCGCCGGCAGGGGACCTCGATGAGGACTGGACCTGCAGGTGTATTCGGACACGCGAAGTCACTCGGATAAACCGAATGCCAACCCATCGTATCGGACCCTGGGCGAATGCCACTATCACCGAGGTCCTCGAACCATGTGATCCTCGTCCACAAACCGCCGTGGGCAAGCGAATTCCCCAGATCCGAGATCCCGCGGTACGCATGTTCCAGTCCGACCCCACACTGGTGCGATGAAGCTCTCCGCCATCATCGCCGCCGCTGTCCTCCCGTTCGTACCAACCCCATTCACTCCATCCGGAACATTTGACTGGCCGCTTCCGTCGAAGACCGTGCTCCGAGAGTTCGACAAGCTCGAGCAGAACTGGCATCCCGGCCATCGCGGCGTCGATGTCGCAGGAGTGCCGGGCGAGCCGGTCCGAGCAGCCGGCGCTGGGACCGTCGTTTACGCCAGGCGGATGGTCGACACCAACATCGTCTCAATCGAGCATGCCGACAGATTGCGCACGACCTATCAGCCGGTGACCGCGATGGTGAAGAAGGGAGACGTTGTCGATCTGGGAGACATCATCGGCACGCTCGACGAGGGACATTGCCTCGTTGGAGCGTGCCTACATTGGGGAGCGAAGCGCGGTGACATCTACTATGACCCGCTCTCGTTACTTGCCCCGGAGAAGGTCCGGGTCCGGCTCTATCCGGTGACCGAGTGACATCGCACGTGCGAGCCTGTCACGCATCGGCGCTCACAGTTTCGTCCTCGTCGTCCCCCGTGCGGACAATGCCGGCGCGCCCGACGTAGATGGCGAGGGCGGTAAACGAACCAGCGAGGATGATGCTCCACCACGGGAAATTCGGTAGGTGGGGAACGGCGGTGGCAGCTTCGACATCCTCTGTTGGCGTTGGGGTGACCCGTTCAGCAGTCACGAGGATCCTGTGTGAGTTGATGCCGAGCGGTGTACAGGTCACGAGAGTAACAAGGTCCCGATCGGGGACAGCGAGGATTGCGTGCGTCTCATCGGGTTCGACCACCTGGACCTCGACGACTTTGTAGGTGAGAACCTCATCGAGAACAGAAATAGCGAAGGTGTCACCCACCTGTGATTCGTTGAGGTTGTTGAACAGTGTCGCCTCCGGTAATCCCCGGTGTGCTGTAAGGACTGACCTAGTGCCGATGCCGCCGACGGGCAGCGACGTGCCCTCGAGGTGTCCGACCCCTTTTTCCAGTGTTTTGTCGCTCGTGCCGTGGTAGATCGGCAGGTCGATTCCAAGGCTGTCGTAGCGCAGTCTCCCCATGAAGCCGCCCCCGGCGAGATTGAGAATCTCGTTGTACGGGTTATTTTGGTCCGCGCTACTTCCGTCGCCGGTCGCGACGTTGGCATTCGCCTCGTAGATAGCGCCGGATGACAGGGCGTCGTTGTAGGCGTGCGCACGTGCTAGCTCGGCTCTCCTCGAGTTCGGATCGTTGAGCGGCGGATCGTTGAGCTGAGCCTGGGCCGCCTCGATCGCGTGTGACTGCTCTCGCTGGGAGAACCACGACGCTACCTGCGGATAAAGGATGACGGCGATCCCGCCGAACATGACGAGGCATGCAATGAGCTGTGGCCACGGCATTCTCCAGCGGCGACGGGTCGGGGTCTGCACCTGTCTGCGCATCAGGCTTCTCCTTCTAAAGGAATAGGGCATATCGAACGTGGGGACATAAGACTGGTGGCGGCGCTTTCGCACCGCCACCAGCCCTGATCAATCAGCAGTTAAGGGAAGTGCCGATGATCAGGCATTGTTGCGGCGTCGCGAGAAGGCGAGCGCTCCACCGCCGGCGCCGACGAGGGCCAGTCCGCCGAGTGTGAGCAGGAGCGTGCCCTGCGCACCGGTGAGCGGAAGGTCCGGTCCGTCCTTCTTCGCGTTGACGACTGTGACAGTCGTGAGGCCGGCAACACCAGGCTTGATGTTGACAGGGTTAGTGATAACGCCAGCCGTGTGGCCCGCCGGGACAACGGTCTCGTAGAGGCAGTAGTCCTTGGTCGGGTTGGTCAGCGGGCTGTTGGAGTTGGCAACCCACAGACTGAGCGGCGAGGACGCCGGGTCCGTGTAATCCCACTGAACAAGGCCGGTCGAGTCAGAGACGCCAGTCGCGACCACGCCCGTCGCCGGAACGGCTGCAGGGCAGGTTTCTGCCGTCATCTCGAAGACCTTGAATTCGGCTCCCGCAAGCGGCTTGGCCGGGGTTGAATCGTCCTTCTTGTTGATCTTCAGCTGGCCCCAGTAGGAGTATGGAATATCGGTCCCTGGCACCGCCGTGCCATTGAACTTGCTCTCGTACTCGGCGTTCGGGATTGAGCCATCGCCAACGTCGAGGACCGTGGTCTTGAACGCGATGGTCATGTCCTGACCCATGTTGGCATCAAGGACAGCGCGGCCAGCCGCAGTCAACGTCCATCCGACGTCTCCGGACACTGTGTAGTGAACGCCTTCTGTCGCCGCCGTGGAACCAATCTCGATTATCGAGCTGTTCGCCACGTAGTCGAGACGTGAATCGAGCTCATCGGTGATAACGGCCTCCGTGAACGTCTCCTCGTTGTTGAGGGTCGGAATCGGGACAGTCATCTTCCACGTCACGTCCGAGCCGACAACAAGAGCATCCGGGCGGTCGGTGATGACCTTGGATGGCTGCTCCATGAGCTGGTTCTTCGGGTCTGCGACAACGTCGTAGTTCCAGCCGGCTCCGTCTTCGCCGAACGAGGTCGGGATTGAGACATAGAATTCGGGCACCGGGGACACGATGTTATTGGGCCCCGGGTCGGTCTCCTGTGCGACATAGATGCCAACGGGCAGGTTGAACACCACCTGACCGTTAACGGTCTCGTCGACATACTTGACATTCGTGAGGCAGAAGTCGCCGCCTGGCAGGGCTGGTGCGGAAGCGAAGAGCGCTTCAAGACCGTCCCAATCGGCTGCGTCTTGCAGGTCGATCGCTGTGCACGTGCCGTTGACCGACCTGCCGACCTCCCAAACTGTGAATTCGACTCCGTCAAGCAGGTTCGCTGGGTCAGGCGTTTGGCCTTCGTCCACCGGCCCGCCGGCGTACTTGTTGATCGTTAATGTTCCTTCGGTCGGCGCCCCGGGCTGATCGGGGCCTACGTCAGCGGAGGCCGCTGTTCCAGCTGCGACGAATCCTGCAAGCGAGAGCGCCACTGCCCCTGCTCCTGCAGCGATACGCCGAAGCGCGGTGTGTGTGGTAGTCATCTCTACCGTGTCCTTTCCTTACCCTCCACCGAGATCGGTCATGCTGAGGGGCTATTCATTCGTTCATGCATCGGCCGGAGGCCTTTGACTGGTTGTGAGCAGACTGCTCATGACGTGACGTGCGCGACCTCCTTACGGTTTTTGCGGAGCTGGGCGTATCCGACGCCTCCCAATCCGAGGAAGAGAAGACCGGCGCCCATGAGGGGATAGAGCTCGCGGCCGATTCCGCCTGTCAAAGGCAGCTCCGGACTCTCTCGCTCGCTGTTGATGATCGACCCAAGCTCGACGCCCAGCGAGGCTGGCGCCTCCTTGCCGATCGTGAACGTGACATCGTCGTTGTTCAGGTAGTACCCGGCGGGGGCCTTCGTCTCCGTGAGGGTGTAGTCACCCCACGGCAGGTCCTCGAGAAGGAACGCTCCGCCGGCCGGATCCATGTCGGGCCCACTGCACGGTGCTTCGGTGCAGTCAGTGATCGTCAGCGTCGCTCCCCCGTTGAAAAGACTGGGGCCGGTAAGCGCCCACTCTGAGCCACTCAGCAAATTGTCCGTCGCATCGACCTTGGTCCACGTCACACTGCCGAGCTCGCGCTTGGTTGTGTTCGTCACGATGATCTCGGACGGAGTCGCCGACGCATTGACAGCGCTTCCGAGGTCCGGGTCGCCATCCCAGCTATAGGAGGGGTCGCCGTCAACCGGTGCAGCCGGTCGACCATCTTCATTGACGACGGAGCATTCAGCTCCGAGAGGGATCTCGTCCGACGCACTCGACATCCACGTCTCCCCATCAGCAATTGGACCCCACGTGCCCGAGACGATCTCGTCGTCGAGGAGCTCATCTGTGAGAACGCACTGCCAACCACCCGAATACTCGAGGTCGTCATCGGCCGTTCCCACAACGTCCTTCGTCACTGAGAAGGTTCCGAACACGCGGTCCACCGTGTTTGTCACAGTCAGCGTCGAGATCTCCTGCGGAACGATGGTGCCTGAGCCGGTGACCGAAGGGGCGCCCCACTCGTAGGACGAGTTCGGAAGACCCGTGCTGCCGGTCGGCGGTGTCTCCACTGCCGAGCACTCGGCTCCTGCGGGGATGACATTCGCTGCAGGTGTGCCAGCATCTGGCGTGAGCACGGCATCGCCAGCTCCGGCGGACAGCCACGTACCCGACGCAACGGTGGACCCATCGAGCGTGCAGCTGTACGTTCCTTCGAACTCAAGATCGACAGAGGCGGGAACAGTGTCGTCGAAGGCCTTCACGATCGCGAGCTGTCCAACTTTCGGCTTGTTGACGTAGGTGCAGTCGACGTTGTCACCAGGCTCAATGCCGGTGAGGGTCTGCTCGTCTGCACTCGTCAAATCTGTGACGGTTGTCGAACCGTTGAGGTGCGTGACGACGCACATGCCGCTGACGAACTCGAATCCGTCCTGCTGTGTCTCGGAGACCTTGACGTTCGCGCGGTCCGTGTACGAACCGAAGTCGATCTCCCATCGAGCAGTCCCGTCGGATCCGGTGGTTTGCGTGCTGGCCGCGGGAGCCTGCGTCGCAGATCCCTCCGTCGCTATCGTTGTGGCGCCGACCGTCCACCCCTCCTGGGGTTGCGGGTTCTCGCCGAGAGCGTCGGTCACCTGCTTTTGGATCGTGACGTCTGCGACGAGGGGCGCATTATGGAACGTACACAATACGGACTGGCCGCCCGGAGGAATGATGATCGTTCCAGAGGTACCGTTGCCGCTCGCAGAGTGATCTTGCACGCCGTCAACTTCGCATCGGAAACTCGACGCGTAGTCCGCCAAATCAGTTGTGCCCGCAGCCGTTTCAGAGAAAGTAAGCGGCACACCACGCACGGTGGGTAGCGGGCCGACACGCTCGCTTTGAGGACCGACTGCAACGCCGGTTGTTGTCGCTTCGCCAATAGTCTGCGAACCCTGCGTGAGGCTCAGCTTGAACTGGTCTGTGCTGTTAATCCTGCCGTTTTCGACGAACTTCTCGATCGTGATCGTCGGCGGCGAGGAACAGGTTGCCAGGTCGGTGCTACTCAAACCTGAGCTCGTAACGGTGGTGGATCCGCTCCAGTTCGGCATGTTGTACGAACGAATCTGTCCGCTCGAGCCCAGATAGGCCTTGCCGGCAGCATCAAAGGCAACTCCGTTGACATCGCTCATTGTCGAAACGGTTGCCGACTGCGAGGACGGAATATCGCCACCGGATGCTGCGGTAAAATTGGCTTTCGTCACGCTGTAGACTGTCGTCGTATTTCCTAAACCGCGAACGATAAAGAGGTTTCCAGCGGAGTCGAATGCCATGTCACCGTTAGCGTTTGACGTTGCGGACGTCCTCACGGTTCCCTTGAAACCCAGTGAGTTCGACGCGGGATTATACTGGTAGATCTTGAAATCGCCAGAACCGGTGAAGCCTCCAAAGTAGTAAAGGCCTGACGAGAGGTCGACGGCTCCAGCGACGAGGTTCGTCCCTGTATTGCCCCCGAGAGCGGCAGTGCTCTTACCCGTCGATGTCCAGACGCCCGTCAGGACATCATAGGAGTAGACCGTGCCGTTTGCGGATGTTCCAGAGCTCGAGCTGCGCTCGATCGCGTAGATATTGCTGCCTCCCGAGGCGATACCCAAACCATTGAAGACGGAAACACCCGTTGCCGACGTTCCGAGAGGTGACACCGTCCCGTTTGGACTGACCTGCTGAAGCTGGCCATTACCCGAAAGCGCGTACACGTACCCAGCAGTGCACACGGGTGCCGTCTGCACCTTCTTCACATCGAAGGTTCCGAACCCGTGGGTATCAGCGCCTCCGGCATCGTTCCACGCAGCATTGTTGCTGCTCTCGCCACCAATGGTGATCCAGTTGGGAGAGGCCACCCACTCGTAGCCGGCCGGCGGTTCGACGCCCTTAACCCGGTAGTTATTTCCCTCGACGATTCTGTTGGAATCGGTGCGGTTGGTTTGGAAATGTTCAAGCAGGAATTCCCCGCCGTCAGTATCACGGTCGAGAACGTTCCCGGACGTATTTGTCGAGCACGTTCCGTTACAGTCCACAATTGAGCTCGCGTTGTTACCGTCTCTCCAGCCCAACCACCGATGTCGGTACTCAATTGCGAAGGTTGCTCCGGAAACAAGCTCTCCGGTATCGGCATCCCTGACATCCCAGTACACGTAGGGCGGAGTCGCACCGTCTGGACCCACCGCCATCGGCGATATTTCTTCGTCCGCGTCCGCCACGCTCTCATCGAGCGAATCCTGGAGCGCGGCTTCAGATTCAGGGGTTTCGGCAGGAGCAGTCGTCGGCTGCCCTGATCCCTCAGGAGCTACGGGAGCTGTGGGCGCCACAGGAGCGGGCCTGGCAGGTGTGGCTGGTGCCGGCTCTTCGGTTTCGACAGCCGGCGGCTCGGTCGGGCCTTGAGCGGGCTCCGTCGGCTCTTCCGTAGCCGGATCCTCGACGGCTACAGGCGCGAGAGAATCTTCCTCAAGGAGCCGCGCTGCCGTGGTTTCGGACGGCGCCATGGAGTTTTCCTCCGCGATGGCAATGCCAGCTGGCGCGAGTCCCAATCCCAGCGCCAAGGCAACACCAAAGGCCGCGAGGCCTCGTGCTAGGGCGCCATGCTGTGCTGTTTTTTGACTCATTTCGAACACCTCGAAGTCGTTGCTGGTTCCGGGTTTCTGACCTGTTCGTAACCGACCTGCGGGGCCCGGGCATGGCGGGGCCAAGAACCTGTCGAGTAGTGAAAAATGGCACTCTGGACACCGCTGCGGTGAAATGGTTGCCACAGACTACAATTGCGCATGTCGCGAACCCCCTTAAGTTGCGAACGACGAGCGTCAGGCGGCCGGGTCGGTATCCCTTCCGGCCATCCCCTTCGTCGGGAATGCCGTGGTCCGAGTGGTTTATTACCCGTGACCTGATGCCGGCCGCGTCGCGCCTTTCGTCGAATACTGCGAGAAGCGGGTGAGCCAATCCACCGAAATCGGCTCAAATCGACGGAAAATCAACAAGTATTTATGAGGGCGACAGGGTTGGGTTATGGAATCCGCTCGATGGCATGTGATGACTGAATGCGCGTTGATGATGGCGATTGATGGCCTGCGATAACGAGCAAGCACAGTCGGATTGGTACGGCCGTATCACGTGCCGAGGCTAGACCAACACTGGTAAACGATGTTCACATCATGCTGTTTGATACCTTTTGGGGTAGTAAGTGTCCGAGACTACGTGTACTGTGGCGTTACATTTCCCAGTGACAGTGAGTTTTCAATGGCGGACGACCTTCAGCACCTCATTCCAACCCCGTGGTTTCTTCTCACCCCACCGCACCTCGGGCCTCACCTCATTGAGCCCAACCGCCTGAACGGTCTCATCGACGCGCTGACCGACCGATGGCCTATCACGATCGCGGAGGCCCCTTCGGGCTTCGGTAAGACGCTTGCGCTGGCGGCCTGGGCGCAGGAGCATCCCGGCTCAGTCGCCTGGGTGACGCTTCGACCGATCGACCGGATCCCGATCCAGCTCCTCTCCGATGTCATCGCTGCTCTTCTTCACGTTTACCCCGAGAACTCTGTGCTCGAAGACGTGATGGCGCACCTGAAATATCGGCAGGGGCCGTTCCACTCCGCGATAGAGGCGATCATTGAGGCATTGCCGGAGGACTCCCGCACAATCATCGTCATTGATGACGCGCAGGCTTCAAGCCGAGAGGCTCTTTACGCTGTCGTCGTTCCCCTCGCGAGATATGGTCGGGGCCGGCTGAGGTTCGTCCTCAGCGCCTCGCGATCCGTCACGTGGTGGCTGACCCGGGAACTCGCAGCGAGCGAGACGGGTCTATTGCGTTCGACGGACTTTACGTTCACTCGCGACCAGGTCTGCCGGCTCGTTGACATGTTAGGGGGCGACACCGAAACGGCCGAGGAGAGGGCAGAACTTATCTGGAAGGAGACTCGCGGCTGGCCGGTTGCGGTCCAACTTCTCATCAAAGGCGATTATCAGGGTGGCGCCGCCCTCGGGGGTCCCACAGCTCCGAACGTTCTACGGGACTATATCGAGTCCGAAGTTCTCGGCGGGTTGCGTCCCGAGCTACGAAGCTTCGTGTTGACGGCCACAGCGAACGATTGGGCTCCACCCGAATTTATCGCTCACCTCACCGGGGACGTTCACAGCGCCGCATTGCTTGAAGAATGCAGGATGAGCGGCCTCTTCATCGAACTTCACGAGGGTAAAAACGGCAGGACACATCTACGCTGGCACTCCTCGTTTGCGCAATCGTGCCGTGAGATCGCAAAACGAACCGATCCTCAACGCTTCGACGAGAATCAGCGCAAAGCTACCGAGTGGGTCTCGACGCTCTATCCGGCCAAGGCGATGAATCACGCGCTACTGGTCTCGGATCCTGAATATGCAGTCGAAGCTGTCGAAGACCTGTGGCTCCAAATGATCACAACGGGCCACGCCTCAATTCTCGAGACCTACACGTTGAAAGTCTCGCGCGCTCACAAGGCACGACCGAGTCTTCTCTATATACGTGCGTGCTGCCGGCAAATGGAAGGCGACTCTTTGGGAGCACGCATGCTCAAAGCGCAGGCGGACCGCGGACTTCTCGAGCTTTCCGGCCCGGCACGCGACAAGGCAGACGTCGTGCGCACCTTCGCAGATTTGATCCTCTTCGACGGTCCAGACTCGCGCGAGCAGGCGCTGGAAGCCGCCGCAGACGTTCTCGAGAACGCCGATTTAACGCAAAGTCTCACCATCCATGGAGCATTCCTCACAGGATGGACACACCTTGAGATCAGTCGACGATCGGATAAAGCTATCGGGCTCCTCTCGTCAGTAGCGACCAATGCGAAGATCGCTGGCTACACACCAGTCGCCAGCCGCGCCAACGTCGGCCTTGCCGCAGCCCTCGCACAAGCCGGCGAGTTCACTGTCGCCGCGCAGATGCTTGATGCGTGGCGAGATGAGTCCGAGTCAGAGACCCGCGGTCCTTTGGAGGGCGGCCTCAATTCCTGGTCATCAGGTTTCATCGCTCTTTGGCAGGGTGACCCGGACAAGGCCCTCGCTATCTTCCGCAGTCTCGACGAAGGCGGCGGTCCAGCCTCCATTATTGTCGGGCTGGCGAGGACCTACTTCGCATATTCGTATTCGCTCGCGCGTGACGCGGGCGATGTCGACGAGGCGATGGCGGTCGTCGACAGGATCCCGACCGAAACGCGACGCGACATTCCCTGGCAGGCATACAAGATTGTTGCCACCGCGAGTATTCTCTCGGCTCGCGGTGATCGACACGCGGCCATCAAGACACTCGACGGCCTAGAACGTCATACGCCAGATTTGTCGGCTCGCATTATGGGCGCGGCGCTGTGGCGTCGACTGGGTTTCCCGGATGAAGCGTTTAAGCTGGTCCAGCCACTCGAAAAAGTTGAGCTCCCGACCTATGGAGCGACGAGCAGGGACTTCACTCTCGCCACTCGTGCGTGGGCTCAAGGAGAAAAGGACATCGCCCACCGTATTCTCGAGCGCTGTCTCGCGGTCGCGGCACGGGAAGGAATCACAAAGCCGTTCATGCGGATGGACGAGGCATCGACGGCTCTTATGTCCGAGCATGCATCATGGGGGACGAAGTATGAGAAGTTTATCGCCGCCCGGCTCATCTCCGACTCAGCCCGAGACGCAGGCCATTCGGACGTCGGCGATATGCTCTCCGATCGGGAGCGCGAAGTCTTCGCCTACCTGCGGACGACGTTAACCGCGGAGGAGATTGCACGTGAGCTCTTCGTCTCTCCCGCGACCGTCCGCTCGCACCAGGCTTCGATCTATCGCAAGCTCGGTGTCTCGAGCCGCCGGGAGGCGGTCCAGGCCCGCGTTTGACTGGTCCGCACAGGCCAATCCTCAGACTCACGCTCGAGGGTGGGCCTGGCCGAATGCCGAACGTAGCCGGTCCGGTGAGACGTGGGTGTATCGTTGCGTCGTTCCAAGCGAACTGTGGCCAAGAAACTCCTGCACGGTTCTCAAGTCCGAGCCACCCTCCAGCATGTGGGTCGCGGCAGAGTGGCGCAGGTCGTGAGGCGCGGTGTCAGCGACTCCTGCTGCTGAGCTGAGCCGGTGCAGTATGCCGCGAAGCGTCCGCGGGTCCAACCTTCCGCCGCGGTCGCCCAAAAATAGCGCGTCAGTCGGCGTGACGATGAACTGTCCGCGCACCCCGAGGTAGGCATCAACCGCGTCGCGCGCGGGCGCTCCGATAGGGACGATCCGTTGGACGCTCCCCTTGCCGAAAACTCTCACAGTGTCACCCTCAAGATCGGTTGTGTTGAGCCCCGTGAGTTCGCTGATTCGGAGGCCGGAAGAATAGAGAAGTTCGCACGCAGCCCAGTTGCGGATCTTCGAGCGGTTCCCACTCTCAGCAACATCCCGCGCGTAGTCGAGCAGCCGCCCCGCATCCCCCGCCGTGAGAACGTGCGGCAATCGTGACTCGGGCTTCGGGCTGACCAGGCGCACTCCAGGGTCATGCTCCGTCACCCCTCTGTCGTACAGCCATGCAGTGAACGATTTGATGGCAGCGGACCTGCGAGCCAGTGAGGACCGCGAAGATCCGGCACGTTGCTGGGCGGCGAGCCACGCCCGCAGGTCGGTGATCTCGAGATGCTCGAGACCGAGCTCAGCAACTGTGCTCGACCCTGGATCGACGCCGACGAGAGCACCGAGGTAGTCGACGAGATTGCGAGCATCGGACATGTAAGCGGACACCGTGTGATCCGACAAACCGCGTCGCACTGAGAGCTCGCGCTGGTACGCGTGGAGCAGGGAAGACACTGCAAGGGAGCTCATACCGCCACCCTAATCCACCTGCCAGCGATGGATCGAGCCATGCCGATTGACCGGAGAAACTCGAGCGATGACACCGTTTCTGACGCTGTGAGTCCAGCTTCTCGCGCGACTCCGGGCAGGGTGAGGATTGACGACGGTTCGAGCGCATTCCACACCCTCTTGTCGCGCTCAGGCAACCTGTCGTAAGACGATTCCGGTATCGAGGGCAGGTCGTCAGGCTCTATCGAGCCGAGCAGTTCGAGAACGTCTTCCGGGCTAGTGACACAGATGCCGAAGTCTCGCAGGAGCTGGTTCGTGCCGCTACTGGCGACCGACGTCACCGGCCCCGGTACTGCACACACGTCACGGCCGATCTCCGCCGCTCGCCGGGCAGTCGCAAGAGCCCCGGACCGGAGGGCAGCCTCGATGACGACCGTGGTATGGCCCAAAGCCGCGATGAGGCGGTTGCGGGAGAGGAACCGGTGGCGTGCAGGGGCCGCTCCATGCGGCTGCTCAGAGATGAGGGCACCGCCGGCGACGATGATCGTTTCCACGAGATCGCGGTGCGAGGTGGGATAGATGCGGTCAATGCCGCCAGCTGCAACGACAATGGTGCGGCCGCGCTTCGTCAGTGCGGTTCGATGGACGGCGGCATCGATGCCGTATGCCCCGCCGGAGATGAGGACGTGCGAAGCGGACAGGGTAGCGGCGAAGCGGGTGGCAATCTCGACGCCGTAGCCGGTTGCGGCTCGGGCTCCGACTATGGAAATCCCCGGCATTGTGAGGATCTCGGTATCGCCGCGCACCCACAGGCCGATGGGCGCGAGCGCTCCAAGGTCGTCGACGGCAACGGGCCAATGCTCGTCGCCTGGGATGAGATAAGCGGCATCGTCCGGAAAGTGGCCTGCCACGATGTTCTCATCGAGTCCGCTCAGCCTCATCCGCCATCGTTCCGCGTGAATCGTGAGGTTGAGTCGGCCTGACTCGAGGTCGTTAAGGGCCTTGTCGGCGCCGCCGTCAAGGAGCGGTTGGACCGGGTCTCCCGGCTCAGTGAGATGGGACCAGATGGCACGAGCCCGCCGCTCGCCGGTAAATGTCGTCATGGGTTCGCCTTTCCGCGCCCATGATCACCCATTCGTTCCGCCTCGATCGCGTCGCGGAGAGAGACAGCTGGAAGAAGAGGGTCGGCCCGGCTGATGGGGACGGGCCGCAGAGACTACTTGTCGAGGCCGAGGTCTTTCATGATGTCGGACTTGTTCAGCTCTTCGACGTTGACATCCTTGAAGGTGACGATGCGGACGGACTTGACGAAGCGGGTGGACCGGTAGATGTCCCACACCCACGCATCGTTAAGCGTGACATCGAAGAAGACTTCGCCGTTGTTCGATGAACGGATCTTCACATCAACATCGTTCGCCAGGTAGAAGCGTCGCTCCGACTCAACGACGAACCGGAAGAGATTGAGAACGTCGCGATATTCGCGGTAGAGCGCCAGCTCCATATCGCCCTCGAAGTTCTCCAATTCACTCATGTACGACTCCTGGTAGTTTCCACGCTGTGCGATGGTGGTCATGCGGTCCGAGGCGGGTCAGCGCCTCAATGTGGGACCGTGACCCGTAGCCTTTGTTCGAGTTCCAACTATAGCCCTCAGCCCCATCCAAACCTGACATGAGGGCGTCCCTCTCAACCTTGGCGAGAATCGAGGCAGCGGCGATGACTGTGCATGTGAGATCGCCTTTGACAATTGTGCGAACCGGCGGAGCGATGGATTGCCCGAACAGATCATCCGCGCTCAGCCAATCCGATATTCCATCGAGCAGGACAAGGTCCGGTCTCTGCGGCAACTGGGCGAGGGCGTTCATGCCAGCCTCTCTCAGCGCCGGGATGATGCCAAGCCGGTTAATCGTCGCCACGCTTCCATAGCCGACAGCGCCCGGTGCCCAGCTCTTGATGGGGCCGACAAGAGCCTCGCGGCCGTTCGTTGACAGGACTTTGGAGTCGGCAAGGCCCGGGGGCGGTGCCGGGGTCAGCGGCGTGAGAAGAACAGCACCGACCGCAACGGGCCCCGCAAGTGCGCCCCGGCCCACCTCGTCCATGCCAACAATGGAGGGCGGCCTGCCGAGCCTGTCGGTGAGCTCGTCAAGGACGGCCTGTTCAAGATGAGGGGTGGCGAAACAGGTCACGGATCGGGAACGTCCTTAAACACGGAGGAGACATCGCCGAGGCCACCGAAGCGAAACAGCGGGTACACGATCACAGAGACGCGACCCTCGACTCTCTCAATGGGAACAAACCCGCCGCCAGGCGCACCCATGTGGGCGCGGGAATCTTCGGAATTCGAACGATTGTCGCCCATGACCCACAGGTGACCAGCCGGGACGATGACTCGGAACTCCATAGCGGACGGGACAGTTCCCTCCCGGATATAGGGCTCCTCAATCGGCTCGCCGTTGACGAGAAGTTGTCCACCCTCGCTGCAGCATGCCACTTCGTCGCCGCCGACGCCGATGACTCGTTTGACGAGATGCTGCCCGGAGTCGCGCGGAAGCAACCCAATCGTCTCGCCGATCGTATACAGCCCATCGACGAGAGCAGACCGCTCCTCGTCGTCCTGTTCGGCGAGCCACCCGCCCGGGTCGACGAAAACGACAACATCTCCCCTGTTGATGTCGTCAACAGAGTCGGCCAATTTGTTGACGATGATGCGGTCGCCCACTTCGAGAGTGTGTGTCATCGACGATGAGGGGATGAAGAATGCCTGGAAGAAGAACGTCTTGATAAGGACGGAGACAACAAGAGCAAACGCAACAACGCCTACCATTTCGACCAGATATGACCGGAACCCTGAACGGCGGGCGCGACTCACCCCGTCCCTGGTCGGTTCGGTCTTATCGGCGGGAGCGAAGCTGGGTGGCATATCGCCCTCAGGTATCTCGTCCTCAGCCATCTGTCCTCCTGCCCCGATCACTCTAACAACCCTCGCGGGGCAAAGAATGCGACCCGCCGGATGCTTCCAGCGGGCCGCGTTGTCATGCTACTTGTCTGTGCGCTTCTCGCGGATCTTGGCTGCCTTGCCGTGGCGATCACGCAGGTAGTAGAGCTTGGCGCGGCGGACACGGCCGCGGGAGATGACCTCGATCGACTCGATGGAGGGCGAGTGGAGCGGGAAGGTCCTCTCGACGCCGACGCCGAAAGACATCTTGCGGACCACGAAGGTTTCGCGAACACCGGCGCCGCGGCGGGCGAGGACAACACCCTGGAATGCCTGGACGCGCGAGCGGTTACCTTCAACGATGTTGACGTTGACGCGGACGGTGTCGCCTGCGCGGAAGTCAGGAATGTCGGTGCGAAGCGCCTTGTTGTCGACGATATCGAGGATGTTCATAATTCTCTTCTATTCCCGCCCGTGCACGCAGGTCACAAGCGATTATCGGGGCAGGAAACCCTGCCGAAGACTGTGAGGGGCTCGCCCATGCACGTCCCCCTGCGGCAGGACCTGCGCACTGTATCGGCGAGTGATCAGCGCGTCCTAGTATGACACATCGAGCGTGCGCGCCATAACGACGTCGTGGTTATTCTGCTCACCCACCATGAACTGACGCCGGCCGACAAGCTCGAATCCGAGCTTGCTGTAGAGCCCCTGAGCGCGCTTGTTCCCGGCGTTTGTGCCGAGCCAGATATATGGCCGCTCCCACTCGCGAGTGTGCGCCGACAGCGCCCTCAGCGTCCCGGTCATGAGCATGCCGCCAAGGCCGGAACCCCTCCACTCCTGGTCGAGATAGAACTTCGATAGCTCGATGAGAGGGCCAATCCGCTCGCCGTCCGAAAGGACAGCGTCAACTGGCGCCCCGTCCTCGGCTCCTGCGGCCCCGTTGCCTTCGGGGATGACCGACAGCGAGTAGGCGATGAGCCGGCACTCCTCATCCCGTAATCCGACGATGACGCGGCGGGGAGATGTGATGTGCGCAGCGAACGCCTCGTCCGACAGATGTTGAGCGATAAAGGCTCGAACATCGGCGTCCGCCAGCGAGGGGGGACATGCGTCAGGGAAGGTCCGTGCCGCGAGCTCCGCGTAAACGCACGCGAGGCGCGGATCATCGGCGATCTCGAGCACTGGCCGGATCGGGTGCTCACCAGCGGCCGGCTGAGCGCGCCAGTACCAGCCGTGCTGCCCGAGAGTGGCACGGTCCCTTCGGTCGAGCTGGTGAGCGTCAAGAGCGGCAATCATGTCGGGCCTACGCAGTGCCGTGCGACGAAGAGCTTCATCGCGTCGCCAGCGGCCGACACGACCGTGATCTCCGGAGGTGAGGATCTGCGGGACGGATTCGCCCCGCCAGTCGAGCGGCCGCGTGTACGTCGGATATTCAAGTAGCCCGGCGCTACCGTGTGACTCTTCAACGAGGGATTCGGGATTTCCGATGACTCCGGGGACTAGCCTCGCGACAGCCTCAACGAGAGCGAGCGCGGCGACCTCTCCCCCATTGAGCACATAGTCGCCAAGGCTGAATTCAAAAACCTCGATCTCGGCACGTGATGCGTAGTGGGTCGCAACCCTCCCATCGATACCTTCATACCGGCCGCATGCGATGACGAGCTGGTCGCAATTCCTGGCCAGGTCGATGCAAATCTCCTGGGTCAGTGGGCTACCTGCGGGCGTCGGGATGGCGAGAACCCTGCGTGGATTCTCACGACCAAGATCGATGTCGAACGCCGTGTCGAGCGCCTTACCCCAAATATCTGCCCGCATAACCATGCCAGCCCCGCCGCCGACCGGGGTGTCATCGACCGTGCGATGGCGATCCTCTGTCCAGTCCCTGAGGTCGTGGACGGCGATGTCGATGGCGCCGCCCGCGCTCGCCTTCCCGACGAGCGACAGCTTGAGCGCATTGAGGTAGGCCGGGAAGACAGAGAAGATGTCGAATCTCATGTCAGCTATCCCCGTCGGGCTCTTCTGATTCTGGTTCGTCACCGTCGGCGATGATCATCTCCTCATCGGAGAAGAGTCCGGCAGGGGCATCGATGACGACACAGTTGTCGTCGAGGTCAATGTCGGTGACGATCTCCTTGACGAAAGGCACGCGCGTCACTCGGCCGTCCGGCTCCGCGACAACAAGGAGATCCTGCGCCGGCATGGGCTCCAGTCCCGTCACCGTTCCGAGCGTATAACCGTCGGGATCGAGCGCTTCGAGTCCAACAAGCTCGTGTTCGTACCACGAGTCGGACTCCCGGTCCTCCTCCTCGTCGGTCTCAATGACAAGAGCGACGTTCCGCAGACGCTCCGCCGCAGTCCGGTCCGTCACGCCGTCGAACGCGACGAACCACGCATCCTTGTAAATTCTCGACTTCGTGATCGTGAGCGGACCGGCCTCGGCTGGGTCGGTCTCAAGCACCGAACCGACAGCGAGCCGCTGCTCAGGAGAATCCGTCCGAACATTGAGCCGCACCTCGCCGCGCAGGCCATGAGGCTGGCCGATGACCGCTACCCGTAATTGCACCATCTCAGGGTACAAGAAGGGGCCGACACGATAAGAATCGTGCCGGCCCCCATAGAGCGTTATGACTGGTCGGTCTCGACGACATCGACGCGGACGGAGCCGCGGGCAACGAGTGCCGACATAACGGAACGCAGTGCGCGGGCCGTCCTGCCGGAGCGTCCGATAACGCGGCCGAGGTCGTCCGGATGCACTCGGACCTCGAGTGTCTCTCCACGCCTACCGCGCTTCGACTGGACACGGACATCGTCAGGATTGTCGACAATGCCTCGCACGAGGTGCTCGAGAACATCAGCCAGCATCAGGCGTCCTCAGCCGGTGCTTCTGTCTCAGCCGGCTCTTCAGCCTCCGCCTCAGCCTGCGCGGCAAGCCTAGCCTCGGCCTTCTTGGCGCGCTGCTTTTCAGCCTCGTCCTGGATCTTGGAGATCGCCTCGTCGCGTGCCTTCGCCTTCTCGTCTTCGGAGATCTCCTTGACCTCGAGAACACCCTCGGTGTTGCCGGTGCCGCGGAACTTGGCCCAGTCGCCAGTGATGTGGAGCTGACGGCGAACGGCGTCGGACGGCTGTGCGCCGACCGAGAGCCAGTACTGTGCGCGCTCGGAGTCGATCTCAATGAGCGAGGGCTCCATGAGCGGGTTGTACTTGCCGATCTCTTCGATGACGCGGCCATCACGCTTCTTGCGTGAATCGACGACGACAACACGGTAAACCGGCGCATGGATCTTGCCCATGCGCTTCAAACGAATCTTAACTGCCACTTGTGTGGTCACTCCTGGTTCTGAGTTATGGATCGCGTGCTTCTCGGTGGGGCCAAGATGCTCGGTTTCCGGGACACGGCGCGAGTTGGTGAGAGGGGCCAGAAAACACGCCGGGTACAGCGGTTAATTCTGCCAGAGAACGGGCGTCCGCCCAAGCGCGAAACTGTTTTCAGTCCGTGGCCTCACTCACGAGCTCGCCGGCGCGGATGACGGCGAGAGGTGAGCTGACGACTCCCATGTCCGACCTCGGGTCGGCCGAGTAGACGACGACATCTGCAATGGTCCCCTCTTCGAGAGCAGGGAAACCGAGCCTGCGTCGACCCTCCCAGGACGCCGCGGCGATCACCGTGCTGGCGGGAATGCCAGCTTCGACGCAGGCCTGTAACTCGCTCGGGAACGTGCCGTGGGCGAGTGTGCTACCCGAATCAGAGCCCATGAGCAGGCTGATTCCCGCATCCGCCATCGCCGCCATGTGATCGAAGCGGTTCTCGTACATCCGCTTCATTCGGCTTGCATAGACGGGATATTTGGCGCCGGCCTGGTTCGCGATATCGGCGAAGCTTGCGACCTGATTCGCGGTCGGGGTGACGAGGATGCCGCGTGCCGCAGCATCCTGCATGTGATCGAGGGTCATGCCCGTGCCGTGTTCGATATCGTCCACCCCCGCATCGAGCAAGTCATCGATCGTTTCCGTGGCGAAGGTATGAACGGCGACCTTTGCGCCTGCCTCGTGGGCTGCCTGAACGGCGTCGATGAGGATGTCGCGCGGCCACAGCGGCTCGAGGTCGGCATCGCTACCCTTCGACCGTTCAATCCAGTCGCCGACGAGCTTGACCCACCCGTTGCCCCGCTCTGCCTCCTCAACGACAACATCCGGTAGTTCCGCCGGATCGATGTCACGGGAAACTCCCCGCAGATATCTCTTCGGGCGCGCGATATGGGTTCCACAGTGGATGATGTGAGGCGTGTTCGGCTCCGAGTCGATCCATGTCATGTCGGCTGGAACACCAAGGTCCCGAACAAGGGTGACCCCGGTTGCGAGGACGTCAGATGCCTGAGCAAGGGCCTCATCTCGATCGACGACGATGTCGGATCCCAGACCGATGTGACAGTGGACGTCGACGAGGCCCGGCATAGCGAATCCGCGGATCGTGCGTGCGCGGCTCCCGCCACGAGGTTCGCGGTATGTGATGATTCCGCCATCGATCCACGCATCGGTTGCTTCACCGCCGGCGTGGAGGACGGTTCCAGTCAGGTGGATCATCGCAAGAACTTCGCGAGCTCGTTAAGATCCGGAGTCTCCGCCGTGTCCTTCTTGACACCAAAGGACGATCCCTTCGGCTGGTTTGCCGCCCTCTGGGCTTCTTCCCTCTCCTGCTGTGCGCGCTTCGCGGGGTTGCCGGAGCGGCCCTTCTTGGTGCCGGATTTGCGCTTCTTTGACGCGGCTGGCTGACGGGCCTTCGATCTCTTCCCCATGCCAGGCATCGATCCCATGCCGGGGGCTCCCCCACCTCGGGACACTTGTTGCATGAGCTTCTTCGCCTGCTCGAACCGGTCCATGAGGGAGTTGACCTCCTGAACCGTCGTGCCGGAGCCGGCGGCGATGCGGCGGCGGCGAGAGCCGTCAAGAATCTTTGGTTCGTTGCGCTCCTTCGGCGTCATCGAGCGGACGATGGCTTCAACGCGGTCAACTTCGCGCTCGTCGAAGTTTTCGAGTTGATCGCGGTACTGGCCCATGCCCGGCATCATGCCGAGCATCTTCTTCATCGAGCCCATCTTGCGGATCTGTTGCAGCTGGGCGAGGAAGTCATTGAGGGTGAACGAGCCCTCCGCCATCTTGTCAGCGAGATCCTCAGCCTCCTTCTCATCGAAGGCCTTCTGAGCCTGCTCGATGAGAGTGAGGATGTCGCCCATATCGAGGATCCTCGACGCCATGCGGTCAGCGTGGAAACGCTCAAAGTCATCGAGCTTCTCGCCGGTCGACGCGAACATGACGGGAACACCGGTCACGCCACGGACCGAGAGGGCGGCGCCGCCCCGCGCATCGCCGTCAAGCTTGGATAGGACGACACCGGTGAATCCGACTCCATCGCGGAAGGCGATCGACGTCTGGACGGCGTCTTGACCGATCATCGCGTCAAGAACAAACAGCGTCTCGTTCGGTCTCACCGCATCCCGGATGTTCCGGGCCTGCTCCATCATCTCCTCGTCGATGCCGAGGCGTCCTGCGGTGTCAACGATGACGATGCTGTAGTGATTGGCCTTCGCGTGCTCGACGCCGCTGCGGGCAACCTGGACGGGATCGCCAACACCGTTACCGGGTTCGGGCGCCCACACGTCGACACCGGCTTGCTGGCCGACGATTTGCAGCTGGTTGACCGCGTTGGGCCGCTGCAGGTCAGAGGCAACGAGGAGGACTTTATTGTCGCGTTCGCGAAGCCATTTCCCGAGTTTGCCAGCAAGAGTCGTCTTACCCGCACCCTGGAGGCCAGCGAGCATGACGACGGTCGGCGGGTGAGAGGCAAAGTGGAGTTCTCTCGTATCGCCACCGAGAATCTCAATGAGTTCGTCGTTGACGATCTTGATGACCTGTTGGGCGGGATTAAGCGCCTGTGATTTAAGAGACTCTCCGGCCTTCTCCCGCACGGCGGCAGTGAACTCACGGACGACCGGTAGCGCCACGTCCGCCTCAAGCAGAGCGCGGCGGATCTCGCGAATCGTGCCGTCGATATCCGACTCTGAGAGCCGACCCTTCCCTCGCAACTGCTTGAAAGAGCCGGTTATCCGATCAGAAAGTGATGTGAACACAGTCTTCCTATTCCTTCGACTCCGTCTAGCGTAGCCGTTCGTTCCCCTCGTCTACTACCCGGAGGCGCTGTGATTAGCAGGGCGACGCGTACACCGCGGTCATGAGTCTCGTCTCTCGTGGTGAACCCGTTGGTCGAGCGCCCCGGCCGATTCGTCGGCTGCGAGATCAGTATAGAATTCCCTATTTGCCGGTCGTGGCGGTCTTCCACTCCTCGAACTCGGCGGCCGTGGCGTACGAGTACTGGGTGCCCCGCTTCGTCACGGAGTTCGCCGCGTAGAGAGAGGCTTCCGCGATCGCCTCGGGGATATCGCTTCCCTGGACGATCCGGGTGGCGAAGCAGCCGATGAAGGCGTCGCCGGCTCCGGTTGAGTCGACAGCGGCAACACTGTGAGCCTCGATAAGGACGTCCTCCGTCTCGGTGAGCCACAGCGAGCCGCGGGAGCCGAGCGTGACAATAAGATTCTCCAGCTCCGATTTCGCCAGAAGCTCCCGGCCCGCCTCTGTGATGTCGTCGAGCGACGATAAGTCCTGTCCGACGAGCAGGGACAGTTCGGTCTCATTGGGCACAAAATACGTGCACCGGCCGACATAGGCCATGTCCAGTGCGGGATCTGCGGGCGCGGGATTGAGTAGCACGGGGACGCCACCTTCGACCGCGAGATCGATCGCAGCGTAAACAGTTTCGAGTGGGATCTCGAGCTGAAGGACGAGTAGCTTGCACGCGGCGATCGCCTCCGCAGCATCCTCGACGTCAGAGGGAGTGAGAAGACCGTTGGCGCCCTTGACGATGACGATGGAGTTGTTCGAGTCCTTGTCGACAAAGATCGGCGCCACCCCCGACGGGCCGTCTGTCTCAAGCACCCACTCGGTGTCGATGCCGTTGTCGGCAAAGTTCTTCACCGTGCTCGCAGCAAAGATGTCGCTCCCCACTCGAGTGACCATGCGAACTTGTGCCCCCAGCCGGGAGGCGGCGACGGCCTGGTTCGCACCTTTGCCGCCCGGTCCCATCTCAAAGTCGGGAGCTTCAAGCGTCTCCCCCAGCTTCGGCATCCGATCAATGTAGGTGATGAGGTCAACGTTGTTTGATCCGACGACGGCGATATCCACACTGTTCCTTTCCAGAATTAGACTTCTTAGACGCGACGATCAGGAAATGAGGGCGTCGACAAAACCCTCCGGATCGAACGGGGCCAGATCGTCCGCGCCCTCCCCGAGTCCAACAAACTTGACAGGAACGCCGAGAGTGCGCTGGACATTCATGACGATGCCGCCCTTGGCGGTTCCATCAAGCTTTGTAAGGACGATGCCGGTGATTCCGACAACCTCGGAGAAGATCTTCGCCTGGGACATGGCGTTCTGCCCCGTTGTCGCGTCGATGACGAGGAGGACTTCACGGACCGGGGCCTGCTTTTCCATGACGCGCTTGATCTTGCCCAGCTCGTCCATGAGATTGGCCTTGTTCTGAAGTCTGCCAGCCGTATCGACGATGACGACATCGGTCTGCCGGCGGCGCCCCTCCGCGACCGCTTCGAAGGCAACAGAGGCAGGATCGGCGCCTTCGATGTCGGAGCGGACAACATCAACTCCGACACGTTCGCCCCACGTCGCAAGCTGATCGGCAGCCGCCGCCCGGAATGTGTCGGCCGCACCAAGGAGCACCCTGCGATCTTCGGCAACAAGCACGCGGGCCAGTTTGCCGATCGTTGTCGTCTTACCGGTGCCATTAACACCAACGACAAGGATTGTCGCCGGATGCTGCTTGCCGTCTTCGCCGATGCCGGCCGTCGTGTCGAGGGTGCGATCGAGGCCCGGGTCGACAAGAGCGAGAAGTTGCTCGCGCAGGATGTCGCGGACGACAGCGGGGTCGCTCGTGCCGCGCACCTTCGTTTCAGTGCGTAGGTTCTCCATGAGCTCATCGCTCGCCTCAAGGCCGACATCTGCGGTGAGAAGCGTCTCCTCGATCTCATCCCAGTCATCCTCGGTGAGGTCGCCGCGGGAAAGGATGGCGAGCAGGGCCTTGCCCATGCCCCCCGAGCGAGCAAGTCGAGCCCGGAGTCGCTCCATACGGGAGGGAACGGATTCTGGCCGTTCGAGGGTGGCCGTGAACGTATCCGGGTCCACCGGCTCATCGCCGATCGGCACCGCTTCGTCAGCGACTGTGGCCTCTCCATCCTCGAGGGCCTTCGCCTCCTCTTCTGTGAGGACCGGGGTGACCGACTCGTCGAGCCGGAACGTGTCGGACTTCTTTCGTTTTGAACCGGCGTACAGGCCAACGCCCGCGACGAGGACGAGGACGACTGCGAAAATGATGATGAGCGTTTCTGTCATAGCTTCAGTTTCGCCCATAATGCTGACCGAGTACACCGGTCGAGCTCCCCGAGCCTCAGCGACCCCAGCTGACATCGAATTCCCATCCCCAAACCTGGTCACGATGTCGGGCACATCCTGTGGAAAAGGGGATGTTGGATTTCGTCCATAGGTGCAGGCTCCTGCGGCGGCACTTTTCCCTGCGACGGCGGCCCACAAGGTTCGCAACCGCACGACAGGTTGCGTGCGACGCTCCGTTGCGACGAGCGGTGCGGCTCCAGTGCAAGGAGCACGTGTCTTCAACTCCCCCGCGAGCGAGCGTGCTCCTTCCCGCTAGTGTGGTCCTATCGCTACGAGGAGGTATAAATGCGTGCTCTGATTAAGCCAGCCAAGGGGCCCGGCTTAGAGCTCATAAATGTTCCCGAACCCTCGCCTGGAGCGGGCGAGGTCAAGATCAAAGTTCACTGGGCCGGCCTGTGCGGTACAGACCTCCACATTCGTTCGTGGGATGATTTTGCCGCCGAACATGTCTCCCCCGGCCAGATCATCGGGCACGAGTTCTTCGGCGAGATCGTTGAGCTGGGCGACGGTGTCGAGCAGGACGATCGGGCTGATGTCCTCCGCGTCGGTGACCTTGTCTCCGTCGAGGGGCATGTCGTGTGCGGCAGGTGCCGGAATTGTCGTGGCGGCCGCCATCACATGTGCATCCGTACCTCTTCCGTCGGCGTGGATCGGGACGGGGCGTTCGCCACCTATGTCACCGTGCCCGCACACAACGTCTGGGTGCAGCCACCGGAAATCGACCCTGAACTGGGCGCGTTGTTCGATCCGTTCGGTAACGCCGTCCATACAGCGTTCCAGTATCCGCTGACCGGCGAGGATGTCCTCATCACCGGTTCGGGACCGATCGGGATCATGTCCGCCCTCATTGCTCGGCACGCGGGCGCGCGGCACGTGGTCCTCACCGACATCTCTCCTACTCGCCTCGATCTGGCCCGCCGAGCATTCGAGAACTACGGCGAAGTCGAGCTCGTTAACCCCGCGGAGGAGAGTCTCGACTCGGTCCAGCGCCGGCTCGGCATGAGGGAGGGCTTTGACGTCGCGTTCGAGATGTCGGGTAGCCCGAAAGCGATGGAGTCGATCATCGACAGCCTCACCCACGGCGGTAAAATCGCTATGCTCGGCCTGCCCGGGTCACCGTACGAGATTGATTGGAACCGGGTCATCACCCACATGTTCACCATCAAGGGCGTCTACGGCAGGCAGATGTTCGACACCTGGTACACGGCGACGACCATCCTGCTGTCCTCTGAGCCGCTCCGTGAAGCACTTCGGACACTCATCACCCACAGATTCTCGGCGGATGACTGGGACAAGGCCTTCGAGGCCGCAGCGTCTGGCTCCGCCGGTAAAGTCCTCATCGATTGGAGAAACGCATGATGAACTTCAGCAATGAGCTCAGGGATGAGCTGGACGAGATTGAGGCCGCTGGGCTAACGAAAAGGGAGCGCCTCCTTACCTCACCGCAGGGTGCCCACATCACGACTGTCCAGGGGCCTGCCCTCAACTTCTGCGCCAACAACTATCTTGGGCTCGCCAACCATCCAGAGGTCGTCGCCGCCGCTCATGAGGGCTTGGACGGCATGGGCTTCGGCACTGCATCTGTCCGATTCATTTGCGGGACTCACACCCAGCACCGTGAGTTAGAGAAGGAGATCGCCGAGTTTCTCGGAACGGAGGACGCCATCCTCTTCCCGTCGGCTTTCGATGCGAACGGGGCCTTATTCGAGGTGCTTCTCGGGAATGAGGATGCCGTCATCTCCGACTCTCTCAACCATGCCTCCATTATCGACGGCGTCCGCTTATCGAAGGCGAAGAGGTTTCGGTACGAGAACAGGAACATGGCCGAGCTGGAGCAGTGTCTAAAGGACGCCCAGGGTTCCCGCCGGATTCTCGTCGTCACCGACGGAGTGTTCTCCATGGACGGGTACATTGCGCCGCTTGCGGAGATCACCGCTCTCGCCGAGCAGTACGGCGCCGCCGTCGCCGTCGATGATTCTCACGCCACCGGCATCCTCGGATCCCATGGCGCCGGCACCCCGGCGCATGCTGGCCTGTCTGACCGAGTCGACATCGTGACAGGAACGCTCGGCAAAGCCCTCGGTGGTGCATCGGGCGGTTTTGTTGCGAGCACAGGTGAGGTCGTCGAGCTTCTCAAGCAGCGCGGCCGCCCCTACCTCTTCTCAAACGCTGTCGCACCCTCGCTCGTCGCCGGCGCTCGGACAGCGCTACGTCTAGCACGGGAGGGCGATGATCTCCGCGAGCGCTTGACGAAGAATGCTGAACATTTCCGTTCCCGGATGACGGAGGCGGGCTTCGACTTACTTCCCGGCTCTCATCCGATCGTTGCCGTTATGTTCCCGGGTGAGGACGGTGCGCGCCAGGCAAGCGCGATCGCGGAGGACATGCTCAAACTCGGGGTGTACGTCATCGCCTTCTCGTTCCCAGTCGTGCCACAGGGCCGTGCCCGCATCCGCGTCCAGCTCTCCGCCGCCCATTCGGAAGCCGACGTCGATGCGTGTGTCGATGCCTTCATCGCATCGCGCGACAGGGTCGCTCATCGCTAAAAGCGCGGTGGGTGGTGCGGACGGACGTCCGCACCACCCACCTCATCGTTAAGGCCGCGCCTGGGGATCGTGGACGATCGCAGTCGACAGTTATCCGTTCGTAAATTTCGGCTCTCATGATGCCCAGCTACGGCAGGACGATTACTCGATCCGCCCTGCTCCGACTCCGCGCGACGAGTTCCGCGTTGGCCTGATCGGGGCCGAGGGTCCAGTCGCGAGCCGCGTCGGGCTCTTTTCCGGAGTCGATGTGACGGGCGATGAGCCGCTCGATCCTCAGCTTCTCATTTAGGTCGACGTACCAACACTCATCGAGCAGGCTGCGGACCTGTGACCACGGTCCGTCTTCGAGCAGGAGGTAGTTACCTTCGGTGATGACCAATGGTGTCGTGGTTGGGATTCGGACCGCCCCGGAGATGGAGTGACCGACGCCGCGCTGATAGGCAGGAGCATAGATGTCGACGCTGTCGTCCCGGAGCCGGGTGAGTAGCGCGATGTAGCCATGAACATCGAAGGTATCGGGGGCTCCCTTGCGGTCCCTGCGTCCTAGGCGCACCAGCTCATCGTTGGTGTAATGAAAACCGTCCATCCCCACGACAACGGCCTGGTCGCCGAGCGCGTCGGCGAGGGTTGATCCGAGAGTGGATTTGCCTGCACCCGGTGCGCCAGCGATGCCGAGGATCGTGCGCCGCCCGGCCATGGCTCGGGCGGCCCGGATCAGTTCGTCAACAGTGGTGTCCGCACCAGATTGCGATCGCATGGGGCTCCTTCGTCGGATACAGCATTATCCTAATGTCGCCCACAGCTGAGATCTCGAACTCGGTGCTCAGCACAACGATGCGGGGTTGGTTGAGTCATCCGAAGGGCAGAGGCGATGTGTTTCGTTCGGCACAATCGACGTACGTCAACGGTCCATGCTCAGTGAACTGAGCCTCTTCAACCGGATGTGTCCACAATGACGTTGCACGACAAAGAATCACCCCGCTCTGCGGGGTGAGAGGACTACTGCCTGCTAGCTACGACGCCCGCTGTTGTGAGGGACAAAGAACTCGCCAAGTGACACATCGTCAATGTTGTCCTCGAGGCTCCCGAGCTCCTTGTTGCGCAGAGCGGTGTACGACTCCTGAACAAAATCGCGCGTCTCATCCCACACCTGGGCGGCGTCGGGGTCGCGGCGAACGAGCAGGACGACGGCGACGATGAGGGCGACGAGGCCTGCTGTTGCGAGGATCATTCCGAGAGTGGTCACACTCCCATTATGGCTGTGGCCTCGAGTTTTATCGACCTCAACCATGGTTGGTGACCAAACTGTCACAAAGTAGCCTCTTCGGGACGCAGTCCTTTCAATCGTTGTGAGATGACGGTAGAAACCCCGTGCTCTTTCATAGCCACACCGTAGATCGTGTCCGCTATCTCCATCGTCCGCTTCTGATGGGTGATGACGATGAGCTGGGATGAGTCCTGAAGCTCGTTGAACATCGTGAGCATCCGACCGAGGTTGATGTCGTCGAGTGCCGCCTCGACCTCGTCGAGAACATAGAACGGAGACGGCCGGGCTTTGAAGATCGCAACAAGGAACGCCAGCGCCGTGAGCGACCGCTCGCCACCCGACAGGAGCGAGAGCCTCTTGACCCTCTTGCCCGCGGGCCTCGCTTCAATCTCCAGCCCAGCCGTCAGCGGATCATCGCCTGTGAGAACGAGCCTGCCCTCACCACCGGGGAAAAGCGTAGAAAACACGTGAACGAACGCCTCTTGCACGTCCGCATAAGCATCCGTCAACACGGACTGCACGCGCTCATCAATGTCAGCGACGATCTGGATGAGATCTGCCTTGGATCGGCGCAAATCATCTAGCTGGTCCGACAGATACGTGTGCCGCTCCTCAAGAGCTGCGTGCTCTTCGAGAGCGAGAGGATTGATCTTGCCGAGCCGAGCAAGTTTCCGTTGCGCCTGAACGAGCCGCTTCTCTTGCTCCTGACGCACATAGGGGGCCGAACCATCCTCTGTTGGCACATCGACGAGCGGCCCATACTCGGCCACGAGGCTATCGGCATCCATGCTGAGATCAGCGCGGGCTCGCTCTTCAAGCTGATCGAGGCGGATACGGTGCTCAGCTCGCGCAATGTCGCGCCTGTTCGCCGCTTCATCGAACTCAGCGATCCGCTCATCGATCTCGTCGAGGCGCCTGCGAGCCTCGATGAGGGCGGCGTCGCGGTCCGCTCTGCCGGACTCCGCTTCCCGGCGTACTCGTGCCGACGTATCGCGGGCTCCTTCGACGCGTTCTAGAGTCCGCGCCGCTAGGTCCGCGACCTGGAGTGCGATGCGGGCGTGGTGCGCGCGCCGGGACTGGCGGCGCTGCTCCTCGATAAGTCGGGCTTCTTCAGCGCGTGCGTGCCGCTCGAGTGCGTCCGCCTTCCCGGATATCACTGAGACGCGTTCTTGTGCGATCCGCAGTGCGAGCCTCGCCTCCGTCTCTTCGGAACGTGCAGCAACGGTCTCTGCGTGCCGGGTGCTCTTCCTCTCCTGGACTGCTGCGAGCTTCCCTTCAAGCTCCTTCGGATCTGTGTCCTGAGCTTTCTGGTCCGCCACAAGGGAGGCATGTTCGTCCCTTCGAGCGGCAAGCTCGGCGGCAATCGTCTCGAGCCGCGCCGTGTTCCGCTCGACCTCGGCGCGCGCCGCGGCAAGGGACTGGCGAAGCACCCCGAGTTCGGCCGTGGCTGCCGCGAGCTGAGAATCCCGGGCGTGCATGTCCGCGCTGGCGGCGGCTGCCCGACCCTCGATGTCATCGAGAGCCGCCTGCGCCTTCTCGACCTCGGCGGCTGCGGCGACAAGATCGTGCGCCGCCTTCTCGGCTTCAAGATGGGCGGCACGTGCGGCGGCTTGGCGGGCGAGGATCGAGGCCTCGGCGACAGTCCCTCCGCTCGCCGCGGCGGGCCCGATCGAATCCCCATCCCGTGTCACGACCCGCGGCGCCCCCGCGGCGACGAGCCTGCCAGCGAGCGTGAGATCAGCGGCAAGGACCGTGCCGGCGAGGACAAATCCCACTCCCGGCCATCCTGTCACTGCATGTGATGCAAGAACTGCGTCGCGCTCGTCGACGCCAACCGCATCGACGGCGGCCTGAGCCGCCTCGTCGAGAAGGCCGCCATTGTCAGCCCCGCCCGCATGCTGTTCGACGGCAATAACGACTCTGCCGTGATCGCCGTCGCGGACGTGGCGGATGGCGGCGATGGCGGCGTCGACACTTTCTGCCGTCAGTGCTTTCGCAGCGTCACCCAGAGCCGCCTCGGCGGCCGCCTCCCAGCCTTCAGTAACCTCAAGCGACTCACGAAGCCAGCCCGTCATTCCCGGGACATTGTCGAGCACATCGACCGAGCCGTCCTCGGGTTCAAGGGACAGTGTGAGAGTCTCGGCACGAGTGTGGGAGATGTCGCGCCGAGTCCGCGCGTCGGACTGGCGATCGCGGGCCAACGCGAGAGCATGCTTCGCAGCCGCAAGCTCGCCCGCGAGCTCCTCATGCGCCTTCGCCAGGTCATCGTTGCCGCCGTCGTGAGCAACGATCGATTCTTCTGCCGCGGCAACCTTCGACTGCGCCTCGGCCTCTCTCTGCCGAGCGGCGGTGCGAGCTGATTCGACGCGCTCCTGCTCCTCGGTCAGCGATTGGACCCGCGATGTCGCGGTAACGATGCGGCCGGACAGTCGTGCAGCGTCTTCCCGTCGATCGGCAAGTGCACGAGAGAGTGCAGAGATCTCCCGATCGAGGTCGCGCTCGACGTCCTCTGCTTTCGCCCGGCGATCGACCGCGGCTTGCAGTGTCTGTTCGGCACGTTCCTTTGCGTGCTGGAGCTCCATCTCATCTGCGCGCACCGACGCGGCCCGTGCTCGCAACTCGTCGGGGCTGTCGCGGCGCTGCACGTCAGGTTGGACCGACAGGGACCGTGCTCGTTCACTGGCAAGGTTGACGAGTGACGAGAACCGCTCAGCCTGAGTCGACAGCCGCTGCCATGATTCGGTGAGGTCGGCGATGATGGGATTGGCTTTCGCCCTTTGCTCGTCGAGTTGCGCGACGTCATGACGAACGGCGCTACGCTGCCTCGCGAGCTCGTCGCGAGTCTTCGCCATCCTCGATTCATCCTCCGCAGCCGCGCTGAGACGAGCTTGGACTTGGGCGATGTCGTCCGCGAGGAGGCGGGCCTGAGCATCTCGCACGTCAGCCTGAATGACCTGGGCGCTACGGGCCGCCTGGGCTTGCCGCGCGAGCGGGCCGAGCTGTCTGCGCAGTTCCGCCGTGAGGTCGGACAGCCTGTTAAGGTTGCCGGTCATCGACTCGAGCTTGCGCAGTGCCTTCTCTTTGCGCCGACGATGCTTGAGGACGCCTGCAGCCTCTTCGATGAAGGATCGACGCTCCTCCGGAGTGGCCTGCAGTACAGCGTCGAGCTGGCCCTGGCCGACGATGACGTGCATCTCCCGCCCCATCCCCGTATCGGATAGGAGTTCCTGGATGTCAAGCAGGCGAACGGGTGATCCGTTAATCGCGTACTCGGACCCTCCCGAGCGGAACAGAGTGCGAGAGATCGTCACTTCCGTGTACGAAATCGGCAACGCCCCATCGGAGTTGTCGATTGTGAGAGAGACTTCGGCTCTGCCCAGCGCCCGCCGGTGTGCAGTGCCAGCAAAGATAACGTCCGCCATCGTGCCACCGCGCAGAGTTTTCGCGCCCTGCTCCCCCATGACCCACGCCAGCGCGTCGACGACGTTCGACTTGCCCGACCCGTTTGGGCCCACGACACAGTTGATGCCGGGCTCAAAAGTGAGCGTCGTCGCGGCCGCAAAGGACTTAAAACCGCGAAGCGTCAACTGTTTGAGATGCACGGGTTCAAGGATATGCCACAAAGAGGATACGGGCTGGCTGGTCGTGGGGCGCGGGTCACGCAGATGGCCGTCGACACGGTCGTCTTCCGCCGACAAACCAGCCAGCCGAGCCATCATCCTGCGAGTCCAGACTCACCCGGCTGAACTGCACAGTCCGCGCGAGAGCTCGACTGTGCTCGTGGGCAGGCCGGCGAACCATCCTTCGCCGGATCACTCCTGCCGTCAGCGACGGATGCAGAGCTCTACACCCGATTGCACCCGATGCTGTGGGATTTCACGTGAGGTTAGCGAGCAGCGTCTTAATCTCTGCTGGTTTTGGGACTCGACCCGAGACGAGGACGTGCTCGTCGACGACGAGGCCTGGCGTCGACATAACTCCATAGGCCGCGATCTCTGCGTAGTCGGTCACTTTCGTGATCTCTGCGTCGATGTTCATGTCGGTGATGGCTGCCCTCGCGTTCTTTTCGAGATTGACGCAATTCTTGCAGCCGGGGCCGAGGACTTTGATGTGCATGGTGAACCTTTCGGGAGGGGTGATTTATCAGGCGGCGATATTGAAGGCGAATCCGATCGTCACGATGGCGAGGCTGACGGATCCGAAGAAGATGACGAGCAAACGTGGTTTGAGGACCTGCTTGAGAAGGATGAACTCGGGCAGAGAGAGGGCGACTGTTGCCATCATGAACGAGAACACCGTGCCAACTGCCATGCCCTTATCCCATAGCGCTTCGGCGATGGGGATGACGCCTGCAGCGTTGGCGTAGAGAGGTACTCCCGCGAACGTCGCGATGACGACCGCGAATGGATTATCGGGGCCCGCGTGTTCAGCGAAGAAGTCGGTGGGTAACCAGCCGTGGATGATCGCACCAATTCCGACGCCGAGGATGACCCACATCCACACACGGCCAAAGATGTCGGCAGTTTCCTCTTTGGCGGCGTCGACACGGTCACGCAAGGTGGGCTTGGCACCGTTTCCATTGACGCGCACGACTGCGGAATTGAAGACGAATGGCTCCACCCATCGGTCGAGATCGAACCTGCTGAGTACGGCTCCGATGGCAATCGCAGCAGTAAGGCCTGCCGCAACATAGGCGATCGTGTACACGAGCCCAAAGGTGTCGGCCAGGAGCACGACGGCGACTTCGTTGACGAGGGGCGAGGCGATGAGGAACGTGAGTGCGACGGCAAGGGGGATTCCTGCGCCGACGAACCCGATGAAAAGGGGGATGGAACTGCAGGAACAAAACGGTGTGACGGCCCCGAAGAGCGCGGCGAGCATAAGCGCCGCCCACAGCGGTTTGCTTTCGAGGAATGCTCGAACCCGCTCCGGCCTGAGTGTTGTTCGAAGCAGTCCGATTGCGAAAATCATTCCCGCAAGCAGGAGCAAGATTTTCGACACGTCAAACAAGAAGAAATGGACCGCGCCGACGACACGGTCATCCACATCCAGGCCAAACCACCGTGTGAAGACAACGTCCCAGAGGACCTCGTTGAGCGCATAGAGCCCGACCCAGGCGGCGCCACCGAGTGCGAGGCGTAGTGCCAGCCGGCGGCCGGTGGCCGGGGTCGTGGTCGTGGACATCAGCAGTTCACCGAACGTTCTGTGCCATCCGTGTCGGCACAGGGCGCTACGTGTCGGACATCCGTGACTGGAAGAGCACCGATGAGGATGTCGTAGAGGCCGGGGGCGAGAGCGTAGTCCATCCACCTGCCGCGCCGCGTTGCTGTCACCAGGCCTGCATCTCGCAACACTTTCAGGTGGTAGCTCAGGAGGTTCGGGGCCACCTCGAGGGCTTCCTGGAGATTGCACACGCATTCGGCTTGGCGGCTCAGTCGCCGTAAGACCGACCATCGCACGGGGTCGGAAATGGCACTGAGAATCCGCAGGGAATCCTCCTCCACATCCGACGAGCCTCTCGTCACATCAACAAGAATTGAATCAGTCATGGTTGAACTATAAAACCAGAGGACACTCTCGTTTCAGGACCATCGGCCCTGCGAGCGCTGAGGAGTCGGCCATGATGACCTCCTCAGTCGAGACTCGCAGACTCCTCGACACCCCGACAGCTATCTCCGCGCCGCCGCCGGCCTCTCGCGCGCTTTCGCTCAACGAGTCGAGGAAGCCTGGGAAGGCCACATCGTCGACAAACGTCGATGGGATGCCTTATCGTCGTGCGATGACCTGCGAATCGGGTACGTCCACGCCGCCGAACGCCGCCGACGCGTGGTCCTTGCAGGGACACGTACGTGCAACGATGAACTAGTCGCTCGAACAGACACCACACCTCTCATTTCCGCTTGCCCGCTTGTAAGCTCGAACGCCAGGAATCGCTCATGAACAGCACACCGATCACGATTCTCTTCGCCTGTCGCCAGAATGCCGGGCGATCGCAGATCGCTGCCGCGATCGCGCGATCGCTCGCTCCTCACCACGTGACGGTCTTATCTGCAGGGACGGAACCGGCCTCCGAAGCCCACCCAGAAGCGGTGGCCGTTCTTCGGGAGATCGGTCTCGAGCCGACGTCCGAACCATCGAAGCTTGACCCCGCAGACGTCAAGGCATCGGACTGGGTCATCACGATGGGATGCGGGGAAAGCTGCCCGATCTTCCCGGGCACGCGATACGAGGATTGGCCGATCGACGATCCTGCACATCAACCGATCGACGAGGTGCGGAGAATTCGTGACGATATTCGGATTCGCGTCGAGGACCTTCTCGAACGCGCCCTGGCCACGGCCTGACGTCCACCGAGAATTCACCATCGGAGGGCGGATTTCAGGCTATCGGCATCAGTGCAACATTGACTCGCTCATCGAGCTCAAAAGGGTGACTATGCTCAGTACGTGCGACAAGGCATAACGAGCGCGGATGCATATCGGCTGCGGTCGCGTTCCTTGCCGTAAGCCTTCGCGTGGCACGTGTTGGGGAGGTCATCAGCCATGCGCGCCTGGGAGGTGGTCGGGAATCCTCACGCAGACCCCAACCTTCCAGGGCACCGGCGCACAGAAGAATGGTCTGGGGCAAGTTCCTCGCCCCAGACCATGTCGTACACCCGTCAGTCGAGCCCGGCCGCGATCGCTTCAGCGATCCGGTCGACACCGCTCCAGCACTTCGCATCGTCGGTTGTCACCGTGACGGATTCACCCTTCTTAATGCCGAGAGACATGATGGACATGATGGAGTCCGCCGGGACACCGTTGATGAGGATCTCGCCTTCAAACTGTCCTGCGAGCGCGGCAACCTTCGCGGCGGGGCGAGCATGGAGGCCCTCCTCGTCCGCGACGACAACCTCGCGCTTGAAGACACCGTTGGCATCCTCCCCGTCGCGCTCCGGCGTTGGATCGGTGTCGATCTTCTCAACGAAGATGGCGGCAGATGCGGTCGCGGCTGCCGCAACCTCCCACAGGTCGCCCCCCTGTTGGGCGGAGACCGAGGCAGCCACAGCACCCTCAACGAAGGGCACATCTTCAAAGACGACCTCGCGGTCCTCGTCGGCTTCGAGGACCGCCTCGACGGTCATCGTTGCCGAGCCAATGTCGGTCAAGACAAGCACGGAGAGGCGCTGTGAACGCAGCTCCTTAATCGCACCCTCGATCTTCTCGTAGGACGTGCCGATGGTTCCGTCATCCAAGCCACCCGCGGGGATGACCGAGACATCGGGGGCCATTTGGCCAGCGAGCTCCGCGAGACCCCTGGCCAGCAGATCCGAGTGGGAGACGAGGACAAGACCGACACTAACGGTCACTTCTCTCCTGCCTTCGCAGCCGCCTCCAGGATGTAGGCGCTCGACGTTGCTCCGGGGTCACGGTGTCCAATCGAGCGCTCCCCGAGATAGGAGGCGCGTCCCTTCGTCGCCTTCATCGGGCCGGTGGCCACTGCGCCAGCCTGTGCCGCGTCAGCCGCGGCGCGAAGGACTGCTTCGGGTGCGAGACCATCATCGGCAGCCTTTTCTGCCGCTCTGACAGCAGGCGCCCATGCGTCGACCATGGTCTTCTCGTTCTCCTCGGCTTTACCGCGGGCCTGAATGCCAGCGAGCCCCGCCTCGAGCATGGCTACGAGGTCACGCGGGCCGAGGTTGTCAGCTGTCACCTCTTTCGAAGCGCGGAGGAAGGCAGTTCCGTACAGGGGCCCTGAGGCACCACCGACGGTCGACATGAGGGTCGTGGCGACGAGCTTGAGGACATCACCGGCGTTCGCGACATCGGCATCGGACAGCTTGGCCTTGACTGCCGTGAAACCGCGGTCGAGATTCTCACCATGGTCGCCGTCGCCGATGGCACGGTCGAGTTCGATGAGCTCCACCCGGTGCTCGGAGGCCATGTCAATACAGCCCTCGATCCAGGAGATCGCCCACTCTTTGCCAAGTGTCATGTTCACATTCCCTTTCGGTACGCCACCGTGTTCACTGGTGCATCATACAGATCGATCATCTCGTCGTCCGCACGAAGAACGGTGACCGAGCAGCCCTGCATCTCCAAACTCGTGACATAGGAGCCGACGAGGGAACGGGTCACGTCAACACCAAGGTCCTTGAGCCGCTTGGCGACACGGCCGTAGACGATGTAGAGCTCGGACAGGGGTGTACCTCCCATGCCGTTCACGAGGACGATGGTCTTGTCGCCGTCCTTGAGGTCGAGGTCCTTGAGGATCGGGTCGACCAGCTGGTCGGTGATGTCGTCCGCTGTCGCCATGGGGATGCGGTGACGACCGGGCTCGCCATGGATGCCGATGCCGATCTCGACCTCGTCCTCGGCAAGCTCGAACGACGGCGTCCCGGCGTGAGGCACCGTGCATGCCGATAGCGCCACGCCCATGGAACGAACATTGTCGATGACGCGCTGGGCGACTGCAGTCACCGATTCGAGGTCGTCGCCGCGCTCAGCTGCTGCGCCAGCGATCTTCTCGACGAGCATCGTGCCGGCGACGCCACGGCGTCCCGCCGTGTAGAGCGAATCTTCGACGGCGACGTCATCGTTGACGATGACGGAGGTGACCTTGATGTCTTCGGCCTCGGCGAGTTCGGCGGCTGTCTCAAAGTTGAGGACGTCGCCCGTGTAGTTCTTGACGATGTGGAGCACGCCCGCGCCGCGGTCGACATCCTGCGTCGCGGCGAGGATTGGATCCGGGGTTGGCGACGTGAAGACTGCCCCTGGGACGGCTGCGTCAAGCATGCCAAAGCCGACAAAACCCGCGTGGAGGGGCTCGTGGCCCGATCCGCCGCCGGAAATGAGGGCGACCTTGCCGTCCTCCTTCTTTTCGGCTCGTGCGACGAACATAGGATCTTCGTGGACAGTCACGTGATCAGAGTGAGCGACGGCGAAACCGCGGACTGACTCGACGACGACATTCTGCGGATCGTTGATGAGCTTCTTCACTGGGACTCCTTTGGACCAGACGGATAGTGTGCCACTCCACACTATACGCTCACGCGACATCCGATGAGGAGCGATAGCACCCCTCTCCGTTCACGGCTGAAACGGCCGGTCAACGGCGTTTTATGGCCTCATGCGGCGTGTTTGAGGTTGTGCGACGCAGAGCGCGGGCACGTCGTCGAAACAGCGCGCGAGTTGGCTTTCGTCGGCCGTTTCCAGTGGAAAGCCCCCTCGTGAGAGGGGGCGGGATGGATGGAACGGGCTGCTCTAGAACCAGAGGGAGATCTCGCGCTCAGCAGATTCGACAGAGTCGGACGAGTGGACGATGTTCTCGATCTGGCCATTGCCCCAATCACGACCGAGGTCTCCACGGATCGTGCCGGGAGCCGCGGCGGTCGGCTCGGTCGATCCGCACAGTGAGCGAATGCCCTCGACGACGCGGGCTCCCTCAATGATGGCGGCGACAATCGGGCCGGCCGTCATGTACTCAACAAGTTCGGGGAAGAACGGCTTCTCCCGGTGTTCTACGTAGTGTTCGCCAAGAAGGTCCTCGGTCGCGTTGACCATCGCGAGGGCGCCGATTGTGTAGCCTTTCCGTTCGACGCGGGCAAGGACATCGCCAACGAGGCCGCGCTTGACCCCGTCCGGTTTAATGAGCAGCAGTGTTTTTTCCATGCCCATCAGCTTAACGACTGCCTGGTGGCCGGTCTGGCACTTTGGGCCCGACTATTGACCCGGAGCGTCCGATTCGTCCCTATGTTCTGCTTCCCAGGCTGCCTGCTCGGCGCGCCGCCGCTCTCGCTCCCTATCAAGCTTGTTGCCCCAGTAGATCGACGCTGTCCACAGCGCGAGGAAGGACAGGCCGACAGCGAAGCTGGCCGGCATCCACACACCGGTGACGAGAACGACGGCCTGCGCCAACGAACCGACGATAACGCCGGCACGCTGGAACCGGCCGAGAACGATCGCGGCTATGAGAAGGGCGAGCATGCCGACCCCTGTCAGTGCCCACACGGTCGCGGCCGGAGCGAGCCTGAGCCCGAAGGCCGTGACGCCCGCGAACAGGACGACAAGGATCTCGAGAATGAGCATTGTCATCGTGAACTGCGTGAGCGCCGACCCCTTCGGCACGGGTGCAGTCATCGGATCCCGTGCCATTACGGGCTCCTCGTCGCCTTCGCAAACAGCTCTCGTACCCTCGCCGCGAGCTCGATCGAGCCAATGGCGAGAACTGCTGGCGCCGTCATTTCTTCGCGGTTGAGAGATTCCGCGAGCGATGCAGCCATGTCGACTGCGTCCAGCAGGTCGTACTCTTCGCGAACTCTTTCCTCACCGAAGACGTCCTCGGCGATCTGCCGAGCATCCTCGACTGGGAGCGCCCGCGGATTACTCAGGCTCGTGACGACAACGGCATCGAGAAAGGGTTCGAGGATGCCGAGCATCGCCTCAACGTCCTTGTCCGCCATGACCGCGAACACGCCGACGATCGGACCGTGGAACGTCTCCTTCATCGCGGCGGCCGCAGCGGCGAGCCCGGCGGGGTTGTGCCCACCATCCGCGACGACGGCGGGCGAGGAACGGACGAGCTCGAGCCGTCCAGGCGACTGGACCGACATGAGCGCATGTTCGATGACGGTGCCGTCGAGCGCCGATCCCCCGAAGAACGCCTCGACCGCCGCGATCGCGAGAACCGCGTTACGGGCCTGGTGGTGGCCGAGCAGATTGAGCGGAACCTCTCGGTAGGAGGCGGCCGGCGTGCCGACACTGATCATCTGCCCACCCACGCCGGGTGTGCGATCCTCCAGGAGGATATCCCTCCCCTCGAAAAGCAACCGGGCCCGGTGCTTCGAAACGGCATCGGCGAGGATCGGCAAGACATCCTCGTGCTGGACGGCCGAGACAACCACTGAACCATCTTTGATGATGCCAACTTTTTCGGATGCGACCTCGGCGCGGGTTGTCCCGAGGTAGCGAGCGTGGTCAATATCAATCGTCGTGAGAACGGCGACGTCAGCGTCGATAACGTTCGTCGCATCCCACAGCCCTCCCATGCCAACCTCGATGACGGCGACATCGACCGGAGCATCGGCGAACGCTGCATAGGCCATGACGGTGAACAGTTCAAAGGTCGATAGCGGGGGCCCGCCGCTCCGCGCCGACGCGGCATCGACCATCGCGACGGCTGGGTGGACCTGCTCCCACACGTCGATCCACTCCTGGCGGGAAAGGATTCGATCGTCGATGGAGATTCGCTCCCTCATCGTGTGCATGTGCGGCGATGAGTAGCGGCCGACCCGAAGACCCTTCTCGGCAAGTAGCGCGGCGATCATCCGGGACGTTGACGTTTTGCCGTTGGTGCCGGTGATGTGGATCGTGCGATATGTCGTGTGAGGGTTGCCGAGAATGTCGAGGCAGTCGACAACCCGCTGGGTCGACGGCTGAACGTCGTGCTCGGGGGCGCGCGCTGCGAGCTCGGCGGCGATGTCCGCCATTCGCTCCTCCAGGCCCGTCATATCGGCAAGCTCGCGGGTCGCATCGGGCTCTGCAATAACATCTGCAATGACGTCAGAGTCACCGAGCAGGCCGGACGCAGCGATTGCGGCGACAGCGTCCCCGTACCCCTGCTCGTCCTCCTCGGCTCCCGTTGCCGCCGCGTCCGTTATGCCAAGCTCCTCGCGGTCACCGATGTACGGCGAATGGCCCGGGTCCGCACCGTCTGCGATCGCATCGTCTTTTCGGTCGTCGTTGTCTCTCACGCGGACTTCTCCGTCACGACGGCGAGCTCGCCCTCGACGATCTCAGTTTCGACAGCTAGCGTCTCTGCCTTGATGAGATCGAGATTGGCCTCAACTGCGCCGCGATTCTCCGCAGGGACGGTCATCGTCAGGCGGATCCGGTCTGCGACGTGCAGGCCGGTCGACTTACGGGTGTCTTGGATAACGCGGATGAGGTCGCGAGCATAGCCTTCCGCGAGTAACTCGTCGTCCAGCTCCGTGTCAAGAACAACGAAGGAACCCGAGTCGAGGACCGTTGCCGCATCGCCTTCCGCTGCGTTGACGACCGTCGTGAGGACGAACTGGCCCGGCGTGAGAGTGACAGGCTCATCGAGCTCCATGACGACGTTCTCGCCGTCACGGTGCCAGGTCCCGGACTTTGCGGCCTTAAAGAGGCTGGACGTCATTTTTCTCATGTCGCCGGGCAGTTCCCGCGGCTGAACGGCCAGCTCTTCGGTGACCTCCAGGCCGGAATCCGCGGGGCGGGTGATCTTGACGGATTTGACGTTGACTTCGGCGGCGATGAGGTCCGCGAAGGGGGCGAGGTCAAGTGTCGTCACACATTCGAGAGCGCGTAGGGGCTGACGCACGCGGAGTTTCTCCGCCTTGCGGAGAGAGTGTGCGGCCGAGACAACAGCACGGACTTCGTCCATGACTTCGACGAGCTCCTCGTCCTCCCAGGACGAGGGAAGTTCTGGCCAGTCGGTGAGGTGGACGGAGCGGCCGCCCGTCAGGCCGCGCCAGATCTCCTCGGAGACGAGCGGGGCGAGGGGTGCGATGACTTTCGCGAGGGTCTCGAGTGCTGTGTACAGCGCATCGAACGAGCCCGTGTTCTCCTCCCAGAACCGGTCGCGCGACGTGCGCACGTACCAGTTGGTCAACAGGTCGAGGAAGTGGCGGATCCGTTCGGCGGCGTTCGGGATCTCGTACTTCTCCAGGTCGGCGCGCACATCGTCCGCCAGCTTCTTCGTCGATGCGAGGAGGTAGCGGTCCATAACGTCGAGGGTTGCCGGGTCGGTCACGAGCTTTGCCTCATATCCCGCACCCTTATTGCACGTACCGGCGTACAGCGCGAAGAAGTAGTACGTGTTCCACAGCGGCAGAAGAACCTGGCGGACCGTATCCCGCAGTCCCTGCTCGGTCACGATGAGGTTGCCGCCGCGCACGATCGGAGATGCCATGAGGAACCAGCGCATCGCGTCTGCACCGACGTCGTTGAACATCTCGTAGACGTCGGGGTAGTTGCGCAGGGATTTGCTCATCTTCTGGCCGTCGTTGCCGAGCACGATGCCGTGGGAAACCGATGTGCGGAAAGAGGGCTTGTCGAACAGGGCCGTCGCGAGCACGTGGAGGGTGTAGAACCAGCCGCGAGTCTGGCCGACGTACTCGACGATGAAGTCACCCGGGTAGTGGCTCTCGAACCAGTCCTCGTTATCGAACGGGTAGTGCACCTGCGCGAATGGCATGGAGCCGGAGTCGAACCACACATCGAGGATGTCCTCGATGCGCCGCATCGTCGACTGGCCAGTTGGGTCATCCGGGTTCGGGCGGGTGAGCTCGTCGATGTAGGGCCGGTGAAGGTCCACTTCACCGCGCTCATTCATCGGCAGGCGGCCGAAGGCCTCGTCGAGCTCCTTGAGGGAGCCATAGACGTCGATACGAGGGTACTCCGGGTTATCGGACACCCACACGGGGATCGGGCTACCCCAGTAGCGGTTGCGCGAGATCGACCAGTCGCGCGCTCCTTCAAGCCACTTGCCGAACTGACCATGCTTGATGTGGTCGGGAACCCACGTGATGTCCTCGTTGAGTTCGACCATGCGGTCGCGGAACTTCGTGACCGACACGAACCACGACGTCACCGCCTTGTAAATGAGGGGTTCGCGGCAGCGCCAGCAGTGCGGGTAGGAGTGCACGTAGGAAGCCTGGCGGACGAGGACCGGGCGGTCCTCTCCCCTGCGCTCCATTGACCCCGTGCCGTCGCGCAGGTCACGGATGATCGGCATGTTCGCCTCGAACACCTGCATGCCCTCGTAATCGGAGACTGCGGAGGTGAAGACGCCGCGGCTGTCGACGGGGACAACGGGCGTGATGCCGGCCTCTCGACACACGACCATGTCGTCCTCGCCGAAGGCGGGCGCAAGGTGGACAAGGCCAGTGCCGTCCTCGGTCGTGACAAAGTCGCCCGCAATGATCTGGAAGGCGTTCGGTCCGGGTGCCTCGGACTCGCCAACGAAGTAGTCGAAGATTGGGGCGTAGCGGCGGCCCTCGAGATCGCGACCTTTGACGGTGTCGACAATGGTGGGGTCCTCGCCAAGCTCCTTCGCGTACGAGGCAACAAGATCAGCGGCGAGGATTACGCGTTCGTTGGCAAGGGCTCCCTCGGCGGGGGCGACAACTGCGTAGTCAACGTCCGGGTGGACGGCGACCGCGAGGTTTGAGGGAAGGGTCCACGGTGTCGTCGTCCAGATAAGAGCGAGCTCGCCGGTCTCAAGCCGCATGCCGACCGTCACCGTCTGGTCCTGGCGGTCCTTGTAAACGTCGTCGTCCATCTTCAGCTCGTGATTCGACAGCGGCGTTTCGTCATTCCAGCAGTACGGCAGAACCCGGTAGCCCTCGTAGGCGAGCCCCTTGTCGTAGAGGGTCTTGAATGCCCAGATGACGGATTCCGTGTAGGACGTGTCGAGGGTCTTGTAGTCGTTGTCGAAGTCGACCCAGCGGGCCTGGCGGGTGACGTAGTCCTCCCACTCCTTCGTGTACTTAAGGACGGACGAACGGCACTCGGCATTGAAGACGTCAATGCCCATCTCCTCGATCTCGTCCTTCGTCTCAATCCCGAGGAGCCGCTGAGCTTCAAGCTCAGCTGGCAGGCCGTGCGTGTCCCAGCCGAAGCGTCGCTCGACGCGTCTGCCGATCTGCGTCTGGAAGCGGCCGACAAGGTCCTTGACGTAGCCGGTGAGGAGGTGACCGTAGTGGGGTAGGCCGTTGGCAAAGGGCGGACCATCGTAGAAGACGAACTCGTTCGATCCATTCTCGCCAGCATCCCTGTTGTCAATGGATGCCTGGAACGTTCCGTCCTTCTCCCAATAGGCGAGAATGTCCTCTTCAAGAGCGGGGAAGCTCGGGGACGCCGCGACGTCGCCGTCGCGGTGAAGGGGGTAACGCACGGACTTCTCAGTCATGGACAGCCATCTCCTACTCGGTCTGCGCCGGGACGAGCGGATCGGTTTCGATCCTCCCGCGGTACCACCCCGCTTGCCGCACTGCGGCCGCTTCATTAGGAGACGATGACGGGTCCAACCGTCCGGTTCTACTGAGCGTGGCGCTGTTCTTCCGGAAGCTCACCGGTGATACCCCTCGCGGGCCGGGTCATAGCGTTCGACAGTCTACAGCCTCTCGACCGCACAGTTCCAGAAGGATCCCCCTCGATCTGCGTCACATGCGTGCCCGCACACGTCATGGCGACAGCGCACAATGATCGTTCCCGTCGTGCCAGAATTGGACAATGATCGTCGCACAAATCGCACTGCCAGCCTCCCCGGTTCCGTCCCGGGCGATGACGGAGCTGCGCCGCATCGTTGAGCAGAACGTCATGGAGATCGACGGCGACGCCGAGACCGTGTATTCGCCGGAGATGTTCACCCGGCACTACCGCAGCCAGCACACGTGGAAAATCATCCATCTGCTCGCCATCGATGGCGAGCTCGGTGAGCGGATGGAATCGTCATACGGGCTACCGTTACTCGCTGGCTCGAGCGACGGCGTCGCGCTCTGGGGTCATGACCCTGCCGTCCCCATCTCCCTCACCCCCGAGGCGCCGTGGCACGGCGACGTCGTAGGAATGGCGAGCGTTAGGGTTCCGCTGAGGGAGACGTTGGACTCAGCCCATGTCGATATCAATGCCGCGCTCGGCCGCGAGGATGCGTACGGCCCGCTTTGGGAGGCCGCGCGGGCAATCTGTGTCGCCGAGAATCGGACAAAGATCACCGCATACGAGGATCATCCGTTCGGACTCGAGCTGCGGGCCCCGAGCTCCGAACTCACGCTGGCACGGACCCGCTACTCGGACTTTCTCGAAGGCGCAGGCTTCGTGCTAACTCAGACGGAAACATGTAGCAGGCTCCCCCTGCCGGTTGACGACACTGTCGCCGCCACACTCACCGCAGAGGCACTTGAGAAGGCTGATGGATACCGAACCGTGTCCTGGGCAGGTCCCACGCCGGAGGAGTACCGGCACGACCTCGTTACCCTTATCAGCGCCTTCCAGCTCGACATGCCAACTGCCGGCATCGTGCAGAGCGAGATCAACTTCGATGTCGACCGGCTCGTCGAAGGAGACCGGCGTCTCAAGGCCCTCGGTATCACGTCACTCATGACCGTCGCCCAGCACATTGACACGGGTCATCTCGTCGCCCACACGCGGCTCGATCTTCTTCCCGATTCCCGCGCCGTCATCCAGGAAGACACTCTCGTCCTCAATGAGCACCGCGGGCACCGGCTTGGCCTCCTCATCAAGATGGAGAACCTGCGCCAGCTCAAAATGCTCGCTCCCGAGAAGACCTTCATCCAGACATGGAACGCCGGGGAGAATGCGTGGATGTGGTCGATTAATGAGCGGATGGGGTTCCGTCCCCACAGCTACGCAGGTCAGTGGCAGAAGGACATCTCCGCAGGCTAACAATGCCTCCTTGCCGCCGGTCGGTATGATGCTGGCGGGAGGAATAGCATGCATCACGCACATGCGGTCGATAACCGCAGGCGGCTCGTCATCGCCTTCAGCATCACGTTCACCATCCTCATTGCAGAGGTGATCGGCGCCCTGTGGACCGGCAGTCTCGCCCTGCTCGTCGATGCGGGGCACATGTTGACGGACACGATGGGACTGCTCATGGCCCTCGTCGCGACCCAGCTCACCATGCGCTCGCCGACAAAGAAGAGGACGTGGGGTCTGCGTAGAGCAGAGGTCCTCGCCGCATTCTTCCAGGCTTCGATCCTCTTCGCCGTGGGAGCGTTCACCCTCGTTGAGGGGATGCGGCGACTGTGGGATCCGCCGGAGGTGCAGGCAACCGGACTCATCATCTTTGGCGTCGTCGGCCTCGCCGGAAACCTCATCTCGCTTGCCGTGCTCAGTAGCGGCCGCTCCTCCAACCTCAACATGAGGGCAGCATTTCTCGAGGTGCTCAACGATGCTCTCGGCTCTGTCGCCGTCATTGTTGCCGCCATCATCATCACGTACACGGGTTGGACCCAGGCAGACGCGATAGCCGGTATCCTCATCGCCGTCTTCATCCTCCCGAGAAGCCTCATCATTATCCGGGAGTCGATGTCGATCCTCCTCGAGTCAACCCCGCGGGGCCTTGACCTGGAGGAGGTCCGCGCCCACATCCTCGCCCTACCTCATGTCATCGCCGTCCACGACTTGCACGCCTCCCTCATCGCGTCGAACTTTCCAACCCTGTCCGCGCACGTCGTGCTCGATGATTGCTGCTTTTACGATTCCCACGCACCGCACATCCTCGACGCCCTCCAGGAGTGCGTCCGCGATGACTTCGGCATCGAGCATGCGACATTCCAGTTAGAGCCAACATCCCACTCCCGGCACGAGTTCGACACGCACGACTAAGAGCGCGCACCACCGCCACCCACGGCACGTCGGTGCACAAGGGCTCCACAACGTCGGCTTCCTCGAGCGTGGACCCACTCACTGCATCATGCGCAGCTCGTGACCTGCCGCCAGTGTCATTCACCGGCAAAGCCCGGCCGCCCTATTTCAGTCGGCGACCGTCACGACGCGTTCTGTCGAGGATGCGGCGAACGAGGTCCCGGTGGGATGACGTGTCAGCGGCTGAGAGGTAAGCGCTCGCCATACGGAGCGGATCGCCGTGGAAGTAGTACTCGAAGAGGGCCTGCCGACCGGCGAATGAGGACACCGCTGCGTCGAAGCCGAGGTTGAAAAGTCGCACTCGTTCGCCTCCCGGGAGGGACTTCCCCTGGAGGAAGCGGTCAACATCGCCTCCCAGGTCACCGTCGAGGTCGCCCTCGAAGGGGAGCGCTGTGAGTCCAGATGCTCCGAACTTGCGGATTGCCTGGGGTAGTGACTGAAAGTAGCGCGGGTACCACGTGCGAACTGCGGCGAGCGGCTCCATGGCCGGCTGGAAAAAGCCGACATCGTTGACGTAGCCGTCGGCCTCGGCTGCCCGCAGGGCAGACCGTCCCATCTGAACCGCGACGAGAGCTTGGGCGATATCGTCCTGGACGTGACCGTAGCCGTCGATCCCGATGGCCTCCGACATCTCGGCCAGCAGTCCCGCATAGAACTCGGTCTTGACGGTTGTGCGGGTGACCGACTGGTGTGCCATGAGGGCTGCCGCACCGGTGTGGGTGAACATCGTGTTCGATTTCGCAGGATGCCCGAACAGGAACACGCGATCCCACGGGACCGTGACCTCAGTGAAGATGCAGACAGCATCGATTTCCTCGAACCGCGCCGCGAGCGGCTCATCGACAGCGGACGTTCCGCGGCGCAGGGGCCTGCGACACAGTAACGTCAGACCGTCGATGTCGGAGGGCACCGCGAAGGCAAACGAGTACGGTTTGTCGTCCATGCTGCTTCGGAGCACTGTCTGCGGCATGACGAGGATTTCGTCCGCGAGCGGTGCATTTGTCGCGATCATCCGGGCTCCGGAGACGACGATGCCGCGGTCGTTCTGATCGACGACCCGAAGCGTTGTCTCACCACCACCCTGCTCGGAGGCGGACACGGAGCGGTTGACCTGGGGAGAGCCGATGGTCGACGTGAGCAGAAGATCGTTCTCCTTCACCCACGTGGCGTAGTCGACGATGTTCTTCTCAAACTGTGGATCAGCATCCGCGAACCAGGCTCCTGCCTGGCTGAACGCGGTGAGCGCCGCGTTCATGTGATCCCCGGTCCTGCCGAGCATCCCTCCCGAGTATTCGGCGCATGCTCGTGCGGCCTTCCGCCGCACAACGAGGTCAGCCTCTGTCCGCGGCACGAGGAAGGATGCAGCGAACCGCTCTCCGTTCTCGTCATACGTCAGGCGCTCGTCCACCTTCTGCAGGTCGTATAGGTCAGCGTAGGAGGCGATGATCCCGGCGAACGCAGGATGATCGATGACAGAGTCGACCTTCCCATCCATGTACACATTCGGATTCATGGCCCGCAGGGCCTCGATGTACCCCGCCCCAGTACGAACTGACATGTCTCTCCTCAGATGAGGTGCTCGCGGCCGAGCACAGTTTCGGAGATCTCGGTGAACCGCGACCCATTAAAGCCAAGCGCGTCGCCGCGTCGCGAGGCGAATGAGCGGATCTCTCCCAGGACGAGGGTGTGATCGCCGCCGTCGTAACGTGCCCACGGAGTGCAGTCGAACCATGCGAGTGCGCCCGCGAGACGGGGAGCCGCGCCACCCTCGATCCACGTCGGCGAGTCATTGGGGCGGCCCGCGAAATGCCAGGCGACGTCCTCCTGAGATGAGCCGAGGACGTTGACTGAGAACGGTCGGTCGAGCAGGAGGTCGTGGGAGGAGGCTGTTCTCTGGATCGACACGAGAAGGAGCTGCGGATCAAATGACACGGACGTGAAGGAGTTGACTGTGATGCCGCGGCGGGCACCATCCGCCTCAAAAGCGACGACACACACCCCGGTCGGGAACCGTGAGAACGCCATCCGTAGCCGCTCGCGCTCCGTCGGCTCAGGAAGTGGCCGCGGCTCACTGCGCTCGCGCCGCTGCTCAACAAACCTATCCATGCCCCTCCATCATGACGATGTCCATACTGCCAGCACATGTGCCGCTGGCTACTTGCAAGCCTCAGCCGCGTGCGACGAGCGTATTGCTGGCCTGAGCGACGGGACGCATGATGAGGGAGTCGATGTTGACGTGCGCGGGTAGCTCGAGTGCCCACATGATCGCTTCGGCAACATCGTCCCCGACAAGCGGTTCTGCAACGCCCTCGTAGACCTTCTCGGCTGCGTCTGCCGACCCGAGCCTGTTGAGGGAGAATTCCTCGGTCTTCACCATGCCGGGCGCGATTTCGATGATGCGGATTGGCTCGCCGACGAGCTCGAGGCGAAGGGTGTTCGGCAACATCCGCTCCGCATGCTTGGCGGCCGTATATCCGGCCCCGCCCGGGTATGTGTCGTGGGCGGCAGTCGAGGTGAGGAAGAGGATCGAGCCACCACCGCGCGTGCGGAAGTGTGGGATAAGGGCCTGGGTTATGCGGAGAGTGCCGAGGACATTCATGTCGTACATGGCCTGCCAGTCATCGATGTTGCCGTTCTCAACACGGTCGGCTCCGCGGGCGCCGCCGGCATTGTTGACGAGGGAATCGACATCGAATTCGACCGCCCTCCCCGCGAGCGCCTCAACATCTGCGCTGACTGTCAGATCCGCTGCGAACCAGTCGCAACCGGTCTCCTCCGCGAGCGCCTGCAGGCGGTCCGTTCGCCGGGCGGTCGCGAGCACATTCCACCCGGCACGCCGCGCCCGGCGGACGGTTGCTGCTCCGATTCCTGTCGATGCTCCCGTGATGAGTACGCGTTTGGTCATGTTGCCAGTCTGCCCATATCCGCTCGGTTAGGCTAGCGACATGATTGGATTCTTGGGTTCCGGAAACATGGCTCGCGCGATCGTCATGGGTCTTGTCGCGGGTGACTATGACCCGAGCGAGATCGTCGTCTCGGCGCGTGACCCACGCAACGCGGAGCGGCTCGCACACGTGGCCGGTGTCGACTTCGCGGGCTCCAATGTCGAATTGGTCGACATGATCGGGATGGACGGAACCCTCGTTCTCGCTGTCAAGCCTCACCTTATCGCCGGGGTTCTTCAAGAGATTCATAGCGCTCTCGAAGGCACGTCGATCCTCGTTGTCTCGCTCGCAGCGGGGACGACGCTTGCCACGCTCGAGAAGCACCTACCAGCTGGGCAGGCCGTCGTCCGGACGATGCCGAACGTCAATTCCCACATCGGTGCCGGTATGACCGGTATTTGTGGGAACGAGCATGCGACCGAGGCGCAGCTCGACACCGTCTTCGCGATCTTTGACGCAATTGGCGATGTCGCCCATATTGCCGAACGCGAGTTCCCAGCTTTCACTGCTCTCGCGGGCTGCTCACCGGGATACACGTTCGAGTACATTGAAGCGCTCGCGCGCGGTGGGGTTGCGAACGGTATTCCGAAGGCTCAGGCCGTTCGCATCGCCGCGCAGGCTGTGCTCGGTTCGGCCCAGATGGTGCTCGAGCGAGCATCGGAAGGATTGTCACCGGCGAACCTTCGTGACACGGTGAGCTCACCCGGGGGCACGACAATCGCGGGCATGGTCGCCATGGAGGATGCTGGTTTTTCGGCCGCGGTTGTTCGCGGTGTCCAGGCCTCTGTCGACCGGGACAACGAGATGCAGAAGGATTCCTGACTGTCTGCAGTCGTGGGGCCGCGGTGGCTCACGTGGGTCCTCCATGCGGTATCGACGTGAGCGGTTGACCGAACTCGGGGCAATTAGCCCCTCATAGCCACCCCCTCACGCCAGTAACCCATGAACGCGACCCTGCGCCGGTCGATGCCAACGTCGCGGACGAGGTGACGCCGAAGGCCTGTGACAACGCTACTCTCGCCAGCGATCCAGCAGTACGGCCACGCCTCCGACGTTGCGCTCGGGCCCGGCGTCGGAGCGCCGGAGGCGGAGTGGGTAGGTGTCTCCCAGATGAGCTCATCGGACGTCGCGGGCTCGTGTGTTGTCATATGCCAGCCGAGCGCTGGTCCGAGTAGCGCGCCCCTGGGCGCACCATCGCGTGGGAGCCACCGCACGTCGATCGTGCTGGGACCGTCAATCGTCAGCCGGTCCTCGGATGTCGGAACTTCGATGAATGCCTGCCCGGAGAGCGAGGTCCCCTCGTCCTCGAGATCTTCGAGGATCCGAGCGATCGCAGGCGCCGCGGTCTCGTCGCCGAGGAGGATGACCTCACGTGCTCCGGCGGGATCGAATTCGATTCCTCCCGACGCAGGCCCCTGGGACGGGATGACAATGAGTAGCTAATCTCCGGGCCTCGCTGTGGCCGCCCACTCCCCCGCCGGGCCGCAGACATCACCGTGCATGACAACATCGACAGCCAGATGCAGGCCGTCGCTGCGTCGCGTCAGGCTTCGTATCGAGTAGGTCCTCATGCTCCCGCGCTTATCCTCAGGAAGGGCGAGCCATTCTCTGTACCACTCGGGGTCCGATCCGAGGATGGGGAGTTGCCCGGAGTGCGGCGGGACAATGAGCTTGATCCGTTGATCATAGATCGGGTAATCGATCATGAGTGAGTCGACGTCTGGCCCCGTGAAAACGATTCGGCGGAAGTGGGGGCTGAGATCGATGACAGCGTCAACCGTTGCGCGGATCGGAACATACATGGTGGTCACGCGTCCTTCACGTGGTGGCGGCCTACCGGCATAACGAGTGGAGTGCCGGAGACAGGGTCGAGGTGGATCTGACTGCGGATGCCGAACACCTCCTCAATGTGTTCGGGGGTGACAACCTCGTACGGTGCACCGTGGACGTGGATAGCGCCGTCCTTCATCGCGACGAGATAGTCCGAGTACCGGGCGGCAAGATTGATGTCGTGGAGGACCATGACGATCGTCGTGCCCTGCTCCCGGTTGAGATCGGTGAGCAGATCGAGGATTTCGAGCTGGTTAGCGATATCGAGGAACGTTGTCGGCTCATCGAGCAGGAGAACGTCCGTTTGCTGCGCCAACGACATGGCGATCCACACCCGTTGGCGCTGCCCGCCTGATAGTTCATCGACCGCGCGCTCCGCGAGATCGGACGTGTTCGTCACTTCGAGTGCACGAGCAACCACCTCGTAGTCGCGGGCCGACCAGCGTCCCATGAGGCCCTGATGGGGGTGGCGGCCGCGGCCGACGAGATCAGCGACAACGATGCCCTCTGGCGCGACCGGCGATTGCGGGAGCAACCCGAGGATTCGAGCGAGCTGTTTTGCAGACCGGGAGGAAAGGAGTGAACCGTCAAGGAGGACCTCGCCGTTGGCGGGCGTGAGTAGCCGGGAGAACGCTCGGAGCAAAGTCGACTTGCCGCACCCGTTCGGGCCGACGATCGACGTGATAACGCCGGGTGGCACGGTGAGATCCATGCCGGTGATGACAGTCCGCTCCCCGTATCCGAGAGAGACATCCTTCGCAGCTAAAACGCGGTTCATAGAGTGCTCCGATTCGAACGGACGAGGAGATAGATAAGGAAGGGCGCGCCGAGCGCGCCGGTGATGACGCCGACCGGATAACGCGTACCGAGTGCGTACTGGCCGACAAGATCCGACAGGAGAATGATGAGCGCTCCGGTGAGCGCCGAGGGAACGATGAGGGGACCGCCGGGCCCCACAATGCGAGCAGCAATGGGTCCGGAAAGAAACGCGACGAAGGCAACGGGACCGCACGCCGCCGTCGCGACAGCGATGAGGATGACCGAGCAGATGATGAGGCTCACTCTGGCGAGAGTGACCCGGGCCCCGAGCGCCGTCGCACTGTCGTCACCCAGCCGCAGGAGGTCGAGGCTACGACTGAACGCGAGCATGGTCGGCATGAGGGCAGAAACAACAACGAGAAGAGGGAGTGTGCGCTCCCACGTTGCGGCGTTGAGTGACCCGGTGAGCCACCGTGTCGCGCTCGGCAGGTCCCACGTGCTCGCCTGTGACAGGGCGTAGGTGACGACAGAGTGGAGCATGGCGGCCACTCCGATACCGATGAGGATGAGGCGCGTGCCGACGAATCCGTCCTTGTAGGAGAGGAGGTAGATGGCGAGGGCAACAAGAAGGGAGGCGATAAGGGCAACGATGGAGACCTGCGACTGGCTCATCCCGAAGATGACGATGCCGATAACGCCAGCCGCCGAGGCTCCGGCCGAGATCCCGATAATGTCCGGTGATGCGAGCTGATTGCGGAGCATCGTCTGGAAGGTCACCCCTGCCGCGCCGAAGGCAAAGCCCGCGAGAAGTCCCATCGTCGCCCGAGGCAAGCGGAGCTCGCCAACGCTGTAGCTGGCACCGGGGACCTGCTCACCGCGGATGACTCGCACGATCTCGGCGGGGCTGTAAACGTTCTCGCCCCACATGAGACTGACGATGTAGACGGCGGCGACGGCAACGATGAGGAAGGCGACAATGAGGGTGCGGCGGCGCCTACGAGAACGGCGGGCGGATCTGAGTGCCGCTGCGGGCGTCGACAGCGGACCATTGGCCACTGTGCTCGGCGTGGGAACATCCTTCACATCGATGTCGCTTGTTCGCAGGGTCATAGCTCTCTCACCCGCTGACGTCTCACGATCCAGATGAAGAAGGGGGCGCCGATGATCGGCATGATGATCCCAACCGCGATCTCACTCGGCCTCGTCATCACACCTCCAAGAGTGTCCGCGCTGACGAGGAGGGCCGCGCCGGCAAGCGCGGAGAACGGAATGAGCCAGCGGTGATCCGTGCCGACGAGCAGCCGGCACATGTGCGGAACGATGAGTCCGACGAAGGCGATCGGCCCAGCAAGAGCTGTGGCGACACCGCACAGGATGACGGCGCCAATCGAGCTGACGATCCGGGTGCGAAGCACCCGTTCACCGAGACCTGACGCCATCTCATCGCCAAGGGCAAGCGCGTTCATTCCCCTGGCCATGAGTAGACAGATGATGGCTCCCACGGCAAGGAGCGGAGCCCCCAGGGCCAGCCTGTCCCATGACACACCTGCAACACCACCAATCTGCCAGTGCCGGTAGCTGTCCATGACGTCGATGCGGGGAAGAAGAACCGCCGAGACGAGTGCCGAGAGTGCGGCTGAGGTGGCCGCCCCGGCGAGTGCCAGCTTGAGCGGTGTCGCCCCTGCCCTGCCGAGAGAGCCAACAACGTAGACAAAAACGGACGCTGCCGCGGCGCCGATGATGGCGAGGACCATGATGGTGACCGGGTTGACGACACCGAAGAAGGTCATACCCACGACAACAGCGAGCGAGGCTCCCGACAGGACACCGAAGATCCCGGGGTCGGCAAGGGGGTTGCGGGTGACCGCCTGCATCGTTGTCCCCGCGACGGCCAACGCGGCACCGACGGCGATGCCAAGAACGGTGCGGGGAAAGCGGGCCGCGGCGGCTGCCTGCTCAGCTGTCTCCGTTGATCCCAGCAAACCCGCCATAGCATCCGACGCCGAGATCGATCGAACGCCGAACATAATCGAGCCGATGAAGGCGAGGGCGAGCAGGGCGAGGAGCAGGGCGAGCGATCGAGATCGGCCGCTCGCCCTGCTCCGACCGCGGGCAACCGCTGTCGGCTCGGTCATGATGTCAGCCAAGCGCGTCCTCGAGGAGTGCGAAGTAGTCGCTGATCCCCCAGCTGACGGACAGTGGCGACGGATTGGCAGCCGCTGCGAGCGGTCCGTTTCCGAGGAAGGCGACTCGGCCATCGGCGATGGCGGGAATGCGGGAGAGCAAAGGATCTGCCTGCCACGCCTCGAGGCTGGCCGCGTTCTCCGCCTCGTCGTCCGAGCCGTAGGTGATGAAGAGGTCGACGTCCTCAAACGCCTCGGGATTCTCTGCCGAAATCTCGACGTAGAACGACTCGGAATCGGCATTCTCCGCCAAGATGTCGGCCTCTTCGAAGCCGTTGTCGAGGAGGAACCCGGCGCGGGGATCGAGGGGGGTGTAGAAGCCGATCTTCGACGTGTCTGAGCCGTCGATAAACATGAAGAGCGGCACCGTGCCCTCGAGCATCGGATGCTCGGAGCTCGCCGCATCAATGTCGGCCTGGATGGTGTCGATAAGGTCCTCGCCCTCATCGACCATGCCGAGTGCCGTGGAGTTCATTGAAATCATCTCGTTGAGTGAGGTCCCCCACGCGACATCGGGGTAGGCGACGACCGGTGCGATCTTGCTGAGCTGGTCGTAGTCATCCTGGGTCAGGCCCGAGTAGGACGCAAGAATGACATCGGGAGTCGTGTTGTTGACCGAATCGAAGGGAATCGAATCGGTCGCGTCGAAGAGGACGGGAGATTCAGCGTCGAGCTCCGCGAGCCGTTCGTCGACCCAGGGCAGGATGCCATCACCATCGTCGTCGCCCCATGTCGCCTTCTCCATGCCGACCGGGACGATGCCGAGAGCCAGCGGCACCTCGTGGTTGCTCCACGCCACCGTTGCCACACGCTCGGGTTTCTCCTCAATGACGGTCTCACCGAAGGCGTGGCTGATCGTCACCGGAAAACCATCGGCGTCGGCCGCGTTCTCGTCAGTCGTTGTGTCTACAGCAGAACCCTCCTCGGATGGCCCGCCATCGTCAGAGCAGGCGGCGAGGGTGGTGGAGAGCGCTGCAGCGGCAAGAACTGCAGCAAATCGGCGAGAAGTCATGGGTGCTCCCAAATCGGAATTCAGCACGCTGGCCACAAAGATCCGCTACCCAGCGCGGGCCACCATTTAGGTAAGGCAGGCCTAACTTTACATAAAATTACGCAACACACATAGGACGTAATTCCGTGGCAGTGCGTTGAACCCGTGAGGATCGCAGGACCGCGCTGGGCGGCTCACGCGTCCGGGAGAGGTCACGCGCCGGCGCTAGTCCTGGTCCTCGTAAGTCAGCAGGTGGCCAAGGCCCCGGATCGCGACAACCGGATGACCCGGGTAAGTGTTCATGAGCACGTCCGCCATCCTCGCCAGGTCCTCCCGCAAACGCGACGTGCCGACGTGTGAATCGACGCCAGCGGCAGCAACATCTCCGGTGATGATGACCCCGGGCCTGCCCCCGAAGCGAGCGTCAAGCCCCCGCCTAATAGCACGGGCACTCGAGACCGGGTTCTCGGGCGGAAGAACAGCGATGCCACGGGGCGTGCGGCCAGCGCTCAGCACGCCCGACGTGCCAGCCTTAACCATGCGCCCCTCGCATATGGCGACGAGCTTGCGAGCGATAACGATGATGTCACCGCGAACGATCCCAAGCCTTCCATCTGGCCAGACGAGTTCGTTGAGCGCAGGCGCTATGAGGGCAGAAACATCATCGTTCATCGTGGCCTGCGGTATGCCAGGGACTGCGACAGCGAGCAGTGACGTGTGTGGTGCATGCATCTGTTCATCGTGACATAGCGTGCGCGAAGGGTACCGCCCGTTTATGGAACAATTGGCCTCATGACTGAGAACGCTTCTATCGTCGCCGCGGTGAATGCTCCCGACAGGGTGAGCCTGGACGGACTGGAGACCAAGTGGGGTGCCGCGTGGGAGGAGAACGGGACGTACACGTACGAGCCAACCTCCCGGGACAACACCTACTCGATTGACACTCCCCCGCCCACGGTATCGGGTTCACTCCACGTGGGGCACGTTTTCTCCTACACCCACACGGACATCATCGCCCGGTACAAGCGAATGACAGGCAAGCACGTTTTCTACCCGATGGGCTGGGACGACAACGGTCTGCCGACCGAGCGTCGCGTCCAGAACTACTACGGCGTCCGCTGTGACCCGTCGCTGCCATACGATGTCGACTTCGTACCTCCGCACGATGGCGGCGATGGCAAGTCGATCAAGTACGCGGACCAGAAACCGATCTCGAGGCGCAACTTCATCGAGCTGTGCTGGCAACTGACAGCGGAGGATGAGGAGCAGTTCGAGCATCTGTGGCGCACTCTCGGCCTATCAGTCGACTGGAAGCAGAACTATCAGACCATCGGCCCGAAGGCTCAGAAAGTTGCCCAGGCCGCGTTCCTTCGTAACCTCGCCCGTGGTGAGGCCTACCAGGCGCAGGCACCCGGCCTGTGGGACGTGACGTTCCAGACCGCTGTTGCCCAAGCCGAGCTCGAGGCGCGCGAGTACCCGGGCGCCTACCATAAGATCGCCTTCCACGGCACGGACGAGGACGTCGTCATCGAGACGACCCGGCCCGAACTCCTTCCCGCCTGCGTCGCACTTATCGCCCACCCGGACGATGAGCGGTACCAGCACCTGTTCGGCACGACCGTCACCTCGCCCGTTTTCGGGGTCGAGTTGCCGGTCCTTGCGCACTCGGCCGCCGAGAAGGACAAGGGCGCCGGCATCGCCATGTGCTGTACGTTCGGTGATCTCACTGACGTGCAGTGGTGGCGTGAGCTGTCTTTACCGCTCCGTCCCGTTCTCGGCAAGGACGGCCGCATTCTCCCCGAAACTCCGGAATGGATCACCGCACCTGAGGGTGTCTCTCTCTATGAAGAGATGGCGGGGAAGACGATCTTCTCGTCCCGCAAGGCTGTTGTCGACAAGATGGCTGAGACTGGCGACTTGATCGGCGAACCTGTCAACACTCAGCGCATGACGAACTTCTTCGAAAAGGGCGACAAACCGCTTGAGATCGTGACGTCACGCCAGTGGTACATCCGCAACGGCGGCCGCCCCTACACGGAGGCGAATGGCAAACAGTTGCAGGAGAACCTCCTTGAAGCCGGCAAGGAGCTTGAGTTCTATCCAGACTTCATGCGGGTCCGCTATGAGAACTGGACGCGGGGCCTCAACACCGATTGGCTCATCTCCCGCCAGCGCTTCTTCGGCGTTCCGCTTCCCGTCTGGTACGAGGTTAACGAGAATGGCGAACCCGACTACAGCCGGGTCATCACTCCGACCGAGGCTGAGCTCCCCGTTGACCCGTCAAGCGATGTCCCTGCGGGCTTCACGGAAGACCAGCGCGGTGTCGCCGGTGGTTTCGTCGGCGAAGTCGACATCATGGACACGTGGGCGACATCATCGATGAGCCCGCAGATCGCGACCGGCTGGCTGACCGACGAGACGCTGTTTAACGCGACGTACCCGATGGACTTGCGCCCCCAGGGCCAGGACATCATCCGGACGTGGCTCTTCTCCTCCATGGTCCGCGCCCATCTCGAGTTCGGCGGCCTGCCGTGGAAGAGCGCCGCGATCTCCGGCTGGATCCTCGATCCAGACCGCAAGAAGATGTCGAAGTCGAAGGGGAACGTCGTCACCCCCATGGGGCTACTCGAGAAGCACTCCTCGGACGGAGTGCGCTACTGGGCGGCGTCCGCCCGACTCGGCACAGATGCGGCGTTCGAAGAGAACCAGATGAAGATCGGCCGCCGCCTGGCCATCAAGCTCCTCAACGCATCGAAGTTCGCACTGACGATGGGTGGGGATACCGTCGAGTTCAACCCGGCGAAGATCAACCTCGACATCGACCGCGCCATGGTCGCGACCGTCGCCCGCGTTGTTACCGAAGCGACCGACGCATTTGAGGCCTACGATCACACGCGAGCCCTCGAGGTCACCGAATCCGCCTTCTGGTCGTTCTGTGACGACTATCTGGAGCTCGTCAAAGACCGCGCCTACAACCGAGACGGGCTGTTCACAACGCAACAGAGTGAGTCGGCCCGTGCCGCTCTCGCCCTCAGCGTCGACGCGTTCGTCCGCCTGCTCGCTCCGGTGCTCCCCTACGCCGCCGAAGAGGTCTGGTCCTGGTACGCGCAAGGTTCCGTCCACCGAGCATCCTGGCCGGTTGCCGACGACCTGAGCAAGGCGGCAGCGAATGCCGACGAGAGCCTTCTCGCGGTCGCGGGTGAAGCACTTGCCGCACTTCGTCGCGTGAAGAGCGAGAACAAGGTGTCGCAGCGCACAACCTACGCGTCAGTAGCTATGATTGCTCCTGATGACCATCACGAGCAGATCAACGCGGTCCTGCCTGATCTTCGTCAGGCCGCACACGTACGAGGAACACTCGACATCGTTGCGGGCGATTCCATCGCTATCGCACAGTACGAGCTGGACCCCGCGCCCGCGAAGAATTAAGACCAGCCCTGACAGGGCGGGAAGGCAGCAATGACGGATAACGACCGCCCAGTCAGCTACGCGGAGGCACGCGTCAAGATCAAGGACGATGACAACCTGGCCAAACTTCTCCACAGTCGCGCTGAGGAGAGACCCGACCAGGTCATCATCCAGTTCAAGTCGGCTCTCGGCGATCGCTGGAGTCCGATCACGTACCGTCAGTTCGAAGAATCGGTCCGGGCTCTCGCCCGAGGGTTCATCGCCCTCGGCGTCCGGCCCGGGGACCGGGTCGGTGTTATGTCGCCCACTCGATACGAGTGGAGCCTGACCGACTTCGCGCTGTGGTATGCGGGTGCGTCCGGTATCCCGATCTACGAGACGTCGTCCCGTAGCCAGGCGGAGTGGATCCTGTCCGACTCGGGGTGCCGCTTCATCATCGTCGAGAACATGTCCCTGCGTGACACAGTCAAGCCGCTCCTCGAGACGATCGAAGGTCTTGAGAAGGTGTTCGTCATCGATGATGACTGCCTTGGAGACATTGTCGTACTCGGCGAAGACCTCGACCGTGTCGAGGTGGATCGGGAGATCGATGCCCGTATCGCCAACACCACATCCGACGATGTTGCGACGATTATCTACACGTCTGGCACGACAGGACGGCCCAAGGGTGTTGTTCTCACGCACAAGAACCTGCTCCATGTCGTCATCAACGGCCCAGCTGACCCGGAACTCAACAAGATCATCGCCCACCCGAACGCCAGGACTCTCCTGTTCCTGCCGATGGCACACGTTTTCGCCAGGTTCGTGTCGATCCTCGCAATAGAAGCCGGTGCGATCCTTGGCCACTCCCCGGACACGAAGAACCTCGTGGCCGACATGCAGTCGTTCAAGCCGACCTTCGTGCTCGCGGTGCCCCGTGTCTTCGAGAAGGTCTACAACGCGGCCGATGCCAAGGCGAACGCGTCAAAGGTCAAGGGCCCGATCTTCCGCCGCTTCGCCAAGGTCGCAATCGGGTACTCCCGCGCCCTTCAAACCCCCGAAGGGCCGAGCCCGTGGCTTAAAGCCCAGCATCACCTCGGCGAGAAGCTCGTGTACTCGACCCTCAAGGAGCTGCTCGGCGGGCAACTCAAGCACTCCATCTCCGGCGGCGGCCCTCTCGGCGAACGGCTCGGCCACTTCTTCCGTGGTGCTGGCATTACGATCTACGAGGGCTATGGCCTGACAGAGACCTCGGCGCCGACGACCGTCAACCGTCCCGGTAACATCAAAATCGGCACGATTGGACCCGCCTATCCGGGCGCGCTCGTCACGGTCGATGAGGACGGCGAGATTCTTGTCAAGGGTGACCACGTATTCCCCCGATACCACAACAATGAAGAGGCCACCCGCGACGCCTTCACAGAGGATGGCTGGTTCAAGACGGGTGATCTCGGCTCGCTCGATGACGACCTGTTCGTCACGATCACCGGCCGGAAGAAGGAGATCATTGTGACGGCCAGCGGCAAGAACGTTGCTCCCGCCGTTCTCGAGGATCGCCTTCGCGGCCACCCGATTGTCTCCCAGGTCGTCGTCGTCGGCGACAACCGCCCCTTTATCGGCGCACTCATCACGCTCGATGCGGACATGCTACCGGGGTGGCTCTCGAACAAGGGTCTACCGCCGATGGCGGCCGACGAGGCGGCCGAGAACCCCCAGGTCATCGCCGCTCTCGATAGGGCCGTCAGCCGCGCAAATGAAGCGGTTTCCCGCGCAGAGTCCATCAGGAAGTTCAACGTGCTGACGACGGACTTCACGGTCGACAATGACTATCTCACGCCCTCGCTCAAAGTGAAGCGCCACAAGGTTCTCACCGACTTCGAGAATGAGATCGAGAAGATCTACGCACGCTGATCCTGGCATACGCATCGTTGGGGCCGCGGGGACAGTGTCTCCGCGGCCCCCAGGAGTTCGACAGCACTCCTTCGAGCCGACGGCACCGAGCGGTCCGAAAGTGGGGAGCGGTGTCGCAAAGAGCCATCCGGTCAAGCACATTGATGATCTGAGTGTTCGCCCGAGTGAGGCGTTCACGCAAGGATGACGGCATCCCCGTTTCGCGGATGAGGGTGGGTCACTCCTCGCGTCTTGAGCTTCGTCGCTCAGCCTGTCGCGGCCTTCTTCAACACTAGCCGAATGGCAGTTGGCCACATCCTAGGGCGAGGTCACGTTGTGGATCCAGGTGCCACCACAGCACTCCACGATGTTGTGAGCGTGTAGCAAGAGGAACTCGGGGATGACCTGTGCCAGGTGGGGCTCGTAGCCTCGAGAGACTATCTCGAAGTCCGTGGGACCGTGTCCCACTACCCGCCACGGGCTTCATGGATGGCTGTTCAAGGCCCGACTTCAGGCGTCAAACTTAGGAGTTCTTCGCGAAGTCCTCGTGGTGGCGAATAACCTCGGTGACAATGAACTTGAGAAACTTCTCTGCGAAGACCGGGTCAAGGCCTGATTCTTCAGCGAGCGCGCGCAAACGCGCAATTTGCCGTTCTTCACGCTGAGGATCGGAAGCGGGTAATCCCAGCTCGGCCTTGAGCCGGCCGACCTGCTGCGTACATCGGAAACGTTCCGCGAGGATATGGATGAGCGCCGCATCGATATTGTCAATACTCTCTCGGGCTGTGCGCAGACCCTCAGGGATATCCTGCGGCTCGTCCATATATCTCCTAGGCAGACTTCTTCGAACGCTTGAGCACGAAGGTGGGCTCCCCACCGTCGAGTACCTTCTCGTCAATAATGACGCGTTCGATGTCGGTCCGCGATGGGATCTCAAACATGAGCTCGCGCAAGAGATTCTCAAGTATCGAGCGGAGCCCTCGAGCGCCCGTGCCGCGTTCGACAGCCTTGGCCGCGATGCCGGCGAGGGCGCTGTCGGTGAATTCGAGCTGGACGTCGTCCAGTTCAAACATCTTCTGGTACTGCTTCGCGAGCGCGTTGCGCGGCTCGGTAAGGATCGTGATGAGGTCACTCAGCTCGAGTGCGTCGACAGTGGCGATGACAGGTAGCCGGCCGACGAGCTCTGGGATGAGGCCGAACTTGTGCAGATCGTCGGGTTCAACATCGCTACTGAGACCGCCCGGAATCTCGGCCGAAGGCAAGTCGGAGCCGAACCCAATCGAGCGGCGACCGCTACGAGCCGAGACGATCTCCTCCATCCCCGCGAAGGCGCCAGCGACGATGAAGAGAACGTTCGTCGTGTCGATCTGGACGAATTCCTGGTGGGGGTGCTTACGGCCGCCCTGTGGCGGCACCGATGCGATCGTGCCCTCGATGATCTTGAGGAGCGCCTGCTGAACGCCCTCGCCCGAGACGTCGCGTGTGATCGACGGGTTCTCGGACTTGCGGGAAATCTTGTCGATCTCGTCGATGTAGATGATGCCCTGGGCGGCCTTGTCCGTGTCTCCATCGGCGGCCTGGATGAGTTTGAGGAGGATGTTCTCCACATCTTCGCCGACGTAGCCGGCTTCAGTCAGGGAGGTGGCATCGGCGATCGCAAACGGCACGTCGAGCATGCGAGCGAGCGACTGCGCGAGATATGTCTTACCGGTGCCGGTCGGGCCGATCATGAGGATATTGGACTTGCCGATCTCGACCGGCTCCTCACCTTTCATTGGCACGTCTTGACCGGAACGGATTCGCTTGTAGTGGTTGTAGACCGCGACCGATAGGGTGCGCTTGGCGTTCTCCTGGCCGACGACGTATTCGTTGAGGAAGTCGAAAATCTCTTTCGGCTTCGGCAGAGCGTCGAGGGAGAACTCCGGCTCTTCGTGACCGAGCTCTTCTGCAATGATCTCGTTGCACAGCTCAATGCACTCGTTGCAGATGTAAGCGCCGGAGCCCGTGATGAGCTTCTTCACCTGGCGCTGCGACTTCTGACAGAACGAGCATTTGAGCATGTCGGCTGCGTCAGCTGTTCGAGCCATGAGCGTACCTCCCCTGAACTGTCATTAACTGTAGCGAGATCAGCGCGAATGCGCGAATGCACCACGCGGAGACGGGAGCCCCGAAGGGCTCCCGTCCACATGAGGCTGTCAGCGTTCTCAGGCGTCGATTCTCGGAGCCTTGCGCGAGGTGAGAACCTCGTCGACCAGGCCGTATTCTTTCGCCTGTTGGGCGGTGAGGATCTTATCGCGATCAATGTCGCGGGAGACCTCTTCCTTCGGCTTGCCCGAATGGTCGGCGAGGGTCTGTTCGAGCCAGTCCCTCATCCGGTCGATCTCGTTCGCGACGATCTCGATGTCCGAGGCCTGGCCCTGGACGCCCTGCATGGCGGGCTGGTGGATGAGGATGCGCGCGTTCGGTAGCGCGAGCCGCTTGCCGGGCGCACCCGCTGCGAGAAGAACGGCGGCCGCCGAGGCTGCCTGACCGAGGCACACTGTCTGCACCTCGGGCTTGATGTACTGCATCGTGTCGTAGATCGCGGTCAGCGCCGTGAAGGAGCCGCCGGGCGAGTTGATGTACATCGTGATCATGGCTTCCGGATCCTGCGACTCGAGGACGAGGAGCTGGGCCATGACATCGTCGGCAGACGCGTCATCGACCTGGACGCCGAGGAAGACGATTCGGTCTTCAAACAGCTTCGCGTAGGGATCCTGGCGCTTGTAGCCGTAGGGCGTGCGCTCCTCGAAGGTCGGCAAGACATACCGGGCCTCCGGCATCTGCGGTGCCCTCATGGACGGGAAGTTCAACTTGTGCTCCTGGTTCACTTGGTGCCACCGCCACCCGAGACGAGGTCTGATGTCTCGACAACGTGGTCGACGAAGCCGTACTCCAGCGCCTCCTGAGCGTCGAACCACTTGTCGCGGTCCGAGTCCTCGATGATCTGCTCAACGGTCTTGCCGGTCTGCTGAGCCGTGATTTCGGCCAGCTCCCTCTTCATCTTCATGATGAGGTCGGCGTTGATGCGGATATCAGCGGCCGTACCGCCGGCACCGCCGGACGGCTGGTGCATGAGGACCCGGGCGTGCGGCGTGATGTAGCGTTTGCCGGGCGTTCCGGAGGTCAGGAGGAACTGGCCCATGGAGGCCGCCATACCCATCGCCACGGTTGCGACGTTGGGCTGGACGTACTTCATCGTGTCGTAAATCGCCATGCCGGCCGTGACGGAGCCGCCGGGCGAGTTGATGTAGAGGTAGATGTCCTCGTCAGGATCCTCTGCCGCGAGGAGTAGCATCTGGGCGCAAATCGAGTTCGCGATATCGTCGCGGACTTCGGAGCCTAGCCAGATAATGCGCTCCTTGAGAAGACGGTTAAAGATGTGGTCGCTCAGGCCAAGATTATTGGCCTCGCCCTGCATCGTGGGAAGTGTGCTCAATGGACAGCCTCCTGATTGGTCCTTGCGTTCACTCGAGGTTAACGCACCTTCGAAGTAGGACCTTCCCTCCCCTCTGATTGTTTCGCTGATGGCGCATATGGTAGGCGCCCGCAGGGAAATCCCCGCGGGCGCCTCATGAGAAATCGGGACTACTTATCGTCCTCGTTGTCCCCATCAGACGTCTCGTCGGACGAGGCCTCGTCCTCTGCTGACGTCTCGTCTTCTGACGAGGTCTCTTCGACATCGACAGTCAGGTCCTCGGAGTCTTCGGCGAAGGTCGCTGCTGCTTTCGCGTTCTCCTCGACCGTCTTCTCGTTTTCGTCGATGACAGAGGTGACGTCGACCGGCTCGCCGTCGGTGTCGACGACCTTGACCTCCCGCAGGGCGAGAATGAGAGCCTTATTGCGGGTGAGCTCACCGGCGAACGCGCTGACCTGGTTGGTCTGGACGGCGGCCTGAAGGAACTGGTTCGGGTCCATGCCGTACATCTGGGCCTGCTGGACCATGAACTCAAGTAGCTCGTCCTGGCCAATGGTGACGTCGAGCTTCTCGCTCACGGCCTCAAGGATCATTTGGTCGCGGAACCCCTTTTCGGTGTCCTCACGGATCTCCTCACCATGCGCGTCACCCTCTTCCTTGCCCTCGGCCTCGAGGTGGCGCTTGATCTCCGCGTCGATGACACGGGCGGGGACGGGGACCTCGATGAGCTTGTTGAGCTCTTCGAGCAGGAGATCGCGCGCACTGTAAACGACCTCGGTCGTCTTGTCCTTCTCAGCGGACTCGCGAAGATCAGCCTTGAACTCGTCGAGCGTGTCGAATTCGGATGCGAGCTGAGCGAAATCATCGTCAGCCTCGGGAAGCTCGGACTCCTTCACCGACTGGACCGTAACGGTCACCTCAGCCTCTTCGCCCTCGTGCTCGCCGCCCGCAAGGGTCGATGTGAAGGTGGCAGTTTCGCCAGCCTGGAGGCCCTCGAGGGCCTCGTCGATGCCGTCGAGTAGCTGGCCGGAGCCAAGCTGGTAGGAGATGCCGGACACGGAGTCGACAACCTCATCGCCGATTCTCGCCTCCATGTCGATCGAGACGTAGTCCTTCGGCTCGACCGCCCGCTCAACGGACTTGAGAGTGGCGAACCGCTCCCTCATCTCCGTCAGGCGCTCTTCGACGTCCTCGTCTGTGACGACGGGCTTGTCGACCGTCACCGTGATGTCGGAGAACTCCGGAAGCGTGATCTCGGGGCGGGTGTCGACGGCGATTTCGAATGTCAGGCTGCCGCCGGGCGCGCCCTCCATATTCGGCCACTGCGTGATGTCAACCTCGGGCGGGCCGAGCGGTGCGAGCTCGTGCTCGGCGATCGCGCTCTGGTAGTAGCCGTCGAGGGAATCGTTGACTGCCTGTTCGACGATCGCGGGGCGGCCGATCCGGCTCTCAAGGACGCGCATCGGGACCTTGCCACGACGGAATCCCGGGATGTTGACCTGCTGGCTCAGCTTCTTCGCCGCCGCCTCAACGGCCGGCTTCAGCTCCTCATACTCGACCTCAGCGGTGATCTTTACCCGGGTCGGCTCGAGCTGTTCAACATTGCTCTTCACGAAAGTTACTCCAGTCATTGGCGGTGTGGCAGGCAGCCACTCACGATCTCCTGCAGCGTGTGCAGACATACCGCGTCATTCTACGACACGGGGGCAGTCAATTCACACTGCATCTTCCGGTTGTCTATGCCACGACGTAGCGGCGTACAGCACACTCTGTCACAGCTGAGTAAGACCGATAGGCGGCCGCAGATGACGGGCCAGTATAAATTACCGCTCTCCCGCCGATGGGGATATCCCACAAGAATGTCGTCGTCGTCGGCTGGCGCCGAGTTCGAGATGCCAGCGTTGAACGCTGGTCGGGGTGGCGGGACTCGAACCCACGACCTTCCGATTTGTCTTTCGTTGAATTACCGCCGAAAAACCTTGGAATTAAGCCAATATCTCTACTTCCGGCAAGTCGCTATCTTCCACCACCTGCCATCAGATAACATGATCTTACACCCTTGAAGGGGGTGAATGGAGGGGCGTTCGCGGAGTGTCGGAGGAATCATGGCTAAGAAGCGTCGATCTTTCGGGAAGATTCGCAAGGTGCCTCGAAAGACTTTCAAAGGCGGCATCGGCTATGAAGCTTCGTTCGCGAACCCGCGATTCGGCTATGACGGTGAGCCGCACCGGATAGCGCGCACATTCCGGCAAGCGTCGGTTGCCGCGAAGTGGCTGTCGAAGCAGGAATCGGCCATTGACGGAGATACGTGGAAGTCTCCCTCGCAGGTGAAGGCTGAACGGGAGCTCGAGCAGCTCGCTTCCAGGGGCCGCACGTTCGGAGAATACGCGGCCGAATGGATGGAGAAGCGTCATCTAACGCCGGCCGTGAAACGTACCCACAGTTCTCTATTGCGCGTGCACTTGTTGCCGCGTTGGGGAGCCGTGCCGCTGAGACAGATAACGCCGGAAGCCGTCGATGACTGGGCGCTGCTCGAGCTCGCGCCGGGCGCGCCGGGCGCGCGAAAGAATGCTTACGAATTGTTTCGCGCGATTCTGAATACGGCTGTCGCGTTGGAGATTATCGACCGGTCGCCGTGCGTGTCGGTCACGGACAAGAACTTCGCTCAGTCATTGAAGGGTGAGAAGTCTCGCCGGCATGAACCTCGGTCACTGCCCGATAGCGAGATAGCGGCCATTGTGAAGGAGTTGCCGGCGCACGCGGTGCCGATGTTTCTATTCATGCTGATGACCGGACTGCGGCTAGGCGAAGCCCGCGAACTTCGCTGGAAGGATGTAGACCTCACGACAGGTATTTGTACGGTCAGCCGGAGCGTGTCGGGAGTAGGCCGAAACCTCGTTGTTCGAGACGGGACAAAGACCAAAGCTTCCAACCGCATTGCCCTACTTGGGCCGCACACGGTGAAGCTGCTGCACGACGTGCGAGAACGTCAAGACAAGCCGGCCGCTACCGACCTGATCTTCCCTTCCGTCAATGACCGTTCGAAGCATTACGCGGAATCGCTGTTCAATAAGAACTTGTATCGCGCGTGTGACAGTCTCGGCTTGGAGCGCGCGTCAGCGCACGACCTCCGCCATACCTGGGCTGACCGTGGCGGCCGAAACGCTGAATCGATTAAGGACGTTCAAGATTCGCTTGGACATGCTTCCGCGTCAATGTCGCTGCGCTACATGAAGTCATCGACCGACGCGCGCCGAGTGTTACAGGCAGCCGTCGAAGAACAATTCACGACAGCGCTAGAAAGTGGGGCATTGTGAGCAATTCTTGGAACTATGTTGTGCCTGATTACTACTCCTCGAGCTGGCACAGCCGCGCGGTGAAGGTAACCTCGGCACCTCTCGACTGGCCACGTATCGGCGTTTATTGCCCTCATGACCCCGCCCCGTTTCTGTTCGGATCGTTCGAGATTTCTGCAATGCTCATGGAGCAGAGGAATGAGCTCAACTGGGCGTTCAGTAGTAAGTACATGGACAGCAGAGGCAATCTGTTTCAGCTTCGAACTCGAAAGGCGGCTGACAGGCAGACCATCGTTGATGACGCGCCCGCCGACTATGACCAGTTATCCAACGAAGTGCAGGCTGCAATGTTCGGTGGAGACTGGAGCGCACTGGCGAAAGCACAGGCTGAGATGGACCACTACAACGCAACCGCGCGCGGCCGAACCAAGTTCACCTGCAACACTTGCGGAGACAGCATGATCGTTCGATCTGAGACGGTTCAGCAGCCGTTGACAACGGCATACCGTGGCGGAGTACGCGAATTGACCCTGAAACAGCTGCGCCGCGTCCTTTGAGTTACATGCTTGTCATTTAGTTGCTACACTGGAAGCAGGCCGGCTAGGGCTAGAACCTAGTGACGGGGTTTGACCTGACTGGGATGCAAACAATTCAAGTCCTCCGAGCAGAGGAGAATTTCTCATGCTCGAAGGACTTCTTTCATGTCTAAGGCAATTTCACTTAGAGGCCGCGTAGCCGCCCTATCACGGTCCCGCCCTGCCGACGATGCCGACCTGATTCATGCGCGCACCGATCTCGCAGTGCAAACAATTCGCGACTACATCATCGACCGGTTAGCCGGACTTCCACCACTCAGCGCTTCTCAGATAAGCCAGCTGACTGAGCTGATTGCCGACGGCGGTGACCGCTCATGACCACTATTGCCATGATCGAGGGCCGCGCACTCTACAGCATCAGTGAAGCCGCCCTCATGCTCGGCATTTCAGAGCGCGCATTGAGGGAATGGCACTACGCGAAACGCATTAAGACCGTGAAGCTCGGCCGCCGCGTCATGGTGCCAGCCACCACTATCGCCACCATCATCGATGAGGGAGTGGCGGACCATGACTGAGACAAAAAGAATCCGCCCCCCGGCTAGGGAGGCGGACCCTGGGCACATTCAAATGGCTGGAATGCTTACGCCTATTCTACCAGCTACGACAGCCGAAAAGGCGTACGATCCGCACGCAGACACGCGTCCTGCCGACACTTTCTTCCGCGATTCGTATGCGGTGCTCGTGCGCGGGAAGGCAGTCCGCCGGCACTTGTACTTCAACCTCCCAGCTGCACAGAACGCGGTGAGGCGTGCCGAGAAGCGCGGCGACCGTGCCGACATGATCTTGGTCAAGCTCGTTCCCGTTGACAGCCGGCACCTCGAGCGGGAGGTGACCAGCAATGACTGAGACAGCCTATGAACGCATTATCGCGGCATTGCACCGGCACGGCTCGACTGTGAGAGAGCGCGGCGAAGGACAGGCAACAGCACAGTGTCCCGCCCACGATGACGGCAACCCCTCGCTATCAGTCACGGCAGCAGCTGAGAACGCGCTCATGCACTGTTTCGCAGGATGCAACGCAACCGACGTACTCGCAGCGCTCGGCATGACAATGCGCGACTTGTACGACAATCCGCGCGAAACGACATATTCATATGTTGACCGTGACGGCGTAATCAACCGGACAGTGACACGGAAGGTACAGGCCGACGGGAAGAAGAAGTTCTTTCAGAGCATCACGGGTGACGGCGTGATTCTCTACCGACTGCCGGACGTTGCCGCCGCTGTCGAGCTCGGCCAGCCCGTCTATCTCGTAGAAGGTGAGAAAGACGCAGACAACGCACGCACGCTGACAGGCGTAGCGGCGACGACAGCCCCGCAGGGTGCCAGCAACTTCCGCCATGTTGACGTGTCTCCCCTCGAGGGCGCGCATGTTGTGGCCGTGGTCGATAGGGACACTGCCGGCGACAAGTGGGCACGCGACGTTGCCGCGAAGCTCGAGCATGTAGCAGCGTCCCTCACCTTCATGGAAGCAACCATCGGGAACGATCTAAGCGACCATCTAGCGGCCGGGAAACCCCTCGACGGGCTCACCCCCTACCGGATGCCGGTACAGCCCTCACAGGACGATACAGGCCCCTCAAACGAGGAAGGCCGACACCTTGTAGTCACGTCCGCAGCGGAGATTAAGCCGCGCCGCGTCACATGGGCATGGCAAGACCGGATCGCCCTCGGCACCCTCTCACTGCTCGCCGGCAAAGAAGGCTTAGGCAAATCCACATTGGCCGTTAACGTCGCCGCACAGGTCACACGCGGCACGCTACCGGGCTCGAATGAGGGCAAGCCCCGCGCCGTCATCTACGCCGCCACAGAGGACAGCTGGGAACACACGATTATCCCGCGCCTCATAGCCGCCGGAGCAGACCTGAACCGCGTCTACCGCGTCGAAGTGGCAACCGCGACAGGGTTCACCACCGGATTGAACCTGCCCCGCGACATATCCGCCCTACAGGACGTTGTGACCGAACGAGACGTAGCACTCATGATCTTGGACCCCATCATGTCCCGGCTCGACAACCTCGACACACACAAAGATGCCGAGGTACGGCAAGCGCTCGAACCGCTCGTGCGCATGGCCGACGAAACAGGCATGGCAATCCTCGGACTAATCCATCTCAACAAGTCCAGTCACGACCCGTTGAACGCCGTCATGGGCTCCAAAGCGTTCACAGCCGTTGCCCGCTCGGTTCTCTCGGTAGTCCCAGACCCTGACGATGAGACAGAGCAGCGGCGACTGTTCGGCGTAGTGAAAAACAATCTCGCCCGCGTCACCCCCTCATCGACCGCGTTCACCGTGGAGAGTGCACCCCTCGACCTCGACGGGGAAACAATCACCACCGGCCGCGTGCACTGGCACGGCGATTCGGCAACCTCGATTAAGACCGCCATGAGCGACCCCGGTATCGACACGCAAGGCGTGACCGAGGAAGCCGCCGAATGGCTATCCGACTACCTCACGATGCACGGCGAAGTCGCTTCCAAGGATGCCAGGCGTGACGGCACGAAAGAGGGCTTCTCAGATGCTGCTATCCGGCGCGCGGCCCGCAAACTTGGCGTGAAGTCCGAATACAGCGGCTTCCCGCGCACAAGCCGATGGAGCCTACCGGCTCAGTCAGCGCAGTCTGCTCACGACCTCCCTGGGGAGACTTCTATTAATGAACACACTGAGCCAACTGGGCTATCTCAACGAAAAGTCGGTATCCAGTCAGCGCAGTCTGCTCAGTCAGATCACGTCTCCAAGACGGATGAGCTGACTGGTGAACCGACTGCATTCACGGCCCTACGCTGCTCGCGCTGCTCACGCATGATGACAACCCCGCCGGCCGGGGAACCGTACTGCACAAACCACGAATGCGAGACGACATGACCAGATTCCTGACCGTCACGAAGCGGGTATGGGGAGACAGCCGCGGCCGAGACCGTCTCGGAGCCCTCATCACAACCCGTAACGGCCGATACCTATTCATCGATCGGCACGAAATCCGGGCCGTATGCGACGACCTGCACGACATTGCCGACAACTACGACACACAGCTGAAAGGCGAACAGCAATGACCGACCTCGACCCGGCGACCGAGCTCGAAGCAACCCTCGATGAACTCGAGCGCGTACAAGACGAACTCGAAACACAGCGCCGCCACCGCAAGCACTGGCAGCAGCGCGCCACCAAAAACATGCGCGCCATCAGCCAGATAGAGAGCGCGGTACGCGCCTACCGAGATACCTACGATGACCCGCTAACCCGCGCGACATTGACCGCGCTCGCAGTCTATGTTTCACAACTGAAAGGCGAACTATTCAATGACAAACGCGGCTGACACTCCCAACCAGATCGACAACCAGGAAGGCACAGAAATGGCTACGACAGGCGACAACACCACAACAACGGAGCAGACCCCCACAGAGCCCATGACAGACGCTCAGGAAGCCACACAGGCGGCCGAGAAGCCCGAAACGAAAGGCAACCATGAGGCCGCGAAATACCGGCGGCAAGCCCGCGAATGGGAAGCCAAACATGCCGAGATGAAAGCCGAGCTCGACACACTCAGACAGCGCATGATCGAACGGGAAGCCGCCCAGATCATTGCCAACCCAGCTGTGCTGTGGGACCTCGGCTTAACCGTCGATGACTTCACAGACCCCGAGACCGGCATCCTCGAGACCGAAACCATCGGCGCGAAGGTCACCGAGGTACAAGAGCGCCTAGGGCTTGCCCGTAAGCCGCGTGCGCCCCGGCCCGACCCGTCACAGGGCGCGGCCGGCAGCAGCGGATTCCACACGGACGCGGCCCGCTGGATCGACACCCTGCAAACGCTGGGCCGAGAGAACTAACCGCACACAATTCTGGCACCTGCCCGAGGTACAATGATCCTTGTAAGGGACGTTCCTCGGCCAGGTGCCAGACGCTTCCCGAACAGTCAGCCCCAGGAGGGCACGCCGCGACAGGCCAGGAGCCCGCGACGAACCCACATCATTCCTGAAGTAATGGAGCTGACATCATGACTTTCACAACCGCTAACCCCCGCGCATTCTCCCCCGACGAAACATTCGTCGCCCGAGAGATTGTTCCCGATGCACTCATCTGGCAGCTGACCACCATTGCCGGCGCTATCGAAGGTGACGCGCCCGCCGTGCGCGTACCCTACGTCAAGGCAGACCCTTCCCCCGGCTTCGTCGCCGAGGGAGAACAGATCGATGAATCCGCGCCTACCCTCGATGAGATTCTGGTCAAGACCGGCAAGATCGCAACCCTGATGAAGCAGTCCAACGAATCGGCACGCTCGAGCAGCGAAGCGACCTCGGTACTGTCCGCATCCCTGACACGCTCAGTCATCACCAAGGCCGACACGGCACTGCTCGCTAACGACCCGCTCACCGGCGGGCCGGAAGGGCTGCTGACCCTGACCGGCATTCAGGACGGCGGCACCCTCGGCACTAACCTCGATGAGATTGCAGACGCTATCACCCTCATCGAAGCGGCCGGCGGCACCGCGACCAACATCGTCACAGACCCTGCAACGTGGGGACATCTGCGCAAGATGAAGATCGCCGCTGATTCGAACGTGACACTTCTCGGAGACGCAGCAGTTCAGACACAGCGCACGCTGTACGGAATGCCCGTCAACGTCACGGCCGCCATGACTGAGGGAACAATCCTCATCATCGACAGCTCGCAGATCATCTCATCTGTCGGTCCTATCCGGCTCGAGCAGTCCGAGCACGCCTACTTCGACCTGGATGCCGTGGGCCGCCGGGTGACGTGGCGTATCGGGTGGAACGTTGTCCGCCCCGAACGACTTGCCAAGATCGCAGTCACACTGCCAATCGCCGAATAACCGACAGCGAACAGTGGACCGAGTGCCGCGCCGAGCAACCTCAACACGCTTAGCGCGGCACTCTCACAACCTCGACAGCTCACCAACACAACATGAAGCGCGAACGCTCAACACACGCGCGACACACACACGACAGCACGACCGCACGACCGCACGACACAGACGACCAGACGCACCCCCAGGGGAGGTTCCCTGCCACGCGACACCGCTGGACCGCTGGGGAGAGAAGAATCTACTGCGAATAGATGGGCTTTCGACCTTACGCCCCTCGAGCTCGAGCAGAGCCCTTCTCTCGTTTCCCGTTAACCGTTGCCAGCTCAATGAAAGATGGAGATCATTCCGATGCCTGGACCTAGATTCGACCCTAATTCTCAACGCTCAGATACACGCGGCATCACGCTCGTTACACTGCCTCAAACCGGCTACAAGGGACGTGCACCGAGATGGCCGAAGCCGATACCGAAGGACGATAACGGGATCGAAACCGCGTTGTCTGCTCGAGCTCGAGCGCTGTGGCGGCAAGCGTGGAAAACCCCGCAAGCGTCGAAGTGGATAGATGAGCCGTGGCGGTTCGAAGTGATTGCCGAGTATTGCTTAGTCATGGCGACGGTGGAAGATGACGCGGCCCGCTCAGCGGCCCTCATCGGCCAGCTGCATCGATACCGGGACCAGCTCGGGCTCACGCCGGGAGGTATGCGCGATAACGGGTGGACGTTCGGACGTTCGACTGAGCCGCCGCGCTCGGTCGGCAGAGCCACCGGCGGTTCCAGAGCTCGAGCGCTGCGCGGCTGAACGGCCAGCCCCGGACCTCCCCCCTCGGCCCATATCGGGACCGCTTCGCGTATAGGCCCTGACAGTCTGTACGGGTTTCCAGGTTTCTACGCGCCCCGTCGAAGCGTCAGTCGGCTTCCAGTTCGCGTTCCATCTGTTCGAGCGCGGCCACCACCTGCCGAACATCATCGTTGATGGGCATAGTGCGCACGTCGGCCAGCTCACGGCGTACCGCTGCAATGTCGCGGCCGAGCAGAGCGTAGAAAGCGTGCTTCATTGGATCTTCCACGGCCACTATCTTCGCCCACCGTCCTAGGCTGTGGCGACTGGATTAAACCCGCAAACGGTTGTGGTGTGAGTGCACACAGGCGGACACCCTACGGGTGTGGCATTTAGTTGAACCCCTGCCCCAAAACTGCCCGCCGACCTCGAAACCGTCTACGACTGTTCACCCACGCTGAACGGACCCCCTCAAATTTTGAGAGTGTCGGAACCAGTGGCACCACGTCCGCCAGCTTTGCGGGCATGTCCGTGCCGGTCGCACGGCAAAGAGTTTCTTATACCGGCCGTTATCTGTTCGCTCGATAGCGCATTGAGCCGCGTGGAGACGGTGAGAAAGCACGCGGGAGCCTGACAGCCCCTAGACGCTCACAGCGCGTTCTGTGAGCGATTAGGACGGTCAGACCCTACTGGGAGTGCTTAGCCGCGTCAGAGCGCGCCAGATTGCTTGCCAGCGCGTATTCGAGTGCTTCCCGGAAAAGGGCGACGGCTTCTTCGAGCTCGGCCCGCGATTCAGGGAACACAGCGGAGAACGCCGGAGAAACCTCGGCCAGACCCGGCACATCATCATTGATGACCAGATCGACTGAGAACGCTTCTTCGCCGGCTGCGTCTCTCAGCTTCCGGCTGTGCATCCGGTCGAAGTGTCCCTGCCGCAGCGCGATAGCGTCATCCGCGTGTCGCTCGCACCAAGCGGGACAGGGGGCGTAGTTGGAAGTAATATCGGTCATGGCGGTGCCTCTCGGTTAGGTATCGTCCAGCCCACCAAGTGTTTGCGCACTGTGGTGGGCATCTATTTTGATACCGGCGATCGATTCCGCTGGGGAGTGAATAGAGGGGTGAGCCTCTAAACAGAAACGCCGGTATCTCGTTTTTCGTTGAGATACCAGCGTTACATTCCGTCGGGGTGGCGGGACTCGAACCCACGACCTTCCGCTCCCAAAGCGGACGCGCTACCAACTGCGCCACACCCCGATGCTGCCATCGCAGCAGATCTCATCTTAGAGTGCGGATTGGGCCGATTGGAAATCAGTCCCATGATCTTGCTATTCTCAAAGCCGTGCGGGTGTAGCTCAATGGTAGAGCCTCTGCCTTCCAAGCAGATGGTGCGGGTTCGATTCCCGTCACCCGCTCCGCTCTCCCCGGTGATGTGCCGGGGATTTTTCCGACTCGGTCTGAGCCTCCGGACCTCACAAAATAGCGGCCTGCACGCACCTCGTCCGACGGTGTCAGCCGCACGGAAACTTAGGCCCAATGGCCCCTTGTCGAGCTCCCCTCTCAGGAATAGTGTGACGCCACACACAGTGGAGGTTCGAGATGAGGATCATGATCGTTTACGAATCGGCATGGGGACATACGCGGATGATCGCAGAGGCAATCGCGGAAGGTCTCGGCGCGGAACCGCCGATAAGCGTCGAGGATGCTAGCCCGCTCAGCGGACTCGAGGTTGACCTCCTCGTCCTTGGCGGGCCGACACATGCGTTCGGTCTCTCCCGCCCGAGCACGCGCGAGGATGCTCACCGTCGCGGGGGTCGGAGGCTCAGCACCGGTCTACGGGAGTGGATCGACGAGGCGGCGGTATCGTCGCTGTCGGTCGCATTATTCGACACGAAGGTTCACCGGCCGAACCTGCCTGGATCCGCCGCGAAGAGTGCAGCGAAGAAGCTTCATCGGATCGGTTGCCGGGTCGTTGCCGGCCCTGAGCATTTCTGGGTTGAGGACTATGGTGGTCCGTTGCTCGCAGACGAAGTTGAACGGGCACGAGAATGGGGCGCTCAGCTCAATCAGCTCACTGTCGCCTAACACTCCCCGACCCGCCCCGCTGACGACGCCAGTGACACCCTGACGCTCGGGGTGCTGACACGTTCGTGCATGTAAGGTCGGTGCTGTTCTGTCGGCGACTCGAGAAGATGATGAACGACCTCCATATCCCACCTGGACCCGGCTCACCGGATGGCATCGTTGTGCCCGCCTCCGAGCTCGTCGAGCAGTTTTCCAGGTCCTCAGGACCGGGCGGGCAGGGCGTCAACACGGCCGATTCTCGCGTTCAACTATCTCTTGATCTCGCGACCACAACCGTTCTCAACGAGTCTCAGCGCGAACGGGCGCTGGCGCGCCTATCGGCGCGGTTGACCGGCACGGTTCTCACGATCACAGCTTCGGAGCACCGGTCCCAGCTACGCAACCGGGCTGCGGCTCGCCAGCGGCTATCCGAGCTTCTGCGCGATGCTCTCATGCCGGACGTGCGGCGGAGACGGACGAAACCAACAGCGGGTTCGCGGCGGCGCAGGCTCGAGGCGAAGCGGATAAGGTCCGACATCAAGCGGAATCGGCGAAGGCCGACTCCCTAGCCGTGACCCTCATCTTCTTCGGCAGCCGGTGCCGCCACCGCTCCCACGGCGGCATCTCCCGCCAGTTGACGCCGATCGTGTTGAAACCCCTGACGATGCGGGGCTTCCACTGCTCGCCGAAACGGACGGACCTGCCGGACACTCCGACGAGGAGGGACGGGACGAGAGCGATTTTCGCGTTCGGGCCGAGGACGAAGGCGAGGTCCATATCGTCGTGAAGTTCGGAGTTCGTTCTGTGTACTTTGTCGGAGACCTCGGCCCAGGCGGATCTGCGAATCGCCATCGAGGAGCCCCAAAGGAGGTGGTGCCCGCAAGCGAGCCCGCCAAGGGCATAGTAGCCGCCGAGATAGAGCACTGCCAGCACTCTGCTCACAGGCCCCGGAATGTCATAGAACCAGCCCCAACCGGTGACTGCAGCGGCTTGAGGCCGGGCCGCAAGCGCCTGTGTGAGCGTCGAGATCCAGTTCGGGCCGACGATCGAATCTGCATCGCATCTCGCGATGATGTCTCCCGTGGCGGTGTCGTACCCTGTCGCCGCGGCAATGGGAATTCCAACCCGGCGCTCTTCGACCACCCGGGCGCCATGGGCTCTGGCGACGGCTGCGGAGCCGTCTGTTGACGCGTTGTCGACGATGATGATCTCTGCAGGCAGCACGCTCTGCTCCGCAAGGTGGCGCAAGCATCGGTCGAGGAAGATTTCATCGTTGTGAACGGGAATAACGACGCTGACACGTGTCACTGCGACTCCATTCGACTTCCATGGGAGAAAACGACGTTCGTGTTCCTGTGACCGGCATTCTCTGCGACACGGATCCGCCGGATGGGCGGCTGGGCCGCTGTCCTCCCGACCGCCCTCGGGTCACGAACCACGAGCTCAGAACGCAAGAGCGATCCAGATGAAGAGCTGGGTGACGAGGAAGCCGGTGAGCAGGTTAAGCCAGATGAAGCGGCGCCAGGCAGCGTTGGCCCTCTCGCACTCCTCGTCGCTCAGGTTGAGGTAGGGGGCGACGTTGACGATGTAGGGAACGACGAGGAGTGCTGACAGCGCCCCCGGCCATCCCGTTCCCAGCAACAGCAGGCCGGCAAGGACGTAAGCCGCGGCAGCCCCTCGGACCGTTGTTTTCGCCCCGAGCCACGTCGCCACGGACGCGATGCCGCCGTCGCGGTCGGCCTGAATATCCTGCACCGCTCCAAACGCCTGGGACGCCATACCCCAGAGGAAGAATGCGACGAGGGCGTAGATGATCGGGGTCGTGAAATCGGCTTCCGCGAGCGCGATACCGAACACTGCGGGGCTGACGAAGTGGGTAGCTGACGTTGCGGAATCGAGGACCGGTTTCTCTTTGAACCTCAGACCTCGGGCGGAGTAGGCGACGACAGCGAAGACGCTGACGGCGAGGATGATCGTCGACAGCGTGTTGCCCATGATGATGAGGGCAATGATGAAGGGCAGGTTGCTGATAACCGAGGCTTGCAGAGTGAGGCGATGCCACCGGGTCGACAGGACGACCCCTTCGATACCGCCCTTGCGTGGGTTGCGCAGGTCCGACTCGTAGTCGAACACGTCATTCACGCCATACATGAGCAGGTTGTAGGGGATAAGAAACCAGAGTGTGCCGACGAGGAGCTCGGCCGTGACGCCGCCGCCGACCATGAGGTAGGCGGCCGCGAACGGATAGGCCGTGTTAATCCAGCTGACCGGGCGAGAAGTCCCGATGAGGGCTGCCAGTCCCTCTCTGAATGATGAGCGATCCGATGTCATCGGTTCCCTTTCTCGGCGGTGAGCGCCGCCAGCGACGGAAGCAGGAAGCCCGCGGCCACGGGCCAGGCGAGATCCTCGATTGGGGCGTGCCAGAGCTTGATTCCGAGCAGGTGGCTGTCATCGTAGCGGAACAGGTCGGACAGGATCATGACGGAGTCGAAGATGATCGTTAACACGACGAGCACCGTGATTGTCAGTCCTGTTGCGGCCCACCAACGCTTCCCGAGCCGCATGCGCACAGACGCATAGACGGCGATAGCGGCGGACGCGAGGACGAAGAGTGTTGCGACTCCTGCGTATGTCACGCATCCCCCCGCCGTCGTTCAATGACGAGGCCGATGGCGGCGTGAAGGACGAGGGTCATGTAGCAGAGGAAGGTGATAAACAACAGCTCCTCGATGGGGAACTCCGGGGTGAGGAGGATTCCCGACATGCCGTCTGACTCACCGCGGTAGTAGAAGCCCATCGCGATCGCCACGAGGTCCCACAGCACGAAAAACCCGATGCCGAGGATGAGGGCGATGATGTGACGCGGGGCCCGCCGTAAGACGAGGCTGAATCGGACGTCGAGCATCGCCATGCATCCGATGAGCAAAACGAGAATGGCTCCATACACCAGCGACATCAGCGTTCAAGCGGTTCCAGTGGCGAAGACGACGTGTCTCCCCGAAGGCGCTTGGCGACGAGCTCGGCGCTGATGAGGCACATGGGGAGCCCAATTCCGGGGATCGTGCTCGATCCGGCGTAGTAGAGCCCGTCGACTTTTCGCGACTGGTTCGTTCCCCGGAACATCGCACTTTGGCGCAGCGTGTGTGCGGGTCCAAGCATGCCGCCTCGCCACGCGAATAGATCCTCAGCGAAGTCGCCGGGGCCGAGTGTGTGGCGAACGACGATGCGGTCCGCGAGATCTGGGATCTCTGCCCAATCCGCCATCTGTTCGATGACCTCATCTGCGATCCGCTCGACGGCGGAGTCTCCCGTGCCGTCTGGTCCACCGCGACCAATAGCCGGGGCGGCGGGCACGGGGATGAGAATGAAGAGGTTCTCGTGCCCCTCGGGCGCGACCGACGGGTCTGTCTCGGACGGCTTGCACACGTAGGCCGAGGCAGGGGACGGCATACGCCCTTCACGGATGGCTACGAAGTTCTCGTGCCAATCCTTGCTGAAGAACAACGAATGATGTGGCATCTGCGGGAGCTCGCCCTTGACTCCGAGGAGAACGATGACGGCGCCGGGACCGGACGTGCGCTTGTCCCAGTACTTTTGTGGGTAGGTACGGAGTTCCTTCGGAAGGATCTTCGTCTCGAGGTGGTGCAGATCGCCCGCTCCGACGACGATGTCGGCCTCGTGGCGGTGTTCCACGTCGTCCCTGTCCTGCCAGACGATCCCGGTCGCCCGCGCCTGCTTCCCGAATCCTCCGTCCGCCTCCGTCAGGACCTTCGTGACAGTCGCTCCGGTCGTGATGACGGCGCCAGCCTCGACTGCGCGCCGCTCGACGGCGTCGATAAGCGTGACGAAGCCGCCCTGCGGGTACATCACCCCTCCCGTCAGATCGAGCGCACTCATGAGGTGGTAGAGGCTCGGCGTCAGATCCGGCGAGGAGCCGAGGAACACTGCTGGATATCCGAGAATCTGGCGCAGCCGGTTGTCCTTGAATTTGCGTCCAACAAATGTTTCCAGTGACTGTGTGAGGAGCGGGAGAAGCTTATTGAGCCCCGTTATGATGTCCTTCTTGAGGAAGTTCTTGGGGTTCGTGAAGTTTGTGTAAAGGAAGTGCTTGAGAGCGAGATCGTAGGAATCCCTCGACGAGTCGAGGTAACGCCGCAGCTCGGCGCCCGCACCCTCCTCGACCTCCTCGAATGTCGCGATGTTCTGCTCCGTATCCCGCGCAATGTCAAGGACGGTCGCACCCGAGTCCTCCCCTTCGGAGAACACCCGGTAGGCCGGGTCGAGGACTTTGAGATCGAGCTCCTCGCCGGCGGATGAGCCAAACAGGTTGAAGAAGTGATCGAACGTCTCCGGCATGAGATACCAGGAGGGCCCGGTATCAAACCGGAATCCGCCTGACGAGAGCGAGCCGGCGCGACCGCCGACCTCGTTCTTCTTCTCAAAAAGCGCGACATTATGACCATCGGCGGCAAGGATAGCGGCAGTCGCGAGGCCTGCGATGCCGCCGCCGATAATGGCGACTCTCTTCTTCATTGGTGTGCTCCCATCATACTGCGGGCGATGATTTTCGCCTTGACCGGGTTTGGCACCCGGACTCGTGTCGTGAGGACCTCTCTGGCAGGCGTGCTCCTCAGCCTGCGGGACAGTTCCTCGAACAGCCCGTGCGCTGCTGCGACGGCGCGCCGGCTACTGCGCGGCAGGGCGGGAATGGCCCGCGCCGCTGCCGCAAGATCAGCATCGATATCGTCGAGCACTCGGTTCTTCTCAGATTCCGTCAGATGCTCAACGTCGACGCCGGCCAGATACGTGCGGCCGAGGTCGTTCTTGTCCTGTGCGAGGTCGCGCAGGAAGTTGACGTTCTGGAATGCCGCACCGAGGCGCCGCGCCGCGGGAGCAAGGCTGTCATATCTCGCATCGTCACCCGCAACAAACACGCGAAGGCACATGAGTCCCACCACCTCGGCAGAACCGTAGAGGTAGCGCGCGTGGCTCTCTGTCGTATGCTCCGCGACCGACAGGTCCGCCCTCATCGAGTCGAAGAACGGGTCAATAAGATCTCGTCCTATTCCGAACTCTCTGGCTGTCAACGCAAACGCGTGGACGACGAGGTTGGCGCTACATCCGGTCTCAACCGCGCGGTGGACATCGGCCTGCAGGCCATCGAGCATGGTAGCTCTCGTCGACGGATCCCACGGTTGCCGGTCGTCGTCGACGAGCTCATCGGCAACCCGGACGAGGGCGTAGATGCAACGGACATGAGTCCGCTCCGGCTCGCTCAGGAGGCGCGTCGCCCAACCGAAAGATGTCGAGTAGCGGTCAATGATGACGGCCGAGCTACTTCGTGCGACATCGTCATACAGAGACGCCTGCGCTTGGGTTTTGCGACCCGCCATCAGGCGACGCCCACTGATCGTGTGCCTGTCTCGGCCAGGATGAGCGCAATCGCACCCCGCACGACGTCGCCCGCTGCCTCCGGCAACTCTGCCGCCTCCGCAAGCGCACTGTCGCGGTACTGGCCAGCAAGCGCCGCAACGGATTCCTTCGCCCCGCTTGCGAGGACAAGTGTTCGGGCCCGTTCGGCCTCTTCGGGGGTCAGCTCGCTATCGCCAACGTATTGGGACAGCTCCTCCCACTGCTCGGATCTGCGTGCGAACGCCATGAGACCCGTAAACTTGCCTTCGCGCAGATCGGAGAGCGGATCCTTGCCGGTCTGATCGCCAGACGCAAGGACTCCGTCGATGTCGTCGAGTAGTTGAAATGCGATGCCAAGACTCCGCCCGGCGCGCCCAAGCCTGTCGACAACATCCTCATTGGCGCCGGCGAGTATGGCGGCCGCCTGAAGGGGCAGTTCAAAGGAATACGCCGATGTTTTCCATGCGGCGATGTCAATGATTTCGTTGAGCGTCGCTCCCGTGAAGGACACCCGGACGTCAGCAAGCTCGCCAGCCGCACTGCGCCGAAGCACGTCGTCGAGGAGGTCGATAAGGCGAGTCAGCATGCTACGGGAGACGCCGCTCATGGCGATCACCTTGAGTGCCCCGAGCAGGGCGAGGTCACCAGCGAGGATGCCAGCCGATTCCCCATACCTTTTCGCCTTGTCAGCGGTGGCACCGGCCTCCGTTGCATAGGCCGCGAACTGTCCGAGGACATTCGGCTTCCCGCGACGGATGTCGTCACCATCGATGACATCGTCGTGGATAACGAAAGCGGTATGGAGCAGTGACACGGCGTCGGCTGCCGCGGTTGCGAGCTGCTCGTCTTCACCGCCGAGCGCGGCATACATTGCGAGGAGGAGGCGAGGCCGAAACCTCTTGCCTCCGCTCGCCTGATCCCAGATAGCGCTCCACAGCTTCCTGTCGTGATCGTCGAGACTGCGGCTCAACGCATCATGAAAGAAACCGTCAAGCGAATGCGGCTGGGACATACATGCCTCGTCTCATGGGCCAGCAGGGTAATCAACTCCAAGCGTGCCTCATTGCTCACTCAATAACAAAGGTCACCGTACCCCAAAATAGTTACGCAATATTTGCCTCTCAGCCCCGTCAGGCACGTGGCGACAGCGTCTCGTCGGCCCTCTCGAAGAACAAAAAGCGGTGCTGAGAATCTCAGCACCGCTTCCCGCTCGCGATTCAGTCGATCGCGCCAGTCTGGTACGCCTTGGCCAGGCGGCGGGGAATACGAACCTCGCGACCCTGGACCTTGACCGTGACGAGCTCGGTCATCTGCGCCTTCCACTGGGACCGGCGGTTGCGCGTGTTACTGCGCGACATCTTATGCTTGGGAACTGCCATGACGCCGCTCCTTTCCTATTTCTGGCGGCCGGGGCCGCGGACAATGATTACCAGGAGGACTTCGTGACGCCCGGGAGCTCACCGCGCAGTGCCATGTGGCGCATACGAACGCGGGAGAGACCGAAGGCGCCAATGTAGCCGCGGGGACGGCCATCGATGGCGTCGCGGTTACGCAGGCGGACAGGCGACGCGTCGCGAGGAAGCGCATGCAATGCGGCCATAGCCTCATCACGCTCTTCCTGCGTCAGGTTCATATCCACCGAAGCCTTCTTCAACTGTGCGCGACGCTCCGCGTAGCGCTCGACGATTTCGCGGCGCTGCTTGTCACGCGCAATTTTCGACTTCTTCGCCATGCTTACCTCTCTTTGCCGGAGCACTCTGCCCTCGACAATACTGTTCAACGTGCTGGACCTGCCGGGAGTTTCCTCGCGCGATGGGGATCACCCGGAGGGACAGCGGTCCGACAAACCATCGTAACGCAGGACCCGGTGAATGCCCTAGTTGTCTATGCCACGAAATCCGCGCAGTCCGTCACACTCCATGCGGCCTGGGCAGGCACGACAGGCGCGACCGGGTTCTAGACTAGCGGGATGGCCCGTACGATTCGAGAGAGTGTGAGAACAGAGCTCGTCATCTCGCGCTCCCGGTTTATCACTCAGCTCTCCCCCGCGGCTGGACCTCAGGAGGCGCGGCAACTCGTGGCGGACATGAGAACCGAGTTCCCCGACGCGCGACATCACTGCTCAGCCTGGATTGTCCAGGTCGATGGCGAGCAAGATCGCGAGCACTCATCCGACGACGGCGAGCCCTCCGGCACCGCGGGACGGCCCATGCTTGATGTCCTGCGCGGCCACGGGCTCACAAATGTGGCCGCTGTTGTCGTTCGCTTTTTCGGCGGAATTCTGCTCGGCACCGGCGGTCTTGTCCGCGCCTATTCGGATTCTGTTTCACAGGCGATAGACAGGGCCACACTGTGGACTGTCACCGAGGTGCCCCGCTGGGAGATCTCCGCGCCCGTCGCCAGCGCCGGCCGTCTCGAGGCGGTTTTGCGGGCGGAAGGCTGGAATGTCGAGGCCGAGTGGGGTGCAGACGTTACCCTCGCCGTGACAACGGACGATAAGAACCGGCTGGCTGCGATCTCCAGTTCAGAGCTCGGCCGTGACGTCGATCCTCGCCCAGCGGGGACTGTCCAGCATTTCTCTCGGTGAGTGAACGAACTTGCCGAGCCACGTGGCTCGTGACACTATGTCACAAGGCAGTTAGCTGAATCGTGAACTATCTCCGGGAGGCAGTTATGGGCGCATCGTTCGTCGCTCTTGTCTCCTGCGCCTGTCTGAACTGTCTGTAGAGTGCCGGGCCCCAGGGTGCGCTCTCGCACGCTCGGCACTCCTTCTTGCAGCGTTCTCTATCCTGCACTGTTCATGAACCGTCGCCTCCAAAGGAACCACTATGTCTCGAATTGCATCTGACGCCACCCAACTCATCGGTAACACCCCACTCGTCCGTATCAACAAGCTGTACCCGAACGCGAAGGCGAACGTTCTCGCCAAGCTTGAGTTCTACAACCCTGCCAACTCTGTTAAAGACCGCATCGGAGTTGCGATCGTCGACGCAGCCGAGAAGTCGGGCCAGCTTAAGCCGGGCGGCACCATCGTTGAAGCAACATCCGGCAACACCGGTATCGCCCTCGCTTTCGTCGGAGCGGCGCGCGGTTACACGGTCGTTCTCACGATGCCGTCCTCGATGTCGAAGGAGCGGCGCGCACTGCTCCGTGCGTACGGTGCCGAACTCGTCCTCACCGAGCCGTCGGAAGGCATGAGGGGTGCGGTTGAGAAGGCCGAAGAGATCGCGAAGGAACGGCAGGGCGCTGTTCTCGCGTCTCAGTTCGCAAACGAGGCGAACCCCGCCATTCACGAAGCGACGACGGGCCCTGAAATCTGGAACGACACCGATGGCGAGGTGGCAGCCCTCGTCTCGGGTATCGGCACGGGCGGCACGATCACCGGCATTGGCCGCTTCCTCCGTTCACAAAACCCCAGTGTCAAACTCTTCGCCGTTGAGCCTGCCGAGTCTCCACTCCTGTCCGAAGGCAAGGCCGGTCCTCACAAGATTCAGGGCATAGGAGCGAACTTCGTTCCCGAAGTTCTTGACACCGAGCTCTACGACGAGGTTATCCCCGTCGCAACGGATGACGCGTTCACATGGGCGCGTGCGGCCGCGATGAAGGAGGGCCTGCTTGTCGGCATCTCGTCGGGTGCTGCACTCAAGGCCGCTGGCGAGATCGCAGAACGGGACGAATTCGCGGGTCAGAATATCGTTGTCATCATCCCGTCCTTCGGCGAGCGCTACCTGTCGACGCCGCTGTTTGAGGGCCTGGTGGACTGACAATGATCTTCTCGCTGGGCGCGTCCCTCACCACCCTTCTCAAGGAGGATCTTGAGGCAGCCCGGAAGCGGGACCCCGCTGCGCGAACCTCCCTCGAAGTCGCTCTTGCCTACCCGGGTGTGCACGCGCTGTGGGCCCACCGCATCGCTCACGCCATGTGGACGAAGTCTGAGCTCCTCAAGCTGCCAGCCCGCCTGCTCTCGCAAATTGCGCGAGGGTTGACGGGCATCGAAATCCATCCCGGCGCAACGCTCGGTCGCCGCTTGTTTATTGACCATGGCATGGGAGTCGTGATCGGCGAGACGGCCGAAGTTGGCGAAGATGTCATGCTCTACCACGGTACGACCCTGGGCGGCGTCTCGCTCAGCAAGGGCAAGCGTCACCCGACTGTCGGCAATAGGGTGACGATCGGTGCGGGAGCCAAGGTACTCGGACCGATTACACTGGGCGACGACAGCCAGGTCGGTGCCAATGCCGTCGTCATCCGCGACGTGCCTGCCAGTGTCACGGCCGTGGGCGTCCCAGCGAAGAACCGGTCAGTCCCGGTCCTTGAACCCGACATGGATCCCGCCATCTGGATCTGAACCTGAAACGGTAAATCCCCGCCACATGTGGCGGGGATTTCCTTCGTCAGTCAGTCCTTCGAACCGGCCTACTCTCAGCTCTCGTACTCGGTGAGAAGGTCGATCCTGTCCTGATGGCGCTGCTCGCCGGAGAATGGTTCCTCAATGAACGCGTCGACAAACGCGAAGGCGTCCTCCTGCGTGTGCTGGCGGGCCCCAACGGAGATGACGTTGGCGTTGTTGTGCTCACGGCCCAGTCGTGCAGTTGCGTCCGACCAGGCGAGGATCGCGCGGACGCCCTTCACCTTGTTCGCCGCAATCTGTTCGCCGTTGCCGGAGCCACCGATGACGACACCAAGTGACCCCTCGTCGGCGACGACAGCCTCGCCAACCGCGAAGCAAAACGGTGGGTAGTGGTCAAGCGCATCGTATTCGTGCGCGCCGTGGTCGACCACCTCGTGGCCGGCCTCTTGCAGGTGCGTGACGAGTGCCTCTTTGAGCTCAAAGCCCGCATGATCTGTACCGATGTGTATACGCATAGCTCCCAGCATAACCCGGGCCGAACCGGTTCAGATGAGGCCTCTGGTCCCCCTACACTGGACGAATGACAGATCCCATACTCGACAGCGTCCTCGCTGAGGCTAAGCAATCCGTCCGCATCCAAGATGACCTGTTCCGCTGGGTTAACGGCTCATGGCTCGATACTCATACGATCCCTGCCGACAGGCCGAGCGACGGCTCTTTCTACAACCTCCACGAGCAGTCGGAGGAGCGCATCAAAAAGATCATCGACGAGCTGTCTCACGGGAGCCCTGAAGGCGACGCGAAGAAGATCGCCGACTACTACCGCTCCTACATGGACAAGGATGCGATTAATGCGGCCGGGATCGCGCCGCTCGAGGACGATCTCGCCCTTATCGGTAAGGCTGACTCCAAAGAATCGCTCGCAGCGGTGACGGGGACTCTTTTGCGCACCGGGGTGCGCGTCCCATTCAGCTTCGACATCGACGCGGATCTCAACGACCCGGACACCTACGTTCTCTTCGCGTCACAGTCGGGTCTGTCCTTACCCGACGAGGCCTACTACCGTGCCGACCAGCATGCGGAAACTTTCGCGGATTTCGCGGCGTTCGTTCCAGAGTTCCTTGAGCTTGCGGGACTGTTCGATGACGCCGCCAAGGCTGCCGCCCGAATCGTTGACTACGAGTCGGCTCTCGCCTCACATCACGCCGATGTCGTGACGACTCGCGACACCGACAAGATCAACAACCCGATGCCGTGGCCCGACTTCGTTGACTCCGCCCCGGGTTTCGACTGGGACGCTGCCCGGGAAGCGCTCGGGGTACCGGCAGACAAGGTCGACCGTGTCATCGTTCTTACCCCCGACGCTCTGGCGGGAGCGGCGAAAGTCTGGAACGAGACAGACCTCAACACGCTCAAGGACTACCTGTCCTGGCAGGTTCTTCTCGCCCGCGCTCCGTACCTCAACGAGGAGATTGATCACAAGCACTTCGAGTTCTTCCGTCAGCGGCTGACGGGCACGACCGAGCAGAGGGACCGCTGGAAGCGTGCCGTCGGCGTCGTCTCAAGCGTTCTCGGCGAAGCACTCGGCAAGATCTACGTCGAGCGCCACTTCCCACCGGAGCACAAGGCGAAGATGCAACAGCTTGTTGCCGACCTCTTGCAGGCTTACCGTGAATCGATTGAGAACCTCGACTGGATGGGCGAGGAAACGAAGGTACGGGCGATGGAGAAACTCGCCACCTTCAACCCCAAGATCGGCTACCCCGACACGTGGCGTGACTATTCCGCCCTCCAGATCACGGATGATGTGGTGGGCAATGTCCGGGCGGCCAACGCCTTCGAGACGGACCGGGCGATCGCAAAGCTCGGTATGCCAATGGACCGCGACGAGTGGTTCATGCCGCCGCAGATGGTCAACGCCTACTACAACCCGGTCTGGAACGAGATCGTTTTCCCGGCCGCTATCCTCCAGCCGCCGTTCTTCGATCCCGAGGCAGACGATGCGTGGAACTATGGCGGCATTGGCGCCGTCATCGGTCACGAGATCGGGCACGGCTTCGACGATCAGGGCTCAAAATACGATGCGACAGGCCGGCTGGGCAACTGGTGGACCGATGAGGACCGCCGCGAGTTTGAAAAGCGCGCCGACGCCCTTATTGCACAGTACGACGTCTACACTCCAGCTCAGTTGGGCGACTCCGAGCTTCACGTCAACGGCGCTCTCACCATCGGTGAGAACATCGGGGATCTGGGTGGGCTGACAATCGGTCTCAAAGCATACGAGATCGCACTGCGCCGCGCAGGGTACGAGGGGCTGGCGGATGCACCGATCATTGACGGCGTCACCGGGGTCCAGCGCCTCTTCTACTCCTATGCCCGCATCTGGCGGTCGAAGTCGCGTGATGAGATGGCGATCGTTTTGCTCTCCGTCGACCCGCACTCCCCGGCCGAATTCCGATGCAACGGCGTCGTCAAGAACCTCACGAGCTTCCATGAGGCCTTCGACGTGAAGGAGGGCGACGAGCTCTATCTTCCGCCGAGTGAGCGCGTCGCCATCTGGTAGCCGCGGAGTCGCGGCGAACGGTCAGTTCGACCGGAGAGACGCGAACATCTCCTGAGCATCTGCGAGATTCTCGTCGAAGACGTCCGGGGTTGCAGAGAAGGCGACTTCCTGCAGCCCGTCTTCGGCGAAGATCGGGTAGACAACCTGGCGGATCTCAACACCATCCGCATCCCGAGAGACGACGATCCCGTCGATCTCGTCGCCTTCGATCTCGATCGATTCAGCCTCATCGACCGTCACGCCTTCGCCGGTGAACACGTTCCCCGTCGCCGAGCGCCATTCCTCGTACGTCGTCGGGACACCGGAGATCGAGTTCGGTGCCCACGTTCCGATGATGTTCGCTGCGAACTCGGCGTTGTTGACGTCGGAGACGAGGAGGACGGTCATGTTGACAGTCTCGTCGAGAGGGGCTGGGTAGGCCTGCCAACCGTCGGCGAGCGTCAGGTTGTAGCGTCCATCGGTCGTCGTGGCGATGCCATCGTCGACAACCATGACGTTGTCGTCCGAGGCCTGCCCAGTTTCCTCGCCGGTGGCTTCGTCAGTCCGAGTTTCCTCAGCCGCTGTTGGCTCATTCTGCTCGCGGTCCGGCTCGCTATCGGTTGAGCATGCCGCGAGCCCGGTCACCGCAATGAGAGCAGTGGCTGCTAGTTTTCTTATCATTCGAACGACGGACCCTTCTCGCGGGAGCGCTTGAGCTCATAGAAGCCGGGGACGCTGGCGACGAGCAATGCGCCGTCGTAGAGCCGCAGAGCGTCATCACCGCGGGGGGCGGGGGTCACGACGGGGCCGAAGAACGCGATGCCGTTGATGGAGATCGTCGGCACGCCGACGTCGTCGCCGACAAGATCGGTCGCCGCCTTGAGGTCCTCAGCGACTCCCTCGTCGAACTCACCAGCTTCGGCCCGGTCAACGAGTGCGACATCGAGGTCGAGCGCTTCGAGAGCCTCAATGATCGCAGCGCGGTCATTGATCCGGTCACCTGGATGGAAGCGGGTGCCAACCTCGGAGTAGAAACGGCCGAGCGTTTCATTGCCGTAGGTCGCGCCGACGCCAACGGCAACCTGGGCTCCGAGCCGTGCCTCATCGAGCATCTTGACGTATCCCTCGTCGAGATCACGGCCCTCGTTGAGCTTCGTCAGTGAGAGGACGCGCCACGTGACGTCGACCTCTCGGTTGGGGACGATCTCCTCGGCAATCCATCGGGATGTCATCCAGCACCAGGGGCAGGAGGGGTCGAACCAGAACTCAATAGTGTCAGCCATGTGACCATAGTCCCTCACGAGGTGCCCGAGAACAAAGAGGAGGCGCTCCGCGCTCAGCATAGGGACGGGCAGTAAGGTGGTGGGAGTATGTCACACACCCCAGAAAGGACATTCATGCCAGGAGAGAACCTCACGAGGTCAGAGGCTGTCGAGCGAGCCGCTGCGATCACGACCGAGCGATACCGGGTCGAGCTTGACCTGCGCGGCGGCGACACATTCTCCTCGATCACGACGATCGAGTTCGCGGCCACCGCCGCCGAGACATTCGTCGACCTCATCGGCTCCGTCAACTCGATCACGCTCAATGGCGAGCACATCGATCCCTCAGCCCACACCGACTCTCGGATTCACCTCACCGGCCTCAGGGACACCAACACGCTCGTCGTAGACGCGACGTGCCGTTTCATGAACACCGGCGAGGGCATGCACAAGTTTGTCGACCCTGTCGACGGAGAAACCTATCTCTACACGCAGTTCGAGGTCGCAGATGCTCGGCGCGTCTTCGCCGTGTTCGAGCAGCCCGACCTCAAGGCCGAATTCACCTTCGACATCACGGCGCCCAGTCACTGGCAGGTGTTCTCCAACTCCCCCACGCCGGCCCCCTCCCCGGTCGACGAGGAGTCAAGCCGCTGGCAGTTCACGCCGTCGGAGCGGATTTCCTCCTATCTCACCGCGATCATCGCTGGCCCGTACAAGGGCGGTACTTCTGAGCTCGTGAGCTCCGATGGTCGTACGATCCCACTCGGTGTCTACTGCCGAGCATCGCTCGCTCAACACCTCGACGCGGATGAGGTCATCGACATTACGAAGGCCGGCTTCGCCTTCTTTGAGAAGGAGTACGGACACCCCTACCCCTTCCGCAAGTACGATCAAATCTTCGTCCCCGAGTTCAACGCTGGCGCGATGGAGAACGCGGGCGCAGTGACAATCACGGAGTCGTACGTGTTCCGCTCCCGGGCGACAGGCGCTGTCATCGAGCGCCGTGCAATCACGATCCTTCACGAGCTCGCCCACATGTGGTTCGGCGACCTCGTGACGATGAGATGGTGGAACGATCTATGGCTCAACGAGTCGTTCGCTGAGTTCATGTCCCACCTCGCGCTCGACGAAGCGACGAGATGGGACCAGGCCTGGCAGACGTTCCTCGCCTCCGAGAAGTCGTGGGCAATGAATGCGGACCAGCTGCGCTCCACCCATCCGATTGTCACGGACGTGAGCGACCTTGATGAGGTGTGGGCGAACTTCGACGGGATCACCTACGGTAAGGGCGCCGCTGTCCTCAAGCAGCTCGTCGCCTACGTCGGCCGCGAGACATTCATGACCGGCCTGTCCGAGTACTTCACCAAGCACGCGTGGCAGAACACCGAATTGTCCGACCTTCTCGCAGAGCTGGAGAAAGCGTCTGGCATTGACCTGTCCGACTGGTCACGGCTGTGGCTCGAAGAGTCCGGTGTGACCCTGGCACGCCCAGAGATGTCAGTCGAAGCCGGAACCATTTCCGGATTCTCGATCCTCCAGGAACTCGGCAACTCCGCACATCTGCGCCCCCATCGCATGGGCATCGGCCTCTACGACCTCGACGAGGGCCGGCTCATCCTCGGGAAGCGAGTTGATGTTGAGGTCGCGGGCGAGCGCACGGACGTTGCGGAACTCGTCGGCGAGGCCGCAGCCGATCTCGTCCTCGTCAACGACGGCGACCTGGCCTACACGAAGATCCGACTCGACGAGAGATCGTTGGAGACCGCCGCCCATCACATCGGCGCGTTCGACGATCCGCTTGCCCGGACCCTCGTTCTTGAGGCTGCGTGGGATATGTGCAGAGACGCCGAGATGTCGGCAACAGCGTACACGGACCTCGCTCTGGCGGCGATCGAGACAGAGGATCACCCGACCGTCCTACGCATGCTTCTTCTCAACCTCGCCCAGGCGGCGACAATCTACTCCGCACCGGAACACAGAGACTCCCTCATCGTCAGCGTCGCAGACGCTCTCTTTGGCATTGCGGACCGCGCCGAAGCTGGATCGGAGCTTCAATTCCAGGTCGCGCTCGAAGCCGTTCGCCGCGCTAAGAGTGACAGCCACCTTCACCGCATCGACGCTTGGCTCGACGGCAACGACCTTCCCGCCGGATTCACGCTCGATACTGACGGCAGGTGGACCGTTGTCCAAAGCCTCGCGGCCGCAGGAAAGCTGGATGAGACCGCCATCGAGTCGGAGCTGAAGAATGATGACACGGCGACGGGCCGTGAGGCAGCGTGGCGAGCGCGGGCCTCAATCCCGACGCCCGAGGCGAAGGAGAAGGCATTCGATGTACTCGTTGCTGGCGAATTACCGAACATGCAACAGCGCAGCGCGCTGTTCGGTTTCCAGGCGGGTGACCACCACGTCCTCGAACCATTCTTCTCCCGCTACCTCGATTGCTTGACAACGGTATGGAGCGAGCAAACGTACGAGATGGCGCAGCAACTCGCCACACGGATGTTCACACCCTCGATCATCGGCCGTGGCATCGATGTCGAAGGCGCACTCGACGGTTGGCTCGCGGCACATGAGGAGGCGGCTCCGGCGCTACGCCGGATCATCATTGAGCACGGCGATTACACGCGCCGCGCTCTGGCGGCGCAGGCCGCCGACTCCTAGTCGAGGGTCCCGAGCAGGGTTCCTGGCTTGACGCGGGAGCCTGGCGCCACCACCTGGTGCCAGGCTCCCGTCTCATGTTCCGGGAAGGTCACGAGGACGACGGAAGGCAGGTCGCCCATCGCCTCCTGGTCCATTGTGACAAGCGGCGTGCCGACCTTGACCTGTGTGCCAACTTCGGTCAAGCAGGTGAGCGCATCGCTCTTGAACGTGTCGATACCCGCATGGACGAGGCAGGGGCCGATGATGACAGCGTGGGCACGCGCAGCGGTGACAGTGCCTGCAATCGGGGACACCAGGGTGACGATGCCGGGTTCTGACGGTTCGATAGCGACGCCGGGACCGAGGAGCTGTTGCGCGAAGACAGGATCGGGGACCGACTCGAGTTCGAGCACGGTCCCCGATAGAGGCGAATAGAGATTCACACCATGTGGTCCGCGACATCATCAGCGTCGGGGCCGATGACAATTTGGACGACATTATTCTGCTGAACGACGACGCCGTGGGCGCCAGCTTCCTTCAGATCGTCCTCCGACACGGGGTCCAGGGCGTTCACTTCGACGCGGATGCGGGTGATGCAGGCTTCAACCCGCGTAATGTTCTCCTTGCCGCCGAGAGCGGCAACGAGCGAATCAGCTTTCTCCATGATTCCTCCTTGATCTCAGAGTAGCCGGTTATCCGCCCCAAGTGCGCTCCTAAACGTCTCCAGGAGGGACGTCACACGGCCGTGTTCAGGGATGTCGCCGACGAGCAGAACTTCTTCTGTCCCGTCCGCGAGCGGGATCCGCCAGTTCGGGTACTCCTGATCGGTTCCTGGCTGGTTTTGGACGCGGCGCTCTCCGACCGCGTCGACGAGCGAGACGGAGAGGAATGTCGAGGGCGTGCGAGCGATGTAGGCGTGCAACGCTTCGACGATCTCCCGCTCCGTCGGCTCCTCGCCAAGAAGTCCGTATTCTCGGAGCCTGTCAACGGTGTCGGCAAGCTCGCGCTCAGCATCTGCACGAACCTCTCCCACGGGCTGGGTGAGGAGGCCGAGCCTGTCGCGCAGGTCGACGTGTTCGCCAGCGATATACCCTGCCGCAGGTGGCAGATCATGGGTTTCGACCGACGCCAGAACTTCGGGGCGGTAATGCTCGGGCCTGAGAGGCTTGCCGTCGCTGTCCTTCTCGAACCAGAAGACGGAAGTGCCGTAGATCCCGCGTGCTTTCAGGTAGTCGCGCACCCACGGTTCCACTGTTCCGAGATCTTCACCGACAAGGATCGCTCCGGCTCTGTGGGCCTCGAGGAGGAGAATCCCAATCATCGCCTCGTGGTCGTAGTTAACGTACGTACCTTCGGACGCTGTGGATCCGTCGGGAATCCACCACAGCCGGAAGAAACCCGCGATGTGGTCGACGCGGAGCATGCCGGCGTGGCGAAGGACTGTGCGGATTGTGTCTCGTAGCGGCTTGTAGCCGCTCTTCGCGAGAGTGTCGGGCCGCCACGGCGGCTGCGACCAGTCCTGGCCGTGCTGGTTGTACATGTCTGCCGGTGCGCCCACGGTGACGCCCCGAGCAAACGCCTCCGGATCCGACCACACGTCGGCCCCCAGCGGGTGAACTCCGACGGCGAGATCGGTACAGACACCGATATTCATCCCCACCGCCACGGCCGTCTTCTGAGCGCGTTGCAGTTGCTCGTCAGCAACCCATTGCAGCCATGCCCAGAACTTGATCCGCTCCTTCAGCTCCCGCCGCTCGCGGGCGACATAGATGGAGTCCGCACTGCTCAAGTTCTCTGGGAAACCGTCGGGATATTTCTCCCACAGTGCGCACCACAGGGCGAAGTTCTTCAACCCCTCGCCCTCCTCCGAAATGTATCTATCGAGGGCGGCCTGCCGGGCGAAAGATCGGGGTGCCGCAAAGATGACTTCAAGAGCCTCGCGCTTAGTCCGCCACACCTCGTCACGATCAATGTGCTCGTTGCGGAGGGATGCGGCGCGCTGTTCCTCGCCTCCCCAGTCGATGAGGGACCGTTGCGGGCCGGTCAGGTAGGCGGCTTCAAGAATCGCCTCGGGCCTGATGTAGATCGGGTTGATGAACCGGCGAGACACGGGAAGATAGGGAGAGGGCGTCATGTGGCCGACCGGCTCTCCAGCGTGTAGCGGGTTGACCTGGAAGAAGTCGGCGCCTTCGCGGCCGAAGATTGCGACGAGGTCAGCAAGGTCGGAGAAATCTCCGATCCCCCATGACCTCGAGGAACGCACCGAGTACAGCTGCGCCGCAACACCCCAGGCCCGCGTCGTTTCAAGCTTCGGTTCGTCGAGACGATCCGGGGTCATGATGAATGGGCATCCGGCCTCCAGGCCGTCTTCGAGGACAGCATGGAGCATGTGGTAGCCAAGAGGAATGTCCCCGGGCAGACGGAAAGACGCCTGCCCAGTCGGCTGACCGTCGATCTCCCTATCCGGCGCCCAGTCTTCCGTCTGTCCGAGCGGCCATTCTCCGCCCTCTTCAAGGAGCACGACGAGAGTGACGTGCTCGCCCGATGGGACGTGGACCCGGACGATGCCCTCTTTGTTCTGTCTGTGGACGACCGAGGCCGGGAGAACGGAGCGCCACTCTTCAAGATCACGTTCGAGGATCGCCATGCTCGCCGTCTCCTCGGTGCTCGCGTCGACCCCCATTGCCTTGAGAACTCTGATGAGAACGTCATCGGAAATGTCCCGTTGAATTCCGTCATATCCCCAGAACTGCGTGGAGATCCGATACGCGGCAGCAAGCTCTGTGAGGGTCGATCGGGAGGGCGGGACGCTCATAGGGACAACCTTTCACGACGGCATTGGCTTCCGCTTCATTCTCACACAAAACGCTGGTGGAGCCGCCTTTTCTAACGCCCATCGCCCGCTCTGTTGCCCGGACGCCGCAGAACGGGAGTGAGGTCGGCTAATGTTGCCGAAGGAACAGGAGAATGATGGACAAGAAGATCTATGTGCCAGAGAGCGCGACCGAGCCTCTCGCCTCACTTCTCAACACTCTCCGGCTCGAGCGGCTGGGAGATGGGCACTACCGCGGCAACGACAACCTCCCCCAGCTGTCGAACCGCGTGTATGGAGGCCAGGTGCTCGCGCAGGCTGTCGTGGCCGCGGCTGACACGATCGACAACTGCGAAGAAAACCCGATCCATTCGAAGACTGCCGCGTTCCTTGCGCCGGGTGACATCGCCAAGCCGATCGACTTCGAGGTTGAGATCATCAACGACGGCCGGTCATTCTCGAGCCGTCTCGTCCACGCCCGTCAGGACGGGCGCATCATCTTCACTGCGCGCGACTCATTCCAGCGCCGCCAGCCGGGCCTCGAGCATGAGGACACCGCGCCTGACGTGCCTGGACCGGAGAACTTCCCATCATCAGTCGACCTCTTCGCCTCGGTCGACCATCCCGCGGCTCGCCTCATGTCCTCGACCAACGCCCTCGACCTGAGGCACGTCGATGGTCAGCTTTATCTTCGTCCGCCAAAGAATGTCCATCCCACAACTCACGTGTGGTTCAAGACGCGCTCGCCCATGCCGACAGGAATTTGCGAGACGCTCAGCCGGGCCGTTCTCGCTTACGCCGCCGACCAGTTCATGATCGAGCCGATTCTTAGCGCTCACGGACTATCGTGGACCAGTCAAGGCCTCTCTGCAGCGACCCTCGATCACACGACGTGGTGGCACAGGGATGTCGACCCGTCCTCGTGGATCCTCGCCGAGCTCCACAGCCCATCCGCCCAGGCTGGCCGCGGCTTGACCTTGGCGAAGTTCTTCCAGGACGGCAGGCTGGTCGCAACCATGGCTCAGGAGGCGATGGTCCGCTCTCGCTCCGTCGGGTGACCTGATGGTAGCGAAGAGGTGCCAACTCTTCGAGTTGGCACCTCCCTTATCTGACGACGTTTAGTCGCGAGTGAGCTTCCGGTAGGTCACCGAGCTCGGTCGAGCGGCCTCGGCCCCGAGACGCTCAACCTTGTTCTTCTCATACGAGTCGAAGTTTCCCTCGAACCAGTACCAGTTCGCCGGATCCTCTGCCGTGCCTTCGTACGCGAGGATGTGTGTGGCGACGCGGTCAAGGAACCAGCGATCGTGGGTGACGACCACGGCACAGCCCGGGAAGTCGAGTAGCGCGTTTTCGAGCGAACCGAGCGTCTCGACATCGAGGTCGTTCGTCGGCTCATCGAGGAGCAGGAGGTTGCCGCCCTGCTTGAGTGTGAGAGCAAGGTTGAGGCGGTTCCGCTCGCCACCAGACAGGACGCCGGCAGGCTTCTGCTGGTCAGCTCCCTTGAAACCGAACGCGGACACATACGCGCGTGACGGCATCTCGACGTTGCCGACCTGGATGTAGTCAAGGCCGTCGGAGACAACCTCCCACAGCGACTTGTCGGGGTCGATTCCCTCACGGGACTGGTCGACGTAGGAGATCTTCACGGTGTCGCCGATTTTCAGATCGCCGCTGTCGAGCGGCTCGAGACCGACAATTGTCTTGAACAGGGTCGTCTTACCAACACCGTTCGGACCGATGACGCCGACGATGCCGTTACGGGGAAGCGAGAACGACAAGCCGTCGATGAGAACGCGCTCACCAAAACCCTTCTTCAGGTCCTCCGCCTCGATAACGAGGCTTCCCAGCCGTGGACCCGGCGGGATCTGGATCTCTTCGAAGTCGAGCTTCCTCGTCTTCTCAGCTTCGGCCGCCATCTCCTCATAGCGCTCAAGACGCGCCTTCGACTTCGCCTGGCGACCCTTCGCCGAGGAACGCACCCAGTCGAGCTCGTCCTTCAGGCGCTTTTGGAGCTTCGCGTCCTTCTTGCCCTGAACCGTCAGGCGCTCCTGCTTCTTCTCAAGGTATGTCGAGTAGTTGCCCTCATACGGATAGAGACGACCGCGGTCGACTTCTGCGATCCACTCAGCGACGTGATCGAGGAAGTAACGATCGTGAGTGACGGCGATGACTGCACCGGGGTACTTCGCCAGGTGCTGCTCCAACCACAGAACCGACTCCGCATCGAGGTGGTTGGTCGGCTCGTCCAGGAGGAGCAGGTCCGGCTGCTCGAGGAGTAGCTTGCACAGCGCCACTCGGCGGCGCTCGCCGCCCGAGAGGTTGGTGACTGGTGAGTCAGCGGGCGGGCACCTCAGCGCATCCATCGCCTGCTGGAGCTGGGAGTCGAGATCCCATGCGTTGGCGGCATCGATCTCGGTCTGGAGCGTGCCCATCTCTTCCATGAGAGCATCGAAGTCGGCGTCGGGGTTTGCCATCTCCTCGCCGATCTCGTTGAAGCGGTTGACCTTGGAGAGGATGTCGGCAACGCCCTCCTGGACGTTGCCGAGCACCGTCTTCTCCTCGTTGAGGGGCGGCTCCTGGAGAAGGATGCCAACCGAATATCCGGGGCTCAGCCGAGCCTCACCATTCGAGGGCGTGTCGAGGCCCGCCATGATCTTGAGGATCGTCGACTTGCCGGCACCATTCGGACCGACCATGCCGATCTTGGCGCCCGGCAAGAACGCCATCGTCACGTCGTCGAGGATGAGCTTGTCACCGATTTTCTTTCGGGCACGAACCATCGAGTAGATGTACTCAGCCACATTTCTCCCTTGTAAACGAAATCTATTCCGACACAAGGTTACAGCAGGTTCAGAACGGGTCCGACTCCTCCTCCACCGGCAGATTCTTTGTGTAAGTGGCGGTACCGCGACCGAGCTCGACACCGACCGAGTCTGCCCTAATTATGAGGTCCTTCCTCATCTGGGTCGGGTCGTCCTTGAGTTGATAGGTGTCCGTCTCAAGCCTTCCTCGGACCAGTAACGGAGTGCCCTTCCGCACTGACACTGCGCAGTTGCGCGCGAGCTCACCGTACGTTCGCACCGTGAACCATTCCGTCACCTGCTCTCGCACATCGCCTGCCCCACGCCAGGGCGTTGACCCGACCCTGAAGTAGGCGTAAGGCTTCTTACCCTCGTTTTCGATAAGAACGGCATCCGCCCCTGCAAAACCCATGACTGACACCGAAATCTCGTTATTCATGTGTCCTCCTTCCCCACAAGGACAACCCATCGCCCGGGCGTGTGGGACATGCGGAAGCCCCTCTCTTGAGGGGCTTCCAGCATCACGTGTCCGGGGACTCAGGCCCCGGCCTTCGCCAAGGCCTGCCTCGTGCGCCTGTGCTGGGTGAGGACAATCTGGGCAGGCTCACCCAGATCGGTGCGAAGCGCCTGAAGGATCTCCCGCTCGACAGCCTGCTCGTAGCGGTCGGCAGCTCGAGCGGCTGCAGACTTCCGCACGGAGCGGGCCATGAAGATCGCCCAGACGCCAGCGAGGATGACAACTCCCGCAACGATCCAGCTTGCCGCCGAGTCAGAGAAAAGTATGGGACTGCCGAATGCGGCGGCGACGCGTGTCCCTATCCCGGCGAGAATGAGTAGGGCGCCGAGCCAGACGAGAATAAGGGAGTTTGTCGACGACGGTTTTGTGACCGGGACGGCCGCGACCGCGTCGGCGATGTCTCTGCGAAGCTTCTCGGGGCCGACGACGGAGTCGTGGACGCCTTTTGCCCACGCAGGTGGCAGATCGCTTGCGACAGAGTCCAGCCAGGTTCCCCGAATTGCCGTCACTGTCGATGTCGCGGGCTGCTCGGGCTTGGCCAGCGCGAACTCGCGCCACGACTCCCCCGATGCTCTCATCGAAGAGCCAACCGCGCCGATCCCCGCCGCGCGAGCAAGCTGCTGAGCAACCGGTTGCAGTGACTCGTCGGAAATCTCGGCCTCGGAATCAGCGACCGAATCCTGGAGGCGCCCGGCGATCGCCGCGATCTCGGCACGTGCGGTCACAGCATTAATCGAGTCACGGCTGACGGCAGATGCGATGTGGATTTTGATCTCGTCGATTCCCTGGTGGTCGAGCGCCGAGGCGGTGATGACCGGAATTCCGTCGAGACCATCATCCGCAAGGACCTTCTTGACGTCTTCGACAATCCGATCGCGCTGATCAAATGGGACCGTGTCGATCTGGTTCAAGACGACGATCATCGAGTCTTTCCTTCGGGCAAGCCCTTGGAGGTAATCAGCATGGAGGCGCTGGTCCGCGTATTTCTGGGGGTCCAGCACCCACATGAGGAGGTCGACAACCGGCATGAGCTGGGAGACCTGGACCGAATGCGAGACTCGGATCGAGTCGTGATCGGGCAGGTCAAGGAGGACGAGGCCCTCGAACTCCGGTTCCTCATCAGTCAGAATGGAGCCCTTGCGGAATCGGCGATCGTCATCGACTCCAAGAAAATCGAGCATAGGCTCAGCCCCATCGCCCCACGCGCAGGCCGCGGCCCGCTCTGTCGTGGGCCGAAGCTCCCCCGAATCCGTAAAATCGAGCCCGGAAATCGCGTTGGCCATCGTCGACTTGCCCGAACCAGTGCCACCGACGAGAGCGACAACCGTGAGGTCCATGCCCAGCTCCATCCGGTGCTTCACCGCCCGGAGGTCATCGGTCGCCCTCGCGAGTCGGAACGGCTCAAGGTAACCGGCGCTCTGTTCAATCGCGCTCTCCAGCGCCTCCCGGCGCGCCTCGACTTCTGCACTGACGTCGTTCATCACTTCTCCCATACCGCATCGACAAGTTCTCTCGCCCGGATTCGGAGGACCGAGCTATCGGGCAACTTCAGATCGTCGATGATGACAACATACGCGGCAACGACCGAGTCGATCGCCTCTTGAGAGCGCTGACGCAACGCTCGTTGCACACGGGCGACACCGCCTTCCGCACCACCCTTCGTCAGAGCTGACTGAACGCCCGGGATGCCGCCTGCTGCCGCACGCAACAGGTCAGCGAGTCCCTGCTGAGAGACCTTCTTCGCGATAGGACCCTTGACGCGGCCCGCGGCGGAGTAGGAATCCCGATGCCAGTCGTCGATCGCTTTCTCGACAGCGGCTGCGATGTCGATGCCGACGCGGATAGCGCTCGTGTCGACATACGACATGGACCAGCCAAAATCTGCCCGGTCACGAGTGTCGATCAGCGCCTGGGTCAGGGCAATTCGTAAAGCGTCATCGATCGCATCGGCAATCTCCGCCGCCGCCCGATCCCTCCTCGCGAGCGTTCGGTTGGGGAAGAGAAGGTCCCGGCCGCCTGCGAGCGAGGACAGCGGGCCGCCAGTGGACGCGAGCGACAGCCACTGCGTTGTAGGGGCACCCGCTGCGAGTCGTCCAACATCGATCGCCGTCATCATCCCTGCAGCCGGCTCGACTCCTGCTTGCGAGGCGGACTCACGGAGGCTCTGCGCTGCATCGCTTTGGGCCGATGCTGCGTCGGCAAGATCGAGAAGCTCCCTGCGGATCGCTGGCATGAGGGCTCGCGAGGTCCGTGCAACGAGCGACTGTGACGCTCGCGTCGAGCGCATAAGTTCAAGCCACGATCGGAGCTCGGCAATGGCCGACGGGTCGAGGAGACCCTCGATCGGACCGGCGTCATCCATGATGAACAGCGGCGACTGGCCCATGCCGGATTCGGCCATGCGCTTCAACAGATCGGTCCGGACGGGCGACTTTGCGCGTTCGGGGACCCGGTTGAGGACAACGGCCGTCGTCATCCCACGGTCGAATGCCTCGGTGAGGGCTGACCATGCGATGTGATCGCCGTAGCGTGCAGCGGTCGTGACGAAAATCCACAGATCTGCGGCATTGAGGAGCTTTTGGGACAAAACCCGGTTCTCATCCTCGATCGAATCCAAATCCGGCGCATCAATGAGGGCGATGCCCGGAATCGCGTTCTCGGTCACAATGACGTCACACATATCGAGCAGCATGGAGTCCGTCATTGCCATGTCATCGTCTGGATGAAACGCGAGAACAGGGGTCTTCGTCGTGGGCCGGATGACAGACGCTTCCGATACGTCTTCGCGAAGGAGCGAGTTGAGGATCGTCGATTTCCCTGCCCCTGATGAACCACCGAAAACGACGATCGCGGGTACCGCGTCCTGGAGAAGGTGCGGCAGAAGTCGTGTCGAGAGCTGGGTTTGGAGTGCACGGTGCGAGTCTGTGAGCTCGTTGATGCCGGGCACTGCTAGAGGAAAGGAGACGTTCTCGAGCGCCTCGAGGGTGTCGACAACGAGGCGGGCAAGTCTGGACGCGGCATAGGAGGAACTCACACCCCTATTCTTATCGCAAAGTCGCTCAGGTTGGTGGACCACTGTATCCTCGTCGGTGCGCTAAGATTTAACGGGCGCAAGCCCATGCCTCCATAGCTCAATGGATAGAGCAACGGCCTTCTAATCCGTAGGTTGCAGGTTCGAGTCCTGCTGGGGGCACCACGTGAGAACCGCCTCGTCCCTTCCAAAGGCGACGGCCGCAGTCCATTTACCCGTCTCAGCACCTCCACACGGCGCGGAGCTCGCACGATCGATGCGACTCAAAGGCACTAAAAAGTAAGACACGCCTACTCACCTGCATCGACCGAGCGTCGGCCAGCCCCCCGGGACGGATCTGACTCTCGATCGATTTCGAACGCGTATATCCGTCGAGCTCAACAGGGACCCGGTCGCGGGCGTTACGAGGAAGGAACAGAGGAGTCCGCATCGACGACAAGCTCACGCTTATGCGCCATGATCGACGTTCTATCGCCCCGGCTTGCCAACCTGTTCGCTAGCGAACAGGTGGCGACCTTTCAATGACCGGTGTCGGCTACTCCTCTGGCCGCCGTTCGTGTCGCTACTGTGATTGCTGGCGAGTCGGTACCGCGACAACGCTGCTACTCGTAGCTCCATCACTCGCCGCTCGCAATCTCGTCCTCACCTTCATCTCCCCTCCCCGACGGGCCCTTGGGGACATCAGGTTTTCCGGCGTCGGGGAGTTCCTCGGCCGGTTCGCTCGGCAGCACGTCGGGATCGGCACAGGTCTCGTTTTCGCCCTCAACCCCGTTGCAGCCGTCAGTGCTCTCATCGGCCGGCGGAACTGTCGGCACAGTGACATCCTCGTCGATCTCTGGATCATCGACGGGGCTATCTCCGTCTCCGTCATCCCCAGCGCCCGGACCTTCGTCAGCCACAAGGGCGAGATAGTCCTGCGGTACCCGTAGCACGTAGAAGTTCTCGGGCGGGTAATTCCCTACCGTCGACCGGATTCCGCCTGTTCGGGCGACGAGGATATCGAGCTGACCGGATCTCTGCCAGCGCGCGATGTCGAAGACCGGTTCCCAGTACCGGAGGGAATCGTCCGTCAAGGCGAGGGAAGACCACCGTTCGCTACCCACGCGCGAGCTGAGCAGAGTAGCCGCGCTTCCGAAGAAGTCCTTGTCGCGAACGATGAGGTGGATAATCGCATCTGAGCCAGAGCCGGTCACGAGGATCTTCGGCCGCCCCATGATCGCAAGTTTGCTGCCGGGAGTGTAATGCGTGAAATCTGTCTGCCTCAGCCCGGTGTTGTGGACCTTCCATTCACCCTCGCTCAGATACATGATCATGTACTGAATCGGTTCATCGGGTTCAGGCCGCCAGTAGGAGACGATATACGGGTTATTCGCTTCATCAACCGCCATCGCCGTCTGGTTCATCAGCTCGCTACCCTGCGGGATAGGGACAATGAGCTCCGCTTGTTCTGCGGTGATCGGCATCGCGTATGGCTCACCCGTCGACTTCTCCCATCTTGTGCCAGTCGCGTCGGTCGACCGTGCGTACATGAAGTCGTGGTTCGTGTAGACGTCAGGAGTTGAGCGCCAGTTCCATGAGACATGGAGGCGGTCCTGCGAGTCGACTGCGGCCTGCCAATACGGGGATTTCCTTTGGCTGAGTCCATCGATGAGGTTCGACTGAACCTGCGTCCATCGCCGCGTGGACGTGTTGTAGTGGTTGACGACGAGATTGCCGTCGCCGGAGAGTCCCGAGCGATACAGCATGAAGAGATTGCCGTTGGACTGCTGATGAAACTCGGGGTACGTGACTCGGTTCTCCTGACGGCCCGTGAGCGGCTCAATCGGACCGAGGAACATCGACCACGGCGCGAGTGATCGCGCATATTGCATCGGCTGCCCGTGCATACCCCACGACACGTGGAGGTAGCCGTCGCCGTCGACAGCGAGAGAAATGGAGTTGTGCCCGTCGAGGACTTGGCCGGAGTACTGGGTGATGTGGCGCTCCCACTCAGTCCCCCGCGTGAGGTTCTTGCGAGCGATGACGAGGTTCGCCTGCGGGTCGTAGTAGGCAACTGTCTGGATCTCATCACCATTATCTGCCCGTGCGGACGTGACGAGCGGTGACTTCGAGAAAGCAGTGGCATTGATGGAGTTCAGTGCCCAGCCAGGACCAATCTCATCGCCCTCTCCAACGGGGAATCCAAGATTGGCGGGCGGCTTTGACGCCGTGTTCCGTTGAATCTCTGGCGGGGCCTTCATTCCGCGGTGCTGGTTGTTTTGGGGAAGGGTCGGCTTTGCATTGTCGTTTCTTCGGACCATGAACGTATCGGTCCCATTCCCATCCCAGTCACCGAGGAATACTTGGTCCCCGCGCCGGCCGTAGTCAAACTCGTAGTCGGCGATGCCGGATGTGAGCGAGTTGCGGACGTAGAACCGAATGCCACGAATGACTGCGAGGCTGTCCTTGCCGTCGTTGTCCCAATCGCCGACAAGGACGCCGTCGGCAGCCCGACCATAGTGGACGACCCTGTCAGCCCAGCCACTCTTGTTCGAATTGACGATGTAGTACGAGTTGCCGCGGCGCACGGTGATCGTGTCGGTGCCGTTTCCGTCCCAGTCCCCGACAACAACAGAATCACCCGCGCGACCATAGTGGATGACATCGGTGCCTGCAGCGCCAAGCAAATCACGACGAAGCTCGAACCTGTTGCCGCGGCGGACCGCGAACGTGTCATATCCATCGCCGTCCCAGTCACCGACGTAGATCGCATCTCCAGGCCGGCCGAAGGTGAACTCGATCGGCACTTCTCCGCCACTGACCGCATTGTTCACAATGAAGCGGTTGCCCCGCCTGACCGCGAGGGTATCGATGCGGTCGCCATTCCAATCGCCGACGAACACCTCGTCCTGGACCCGACCGTAACGGACGACAAGATCGGCGTTCCCTCCCGCCAGTGAATTCTTGAAGTAGTAGGTGTTGCCGGACCCCGGGGCAGCAACCGCCGGGAGGGGACCAGAGAAGACAGGCAACGCCAGGAGGGCGGCTAGCCCCAACAGCAGAAGTCGATTCACAGCGCACCAAGAGCTTTCATTCGCGTTCAGATCATATAGTGGACATCAACGTCCAATCCCGTACCACATTAACGTTAGACGGTCGATCGGACAGAAGAGTTCCGCTTATCGTGACAACATCCACATTGATGTCATTGGGTACACAGTATCCACTGAGACCTTCGAGACGCCTAGCTGTGATGTCCAGGGACGTTGTTATGGGAATCCTGTGTGATCTGTTGAAGGGCGAAGGCCTCCTGTTGTGAAGTGGAGCTGTCTAAGAAACCGCTTCACATACCAGGAGGCCTTCATGGTCCACGCTA
>NZ_JACFAK010000007.1 GCF_014118685.1 Flaviflexus huanghaiensis
TACACCTCAGAGACCGAGCGGCGGGACGCGCTTCCCGGATGGCTGCACTTCTATAATCACCACAGGCACCACTCCGCAATCAGGGCCACGCCCATCAGCAGACTGAACAACCTGCCTGGACATCACATCTAGCTGTAGTGGCCGTTCGGCGCGATCTTCATCGATTTCCGCTGTTCGGCGTCATGGCCGAAGATGACCTCGGCGCCCGTCTCCTCTGCGATGCGGCGGAGCTTCTCGACGGATTCAAGCCAGCCCACGGAATCCCAGACGATGCCGGCACCGATCGGAGGCGGGCCCCAGGACGCGCCCATGTAGACGGCGTCCGAGGTGAAGATTTTGGTTCCGTCATTCGGCAGGTCGACGCGCAGGCTCATCGTGCCCCAGGTGTGGCCCGGGGTGAAGATGACGGAGACCCCAGGAACGATCTCTTCGTCGCCGTGGACGGCCTCCATGTTGAGCCCATCAAAATCGGAGACAAGGTGGGCGCCCTTGAACGGACCATCGATTGTCTTAACACCCTCGATCTCATCCGCCTGGACAAGAATTCGGGTCTTGCCGTTGTCAAACATCTTGGCGTTCGCCGCGTGATCGAAGTGGAGGTGTGACAGGACAAGAATGTCGATGTCGTCCGGAGTGAGCTCGAGGTCAGCCAGCGCAGAGTCAAGGAAGCCCGGGCCAGACGGCTCCTCTTGCACTGGGAAGAAGTCATGAAACCCTGTCGGAGCCCAGCGCGACTCCCAGTCACGCGGCACACCGGTGTCCCACAGAATCTTGCCCTCCTCGGTTTCGATGAGAATGGCATGGGTCGGGCACTCTCCCCAGGCTGCAGGTTCGTGCTTGTGATGGCGGTCCTTGATCGTATTGCCAGCCTGGAGCAGGAGCCACGTGTGGTCGCACTCCATGATTCCTGTCGATAAGAAATGTAGCTTCATGGTGATCCTCTCGGGTCCAAGGTCGCAGATAGCGAACCATAGCCCCGACAATAACCGTGAACTGGCACACACTCCATGGGGGAAACTACACTCTTTCGGTATGGACAGTAGAGACTTCTCCACTCGGATCGCGTGGCTTGAACATCGCAATCGAGTGCTCGAAGCAGTGACCGAGATCGCCTCACTCATGGCGGCTAATCATGACATCGACATGGTCCTTGACCGGATCACGTCACTCACGCGGGAGCTGACTCGGTCCGATCTCGCCTACATTTCGTTCAACGACGCCAAAGAGACGTTTATCCAGTACTCCACGGGGGTACGGACGGACGAGTACCGCCACATTCGCATGCCACTCGGCAGCGGAGTGCTCGGAAAGGCCGCAGTCGGTCACGGAACTGTGCAGACGGCCGATTACCTCGTCGACCAGGACATCATCCACCTCGACGATATCGATGAGACGGTCCGGAAGGAGGGAGTCCGCTCGATCCTCGGCGTCCCGATCATGGTTCATGGCGCCCTCCATGGCGCGCTCCTCATCGCCAACCGCCATCCCGGTGTCTTCTCCCCGACAATTGTCGACACGGTAACAACGATCGCCCACCACACTGCTGTCGCCCTCGACCAGTCCCGCAGATTCCGGGAGGTCAGGGCGGCGCTGGCGGGCCTCAGGGTGAGCTTTGATGACAGTGCTGAGCGCCTGCAAGCCCTTCAGACTGTCGTCGATCTCGACGCTCTCCTCAGCGAAAGTCTCGCCCAAAGAAAGGGGCTCGATCATTTTGCGCACACAGCCGCGAAAGCGCTGGGGACGGATCTCGCGATTCTCGATTCCGACGGATCACTCGTCGCACGAGGCCGGGTGCACTCAAGCCCCGACCTGCCGTCGTTTGCCGCGGAGATCAGTCGACTGGCCTACACGTCCGGCCGCCCCGTCATCCGCAATGGCTTGACCGCTGCCGCCGCCACATCGAACTCCGAGCACGTGGGCTCCGTTGTTGTCTTCGAAGCGGTGCCAGATCAGCTCCTACCCCGAGTGACACGGACAGCTGTCTTCCTCAGCATCCTCACTCTCTTCGAACGCACTCAACGAGGCGAAGAGCGACAGCGTGATCAGGCCCTCATCGATGATCTCCTTCAAAACAGGCGCCTGACCTCTTCGGGAACCCGCAGGCTTGAGTCTCTCCTGCTGAACGGCCCGGCCTCAGTGGCGGTCGTTCGAACAGGGAATGCGGCGAGCACCCATCTCGACAGAACACTGCGAGAAGCCTTCGCTTTGAGTACGAAGGAAAACGGAATCAGCGGTCACCAGCTCCTGGCTGTCGAACATCACGACCATGTCTGCCTTCTCCTTCCGAGAGGATCGGCAGAGCGGGTCCTGCAGAGTCTCGTCAAGCACGCGCACACAAGGAAACGGCAGATACAGTGTGCCATCGGCGGCGATGTCGCCGCCGATGCGGATTTCGCCCCCGCACATGGCTTGGCGCTCACCGCCATGGCCGCCCTCCAGGCACTTGGGCTTTCCCACCGCATCTACAGAGCTGACAACCTCGGCTCACTCGGAGTCATTCTCGCCGCCCAACGGGACGACCCTCACGCATACTCTCCGCTGACCGAGATCGAGGATCTCATCGCCTACGATGCTCGGCACGGCACGGAGCTCACGCGCACGGCGTGGGTCTACACGGAGAAACGCGAGAACATCAAAGCGACCGCGCAGAATCTCGTTGTCCATGAGAACACTGTCCGCCAGAGACTGCTTCGAATCGCGGAACTCATCGGCCCCGACTGGCAGGAGACTCCGCGCTCTCTCGACATCCAGCTCGGCCTGCGGATGTGGTCGCTGAAGACTCGCACGCCCCTCACCTGACGAAAACCACCCGCGCCGATTGTGTGCGGACCGGCCATGTTCCGTCCGCTCTTCCCAGTAAGTTGAAGGTGGTGAAAAGTCGCGCTCTTTTGGAACTGGGGACATGACGTGAAGAAGTTGATGTGGATCCTGGGAGCTCTTCTCGTCATTGGCGCCGGGCCCCTGTTCTTTGATGACGAAGCTGAGACGCCGGACGCGATTGAGGAGACGACGGCGGCAGTCGTCGAAACGGAACCGACCGAGGATCCGGAACCACCAACCGTCGAAGCCACGGAAGAACCCTCCCCCGCCGAGACCGAATCAGCTCGCGTTTCCCAGGATCCCGGACCGAACACGGCTACTGGGGACACCGAGGGCGAGTTGGCGGCCGAAGTCGTCCTCACTCTTGAGGTCAAGGGCCGCGCACCGAATACGGGTTACGATCGTGACCAGTTCGGGCAGCGTTGGGCCGATACTGATCGGAACGGGTGCGATACTCGCAACGACATTCTTGATCGAGACCTCACGAACAAGACGTACAAGCCCGGCACGCGAGATTGCGTCGTTCTCACCGGAACCCTCGTTAGTCCCTACACGGGCGAGACAATAAGTTTCCAACGCGGCCAGGACACTTCCTCGGAGATTCCAATCGATCATGTCGTGGCCCTGTCTGACGCCTGGCAAAAGGGCGCCCAGCACATGTCTGCTGGCGACCGAGAGCTGTTCGCCAACGATCCTCTCAACCTCCTCGCAGTCGACGGCCGCAGCAACTCCCAGAAGGGCGCTGGCGATGCCGCGACATGGCTACCGAGCAACAAGCCGTTCCGATGCGACTACGTCGCACGCCAGGTCGGGGTGAAAGCGAAGTACGGGCTCTGGGTCACGTCAGCTGAGAAGGATGCCATTCTCCGCATCCTCGCAGACTGTCCCGACCAGACGATCCCAGAGTCGGACGCCCACGTTCCGGTTCAGGCCGTGCCAGCATCACCGGAGCAAGGTGAACCGCAACCCGCGCCCGCACCCGCCGCTCCTGAAGATGTGTACTACGCAAATTGTACGGAGGCGCGAGCCGCCGGAGTGGCGCCGCTCTATGAAGGCGAGCCGGGCTATCGCATTGCGATGGACGGCGACCGCGACGGGATCGCCTGCGAATAGACAGGTCTGAGACAGATGATGAGCGTCGCGTCCCAGCTTTCGCGCCTTTGAAGCGATCGCTACTCTGCCCAGTCCGCTCCAGACTCGACAAGGAGGAGCGGACTGGAATCGAGCGGGCGGCCGACGTCATTCAGACAACGAGCTAGGAGAAGGTGATGTGGAGTGTCCGACGGCCATTCGCTTTTCGGTGTGGTCCGGCAGGTAGGCTCGGGACATGCTTGCATACGAACACCAGAGCGATGGAATCATGCGAGTCGTCGAACGCGACGATCCCCGGCCACAGGAGGGCGAGCTCCTCATCGATGTTGCCGCCGCTGGAATCTGTGGGACAGACCTGAAGATCGCACGCGGCGAGCATCGTTTCTATCCCCCTGGTACGATGCGAATCCCTGGCCATGAAACAGTTGGCGTCGTTGCAGAAAACCGAAGCGGCAATGAACGCTTCGCTCCGGGCACGCCTGTCGCCGTTGCTCCCAATATTGCCTGCGGGACGTGTCGGCCGTGTCGCCGCGGATTGGGCAACCTCTGTGAGAACTACGAGTCCGTCGGCCTGACGTTTGATGGCGGGTTCGCGACCCAGCTCCTCATCCCCGCCCCCGCCGTGACGAACGGCAATGTTATGGTTGTGCCAGAGGGTCTTGATCTGGCGATCGCTTCCCTGACAGAACCGATCGCCGCAGTCGTGCGCGGTCTGCGTCCCCTCACCATCACGCCAGATGACACGCTTCTCATCTGCGGGGCGGGTCCCATCGGCCTCATCGCTCTCCTTGTCGCCAAGCATCGCGGAGTCGGGAAAGTCATCGTCAGCCAGACATCACCTCATCGCAGGTCCATTGCCGAACAGCTGGGTGCTGATCACACGATCAATCCGCGCGAGCGCGCCCTGCCTGAGCAGGTCAAGGACCTCACGGGTGGCGCCGGTGCGGACGCGATCATAGTGGCGACACCTGTCGGGCAGGTGTTCACTGATACTCTACATTCGGCCGCGAAGGGCGCCCGGATCAACTTCTTTGCTGGCTTGCCCTCCGGGAAGGGTGAGATCCCGCTCGACGCGAATCTCATACATTACGGCGAGCTCGTCGTCACCGGCTCAACGGCGAACACGAATGCGGACAACGCGGAGGCACTCGACCTGCTCGCTGCCCAGCCAGAACTTTTCGCTCCACTTATCACCGCCACGTTTCCCCTCGAGGAGGCCGATCAGGCTTTTGAGGCCGCCAGGGGCGGCGAGCACCTCAAGGTGCTCATCGAACCTCGCCGCTGACGCGTCGCCACTGTGCAACGCTGACGCCCGAGGCAGTGGCGTTGTTTCTCGACATCCCGCTCGCATCGGGTGACAGAATCAGTTCATGAGTGACGTGAACGAGGAAACGCGCCGAATCCGGGGATCCATTCCCGATATTCCGAGAAGGACCCGCTGGGGTTTGCTGTGGTCGCGCTTCTGGGCGATCCCTGCGGCAAGCGTTCTCGCCGCGATCGTTGCCGGCTCTTTGCTACCCCGGTGGGAGCGGGCGCTCGGGGAACCATTTCCGTTCGTCTTCGAGGGCGGACCCGATGCGGCTCGGGAAGTCCTGGGCACGATCGCTTCCTCGACGATCTCGGTAACAGGCTTGACGTTCTCGATCACGCTCGTCGTGCTCCAGCTTGTCAGCAGCCAGTTCAGTCCCCGCATGCTCTCCGGATTTCTCGCCAGCAGGGTTGTCCAGGCAACTCTCGGCATCTTCCTCGGCACGTTCATTTACTCGCTGACGGTCCTTCGATCCGTCTTGAGTGAGGACGAGGACATCGTTGCCTTCGTGCCGCGTGCTTCCGTTACGCTCTCATTCCTGCTCGTCCTCGGATGTGTCGGTCTCTTCCTCGCTTTCATCCACCTCATTACGTCATCGATGCAGGTGTCGCGGGCGATATCAGAGATCGGTGAGGAAACCATGCGACTTGCCAAGCGTCTCTATCCGGTTTCGGTGGAGGACGCGGGGCCGATTCAGGGACCGGGATGGTCGCCACGCCCGGGCGACCCGAGAACGCATGTCACAGTAGAGGGCCATGGCTCACTCGTGTGGATCAACTACCGCAAGCTCATGGCATGGGCGGATCGCCACGATGCAGTCATGACGATCGACCGGACCGTCGGAGACTATCTCGTTGCCGGTCAGCCTCTCCTCAGCATCTGGTGGGAGGACGAGCCGAGTGAGTCCGACCTGCGGCAGATTCACGCCGCCTTCGAGTTGCGCACTGAGAGAGAACGGCATCAGGACATCGCTTTCGGGCTGCGACAGCTCGTCGACATTGCTGATCGGGCGCTCTCCCCCGGCGTCAACGATCCTGCAACTGCGGTTCAAGCTGTCCAAGAACTCCACCGGATCTTCCGATACCTCGTCACCGTCGTTGAACCGAGCCCGTACATGGCAAACAGCGACGGCGAGGTTCGCGTCGTCCACCAGCCACAGTCAGTCGCTGACATGCTCGACGAGGTTGTCTACGAGGTGCACTTCTACGGCCAGAACTCAGCCATGATCCCCGGGCTCCTCAGAAACATGGTCGATGACCTCGAGACCGCCGCTACCGGCCACATCGTCTCCTCCATCCAGAAGACGAGGCGCATCCTGGAAGATGAGAAGGCGGAATCGGAATAACAAGCAATTGGGCGAGGTGGAATCACATACCTCGCCCAGGGGGTAGGGGCAGGTCATTTGACCTGCCCCTACTGATCTGCCGCGACACTCATCCCTTCGTGATGCGCGCGGCAGGATTATGCGGTCTCGATCCCGTCCGCAATCGCGTTGAGGAGGATCGTGACCGAGATCGAGCCAGGATCGCGGTGGCCGAGGCTCCGCTCTCCCAGTGACTTCGCTTTGCCAACCTTGGCGACCATGTCCTTCGTCGCCTCAGAGCCGCGTTCTGCGGCGTCGGCTGCTGCGCGGGCAGCTACCGGCAGGCCCTGCCCGACCGCCGCGCGTGCGGCCTCGGCGGCTGGGATCAAGGCGTCAAGCATGGTCTTCTGACCCGGTTCTGCTTTGCCGCGGGCACGGACCTTCTCGGCCGAGACCTCGAGTGCTTCAGCAAAGCCAGCATCGTCCAACACCTGGCTCGAGAGGCCCTTAGCGGGTGCGCGGAACATCGTCCCGAACACCGCACCGGAGGCTCCGCCGCTTGTGTTGAGAACTGCCATGCCCACCGTTTTGAAGGCGTCACCGACGGTCGGCAGGTCAGCGTCTTTGAGAGCGGCGAGTGCGGCACCGAACCCGCGGGCCATACCGGTGCCGTGGTCACCATCGCCCGTGGCGCGGTCGGCGGCGCCAAGCTCTTCACGAGCGTCGACGATCGCCTGGCATGCGTCCGACAGGATCTGGCGGAGCTGTTCAGCGTTGACTTCGTCTGCCATGCTTCAGCCCTGTGTGAACGGAACGGACTCGCAGGGTGCGTCGATGAGTTCGATGATCTCGTCGGTCAGCTTGAGGAGTGTGAGCGAGAAACCAGCCATGTCCTGCGAGGTGAAGTGGGCGCCGATATCGGTGCGCTCAACCTTAAGTCCGCGGTCCTTCAACAGTTCGGCGACCTTGCGGTAGACGATGAGGAGCTCCATCTGTGTTGTCGCACCGAGGTTGTTGATGTAGACGGCGACCCTGTCACCTGATTCGAACGGCAGGTCATCGGCGACCATGTCGACCATCTTCTTCGCCACCGCATCGGCGGTCATCATCTTCGACCGTTCGACACCGACCTCGCCGTGCATGCCGAGGCCGATCTCCATCTCGTCGTCGCCAAGCTCGAAGGTGCGTTTGCCGGTGTCGGGCAGGATGCCGGCGCGGACGGCAACGCCGATCGTGCGCGTGTTGTATTGGACGCGTTCGGTGACCTCTGCGGCCTCCTCGAGGGAGAGCCCCTTCGCGCAGGCGGCTCCGGCAGCCTTAACGACATAGAAGGCACCGCCTATGCCGCGACGTCCGTCGTAGTCATCAGTCGCGACATCGTCGCGGACGAGGACCGTCTTCGACTCGACGTCGCTGTCGTCCTCCGCCATCTCAGCGCCCATGTCGAAGTTCATGACATCGCCGGCATAGTTGCCGTACACGATGAGGACGCCGGCTCCGGCGTCTGCCGCTTCGATGGCCTCTTGGACGTGCTGTGGTGCGGGGGCAGCGAAGATGTCACCCGAAACTGAGGCGTTCGCGAGGCCTGGGCCAACGAACGCTCCATACATCGGCTCGTGGCCCGAGCCGCCGCCGACCAGGAGGCCGACTTTGCCTTGTTCGATCTTCGTCGAGCGAACCACTCGAGAACCTGGTTCGCGGGTGAGTAGTCCGTTGGAGATGGCGACCAACCCATCGAGAGTCTCATCGACGAGATTCTCGGGATCATTCATGATCTTTTTTGCTTGTGACATGACTACCTCGTTGTTGTCAGGGTGTGCGATGGCTCGCGCAATCACGACACGCTTTCGACGTGTCCCCTCTCACAGTACTATCGGCCAGCCCGACGTGCGAGCATGACAGTTTCACATCTTCTCGCCGCGTGGGGCAGCGAGCACGGAATGTCTCGAGGACGGTGCCGTTCGCCACCTCGGGTGTTCGGGTGCGTTTGACGCGGAATGGCGGTGACGACAATGCAGGTGTTCTGCGCACGACTGTTCACTGCAAGGGGGTGCCGCGTAACGTCCTGTCGCACTCCCCTCGCTTGGTCATGTCCCGTGGAAGGGTACGCCCTCACGAGTGGCCGCTGGCCTGCGGGGTGGGCCAGTAATCGCTGTCGGGGGTGGGGCGAGCTCCGAAGATCGATTGCCCCACACGAACCACGTCAGCGCCCTCTTCAATGGCGATCTCGAAGTCACCCGACATTCCCATCGAGAGCTCTCCGAGTCCGATGAGGTCGGGGTCTCGGTCTCGCGCATCATCTCGCAGCCGCCGCAGAAGCTGGAAGCAGCGGCGCACTGCCTCCTCATCGGTCGTGAAGATCGCGAGGGTCATAAGACCGCGAACATTGAGGGCATCGAAGGGCCGCAAAGCAGTGAGGAGGCCTGGTAGCTCGTCCGGTTCAATGCCGTACTTCGACTCCTCACCTGAGGTGTTGACCTGGACGTAGACCTCGAGACTGCGACCAGCGGACTGAAGTCGCCTGTCGAGAGCCTCAGCGACGCGGAGGGAGTCAAGGGCATGGAACTCGCGTGCGAAAGCGGCAACGTCTTTCGCCTTGTTCCTTTGAAGGTGGCCAATAATTGACCACTCAACCCCCGTGTCGATCAGGGCGGCGTGCTTGCGTTTCGCCTCCTGGACCTTGTTCTCGCCCAATCGTGTACATCCGGCAGCAATGGCGCCCCGAATCCGGTCCTCCGAGACGGTCTTCGATACGGGCAGGAGGCGGATCTCCTTCGGGTCTCGACCGGCTCGAGCAGCGGCGGCCGCGATCCTTCGCTTGACCTCGTCAACGTTCTTCTTCAACTCTTCAACCGTATGTGCCGTCGTGAACTCCACATCAGCTCCCTGTCCGCGCGCCCGAGCGCACTCATCGATAAGTTTTCCCGTCACCCGCGCCGCTGCTTCGTCGCTCAGTGATGAACGCAGTGTCGACAGCCAGCGGTGCGGACTGGCTCAGTCGCCCAATCCCCCGAGGTCGTAGACCTTGAAAACAACGGCATGGTCGGTGCCGGAAGTGCGGCCACCTTCGGCAAGGATCTCGGAAATGAAAACAGACGGCTCGGGATGGTCGCCGATGTGCTCGAGGTACGCCTTGTGGCATTCAAGGGACTGGACGGCACGATCAACGTCGACCTGGCTCACCGGGACTGCGTAGTTCGGTTCCGGATGTCCAGCGACGAGGATCGCCTTCGTCTTCCACGCTCGCAGACCATCCCTGCCGAGCTCACGGAAAACCCACGGGTTACTCGCATCGCGCACACCGTCGATGACGGCGATGCCGGCGGCGCGATGGTCGGCTTGGTTGAGGCCCCCGTACGCCTCGAAGTCAAAGTTGGCGGTGAGGACAGCATCAGGTCGAAGCTCTCGTACGAGCTTCGCGATGTCACGCCGGAGCTCGAGATCGGCGACGAGCATGCCGTCGGGATGCCCGAGGATATGAAGCTCGCTGACGTCGACGGCGGCGCAGGCCGCCTCCTGTTCAGCTCGGCGCAGTGGCGCCACGATTTCCGGCGGCTCAGCCATGCCAGCTTCACCAGCGGTCAGCAGGACGTAGATGACCTCGATGCCTCGGGCCGTCCATGCAGACACGGCGGCCGATGCGCCGTATTCCATGTCATCGGGGTGGGCGACGATACACAGCACTCTCTCCCACCCACCATCGGGCAGAACTGTCAGGTGTTCGTTCATCAGCTATCTCCTCTCGACTTCAAGCATAGGCGGCTCCGCTCATCGCCTCCCAGGGCTCGGAAGCTCCTGGGAGGCTTTCGAACGATGCTGCTGAGAGAAAGTGGCGAGAAGTGTGACATATACATCAGCCGCTGTCGAGTCCGACATCAACCTCGGGAGTCCCTCCGGTTGCAAACCTGCAGGTCGGGGGCGAATATGAGCCACGACACACCTGTTGGGCACGGTTCAGCGCGGCGTCACCGACTCCGCTGACCACGAGTAAGAGAGGCGGCGATGAGACTACATGAGGCTGTGCAACGCACGAGTGACGTCGCACGTGTCGACCGCGAGAAGCGCGGGGTCAGGATCGTCGGCAAACAGGTCACCTCGACGCAGGTGTGCGACGGTCAAAACCCGGTGGGGTCCAGGCGGCGGCCCCCACCGCTCGGGAGTCGAAGGGCCGAAGAGAACGACAGACGGTGTCCCATAGGCGGAGGCGAGGTGTGCGACGCCGGTATCCGCCGAGACGACAACGCCAGCATCGGCAATGATCGCGGCAAGGTCGAGCAGGTCCGTCTGACCCGCGACGACATCAACCCTGCCCCTGAAAGCTTCTTCTACGAGGTTTCTCACGGTGAGAGCACGCGGCCGTTCAGCTTGGCTACCAGTGAGCACCACTCGCCTGCCGGCCGTGGCAAGGTATTCCGCAACGCGGGCGAAACGGTCGACGGGCCACAGACGGCTACCGTGAGCCGCACCAACGTGAACAACGGCGACTCCGGGTTCCGCCCCAAAGCGCGTGACGTCGCGATCGGGGCGCGGCAGCCGGAGATCCATAGCGTCAGCCTCCATGCCGAACGACCTCAGCAGGTGAACCCACCGCTCACGCTCGTGCACGTCATCGACCCACTCCGGGCCGTCCCACCCGTCGGCCGCGAAACCGATCTTCACTGTGGAATCAAGCTCATCAAGCAGGGCATGACTCTGGGGCCCCTTTCCGTGGAGGTTGACGGCGATGTCAATGTCCTCACCGATCGCGAGGGACGCGTGGAGGCCGTCAGTTGGGAGGATTTCAATCGTCGGCTCAATGAGGTCAACAACCGGCTTCAACCCGATAGGGCTGGCGAGGATGAACCTGTGGTGGGGCCTGCTACGCCGCAACCCGCGAAGAGCCGGAACCGCGACGAGGAGATCGCCGAGCTTGAGAGCCCGGAGGGTGAGAATGATCGGGGCGCTCATGGGTTCCTCCCGCAGGCCGTCCTATTCGATCGTGACGATACCCTCATTGTCGACGTGCCGTACAACGGTGATCCCGATCGGGTTGTTCCTGTTCCTGGCGCACGGGCAGCCGTAGATCGCGTGCGTGCCCTGGGAATTCCGGTCGGCGTCATCACCAACCAGTCCGGCATCGCGCTCGGCCGCATCACGTCAGAACAGGTCGCTGCCGTCAACGCCCGGGTTGACGATATCCTTGGACCCTTCACTCTTTGGCGGATGTGCCCCCACTCCGAAACCCATGGTTGCCCCTGCAGGAAGCCCATGCCGGGCATGCTCCTGTCCGCTGCAGAATCCCTCGACATCGACCCGTGCCGCATTGTCTTCATCGGCGACATCGGGGCGGACATGGAGGCAGCACAGGCCGCTGGCGCCCGGGGCATCCTCGTTCCAACCAGGGTCACCCGCCAGGAGGAGATCGATGCTGCCGAAACCGTGTGCCAGTCGATTGGAGAGGCTGTCGATGTCGCACTGGGAGCTATTCGTGTGGGCGGTGCACGATGACAAAAGTGCTCGCGGCCCGGCTCGACAGCCTCGGTGACATCCTCGTCACCGGTCCCGCCATCCGCGCCGTCGCTACTGACGCCGACGTCACGCTTCTCTGCGGCCCGCAGGGCAAGCCCGCTGCAGATCTCTTACCCGGGGTCTCACACATTCATGTATGGAAAAGTCCGTGGACAATCGTGCCCTCACCCGCCGTTACACAGGACGGGATCAACTCTCTGCTCTCCTTCGTTGAATCCGCCAACTTCGACGAGGCGATCATCTTCACGTCGTTCCACCAGTCGCCACTGCCGCTTGCTCTCGTGCTCCGGCTTGCCGGGGTCCACCGGATCACCGCCGCCTCCGTCGACTTCGCTGGCTCGCTACTCGATGTACGTCTCAAACCTGGCGAAGACTTCCCGGAGGACCAACCCGAGGTCGTCCGCGCTCTCACGATCGCGAAGGCGGCCGGGTATTCGCTTCCGGAGAGCGACGACGGACGAATGAAAATCGTTGATCCGACGGGTGCGTTCTTCGGCACTCCCGGCCACGACGCGACCCAGAAGGGGACGGGAAAGGAGTTTGGTCCGGATCACCCGTACATCGTGCTCCATCCTGGCGCCGCGGTACCCGCCCGCATGTGGCCGCCCGGCCACAGCGCCGCCGCGGTTGATCTCCTCTCATCGGAGGGTTTCACCGTCGTCGTGACCGGAGGTCGCGGCGAGAAGCAATTGACCGCCACCGTCGCTGGTACGACCGGCATCGACCTCGGAGGTGCGCTTGACCTACGAGAAACCGCGGACGTACTCGCCAATGCCTCCGTCGTCATCTCCGGAAACACGGGGCCCGCCCACCTGGCCGCCGCAGTCGGCACGCCTGTCGTCAGCCTGTACTCTCCTGTCATTCCGCCGATCAGGTGGGCACCCTACGGAGTCCCCATCGAACTGCTTGGCGATCAGACGGCCGCGTGCCGGGGCAGCCGTGCCCGCGAGTGCCCGGTGCCGGGCCATCCCTGCCTCGCCTCTGTCAGCCCTCGGGAAGTCCTGGAAGCCGCGATGCGGCTCATTGAAACAGGTGGTGTGCCACCGTCCGCAGAGGCCACTTCACCAAACCCGTCGCTCACCTCGCATCCGGGCATCGAACCGCTGACTCGAAAGGGCATCGTATGAGAATCCTTCTCTGGCACGTCCACGGCTCGTGGACCGACGCATTCGTCCATGGCTCGCACGAGTATCTTCTTCCGGCGCTACCGGAGGGAGGCCCCTGGGGCCTCGGCCGAGCGGGCCGCGAGTGGCCCGACTCGGTTCGCGACGTTCATCCGGACCGATTACGAAACGAAGGGGTTGATGTTGTCGTCCTCCAGCGTCCCGAAGAACTCGAGGAGGCAACCCGGTATCTCGGCCGTCGGCTCGGCCATGATGTACCTGCCGTGTTTGTCGAGCACAACACGCCTAAGGGAGATGTGCCGAACACCGTTCATCCTCTGGCTGGACAAGCCGACATCCCCATCGTCCATGTCACCCACTTCAACGAACTCATGTGGGACAACGGCGATGCTCCAACGACTGTCGTCGAACACGGCATCCGAGACCCCGGCTACCTCTACACGGGGGAACTCGAACGCCTCGCGTTTGTAACGAACGAACCGGTCCGACGATGGCGAGTGACCGGCACAGACCTTCTCCCAGGTTTCACGGTTGCTGCGCCTGTCGACGTGTTCGGAATGTTGGGGGACGGCGTTGCCGATGCTCTCGGACTGAGTAGCGCTCGCATCACGTCAGTCGGCGACCTCGGCAGGGACGCCCTCCATCGCGAAATGGCGAGGCGGCGGGCCTACATTCACCCCGTGCGGTGGACCTCGCTCGGTCTTTCCCTCCTTGAGGCCATGCATCTCGGGATGCCAATCGTCGCGCTCGCGGCAACCGAAGCTGTACGAGCAGTGCCGCCCGAGGCGGGAATTATCTCGACGAGCCTCATGGAACTCTACGACGCCGCACACAGGCTCATCGCAGATCCTGTCGAGGCGCGACGCATGGGTGAGGCGGCTCGAGCGGCCGCGCTCGACCGATACGGCCTTGACCGCTTCCTGACTGACTGGGACCGGGTGCTCACAGGAGTCCTCACATCACCGCAACTCGATATGCCGGCTACGCCGGCGGCAGCTATGAAAGGCGGACGATCATGAAAATCTCAATGGTATCGGAGCATGCAAGCCCTCTGGCGACGCTTGGCGGTGTTGACGCCGGGGGACAGAATGTCCACGTTGCCGCCCTCGCTCAGTCCCTCGGGGAACGAGGCCACGACGTCACAGTGTTCACCCGGCGCGACAGCACCGAGCTTCCGGAAACAGTCGACTTCGCCGATCGGGTGAAGGTTGTCCACGTCGAGGCGGGACCACCCAAGGTCATCTCGAAGGATGACATGCTGCCCTTCATGCCCGCGCTGGGGCGTGGCATGGCGTCCTACTGGGGCCAGCATCCCGACACGATTCCAGACGTCGTTCATACCCATTTCTGGATGTCAGGTCTCGCAGGCCGAGAGGCTCTCAAAGCGGCCGGTCTTGACAGCGTCCCGCTCGTCCACACCTTCCATGCACTCGGCACGGTGAAGCGCCGCCATCAGGGCGTGCTCGACACGAGCCCACCCGACCGCGTTCACCTCGAGCCGCAGGTCGGATTCGACTCAACCCACATCATCGCCACCTGCAACGATGAAGTGAGAGAGCTGGAAGCGATGGGGATCGATACGGCCAAGACCTCCGTCGTTCCGTGCGGAGTTGACCTGCGACTGTTCCGCCCCGACGTTGCACCTGAGGAGACGTACGGTACTCGGCGCATCGTCTCCGTCGGTCGGCTCGTCGCCCGTAAGGGTATGGACATCGGCATCAGCGCACTGGCGCATCTTGCCCGCCGCGGTTACGACGACGTTGAGCTCCATATCATTGGCGGCGGTTCGTCGGGCGATCTCAGTAGCGACACGGAGGCCATGAGGCTCATGGACGTGGCGAGTGAGCTGGGTGTCTCCGACCGTGTTGTCTTACGAGGCCACGTTCCGCGTGCCGACATGCCCTCCGTCTTCCGTAGCGCCTCTCTCGTCGCGTGCACTCCCTGGTACGAGCCGTTTGGGATCGTTCCCCTCGAGGCAATGGCATGCGGGGTGCCGGTTGTCGCAGCGAAGGTCGGCGGCCTTGCCGACACGGTCGTTGACGGGCTGACCGGCCTTCACGTACCCCCGCATTCACCGGAAGCGGTCGCGACCGCGGCCGCGCTTCTGCTCGACAACCCAGACCTTGCCGAGGAACTCGGCAAGCACGGCATCGAGCGTGCCCGTGAGCGCTACGCGTGGCCGCAGGTCGCTCGCGACACGGAGCAAGTCTTCCTCAAGCTGTGTGCCGACAATGGCGCCGCGGCCACGTGGTCCGACCCGATCGATGATTTCGTCGAGTTCGATCGGATTGAACGCGCACGCAGGAGGGACCGTGCGCTACGAGACGACGAGTTGAGGTTGAGCCTCGCTGCACGAGTGGACGAAGCCCGCGCCCGCCAGGTGTGGATGCGGGGCGCCGGTGAGGACCTCCGCGTCCGTCGCACTCAGCTCTGACTAGCATCCACCGCGTCCGCCCGTCGAAGGGAAACACTGATGAAACTTGACTCACGAACCATCCTCATCACCGGTGGCGGCTCGGGCCTCGGCCTCGCATGTGCCGACGCCGTCGCCGCTGCTGGGGGAACCCCGATTGTTCTCGACCGCAACACGGTCGCTGCCCTCGACTACACGTGCTACGAGGTCGATGTTCGGAATGCCGACGAGGTTGACCGTGTCATCTCCGAGGTCGCCGCCCATCGCGGCATTGACGGAATCATCACCGCCGCTGGCATCGACCGGCCGGGGGACCTCGACGAGGTCTCCCCAGCCCAGTGGGATGAGGTACTTAGCGTCAATCTTCTTGGGACTGTCTATGCGGTGCGTGCGGCCCTGCCACACCTCAAGCGGTCCGGTGGTCGCGTCATAACGGTCTCATCGACGCTCGCCCTCAAAGGAGCTGGCGGCGCCACCGCCTACTGCGCGTCGAAGTTCGGTGTTCGCGGGTTCAGTCAGGCCCTTGCCGCCGAGACCGCAGGAAGTGTTGGGGTCACAAACGTTATCCCGGGAGGGATGAAGACCCGCTTCTTCGATGGTCGCACTGAACGCTTCATGCCAAAAGACGATTCGCGGCTCAATGACCCGGCCAGGGTTGCCGACGCCATCATCTTTGCCCTCACTCAACCTCCGGGGGTCGAAGTCCGGGAAATCCTCATTGCCCACGAGGACGAAGACTCCTGGCCTTAAAGTGTCCCCTCGATCATTGCGGCTCATCGCCGCTACTTAGACCGCCACATTCATAACATCCGCGTACACAGTAGCGGGGTCAATATGTGCGAGATAGGAGGGATCATGCTCGCATCGATCTGCCGTCCACCCCACCTGAGTCACATCAACGCCGCACACCGGGCAACGTGTCACCCACGACATGTGGATGCGGTGCTGACCGCGACCAAGGGGTCCTGCCGTTATGACGTTGCCGACCCAGAACAGCCCAACGGTCGGCGTGCCCACCGCCATGGCCAGGTGGCGAGGCCCGCTGTCCGTGCCTGCCATGACATTGCTGATCGAGAGGACACCCAGCAGTTCCGGCAGCGACAATGTGCCGGCCAGCGACGTGGCGGAGCCGGGGCTCGTGTTGTCTGCGGCGGCGACGATCTCATCCGCAGCCTCACGATCGGATTCGTCGCCGACGACAAGAACCTGCCAACCGTCGGACACAGCTCGAGCCGCTACTTCTCCGAAGCTGTCGTAGCGACGACGGGGGTCGGTCGCGCCGGGGTGGATTGTCAGGAGCCTGGCCCGGCCTGGATCCCGAAACTTTTCTGCGGCCGCACGCTCGGGCTCGGTCACGGTGAGACGAGCCTCGAGTGTGACGGCTGGGGCGCCAGCAAGCCCAACTACTTCGAGACTCCTCATCATCTCGCTCTGGTAATAGACGTAGGGCAGGGTGCGCTCCAGCGGCACCGCATCGTCGGTGCGGGTCCCGACCGTATGACGGGCTCCCAGCCTGAGGAGGAATGGGTTGGAGAACCGTCCCCCGCCATGCAGCTGGACCGCAAGGTCGACACGCCTCTGCCTCATGCGCTCAAAGAAGAGCTCAAGCTCGCTCCGATCCTCGGGGCCTGGACGGATACCCTCGGCGAACGGCGGGATGATGACCTCATCAACCGGCCCTGGTCGCCCCTCAAGAAGGGCGCTACCCGCCGGGCTACCGATAAGGGTGAGCGAAGCATCCGGGTAGGCGGCCGCGAGTGCCTCGATCGCCGGCATAGCGAACATGAGATCGCCGATTCCCGCCGCGCGAAGAACGACGATGTGCTCAACGCCGGAGAATTTTTCACCGGCCTGACCGACAAACACCATGAACTACTCCATTCCGTACACCCCCGAAGGAGCACGAATGTCAACAACTTTCGGTGACCAGAGTCTTACAATAGTCTGTCCATCAAACGGGGAGGACGTGGGCACGGTGCGGAGTGCCGGACCTGCGGAGGTTGCCGCCGCCGTCGCTGCGGCTCGTCATGCGCAAGAGTCATGGGCGCAGACGTCAGCGCAGGAGCGGGGCCGATATCTCCATGCCATGGCGGATGCACTCGAGCGCGAGAAAGAGCGCCTTGCTGACCTCAATCACCGCGAGACGGGAAAGACTCTCGAGGATTCCCGCGGTGGCGTTGACGCCGGCATTTCGACGCTGCGGCAATACGCAGAACTCGGCCCCCTCCATCGGGGCCACAGCCTGCGCGGCGAGCTCTACGCCGCCGACTACACCATGACCCGGCCTCGGGGTGTCGCTGTCGCCCTCACCCCGTGGAACGATCCGGTCGCGGTAGCGATGGGGCTCATCGGGGCGGCACTCGTCACCGGTAACACCGTCATTCATAAGCCGAGCGAACGAAACCCTCATCTCGGTATTTACCTGGGCGAGGTGCTATCAGCGGTCCTTCCAGCAGACGTCCACATCACCCTCACCGGCGGCCCGCAGGTCGGCGTCGAGTTGACGAGAAGCGCCATCGATGTCATCGCGCACGTCGGGTCAACAGCGACGGGCAAGGCGATTACGTTAGAGGCGGCTCGAACCGGTGCGCACGTCATTCGGGAGAATGGTGGGAACGACCCGCTTATCGTCGACCGGGACGTCGACCCACAGTGGGCAGCGGGCCAGGCAGCGCTGGGGTGCTTCGCGAATGCAGGCCAGATTTGCACATCGGTGGAGCGGATCTACGTTCATCACGACGTCGCCGAGCCCTTCATTGACGCACTCGTCACAGAGGCGACGCGACTCAACAGCTCCCCGGGGCAACCGCTCGTTGATGTGTCACATCGGGACCACGTTCACGGGCATGTTGCTGCCGCGATCAGCGCGGGCGCGAGGGCGCTCACGGGCGCAGAGATCCCTACCGGCCCCGGCGCCCACTATCCTGCAACGGTCCTCGTCCAGTGCGAGGAGGATATGGCCGTCATGGCGGAGGAGACATTCGGCCCGGTCGCCGCGATCACGGTGGTCGATTCTTTTGAGGAGGGTCTCGCTCTCGGTGCTGCTGGCCGCTACGGGCTGGCGGCAACGGTTCTCACGACCCGCATCGAACACGCCCTGCAGTCAGCGGCCCGACTCCACGTTGGGACCCTGAAAATTAACGGAGTTTTCGGCGGAGCACCCGGAGGATCTGCCCAGCCGCACGCAGAGAGCGGACAGGGCTTCGGGTACGGCCCGGAGCTGTTGGACGAGATGACGCGCACGAGCGTCGTTCATATTGAGGCAGGGCGATCATGACTGCATCAGAAAAGCAGACCGCACGCTCCCTTTCAGGACGGCAGAGTCTTTCGCCCGACCTGCCACTCATCATCGCCGATCAGGCTCCCACCATCACCGTCATCGGAGACGCCATCCTCGATGTCTGGGTGTACGGCAGTAGCAGGCGGCTCGCGCGGGAGGCTCCCGCCCCCGTCATCGACCAATCCCGCCGCACCCTCATGCCGGGAGGGGCCGCGAACACCGCGATGAACCTTGCCTCGCTCGGTGCCCGTGTCCGGATCGTCAGCGTGGTAGGGAAGGACCGGGAGGGCGAAACCCTCACTCGTCTGCTCGAAGCGGAGGGCGTCGATACACGCCTTCTTCTCGTCCGCGCCGACGTTCAAACGACAAGCAAGACTCGGATCGTCGCGGGGGATCAAATTATCTGCCGGCTCGACAGGGCCGCACGCGACCACGGCGAAGAGGCTGTCACGGCGTTCGTCGAGCAGGCTCTTGCGAGCCTCGAGGGTAGCGATGCTGTCGTTATCTGCGATTACGATTCGCCGTTGAGTAGCGCTCTTCCGGACAGTCTTGCCGCGGTCGATCGGCCGCTCACGATCGTCGACTCTCACGAACCGGAACGATGGGCGCGGATCCGTCCCGACATCTCGACCCCCAACGCGGTCGAGACAGAGAAAACGCTCGGGCGACGTCTCGGCGACGGGCCTGACCGCGTGGCGACGGTCGCAGCGAGCGCAGCTGAGCTGACGCGAGCCCTGGGCACTGCCACCCCCATCGTCACTCTCGATCGGGATGGCGCAGTCCTGCTCGACGAGTCCGGAATCGTCCATAGGTCCTGGGCACGGCCAGCGACCGAACGACAGGCGTCCGGCGCGGGCGACACGTTCGTCGCCGGGCTGACGGTCGCCCGTGCCGCTGGGCTACCGTTGACGACCGCGCTCGACTTCGCTCAGGCCGCGGCCGATGTCGTTGTGCACCGGCCCGGCACGGCCCTGTGCCGCGTGGAGGACCTTGTCGCTCATCTCGGAGCGTTCGATGCTCCGCTGTCGCAGGATGAGTTGCTCGCAAAGGTCGGTGCTGACAGGCGGGCAGGCCGGCGGATCGTCATGACGAACGGTTGTTTCGATGTACTTCATCGGGGCCACACCTATTCGCTCAACAAGGCGAAGCAACTGGGCGATGTTCTCGTCGTCGCTCTTAACGATGATGATTCGGTGCGGCGCCTCAAGGGGCCAGAACGGCCGATCAACACGCTCGTTGATCGAGCGGGCGTCGTGGCTGCGCTATCGTGCGTCGACTACGTCACCTACTTCTCCACCGATACCCCGATCCCTCTCATCGAGCGACTGCAGCCCGATATCTACGTCAAGGGCGGAGACTACACGCCGGAGATGCTGAAAGAAACTGACGTCGTTAAACGTTATGGCGGGCAGGTGAAGATCCTCGACTACGTGCCGGACTATTCAACGACGTTGGTCGTCGAGCGCATGAAATCACGCTCGGCGGACTCCGCTATGTCCCCCTCCCCCGCCCCAGCCGGGGAGGAATCGTGATCGTTAACGTTCGTCATCGTGCAGAGGAGGCCCAGAGGTATGTGCAGGTATTCCCAGACGCGCTGGTTAACGTAACGATTCCTCGAACGTCAAAAGGAGAAAGATGAGAGTCGCAGTCGTAGGAGCAACCGGGAACGCTGGCACAGCGGTGCTCAGGGCGCTGAAGAAGAAGGGTGAGGTCGACTCGATCCTCGGCATTGCCCGCCGCATGCCGGACATGGATGCGGAGCCGTACACGGGGTGCGAGTGGGCGTCTATCGACATCGGAGCGTCCGTAGATGAGGGGGAGGCGCTCGATAAGTTGCGGGAGGCTTTTGGCGGCGTTGACACGGTTATCCATCTCGCCTGGCTCATCCAACCCAACGAGGAGCGAGACCTCTTACGCCGAGTCAACGTCCACGGCACCGCTCACGTCGCACAGGCCGCCGCCGAGGCTGGCGTTACCCACCTCATCGTCGCATCATCTGTCGGCGCATACTCTCCGGATCCGGAACAGGCAATGCGCGATGAGAGCTGGCCGACCGACGGTATCGAGACCTCTCACTACAGCGTCGACAAGGCCGCTCAGGAGCGGGTCCTCGACGACTTCTCGGCAGCGTATCCGCACGTCATCGTCACCCGCGTCCGTCCCGCCCTTATCTTTCAAGCGGCCGCAGCATCGGAGATTCAACGCTACTTTCTCAGCACCCGACTTCCCGTTCAGGCGCTCGACAAGTTCACCCCGCCGGTGCTTCCCCTGCCGAAGGGCCTGACCGGCGTTCAGGCAGTCCATGCCGACGACGTTGGCGAAGCGTATGCGCTTGCAGCGGTCAATCGTGCTCCGGGGGCGTTCAACATCTGTGCCGACGATATCCTCACCCCGCAGAATCTCGCCGACATCGTTGGTCGCGGACGATACGTCCACCTGCCCGCTGGCCTCGTCAGGGCGGCTCTGGCAGGTGGCCACAAGACGCACGTCGTGGAGATGGACGAGGGATGGATCGACATGGCTCTCTCGGTGCCAATGATGGACAACAGTCGCGCAAAGAGCGAGCTTGGCTGGCAACCCACCCATTCAGCAGCCGATGCATTGCGCGAGCTCGTCGACGCGATGATAAGGGGCGAAGGCAGTGCCTCTGTTCCGCTGCGCCCTCGTGACCGCGACCATGCGACCGTGCCGGGATTGCGGTCCCCCATCGGCGCAGGCGCCTCCGAGGAGGGTCCCAGCGGCGATGAGGAGACGCGGGCTGATCCTCTGCAGGGCGAGTTCGGCCGGGACGCGGACAAGATCTCCGACCGGGTGACAAAGGACCTCGTTGAGCTATACCTGTCGGATCACCTCACCGGCGCGACCGCAGGCACCGAGCGGATCGAGCGAATGGAGAAAGACTTCGTCGACACCCCGGTCTATACGCAGATCTCGCAGGTGGCCGACAAAATCCGTCGCGAGCGCGCGCTTCTTGAGCAGATCATCCATGATCTCGGCTTCAAGCAGAAGGTCCACCGGCAGGCCGCCGCCTGGGTCGGTGAACACGTTGGCCGGTTGAAGATGAACAACCGCGTGCTGACTCGCTCCCCGATGACGCTCGTCCTCGAGACGGAGCTTATGCGCAGTGCCGTCATCGGCAAGCTCGGCAGCTGGCAGGCCTTACACGACAACGCCCACGACCTCGGGCTTGACCCCCACATGTTCGCCAGCCTGCAGGAGGATGCGTGGGAGCAGCTCAGAGCGCTGGACGAGGTTCACGAGTATGCTCGACATAGGGCGTTCAGGGATGACGTGCCGACGTTCTCCGATGAACGCTCTCGAGGAGATGAGCGACATGAGGAGTGAGGATGATGGGCACTGATCCAGCCGATTTCGTTATCAAATCCACCAACAAATACGAGCCCGAATCAGGTTCGGCAGATGCATCGGACGTCGCCGACGACGAGGCAAAGGCCATCGCCCTCGAAGAGGAACGAGCCAGGCTCCACCAGCTCGCCGACGATATCGTCGACCTCTGGGGGGAGGACTCGTTCCCTGCGAGCGACCCACCCGGATCTTTCTAACCACCGCGGTGGGATGACGTTGGGGTCAGCCAGACGGCTGGCCCCAACGCATGTTTTACCAGTGAGCACGTCTCTCTCCGACGAAGACAGAATCGGACACTGAGGTCACGGATAGTGACGGCGAAGCGCGCTTGTGACGAGCCGCCCGCTTACTGTCTCCGGACGGCTCGCTTTCTGACGAACAGATCCGGATAAGTGGCCGCGTGAGCGCACCACCGACGCCCCTGCGCGAATCCCCCACTCGGCCATGTTTGTCGGGCGTGTTTCCCTAGGCGGTGAGCTCTCGTGGAGCGCTTCCCTGACTTTTCTCGGGCGAGACTGATAATCTGTGTCACCATAACCCGTGCCGGAAGGATGAGGACAGCATGAAGAAGACGAAAGTTGTCGCAGCTGGACTTGCGGCCACAGCCATGCTCCTCGGAGCGTGCTCAGAAAACAACGTGAGGGATTATCGGGACACCCACACATCACGGGCACCCACATCGGACGAAATGACAGAAAAGCCGACTGACGGTACGGACGAGCCCTCGGACGGCGACACGACTGACGCCGCACGAGACTCCGGGCAGACGGCAAAGCCTGAAGAGCTCAGCACCGACATCGGACTTGACATGTCGAATCAGCCGGCGGTCGTCACCTGGGAAACCCCGGGCGAGACGTTCCACGTTTACACGCAGGGCTCGAGCACCGAAGGTTGCTATGCGGTGCCGACGGAGGCGTGGACGGACGGGGAACGGATTGAGATCGATTTCGATCCGGTGGACACGGGCAGGGCCTGCACGATGGACTTGGTCTCTCACGGGTGGTCATTCACGTGGGATGACCCGCTCGATGTGACTGGCGAGATGGTGGTCACGTTGCGAGGACTCAAGCTCACGGGCCGCGACGACATCGTCCTCCCGTCAGAACCGACGGAGCCGCTCGCATAAGCACACGGTTCCACCGGTTCCAGCCCACACGCTCCCCTTCGATCATAGAGTGGAGTTATGGAACTTCACGAACAACTGGCCCCCCTTGCGGGCCTCATCGGCGCGTGGCGGGGACCCGCGACCGGTCAATATCCAACGATCAAGACGTTTAGCTACACCGAAGAGCTGACGTTCACGAACGTCGGGAAACCATTCCTCGCCTACCAGCAGCGCACGTGGTCGCCGACTGGACAGCCCATGCATATCGAGACCGGATACCTGCGTCACCCCGCCCCCGGCATCATCGAGTTCGTCATCGCCCTGCCCACGGGCCAGTCGGAGATGGCGGAGGGAACGGTCACGGAGACCGATAGCGGGGTCGTCATTGAGTTGCATTCCCGTGTGCTCAACTCGGGGACGGCGAAGACGGTTGACTCGATGATTCGCGAGTACCGCCTCGACGGCGACACCCTCAACACGAGACTCGACATGGCGGCGGTGGGTCAGGGGATGACCAACCATCTCGTCTCCGAGCTCACCCGCGCCGTCGACTGAGACCCTTAGCTTTGTGTGAGAAGCCGGACCACTGCCTGGTCCGGCTGTCTCTTGAGATCGGCCACGCGGCCCCGCTCGAACAACTCGAAAATCCGCGGGTTAACATACGCATCCCGGGCAACGGTGGGCGTGTTGTGGAGCTGCACCGACGCCTCTTTGATCGCGGCACGCTGGGCTTCAGGCGCGGTCAAGCCTCTCTTGAATGCCTGCGCGAGCGATCGAGCCGCGATGACAGTTCCCTGCCATGTCCGAAAATCCTTCGCGGTAAAATGCGGGCCAGCGATGTCACCGATGTAGCCGTTGATGTCTGTTGCCGATACCCCATGCCATTCTTTGCGACGCCCCGAGACGATGGGGTAACAGATGGCGGGGGCACTGCGTGGACTTTTCGGTATCGCCTCGAAAAAGACAAGCAGCAGGTCATCATTGAGGACGACATCCCAATCACCGGCTGATTTTCCCTTGAACCGCAGGTGGACAGTATCGCCCTCTAGAGTCACGTGTCGCCTTTGCAAAGTGGAGGCGCCAAAGGAGCCGTTCTCGTCCGCGTACTCTTGACCACCCACCCGCAGTCCAACTCGGTCGATGAGGCGAACAGCCGCTGCCAATGCGCGCGTTCGTCCATCCTCTGTCTGCTTGAGGTCACGGGTCACTGCCCGGCGGATGGTTGGCAAGTTCTGACCGAATGAGAGCGAGCGCGTGAACTTCTCGCTGTCCCTCATCTCCCGCCACTTCGGGTGATAAAGGTATTGCCGCCGCCCTGCTTCATCAACTCCGGTGGCCTGGATGTGACCGTTCGGCTGAGAGGCGATCCATACGTCGTCCCATGCGGGTGGGATAACGAGAGATTCGATTCGCGAGAGGATGCGTGTCGATCCGACCCTCCTGCCGTTGGCCGACACGTAGGTGAAGCCGCGCCCCTTACGCTGGCGGGTGATGCCGCCGCGACCAGGCTCGACCCGAACAAGTTTCTCCATGGACAGCCCCTCCCCGCACGTGCAAAAACAATCTACGCGGTGAGCTGCTGGCATGCACCCGCAACGTCACCCGCCGGGCACAGGACATCGGCGCCACGTGACAACAGATCTATTTCTGCCTATTGCGTAAGTTTGCGCATTGGGCAATTAGTGTGTTTCACTTGCGACGTCACTTCGTGGAAAGGCTTCCTATGTCCAGACTGCTCGCCCGCCTCGGCGGATTCTCTTTCAGGAGACCGCTCCTCGTTCTCACCGCCTGGTTACTCGTTCTCGCTGGCACGATCGGCCTCATCGTCACGGCCGACACGAAGATTGAGACGAGCATCAAAGTTGACGGCACTCCTGCCCAGGAGGTGCTCGATGAGATTCAGCGGACGATGCCGGAAGCTGCTGGCACCCAGGGCTCCATCGTGTTCAACGCAGCGGACGGCCGGGTTCTCAGCGGGGACGATCAGGCTCTTATCGCCCGCACCGTTCGCGAGGTGGAAAGCAACGAGCACACCGTCGATCGGGCGGCAATGAAGGCGAAGCAGATGGCCGACCTTGAGGCGACTGTTGCGGACAAGGCCTACGTTGAAGCCGCCGGGCTGATGGATACCCAGCTCGAGCAGGTCGGTCAGGGCCTTGGCGCGCTCGAGGAAACGCTGACAGAACGCCACTCAACCGTGGTCGATCAGATCGACGCACTTCGCGCAGGCAACCCACCGGCGCTCGAGCCGTGGCAGGCGGAGAAGATGGGCGGGCAGGCACCCAACGGCGCCTCGATGCCTGACTCCCTCTCAGATCTGGAGAGCCAACTCGCCAGCCAGCTCGATCAGGTGGCGGCCATGCGGGCCGAGTTCGAGGCAGCTCAGACCGCCGCACCCGAGGCGAAGCTCGAACAGATCTCGCAACTCATGACTTCACTGGAGTCTATGATCGCCGAGAGCCCCGAGGCGGCCGCGATGTTGCACGAGGCGATGGATCCCGCAACCGTGGAGATGCTCACCAGCTCGAGCGACCCGGTTGCGGATGTCAACGCGGCGGTCCGCGAGCGCGTCGTGGCGATGACAACAGAGCTCGAGGCGCTTCAGCGCGGGATCGCACCGGCGGGTGAGCCGCTTATCCACGACGGTGAGGCAGTCCCCGGAGTGACGTTGAGCGATGACGGAACGATTGCTGTGTATTCTCTCCAACTTGTCGCGCAGCTCGATGATCTGCCGGGCGGGGTGACGGAGGATATCGTCAGCCTGGTCGAATCTGAGGTTGACTCTGCTGGTCTCATCGCAAGTCCAAGCTCTTCCCTTCTTCCCATCGAGCCTCCAATTGGCGGACATGAGGCAGTTGGTGTGCTCGTCGCCGCGATCGTCCTTGTCATCACCCTGGGCTCGCTCATCGCGGCCGGACTTCCGATCCTCACCGCCCTCGTCGGTGTCGCGATCGGTGTCGGCGGCGCGTTCGGCCTGTCGGAGTTCTATCCGATGACGTCGACAACGCCTGTCCTTGCCCTCATGCTTGGCCTCGCAGTCGGCATCGACTATGCGCTCTTCATCCTCCACCGGCAGCGCTCCCTCATCCTCGGTGGCATGAGTGCTCATGATGCGACGAAACGCGCGGTCGGTACGTCAGGGTCCGCAGTCGTGTTCGCCGGCCTCACCGTTGTCATCGCCCTTCTTGGCCTCCTTGTCCTCGACATCACCTTTGTCTCGACGATGGCGCTCGCCGCGGCCGCGACAGTGACAATCGCGGTCCTCATTTCCATCACCGCGTTGCCTGCCCTTCTCGGCCTTATCGGTGAGAGGATCGTCAGCGCTAGACTTCGCACGCGTGCGGCAGCCCGTGATACATCCAGGCCCCGACCGAGCAGGCGGTGGGCGCAAGCCACGACGGCTCGGCCCTGGCTCACCGTTCTCGGTGTCGCTCTCGTTCTCGGGCTACTCACGGTTCCCGCGAGCGATATGCGACTTGGCATGCCCTCGGGGGCGGCTTCGTCTGCGGGATCACCGGAGCGCATCAACAGTGATCTGACGGCCGAGGCGCTGGGCGAGGGTGCGAACGGCCCGCTCCTTGTCGCTGTTGAGCGGACCGCTGGCGATCCTGATCTCGACCGGATCGACGCGACCCTAGCGGACCTTGGCACGATCGACGGCGTCGCGAACGCTGCGCTTCGTGGGATGAATGACGATCGTACGGTGGAGATGTACGAAGTGACCCCGGAGAGTGGCCCAATGTCGGAGGACACCGAGCTTCTCGTCAACACGCTCCGTGAGCCCGGCGCGATCGTCGGCGCGGAGGATGTCGGGGTGACGGGTTTGACAGCGATCAACATTGACCTGTCGGAACGGCTCGCCGATGCGATTCCCGTCTACCTCACTGTGGTCGCGGGCCTGTCCTTCATCGTTCTCACACTCGTGTTCCGCTCTCTTGTCATCCCGTTCGCAGCCACCGCTGGGTTCCTGCTGACGATCGGCGCCACTTTCGGGTTGACGACAGCCGTGTTCGGAACCGCCGATCTCGGATGGATTGCCGGGGTGGACCAGCCCGGGACCGTGCTGAGCTTCCTGCCGATTATGGCGGCCGGGATCCTCTACGGGCTCGCGATGGACTACCAGCTCTTTATCGGCACGTCGATCCGTGAAGCCCGCGTGCGCGGGGCAGAACCGAGGGAAGCTGTCATTACCGGCTTCGTTCACTCCAGCCGAGTCGTCGTTGCCGCCGCCATCATCATGGTTTCCGTCTTCGGAGTTTTCATCCTCACCGACGACATCATGGTTCGTCAGTTCGGGTTTTCACTTGCCGTCGGCATTCTCATGGATGCCTTCCTCGTGCGGATGACTCTCATGCCCGCTGTCATCAGCGTCGCCGGCCGTGCCGCCTGGTGGCTGCCGGCGTGGCTCGACCGGATCCTGCCCAACCTCGATGTCGAAGGGTCAAAGCTCGACAAGGATGACGACGACCCCGCTGAGCCTTCCCACAACCGCCAACGGGAACTCGACACGGTCCGGTAAAATCATTCCGATGAAGCCCGGCCTGAGAGAAGCCAAACGCGAGGCTACGCGCCGCGCCCTTGCGAGCACCGCCTATGAGCTGGTGCTCGCAAGGGGCTTCGATCAGGTCACAGTCGACGACATCACGTCAGCAATCCCTGTCTCGCGCAGAACGTTCTCAAACTATTTCGCGAACAAGGAGGAGGCGGTGGCGGCCCGTCCCGTCGACCTGGTTCGCGAGCAGCTCGCCAGCTGGGTCCCCCCTGAGGACGGCGACACGCTCACCGCGGTGACCTCCGTCGTGCGTCACCTGCTCGCGGGCGGCATGCCCGACATGCTCGGAACAATCTTCCGCCTGAGCCGCGAGCACGCCTCGTTCGGTCCCTACGGCAGGGACGTCCTCTGGACCGTGTGGGACAGCGTGAGCAACCGGCTCCGCGAGGAGCTCGCCGTCAACGATCCCGAGAGCCAGCGCCTGGCGATGATCATGGGCGCCGCCTACGGGCTCGTCTCCAGCCGCCTCCAGGATCCGGCACCTGGCGCGGTCCCCGCTGCCATCGTCCGTGAGAGTTTGGACGAAGCCCTCACGTGGATGAGGACCCTGCTGAAGCCCGACGGCCGCTGAGCAGCCGGGACGCACCCGACCTGCTCCCCTGCGGGGTGCGGGAGGCGCACGGAGCTGGAGAGGAATTGACTCTTGCGCCCGACGCGAGGTATCTGTTTCTCCGGCGGGCGAGCTCCATGGGCCGGGAGAGACCTCCGATCGAATCGATCGGAAGGTTTTCCAATGGTTGTATCACTGTGGGTCTGGGCGGCCGTCATCGGCTCCATCCTCGTCATGCTCGCTGTCGACCTGATTGCACTCCGCCGCGCCCATGTCATCAGCGTGCGAGAGGCCGCACTCTGGTCGGCTGTCTGGGTCGCGTTCGGTGTTGCCTTCGGCGTCATCATCTGGTCCGCCTACGGCGCAGAATTCGGCCAGCAGTACTTCGCGGGCTACCTCATTGAGAAGTCGCTGGCAGTCGACAACGTTTTCGTCTGGGCGATCATCTTCAGCTACTTCGCGGTCCCGCGCGAATATCAGCATCGCGTCCTCTTCCTCGGGGTGCTCGGCGCACTCGTGTTCCGCGGCATCTTCATCGCCCTCGGCGCCCTGCTCATCGCCAACTTCACCTGGGTGCTCTATCTCTTCGCGGCGTTCCTCCTGGTGACCGGCTACCGAATGATCCGACAGCGTAACGAGCAGCTCGACCCCGAGAAGTCCCGCGCGCTTGTGCTGTTCAGGAAGTGGTTCCCCATGACCGATACCTTCTACGGGCAGCGCTTCCTCGTCCGCCGGGCAGGCGTTATCGTCGCAACCCCGTTGCTGGCCGTGCTCGTCCTCGTCGAGGTCACCGACATCATCTTCGCCGTCGACTCCATCCCCGCGATCTTCGCGGTCACGAGCGAGCCCTTCCTCGTGTTCACGGCGAACGCGTTCGCGATCCTCGGCCTGCGCGCCATGTACTTTCTCCTCGCCGACCTCATCCACCGTTTCATCTACCTGAGGACGGGCCTCGCCCTCGTCCTCATCTGGGTCGGCATCAAGATGATGCTCAAAGTGGACCTCTTCTACATCCCGACAACAATCTCGCTCGCCGTCGTTGCGACGATCATCGGAGTCTCGATCGCCCTCAGTCTGCGAGCCACCCGCGGACAGGGCCGCCAGGCCCCGCCCGCACCTGCGACTGCCCCCTTCCGCGTCGCATCCGACGAGGAGCTCGCCGCCGTTGAGCCCGTTTGGCGGCGCGGCGTAGCAGCCGCGGCACCCGCTGAGACCGGTCCCGGTTCAGGGGCCGACGACTGAGGGCTTGGGTCCTACGAGTTCGGGCGCGGGAGGCCAGCAGCGAGAGGAAGGCGGTGGGCCTTCACTGCCCTCCTCTCAGCTCGGATCGAGCCACCCCTGTGGGACGATGGCGGCATGAACAGCCAGCATTCCTTTGAGCGGCAGACCTTCCGCGACGCGAGCTTTGCGGGCACACGATTCGTCTCGTGCGACCTCACGCGGGTCGTCGTGCGCGGCAGCGAGGTCTCGCGCGTTGAGATCGACTCACCGTGGCTGATCGAGGCGGGCAACACCCTCCTCGTCAACGAGTCGACGTCATTCCGCTCGTCGACGCGGAACTGAATCGGCGATTCCCCGGCCGGGAGCTCAGGCGGGCACATGATCCGAGAGTCTGCGACGGGCGTGGGCGGCACTGGAGGCGATGTGGTCGGCCACCGTCGTGCGGGCTCGGTCCCTGCCGCGGCACGCCTCGGCACAGATTCGACAATGGTCATGGTGGTGGGCATGCTGTTCGCATTCATCGCCGCATGCCCTCCATCGTCCACCACCTGCTGGAACATGGAGTACCGGACATGCTCGGGACAATCTTCCGGCTCAGCCACGAGCACGCCTCTTTTGGCCCCTATGGTCGGGACGTCCTGTGGACAGTGTGGGACAGCGTCAGTGCCCGACTCGGCGACGAGCTCGCTCTTACGGATCCACAGGCGAGACAGCACCTGGCAATGATTATGGGGCGGCCTATGGGCTGGTCTCCAGCCGCCTACAGGAGCCCGCGTCGGAGACACCGGCCAACATCGTCCGCGACAGCCTGAATGAGGCGCTGACGTGGATGACGGATCTGCTGGGGCGCACCATGAGGAAACCGCCGACTGACTGGGACGGAATGGCTCGATAGTCGACACATTGAGCGCCAAAGCCCATATCGACGCCCACAGCCCATCTCGACACCTGGGGTTCTGATTTGCTCGAAGGTGAGGGCCGCCCTGACCTGCGTGTGTGATGCTACACACATATTATGGTGGAAAGCCCGAAACCGACGTGCGTGGGTCAGAAGGAGCTGGATTAATGCCGTCCACCGATAAGACAAAGAAAGAGCACTCCTCCTCCTCCAACGAAACAAAAACGTACCTCCGATTCGCGGCGATGATTCTTACCGGCATGGTCGTCATGTACGCAGTCATGTTCGTCGCCTCGTGGGAATTGAGCCACGTCCGCTTTAGTCAGAGCCGTATCTTCATGGCGATCACCATGGGTGGGGCCATGGGCCTGGTCATGCTGGCGTGGATGTTGAACATGTACAAGAACGTCAAAGCAAATATCGCTGTCGTTGTTGTGAGCCTCCTGCTGCTTGGAGGCGGGACGCTTCTCGACCGAAGCCAGGCCACCGTCGATGACACCGCTTTCATGCGTGGCATGATTCCCCACCATTCGCTCGCAATCACCCGATCTGAGCGCGCTAACCTCGAGGATTTTCGCGTGTGCGAGCTTGCCGTGGACATTAGCGAAGCTCAGCGGCGCGAGATTTTCGAGATGGACTGGCTCATCGACGACATCGAACAAAATGGAGTCGCAGCCACAGCTGAGGAAGCGGAATCCCGCCCCGTGCCTGAGTACAGCGAGTCAGCGGATCGAAACTGCGGTCCGCAATGACGCTCACCGCACCATGATGAAGAGACACCCAACGTCGGACGTGGCGGGCCACATTCACCTCGGTCGACATCGCTCGCCACGTCCGCATAGCCGACACGGTTTCGTACCGTTCCCACAGACCCAGCCAAGGCCGTGATTCGGCCTGGGTTGAGTTCCGACCGTTTTTCCTGTCACCGTGCTGATGTCAGGAGGGATTCTTGTTCAGTGTAGTAGGCGGCTTCGACCTCAAGAGGAGTGCGCAGATCGAGCTCACCATGGAGGCGTTTGTTGTTCCACCACCACACGTATTCCAAAGTTGCGAGCTCGACTTCCTCCACGGTCTTCCACGGTCCGCGTTGACGGATAAGTTCAGCTTTGTAGAGCGCGTTCACGGCCTCAGCCATCGCATTGTCGAGCTGTCACCGACCGTGCCTGTTGACGGTATCGCCCCAAGCTCCTGGACGCGGCCGGTGTAGACCAGGGCCATGTAGTTCGAGCCGTGATCGCTATGGTGAATGACGCCATCAAGGTCCCCGCCATTGTGCCAGGCAGCCATCTCTAACGCCTGCAGCGGCAGGACATCGGCCTTTAAGGTTGCAGCGACATTCCAGCCGACGATACGGCGGGAGAACATATCGACGATGAACGAGACATAGGCGAAGCCCGACCATGTCGCGACATAGGTGATGTCACAGACCCACAGCTGATTGGGCCGATCAGCAGTGAACCGACGCTCGACCAGATCCCCTGGCAACGCCAAGGCGGGATCAGGCCTCGTTGTGAAGGCTTTCTTCGACCTGCGAACACCTTCGACCCCGGCGAGCTTCATGAGCCTGTGGGTCTGATCGCGGCCGATGTCCCAGCCCTCACGCTGAAGGAGGGCATGCATTTTCCGGCGACCATAGACTCCGTAGTTCTCTGTGTGGAGGCGCTGGATCTCGGGGATCAAGAGCTCGTCCTTCAACTGACGTGCTGACGGAGGCCGGCTCTTAGCGGCTCGGTATCCGCGAGAGGTGAGGAATCCACGTACTGCTTGGCCAAGAGTGCGGCAGAGGAACACAGGCCCCGAAACGATCACGATATGCATCGATGAAGGTGATCATCTCGTCCGTGGGTGGCCCGGTTCCTTCGCGAAAAATATGCTCGCAGCTTTGAGGACTTCATTAGCTTTGCGAAGCTCAGCATTCTCCCGCTCCAGGCGCTTGTTCTCAGCCGCGAGGTCCGTTGTCACCCCGGGACGCTGTCCCTGGTCGATCTCTGCCTGGCGGTGCCAGGTGCGCAGGGCTTCCGCACCCACCCCGAGCAGGTCCGCCACATGACGTACCGCAGCGGTGCGATTGGGGTGATCAGGAAGCGCTTCGACAACCATCCGCACAGCACGCTGCTTCAACTCCGGATCATATCTTCTGGGCATAGTGTTCCTATTCTGCTTGAAAACTCGGAACTAAACCCAGGCCGAATCAGAATTGTTGGATATGGAGCTGCAGGAGCATTGGGCTTCGTCACTCCGGTCGCGGTGCCACTCTTCGTGCTACTCGCACTTCCCGGCTTCTACTTTGTCACGAGCCACGGTCTCACTCCGAACCACGAGAATAATGCGAGCTCACGCACGTAGAGCATCGCTCGTACGACGATACCGACGTGCGACGTTGCGAACGATTCTGTGCTGTCACAAATCAAACGGCAAGCGCCTAGGCACTCGAGAGACGTTCGCTCCGCATCGCCCATGCCTATCTCTTAGCTCAAGCTGAGACTAGATCCGTGTTGCTCTCGTCTTTTAGTCGGTGGTTGCCATTGACTACGTCACGGACATGTCGCTTTCTGCCGCCCCCTGGCGCATTCACTCTTCCGGGACGACCTGAAGCTCGTGACCGGCCGACACGCACAGCCGACCGTCACCGTCAGCGTGTCCAGGTCACTGGGACAACCGCTCGTGGCTGGCCAGCGACCTGCAACCTTCTACGTGAGCATCGATGGCTCCGGGCGATGGATCGTCAACCAACTCTTCTCTTCGACCGGGTCTGCTGGAGGTTGAGGTGACGAAACCTCCGTGAGCGAGGCCAGCATCCCGTTGAGATTGTTATCCAGCATCGGCGTAGGGACACACGGTAGCGCCCAGAAATCCAGCCAGTACTGTTACTGGTCTGGACAACAGCCTTCTCCGTGGAGCCCCAGGAACTTAGCTCAAACACCTTGGCGCGGCGCGAACGGATGGGTTCCACCCGCGAGCTTGCGAAACGAAGCGTATCGAGCGAACTCCCGGCGCCGTCTGCGGACGAGCTCGGGATGGTGAAGCGACTTGCGAGACGGAGTCGAGCGCTTCTAAACGCTCGATGAATAAGCTCAATTCGGCGATTCGAGGTCAGCCTGATGGCGGTTTCGGAAAAAATGGACGCCAAAAGGCGAAGCGGTTTTGTCGGTGGCGGACGCTATCCTCAAGAGAGTGTCTTTCAACACGCCTATACCGAGAACACGGAGTATGTCATGCGAGTAGCGGCCTATCATTCGATCAACCCCACCGATCCTGACGTCCACCACGTTCACGACAACTGCCCCAGTGGCCAGCAGACCCCGGCTCACAACCGACAACCCGGACCCAATGGCTGGCCGCTCTGCAAGCACTGTCGCGACATATAGCAGCAGTGCGGTTCCGTGTCTGACGCGGCATCGGTATCAGGCCATCAACAGTTGGTCTCGGTAGAATGTCAACAAAGATGGAGTTCGACTGACCCGTAGAGTGGAGGTGGTCGGCATGGTCGTTCGAGTTGATGTAGCTCGCGATCTGTTGCACTGGGCGGTCGAACGGGCCGGATGGGACGAAGAGACAGTCGAGCGTCGTGTTCCCATGCTGGACGAGTGGAAGGCTGGCACGATCAAGCCGACTCTCAAGCAGCTGGAGAAGTTCGCAACCGATACGCACACCCCATTTGGCCTGCTGTTCCTACCGGAACCACCGGTGGAAGAAGTTCCGATTCCCGACATGCGCACAATCGGCAATGTTGTTGTCCCCCGTCCGTCCGCCGATCTTCTCGACACGATCTACCTTTGCCAGTCCCGTCAAGAGTGGTATCGGAATTACGCGCAGGAGAACGCGGCAGTAGCACGCGAGTTCGTCGGATCTGCAACAACGGCAACCGCCCCAACACTCATCGCCGACCAGATGCGAGACATGCTCGGCTTCGACTTGACGGAGAGGGGCATGTTCTCCGACTGGAATGACGCGCTGAGGCGGCTCATCGATCGTATCGAAGCCACCGGCGTCCTGGTCATGGTCAACGGCATCGTCGGCGCAAACACTCACCGTGTGCTAAACCCCGAAGAGTTCCGCGGGTTTGCACTTGCGGATCCCCTCGCACCACTGATCTTCGTGAACGGAGCTGATACTAAAGCGGCTCAGATTTTCACCATGATCCATGAACTCGCACACATCTGGCTGGGGCAAAGTGCCTTGTCCGATGCAGCGATGCTCTCCCGGGGAGGAGTCGACGAGGAACAGTGGTGCAATCAAGTCGCCGCAGAGGTGCTCTTGCCGCTCGCCGCACTGCGCGTCGATTATCGGGGTGAGGCGAACAAGGAAGAACTGGAGAGGCTCGCACGGAAGTACCGGGTGAGCACGCTCGTTGTTCTGAAGAGGATATTTGACGCCCATCTCCTTAACTGGGATACCTATCAAGAACGATACAAAGCAGAGCGCGAGCGCATCATGGGCATTCTTGCCGCACGAAAGGGTGACGACGGCGGCGGTAACTATTACTACACGCAGCCTTTACGTCTCAGCCGTCAGTTCGCTCAGGCAGTAATCGCGAGCGCGTTCGAAGGAACAACGACCTATCGTGACGCGTATCGGCTTCTCGGAACGAAGAAGCACTCTACTTTCGCCGGACTTGCAGCCGAGCTGGGGGTAGTGTGATGTACCTGGTTGACGCGAATGTCCTCATCGAGGCCAAGAATCGCTACTACGCGTTTGACATTGCTCCCGGATTTTGGGACTGGCTCGACCAAGCACACAACGATGCCGTCGCCTGCAGCGTCGAAGCAGTACGAGACGAACTCCTTAAGGGCAGCGATGAACTTGCCGATTGGGCGAAGAAGAACACTTCATTCTTTCGCCCAATCGATCAAGGATCCACCCAATACTTCAGTGCACTTTCGGCATGGGCAACCTCTCGAAACTTCACACCTGCGGCGCTATCCAATTTCACAGGAAACAACGCCAATTATCTCCTCATCGCTTATGCCCGCAATCATCAGCACACCGTAGTTACGCACGAACGATCTCAACCGAATGCACGCACCCGGGTTCTCATTCCCGACGCATGCCTGGCCATGGGCGTGAGCACCGTTGATACCTTTCAGATGCTGCGGCTCACCGGCGCGCAACTAGATCTCCGCCCGCGCCATCAGTAGGCATAGACCAGCAAGAGCGATAAGCCGGTTTCTCTTCCACTCCCACCATGGCGTCGGCTGTCCGCGCGGAATGGCCGAAGCGTGAATAGTGCGGCCGTGACGACCCGGCGGGAGACTGCTTTACTTCCACTTGTCGGCGGTGCCGCGCTGATCTCCAATCTGCATCCGAGACGCAGAAGAAGCACCAAGGCAGTGTTCAAGAACCTGTTCGGAACAGCATTCGCGCCGCCCCTCCTATTCGTGGACCCAAAGGTGTCTGGCACAGTTGCGGTTTCCACAAGCGCACCGAACAGGACCCGACCGAGTCTCGCGCCAAAGCTAGTCGCTGAGCTGTGCCGGACGACTTCTGCTGCGGATACCCCTCCCCACCCCGGACAGTAACCGTGATCCGTGCGCCCACACAGTAGTGGCCCTTCGATTGGTGTAGCGCCGGTTTGGTGGTATGCGTCGTTGCTGACGTTGACGCGGCCACCGTGTATCCGGGGCTTGGAGGAGAAGACAAACACGTTCTGTCCAATAAGCCCAATAAGAGGGATGTCACCCGAAAAACAAAACTGCCCCGCTCATGCGAGGCAGTTGTCGTCATCGTGGTGGAGCTACGGGGATTCGAACCCCGGACCTTCTCATTGCGAACGAGACGCGCTACCAACTGCGCCATAGCCCCTTACGGAGAATAATCTAGCAGAAATCGTGTCCAAAAGATGTATCGGGGTCACGTCTCGTCGATCACTCTCATGCCCTGCGACGAGCCTCAAGAACCTCATCGAAACTGAAGGACGCGATAACGGGGGCGGCGTCTGCAGATGAGGCAGAAGGAGCGTTCGAGAACTTCTCTCCTGTCTGAATGGGACGGTATGGCACGGGCGCGGTTGGAGCCTCAGCAGGTTCGAATGGCTTGACGGTGCGTCGCGAGAATGTCGGCTTCGGGGTGTAGCTGGGGGTCGCCGGTTCCCGGCGAGCAGCGGGAGTCGCAACGGCAGCCTTCTTAGCCACCGTTTCTGCCGAAGAGGCGCCTGTTGGTGCGGACGAAACCGCCGGGCCCGACGCGACCGGCTCAGGAGAGGACGCAGTGGACGCTGACGGAGCTGACGCGGCGGATGCGGTGTCTGCTGACGCGGTGGTCTGAGCCGATGCTGCGGAGGCACGGCGCGCTTCAGCAACCCTCGGTGGCATCTTCTTCGACGTCTTCGTCTTCCTGTCCTGGATGCGGGCGGCCTGACTGAGCTTCTCGAGCTTTGCATCGAACTTCGCGATCGCCTGCTGATCCTTCGCGTTGGCCGTTCGGGCCGTATCGAGAATCCGGACGTAGAAGACAGCGACGCCGACTGTGAGCACCGTCGGGACGATCCCGAGGACGGCTGTCACGCTCGCCGCGACGACAACGATCCAGGCGATGACGGTGAGAAGGATCGCGAAACCGACTCCCATTCCCAGTGCCTTCATGCGAGCCGTGCGCTGTGCGACTCGAGCGCGTGCCCGGGCGCGGCTCGTCGCGAGCGTGCGGAGGTTATTGGGATCTACCCGGCTCATTCTCGACTCCACTCTTGGAAGGATGGTTCCGCGGTTGGCGGAGCGTGTGGTCGTCCACCGGTCGACAGAGTTGATGACGCGGAGGTTGTGAGACACGCTCTCTTCAACGGGAGTCGCAAGCGCGACTCTGCTCCGCCAGGAGAGTGCAGGATAAACGACTGTCACCAGGACGATGACGGCCGCAAACAGTGCGTATCCCTGAATCTCCACACCCTAAACGTAAAGCGTTCCCCCTGGGCGGATCGGGAGGCCCTGCGGAGTGTCGCCTCTGACATCAGGAGAATTCAAGATAAGAGCGCCTCAATCGAGAATGAGACAGTTCACCGTGTCGCCGACAGCGACGCTTTCTGTGCCTGCGGGCACCTCTGCGAGCGCATTCGCCCTGATGAGACCGTAGAGGAGCTCTTTGCCGGGCATCCCCGTTGGCTCGAATTGATAGCCTTCCGCAGGTCGTCCCGTCACGCGGACGGGCACGTATTCTTCGAGGCCACCGGGAGACAACCAGGGCCTCGCCGCCTGTGCTCTGATGCTCCGCCGGTGGACGGTCGAATGCCCAACAGCGCGTCGCAGAGCCGGCCGCACGAAAAGTTCGTAGCCGATCATCGCTGCGACTGGATTGCCGGGCAGACAGTAGATTGGGATGTCCGCCCCTCCTTCCATGCCGACCGTGCCGGCCCCGTATTGGCGCTCAGGGGCCATCGCGACCCGGTCGAAGCGGACCTGGCCGAGATCGTAGAGCACTTCTTTGAGAGGACCGGCTCCGGAGATGCCACCGGTCGTGATGAGAACATCAGCCCGAACGATGTGGTCCTGTAGCGCGTCACGTAGCTGCGTCTTATCCTCGGGTACCCGAGGAACGCGGAAGACAATCGCACCGAGCTCCTGCACGGCCGCGGCGAGGCCGAAGGAGTTGGCGTCATACACCGTCCCCGGGTGTCCGGACCGGCCCGGTTCAACGAGTTCATCGCCAATCGACATAATGACCACCCGTGGCGAGGGGGTGACGGGGACTGCGCCAAGACCCGCCGCCGCGAGAAGCGCAAGCTGTCTGGGTCCGATCCGAGTTCCGGCAGGAAGCGCGACGAGACCGGCTTCGAGATCTTCTGCTTCAAAGCGGATATTGTCCTCGGGTTGGACGGGCCGGGTGATTGTGACGGTCACGAGGCCGCCGTCTGTCCACTCGAGCGGGACGACAGCATCAGCGTCGCGCGGTATGGGGGCGCCGGACGCAACGCGTATCGCCGTGCTCGGCGGAAGGACGTCAATGGAGTCCTGCCCGGACATGATCTCTCCGGTCACGGGTAGATCGATGGGGTGGGCTTCGCTACAGCCGGTCAGGTCGGAGGCCCGCACGGCATAGCCCGCTACTCCTGCGACATCTGCCGGCGGCAGGCTCACGGGTGAGATGGCATCAGCGGCCAATACCGAACCGCTGGCGTCAGCCAGTGGAACGTCGAGAACGGGGATCTTTTGTAGGACCGCGAGACAGTCGTCAATGAATTCGGATACGCGTTTCACAAAGGGCCTCCTTCAGGCGATTCTAGACCGTGTATCCCCAACTGAGGCACGCGCGGATCGATAAGTTGCTGGAGGACGTGGGACAATGGCGTCATGATCGCCGGTGAAGTGGCACTGCCTGACATATCCGGCATCGACGTCGTCGATGCGAAACAGCTGATGCGTAGCGCTCTGCGCACGAGGCGGTCAAAGCTGACCGCTAAAGAGGTCGAGGACTTCAAGGACGGCTTCACAGACTCCATTCTCGAGTTCGCGGGCGACGCGAAGACGGTCTCCCTCTACGTCTCTGTCAACAACGAGCCGGTAACGTTGCGCGCCCTCGACATTCTGCGCGACCGCGGCGTGCGGGTTTTGCTTCCCAAGCTGGGACCCGGCCTTGCTCGCATGTGGGCAGAGTTCGGAAAAGGAGGGCTGGCGATCGAGGCTCCGGGCCGACCGCCCTCCCCCATATCCGATGCGCTTCCGAGCGAAACCATCGAGGAAGCCGATGCCATCATCGTCCCGGCGCTTGCACTTAACCACCGCGGCATCCGCCTTGGTCAGGGCGGCGGCTGGTACGACCGGATCCTCAAGCTCAACGTCACTGACAAAGTCGGTGCGCTCATTTATCCGTGGGAACTCGTCTCAGTCCCTCTCCCCCACGATGAGCAGGATGTCTCCATTCCGTGGGCGCTCCTTCCGGGCGAGATCGTCGAAACGTCCTGACCCCGAATTTCTGCCCGTGTCATCCGCGCCACGCTCGGCACTCTGCCGGGTTTGGGTGCCGTACGATTGCGTGTGGTCAGACCTTCGTCCATTGGAGTGACACGTGCCCACGTACTCATACCGCTGCAGGACCTGCGGCGATGAATTCGATATCCAGCAGTCATTCTCTGACGACCCGCTCGCCGTGTGTGAGGCGTGCGGCGGAGAGCTTCGAAAGCTGTTCAATTCCGTCGGTGTTGTCTTCAAAGGCTCCGGTTTCTACCGCAATGATGCACGAGGTAGCTCGCCGAGCCTGACCGCGAAGAAGACTGACCCCGCCCCTGCGCCGAAGACTGACGTCCCGGGCCCGGTCACCGCCGCTCCGCCCGCCGCAAGCTAACATCCGTGAGCTGACGCCTCTCCCAAAGCCGCCAGCAGCTTCGCATTCCACAAGTCACCTGTGCCTCGACCTGTCCACAGGGCAGGGCACAGTGCCACCTAGCGGCAACGTCCTCTCCTACGATCGGCGCATGTCCTCTCGGCCGTCTCTTCGTGCAATGCTGTGGCGATGGCGCAGGCTTATCACAGCCGTGCTCATCGCTCTCTGTCTCGCTCTCCTCGTTGCCTCCATCAGCGCGTCAGGTCGGATCACACCAGTCCAGATGATGGTGGCGGGCCGCGACCTGCCCGCTGGTCACGTGCTCACCGAGTCGGACGTCCGGTGGATTGAGGCCCCCTCTGGTGCGTTTTCCGGTGATTTGCTCCTGGATGACACGAAAGACAGAAGACTTTCGATCGCTGCACCCGAAGGGACTCCGCTGACGACATCGATACTTGTCGGCCCAACGCTCGCCGATTCCGCACCCGACGGAACCGTCGTCATCCCCATCGCCCTCTCAACTCCGGCCGAACTCACCCCCGTCGGGTCGGTCGTTGACCTGTGGGTGGCAGATGAAGGAGGAAACGCGCAACTGCTCGCCTCGAGGGCAACCATCATGGCGTTCTCGGAAGCGGAGGGGTCGAGCCGGTTCGGTGGCGACGACATCATGCACTCCTATGCTGCGGTCCCCGCTGGGGAGGCTACATTGGTCCTTGGCATGAGTTCGCAGAGGCCGATCATGGCCGTGCTCAGCAGACAGGGGGAGTAAATGATCCAGGGTTTCAAAGACTTCATTTCTCGCGGTAACGCTATCGATCTTGCCGTCGGAGTTGTCATTGGGGCGGCGTTCACTGGCGTTGTCAATGCGATTGTCGACAAGTTCTTTAACCCGCTTGTCGGAGCAATCTTTGGTGAACCGAACTTCGATGCCGTGGGCCGCTTTGAAATCAACGGCGTCGAGATCTTGCCCGGCGCCATTCTCACCGCGCTCGCGAGCTTCCTGCTCGTCGCTGTCGCCCTCTACTTCTTTATCGTGCTGCCGATGAATAAGTTGGCTGAGCGGCGGGCAGCTGGCATTGACAAGCCGGAGGCTCCGGCCGAAAACACCGTGCTCCTCACCGAAATCCGTGACCTGTTGCGCGAGCAGTCGCGGATGTAGTCCTACCAGTGGGGCGGCCGCTCGGACAGGATTTCCCGGTCGCGAGCTGACAGCCCCTTCTCGGTCACCTTCTTCTTCTCGTCAGGACGATCTGCTGCAGGACGTCCCGGGGCGGGATCGTCCCTGTGGAGGGCCTCTTCTGGAGCCGAGATCTCTCCGCGCTCGAGCCGCTCCCGATCCACTCGGGAGAGATAGACGGCGCGGCGACGCTTTCTCACAGCTCTGGCTTCGTCGATGGCCCAGCCGTCTGGCGGCGGACGACGTTGCGCAGCACAACATCGACCTGGATGCCGCGGCGACGCAGGTCGAGTTCGGAGCGTAGCTCCTCCACCACCTCATCCTCGCTTCGGTAGATGCCATCACTCATGATCCACGTGACGAGCTCATCGAGTTGGTCGTCCGAGTAAGCCGCGAGCGGCATGCCGGGCGACACCTTCGGCCGGGGTCCGCGAGGAAGTCGCTCGTGGTCGAGATCGTCATCAATCGTGTCGGTGTCGAGGTGCGCAGGGAGCGGGCGGCTCGTTCGCGCGTGAGCTGCCGCTTCTCGCACATCATCCCGCACAGCATCCACGGCAGCGATGATCCGGTTGACCTCGTTCTGCGGCTCGAAGAACACTGATGTCGTGACCGTGGGCACAACTCGCCAGCCGCGCTCCGACAGCATCGCCGGCCAGAACTGGTCTCGGCGGCGGAGTGATTTCTCAGCCGCATACGTCTCGTCATCGAGTGTGACGGCGACAGCCCAGGTCCCGGGAATGTCGGGATGGCCTGCGACGAGCGGGATGGGAAGCGAGCCGCTGCGAGAATATCCTGCCTTCGCATCGTAACCACGGTCTCGTAGCCGGGCGACAAGGTCCGCGATAAGGGCCATGGGCTGGGTGTCCTCTGCCGTTGTCGCGCGGTTGTGCCTAAAGGCTTCGAGCAGGTCGACGAGAAGGATGGAGCCGGGGGCACCCAGTCGGCTGCGGTCGATGTCAGACGCTTCGAAGGACGATATGACGGTGAGCGACTTCCTCGGAGCTTCAAGCGCACTCACAAGACCCTCGACTCCCGCCTCTGTGGACAGATTGCCGAACGAATGGAGGACTCGCCCGTGAACCGTCTTGCCGAGGCCGACCGTGAGGATGATGTGATCGCGTCGCAACGTGCCCGCCGACAGCGCATCGACCACAGCAAACGGCTCTCGGACCGTCGGGTCAGTGAGCGCCGCCAGAGCGGATGAGGTGCGTGCGACCGCGCGGGCTGCGGTGCGAATGCGTTCGGCATGGACGGCGTTGAGAGCGATGACGCCGATCGACTCCTCGGGCCGGGACAGGGCAAGATCAACGACCGCCTCGACGACTGCATCGACTTCCTTCTCCGGCCCCTCAACGAGGCCCGAGCGCGGGCTCGGAACGCCCGTACCCTCGACGACGATGAGCCGCGGGGCGGGGCGGGTAGGCGCACCTGGATATACCCGGAGATTGGGTGAGAAGTCGTTGTCCGCGAGGAAACGGGCCGTGATTTCATCGTGGCGCGACGAGTGGGTCGGCAAGCTCGCCACGGGAAGAGCCTGTGACAGCGCAGACACGGCTTCACCGAGACCCTGAGCCCTGCCACAGGCCACAACGGTCCGTCCACGCAAGAGCGACGGGACGAGCTGGGCAAGCTCGATCGAATCAATGCCATCAAGAATGACAAGGTCTGCCCATTCCATCGGCGGAATGTATTGAGCAACCGTCACCGCGCTCATCGCCCATATCGGGCGCGCGGCCCGGAGGATGTCACCATGCTTGGCGATTGCCTCCCGCAGTCCTGCGGCATCGTGTTCCGCGAGGACGGCATCGACCTCGAGGGTCTCGTCCTTCTTTTTCGTGATCGTTGCGCGCATGGAGGCGATGATGGCGCGAGAGATGTAGTCGGGCATCGACCCGACATGTTCGCGGTCCTGGCGCACGACAGATGCGACGAGGTCGTTTGCCCGGCTCCCTGCCCCAGCCGCGAGCGCCGGCGTCGTGGAGAACATGAGCTCAAACACCGATGCAAGGTAGGCCGCATATAGCTCGGTTCCCGCGCGCTCGGGGTTCACGTCCCTCTGCCGCAGGTCGTCGAACAGCTCGGTCAGACCCGAGGTGTCGATCTGTTTGCGCAACTCGTTGCGCCGCGGCAAATCAGCGAGATCTCCGGACTCTCGGGCGAGTGCCTGGCACCGCTTTCGCAGGTCGATGAGGCTCATTGACGTGAGCTCCCCGCCGTCCGGGAGGACGTCAGCCAGTTCGTCAACTTCGGCCCGTACGTCGCCGTACGTGCCTCGAAGCTGGTCAACCCCGTCGGGGATCGATGGCCATGACCCCGGCTCGGAGTGAAGGCGCCACTTCTCGCGTTCACGTTGGACCTGTGACAGCGCGGTGTGAAGGTCGGGCACCTCCTGACCGGGCCGGACCATGTCCCGGGCTTCCTTCTTCAGACGCCTGCGCTCAGACATCTTCATGACCGCTCCATGTTCGTTACGCCATTCCTTCGAGGCGGTCGCGATGATCATGTCCGTGACGGAGCGTTCATAGATGTGTGGTCGGAACGTATCCAGTGTGTCCGACACGTCGGACAGGAGCTCAAGCTGGGCCGCCCACGCGTCGAGGCTCTCCGCGCGGCGCAGGCCAGTCTCGGCAGCTGCCCGCTGGACTTGGTCCATGAGGGCGGGAAGGCTGATGTCGGCCACATGGGTGACACGTTCGTGAATCGCTGCGGCTTGCTCGTCCGAGTAGATGGTCGAGCCCGCCCACGGATTTGCTTGCGAAGCCCGAGCATCTAGCCTGAGCGCCTCATCGAGGAGCGAGGCAGCCTCACCTCGCCTTTCCTCATCGGCCAACTGGCCGACAACGGATTCACCGAGGCGGATCTTTGTCACGGACCCGCCCTCCTCGAGTGACATCTCGGCGATCTGGATGAGGAGTTGATGGGCAGAAACGCCCCACTTTGGGGAGGTCTCGTGGAGTGCAGACATGAACTCTGCGAGGCGCTCCCGGTCGGCCTCGAGCTGAGCGTTACGCTCGGTGGCGGCCTCGCTGTCGAGGACGGGCGACTTCTGTCTCAGACCGGCCCGGAGTCGAAGGGGGACCTCGGAGATTGTCGAGAAATCCGCGAGCGCTTCCCCGAGTTGCAGACGCTCCAACTGAGAGGTGAAGGAGTGGTGCGCCGCTGAGCTTCCGTAGACGTAGATGACATGCTTCTGGGATGCGGCTCTGTCGGCGGCGATGGAGGCGAGTACGCGCCGAACGTCCGTTCCAGGGGCCGCGTCGATGAAGACCGAGGTACCTTCGGCGACAGCTTCGACGATGTCGAGCTCGGACACATCAAGCTGACCAGCGCCGCGCTCCGCCTGCGGTGAACGGTCGTACGGGTTCCTTGTGATCTCAGCTTCGGGGCTACGGCCGAGGACGAGGTCGGCGATGAAGGTGGATGCGCGGACCTGCGGCTCCATAGCAATGAGATCGTCATGGAGGATTGCAGAGGGCGATGATGCGAGCGCAAGGAGGGTGCCTGCTTCGAATACGCATCCGGGCAGATAGACCCTGGCGATTTCTCGCAGTCTCACGAGCGCCGCCTCCTGCGTCTCCGCAGATCGCGCGAGGCGCCGAACTTCTTCCACCGCGTCCGTCGGTGCGCCATAGCGGCGCAACCCGTCGAGAACAGCACTCGAAACGTCAGTGCCCTCGCCGAGGGTGACGACCGGATCGGATGCGGTCGACGTCGCAATGTGGACGCTGCGGCGCAGGGCCGGCTCCGTTATCTCAATGATCTGAGGACCGGTCGGCTCTGCCTCTTCTTCGATCTGGTCGAGGGGGATCTGGCCGGTCTCGTCGAACGCTGCACCGAGCTCGACGTCCTCACTGCCCGTGTCCGGAACTGTCCTCTGCCCGGGCCGAATTTCTGTCCATGTCAGCGTCCCGTGAATGAGGGATATCGGTGCAGACCCGTACGACTCTTCGAGGTTGCGCTGGCGGGACAGCAGTGTGTTGATCTTCGTGCGCGCAGTCGACAGCGCGTCTGCCTCCCGGAAAAGCGAGGTGAGCGGAGTCGAACTTCCCGCGTAGAAGCCCGCCGCTCCGGTTGGGTGGATGTGGCTGAGGTCAACAACATCGGGTTCGTTCGGGGAGAGGACGATGTCGCTCGACTTTTCAGCGAGGGTTGATCGCCAGGCCGCGAACGCCTCCGTCACGGCCGCATACGATTCCTCCGAGTCGGTCGGCTGGCGCCGCGCCTCGATGGCGGGGCCGAACGGGTCGACCTCCGGTTCGGGGTGGGCGGGCTCCTTCTCGGCAACCGGCTCAGGCGGGGACTGCGGAGAGGGCGCCGACACGTCGGGCGTGCGCTTCTTGCGGAAGAACGGTAAAGGGGTCACCCCTTCACCGTACCGATTCCTCAGGCTCAGTTCACTGAAGCGCGCGCGTGCGGTATGTGCAGATCGAGCCACTCGATCATCTGACGCTCGAGCAGGTCACGGCCGGGATCTCGAATAATCTCGTGGTAGCCGCCCGCCACCGGCACGAAGTCGGCTACGCCGCCAGCGAGCCGCACGGCAGCCGCGAATTCACGTGATCCATCGACGTTGGCAATGGCGTCCGCCTCACCGTGGGCGATAAAGAGCGGCACTCTCCTATCCCACCGGTGAGCATTGTCGAGCGCTCTGCGCCCGTGAACCGCCATCGACGTACCCGATAAGAGCGAGACCGGCCCGTGGAAGACGAGCGGGTCCTCCACGTAGTCACGGACTGCTTCCGGGTCGCGGCTCGTGAGTTGTGGGTCGATTGTGGCGACGGGGAGTGCGGGCAGGTAGGAGGCGAGCCGATATCCAGCGCGGGCGATCGGGGACGGCAGCTCGGGATAGGGGCGGAATGCGGGCCCCGTCAGCATGACTCCCGCCAGGCCGGAGGGATCGATGAGAGCGGAGGACGCGGTGACAATGCCACCCATCGAATGACCGAACAGAATGAGACTGTCCGTTCTCATCCGCTGCATCACAGCGGCTCGTGCCCTGCGGTGAAGGGTGATGAGCTGGCCGACGTCGACTCGTGCGGCTGGCCCCGCTGTTCCGCCGTGGCCGGGCTGATTGTAGAAGAACACGTCATACCCCGCCGCGGCGAACGTCTCCGTGAGTGATGAGTACCGCCCAGCGTGCTCCGCATATCCGTGGAGGATGAGGATCGTTGCGCGGGGCTCTCCGACTGCAATGATATGGGTGAGGTCCATGCCTCCACTTTCCCAGAAGAATCCCTACTCCGCTGGAGGTTCAGGCCCAGCCAAGCTCGTGGAGCCGCTCGTCGTCAATCCCGAAGTGATGGGCGATTTCGTGGATAACGGTCACGGCGATCTCGTCGATGAGCTCCTCGCGGGTGTCGCAGAAACGGCTCAGTGGGCCCCGGAAGATGAAGATCGTGTCGGGCAGGGCGCCCGCCCACCCATCATCGCGGTCCGTCAGCGCCGTACCCTCGTACAGTCCGAGAAGTTGCGCCTGCCCGTTCTCGTCGCGCTCGCCAGGCAGGACCATGTCTGGCCGCGGCTCGTCCTCGATGAGGACAACAACATTGTCGACCGCCGCCATGAGCTCGTCCGGCACCATGTCGAGAGCATCCGCGACAGCCTGCTCGAACTCGTCTTCCGTCATCTCGACCACGCCCCCATCCTGCCATGTGCGCGGCGAGTCGATGAGAACACTCGGCCGGCCGCAGGTGCGTTCTGTCGGCACCGTCAGATCACCCAACCGCCCTGAATTGCGGCGGTGACGGCTGTGCCGATCGCACGCGGCTCGTGTGTAGCGGGTTCTCTAACGACGAGCGTTCCAATGTTCGTTTCGACGTGGTAGACCATGTGTGAGCGGGCGAATCCCGCCGCAATGACCTGCCCTTCCGGCTCGACGGCGCTCGCGCGATGACCATCGTGAAGGACAATCGATTCCGGAGTGACAACGACTGTGACTGGTCCGGGTCTGACGTCTTCGGCACAGGGCAAGCTAACGGACAGTCGTCCCATTGCGACCTTCACGTATTCGCCGCTCGGTGTATCTGCGACGCCAGGGATGATGTTGTCGACCCCCATAAAGTTCGCAACGAAGCGGGAGGCTGGGCGGTTGTACACCCAACGGGGTCTCCCGACCTGCACGATGCGTCCCTCATTCATGACGGCGATTCTGTCCCCGACCATGCACGCCTCGTCGATATCGTGTGTCACGTAGATGGCGCTCATCCCCATGCGCGTCACCTGGGATTGGATATCTGCATGGATGGCTTGTCGGAGGGAAACTTCGACATGCGCGACCGGCTCATCGAGGAGGAGCACGCGCGGTCGGCGCACGATGGTTCTGGCCAGCGAGACCCGCTGCCCCTGGCCGCCTGACAGCTCGTGCGGCATCCGGCCCGCAAGCCCGGTGATGTTCATGATCGCCATCGCGATGTCGACGAGATCGTCGCGGCGCCTTTCACTCATCCGAGCATCATCCAGACCGAAGGCGATGTTCTCCCGGACGCTGCCAGGGAAGAGTGTCGGCTCCTCGAAGACGAGGCCGGTCTGCCTGCGCTGCGCCGGCAGGTCCGTCACGTCCTCGCCGTCGATGACGATCTGGCCGCCCGTGGATCTGTTGAGACCGGCGATCGTGCGGAGCAGGGTGGTCTTCCCACACCCGGATGGGCCGACGAGAGAGAGGATGGTGCCCCGGGGTACGGTAAGCGTGAGATCGCGGATGATGGGTCGATCGAACTCGACTGTCAGCTCCTCGATGTGCAGGCCCTCATGACCCTCGTCCCAGCCACTCATGCCACTCCCGTCGTCTCTCTGGTGCGCGGCGAACCGCTCCACATGCCACGGCCGAACAGGACTCCGCTTCCCACTGCCAGGAGGAGAAGACCGCCGGCGACTGAGGCCGTCATCAGGCTCATGGCGAAAACTCGATCGTCCCAACCAGCTGCTGCGAGCGCGGTTAGGCTCGTCGACGCCGTGTCGAAACCAGGTGGTTGAACGAATGTGATCGGCGCCGTCCGGGTGAGAATAATCCCCGACACGAGGGCGGTGACGGCGACGATCTGGGGGGCGAGGACCGGGAGGAGCGTGACCCCGGCGCGAACGCTGTCCGCGCCCGCGTCGCGCGCGGCGTCGAACAGGTCTCGTGTGCTGCGCAACATGACAGTGAAGCCGACGTGGGCGATCGGGACCGCGACGGTGAGATATGCGATGCCGACCGCGACATAGCCGCCGGCGACCGACCCGCCGCCAACAAGGGACGGGAAGGTGACAATCCAGATCGACGTCGAATCTCGGAACAGCGCTGACAGCATCATGCCAATGGCAGTTTGCGAGAGGAGGAAAGTCGCCAGCAGTCCAGCGGTGACCGTGAAGCCAACGACTCCCCCACGCCCGGCCAGCACTGCCGTCAACAGCCCGCAGACAAGTGCCGCTGGAACAGCGATGATGAGGACCGCCAGGGTCGTGTTGATGAGGCTGCCGGATGCCACATGGCTGGCGCCCACAGCCCCTGCGACGATGGTGCCGACGATGGCGGCGACGACGATGAGCTGTGGGACGACGGCAATGAGCAGCCGGTGCCGCCACACGAATTGAGAACTGACGAATTCCGGGCTGCGCCGTCGAACCTTATGTTGGATGTCGATCCAGTTGCCCGCGCGCCTCGATAGGAGACCGGCGAGGAGGATTGCCGGGATGACGAGCGCGGCCACGTTCGGCCCGACGTCGTCCGTCATGCCTGTGCTCATCGACCGGAATATGTGGGAGGCGAGATAGGAATCAGTTCCACCATAGACAAGTGTGACGGACGGGTCGCTGGCGATGATGAGTGCCGTGAGGGCGGTGCTGACCCAGAACGAGCGGAGCCACGGTCGACACAAAACTCGGCGGACCGTTGCGCCAGGCGACACACCGAGCGTGGCGCTAGCCATGAGGAGATCGTCGGGCACCGAGTTGAGCGCGCCCGCCTGAATGAGAAATGCAATCGGCAGATGTGCGATTGCTTGAGCGGCGATGATAACGGCAGGACCGTAAGGATCCATGGCGAACGGGTTCTGGATGAGTGCGGTTGCGATAGCTGTCGCCGGGATCGCCAGTGGGATGCAGGCTCCGAACGCGATGATCCATCGCCATCTGCCGCCGAGGCGATGTGCGAAGGAGAGCATCCCGCCCGCGGCAGAGGCCGCCGTGCTGGCTGCGATGCTCGACTGCGCTGTGCGGGCTACCGCGTCATGCTCACCGCTCGCTACCGCGGCGAGCAGAATGATGAGCGCCAAGAATGCGATGAGGGTAGTGCTAATACGCGCCATGTCGCACTTTCTCTGCCCATGCCGCGATCAGACTCGCCCGCCTCTTGCCCGCGGCATCGATGTCCTGCCCGAAGACCGTGACATCGAGGGCGTCCAGCCGTGCGTTGAGGTTGCCGGGGATGCTGGCGCTCACCGGCAGCTGGCCAGACGATTCAGCACCGATGTGTTGTCCCTCGGCGGAGATCGTGAAGCTGACGAAGCGCCCCGCCTCATCCGGCGCAGAAGATTCCCGAAGAATGGCAATCGCTCCGACCTCGAAGCCGGTGCCGTCACGCGGATAGATTGTCCGCACGTCGCGGCCGAGCTCGTTCTCCGTCTCGCAGTAGGGTCCGAAAGTGACGCCGATGCCGGCACGGCCGGACGCGACGACATGTGCTGTGACGGTTCCCGAGTCCGTATAGGTCGCTGCGCGCGAGTCGAGCCGCGACATGTAGTCCATGGCGGCGTCGAGAGAGCCGAGCCGTTCGAATTGGACGGAGAGCATCGTGAACGCCGTGCCGGAAGTCATCGGATTCGGAACGACGACGCGTTCGCCGCTGCCGGCGGCGACGAGGTCATCCCACGTCGTCGGCGCTGCGACGTCACTTGCCGCACAAAAGGCGAGAATACCGCCATAGATGCCGTACCAGCGTCCGTCGGGATCACGGAGATTGCCTGGAATGCTGTCCGCGTTCTCAACTTCTGCACGTGAGAGCAGGCCTTCGTCGGCTGCAATCGTGTACGCCTCTGCGGGGCCGCCCATCCACACATCGAATTCGCCAGCCTCCTTCGGCACTCGAATGCGGGCGAGGGCCTCCGTCGTCGGCATCCGCACAATCGTCACTCTCGATCCGGCAATCTGCTCGTATCGCGCTACGACCGCCGTGCAGGAGTCAACGTTGTTCGAGCAGAGGACGACGAGCTCCGGGGAGTCGAGCTGCTCGAGTGTGACCAGGCCGAGCACCGTGACGCCCACCACAGTCCCCGCGGCGATGCGGGGCGCCATCTTTGACCACCAGCGGGACCGTCTCATATCGGGACAAGTGTATCCGCCGGTTCCCAGCCCAGGAACCGGCGGATACGGCGACCCGTCCATCTCAGACGATAGTGTCCTCGTTGAGCTTCGCTTCCCGTGCGTCCATCATTGCGCGTTCGTCCCTGCCGACGATCCACATGAAGACGAGGGAGAGGACCACGATGCCGAGGAGCGCCATGAATGTCACATCCCAACCGAAGTACTTGACTAGTACACCGACTCCCGTGGACGCGAGAGATGCTCCCAGAAGGTATCCGAAGAGTCCCGTGAAGCCAGCCGCGGTACCCGCAACATGGACCGGAGAGAGGTCAATTGCCTGGAGTCCGATGAGCATGACAGGACCGTAGATGAGGCCGCCGATGGCGGCGATAAGGACGTAGAAGATCCACAGAGGCGCGCTGGGCGGGACAAGCCAGTAGAGCGCGAGCGCCACGCCGACTCCCGCGAGGAACACGAGTCCGGCACCGGAGCGCCACCCCTTGAACACCTTGTCAGACATCCAGCCGCAAAGGAGAGTGCCGATGATGCCAGCGAACTCATAGATCGCAAAGCCGATGATGCCGTCGGTGATGTTTGCTGCATGGATCTGCTCGGTCAGATATACGGGAATCCAGTTGAGGACTCCGTAGCGCAGCGTGTAGACGAAGACGTTCGTCAGGGCGAGGAGGACGATGACACGGTTCGTCAGAACATGCTTGAATAGCGTCTCCTTCCACGACATGCCGTCCTCGTCGGGTGTGACCTCAACCTTGGCCGGATCATTGCGGTACTCCTCAATCGTCGGCAGGCCGACAGCCTCCGGACGGTCACGGATGGTGACGAAAGCGAAGAGTGCGACGACGAGGGCGACGAGTGCCGGAACCCAGAACGCCGGAGTCCAGTCAGCATCGGATGAGCCGAAGCGATCCAACGCCCATGCCGAGAGAATGCCGACGCCCGCGCCGCCCACGTTATGTGCACAGTTCCAGATCGACGTCATCCAGCCACGTTCGTTGGTGGAGAACCAGTGGACGAGGACCCTGCCGGATGGCGGCCATCCCATGCCCTGCATCCAGCCGTTGAGGAACATCATGGCGGCGAAGACGCCGACGGATGCGGAAAGAACCGGCACAAACGCGATAAGAAGGTTGACGATTGCCGAGAGCGCGAGGCCCAGCGGCATGAAGTAGCGGGCGTTGGCCCGGTCCGACAGCATCGCCATGAAGAACTTTGACAGGCCGTACGAGAACAGGACTGCGTTGGCGACGATGCCGAGGCCGAGCGCGTCGAGGACGTCGTTCTCCTTAAGGACCGCGGAGACGATCGACACGTTGTTTCGGATGAGATAGAAGCCTGCGTAGCCGAAGAAGATTCCGAGGAACGCTTGGCGCCGCATGCGCTTGAACAGCGGCTCAACCTCGGACTCTGGTACGCGTGCGGCCGCAGGCGGCGCAGAAAGCACGCCGAGGCTCGCTCGATTCTTGTCAGACATGAAATTCCCCCTGGTCATGCGCCATCGCATCTTCGTCGACGGCGCCGTCATGTCCCATTCTGCGAACGTGCTGGTGACAGGGCTACGGGCGGGGGTCACACTCGGTCACAGCCGTGTCACCAAACGTTCTCGCACGCCCTATCAGGCGTCTCCGGACGGACCGATGGTCAGGCTGTAGCCGAGGCCACGGTGCGCTTCGATATGAGCACCGACCGCACCCGATGAGGCGAGGTTCCTGCGCAACCGGTAGATCGTCGTCTTCACCATCTCCCGGCCACCTGCGCTCTCCGTTGTCGCCCATGCCTCGTTGAGGAGCTCCCGGTGGCTGACGATGTCACCGATTCGTCGTGCCAGAGCGAGCAGCACACGGGTCTCCGTCGCGGACAAGTCAATACGACTTTTCTGCCAGTACGCGACCATGGCCTGCAGGTCGACAGAAAGAGGACCGTGCTCGAGCCGGTCCCGACCCTCCACCGGCTGGGACCGGCGAACGATCGCCTGCGCTCGGAGAGCGAGTTCACGCGGACTGAACGGCTTCGTCACATAATCATCGGCCCCCGCCTCGAGACCCTTGATTCGATCTCGCTCACCGCCCAGAGCAGTCAGAAGGATGATGGGCACGTTGTTGGATGAGGCTCGGATCCGTGTGACGAGGTCGATGCCGGATCCGGACGGCATCATGACATCGAGGACGACAATGTCGATGTGACGCGAAGAGAGAATCCGCCAGGCTTCAGTGACGCCGCTAGCCTCGACGAAATCGAATCCTTGGACCTCAAGGGCAAATCCGACGATGGACAGCATCTGTCTCTCATCATCGACGATGAGGGCGACTAGATTGCTCATGGTCTCCCCCTCTCTCCACGATCACGACTCATCGCCCCGCCCACGCGGAAGCGATACGAGCACTGCCGTCCCGCAGCCCTCCTCGGAGTCCACCATGATGGTGCCCCCGTGGGCTTCGACGATCTTCCGGGTGACCAGCATACCGATTCCACTTCCCGGCCTCCGGGAGGACCCCGTCGCGAACGGAGTAAAGAGCGATTCGAGATCCGCTTCGGACATGCCCGCGCCGGTGTCTCCGACGGAGAGGAGTGCCCCGCCGTCCTCGGACGGGGTGATGCGCACGATGACAGCCACACCCTCGCCCGCATGGCGGATTGCGTTGTTTACGAGATTCCAGACGAGCTGGCGGATTAACTGGGGCTCCGTGTAGATGGGAACCAAGCCGCCGCGAGCATCGACACGGATCGGCACGGACGTGATCCTCCTCATTTCACGCGCAGCGTCATAGACGACACCACGCACGTCGACCAACTCGTATGTCTGAATCGAGGGATCATCCTCGAGCCGGACCTGGGAGATGAAGTTCTCGGCGATGTCGATCACCTGCTGAACGTTCTCGGTGATGGTCTCGACAAAGTCGACCTGTCGCTCATTGAGCGGGCCCGGGGTCTGTTCGGCCAACAGTTCAGCGGCACCGCGAACTAGTGCAAGAGGGGTGCGGATCTCGTGTGAGATGATCGCCGGGCGCTTCTGGCGCGCTTTAAGCTCCCGCGAGAGCGCCGCAATTTCGGCCCTCTGCCTCTTCCTCTGGGCAAGCAGGACGAGCACGGCGGATGATGTTGCGACGAGAAGCGTCATGGCGATGACGAGAAGGACAACCACCACTGGATCTTCACACAGAAACCGCAGTGAGTCACCGCATGCTCGTTGCGCGGCGATGCAGTTCCTTCACCTCGGCGCTCAGCTCTGGGTCGGGCCCGGCGATGGGGACACCGGGGGCGACGGTGCTGATCGGAAGGGGCGCGACCGGCCCGGGAGGAACTCCCCACTCCCTGTTCCACGATATGAGCTGCTCTGTGCTGGCCGCATAGACGATGCGGCCGAGACCGACCCAGGCGTGGGCTGCCGCGCACATCGGGCAGTGCTCCCCAGAGGTGTAGACGGTCGATCGAGCGCGGGTCTCGGGTGTGAGGTGTTCGGCCGACCAGCGGGCGATCGCGAACTCTGGGTGACGAGTGTGGTCCCCGCTGGCGACACGGTTGCGGTCAGCAATCCGCTGGCGCCCGTTCGGGTCGACGAGAATCGAACCGAACGGCTCGTCACCGCAGTCGAGCGCACTGCGCGCAAGTTCCACGCACCGTCGCAGGTACTCCCGATCTTCCTGTGTAATCTGTCCCGTCCCAGCCATAGCACTACTCAAGCACGTCGCGGGCTCGGCGGAAAGTGGAAGGTCCCCCTGCGGCAGAGGACAAACCGCAGGGGGACCTGGGGATGTGCGGCGGGAGGAGGTCCGCTCGCCATCCCGTGCCATGCCGACGTGAGCGCCCGTCGGCACGCGAGACATCAGTAGGAGGAACGCTCCGTCCCGGAACTGCCCTCGACGAAGGTGTGTGCGAGCGCTTCCGATTGCCGAGCAAGAATGGCGACGTCGGCTCCGACGAGGATGAAGTCGATGCCGTTATCGATGTAGCCCCGGGCGAGGATTGGATCGAAGGCGTTGATGCCAACCGGGATGCCGGCCTCACGCGCTGCCGCGATCGCACGGTGGATGTTCTCGACGACGTCGGGGTGGGCCTGCTGGCCGATGAGGCCTATGGAGGCTGCGAGGTCGGATGGCCCGATGAAGATCGCGTCCACCCCGGGAGTCCGGCAAATGTCGCGCGCATGGTCGACAGCCGTTGCGCTCTCTATCTGGACGGTGACGGAGACATGGTCGCTATTGGCTCTCTGCAGGTAGCCATCCACTCTGTTCCAACGCGCGGCACGTGCGAGCGCGGAACCGACCCCCCGGACGCCCTCGGGCGGATACCTCGTTGCGGCAACAGCGTGCGCCGCCTGCTCCGGAGTGTCGACCATGGGAATGAGCAGGTTCTGCGCGCCGAGGTCGAGGTACTGCTTGATAAGAACCGTGTCGGCTACGGGCACGCGAACGACCGGAGTGACCGGATACGCTGCAACGGCCTGCAACTGCGCCTGGATGGAGGCGAGCGAGAGCGGCGAGTGCTCCCCGTCGATGAGGAGCCAATCAAGTCCGGATCCTGCACAAATCTCGGCGTTGATGGCACTGCCTGAGCTCACCCACATGCCGGCCAGGGTGCGGGACGAATCCCGCAGCACCTGACCGAATGTAGGCGGCAGGTTCACATGAACCGGCATGAGATCGTCCCCGTCGGACCGTAGTCACATAGCACGCTGTCACCGCGATGGACCCACATCGGCCTCGTGAACGAGCCGGCGAGGATAATCTCCCCTGCCTCGAGCCTGGCTCCGTGCTGGGCGAACTTGTTCGCCAGCCAGGCCACCCCCGTGGCGGGGTGGTTGAGGATACCGGCGGCGACGCCGGTCTCCTCAATCGACTCGTTCTTGTAGAGGAGTGCAGAAATCCACCGAAGGTCGACGGCGTCCGGGCTGACCGGGTTGCCGCCCAGCACCATCGCTCCGTAGGCAGCATTGTCAGAGATCGTGTCGATGATCGTGCGGCCCTCAAGCTCAATGTGGGAGTTGAGGATCTCGAGCGCCGGCACGACATACTCGGTTGCACGGAGCACGTCGAAGATCGTGCAGTTGGGTCCCTCGAGTGCGTCTTTGAGGACGAACGCGAGCTCGACTTCGATGCGGACCTGGACGAAACGGTCATAGTCGATGACTGAACCGTTCTCGTACACCGTGTCGTCGAACATGACCCCATAGTCAGGTTCGGTGATTCCGGTGGCGGCCTGCATAGCCTTCGAGGTGAGGCCGATCTTGCGACCGATGAGCCTGCGTCCCGACGACATCTGCTGGTCACGCCATACGCCTTGGATGGCGTAGGCGTCCTCGACTGTCGCCTCGGGGTATCGGGCAGTGATCCGGCGGACCGGTTCCTTCGTCCCATCTGCTTCGGCGAGTTCGGCAGCGATCGTCTCGATCACGTGTCTGTCTAACATTGCATTCCTTTATCGCGGTGCCTGGCGGCCCGGCCCTAGCTGAGATCGAAGATCGGCTCGAAGAATCGCGCGAGCGAGTCCGTGTCCTCGAGGCCAACAATGTGAGCGACATACATGTCCGGACGGACAACAATGACTGCGCCGTCTCGGGAGATCCCGCGCAGCTCGAAGATGTCCTCGTCGGGGATGACGCCATACACCTGGTTCCAGTCCTCCACGCGGTGCTTCCCACATTCGGGACGGAAGGCTTGCGGCGCATCCGTCACATCGAACTCACGGTGCGGCTGCTGGTAGATGACCTTGACGTCGAACACCGAATCCGGGTCCTCTCCCGGCTTGGTGTGGCGAACGACCGGGGACGACGGGTCGTTGCCAAGCCAGTGGGCGAAGTCATCGACTCGCGAGTGCTCGGCCGGATGCGCCGCGTCGGCGAAGACGTAGATGCGCCACCTGCCGTCAGCGCGGTGCTGGTGGCCGATGTGATGGTCGTTTGCGTCAGCCCGGCGCACGGCGCGAGCTGACTTGAACCGCTTGCCGAGCGGGTACCCGGTCGCCAGCTCCTGCTTCGCATCGCTGGCAATGAGAAGGCCAGGCTGGTACTGGGTCATAAATCCGGCCGGGAACTCTGCGGTACGGACGTAGAACTCCTCGATCGCCTCACCGTCGTCGTTGCCGGCCATCCGACCCGACCATTCAAGGTCGAAGTCGATGAGATCCTGGGCGATCTTCTGACGCTCTTGCGTGTAGGTGCGCAGCAGTCCCTCCGACGAGTAGCCGCGCAGCACCTGTGCGAGTTTCCAACCGAGGTTGAACCCGTCCTGCATGGAGACATTCATCCCCTGGCCGGCCTTCGCCGAGTGCGTGTGGCACGCATCGCCAGCGATGAACACGTGCGGCATCTGATCGCTGCTCGGATCCTCGACTTCGTCGAAACGGTCGGTGACGCGGTGGCCGACCTCGTAGACGGACCACCACGCGACGTCCTGCACGTCGAACGTGTAGGGCGCCATGATCGCGTTGCCGCGGCGGATGATTTCATCGAGCGGAGTCTTGCGAATGTCGTGGTTGTCGTCCTCCGGTACCTCGCCGAGGTCGACGTAGGTGCGGAACAGGTACCCACCTTCGCGCGGGATGTGAAGGATATTGCCCTTGGCGGAGTTGATGATCGACTTCAGGCGAATGTCTGGGAAGTCGGTCTTTGCGATAACGTCGGCGACGCCCCATGCGTGGTAGGAGATCTTCCCCTGATGGGTCGCACCGATGGCGTTGCGGACCTTCGAGTGGGCGCCGTCCGCTCCGAGGACGTACTTGGTGCGGACTTTCCGGATCTCCCCCTGATCTGGGCCGGACGTGGCGAGCAGCTCGACTTCGACAGGGTACTCGGAGTCGTCGATCGTGAGGCCGACAAACTCATACCCAAAGTTCACTCCCATGCGGGAAGGCTGACGAGCCATGAACTCTCGGAAGTAGTCAAGGACCCTGGCTTGGTTGACGATGATGTGTTCGAACTCGGAGATGTTGTACGGGTCATCGTCGGTGATGGCGGTACGGATGATGTGGTCCGGGTTCTCCGGGTCTGGCTTCCAGAACGCGGTCTCCGTGATCCGGTACGCCTCATCGACGATCTCGTGGCGGAATCCGAATGCTTGGAACGTTTCGACGGAGCGGGCCTGGACGCCGTCAGCGTGGCCGAGTTCGAGGCGGTTCACGCGCCGCTCAACAATGTGGGCGCGGATCTCCGGGAACACGGAAAGCTGTGCCGCGGCGAGCATGCCGGCGGGCCCTGCTCCGACGATCAGCACATCCATTTCGTCCGGTAGTTCGGGGCTTCGGTTGATGCCGACACCGGCGGGTTGCCTGGTACGAGGGTCTTCCGACACGTAGCCGTGGTGGTGGAATTTCATGGTTCATCCTTCATTTGCAGAGGTGGATGAGGCCGCGTTCGGCTGGCTAGACGTCGTCTGCCAGAAGCGCTTCACGCATCGATGCCATCTTGTGGTTCCTCGCGTACAGCTCGATCTCCCCCGGGTCCGCGCCTATGCGGATGAGGTGGATAAGGTGGTCGTGCTGCTCGACGGAGAGTCGCGACCTGCTGGACGTGAACCTGAATGACGTTCTGCGAATGCGGTTGACCCGCTCGGCCTCGGTTGTCATGAGCGAATGCATGCGTTCGTTGGGGCATCGGAGGGACAGGGTGCTATGGAAGTGCCCGTTGAGCCTCCGGTACACATTGGAGTCGAAGCTGGGCGCCTGCGTCATGAGCGCCATCTCCCTGTTGTAGGCTTCCGCCTCTTCCAGGTCCGCCTCCGTCAGATGCGGCGCCGACAGCGCTGTGACCGCTCCCTCGAGAACGGCAAGAACGCTCATCGACTCCGCGTAGCTCGTGGCATCCACCCTGGACACCTGAGCCCCGACGTTGTGTGTATATTCCACGAGCCCCTCGGCTTCCAGCCAGCGAATTGCTTCGCGAACTGGGACAGTCGACACTCCGAACTCCGCCGCGAGGGTGGAGAGCACCAGCCGGTAGCCAGGACTGTAGTACCCGTCGATGATGCGGGTACGAAGCGTGGCATAGACCTGGTCGGATTTTGATGTCGACGCTGCCGTTCTGGGCATGCTTTTACTTTCGTGAGGACCGAGTTCTGCTGAAGGACAGGCCCTGAGGCCTGCCCCTCAGTTTAGAACACGGTGGTGGACGGGGTTCAGAAGCCGGCGCCGCGCTCAAAGGTGACGGGGATAGCGTCCGTTTCGGCCGCGATCTCCTCGATCTTCCTGTTGAGCTCAGCATCTGCCTCGATGGAGAGCGGACGTCCGGTCATGTCCTTCATCGTGATCGTCGCGATGAAGGCGATGGTTGTCACTCCGAAGATGTAGGCCGCGACCGCCATCGACGTCCCGAAGTTCGCCTGGAGGGCGGTGGCGATAAGCGGTGCGAAGGCGCCGCCGAGGATCGCACCGATGGCGTTGGCCAGGCCAGCGCCGGAGTAGCGGATCTTCGCGGGGAAGGCCTCTGCGAACGTCGCAGCCTGCTGGCCGTAGGTCAGGCCGAGCGGGAACGACAGGACGATGAGGGCGATGCCGATGACGACATAGTTCTGGGTATCGACGAGGAGGAAGAACGGGAAGATCCATAGGAGCTGCCAGCCGAAACCGATGAGGTACGTCTTCTTTCGGGTGATCTTGTCAGAGGCCCACGCGGCAAGAAGCGTCGTTCCAATCCAGGACGCGGAGGTCAACGAGATCAGGGTGAGGATGGTTTCCCGCTGCATGCCGAGGTCGTTGACCGTATAGGACAGGACATATCCGCCCGCGATCATGTAGCCAGCGACACCGTTGCCCATGAAGATGAGGGCCATGCGGATGAGCGGGCGCCATGAGGTCCGGAACATTTCGACGATCGGTAGTCTCACCTGCTCATCGTTGTCGGCGATCTCCTCCATGACCGGCGATTCGGACACACCGAGGCGGATGACGGTCCCGATGACGATGAGGACGATCGAGAAGAGGAACGGGATGCGCCAGCCCCACGAGAGGAACTGTGCCTCGGTGGTGAGGTTGTCGACGGCCCAGAGGGCGACGGTCGCCATGAGCATGCCGAGAGGAACACCTATTTGCGGGAAGCCGCCGAACAGTCCGCGCTTGTGGGCAGGGGCGTGCTCCACCGCCATGAGCGCGGCTCCGCCCCATTCCCCGCCTGCCGCGAAGCCCTGTGCAATGCGGAGGACAAGGAGGAGGGCAGGGGCCCAGAAACCAATCTGTGCGTACGTCGGCAGGACACCGATGAGGAAGGTCGCGGCGCCCATGAGCATGAGAGTCGCAACCAGCATGGCCTTACGGCCGATTTTATCTCCGTAGTGTCCTGCCACCGCCGCACCGAGTGGACGGAAGAAGAACGAGATGCCGACAGTGGCGAAAGAAATAAGACGCCCCGCCAGTTCGCCCGAGCTCGCGACGAACGGATCGAAGAAGAGTGGGGCGAGGACGATCGCCGCCGCATTGGCGTAGATGAAGAAGTCGTACCACTCCACCGCCGTCCCTACAAGCGTGCCGATTGCGACCCTGCGGTCCTCCGGCCTTTTCTCATTGAGAACAATCTCGGGCTTCACCTGTTCCATCAGACCTGCTCACCCAGCTTAAATCCTTCGACGTTGTCGCCCTTGCGGGTGTACGAGAAACCGTCAGCTCCGATCGTGACATCGATTTCCTTCGCCTCCGTGCGCCGCTCAATGGGCTGCAGGTTCCCGTCAAGATCAAGAACCCGGGAGGCGTCCGTGTACCAGGACGGGACAACGGGGTTGCCCCACCAGTCGCGACGCTGATTGTCGTGAACATCCCATGTGACGGTCGGATTGTCCGGGTCACCCGTGTAGTAGTCCTGGGTGTAGATCTCCACGCGGTGACCGTCCGGGTCACGAAGGTAAAGGTAGAAGGCGTTGGAGACTCCGTGGCGGCCTGGGCCGCGCTCGATCCTGTCGGACTGGCGCAGCGCACCCAGTTTGTCGCAGATGTAGAGGATGTTGTGCTTCTCGTGCGTTGCGAACGCAACGTGGTGCATCGCAGGCCCGTTGCCACCGGTCAGCGCCGTGTCGTGGACGGTGGGCTTACGAGCAAACCATGCCGCGTACGTGACATCGTTATCATCGGCAATCTGCTCTGTCTTGCGGAAACCGAGGTCAGAGAGGTAGTCGGCGCCGTAGGGCACGTCCGGGTAAACCTGGTTGAAGTGGTCGAGCCTGACGAGGGCGCCAGCACCTTGAAGTTCGTATGCCCACGCGAGACGCTCGACGTGGTCGACCTCGTAGAAGAACTCGTAGGGGAAGCCGAGTGGATCGACAACGCGCAGAGCGTTGCGGATGCCGTTCGTGAAGTCGCCGCGGCGCGTCTCGCAGCCAAGGGCCTGGTAGTACGCCTCAGCCTTGTCGACCTCCTCCTGGCTACGGACCCGGTAGGAAAACGCAGCGACCGCGGGGGTGTCACCCTTGCGGAGAACAAGGTTGTGGTGGATGAACTCCTCGAAAGACCGCAGGTAGATCGCGTCATCGTCCTCTTCGGTCACGACAAGTCCAAGGATATCGACGTAGAACTCCCGCGATTTCGCGAGGTCGGTGACGACCAGTTCCATGTAGGCGCAGCGGAGGATATCCGGAGCGGGTACGTCAGGGCTGGCGAATGTCTTCTTCGACATATCAGTCTCCTTAATCTCTGCCCATGTCGGGCAAGCTTTCTCAGATGTGAACGTGGTGCGGCGGGACGGTTCCCTCCGCGGTCGGGTCCGCGGCCAGCAGGCCGTGGAGCGGGATACTTAGGCGCTTGGTCCGCCGAGGCCGAGGTCTCTTTCGGAGTACCCGGTGGCACCGAAGCGTGTCGTGTGAACGTCACCGAGGGTGACGTGGATGGACTGCTGAATGGAGTAAAAGTCGAGCGAACGGTAACCGCCCTCGTGGCCCAGACCGGAACCCTTGACCCCACCGAACGGGGTGCGCAGGTCACGAACGTTGTGAGAGTTGATCCACACCATGCCGGACTCGATAGCACCGGCGACGTTATGTGCGCGAGCGATGTCGTTGGTCCACACGTAGGCTGCAAGCCCGTACTCGACGTTGTTCGCGAGCTCGATCGCTTCCTCGTCCGTGTCGAACGGGGTGATGGCGACAACCGGGCCGAAGATTTCCTCTTGGAAGATTCGAGCGTCCGGTGCGACATCGGCAAAAACGGTTGGCTCGACGTAGTTGCCTTCTGGCAGGTGGTGCGGGCGGCCGCCGCCAGCAATGAGGCGAGCCTCGTGCTTGCCGATTTCGATGTAGCTCGTCACCTTCTCGTAGTGCTCGGGGTGGACGAGCGCGGCAAGCTCCGTGACCGGGTCGGACGGGGGCCCGACGACGATCTTGTTCGCCCTCTCTGCGTACGCCTCGAGGAATCGGTCGTAAATGGAGCGGTGGACGAGTATGCGGGAGGATGCGGTGCATCGTTCTCCGTTGAGTGAGAAGACGCCGAACAGCGTCGAGTCGAGAGCCTTTTCGAAGTCGGCATCCTCGAAGATGATGGCGGGCGACTTGCCGCCCAACTCAAGCGACAGGTGCTTCATGTGCTCAGCGCCGTTGCCGTAGACGATCTTGCCGGTGGCGAGCGAGCCCGTGAAAGAAATGAGGTTCGTGTCCGGGTGCTTGACGAGCGCATCTCCCGCGCCCGCACCATCGCCGTAGACGATGTTGAACACACCCTCGGGTACACCCGCCTTCTCCATAATGTCGACCCAAAGGTTCGCGGAGACAGGGGTGAACTCGGCAGGCTTGAGCACGACGGTGCAACCCGAGGCAAGGGCAGGCGCGAGCTTCCACGACTCCTGCATGAACGGCGTATTCCACGGGGTGATGAGGCCGGCGACACCAAGCGGCTTCCGGTTGACGTAGTTAATCTGCCGACCCGGCATCTTAAACGCGCCGTCGACCTGGGCAACGATAAGGTCGGCAAAGAAGCGGAAGTTCTCGGCCGCTCTGTTTGCCTGACCCTTCGCCTGACGGATCGGCAGGCCGGAGTCGAAGGACTCAATGGCGGCGAGTTCATCGTTGATTTTCGCCACCTCGTCGGCAACCCTGTTGAGGATCGTCGCACGCTCGCGGGGCAGCATGTGCGGCCACGGTCCCTCGTCGAACGCCTTCTTCGCCGCTGCGACAGCGCGGTCGACGTCCTCCTTACCGCCCGCGGCGGCCGTTATGTAGTTCTGGTTCGTCGTCGGCTCGAGGACGTCGAAGACCTCGCCGGACACAGAATCGTGTAGCGCACCGCCGTAGTAGTGCTGGATTCGCTCGGGAAGCCCTGCAGGCTTGTCGATCATTGTCTCTCCTTCTCACAGGCGCACGCGCGCCGTCACATCACGTCTGGGTCAGCGGGCCGAAGCCCACTCGTCGTAGCGCTCGCGCCACGTTGCATTCATGGGGTACAGCCCGTCGACCGAGTGGCCCTCGGATACCATCTGGGCGATGAACTCCTCCTCGGACTCCTGCTGTTCTGCAGCCTCGAGGATTCCAAGGACCATGTGCGGGGGAATAACGAGGGCACCGTCATCGTCGCCCACGATGACATCGCCCGGCTGAACGGTGACCCCACCACAACTGATCGTGTCGTCAACGCTCCACGGAATGTGGACGCGGCCGAGCACGGACGGATGGGCGGCCTGGGCGAAGACGGGTAAACCGACATCGCCCACCGGGCCCCAGTCGCGCACCGCTCCATCGGTGATGATGCCGGCGGCGCCGCGCACCTTCGCCCGCAGGGCGAGAATGTCACCGAGAGTGCCCGCGAATTCGAACGAGCGTGCCTCCATGACGAGGACTTCGCCCTCGTTGATCGTATCGACCGCGCGCTTCTGCGCGTTATATCCGCCGCCGTGGGCCTTGAACAGGTCGGGACGGTGCGCAACGTAACGTAGCGTGCGGGCTCGACCGACGAGCTTCGTACCCGGTGTCATCGGGTGGACACCATCGATCGACACGTTCGGGTAACCTGCCTGCCGCAACTGGGACGACAGTGTCGCGACCGCGACGTTCGCCAGCCGCTCGCGGATCTTCGGAGTTAACTCGAACGCCGGCTCAAGACCAGCGGCCTCACGGCTACCCCACGCATCGATGCGCTGGCGATCATCCGCCTTTGGCGCCGATCCGATGTCGGCAAGGGCCGGTCCTGCAACGACCGTTGTCGTGAGCTCTCCGGACGTGATCGACGGGTCCGTCTCGGAGGTCACCTCAACGGTGACGGTCTGTCCGGGCCGCAGGACAGAGGACCCTGCCGGTGTGCCAGTGAGGATGACATCGCCCGGCTCGAGCGTCATGAAGCGGGATAGGTCTGCGATGAAGTGGGCAAAGCTGAAGAGAAGAGTGGACGATGAATCGTCCTGAACGACCGTGCCGTCAACAGTGGCCGTGATTCGCAACGCCGCCGGGTCGATGGAGGCTGCCTCGATAAGCCGCGGACCAATCGGGGTCATCCCGTCACCGGACTTCGAGCGAACGTTCGAGCCCTTGTCTGCCGACCTGAAGTCGAGCAGGCCCATGTCATTCGCCGCGGTCACCCAGCCGACGTGACTCCACGCATCCTCTTGAGGGATGTTGCGGCCAGCGGTCCCGATGACGAGGGCGATTTCCGCTTCGAAAACAAGGAGCTCGGTACCGTCGGGGCGGACGACCTCACCCGGGCCGGTGAGCGAAGAGGGTGCTTTGAAGAAGTAGGAGGCCTCCGACGGGATCCGTCCGCGCTGTTCGGCGCGGGAAGGGTACGCGAGGTGGACGGCGATAACCTTCCCCACCGGGTGTGTAAGCGTGTCCGCGATGATGTTCAACGCCTGCTCCTTCGCAACCGACCAGATCTCCCTCTCGAAAGAATCTCTTTCAATTCTTCTCCGGTCGTATCTTGTTTCGTATACGATCTGAGATATGATCATGCTGTGTCACCACATGGTTGTCAATTGAACATGTGAAACTGCTCTCGCGAACTTTCCCTGACCAGGTGCACGAATGTGCAGCAGGCTCCGGGTCTTGCGGGATGATGCCGAGGAGAACCCTCATACTTCGAAGGAGAAGTCACCATGGCCAGAATCGACGAACTTCTATCCTCGATCCCCACGGATCTTTACATCGACGGCGGCTTCCGGCCGTCGAGCTCGGGTGAGCGTTTCGACGTCTACAACCCGGCAACAGGCGAGGTCCTCACGACGGTCGCGAGCGCGACGCCCGACGACGCCGCCGCAGCACTCGATGTTGCCGTCGCAGCGCAGGAGTCCTGGGCGGCGACACCGCCGAGAACACGTTCTGACATCCTCTACAAGGCGTTTGAGCTTGCGACGACAACGTACCGCGAGGACCTCGCCCTTATCATGACGCTCGAGATGGGCAAACCGCTTGACCAGGCCGACGGCGAGGTCACGTACGGGGCGTCATTCCTCCGCTGGTTCGCGGAGGAGGCCAACAGGATCCGAGGCGACTACTTCCGAATCCCGGAGGGGCACCTCCAGGCGATTGTTGTCCGACGCCCGGTTGGGCCCTGTCTCTTCATCACGCCCTGGAACTTCCCGCTCGCGATGGCAACCCGCAAGGCCGGCCCCGCCTTCGCAGCTGGCAACGTCGCGATCCTCAAGCCGTCTCGCGAGACACCGTTGACCGCGCTGTTCTTCGCCAAGATCATGCACGAGGCGGGCCTGCCAGCAGGCGTCCTCGCCGTCATCCCATCTGCGTCATCGCGGACGATCACCGGCCCCCTCATCGCAGATCCGCGGCTTCGTAAGCTCTCCTTCACTGGCTCAACCGCCGTCGGCAAGGCACTCCTCCAGGAAGCATCCGCCAACGTTCTGCGCACATCGATGGAACTCGGCGGAAACGCCCCGTTCATCGTGTTCGAGGATGCCGACATCGACCGGGCGGTTGAGGGCGCGGTCGCAACGAAGCTGAGGAACATGGGTGAGGCGTGTAACGCCGCCGACCACTTCTTCGTTCACGAGGACCTCTACGACGAGTTCACGGAAAAGTTCACGAAGGCGCTTGCCTCCCAACGGGTCGGCGATGGAACGCACGAGGGCGTCAACGTCGGCCCGCTCGTCTCCCAACAGCAGCTCGATGACGTGAGCGGCCTTGTCGAGCGAGCTGTTGAGGCAGGAGCCCAGATCACGACGGGTGGCAAGAGGATCGGCGAGGAGGGCTTCTTCTTCGAGCCCACCGTTATCACCGACATCGCCCCTCAGTCCGAGATTATGATGACCGAGATCTTCGGACCCGTCGCTCCGGTTGTGAGGTTCTCCGACGAGAGGGAACTCGTCAAGGTCATCAACGCGGATAGTGTCGGCCTTGCCGGATACTTCCACACGAACAACCTGCCAAGAATCCTGCGGCTCGCTGAAAAGCTGGAGATTGGCATGCTCGGTGTCAACAGTGCCACGATCTCCAACACGGCAGCCCCCTTCGGCGGAATGAAGCAGTCGGGCATGGGGCGCGAGGGCGGCAAGGAGGGGATCGAGGAATACCTCGAGACCGTTTACGTCGGCATGCCCGCCCCCGACATCAGCTGAGACCGGTGCCCGCCCGGCCTCGTAGGCGCCGCTACTCCTCCGCTTAGACTGACGTTAGTGGCGGCGATCTGAAAGGGTACCTATGCGGCCGGACGGCCTAATTCTTGATTTCGGAGGCGTCATTTCCCTCTCCCGGAAGAACGCTGGATGGCAAAGGATCGTTGCCTCCTCCGTTTGGGACCTCGTGCGCACCGATGATCTGTCGGTCGCTCGAATCGCCGACGACGTCAGCGCGGCAGATACCGCGTATTCGCTGTGGCGGGACGCCATGTCCCGCCCGGCGGACCCCTCGGAAATCAGCCACGAAGCCTACGTTCACGATTTCATGGCTGCCGACTGGCCCGCTATGGCACGCAACCGCCTCGTCGGCCATGAGTCTGAGATATGCCAGATGGTGTCGACAGTGCAGGTGACACGTACCGTCCGACCTGGGATCGCGCGCCTGCTTAAGTGGTGCGATGAGCACGACCTCCCGGTGGCTGTTGCATCAAATGCGCTCAGCGGCTCCGTGCACCGCGCGACAATCGAGCAGTTCGGGTTTAGCCATCTCATTCTTGGCCAGGTCTATTCCGATGAAGCCGCTGTTCGCAAACCCAATCCAGCACTCATTCACCGCGCGGCGGACCTCCTCGGTCTCACAGCGGACCGCTGTTGGTACGTGGGAGACAGGGTGGACAGGGACATCCTCTGCGGCCATCGAGCAGGGGTTGCCGCGACCATTCTCATCCCCGTGCCTGGCGCGCCCCCACGCCCTTTTCCTGTTCCAGTCGAACCGGATGCCACGTTGCGTGATCCCGGAGAACTCGTCGGCCTCCTCGAGAGCTCTTAGATCAGCCCGGCTGAGACGCCGACCGTGTCCTGACGTTCACTCGGTGCGCGCGGCTCTCGACCGTAACCAAAAGTGCCGCTCCGCCACGGCCGAAGGCGAGATACCCACCCTGTGATTTCACAGGCATCATCGGTGCGGGAGCTGACCGAACCCTTCGTCGGCCAGTGTTCGTGCGAGGTCGCTACAGATGTACGAAGCTGCTCCCCAGAAGGTGGGCTGAAGCATCATGCCCAGACTTCTTGGGGAGCAGTTTCATTCGATGGTTTCTCGCAGAGTAGCGAGCCAATCCCAGTACGCGTTTTCAAGCCGTGGTCGCCCGTGAAGCGGATGCGAGCGACCGGCCTCTACCTTCGCGAGCGGCTGACGAGCGACAGGACGAGAGAGACGACCAGTAGCGCGATACCGAGCCAGATGAGGAACTTGGCTGCTTCGACGAAGACGCCGAACAGCACCATGACGATTCCGATGATGATGAGTGTTAACCACATGATTCTCTCCTTGGTTGCAACGATCGTGGGCGACTGTCTGTGCCGAAGTTGGTGACCTCGGGCGGGTGGCGACGTTACTGGTTGCAACGGGCCTCACAGTCATAGTGTGGTCCTGACGGTAGTGGACGGCGACCGGAGAGCGACGAATCTTTTCTTCTACAGCGATATTCCAGCGGTCATTCGCCGTTTCCGCCAGGCTTCTCCCAGACAACCCCATGGCCGACCACAGGTTTTGGCTCGCGCGACGGCGTCAACGCAGGTCACGGCAGTGTGCGCCGCACGCCATATCCGGCGGGATATGACAACCGGCCCAGCCGAGTCGATGCTCGTACTGGGCCGGGATGGGCGGTGCCCTCGATTGGATTCGAACCAACGACCTATCGCTTAGGAGGCGATTGCTCTTCCGCTGAGCTACAAGGGCAACGCCCTACATTCTAGCGAAAGAACTCATTCGGGCCTATTCCACGGGACGTCTGTCACGCTCGGCGGGGTGGGCGGAATATCGTCACCGGGCTTGATCCGTCGAGGCACGACCATGACCGGGCTGGTCGAATGCTGGAGTATCGCCTGGGACGTCGAACCGAGGAGAAGGCCAGCAAAACCGCCCCTCCCCCGTGTGCCGATGACGAGCATGTCGACAGCGGTTGAGAACTCGGCCATGAGCGCAGCCGGGTTGCCTTCGAGCGCATGTGTGCGCACCTCGATGTCAAATCCTTGCGTTGCCTTTTCGACGACAACCTCAAGGCCCGATCTCACGTCATCGAGAACGTCGACCGAGTATCCCGCACCCGGCATCCACGCGATCGAACCCATGTTGACGGCCGCAACGGCGGTAAGCTTCGCCTGCCACCTCTCCGCCTCCCAGATTGCCCGTTCGAGGGCAATGTTGGAGGCCTCCGACCCGTCGACACCGACGACAATATGACGGATCGGTAGGCAGGAGCCTGCCGACTGTTCCGGGACAACGACAGCGGGGCAATACGAGTGTGCAGGCACGGCGCTAGAAACAGTGCCAAGGATCCTGTCGGCGAAACTGCCTCTCCCCCGAGAACCGACGACGACAGTTGCAACCTTCTTGGAGATCTCTACAAGAACTGCGGCCGGGTCGCCCGTCTCGAGTGCCGATGATGTCTCAACTCCAGCGCGTTCCGCCCGCTTGACTGCGATGTCAAGGTACTCGTTCGCTGCTTCGAACAGCCTCGAGTCGATTGACGATCCGGCTCCCTCGAACGTGTGGGCCGTGTACGTCGGTAGCTCGTACGAGGTCACGATGTGCAACCTCGCCCGCCGCGCCTTCGCCTGCTCGATCGCCCACGTCAGGGCGATATCTGATCTCTCTGAACCATCGATACCAACGGCGACAACATTGTCATGCATCATGACGGCCTCCTTCTCAGGTCTTGCCTTCACTTTACCTTCCGAATGCTCTGCGCGGACCGGCAGATGGCTATTGACCCAGATCTGAGCACACACGAGACCATTTATCCTTCACGTCTCCCCGATGGCGAGGGACATAGCGGAACGGGGACCAGTCCATGTGGACCGGTCCCCGTTCGTCACGGTTCTTAGAGAACGCGTAGATAGATGGGGCTGCCCCAGACCGGGGCTTCCTTCGTGCCCATGGTCGGGTTCCATGCGGCGATATGCATGCCATTGCCGGTGTAAATACCGACGTGCCCGGGCCACCACATGAGGTCACCGGGCTGCGCCTGCGAGGCGGGAACCTGCGTGCCTGCAAAGCGGGCGCCGGAGGAGGAGGCAGGAATCGACACACCGACCTGGCGGTAGACGTAGCTAGCGAAGCCGATGCAGTCCCAACCTGCGGGGCTCGTGCCGCCCCAGACATACGGGGCTCCTGCGTAGGAACGTGCGATGGCAACAACCTGCGAGCCGACGCCCGAAGCTGGGGCCGGTGCCGCAACTGGTGCGGCGGCAGCCGGTGCTGCCGCGGCCGGAGCCGGAGCGGCTGGAGCTGGCGCGGCCGGAGCCGGAGCGGGTGCGGCGGCCTGCTCTGCCACGGGGGCTTCTGCGGCGGCCAAGGTCTCTTCTTCAACAACGGGCTCGGGCTCGGGAGCCACCGCTGTCACTGTCACCTCGTCAAGCGCAAACTCTGCCGCGCCCGGTGACTGCACCGTGAACTGCTCAACAACCTCTTCGACAGGCTGTGCGGCTAGGTCGATACGCTCGGAAGCGCCGATCTGCTCTTCGGTACCGAAGGCGGCGGGTGCAGCTGCGCTAAACAGCATGCCCGTCGTGGCGGCTGCGGCAGTAACAACGCCGGCGGCCATGGGCTTCATAGCGGGAACAGCGACGTGGCGGCCGGAACGCTGAGACTTGATCATAAATTTCTCCAAGCGGGTGACCCCGCGGGTTTTTTTAATTCGTCTTTCGGTTTGCATGGCATCTGGTCGACACCTGTCCGCTGGGCGAACTCCAAGAACTATAACAATAGTGAAACGGGAATGTCACGCTTCGATAACATCGCGTTTCGGCTGGTGAACGCGGAGAAAATGAAACCGCTTGTTAGCAACGAAAAATCGCGCGACACGCGTCACAGAATGTTATAAACGTGTCTCACTTCGCACTTTTCCGCATCTCATTTCCGCCCACGACCACGGACTTTATGCTTCTCGCGGCCCCACCGAATGATCAAGCAGTGAACCCGCCCCACGGTCCGCGAGAACGTCATCGACGAAGGTGCAATGCGGGGATACCGACCACACGGGAGGCGACCCCTATCTCGCAACACCTTTTCCGGATCGTTCTTCGGCGCACGCAACGAGACAAGAGCAGAGTTAGGTGTACGCCGCGCGATCGTATATGCAGTCGGTTGCGGATACGAAGAAGCGGCCAGCGCTCAGCGCTGGCCGCTCTCTACTTCGTATTCTTCTCAGCCGCCCACGCGAACGTAGGTCGGGCTACCGTATACCGGGCCCTCGAATGTGCCCGAGGAGGGGTTGCGGGCCGCAATGTGCATGCCGTTGCCGGTGTAGATGCCGACGTGACCCGGCCACCAGACGAGGTCGCCCGGCTGTGCCTGCGAGGCGGGGACGACGCGGCCAGCGTAGAGCTGGGCGCCCGATGAGCGGGGTAGCGAGATACCAGCCTGGGCGAAGACATAGGACGTGAAGCCAGAGCAATCCCAGCCTGCCGGAGTTGTCCCACCGTACACATAGGGGGCGCCAACGTACTGGCGTGCGATCCCAACGACGGACTGGTTGCCCGAGGAAACGACGGGAGCGGGGGCGGGGGCCGCGGCCTGGGGGGCGGCCTGGGTTTGAACCGGAGCGGCCTCAGCCTGAACCGGAGCTGCTTGCGCCTGCACGGGCTCTGCCTGTGCGGGGGCTTCAACTGCGGCCTCGACCTCGGGCTCCTCCTCAACAACCGGCTCGGGAGCAGCCTCGGATACAACCGAGATGGGGGCCAGTTCAACGGATGCGTCTTCCGGAAGGTTGACACCGATAACGGCGGGGGCCTGCGGGGCCGCGAGGGAGACGGTCTTGGCGACGGCCTCGGTCTCAGGCGCGGCGACAGCGGCCGTGGCCGTCATTCCGAACGCAGCGGATACTGCGGCGACAGTAAAAGCAGATGAAGGTCGAACCTTGGGGGCGGTGTGGCGGCCACGACGGCTGGACATATCTCTCCTGACAGGAAGTTTTCCTTACAGATCAAGAGAGTAACGGAAGATAACAAATATGTCACGAACAATTACAACTTGTGACCTAAAAATCACGGGCAGTGTGACCTACCTATCAATGAAGAGGTGCTTGCCGACTGCGTCCCCAAGCTGCTCCAACATTCCTTTCGACCCCGTAATGGCGAGTCCTTGCGGCATTTTCTCAACGCTGATCTCGACTCCGGGTACAACGCCGGCCGCCTTGAGCCGGGACAGAAGCTCGACATCGACCTGTAACGGCTCAGCAATTCTCCGAAGTGTCGCGGTGAAGCGGTCGCTGTCCACATCGGCGAGCGCGATGAGGCCCGATTCCTCGGCGGCAAGATCGCCAGGACCCTCCGCAGCGGACGGGATTGGATTGCCGTACGGATCGTGGGAGATGTGGCCGAGGATGACGTCAAGCTTCTCCGCGACCCGATCTGACATAACGTGCTCCCACCGGCACGCCTCCTCGTGGGCGTACTCCCAGTCCATTCCAATGACATCGATGAGCAGGCGCTCGGCGATGCGGTGCTTGCGCATGACCTCGGTCGCCTTGCGTCGGCCGGCTACGGTCAGTTCGATCCGGCGATTCGGTCCGATGACGAGTAGCCCGTCACGGGCGAGCCTGTTGACGGTCTCCGACACGGTCGGACCAGAATGATCGAGACGTTCGGCGATGCGGGCACGGAGGGGTGGGATACCCTCCTCCTCAAGTTCGTATACCGTCTTCAGGTACATTTCGCCGGTGTCGATCAGATCAGCCACTTTTCCTCCTGCACAGATGTCTCCACTCTATCTGGACGCCCGTGTACTAGGCGCGTGAATCTGCGAGAGTTGGAGCATGTTGATACCCAGTGCGCTTCTTCCTCGCGATGGTCGGTTCGGCTCGGGGCCCTCAAAAGTACCCGCCAATCATCTGTCCTTCGATGCGACATGGATGGGCACGTCCCACAGGAAGGCTCCAGTCAAGGACGTCGTCGGCAGAATTCGCGAGGGCCTGCACGACCTGTTCCGCCTACCGCACGGATACGAAGTCGCGCTCGGCAACGGTGGCGCGTCACTGCTCTGGGATGCAATTCCTTTCTGTCTCGTCGAGGATCGTCCCAGGGCGGCGACATTTGGCCAGTTCTCGACCAAAGCAGCCAACGCACTTCGCACAAACCCGATGGTGTCCGATCCCGTCATCGACTCCGCAGAGCCTGGCACCGCGCTTCTCCCACGTACTAGCGAGGGTGTCGACTCCTATCTCTACCCTCACAACGAGACCTCGACGGGCGCGATGCTTCCAGTGAAGAGGATCGGTGGGCCGGAAGCGTTGACGATCGTCGACGCGACCTCCGCCGCCGGCGGAGTTGATTTCGACGCGGCCGAGGTTGATGTCTATTACTTCTCACCCCAGAAGTGCTTCGCATCGGATGGTGGACTGTGGTTCGCAGCCCTCTCGCCAGCAGCTATCGAGCGTATAGAACGACTCACGGCCGAGCGCTGGGTCCCCGACATCCTCAACATGAAGCTCGCGCTCGACAGTTCACGAAAGAACCAGACCCTCAACACGCCGGCGCTCGCCACTCTTCACCTTATGCTCGCTCAGCTTGAGTGGATGCTTGAGGAGGGCGGCCTTCGTGCGATGGATGCCCGGACCCAGGCCTCTTCAGCGATTGTCTACGACTGGGCGCAGCGCACGGACTGGGCGCATCCCTTCGTTGAGAAACAGCATCGCTCCCAGGTTGTCGCGACGATCGACATCGACCTGCCGGCCGATGAGGTGAGCGCTGTCTGCCGCGCCTCCGGCATCGTCGACATTGACGGCTACCGTGGCCTCGGCCGCAACCAGCTGAGAGTGGCGACGTTCCCGGCCGTCGAGCCCGCCGATATTACGGCTCTTCTGGAGTCGCTGACCTGGGTGGGACAGCAGCTACCCCAGAGCTGAGAGCCGCCTGCTCCTGAGTTGTCGCGTCCAGCGTCCGCTCCCTGCTACGCCGCTTGGTACCATGCTCCTGGCGCCGCTGGGCGTGCTCGGCCGGTCCGATAATGACGAGGTGTGGCTTGACGCGGCGCCGGTACTCGAACGTGACATTCCAGTTGCGGCGCACCCAGATGAGGGCACCGATTGAGACGATAATGGCAGCGACAGCGCCGATTCCAATTCCCCAGCGGGGGTGGATGTTCGCGGCGATCCACCCGACGATCGGAGCTCCGATCGGTGTTGAGCCCATGAGGACCACCTGGTACAGGGCCATGATCCGCCCCCTCATCATCGGGTCAACTGACGTCTGAATCGCCATGTTCGCGCTCGTTAGCAGGGTGAGGGTGAAGTAGCCGACGAAAATACAGGAAATCGCATAGCTCCAGTACGTCGGCATGACTGCGTTAACACCAGCTGCGATGCCGAATCCGAAGGCGGCGACGACAACGAGGCGGACGCGGGACTCTTTGCGCCGGGCCGCCATGAGCGCGCCCGTGAGAGATCCAATTGCCATGATCGAGCCAAGCAGACCGTACTCCCCCGCATCCTTACCGAAGACCTCACTCGCCATCGACGCGCTTGTCAGCTGGAAGTTGAGACCAAGGCTCGAGATGACACCGGCAACGACGAGGATGACGACGATATCGGAGCGGTGGCGGATGTAGCGGGCCGCCTGCCGGATCTGTCCCTTCTCACGGGGCTGGTGCTTGATCGGGAAGAATCTGTCGGACTTCATGATTGCCAGACCGATGAGGGTGGCACCGAATGAGACGCCGTTGATGACGAAGACCCAACCCGTTCCGACGACAGCAATGAGTAGGCCAGCGAGCGCGGGGCCAATAAGGCGGGCGCTGTTGAAACTTGCGGAGTTGAGTCCGATCGCGTTCGTCAGATGCTTGGGCTCAACGAGCTCCGAAACAAAAACCTGCCTGGGCGGGGTATCGAATGCAGAGACCGTTCCGAGCGCGAGGGCGAAGCCGTAAACGATCTCGACCGTCGCGAAGCCGGTGAGGACGAGGGCGCCGAGACCGACGGCGAGCAGCCCCATCAGTGACTGCGTGACGTACATGATCTTCCGCTTGTCGTAGCGGTCAGCCAGAACCCCTGCATACGGTGTGATGAGGAGCAGCGGCATGAATTGGAGGGCTGTCGTCACACCGACGGCGAACGCATCATTGTCTGTGAGCTCGGTGAGGACAAGCCAGTCCTGCGCGACGCGCTGCATCCAGGTCCCTGTGTTCGCCACAATGGCAGTGAAGAACCAGAGTCGATAGTTGTAATACTTGAGTGAGAGAAAAGTCCGCTTCACCTAGTGATCATCGCCGTCATGATCCTCGCCGCTCGGTCGAGGGTGGCGATGTCATCTCCTTCCAATGTTCCGAAATGTTCAATAAGCCATGCTGCTCCTTCAAGCGACGCCGATTCGAGCGCTACGCGCCCCGCGTCAGTCATCGTGACAGCAGTCTTCCGATTGTCGATTGCGTCCCGCTCGCGGCGTACGAGACCTGCCTCCACCATCGCTGAGATGAGCTTCGACATGGTGGGGAGTGAGACGCGCTCATGGGCGGCGAGCTCACTGACCGTCATGGGGCCTCGTGCGAGCACAGTGAGGACGCAGAAACGAGATTCGCCGAGCGACCCCGATCCACGCAATGCGCGGGAAAGGTGAAGCGCGGCGAATCTCAACGAATCGGCGACGTCAGCATTGTTTACCACGGGCTCCATTGTAACAAATGGTTAGCCAGGTAAACCATAGCTGGTGCTGGTCTACTCCATCACAAACCGAGGGCTGCCTCGATCGGTCCGCGCACGAAGTAGAGGACGAACAGGGCGCTGACGATCCAGAGAAGGGGGTGCACCTTGCGTCGCGAGACACCTGCGAGGATCGCATAAGAAATGAAGCCCATGCCGATGCCGACGGTGATTGAGTACGAGAACGGCATGAAGACGATCGTGAGGAACGCCGGGATGCCGACAACGAGGTCCTTCCAGTCGATGTTGGCGACTTGCTGCATCATGAGGAAACCGACGATGACGAGCGCAGGCGTTGCCGCCTCGTAGGGGATCATGCCGGCCAGCGGCGCGAGGAAGGTGCTGAGAAGGAAGAGCGTGCCGGTGACGATGCTCGCGAGGCCTGTGCGCGCGCCATCGGCGACGCCGGTCGTCGACTCGATGTAGGCGGTGTTCGATGAGACGCCACCAACGCCACCAGCGATTGCACCGAGGGAGTCGATGGCGAGGATCTGGCGCATACGGGGCGGGTTGTCGTTCGCGTCGAGGAGCTCTGCCTCGGAGCCGACGGCAACCATCGTTCCCATTGTGTCGAAGAAGTCGGCGAGCATGAGCGAGAAGACGAGGACAAGGACGGCGATGATCGAGATTTTCTCGAACGGACCGGTAATCGAGAATGTCCCGAGTGTCGAGAATTCCGGAACCGAGACGGGCGAGCCGTCAAGAGCGGGAACGGTCAGGCCCCAGCCGCCCGGGTTTGAGCCGTCGGGGGTCTGACCCCCAAGCTTGAGGATCGCCTCGAGTGCGATCGCAGCTGCAGTGGCGATGACGATACCGATGAGGATCGCGCCGCGAACCTTCTTGACCATGAGGATCGTGATCGACAGCAGGCCAATGAGGAAGACAACGAGCGGCCAAGAGGCGATCGAGCCGTTAATACCGAGGTCGAGCGGGGTGCCACCGCCGGGGCGGACGATGCCGGCGTTGACAAGACCAACAAGAGCGATGAACAGGCCGATGCCGACCGAGATTGCGGTCTTGAGGAAGCTCGGCACAGCCTTGAAGATCGCCTCGCGCAGGCCGGTCATGACGAGAACGAAGATGAGGATGCCTTCAAGGACGACGATGCCCATGGCGTCCGCCCATGTCATTCCGGGAAGCGACACGATGGTGTACGCGAGCATGGCATTAAGGCCAAGGCCCGCCGCCATCGCCATCGGGAAGTTGGCGACTGATCCCATGAGAATCGACATGACAGCTGCGACGAGCGCGGTGCCTGCGGCGATCGCCGGGGTGTTCGCGCCCTCGGTACCGCCGCCGAGGAAGTGACCCGTTGAGTCCGGAGTGGACAAGATGATGGGGTTGAGGACGAGGATGTAGCTCATCGCGAAGAACGTGACGAGTCCGCCGCGAATCTCCTGGCCGACCGAGGAGCGACGTTCCGTCAGTTTGAAAGTGCGATCGAGGAAGCTAGTTGGCTTGGTGCGCTCAAGTAAATCGTTCACAGCCCGATATTTCGTTGTTTAGCGCGCCAAATCGACGTCATTCCACATGCTGGACGAAAAATCATCCATATGGTGAGATGGAGGTTAGGGGACGTCGGCCTGAATGAGGGTTCCCACTCCGCAGACCTCGAGCTTTCCTTCGTCCGCCCTCACAAAGACCCCCTCGCCACGGTTGAGTGTGATTCTCTGCTCCTTTGTCGCCACCTCGATCGCTCCAGCGAGTGCAAGGAGTATTCGGGGGCCGCCGCCGGGCACCGTTCGAACCTCATTCCACGTTCGAAGCTCGATGACAGACAGCTCGAAATCCTCAACCGGAGCATAGTAAGTGCGGGTGACGTCCGAGACGTACTCCGGTGCAATGCGGATGGGCGGCGCAGCCACATAATCCACCGTGGCGAGTAGCTCAGGAACGTCGATGTGCTTCGACGTGAGGCCGGCACGGAGCACGTTGTCCGAGTTCGCCATGATTTCGACCCCGAGGCCGGACAGGTAGGCATGAACGGTACCGGCCGGAACGAACAGGGCCTCCCCTGGATGAAGCGTCACGGGGTTGAGCAGCAGTGAGGCAACAACACCGGGATCGCCCGGGTAGTGGCCCGCGAGCAGAGTGACAATCCGGTCGGCACGCACGGACGGCGAATCTCCGCTGTCGAGCCGCACCCGGCACCCGTAGACCAGATCGGCAACCTTCTCCGGGCTCGGCCGCGTCTCGTCGCTCAGCAAATATTCGAAGCACCGCCGCATGCCCACAGAGCTGAGATCCTCACGCAGATAGGACAGCATCGTGTCCGCGATCTCGCACGGCAGGCCCGTGATGACGTCGGCGACGCGGCGCGGGGCACGGAATCCTGCGACAGCCTCGAACCGGTCGAGCGCGAGAAGAAGTTCGGGCTTGTGGTTGCGGTCCCGATAGGACCGGGTGGGATCGGATAGGGGAACGCCTGCCCGCTCTTCGTCCTCAAACCTGCGGGCGGCCTGCTCGCGTGAGGGATGGACCTGGAGGGAAAGCGGCTTGGCGGGAGCGATGAGCTTGAGCAAGTACGGCAGGGTATTGCCCATGCGGGCCACGTCCGCGCCGAGTGCCCCCTCCGGGTTATCACGAACGTACGAGCGCAGATCGATCTCGCCCGGCGACGCGTCCGGGCTGTAGGCTAGGCCGCCACCAAGGACAGCCGAACCTGCTTCGTGAGTGCCGAGCCACAGCTCCGCGACCGGGGTGTCACTCTCTGCCACGTCGAATAGGCTGGGAATCGCCGTGGTCGAACCCCACGCGTAATCCTTGACGGCTCCTCGAAGCCGCTCCACTACGACGTGCCCTCGGCGACGTCGATCTGAGCATCGTCGAGCACGGGATCCGACTGATCCCAGAGCTTCCGCTGCTTCGGTGCATCCGTCTCCGAGTGTGCGCCGCAACCGTGATCGAGTGAGACGACCTTGCCGTCGTCCGGTGACCATTCGTTCGCACACACGCCGAACAGACTGCGCGCGGAGCCTGCCATCAGCATCATGAACGCGCAGGTCGAGCACGTTGCCTTGGCGGCGCGCGCGGACGGGCTATTGGGGCCTCGGTCAGAGTTGTACCAGCGGTTGAATGTCTCCGCGCGGCCCTCCTGGGAGAGAACCCGGGCTCGGCCGAGGCCGAGTTCGAACTCCCGCAGCTGATCGGCGTCGTCCGAGGTGTCCTCGAAGCCCTCGACAAGGCGCGGGTCGTCGTCCCGGTACGGGAGCGGCTCGGTGCCGGATATGTCCTCGGGCTCGAGCCTGTCAGCCCACGGCACCCAGTCTGGTGCGACAAGTGCCTCCGCGCCCGGTTTGAGGGACAGCTCGTTAACCGTCACCTTACGGGAGCGCGGCGCCCGCGACTGGGTCACCGCCCAGTACCACCCGACGTAGCCTGGAAGCAGGCAGGTGAATGCGTGGGTGAGGACACGCTCCCCTTCGAGGACGACACCGACGTGTTCGCCAATCATGTCGGGCGTGGTGATGTCGAAAAGCGCATCGCGCGCAGGCTCGACAGCCTGCGCGAGAGTCTTTTCTTTCGTCACTGTCTGGACGGGAACTAGACGGGTCATGCGTCGAACTCGCTTGCCAATGTTCGGAGGGCTTGGGCGATGCGGGGGCTGCCCTCGGGATAGCGTCCCCTGCGTAGCTGGGTAGAAGCGTGGTCGAGCAACCTAATGAGGTCCTCGATGATCGGGACCATGTCTTCAGGCTTGCGCCTCGACGCCTTCGCGAGGGAGACCGGTGGCTCCTTCAGCTCAACCGACAGCGCGTGGAGGCCGCGCCGCCCCTCGGCGACCGAATATTCGACGGGAGTGCCCTTGCGTGGGCGAGCCCCAGCGGGCAGGACGGACTCAGGGAAGTACACATCACGTCCATCATCGCCCGTGATGTAGCCGAAACCCTTGTCTTGGCTGAAGAACTTAACCTTGCCCGTTGGCACGACAGCTCCTTATATTCTTGCGCAGATACTCCCCTAGTCTACCGCCTCGAGTAGGCGACTGTATTCGTCAATGACATCGGCAGTGACCTCACGTTCTGGCGCACCGCAACACCGGCCTATACTCTGCAGTCACAGGGTGCTCCAGAACACAAACCGGTTACACTGATGCCACCATTCCCCTCGGGGCAGACGACTGGAAGCAGAGCACAAAGAATGACCGATATCGATGGGGGCATCGCGGTGAGCGTGGAACCGTTCCGCCCGACCGACCTTCTCAGCGATCCCAATGGCGTGCTCGAGCAACCCCAGGTTGCGGAGGACGCCCTGTACTCGCTTGCGGATCAGGCTGGCGATGAGCTGTATGTCATCTTCGTCGATGATTTCGGCGACCTTGGACCGAGCGAATGGGCTCAGCAGGCCAGTAGCGCTGTTATTGATGAGGGAGATGCCCTCATCGCGTTCGCCACGGAGACGACCGAAGCCGGGTACTGGTCGCTCGATGAGGGGGTCGCAGGTAGCGTCGAGGAAGCGATCATCCTCGCTCGCCCCGAGCTTCGGGATGGGGACTGGGACGCGGCAATCGCGACGATCACCGATGAGCTCCGTTCGGATGGTGAGGGGCTCGGGGGCGGCACGGACTCCTCTGGCTTTTTCGCATTCGTCGGTGTCTCCCTTCTCCTGGTCGGCGGCTTCATCGTCTTCACTCTGTTCCGCAGGCGGCGCAAGGCGTCCGCAGAGAGGAAGAAGCGCGCAGAAAGCCTGGAGGCTCTCGGGAAGAGAGCCGCAAACGCTCTCATAGAGGCTGATGACGGTGTCCGCGAATCCGCTGCCGAGCTCGACTTCGCCAAAGCTGAGTTCGGTCTTCAGGCAACTGTCCAGTTTGACCAGGCACTCGATCACGCCCGTGCCGAAGTTCGCGAGGCATTCGAGTACCGAAAAAAGCTCGACGACGATGTGCCGGACACGGACCAGGAGAGGCATGCCTACTACACGGCCATCCTCGAACACACCTCACGCGCACGGCAGGCGATCGCAGCCCAGGAAGAGGAGTTCGCGAAGCTGAGAGACATGAATGCTCGCGTGCACGAGATCCTCGCCAGCCTGTCGACACGGATCCAGGAGCTGAGCCCACGGGTGCCGACGGCTCAGGCACAAATCGATAACCTGCGCCATCGGTTCCCTCAGGCCGCCCTCGCCACGCTACAGACCTACCCCGACAAGATTGCTGAGTTCCTTACCGCAGCTCGCGAAGCAGTCGTTCGTGGCCAAGAGCAAGTCGCGGGTGGCCAGCGCAGCCAGGCCTCGGTCTTCGCCCGGATCGCGGAGACGAATGTTCAACAGGCCGCAACTTTGCTCGGTGATGTGAGCAATGCAGAACAGACGCTACTCAACGCCCGCGCGAATCTTCAGGAGGCCATCGCCTCACTCTCATCCGATGTTGAGGACGCGAAGCGTCTCGGAGGCGCAGATCCCACAATTCACGCGCGCCGCGCGGCGGCAGAGCGTGCGCTGTCGTATGCGGTTGACTCAGGCGCCGACCCGCTTCTCGCTCTCGATCAGCTCGAAGAGGCCGAGACCGCAATCGACGCGGCTCTCGTCGGGGTGCGCAAAGCGGATGAGAATCACCGCCGCCTCATGGCTGGGGTTGAGAAGGCGATGCATGCGGCCGATCGGAAGATTCACGTCGCCGATGTCCTCATCGACTCAAACCGCCGTGCCGTGGGCTCGGGGGCGCGAACCTCGCTCTCGGCGGCCATGTCTGCGAAGACGGCTGGCGAACGGGCAGGTTCTGTGGAGGAGCAACTTGCTCACTACCAGCAGGCCGAGCGCTACGCGCGTCAGGCGGAGGATCAGGCACAGTCGGACATCCGCCGACACCAGCAGCAGGATTACTTCGGCGGGCGCCGCGGCGGAGGGGGCGGCAACATGATGGCCGGTATGATCCTCGGCTCAATCCTCTCCGGCGGCTTCGGCGGCGGCGGTCGCGGCGGGGGATTCTCGAGCGGGTCCTTCGGCGGCTTCGGCGGTGGTGGAGGCGGCCGCGGTGGTGGAGGTGGCTTCGGCGGAGGCATCGATTTCTGAGTCCGCACTTCGCTTCCCACCAAGTCAAATTTTGTAAGCAACGGTTTCCAACGAAAGGTTCACCATGGCTGAAAAACAGTCCATTCTCGGCCGCATCGGCCAGCTCACCCGGGCTAATATCAACGCGCTCCTCGACCGCGCTGAGGACCCGCAGAAAATGCTGGACCAGCTTGTCCGCGACTACACGAACTCCATTGCCGAGGCTGAAGACGCGATCGCCGTGACGATCGGCAATCTTCGGCTAGCGGAAGCTGACCATGCCGAAGATCTCCGGGAAGCGGAGGATTGGGGCCGCAAGGCCATCGCCGCCTCGGATCGCGCGGAGCAGTTCCGTTCGGGCGGTGATGGGGCGAATGCGAAGAAGTTCGATGATCTCGCGAAGGTCGCGATCTCGAAGCAGATTGCAGCCGAGTCGGAGGCCCGCTCGGCCGAGCCGATGATCGAATCCCAGAACCAGGTCGTTGATCAGCTGAAAGACGGCCTGCAGACGATGCATCAAAAGCTCGATGAGCTGAAGTCGCGCAGGGACTCTCTTGTTGCCCGGCAGAAGTCGGTCGCAGCTCAGGCGAAGGTCCAGGAGTCGATGGCATCGATCAACGTTCTTGACCCGACGTCGGAGATCTCCCGCTTCGAGGAGCAGATCCGGCGAGAGGAGGCTGTCGTTGCAGGTCGCAAGGAGCTGCAGGGTGCCTCGCTCGCGGATCAGTTCGCTGAGCTTGAGGCCAGCTCGAAGGATGTCGAGGTCGAGGCGCGGTTAGCCGCGCTTAAGGCTGGCAAGACCCCTCAGGGCGAGATCGAGTCTGGCGAGAACACAACGATCTACTAGCGACACGGCTGGTCAGCCGAGCAGCGGGCGGCTGACCAGCTGATGTTCCCGCGGGCCAGTTCTCCCGCTGGGAGCTGAAAACTTGCCGTTCACAGCAACTGTCCAGTCGATTTCAAGATAATGGGGACCATGAGCTCCGAAGCAAAAATCCTCGTCGTCGACGATGAACCCTCGATCCGTGAACTTCTCAGCGCGTCGCTGTCGTTCGCTGGGTTTGAGGTCCGTATGGCGGCGGATGGCCACGAGGCCATCTCCCAAGTGTCCTTCGTCCACCCCGATCTCGTCGTCCTCGACATCATGTTGCCCGATATGGATGGGTTCGAAGTTCTCAAGAAGCTGCGTGAGCACGAACCCGGTCTTCCCGTCCTGTTTCTCACCGCAAAGGACGACATTCAGGACAAGGTCCGCGGCCTGTCGGTCGGCGGGGACGACTATGTGACGAAGCCGTTCTCTCTTGAAGAGGTCGTTGCCCGGATCCGCGCCATCCTCCGCAGGACGACGGATGATCGGGAGGAGGGCAATATTGTCTACTCCGACCTCGTCCTCAACGAAGACTCGTACGAGGTCTACCGCGCCGGGGTCAACGTCGAACTATCCCCCACCGAGTTCAAACTGTTGCGCTACCTCATGGTCAACGCCGAGCGAGTCGTGTCAAAAGAGCAGATCATCGATCACGTGTGGGATTACAACTGGAACGGCGAGATCTCGATCGTCGAGTCCTATATCTCGTACCTGCGCCGCAAGATCGACTCATCTGACACGCTCGGTGTCGAGGTGTCGCCCCTCATCCACACGAAGCGCGCGATCGGGTACGTGCTCCGCGAACAGAAATAGACCTTGCGCCGCGAACAGAGTCTGACAGGGCGACTCGTCGCCCTCTATGTGCTGATCCTCAGCCTCGCGCTGGGGGCGGTCTTCATCAGCACGATGACGGTCATGAATCAGGTTCTCATGAACCAGGTCGATGATGATCTGCGGTCGTCAGGGGCGACGATCGCCCAGCAGACGTTCAGCGCTATGTCGGGAACCGATGTTCAAGTGGTCCCATCCCCCTACTACATCTACGTGCGCAACGAGCTTGCATCCGACTGGCAGTTCATGTCGCCGTCGATGCAGGAGCGGTACGGCAGGCCCCTCGATGTGTCACCCGTCTTCGACGAGGAACCTGGCAATTCGATCACGATCCCGGGCACCATCGAGCACTCGACGTGGCGGATCATGTATCTCAACACCGTGTCCGAGCAGTTCCCGGCCGTCGCAATCGCGTATCCGCTGGCGACTATGGAGCAGACGAAGGCGCAGATGATGCTGATCCTCTTCATCATCGCCACCTGCATCGTCGCGCTTGGTGCGATCGTCTCCTACTTCATGGTGCAACATTCGCTGAAACCGCTGCGCATCATCGAGCAGACGACCCGCAAGATCTCGCAGGGAGACCTCAGCCAGCGCGTACCGACGGAGAGTCTCGGCATCGAAGTGGGCCATCTTGCCGGATCAATCAACATCATGCTCGGCCAGATCGAAGCGAGCATGCAGGCCCGGCAGCGCTCCGAGGAGCAGATGAGGCGCTTCGTCTCGGATGCTTCGCACGAGCTACGCACCCCGCTCGCCTCGGTCCGAGGCTATGCAGAGCTCTACCGCATCGGTGGGATTCCGAACGACAAGATCGAGCAGGCGATGGGGAGGATCGAGTCCGAGGCACGCCGCATGGGGGGCCTAGTTGAGGACCTTTTGCAGCTCGCTCGGCTCGACGAGTCCCGTCCACTCAACATGACGTCAGCTGACCTGGTCGACATCGCCGAGGGAGCTGTCCTCGACTTCCACGCCCGTGCCCCCGAGTACCCGGCGAAAGTGACGGGCTTGCACGGGGAGGAACCCTCCCCCGCTATTGCCCGGATCGACAAGGACAAGATCTCCCAGGTCATCAGCAACCTGTTGAGTAACGTTCGCCAGCACACGCCGCAGGGCACGACAGTCGAGGTTGCGGTCGGAGTGGAGCAGATGAACTCCGTGACGGGGACCGTCGACATGGCTGTTATTGAGGTTCGCGACCACGGTCCCGGCATCCGCACCGAAGACCAGGCGAAAGCGTTCGAGCGCTTCTTCCGCTCCGACACGTCACGGTCGCGAGCGTCAGGCGGGTCGGGCCTCGGGCTTGCCATCGTGTCCTCCATCGCGGCAGCGCACAGCGGCTCAGCCAATATCAGCGAGACCCCCGGCGGCGGAACGACCGTGTCGCTCAACTTCCCGATCCCTCGGGATCCTCAGCCGGCTGGCTCCGTGCCGAGCACGCAGGTCACGACCCAACGCTCTGCACGAGTCCCGTACACGTTCACGAGGCGGCGCCGCTAGCGCACGTGCCAGCCCAAGACACAAGGGCCAGCTCCGCGATCAGGCGGCTTCCGCGCCCTCTCCGCTATGGGGGTGTCCGGTTGCCCTCATCGCCGCCACACTCGCTCGGATACGGGCGTTGTAGTGCTCAACGTTTTCGCCTGGCTCCGCGTGCATGGGGCGTCCGATAACGAGCTTGACGCGGGGCCTGCCCTTCTTCGGCCAGAACGTGCCTACCGGCATCGCGTCATAGCCACCGATGAGGGCGACTGGGACGATGGGGACCCCGAGTTTCTGAGACAGTGCGGCTGCGCCAGCCTTGAATTCGCCCATGCGCCCATCCCGCGATCGTGTGCCCTCGGGGAAGATGAGGATGGGGATTCCGGCTTTGAGGAGCCTGCCTGTCATACCCGCGGCAGGGCTCGGGCCGTCGTGAGTCGTGAGGCCCCGGCCGCCTAGCTTCTTGATCTTGCCCTTGCGCTCGATCGGGTACGTGTTGAAAAACAGTGCTGTCAGCCTCGAAACGAAGCGGCGGCGGTAGAAATAGTCCGCGGCCGCGCCTGTGGCGAGATTATCCGTTATCTCCCCCGGTAGGAGAGTGAACATCATCGGCGCATCAAGATGGCTGGAATGGTTGCCGACGACGATGTAAGCGCCGTCGAGACCCGCGACATTCTCCTGCCCTTCAACGGAGGGGCTCACAAGGCTCGAGAGGACGGGCCGTGCGATATAGCGCCGGATAAAGCGGCGCGCGCGACGGTGGCTTGATGACGTGTACTGGGTGAGTGGATGGAGGGCGTTCATCGTCGCCCCCGGTTGATCTTCTGGACGACGGCGCGCACTGCCTGCTGCGGCCCCCGCTCGGCAAGGAACGAGATGACTTTGAAACGTTTTGACGGTATTGAGCGAATCCGGCCCGCCTCTGTGTCGGCCAGACATTCGCGGACAACTCGTTGGACATCAAGCCAGAGGAAGTCCGGGATGTTTGAGGTTTTGACGCCGGTGCGCTGATGGAATTCTGTCCTCACCCATCCGGGCATAAAGGTCGTGACGTGGACACCGTGGTCGCGCAGCTGCAGGTAGAGCGACTCTGAGTAGGTGATGACCCACGACTTGATTGCGGAATATCCGCCCATGGGAACGAGCCCAGAGACAGATGCGGTGTTGATGATGACGCCGTGACCGCGCTCCTTCATCGCGCCTCCTGCGGCCGCTCCCAGGCGTAGCACCGCCCACAGCATGACGTCGAGTGCTTTCCGGTGGGGCTCGAGGTTCGTTGTCACGAGCGGCTCATACAGCCCTGCTCCGGCGTTGTTGACGAAAACCTCGATGGGAGAGTCCGTGCTCGCAAGCCGCGCAGCGACTCTTTCTCTGCCTTCGTCTGTGCCGAGATCGGCTTCGATAGACTCCACGTGGATGCTGTGTCGCCACTCGAGCAACGTCGCTGTCCGCTCAAGCCGCTCTGCGTCCCGAGCAACAAGAACGAGGTCTAGTCCGCGATCGGCAAGCTGGCGACCAAACTCGAGCCCGATCCCCGACGTTCCGCCGGTAATGAGCGCCCGTCCGCGCAACCGAGTTCCTGAGCCATGAGCCATGGAATGGGACCTTCCTACTAGTGACATGTCCAGGTTAGTGCACGCTGACGGGATGTGCTTCACCCGGTCTGTCCCTGCCACGCTCGAGGGTCTAGACTGCCGGTGATCAGAGAAAGGCGTCAGATCCAGATGGACTACCCCCAATGGCTTCTTCCGACCTACATTCGGAGTGCTCGGGCGGCTGGCGCGACAGCGTCCGACGAGGAGATCACAGCTGTCGCGAAGCGGCTTATCGCTCGATGGAGCGAGCCTGACAGGCACCATCACGACGTCCACCACCTGTGCGACATGCTGTCCCGCATCACGACTCTGGCCCCGGAGACCCACCAGTCGGAGCTTGTCTTCCTCGCGGCCTTCTATCACGGCTGCGTGTTCTCCACGGCCGACAGGGACACGTACACGCGCAACGGCGGCGAGAAAGAGGTCGAGTCGGCAAGCGTCGCACGGGCCGAGCTCAGTGCGATTGGGGTGCCAGAGGAGACCGTCGACCGGATCGCCGCCCTCATTGTCGGCCTCAAGAAGCAACCCAAGGAGGTCGATCCGACGGCGTCGACAACGCTCAGTACGATCGACATCGACAAGCTCGCCCTTCGCGACGCCCACCTGGGCGCGCTTGCTGCCGGCCCGCAGAAGTACACGAAGTACCTCGGTCAGGTCGCCCAGGAATACAGCCATGTTCCCGAGGCCGACTTTCTCCAGGCACGAAAAGAAATCATCGGCCGGCTTCTCGCTCGGCGCCAGATCTTCCTCACCCCGCTCGGCCGCCAGTGGGAAACCGCTGCTCGCGACAACCTTGAGGGGGAGCTGGAACGAATCGAGGGCCGCCTCGCTGCGATCAGGGGCTCCGATCCTCACCCGCTCGAAGAACGGCTCGCAGAAGAGCAACAGGGACTCGGCTTGAAGGATGCGGCGAAAGCCCGCCCCGACATGGACCATCCTCTCCTTGCCCCCGAGCAGGACGAGGACGAGAACGAGGAGGACCGCTCTTCGCTGGAGACGATGCCTGAAGATATGGAGAGTGGCGCGTCGGTGCGAGCGTTGGACGCCGAGCAAAGCAAGAAGGCAGAGCGGCAAGAGATCGCACGGAGGATGCAGGAGAGGATAGCCCGGCGCCAGGCTGGCCTGGATGAGGGCACCACACCTGCGAAGACGGCTGCTCCCGACACGCCCACGGCGCCAGACGAGACACCGTCACCTGTGACACCGCCGTCCGCCCCCACGCCCGAGTGGGATGACGAGGTCGAATCTGCGCGAGCTGGCTTCGAACGGGAACCAGACTACTAACGCCGGACCGCCCACAGATAGTCACGAACCGTGGGGCTTTCGGAAACACTGAGTGGGGGAGCGCTTTCGCGCTCCCCCACTGCTCGTGCTATGACGTGCTAGTTGCGGATCAGTACATGCCGCCCATGTCGTCACCCGCACCAGCGGCCGGGGCCGGCGGCTCGGGCTTGTCTGCGACGACTGCCTCGGTCGTGAGGAACAGCGACGCGATGGAGGCCGCGTTCTGCAGGGCAGAGCGGGTCACCTTGACGGGGTCATTGACGCCCGCTGCGAGGAGATCCTCGTAGACGCCGGTGGCGGCGTTGTAGCCGACACCCTTGTCCGACTCGGCAACGCGGGCTGCGACGACGCCGCCCTCTTCGCCAGCGTTCTCGGCGATCTGCTTGAGCGGTGCGGACACTGCCCAGGAAACGATCGCTGCGCCGGTGGCCTCATCGTCCTCGAGATTGAGGTCGGCGAGTGCGTCCTTCGCGGCCTGGATGAGCGCGACACCGCCACCGGGGACGATGCCCTCTTCGACTGCTGCCTTCGCGTTGCGGACGGCATCTTCAATACGGTGCTTGCGCTCCTTGAGCTCAACCTCCGTTGCGGCGCCGGCCTTGATGACGGCGACGCCGCCAGCAAGCTTCGCGAGACGCTCCTGGAGCTTCTCACGGTCGTAGTCCGACGTGGCGGCCTCGATCTCAGCCTTGAGCTGGCTCACGCGGCCCTCGACGGCGTCCTTCGAACCTGCGCCCTCGACGATCGTCGTCTCATCCTTGGTCATGATGACCTTGCGGGCCTGGCCAAGCAGGTCAAGGTCGGCGTTTTCAAGCTTGAGCCCGACGGTCTCGGAGATAACCTGGCCGCCGGTGAGGATCGCCATGTCCTGGAGGATCGCCTTGCGGCGGTCGCCGAAGCCGGGAGCCTTGACCGCAGCGGACTTGAAGGTGCCACGGATCTTGTTGACGACGAGGGTTGCAAGGGCTTCGCCCTCGATGTCCTCGGAGATGATGACGAGCGGCTTGTTGGTCTGCATGACCTTTTCAAGCAGCGGCAGGACGTCCTTGACGTTCGAGATCTTGGACTCGACGAGGAGGACGTAAGGATCCTCGAGGACGACTTCCTGGCGCTCCGGGTCGGTGACGAAGTACGGCGAGAGGTATCCCTTGTCGAAGCGCATGCCCTCGGTGAGCTCGAGGTCGAGGCCGAAGGTGTTCGACTCCTCGACGGTGACGACACCTTCCTTGCCGACCTTGTCGAGAGCCTCGGCGATGAGCTCGCCGATCTCCATGTCACCGGCCGAGATCGCTGCGGTCGCGGCGATCTGCTCCTTGGTTTCGATCTCCTTCGCGTCGGCGATCAGACGCTCGGTGATGGCAGTAACAGCGGTGTCGATGCCCTTCTTGAGAGCAATCGGGTTGGCACCGGCGGCAACGTTGCGCAGGCCCTCGCGGACAAGTGCCTGGGCGAGAACGGTGGCAGTCGTTGTGCCGTCGCCCGCGACGTCGTCAGTCTTCTTCGCAACTTCCTTGACGAGCTCAGCGCCGATCCGCTCGTAGGGATCCTCGAGCTCGATCTCCTTAGCAATGGAAACGCCGTCGTTCGTGATGGTGGGGGCGCCCCACTTCTTGTCCAGCACAACGTTGCGGCCCTTGGGGCCAAGCGTCACCTTAACGGTGTCGGCGAGGGTGTTAAGACCCCTCTCCATCTTGCGACGAGCATCCTCGTGAAAAGCAATGGTCTTTGCCATAGCAGTGTTAAACCTCCACTAATGGTCGGCCAATGCCCGCGACGGACGATCAATCGGACCCCGGACTTTCCGGAGCGTCATGACCTCACTAGCCGAAATCTGTCACTCTCGCATGGAGAGTGCTAAACAGATTCTGGCACTCTCATCGGCCGAGTGCAAGACGAGTCCGAGGTTCACGCTGAAAGCGAATGTCAGCGGACGATGATGAGGATGTCAGCCCCGCCCGTCATCGCCGCGTTTTCGGCCCAGTAGTCGATGTTCAGTGTCCGGGCGATGTTTTGCGCGGTCGTGTAGAGGTCGGGCGTGGCGAAGAAGATCGCGCTCTGCGCGGGATTCGCTCCCTCAAAACCACCGCTGGTGATAGCGGTGAAACCGGCGGTCACAAGAGCTGATTCTGCGGCTTCGGCTGCCCCTCCGCCGTCGAGGAGATCGATTCGTGCACCGTAATCCACGCCAGGGATCGGCGGGTCCGTCTCCCGTTCTGGTTCCTCGGACTCTTCAGGCTCCGGTGTCGGTTCGGGATCGCTCGAGGCTTCGTCGGTTGCCGGTGTCGTCGGCTCCTCGGATTCGACCGCGGACTCTTCCGCATCCTGTGTGATGAAAGGGTTGGCGACCCCGTCCTGACTCATGATCTCGACGATGCCCCACCCGGCAAGGGGTGCGAGGACGATGGCGGCGAGGATGGGGGCGATGGTGAGAAGCCAGTGGCGTCTCTGACGATGAGTGCCGCGAAGACGCCGAGCGTCAGCAAGCTCGTCGAATTCGTCCGGGGGATACTGGACCACGGCCATTACTCTAGCCTGTCAGTCGGCCGAGCCTGCGCTTGCCCCGCCGCGTTCTGCGGATCTGGCTTCACGAAGCCTGCGGAGGCGCCCGACAGTCACCGGCTTTGCGTAAATCGCCGTTTCATTGTCGAGGAGACTATTGAGCCGAATGTGGTACTTCGAGCTGGTCCAGCCGAAGGTGGCACGAATAGCCTCAGCCTTCGTGGCATATCTCTCCTGCCATGTCTCCTCCAGCTCAAGCACGGCCGCATCTTCTCCGCTGAGCTCCTTCATCTTCGCTTCCACGGGAATCATCGTAGCCTGGGGTCATGCTCAAACCGCTTAGCGACCTCATGGCCACCGATTGGGCCGCTGCCATGGCACCTGTGGAAGGCGAGATCCGCCAGATGGGGGATTTCCTGAGAGAGGAGGCCAACAGTGGCCACGGCTTCCTGCCCGCCGGCCACAACATTCTCCGCGCCTTTCGCGCACCGATGGCTGACGTGCGGGTCCTCATTGTCGGCCAGGACCCCTACCCGACCCCCGGGCATTCCATGGGCCTGTCGTTCTCCGTCGAACGCTCCGTGCGCCCACTCCCCCGCTCTCTTGACAACATCTTTCGAGAGCTTGAATCGGACCTTGGGATTCCACCAGCACAGACAGGTGATCTGAGTCCGTGGCAGGAGGCGGGAGTCATGCTCCTTAACAGGGTGCTCACCGTCCGGCCGGGCGCGACTGGCTCCCATCGGGGCAAAGGCTGGGAGGCGATTACTTCCCACGCGATCTCTCAGCTCGCGGAACGCGGCAGCCCACTTGTCGCCATCCTGTGGGGCCGCCAGGCCCAAGAACTGTCACCACTCCTGGGGTCGGTCCCCATTATCGCCTCCGCCCATCCCTCGCCCCTGTCAGCCTCGCGCGGGTTCTTCGGCTCGCGCCCCTTCAGCCGCGCGAACACCTTGCTCGAAGAACAGGGCGCATCGCCGATAGATTGGCGGCTCGAGCCCGAGCGGGCGTTAGACCCTTCCTGGGCTACCTGAGGCAGGCTCAACTATCTGTCCGTGACACGGATCGTGCCTTTCGCTCCTCGCTCCGCCTCCGACATGATGTGGTTGACAAGCGTGTAGTGGCCAGCCTCGGGGAAGACGAGTTCGACGAAGCCGCCTTCGGCGGGCAACAGCCCGAGGGCCTGGGATCCGCCTATCTCTTCTTCGGGGCCGAGGAGGTAACTACCCTCCTTCCACACCGTGTCGAACTGGCCGCCGACGATGTGGAAGCTCGTGGCAACGTTAGGTCCTGCATCGAGAACCCAGAAGCGGACGCGCTCGCCGGTCTTCACCTCGAGAGGGTGCTGCACGTACTGGTTGGGGTAGCCGTTGTAGTGGGCCGTGTCGTGGTCACCGTCTGCAATCTTGCCCGAATCGGCCACGTCACCCGCAGGGCCGTAATAGGACTCGCCGTGGACCATGACGAACTGGTGATCGACCTCCGGCAGGTCCGGCGGTTCGATGACGACTGCGCCATACATGCCATTGGCGATGTGGAGGGACATGGGAGCAGTTGAGCAGTGATACATCCACACTCCGGCTCTCTCCGCGGTGAACGTGTACGTGAGCTCTTCACCAGGCTCGATCGTCCTCATCGGACGGTCCGGGGCAAGTGCGCCAGCGTGGAAGTCGATGGAGTGGCCCATCGACCCGTCGTTGACGAGCGTGATGACGAAGGTGTCACCCACCTTGCCGTGCAGGGTTGGGCCGGGCATCGTCTCGTTGAAAAGCCACAGGTTCTGAGTCAGCCCGGGTGCGACCTCCATGTCCATCTCGCTCACGGTAAAGGTCACCCGATGCTCGGTTGCCTCATCACTGTCGATGGGCTCGAGCGCGGGGTCCATGTACCTTCCCTCGTCCATCTCCCCCATAAGATCAAACGACGGGTCCGCGGCATCAGGCTGCGCTCCCCCCATGTCCATGCCGTGGTCGCCGGCGTCACTGCGAGCGCCAGGATCTGTCCCCTGATCGCCAACGTCGATGGTGAACACCATCCCCATCTGCCGGTGCCCCGCAACGGAGCACCATCCGTCGACGTCCTCGTTCATGACGCCGAGATCCAGTACGACAGTTTCGCCCGGCGCAATACGTCCAGAGGTGAAGCCGTTCTCGAGCACAAGGTCGTGGGATTGGCCGTCGGAATTCGTCAGTGTCAGCTCAAGAGTGTTGCCAGCTGGCACGGTGACGAGATCGGGAACGTACCGCATGTCGACCATGTCGACCTCGACAGCCGTCACCTCGCCCGACGCGTCGACGGGGGATGCGGTGGTGGTTCCTGATGGGGATGGGCGGACAATACCGGAGGAGGCGGGGTCGGCGGCGACAGCGCCGATGACAAGGAGCGCGACTGCGCCAATTGAAAAGAGGATAGGGCCGCGCTGCGGGGACACGGGTGTCACGTTTCCTTCCCGATCGGTCATGGGCGGCGGAGCATCATGGAGATGCTTCTCCCGAACGGGGAGGATCGCCCAGATAAGGCACCACACGGTGCCTACAGCGGCCACGAGGGCCGCAAGCGATGTGAAGACGAGGACGAGGCTCGCTTCAGAGATGATGTAGAGGGTAAGCGAAGCGTTGAGCACGATGATCCGCCAGGCAGCACCAGCATCTGCTCGGGCGTTGCGGACACGGACGTGCTTAGGCCCGCCGCCGATGACAACCGGCAGGAGGTAGCTGAGGGCCCCAAGAACGACCTGGGCGACGCCTCCGGCGAGCAGGGGAAGAACGATCGGGCCGAAATTGCCGATGACGGAGAGCGGATCGACGAAAAGTAGCTGCAACCCGATGAAGACGATTGTGCCGAGAAGCCACAGCGCCCCAGCAGCGACGGAGAGTGCAGCGTAGCTTCCCCCCGCCATCTTCCACGTTATCCCGACGAGCGGAGCCAGCATGAGGATTGCGGAAGCCGCAAAGCCGAGGTACCCGAGCCCCGAGATGATCCCGCCGAGCGGGGTGAGCGCGATGAGGAGGCTACCGGACGCCGCGACAAGCGCTGCGCCAATGAGGAGTGGCAGGCGCTTCTTCGCCACGGTTTCCGCTCCCGGCGGTAGCTTGGCTCTGAGTATTGTCGGCCACAGCGTGAGAAGCGTGCCGACGATCGGGATGCCGACCCAGGCGAGCACATTGAGTGCCACGTGGGCGCCCCGGATGGCAACGGACGTCGCGGGTTGCCAGGAGTCGAGCGACAGGAGATAGCCGAGAATGATCCCGGGAATGAACAGCACCGCGGCCGCAAGATAGGCGTGCACGGCGACCTCGAACCGAGCCGGTAGTGCGCTCTTCAACCTTCCCCACAGCCGGAGGATGTGAGTGAGGATCGCTACGCCGATGACGAGGGACGCGCCACCTGCGACCCAGTCATTGCCGGCGATCATGCCGATGCCCAGGGTGGTGATACCGGCGTTGAGCAACGCGAGGGTCGCGGCTTCGCCACGGCGGCTTTCTGGTCGCGAGCGCAATACGGCGACGGTGAAGTGGTTGGTCCAAATCAGGAGGGCGTTGGTCACAACGCCGAGGGTGAACGTGTGGACCATGATCCACGTCGCTTCCGGGATGAAGCGGTGGGCGGTGATAGCGGCTGCCGCTATCGCCATCCAGAAGATGACGAGTGTTGCCGTTCCTCTATGCCAGATCGAGCGCGGAGCCATCAGCCTCTCCCCTTCGTGTCCGGTCGGCCGATCATCAGTCCGCCGGTGGCCCGCGGCTCGTCACGGAACTCCGGTTGCCGCTTCTTCACTTTCGGAGGACCGGCGGCTGAGGACGCGGCCGCGGTGATGACGAAGGCGAGGATGGTGGCGACGAGGAGCGCACCACCAATTTGCCACGTGACCGTGAGCCCTCTGACATCGCCGATAAGTCTGATGAGGAGACCCGCATTGAGGAGGACAGCGGGAACCCAGAAGATCGGCCGATACGGCAGGGGGCGGCGGAGGACCGCGGGAAGGATGATCGGGGCGTGGGCCATGATCATTGAGATTGTGAATCCGATCGTCAACGAATGAACGACCGTGTCGTAGACCGGTGACGCTGTGAGCTCACCTCCGAGCACCCAGGTAGCACCAGCGATCGCGAGCCAGACCATGGCGGCGAGCATGTTGGCTGCCGAGTATTGCGGCAGTCCTGCCGATCTCACAGTCGTCCGGGCAATGTCATACCGCGCGAGCCACGCTGCCTGCGCGAGAAAGAGCACCCCGACAAATTCGCCGCCTCGGCCAGCGGCCAGGACCGCAACAATCGCGAAGGAGAGTGCGAGTGCCAATCCCCAGGCGAGACGCTCAGCGCCAGCCGGAAGAGAGAGGTGGGCGAGCTCGACGCGCTCGCCGACAATCGTCAAAACAAAGAAGCCTGCAATCCACGGGATGATCGCCCATGTGGCTGCGCCAGTCCACCACAGGAGAACAGCTCCGAGACCAAAGAGTGCGCCGAGGATCTGGATCGACATCGCGGCCGTGAGTCCGCGGCGGGCGAGACGCCAGTACACCGCGACGAGCAACGCCATGCCGACTGCGTGGAATGCTCGACCGATAGTGGGTTCGAAGAGGAGGATGGTGCCGCCGATCCCGAGTGCGGCGGGGGCGATGAGTGCCCACTTCTCTCGGAGCGCGATGACGCGTTCGAGGCAGATGAGGGTGCCAGCGAAGCCGAACGTCATGACCTGGCCGTGGATAGCGGCGTCAGTGTCTCCCGAGGGCACCGGCGCCCATACTCCCAGCAGGCTGAGGGCAAGGTTGAGACCGATGATGAGGCACACGCCCCCGGTGATCAGAACGGGCCACCGCATCCATGCCGGAATCGGCCCTGCCATATTACTCACGGCATTAACCGTACTAAAGCGACGGTAGGAGGGCCAGGACGGCTGTCACATATGGAGTGTGAGCCTACAGGCATGGGGCTCGGCAAACGGTTCGACCCGAGCCTGCGCACCTGGCGCCTCCAGGTCGAAGAGCCGATCGAGCATGCCCTGATGGATCTCGCACAGCCCCGGTGCGACAACGTTCGAGGAGGTGAGAAGCGGGCATTGGGTGAGATTGATGCAGGTGTCTTGCGATGCCTTCGGCTCGGGCGCGAAACCCATGTCGGCCATGAGACACGCGACCCCCTCGACAAGTCCGTTCTCTGTCGAGAACACCTTGCTCTTCACGATGTCATCACCCCATGTTTGACCCCACCGGTAGGCGTCGGCGCGCGCAGTCTCTTCGGGGAGCGCTTTGAGGGCAGCCGTGATGAGTCCGACGAGATGCCGGGCAGGGGCACCGCGAGCGCCCGCATTCGTCCGATACGCCTTGCGGGGCCTACCGCGCCCCTTTCCGGGGAGCGTCGATGAACTGACAAGTCCGTGCCCTTCGAGCACAGCGAGATGCTCGCGCACCGTGTTGGGATGGGATTCAAGCGCGTCTGACAGCTCGACGACAGTGACCGAACGCCCTAGCTCAGCGAGGAGGTCAAGAAGGCGTCGTTGCTGACGTGTCAACGGTGTCGCCTCATTGAGCGCCTCCGCCATGGGCCGCGGGCCACCGACAGGGATGACAGTCATGGAAAACCCCTTCATTACTCCCGGTTCTTCCTGGAGATTATCACGCGTACTTTGCGTCGCATGCGCCGTTTGGCCTATATAGGGGAATAACGTGGCAGGTCGTGCCATCGCCGGGAGGAAGATCGATGCCTGAGGGCCATACCATTCACCGTCTTGCCGGGACGTTGACTGAGCTCTTTTCGGGGATCCGCCCGACAGTCACGTCCCCGCAAGGCCGGTTCACTCACGGTGCGGACCGCCTCAACGGCAGGATGGCACTGCCTGCCTACGCGTGGGGCAAACACTTCTTTATGCCCTTCCTCGATCAACCAGAGGTTGTTGACCTGGGTGCGGACGGCCCGGACTGGCTGCACGTCCACCTCGGACTGTACGGCTCGTGGTCGTTCGACGGCGATGAGCACTTTGTCGCCCACGAGACAATCGGCGCTCCACGCCGCCGGATCGGAGAGGCAGAAATCGGAAACTCGTGGGCCGCGGACACGTGGGAACCACCCGCCCCGCGCGCCACCGTGAGAGTCCGTCTCGAACAACCCCACGGCGTCGCTGATCTCACTGGCCCCAACCAGTGCAGAGTCCTCGATGGTGCTGGCGTGCGCGCGGTTCTCAGCAGGCTTGGTCCCGACCCCATCCGCAATGATCCCGGTGACCGGGAGGAGTTTGTCAGGCTCGTTCGGAAGCGGCGCGTCTCAATCGGCCAACTCGTCATGGACCAGGCGGTCGCTGCTGGGCCGGGCAACATCTATCGCGCGGATTGCCTGTGGCGGGTAGGAATTCATCCGTTCCGGCCTGGCACCCGAGTGTCGGAGGCACGCCTGCGTGCTCTCTGGGACGACCTCGTGGGTGCGATGAGGGAGGGAAAGCGGGACGGTGTCATCCTGACCAACCCGCCCGACTGCGTTCCCGAGGATCCTATCGACGTTATTGATCGCAGATTCGCCGTGTACCAGCGAACCGGAAGGCCCTGCTGGCGGTGCGGGACAGCTGTGGCTGGAGCGGATATGGCGGGGCGCCGACTGTTCTGGTGCCCCGGATGCCAGCGATAGTCTGGGGGCAAGGGTTTGACCCTTGCCCCCAGCATGTCTTCACCGTCGTTGTCGCCCTAATTCTCAGGACTTGACCAAGCGCGTAATCGCGGACATCGCCTCATCGATTTTGTCATCCGCGACCTGACCGCCCGTCTTCGCGGCGTCCATGACGCAGTGGCTCAGATGATCCTTGAGGAGAGACAGTCCGACATTCTCGAGCGCGCTCGTCAGTGCAGCGATCTGCGTGAGGATGTCGATGCAGTACTCCTCTTCATCCACCATGCGGTGGATGCCGCGAGCCTGCCCCTCGATCCGGCGTAGCCGGGCAAGGTACTTCGCCTTGTTGTCGTGGTAGCCGTGGTGATGTTCGGTTCCACAGCACTGGCCGGTCGCTTCGTCAACCATGTCCGTGCTCATGCCGCAGCCTCCTGCACTGCCGTCGGCGCTGGGGCCTCAACAGTCCGCTCATCGCCACCCGCCGTCGACGTGAAGCTGCGCAGTCGGAGCGAGTTCGACACGACAAACACGGACGAGAACGCCATGGCGGCGCCAGCAATCATCGGGTTAAGCATGCCAAGCGCTGCGAGCGGGATTGCCGCCGTGTTGTAGGCAAAGGCCCAAAATAGGTTGCCCTTGATCGTGCCAAGAGTCTTCCTTGATAGCCTCATCGCATCTGCCGCGCTTCGCAGGTCGCCTCGAACGAGAGCGATGTCGGCAGCCTCGAGGGCTACGTCAGTGCCCGTTCCCATGGCGAGGCCAAGATCTGCCTGAACAAGTGCAGGAGCATCGTTGACACCGTCGCCGACCATGGCAACGCTTCTCCCCTCACTCTGCAACTTCTCAATGACCTCGACCTTGTCCTCCGGAAGCACCTCGGAGATGACACGGTCGATGCCAACCTTGGTGGCAATGTGCTGGGCCACGCGATCGTTGTCGCCTGTCAGCAGGACAACCTCGAGACCGAGACCCTTGAGTTGGCTGACGGCTTCTGCGGAGGTGGGCTTCACCTGGTCCGCAACGACGAGGACTCCGCGCACCGCGCCGTCCCAGCCGGCGGCCACAACGGTCTTGCCAGCCTGCTGGGCGGATTGGAAGACGCTGTCAAGGTTGCCGAGTACCATGCCGTGTTCGGCTAGCAGTGACGGCTTGCCGACGAGCACTCGTTTGCCGTCGACGGTGCCGGACACGCCGTGGCCCTCATGGTTGGCGAAATCCTTGACGTCCACGAAGGAGCCGATCTCAGCGGTAGCGCCCTGAGCGATGGCGCGGGCGATCGGATGTTCTGACGCGTTCTCGAGGCTTCCTGCAACGCTCAAGAGAGTTTCCCGATCGGTTCCGGAGAGATGGACCTCTTCGAGTGTCATAACCCCGGTTGTCACCGTGCCCGTCTTGTCAAGGACGATCGTGTCGATGACGCGGGTTTGCTCGAGAACCTCGGGGCCCTTGATGAGAATGCCGAGCTGAGCGCCGCGGCCCGTGCCAACGAGCAGTGCGGTCGGCGTCGCGAGCCCGAGGGCACAGGGGCAGGCGATGATGAGAACGGCAACCGCCGCCGTGAACGCCATGTCAGCCCCGCTACCCGTCGCCAGCCAGGCGATGAGGGTCATGAGAGCGACGACAATAACGATAGGGACGAAGATTCCAGAGATTTTGTCGGCAAGTCGCTGAACCTCGGCCTTGCCGGTCTGTGCTTCTTCGACGAGCCGCGCCATCTGCGCAAGCTGAGTATCGGCGCCAATCCTTGTGGCCCGGACGATGATGCGGCCACCCGCGTTGACAGTCGCGCCCGTGACACTGTCGCCGACGCCAACCTCAACGGGGACTGACTCCCCCGTCAGCATGGAGGCATCGACCGCTGAATTTCCAGTGATGACGACACCGTCGGTCGCGATCTTCTCTCCGGGACGAACGACGAACTCGTCGCCTACGGCAAGCTCGCTAATCGGCACACGAACTTCGGTACCGCCGCGCAGAACGGCCACATCCTTCGCGCCCATGTCCATGAGCGCCCTCATCGCCGATCCAGCCTCGCGCTTCGAACGCTTTTCAAAGTAGCGGCCGAGGAGAACGAACATCGTCACTCCCGCCGCGACTTCGAGGTAGATATTGCCCTCACCCGTGGCGCGGGTCGGAGCAAACTCGAATCCGTGGGTCATGCCGGGCATGCCCGCAGTGCCGAAGAAGAGGGCGTAGAGCGACCAGAGGAAGGCCGACATTGTGCCGAGTGAGATCAGGGTGTCCATCGTCGCAGTGCCGTGCTTGAGATTCGACCACGCAACCCTGTGGAACGGGTAGCCGGCCCAGACGACAACAGGCGCCGTCAGGGTCAGGCTGAGCCACTGCCAGTACGTGAACTGCAGTGCAGGGATCATGGAAATGATGATGACCGGCACGGAGAGGACAATGGAGCCAATAAGGCGCTGGCGCAGGCTCTCCATCTCCCGATCCGGCCCATCGTCCTCGGGCCTCGGCTCATCCACCTTCGGAGGCTCTGGCAGTGCCGCTGTGTACCCGGCCGATTCAACCTGGGAAATGAGAAGGCTCGTGTCGTAGCCCTCCGGGATCTCCACCCGGGCCTTCTCCGTCGCATAGTTAACTGTCGCTGATACGCCTTCAAGACGATTGAGCTTCTTCTCGACGCGAGCGGCACACGAAGCGCACGTCATCCCACCGATCGTGAGCTCAAGCGCGCCAGGCGGGATCTCACGCTTTTTCAGCTTCGCGGTATAGCCGGCCGATTCAACCTGGGAAATAAGAAGGTCCGTGTCATAGCCCTCCGGGATCTCCACCCGGGCCTTCTCCGTCGCATAGTTAACGGTCGCCGATACGCCTTCGAGGCGATTGAGCTTCTTCTCCACGCGCGCCGCACAGGAGGCGCACGTCATTCCGCCCACCTCCAGCTCGACAGAGTCTGCTGCGGTCATCGATGTCATAGACGAGCCTTCCAGGTTGAGAGAATGGGTCAGGCGCGAACGGCCTCGTAGCCGGCTTCGTCGACTGCGGCGATAATGTCGGCGTCTGTAATGTCCTTCGACGAGGTGACGATGAGACGGCCCGTCTCGTGCGAGACATCGACTGACTCGACGCCGTCGACTTGGGTGACCTCCTCGGTTACGTGCCGTTCGCAGTGGCCGCACGTCATTCCGGTCACCTTGTATTCGGTCGTCGTCATGTGCTTTTCCCTTCGCATGTCGGATACCCCCATGGGGTATAGCGGTGTCCACTTTATACCCCATGGGGGTATACCGCAACGGGACGTTTGTCCCACAAAATGAGTGGGTGGGCGCGACCGTCCCGGGAGTGCACTAGAGTCTTCTTCGTCCCACAAGAGGAGGACATGTGACAGAGGACAGGCAGATTCAGCAACACGCGGACAGCGACGCAGAGCTTCGCGCGGACGTCCGTCGGCTCGCCAGCATGCTCGGCCGAATTCTCGCTGAGCAAAAGGGGCAGGACCTTCTTGACCAGGTGGAGCGAATCCGCCAGCTCACGAAGGACGCCCGCCTGTCGACCAACCGTGTCGAAGTGTTCGATCAGATGGTGGATGAGCTTCGCGATCTGCCGATGGAGCGCGTGACAGATCTAGTCCGAGCCTTCACTCTCTACTTCCAGCTTGCGAACACGGCTGAGCAAAATCAGCGTGCCCGCGTTCGCAGGAACCGGCCGGAGAGCGAAGAGTGGATCACCCGGGCGGTCACGCGGATCGGCGAGGTGCTCGGCACGGACGAGCTCAACCGCATAGCCGAGAAGCTCGACGTTCGACTTGTCTTCACCGCTCATCCCACGGAAGCATCCCGCCGGGCACTTCTCGGAAAGTTGCGTCGACTGTTTGATGTGCTCTCTGAAACAACGGAGGAGGGGACGGCCGCGCGCCGCCGTCAGGACCGCAAGCTTGAGGAAATCATCGAGCTGCTCTGGCAGACGGACGAGTTGCGCCGCACCGCGCCGACCCCGGTCGACGAGGCCCGCAACCTCCTCTACTACTTGAAAGAGCTGTACACGGAGGCTCTGCCGGAAACTGTTGGCGTCCTCGCAGCCGAGCTCGAGGCCGCGGGTGCTCAGCTTCCCTCTGGCAGTGAACCCCTTCAACTGTTCTCGTGGATCGGCGGAGATCGTGACGGCAACCCGTTCGTCACCCCCGAGGTGACAGCCGAGATCTTGCGGATGCAGGCGAATGAGGCAATCGATGTCGCCCTCGACAAGCTCACCTATGCATCGCACGTTCTGTCGATCTCAACGAAGCTTGTTGAGCCTGATGAGCAGCTTCAGACGTCGATCCAGGCCGACCTCGCTACGCTGACGCGATTCCCTCGATTTGTCCAAGAGCTGTTCGTCGACGAGCCGTTCCGTCTCAAGATCGAACTCATGAAGGGCAAGTTCCTTCGGACACGGACACGAATTAACGACGGCACTCCGCACGTGGCCGGGGCAGACTACGCCAACTCGGAAGACATCCGGAGCGATCTCGCCGTGCTCACCGACGCTCTCGAGCGAACAGGATCCGGCCGGGCTGTCAGCGGTCTCGCCGGGGATATTCGCCGCACGCTGGGCGGGATCGGGCTCACTCTGGCCTCGATCGACGTCAGAGAGCATTCGTCGAAGCATCACGAGCTGCTGGAGCAGCTGTATGCGCGACTCGGTGAGAATGGCACCCCCTACGCGGAGAAGTCCGATGAGGAGCTCACCGATCTGCTCTCCCGGGAACTCGCCTCGAAGCGTCCGCTGGCGGGCGCGGGAATCGTCAATGGCACCCTCGGCCTAACCGATTCGGCTCAGCGCACGTACGACACATTCGCCGAAATCGCTCGAGCCCAGGCCATCTACGGTCCCGATGTCGCCGAAACGTACATCGTATCGATGACTCACGGAGCGCACGACATCCTCGCTGCCGCCGTCATCGCCCGTGAGGCAGGTCTTGTCAGCATCCCTAACGGGACGACTTCGGGACATGCGATGATCGGCTTTGTGCCGCTCCTCGAAGAGGTCCGCGAATTGCGGATTGCCGATGAGATCCTCGAGACCCTGTTCGCTGATCCCTCCTATCGCGCGATCGTTCGCATGAGGGGCAACCTCCAGGAAGTCATGCTCGGATACTCGGACTCGAATAAGGATTCGGGCGTGCTGACGTCTCAGTGGGAGATTCACCAGGCCCAGCGGCGCCTGCGTGATGTCGCGGCCAAGCATGGCATCAAGCTCCGGTTGTTCCATGGCAGGGGCGGCTCGGTCGGCCGTGGCGGCGGACCGACCTACGATTCAATCCTGTCCCAGCCCAACGGAGTCCTTGACGGCGAAATCAAGTTCACCGAGCAAGGTGAAGTCATTTCTGACAAGTATCTCCACCCCGAACTCGCTCGCGAGAACATGGAGTTGACCGTCGCAGCAGTCATGGAAGCGTCCTCACTGCACCGCGCCGCTCGGGCGTCCGCAGAGGTTCAGGCGACCCGCGACGAGCTCATGGATTTCATGTCAGAGGCGGCCTTCCGTCGTTACCGCGAACTCACGGACAACCCGGACCTTCCCGAATACTTCGTCACAACGACCCCGGTCCAGCAGCTCGGCATGCTCAACATCGGCTCCCGGCCCGCGAAGCGGACGACGGCAGACAGCGGCATCGACGGCCTGCGAGCGATCCCCTGGGTGTTCGGATGGACGCAGTCTCGGCAAATTGTCCCCGGCTGGTTCGGTGTGGGAACCGCGCTACGCGCGGCCCGCGAGGCAGGCTACGGTGACCAGCTCAAGGAGATGTTCGACAGCTGGCACTTCTTCCGCGCCGTGATCTCGAATGTGGAGATGACAGCGAAGAAGACGGATCTCGGCATTGCACAGCATTACGTTCACTCGCTCGCGCCTCAGCACCTGTGGCCGTTGTTCGACCTCATCCGCGACGAGTTCGCTATCACAATCGAGGAGCTGACAGCACTGACAGGCTGCGACGAGCTCGTGGAATCCAATCCTGTTCTCAAGCGCACCCTCGAGGTCCGCGACCAGTATCTGCACCCGATTAGCTACATGCAGGTCAGCCTCCTCACCCGGATCCGCGAAGCTGGCCCGGAGGCTAGCGAGGAGCTCAAGCGTGCTCTATTGACGACGATCAACGGCATCTCCGCCGGCATGAGGAACACCGGCTAGAGGACAGGCCGGAGCGGCTGTGATGATGTCACACTGTCTGGTTAGATGTGATATTCATCTCTCCGGCCTGGAATTACATGCTAAGTGACAGTTCCGAGTGTAATGGCCGCAACATGCAGTCCTGCGCATGCCTGTGTTTAGTTGTACCATTTCAAGTGGCCACACCAGGCGTGGGGGGCGTTCCGAATGCGGGAATGCCCCTCATTTCTGTTTGACGGCATAGCCGCACATCGAGCGCTGGGGCTATGCACATGGATACGGGGCCCTGATCACGCTTGTGGCGTCTGTCAGGGCCCCGTGGAGCCGCCTGTCGGATTCGAACCGACGACCGTCCGCTTACAAGGCGGGTGCTCTACCAGCTGAGCTAAGGCGGCGACGTGCCGGGTTAATTCTGCCAGACACCGGCCCGGCATGGCCAACCCGCGCACTGTGATCCTATTCGGTGGGCGTCGCCTTCGGTTCTGCCAGGCCAAGCAAGGCCGGGAAGTCGTTGGCGGCCCAGGCTGTCGTTTCGGTTCCGTTGAGCAGGACCGTGGGCGTGCCGCGGTAGTCCTCAAGGAACGACTGCGTGGCCGTGTTGACCCAGTCGAGATCAGCCTCCTTCTCGATTGAGGAAGCGATGTCCTCCGGCACCCCTGCATCGCGGGCCGCGTTTGCGATGCTACCCCAGTCGGGCAAAGCTGATGCCCTGTTGTTGAGGACCGCGTCCGCCTCATCAAAGACGTTCTTGTGGAAAGCCGTCAGGTGCTCAGGCGAGTTCTCGGCGATGTACTTGAACGCGGCCGCGCCTTTCGCCGAAAAGTCGTTCCGGAGGATGGCGACCGGGTGATAAACGAATTCAGCATCGCCCGCCGCGACGATGTCGTTAATATCGCCACCGTTCATCTGCTCGAGTTCATTGCAGTAGGTGCACATGTAGTCAAAGTAGATATCGACTCGATTAGCATCCGTTGCCAGCTCGGCGCCCTCGCCAACAACCGACCATCCGGTCGTGATATCGGTGCCGTCCTTGACGACGGGCTCAACCTGGACGGCGACGGGGTCCCATTCTTGCCTGCCCGATGAATCATCGTCCGCGGCACCCCGTCCGTTGCTGACGATCGACCAAACGACGACACCGATGAGGACGATCGCCGCGATGATGACGCCGATCGTGAGGTTCCGATTTCGTTTCGCGCGCCGCGCTTCAGCCTCTTGGAGTTTCCTTGCTTTCTCACGCGCCGCCTCGCGGCGCTCTGCCTTTGTCACATTCTTTTCTGCCATTGCGATCTTTCTTCCTCGTCGTCCGTCAGCCTGTGCTCACCAAGCCGAGGGCGGGTCCCGTGAGCTCGCGGCGCGAAGACTTCGACGTGTGACCATCGCTCGATAGGTCGCAGACACCGGCGGGGGTGGGGGGACTCGGACAGGAACCGGCTGCTGACCGATCCTGCCCATAACCGCATCGACCGCATCGCGGACGAAGGTCGAATTTGCCGTCACTGCAAGAAGGAGCAGAGCCGTGACACTGAGCGTCTGCAGCGCACTCGGCCCGAGTGATGCCCCACTGGCGCACGCAGCGTCTGCGTGGACGACTCCCACATTGAGAAGGAACGGATGGGCTGACTGAGCACATGAAGATCCGAGCACCACAAAGGTGGCCGCAGCCGCGGGCACTGCGGTGAGAAGGATCCTCGGGCTCATGGGCGCAAGTCTAGTCGAAAGGGAAAGGCTTCGAGAGTGGGCTCCAGTCGGGCTCGACGCCGGCCGAATACATGGCGAGCGCGAGGGAGAGAAGCGCGACCGCTAGAACGATCCAGAACAGTCGATAACCGGGGCTGGGCGCAATCGTGGCCAAGAGGTGGCGCGTCGTTTCGCGTGCAGGTCTACCGCTTGGGTACACCCACGCGAGGAACGAACCGAGCATTGAGCCGCCTGCGATCGCGATGACCTCCTCGACAAGCAAAAGGTCGCGAAGCATCCATGCGAACGCTCCGCCGACGACGATACCGGACCCCACAGCGGCGACGGTTCGAGCCAGCCCGCCAAGAATGGAGAGCGGCAAGCGCCCGATGACGGTAATTGACTCTGCTTTGAACCGTCCACCCTTCTCCAGCCGGGCTCGAATGAGACTATCCCTCGCAACCCCAATGATTGACGTGATCGCCGCATAGATCGCAAACACAATGACGGAATATGTGGGAAGCACGCCAGCCCATGCGACGAAGACAATCCACAGCATGAGAACGATGCCGGGCCGGCGCGGGGCTGGGTGAAGCCAGTCGGGGATCGGCGCCGGTTGGAGACGGGGATCAAACCACGGATCGAAGCGGGCGTGCGCCACGACGGCCGATTCATTGGTCGGGCGGAACACCGCAGGCCCTTCAACGTCATAGTGGCTGGGCGCCGACACGTAACCAGACTGACTTTCTCCCTGCCGCAGGGGCGGCAAACTAGTCTGCGGCGGGTACTGCGGGGGCGGGGCAACGAGGTTGGTCCTGTCCCCCGGAGCGCTCTGCGGTGCGTCGTCAGGAGGATAGAACCTCGCGTCGGCGGGGTAGGCGCCCCCCTCCGGCATGTCACTGTCGAGCGGCGGGGTGGAGGTGTGGTCCCGATGGCGAGGGCCACGGGAGAGAGTCTCGTCGTCGACCTCGATTGTGCCATCCAGCATGCCGACGACGAGTTCAGGGGATGGTCGTCGCTCGGGGCGCGGGTCAAGCGCGGCTTCAAGAGCGTAGGCGACGACTGGATCCGCTCCTGCGAGATCGCATTCTCCCGTCAGCACACGTCTCGTCACCTTTGGGCTGTGCCCTGTGCCGAACGGGGCATGACCAGTGGCAGCGTAGGCGAGAGTAGCGGCCCACGACCACCAGTCCGCAGTGATGGTCGGGTCTTCTCCGTTGAGGACCTCCGGAGCGGCGTAACCGGGCGTATGTGCGAGCAGGCCCGTGGCGGTCAGCCGAGACTCCTCGGCAATTTGGGCTATGCCGAAGTCGATGAGGACGGGCCCGCGATGGCTCATCATGACGTTTGACGGTTTGAGGTCTCGGTGGAGAACCCCCTTGTCGTGTATCGCCTGAAGGGCCTCCGCGAGTTCTTTCGCGAGGTCAGCAAGATCGCTTCCCATGAAGACGCCATTCTCAGACACATCCACGGAGAGCGTGGGGCCGTCGATAAGTTCGGTGACAATGAAAGCCTCATCGTCCTCCGTCTCGGCATCGATGACATGGGCGACGTACGGCCCGGTCACCTGTCTGAGCGTGCGCACCTCTCGGCGCAACCGGTCCCGCGCGTTGGGGTCGGCTGAGATGGAGGGGTGAAGGAGCTTGAGAGCAACGGTGTTCCCGCCGCCATCCAGCGCCCTGTACACCGTCGACATGCCGCCGAACCCGATCTTCTCGACCAGCCGGTAGCCGCCGATCTCGTCGCGGTCTCGCACGCTTTCTACGGTACCTGAGTTTTACCTGCACACATCACCAAAGTGAGGGCGGCGTCACTTGAAAAGAGTCACGGCGAAACGGCACTATTGAGGAGGTTGCCCGGTCGGACCGGACACAGATGTCCACACTGGCTGGCAACCTCGTCAGTGTCGACCTCACGGCACCGGCTTCCTCACTACGGATCGTCCGGCACGTACCTGCCGGTGAAGGGACCTCTCATGGCCACTGTGACATTTAAAAGCGCCACCCGAATTTACCCCGGCTCAGAAAAGCCGGCTGTCGACGGGCTCAACCTCGACATTGAAGATGGGGAATTCCTCGTTCTTGTCGGCCCCTCGGGCTGTGGGAAATCCACGTCTCTCCGCATGCTTGCGGGTCTCGAAGAGGTCGACTCCGGCCGCATCTACATCGGCGACCGCGACGTCACCGACGTCACGCCGAAAGACCGCGACATCGCCATGGTCTTCCAAAACTATGCGCTGTACCCGCACATGACCGTTGCCCAAAACATGGGCTTCGCTCTAAAGATCGCGGGCACAGACAAGGAGGAGATCGATCGGCGCGTCCTCGAGGCCGCCAAAATCCTCGACCTTGAGGAGTACCTCGAACGCAAGCCGAAGGCCCTCTCCGGCGGTCAGCGTCAGCGCGTCGCCATGGGCCGGGCTATCGTCCGGCAGCCGCAGGTGTTCCTCATGGACGAGCCGCTGTCGAACCTGGATGCGAAGCTCCGCGTTCAGACCCGCACACAGATCGCCTCGCTCCAACGCCGCCTCGGCATCACGACCGTCTACGTCACGCACGACCAGACGGAGGCCCTGACGATGGGCGACAGGATCGCCGTCCTCAAGGACGGTCTCCTCCAGCAGGTTGGTACCCCGCGCGACATGTACGACAGCCCCGCGAACCGCTTCGTCGCCGGCTTCATCGGCTCCCCGGCCATGAACATTGGCTCCTGGACCGTAAACGGCAATCAGGCGACCTTCGGTGATGCCGTGACGACACTTCCAGACGACGTCGTAGCTGCCTTGCGCCCGGAGGATGACGGCAAGGTGATCGTGGGGTTCCGCCCCGAGAACCTTGAGCGCGCCGCCGAGGGTTCCGACTCGCAGATTCCGATCAAGGTGACCTTCGTCGAAGAACTCGGCTCCGACGCGTACATCTACGGCAAGATCGTTGGTGCGGAGCGCGAGGCTGAGACGTTCGGCTCGGGTGACGGGTCTGATCAGGTCGTCGTCCGAATTCCTCCCAACGAAGTTCCGAAGCCTGATGACATCGTCCGCGTCGCGCTGAAGAACCATGGAGGTCACTTCTTCAGCCACGCTGACGGCTCCACGCTCACCACGCGATAACCGCAGGGCGCTCCGCGCCCAGAATGGTCACTGTGCCCTTCGAGATCACCGCCGCAACCGTCGAACCCGAGCTGTTCGACCTCCCGTGGCACCTTCCTCTCGAGGACTGGCCAGAGGAGAAAATCGCTGCCCTCCCCCGCGGTATCTCTCGGCATGTCGTGCGCTTTGTGCACATGGCCGGGAGGATTATCGCGATCAAGGAGATCGGCAAAGTCGTCGCCCACGGTGAATATGAACTGCTGAGGGACCTCGGACGGCTGTCAGCCCCTGCCGTGACCCCGTTGGCGGTCGTGACAGGCAGACGTGACGAGAACGGCAACAAGCTCGCTGCCGTTCTCGTCACGGAACACCTGCCCTACTCTCTGCCGTACCGAGCGCTCTTCGGGCAGCACCTGCGACCCGAGACTGCGGACCGTCTCATCGACGCCCTGTCCGTCCTTCTCGTCAAGCTCCACCTGCTCGGCTTCTACTGGGGCGACGTGTCCTTGTCGAACACACTGTTCAGACGGGATGCTGGCGAGTTCGCCGCCTATCTCGTCGACGCTGAGACGGGCGAGTTGCACACGAACCTGTCAGATGGGAAGCGCGCCTACGACATCGACGTGGCCCGGACGAACATTATTGGCGAGCTCATGGACCTCCAGTCGGGAGGAATGCTCGACGAGGACGTCGATGTCATCATGCTCGGCGACCGACTCGAAGAGCGCTACACCACGCTCTGGGGCGAGCTCACCCGAATCGATTCGTTCGCCTCGAACGAACGCTGGCGGATGGCGGACCGGATCAACCGACTCAACGAGCTCGGTTTCGATGTCGGGGAACTGTCGGTCACGACCGAAGCTGGCGGCACGACACTGTCCGTCCAGCCAAAGGTTGTTGACGCTGGCCACTACCACCGGCAGATTATGCGGCTTACCGGGCTCCAGGTCGAAGAAAACCAAGCTCGCCGACTCCTCAATGACATCAAGTCTCACCGTGCGCTGGCTGGCCTTAACGACCAGCCGCTGGCTGACGTCGCCCGGGACTGGATGGCGACAGTCTTTACGCCTGCAGTCAACGCGATCCCGGTCAATCTCCGCGGCAGGTTACAGCCCGCAGAAATGTTCCACGAACTTCTAGAGCATCGCTGGTACATGTCAGAGAAAGCGGGGCACGACGTGTCCATGAACTACGCGGTCCGCTCCTACATTGACAACATCCTCGTCTACCGCCCTGACGAGAAGACTCTCTTCGGCACGTTGCTCAGCGAGCTATGAGTCGGTTCGACACCAGCGTCTGCTCCATCGAACGCAACTCGATTGACAGCCCGTGCGTCACCACCCGCCGATGTGTGTGCGGGATCTTAACCCACGCGGGGAGAGTCGGTAAGCAAGGACTGCGGCCCCGAAGGGCCGCAGTCTGCGTCGGTTAGCGCCGCGAGTGGCGGTGGGATCAGGCGCTGAGTTCGTCGATGAGAAGCTCAGCGATCTGAATCGTGTTGAGGGCAGCACCCTTGCGGAGGTTGTCGCCGACAACGAACATCGCGAGTCCCCGGCCGTCCGGGACGGACTGGTCGACGCGGATTCGGCCAACGAGCGAGGGGTCCTTGCCGGCTGCCTCGAGCGGGGTCGGCACGTCGACCACCTGAACGCCGTCGGCGGTCGCCAGGAGCTCCTTCGCCTTCTCGACGTCGATGGGGCTATCGAATTCGGCGTTGATGGCGAGGCCATGGCCCGAGTAAACGGGGACGCGGACGCATGTTCCGGAGACCGCGAGCTCGGGAACGTCGAGGATCTTGCGCGACTCGAAGCGGAGCTTCTGCTCTTCATCGGTCTCGAGGCTGCCATCGTCCGTCATAGCTCCTGCGAGAGCGACAACGTTGAAGGCGATGGGGGCAACATACGTCTTCGGCTCCGGTAGCGTCACGGCGCTACCGTCTGTGGCAAGTGCCGACAGATCCTGCTCAACACCGGCCTTGACCTGGTTGGTCAGCTCCTCGACACCTGCGACGCCAGAGCCGGAAACGGCCTGGTAAGAAGAGACAATGAGGCGGCGCAGGCCAGCCGTGTCGTGGAGGGGCTTGAGCACTGGCATTGCCGCCATCGTCGTGCAGTTCGGATTCGCGATGATGCCCTTCGGACGGTTCTTCAGCGCGCCCGGGTTCACCTCGGAGACGACGAGCGGAACGTCGGGATCCTTGCGCCACGCAGAACTGTTGTCGACCACGACTGCGCCTGCGGCTGCGAACTTCGGCGCGTACTCCTTCGAGGTCGCACCTCCCGCGGAGAAGAGCGCGATATCGATGCCAGAGAGGTCTGCCGTAGCGACGTCCTCGACGACGATCTGCTCGCCGCGGAACGCGAGCTCCTTACCTGCGGAGCGGGCGGATGCGAAGAAGCGCACCCTGTCCGCCTTCGTGCCCCGTTCCTCGAGAAGGGCACGCATGACGTGACCAACCTGCCCGGTTGCTCCGACTACTGCGAGTGTGATGCTCATCGGCCTGTACCTCCGTAGACGACAGCCTGGGTGTCTTCAGCATCGAGATCGAATGCCGTGTGGACCGCCCGGACCGCCTTATCTAGTTCTTCGATATTGACCACGACCGAGATGCGGATCTCGGAGGTGGAGATCATTTCAATGTTGATGCCTGCGGCGGCGAGAGCGCCGAAAAGCTTGGCAGAGACACCGGGATGGGATCGCATGCCGGCACCGATGAGTGACAGCTTGCCGATCTGCTCGTTGTAGGTGACCTCACGGTACTGCAGCTCATCCTTCATGTCCTCGATCGCGGCGAGGGCGACGGGGCCGCTGTCGTGCGGAAGGGTGAAGGAGATATCTGTCTTGCCTGGATCGGAGGCGGCGATGTTCTGAACAATCATGTCGATGTTCGCGCCCACTTCCGCGACCCGACCGAACACCTTCGCAGCCTTTCCGGGCACGTCAGGAACGCCGAGGATCGACAGCTTCGCCTGCGAGCGGTCGTGGGCGATGCCGGTGATGATGGGGGATTCCATGTCCCTTTCGTCCGGGTTCATAATCCAGGTTCCTTCCAATTCGGAATATGAGGAGCGCACATGCAGCGGCACGCTGTACTTGCGGGCGAACTCGACGGCGCGCAGGTGCAAAATCTTCGCGCCTTGCCCGGCAAGCTCAAGTGTCTCTTCGTAGTCGAGGGAGCGGACGCGGCGAGCGGTCGGCACGATCCGAGGGTCGGCTGAGAACAGTCCGTCGACGTCTGTGTAGATCTCGCAGACATCCGCGTGCATGGCGGCCGCGAGGGCAACAGCGGTGGTGTCGGAGCCACCGCGGCCAAGGGTCGTGACATCGTTGAGTTCATTGACGCCCTGGAAACCGGCAATGATCGCAACGGTCCCCTCTTTGACGTCGCGGGCGATCCGCTCTGGCACAATGCCAACGATGGAGGCTTTGCCGTACTGGTTGTCGGTGCGCAGACCCGCCTGCTGCCCCGTGTAGGCATGAGCGGTCACACCAAGATCGTTGACTGCCATCGACAGCAACGCCATGGAAACTCGCTCGCCCGCAGTCAGCAGGATGTCCATCTCGCGTGCCGGTGGCTTTTCGGTCACCTGACCGGCGAGGTCGAGCAACTCATCCGTCGTATCACCCATCGCGGAGACAACAACGACGAGATCGTTGCCGGCTTTCTTGGCGGCAACGACGCGAGCGGCGACGCGCTTGAGCGCCTCGGCGTCCGATACGGATGAACCGCCATACTTCTGGACAATTAGGCTCACTGTGACTCCGTCCGTTGGGTGTCCTCTATTGTCGACAAACCTGCTGTCGCAGAGCTTACTCAGTCATCCGTTTCTCACGATACGGATGGTGAGAAGCGCAATAGCCAAACAGCGTCTCAATCAGCCATTTCACCGCTTGAGCGGTGAACCATCGTCCTGCCTTCGAACGCGCGAGAGAGCGTGATCTCATCCGCATACTCCAGGTCACCACCCACGGGCAGACCGGAGGCTAGCCGCGACACGTTGACGCCCATGGGTGCCAGCGACCGGATGAGGTAGGAGGCTGTTGCTTCCCCCTCGATGTTTGGATCGGTCGCAATAATGATCTCCTGGACCTTCCCGTCAGCCAGCCGGGTGAAGAGCTGCCGGATCCTCAGATCCTCGGGGCCGACTCCCTCAATGGGATTGATGGAGCCGCCGAGTACGTGATACTTCCCGCGATATTCGCGCGTCCGCTCGACCGCCACAATGTCCTTGGCCTCCTCGACAACACAGATGACAGAGTCGATGCGCCGTGCGTCACTGCAGATTCGGCAGATCTCCTGCTCAGTTACGTTGCCGCAAATCTCGCAGAACCGAACCCTGGCTTTCACTGCGCTCATGGCATCGATGAGCGCCTGGACATCCACCTCCTCGGAGGAAAGGATGTGGAACGCGATCCGCTGAGCGCTTTTTGGGCCAATGCCGGGCAAGCGGCCGAGCTCGTCGATGAGGTCCTGAACTGCCCCGTCATACACTCCGGCCACTACGACTCCTCTTCCACTTCTTCGATGACGCTACCGCCGAGAACCTCTAGTACGATACTGAGCCCGATACCGTGTGCTTCGAGCGCCAACGGGTCGTCCCTCGACACGAGCTCATGTTCGGTCTCAACGTCGATGGTCTCTTCGACAGGCTCTGGGGATCCTCGATGGCTAGCGAGCCTCGCGAATGTGTTCGCGCTACTGGTGGACGGAGCGCCCGGAGTTGCCGTACTGGGAGCCTCTCGTGGGGGCGGGGCGGGGAACCTCGGCATCGTAGCAGGCGGCGCGGCCGGGAAATCTTCCCTCACAATATCCGGCAGGTCGGGAGGCAGTGAATGAGGCCCTAGCCCATACTCGTCCTCATCGTGCGATGGCTCGACCTGATACGACGACGGATGCGATTCGCGGGACTGCGCCCTCGTGGGCGAGCCACCGAACGGCCCGCTTTCTTCCGGCGACATAGCCGAACCGCCACTGCGGGCCGAAGCCCGAGCGATGGCGGCAGCTACGCTACCCTGCCCCTCCGGCTGGCTCGGCGATGAGGCGGATTGCCGTGAGAGATCGGGGACCGCCGACAGTGAGCCACCGCGTGACTGGGACGTGGGATGGGCGCTCGGCGCGGACGCCGGACTGCCAACGGCGCGCTCAGGTGATGAGGTAGCAGGTGAGGCTACCTGTGAGTCAGCCTCCGCATCGTCAGGCTCGCGATCATCGCTTTCACCTGCGGGTTCGTGCGTGCCAGCGACACCGACACGCACCGTCAGGGGCTTGCCGAGCTTCTCGCTGAAGACGACCTCAAGGCCCACAGCCCGTCCCTCGCCGGTGAACGCGTCCGCGAAGTTCTTCGTCTTGAAGTCGACGTGCACCACCCCGCCGACGACAGACACTGCGCCTTCGCGATGCCGAATGAAGTCGGACGTGCCCTTCGGAACTCTCGGATCAGCCATCGCTTCACGCCATAGGCCGCGGAGCACGGCAAGCATCTCCTTATCCGAGATCTCCGGCTCCTGTGGCGTCACTGGCGGGGTAGGCGGATGAGCCCTCGTACCGTCAGCTTCGGCCGAGCTGGCGTTCTCCGAACGCGCTTCACCCCGCGTTGAGGAGTGTTCTCCACTGGGAGCCTGGTCCTGCCGGGAGGCTTGTTCTTCGGCCTGGTCCTGAGGCGAGGTTTCCGCAGGTGTCGGAGATGGCGACTCCTCCCGTGGCGGGACAAGACGTTCGGGGGCCTGCTGAGCCGGTTCGGAGGCGGGTGGTGCGGCCTGGACCGGCGGCGCCGGCGGACGCTCCTGCTGGTTACTCTCGGGCCGAGGCTCTCGTTTCTTGCCGAAGCTGCGGGCCGCCGCACGAATATCGGCGAGGTCTGCTCCGCTCGCCGCCGGAGAGCTTGACACAGCAGGTGTAGCGCTATCGGAGGCAAGAAGAAGCCGCGCGCACAAGAGTTCGAGCTGAAGGCGTGGAGAGGTCGCACCGACCATGTCGGACAGTGCGCTATTCGTGAGGTCCGCACATGCGGTGGCGCGGGCCGCTCCGATCCGTTCGGCCTGTTCCCTCATCCTTCCTAACTGGTCCTCCGGCACTGTGGAGAGGACATCCTTCGCAGAGTCACCCGCGAGGGCGATGACGACGAGATCACGAAGCCGGTCGAGTAGATCCTCGACGAAGCGGCGCGGGTCGTGGCCGGATTCGACAACGTCGGCAACGGCGCCGAAGAGTGCCTCACCGTTAACGTCGGCAATCGCGTTAACGGCCGCGTCAAGCAGGGCACCGTCCGTGTACCCGAGTAAAGAGACCGCGGTCTGGTAGTCGAGAACGCCATCCGTCGCGCCGCCGATGAGTTGGTCGAGGACCGAAAGGCTGTCTCGCACAGACCCGGTGCCTGCGCGGACGACGAGAGGGAGCACCCCTGCTCTTACCTCAATGTCCTCCTGAGTTGCGAGATCGGCGAGGTAGTCCTCGAGAATGCCGGGCGGGACGAGCCGGAAAGGATAGTGGTGTGTGCGGGAGCGGATCGTGCCAATGACCTTGTCCGGCTCCGTCGTCGCGAAGATGAACTTCACGTGCGGGGGCGGCTCTTCTACGAGCTTGAGAAGCGCGTTGAAACCCTGGTTCGACACCATGTGAGCCTCGTCGATGATGAACACCTTGTAGCGATCACGTAGTGGCGCAAAACTAGCGCGCTCACGGAGTTCGCGAGCGTCATCGACACCGCCGTGAGATGCTGCGTCCATCTCGACGACATCGAGGGAGCCGGTCCCACCACGGGATAGTTCGATACAGGATTCACATTCCCCGCACGGTGTGGCGGTCGGCCCTTCAGCACAGTTGAGACAACGGGCGAGAATCCTCGCCGATGTCGTTTTTCCACACCCGCGTGGGCCAGAAAAGAGGTAAGCGTGGTTGGTGCGGTCGGCTTCGAGCGCGGCCATGAGCGGAACGGTTACGTGCTCCTGGCCGACAACCTCGTCGAAGGTCTCTGGCCGATAGCGTCGATACAGTGCAATGCTCACGGGCACAGTCTAGTTCCCCCGCTCGGCTTTATTCGAACGTCGTGCACCGTAGCGGTTCTCTCGGGGTCATGCGACGTCGCTGTGCGCACGGGATGTAGAGGACTCCCCACGCACCCGCCAGAGCCCGCATTGCCTTGCTGCCTTCCGACCCTGGGGCGGTATACGAGGTGGCGTCACGTGGGGAGCCGCGTCTAGCCTAGCGCACAACGTGCAGACGAGAAAATGTAGAGACACGGGCTGCCGATGACTCCTGTAGCTATCGCCGCGTTCCGACACTGCGATCACCCTGACCTGTCGAGCTGAACCACCTCACTCGCAGGCAGTCTTTTCTGAATCTCCATCGCGAGGGCGACGCACTCTCGATCCCACGTCGCAGTCTTTCTGAGCCGAGCATTCCTGTCTCTTTAACGAACGTCGCGTTGAATCTCTCACGCCATCTGGGCACACGTCACCACGGGCCGCCTACCGACAAACGATTCGGGATTCTCCACATTGATATCGTTTTCGAAACTGAAGCCATCGGTCGGACTGGATTCCATGGCTAGCCCCTCATACCGTTTGGAGGATATGCGGTGGTCACTATTTTTGGTTCAACGATGACAGCCGCATAAGTCTTCGTTGCCGCAGCTGGCTGCACAACAAAGCCTTGAGTTGCATAGCATCGCTTCTCGCCAGCTTTGACACTCCTGCGTCATGGGGACCCCAGAGCCTGGTCAGTAGACCGACTCATAAAGTCTCTCCAATCCCCTGACTCTTCCTTGTGGCCCGACCAGTGACCTGCGTGTGTATTGCGTAAGGGGGCCGGCAGAACCCGGCAGAGAGAATCTCCTCTGCTTGATTTCAGCATCGTGGCTGGCGGCCTTGCTGTTGTCGTTGCACCTGACTCTGGCTCGAAGCCGAGCTCTGAATGGACGGGCCTTTACGCTCATCCTCCATCCCCTGGCGACACCGGTTCACAGAGGCTGATCACGCGAGCAAGGTGCCTGGGATACTGAACGCATGAAGACTCTTTTCCTCACGGGGGCTAGCCGCGGAGTGGGCGCGGCCCTGGCCGACCGCCTCGCCGACTCGTGGCGCCTCATTCTCCTTGCTCGCAATGAGGACAGCGCGGCCGAACTGCAGGCGCGGCACCCCCGGGCCTCGATCATCGCCGGCAACCTGTCCCAGGAGTCGGCCGCGCGGTCGATCACGGAGAGCATCGATACCATGCTCGGGGACGACGGGCTCGATGCGTTCGTCAGCTGCGCCGGCATCGAGGGCGCGGCGCCCCTAGAGAAGACGACGGATGAGTTCCTCCGACAGGTCTTTTCGGTCAACGTCCTCTCCCCCGTCCTCCTCACCCGCGGTCTCCTACCGCGCCTGCGGCAGGCGCGCGGCACTGTCGTTTACGTCGGCTCGACGGCCGCCCACCTCGACTTCTCGGGTTGGCTGCCCTATTCGACGAGCAAGGCCGCCCTCGAAAAGGCGGCCGCTGTGCTCCGATCCGAGGAGCGGGCGATCCGGGTGAGCACCGTGACCCCGGGCCGCATCGACACCGACATGCAGAGGGACATGGCGGAGAAGGAATTGCGTGAATTCGATCCTTCCACCGCCATGTCCCCCGATTCGGTCGCGTGGGCGATTGAGATGGCGCTCGAAGCACCCTCTGATTTAGCAGTCGATAAACTGACGATTACCCCGCACAGTTAACTATTCGCCGTCCGGCGCGACGAAGAGTGTCGCGTAGTTCGGCTCCTCCTCGATGACACCGAGCTCGACGGCGGCCTTGGCGTAGACCTCGACGGACTCGGTATCGAGCCCCGGCTCGAACGTTGCGAAGGAGATGTTCTCCGCGACAGCCTCTTCGAGACCGATCTCCGAAACGGCGAGCTCGCGCAGACGGTCCGGGTTCTCGGAGGCGAATTCATTCGCCCTGCTCATCGCCCTCTGGAAGGCGGCAACCGTCTCGGGGTTCTCTTCCGCGTAGTCGCCTGAGGTGATGTAGTAGCCGAGGGTCGAGTTCGGGAACGCTGACGCGAAGTTCGCGAGCACCGGGCGGTAGCCGTTGTTGTAGGCAATGGTCTGGAAGGGCTCCACCATCCAGATCGCATCGACATCGCCCCGCTCGAGGGCGGCTGACATGTCCGAGAAGTTCATCGGGACGTACTCGATGCCGGAGCTTTCGACGCCCAGGTTCTCGAGAGCAACGGGGATCGTGACGTCGCCGAGGTTTTTCGTCGAGTTAACGGCGATCGTCGTCCCCGCCAGGTCCTCGGGACCCTGGATCTCGGAGTCCTCAAGCACGAACACGCGGGACGAGGTCTCGTCCTCCTCACCGGCGACGCCGCAGCAGTTCGAGACGAACTTGATGTCGAGCCCCTGGTCGATGGCGGCCAGGTCCGAGACGACGTTCGCGTAGCCGATCGGGCTCTCGCCATTGACGACAGAGGGGATGATCGCGGATCCGGACTCGGCGATCTTCACCTTGACGTCCAGGCCCTCCTGCTCGAAGAAGCCCTCCTCGACGCCGAGGTAGAGCGGCGTCGAGTCGACGGTCGTGATGTGGTAGACGGTCATAGGGGTCAGCCCATCGGCCGTCTCCTTCGTGTCGGAGCCGCACGCCGCGAGGCCCATGAGGCCGGCAATTGCAAACGCAGAGATCTTTCCCAGTGTCTTCATGAGTGTCCTTATTCAGATGATGTATTCAGGGAGCGGGCCCTGATCGGTGGGGGTGACAAGGTTGCGGATCGTGCCGAAGATCTCGGCGCGGTGCTTCGAGAAGGCGGGCAAGGCTCGGGTCTTGAGCTGGCTTCGCTCCCTCGGCAGGTCGATGTCGATGATCTTCTCGATCCTGCTCGGGGTTTTCGACAGGATCGCGACCCTGTCGGACAGGTAGACGGCTTCGTCGACATCGTGGGTGACGAAGACGAACGTCGAGTTCATCTGCTCCTTGACCCGCAAGAGCAGATCTTCGAGATCGTTGCGGGTCTGCGCATCGACCGAGGCAAAGGGCTCGTCGAGGATCATGACCTCCGGCCGGTGGGCGATAGCGCGGGCGATCGCGACGCGCTGCTGCATTCCGCCCGACAATTGCCACGGATAGCGCTCACCAACGCCAGCAAGGCCGACGTTGTAGAGGCTCGCCTCGACACGCTTGTTGATCTCGGCTCGATCGATGCCGTGAGCCCTGAGCGGCAGTGCAATGTTCTTCGCCACGCTCATCCACGGGTAGAGGGAGCGAGAGTAGTCCTGGAAGACGAGGGCAATCTCCCGGGGAGGGCCGTCGATCCTCTTTCCGTCGAGGAGAACCTCCCCACTCGTGGCCTCGAGCAGTCCCGACACCGTGCGCAGGAGAGTCGTCTTGCCGGCGCCCGAGGGGCCAACGATCGTAAGGAATTCGCCGTCGTAGACGTCGAGGGTGACGTCGCGTAGCACCTCGGTGCCGCTGTCGCGGCGCCCGCGGGGCGGGTAGGTCTTGTGGATACCGTCGATCCGCAGTCGGACGTCAGTCATAGCGTGTCCCTTCCATGCAGGCCCCGGTCCCAGGCCAGCAGTCGCTGTTCGATGAAGGTGAAGGCGGTCGTGAGCGCGAAACCCAGCACACCAAGGAGAACGATGACGCCCCAGACCGCGCTCTGGTCGAACGAGTTCGAGGCCGTCACGAGGTAGGCGCCAATTCCCTCTCGCGATCCCCTCATCTCACTCGTGACGACAAGGATGAGGGAGAGGGGAATGGCGACGGTGATCCCGGCGACCGCACGCGGCAGGACCGCGGGTATGACGACGAACGCCTGCTTCGTCCATCCAACAATTCCGAAGCTCTTCGCCGTGTCGTGCGATTCCCGGGGGATCGAGCGGACCCCATCAATAACGTTGAGAAGCACAGGGAAGAGCGTGCCGAGGGCGATGATCGTTACCTTCATCTGGTCGCCCAGACCAAAGATGACAATGGCGAAGGGGATGAGTGCAGTGGCGGGGATGGCTCGGACGAACTCGAGCGTCGGCGTCAGACCGTACCGGACGAAGGGGACCTGGCCGATGAGGAGGCCGAGCGCGAAACCACCGACGATGCCGGCGAGGAGGCCGACCGCGAGGTTCGCAAGGCTCGACAGCAGATCGGGCCTGCCCTCCCCCATAAACCAGTACTCCCACACGGATTGCAGTACGTCGGGGGCGGCCGGGTAGTAAAGCTCAGTCGAGTTCGTCGACGTCACCCACCACAGGGCGAGGACAAGGATTGCGCCGAGTAGTCCGAGTGAGACATTCGTTCTCATGCGACCTCATTCCGGTACGTCTCGTGCCACGACAGGGCCCGGCGCTGAACGGCGAGGAAGGCTGTGTTGAGGCTGAACCCGACAAGACCGATGACAAGGATGTAGGCGTACATGACCGGGAGGTTGCCAGCAGAGTCAGCCGAGCCGAGAGAACTTCCCAGCCCCTCCATGCCCATGAGCAACTCGGCGGTGATGCAGAAGATGAGGGCCGTGTTGGAGGCGATGCGGACGCCCGTCATGACCTGGGGCAGCATCGACGGGATGATGAGATGGCGCAGGCGCGCGACGTACCCGAGCGAATAGGCGGCGGCCGTGTCCCGCGCGACGGGATCGATGTTCCTCGTTGCTGAGATGGCTGACATGAGCATCTGGAACAGCGCGGCGTAGGCCGCGATGAACACCTCGGCGCTCTTGCCCGTGCCCAGGGTGAAAATGACGAGCGGGATCATCGCGATCGAGGGAATCGGCTTGAGGAACTCGATGACGGGTCCGAACAGCGCCGACAGGTGCTTCGACGAGCCGAGCGCGAGTCCGACCGTCGTGCCGAGGACGACGGCGATGAGCAGGGCTTGGCCCCACGCATAGAGCGTCGCTCCAACTGCAGCCCAGAGGGAGGCTGAGCCGAGCATGCTCACGAGCTGGGAGAGGATCTGCGTCGGCGCCGGTGCGAACCTTGTCGGGATGTATTCCGCGATCGCCGAGATCTGCCAGAGGACGAGGAGAAGCAGTGCGGTGGCGAGCGGGAGCCCGATCCGCACTGAGAGCCGGCGATAGTCGAGCATCATGCGCCACCCCCAAGAAGTGCAGTAGCCCGCTCCGCGAGCGCATTCTTGTCGACCTTGTTCGTACCGGACAAGGGCATGGCATCGGTGAAGAAGACGCGGCGCGGGTGCGCATACGGCTCCAACCTCTCGAGCGTCCACTCCTTGAGATCCTGCTCGGAAACCTCCGAGCAAATGACGACGAAGGCGACCGGTTTCGCACCCTTGACCTCATCCGCCACGGGGACGACGGCGGCCTCCCGCACATCGGGATGCTCGAGCAGGATCTGTTCGACAACGGCTGGGTGGACGTTTTCTCCGCCGGAGGCAAACATGTCATCCACCCTCCCGGCGAAGGTGTAAAAGCCCTCCGCGTCGCGCCGGAACAGATCGCCTGTCGGATAGAAGCCCTCCTCATCGACCGGACTGGCGGGCCCGCCCAGGTAGCGGGAGAAGGAGGCGGGTGAGCTGATCGAGAGGCTGCCGAATGCCTCGGCGGGAGCCTCGCCTGCGTCTGCCCCATCGGTGACGACGATAAGGCCGTTTTCGTCGAGAAGACGGATCCGCACAGCGGGGTGGGCGACTCCAACGGAGTTCTTCGGAGTCGGACGTCCATCTGGCGGTGCGAAGGCAACCGGGCCTGACTCTGTTGTCCCGTAACCGATTGATAGAGCCGAGTTCGGGAACGCCGCCTCGATATCGTCGATGAGGTCGTCTGTCAGGGGCGCCGAGCCAAGGCTGTGCTCGGTGACCGAACTGAGGTCGAGCTCGGCGAGAAGATCCTTCTCGCGCAGCGCGAGCGCCATCATCGGCGGCACTCCTGTCGTCTTCGTGACGCGGTGCTCGGCGATGGCGCGAAGGAAGCCTCGTGCCTCGAAAGCTGGCTGGAGGACGACGCGGTCGCCATGAAGGAGTGCCGCCTGAACGGTCGCCAGCCCGTTCATGTGGTAGAGCGGTGCGGCAACGAGGATTGTCCGGCGCCCGCTGTCGGCGGCCCGCTCCCCCTGGTCGAGGATCCACGCGTGCGAACCGTGAGAACGGACGACGCCCTTTGGCCTGCCGGTCGACCCGGAGGTGTAGAGCACGAGCGCCGGGTCATCCCAACCGACGTCCGCAGCCTCAGGCTGCTCGCGGTCCTCGGAGCCGAGCACGTCGAGTCGGACTGCCCGTCGCGTCGTCCGATCGTCGCGGTCGACGAGGATGAGACTCGGATCGCTATTGTCGAGGACGTAGTCAAGGACCGGTGCGGGAAACTTGTGGCTGATCGGGATGATGACGGCACCGGCCCTCATGACCCCGTAGAACGCAGCCAGCCAGTCGATCGAGTTGAGTCCGATGATCGCCACATGGTCACCTCGCTCGATCTTGCGAGCGGCGAGATCCGCCTGGACTTCGAAGATGCGGCGCAGGAACTCGCCGTATGTCACCTGGCGACCGTCCGTCTCGGCGATCGCTAGTGCGTCCGGCTCGACGGTGCTGATGGCGTCGCCGATGTTGACTCCCGCTGTACCGCGCGGAGTGCCGTTGCGTGGATGTCCTGTCATCGCGGGACCACCGGAGTGACCGCGGAGGCGGCGAAGGTGCCGCGAGCGATGGCGGCGGTCTTGCCGCCCTTGTTCGACAGTTCCGCCTCGGCGATGGCAACCGTCCGGCCGGGTTTAACGAGCCTGCCGGTCACGATGATCTTCCCGGGCGTCACCGCCCGAAGGAAGTGAGTCGTGAGGTCGATCGTCGGGGCGGTTCCGCCGAGAGAGCCAACGAGAGCGAAGCAGGAGGCGACATCGAGAAGTGCGGAGACGATTCCGCCGTGCACAACGGCGTCGCCCGTCGCGTTCGTCCACTCGCGCGTCGCCTCTGTCTCGAGCGTGATGCTGTCCTTCGTCAGGTCCATCACCGTGAGTCCGAGCCAGCGGTTGTAGGGGCCGGAGTCGATCGCGGCCTGAACTGCGTCGATCATGACTTATCTCCCCAAGGAGCAATGATGACCTTGCCGGTTACCTCACGGCGCTCGAGCCTCCACAGCGCATCCGCCGCCTCGTCAAGCGACACGACCGAGTCGATGACTGGGCGGAAGCCGTGCTCATCGATAAGGGTGATAAGTGCTTCGATATCCTCGCGTCCGAAGCCGTTGGACCCCTGGACCTTGAGCTCGAAGGACCAGATGTAGCGCAAGTCTTCGATCGGGTCGAAGCCCGCGGTCGCCCCGCACACGAGGATCGTCCCACCGAGCTTCGTCGACTTCAGAGTCGGGCGCCACGTGTCCCCACCCGTGTTGTTGACGATGACATCGAAGCCGGTCTCTGTCGAGTTACGAGAAGGCTTGCCAACATTCTCACGAGTCCACCGGTCAATCGCGACCTCACGGTAGTTGACATAGTCGTCCGCACCGTACGAGAGGAGTGCCCGACCCTTCTCATGCGAGCCAACGGCCGCCACCACGGTGGCGCCGAGCTGCTTGGCGAGGAGCACGGATGCCGTGCCGACCCCGCCCGAAGCCCCGAGAACAAGAACCTTGTCGCCCTCCGTGACCGCTTTCTTTCCGACGATCATGCGATGGGCCGTGCCATACGCGACCGGTAATGCCGCCGCCTCAGCGAACGAGACCGAGTCGGGAAGCGGGATGAGTTGGCTGGCTTCGACGAGCGCGTACTGGGCGAGACCGCCGTCCCGCACCTCGCCCATGAGGTTGAAACCTGAGTCAAGTGGGTTGACGACGACACGATCGCCGACCTCGATGCCGGTCACGCCCTCACCGACTTCGTGGACGGTGCCGGCGATGTCGAGACCGGGTACGACCGGCATGGGGATAGTGATCCCCGGCATACCACGCACTGTGAAAATGTCGTGGTAATTGAGCGACGAGGCCTCGACCTTGACGATCACCGTGCCTGGCTCGACCTGGGGCTTCGGGTAGTTCTCTTCATACGTAAGTCTGTCGATTGTGCCGTGTTCTCGAAGGACAACGGCTCTCATGGTTGTCGGCAATGGGTCTCCTCAAGGGTGCGAAAGGTCGCGCAAGGGATTGATCGGATGCGGTGGGGCCGTGAGTTAGCGCTGCCCAGCAATGTCGTGGACACAGGTGTGCCGCAATGCGGCGGTTCTGAAACTCAGATAGTCCAGGTGCCTGCAGGTCCACTCACGGCCAGTTCAAGGCACGGCGTACAGCCCTGACACTCGCCGTTTGGACAGAGGCGACAACACGCCTGGGTGCCAAGGGCAGCCAGGGGCATTCGGATCGAATCCGGGTTGTCCGTGCAAATGACGAACGACTCAAGGCGCGCCTGCGCCTCTGTCGACAGCGCAGGAGAGATCGAATCCTGCCAGTCAATGACAAATGGAATGGCGCCGTTCATGCCCCCATGAAGCGGGGACGTGAAGCGCCAGGAAATGAGCTCGCCATTGGGCCTGCGGCGAGAGGCAGGGGTGAGGTCGCCGACATCGACGCCAGCCGCACGGCCAGCAGCGACCGTAGCATCCGCATCCTCTGGATGGATCACCCACGTCGACACGACGGTCTCCGTCAGATCATCAACGTTGAATGGTCGAGGATTTTTTGGCTCTGGAAGGTCGTGGTCGATACCGAGGAGTTCGAGGTAATAATCCTCCCCAAGACTCACAAGGTAGTTTCTCGTGCCGAGCTTCTCGTGAGAGCCGCCCTTCTCGGGCCGCACGCCAGTCGCCGACTCGAATTCGGCCACGAGGGCGTCAAGGTCAGGATTTGCCACAACAATGTGGTCGAGGAGCGGTGGAACTACAGCACTGCTGTCAGCCATCTCCCCTCCTCCCTCGACGTCAATCGTCGCGTGCGTTGTCATTCTGGCAGGCGACTGTCTAGTTTGTACAGATATTCATTGTTGGAGCAGGTCACACCTTGGACTTTGGCGCACTGAATTGCAGTTGAATGCTGGGTCACGCTCGACCATGAGACGGTCGTACAGGAGACATTTCGCGCGCGTGAACTCTCGTGTGCAACATCATGGCCTTCCACACCGTCGAGATTTCTCTGGCAGAACCGAATCCGTTACGATGAGTGGGCATGTTGCGGGATCGTCGCATGCAAGGAGGATTCGCCTAGTGGCCTATGGCGCTCGCTTGGAAAGCGGGTTGGGTGCAAGCCCTCGGGGGTTCGAATCCCCCATCCTCCGCCAAGAGAACCAGTCACGCACGTGTGGCTGGTTCTTTCGTTTAGGGCACGTGAGCGGCGCCGCCGTGCGTGGGCACCGTGGGGTGCCAGATGATGGCTCGAGCGTGTCGAGACATCACGCCCTGGCCCTGTGTGCCCTCCGGGCCCCACAGGCTCGGGAGCTCAAGCATTGGTCAGCGAGCATCCTCTCAGCGATGCGCTGCTGTTGCCTACTGCTCGAAGGGCGGGATGGGCGCGTAGGTTTCGATCTCGGCCCGAATTCTGGATAGCGCTTCCTCGTCAAGACCTGAGTCGGCGGTGATCTGCTGCCATCCGGTGAGCGCGACGTTACCGTAGTTGTGACCGTAGAATGCGGGCACGGACTCGGCTCCTAGCATGTCGATGAACACCTGCAACCCCGTCACGACCGGCATCCATCTCATCGACGCGCTAATGTCATCGCTACGCTGATCCGGCTCCAGCCATTCGGGTGAGCTCCACAGCACTTTTGGTGACAGCCAGACAACGGGGTCCGACGGATGCTGGAGGTAGAGAACCCGCGGCGCTATCCACGGCCCTGTCAGCTTCTCCTCATCGCCCGTCTTTGAAATCCAGCGAACTTCGCGGCCGCCGCCCAGGACCGGTTGCCACGCTGGGCTCCCCTCGTCCCGCTGGGACTGCAGGGTGCTCCACAGCTCCGCACTTGGCGGGCTGCCGGCAAACATTGCGCCGTCGGTTCTCGAGCGCAGATCTGCCACATCGTCGAACGCCGCCTGGCCGCCGTGCGCACCAAGGCTGAGTCCATAGACAACAAGCTGGGGTCGATCATCCTCAGGTAGCTCTGACCATCGGGCATGAACCGCATCTGTCAGAGCAGTTGCTGACGCAACGGGGGCGTCCTCATCAAAGATGAAGGAAACCCAGCTTGGAGTGTAGGCATACTGCATCGAGGCAATGGCGGTATCGCCTCCGTGTAGGTATTCGATTGAGTCGATTGTCTGCGGCTCAAGCCAACCAGATCCGGTCGGTGTGGCGACGACGAGGACACTGCGATCGAAGGCGCCGGTCCGCTCAAGTTCATCTACGACCAATTCGGCGCGCTCTTGCACGGTTTCTGCCGATTCCAGTCCCGCATAGACGCGGATCGGTGTCATCGCCTCGCTCCCGGTGATGGTCTCGATATCCTCTCTGGTCGGGCCACCCCCGACGAAAGCGGCGCCATGCCGGCCCAGATCCTCCCACTCCATTGCGGACTCCGGTCCAGCGGAGCGATGCTCCGAACCCGGCTCAGTCGTCGTCTCATACGTCTGGTTGCGTGAGTAGAAGTACCGGTCGATTCCGACCATGACGACCGCGACAAAGATAGCTACGGCGGCGATGACGATGCCGGCCGTGATTGAGCTCGCGACGATCCAACTCCGCCTGCGCCTAAACCGGCCATACATGGCTCGCACGCCTTTGCCAATGAGAAGGAGGATGACCGTGAGCGGCAGGAAGGCGGTCAAGAAGCCGATGATGTTAACTTCATCGACCGGCGGCATGCTGACGAGCGCCCTGACGTCGTTTTGCCAGGTGATTGTCGCTGTTGACAGAGCCACGATCGCTGCGATCCAGGCGAGGCCGTAGACATACCACCACACTCGCCGGAAGGGCGGGACCGCACCGTCCTTCCACAACAGCCTGCGGATTGCCGACCAAGCGGCGACACCAATGAGGTATCCGGCAGCAAAAGCGAGTGCACCGAGGATGCCCTGAAGGACAGCGGGGCGCGGAAGGAGTGTCGGGGTGACGGAAAGGACTGCGAAGATAAAGCCAACGAGGGAGCCGACGAGGTCCGGCATCCACCACGGTTGCGTATTCATAGTCGAGCGGTCGAGGCCATTGCCGTGGTACGCCGGGGCAGTCTTTTGATCAGTCATCGCGTCATCCTGAATCAGCAGGCTCATTCCGACGCGGCGGGACACTCTGTCGGCGGGAGACCAGTCTTGTTATCGATCAGTCCACAGCCGCGGCCGTGACTACGGATCACGACGTTGGCTGAGCACCATCGTAGTGCAGTGATCAATCAAAGAGAACGTAGCGAGTCGTGATCTTTCTGTCGGGCGGTACGAGGTTCCACCGAGGTTGACGTATCCCCCTTCATGACACCTCGTGGGAAAGTCCTGATCCACCCGCAACCAGGAACGTCAGTTTTTCTATACCCTCTTTTATGCGTGCTGGTTTACGCGCTCTTTGACGGCTTCTTCCCTTTTCCGCGCTTCTTGTCGAGCGAGGCTTTCAGAGCCTCCATGAGGTCGATAACATCCGCCTCGTCATCTTCATCGCCCACGGGCTCGCCAAAGGTTGCCGCCGTGTCGAGGGTGTCGCCCTCCGCGAGCTTCGCATCGATGAGCTTGCGTAGCTCGATCTGGTATTCGTCTTCAAACTCTTCGGGCGTGAAGTCGGAGGCGAACTGATCGACAAGCGCGGCTGACAGCTTGAGCTCCTGGTCGCTGATTTTCGCCCTTGATTTGGCGTTCGGAAAGTCCATCTCTCGGACCTCATCCGCCCACAGCAATCCGTGGAGGACGAGTACTTTTCCGCGCACCCGCAGAGCGCCGAGCCGCGTTTTCTGCCGTAGCGCGAACTGGACGATGGCGATGAGGTCGGTGTCGTCGAGCGTCTGGCGAAGTAACAGGTACGATTTCGGAGATTTCCCCTCGGGCTCGAGGTAGTAACTGCGTTCGAACATGATCGGGTCGACCTGGTCCCGCGGGACAAATTGGACGACCTCGATCTCGCGGTTTTCCGCAGAAGGTAGCGACTTGAGATCCTCCTCGGTGATGACGACAGTCTCATCACCCTCCTGGTAGGCCTTGTCGATGTCCTTGTACTCAACTTTCCTGCCGCACACTTCGCACTTGCGTTCGTATCGAATGCGGCCGCCATCCACGTCGTGCACCTGATGGAAGCGGATGTCGTGATCTTCCACCGCGCTATAGGCCTTGACCGGAACGTTGACCAGTCCGAAGGTGATTGCACCCGTCCACACTGCTCGCATGTCGCCAGCCTAAGCCGCAGGCCTGCACTGTGAAAGGTTGAGAGACTGAGGCATGGAGTTTACTCTCAGATAACACTGGAGGAAGGATCAGCCGTGGCTCGTCGGAACACTTTCAAGGCTGGCGAGCGATCCCTGTCCGTCACGAACCTCGACAAGGTTCTCTACCCCGAAAGTGGCACGACGAAGGCCGACGTCATCCACTACTACCTCTCCGTCGCTGACGTCATACTTCCGCTCCTTCGCGGCCGACCTGTCACCCGCAAACGCTGGGTTGATGGGGTGGGAACAGCGGACAAACCGGGTGACGTGTTCTTCCGAAAGGACCTCGAAGATTCGGCGCCCTCGTGGATCCCGGTCGGCAAGATCACCCACTCGAGCGGCGTCAACCGCTATCCTCTCGCGGAAGAGCCTGCTGTGCTCGCCTGGTTTGCGCAGGTCGCGGCTCTTGAATTGCATGTGCCGCAGTGGCGGTTCGGGCGCAATGGGCAGCCTCGCAATCCCGATCGGCTCGTCCTCGACCTCGATCCGGGCCCTCACGTCGGACTCGTCGAATGTGCACAGGTCGCACGCTGGTGCCGCGACATTCTCGACGACATGGGCATGGACACCTACCCCGTGACGTCCGGCTCAAAGGGTATCCACCTCTATGCCCCGCTTGACGGCAAACATAACTCCGATGCAATCTCGGCCGTCGCAAAGGAACTCGCCCGTGCCCTTGAGTCCGATCACGGCGACCTTGTCGTGTCAGACATGAAAAAGGCAAAGCGCACCGGCAAAGTATTCGTCGATTGGAGCCAGAACAGCGCGTCGAAGACGACGATCAGTCCATATTCGCTCCGAGGTCGCCTCCATCCCACAGTCGCCGCGCCCCGCACGTGGGAGGAGCTGGACGATCCGGACCTTGCTCACCTGTCGATGGACGACGTGCTCGAGCGGGTCGCCCGCAGGTTCAACCCCATCGCACCCTTATCCGACAGCGAGGATGACGAGCCTGCTGTGGACCGGCTGACCACCTACCGGTCGATGCGGGACCCGAAGAAAACGGCGGAGCCGGTGCCCGCAGACGCTCCCACATCTCGCGACTTCGGCGAAGGCGAACTACCGTCCTTCGTCATACAAGAACATGACGCCCGGAGGCTTCACTGGGACTTCCGGCTCGAGCACTCCGGAGTTCTCGTCTCGTGGGCAGTGCCGAAAAGTCCTCCCCTCGAGAAGGACACGAACCGGCTGGCGGTCATGACCGAGGATCACCCCCTCGAATACGGCACGTTCGAGGGCACAATCGCGAAAGGCGAGTACGGTGCGGGAGAGGTGCGGATCTGGGACTCCGGTGTCTACGAGATCGAGAAGTGGCGCGAAGGGCAAGAAATTATCGCCATCCTTCACGGCAGACCCGACGGCGGGCTCGGAGGGGTCCCTCGCCGCTACGCTCTCATCAATGCACCCGGAATGGGTGATAAAAAAACTGGCTCATCCGATTGACCAACGAACAGCCAGAACCCGGACAGACACCGCCGTCACCCAAACATCGGGCGAAGGATACGGCGAGCCCTCATAGTGCGTCGTCCTCCCGAGCGAAGAAGAACGCGCGGAGTGCCAAAACTACACCCGGTTTTACCGTGAGCGACCTTCCCGCGCCTATGCTCGCCACCCGTGGGACGCCATCGCAGATCGCACGCGCGATAGCCGATGGTGAGGAGTGGGCGTTTGAGATGAAGTGGGACGGCTACCGCATGATCGCTGGTGTCGATACCAACTCCGGCGTTGTCCTCTCGAGCCGGAACGGCAAGGACCTCACCCACGTGTTTCGGGACTCGGGCGAGCTTGCAGTACTGCTGCAAGGTGAGGCGCAGGAACATGGGGGAGCAATCTTCGATGGCGAGCTTGTTGCGCTCGACGACGAGGGACGCCCCAACTTCGGGCTTTTGCAGGCTTCGCTCAAGAACGGCGACGAGGCTGAGCTTCGCTTCATGGTGTTCGACATCCTTCAGCTCGGCCCACCGGGTTCGCCAGTGCGCTCGCTTCTTCGGGCCCCATATCGCGAGCGCCGCGAGACCCTTCGCGCGTCTCTCGCAGACGGTGATGCTGTCGTCGTTCCCCCGGAGTATGTGGGGCGTCTCGAGACTGCCCAGCGGGTCAGCCGCGAGCTGGGGCTGGAGGGCGTCATCGCCAAGAGGCTCGACTCGACCTATCTGCCCGGTCAGCGAGGCTCCGCTTGGGTCAAGCTCAAGCTTCACATTCATCAGGAGGTTGTCGTTGTCGGAGTCCGTCGTGCGGAAGACAACCCTGACCGTATCCGGTCACTTCTCCTCGCGGTGCCGAACGAGGACGGCGAGCTCATCTACGCAGGCAGGATCGGATCCGGGTTCTCACAGACGCAACTTGCGGATATCAACGAGAAGCTGCAGAGAATCCAGCGCAAAACTCCGCCCATTCCAGACATCCCTGCGGCCGATATGGCAGATGCGTGGTGGGTGACGCCGAAGAACGTTGCCGAAGTTTCAATCGCGGGCCGCACTCGGGGCGGTCGCGTCCGTCACGCCGTGTGGCGCGGGTGGCGCGATGACAAAGACCCGAGCGAGGTCCGCTGGGAAGTTTGACACGCCGGACCACCCGGCCGCAGCACGGGCTACTTGGAGCCGCGCAGTGCGAGCGCGACACCGATGGCGAGAAGCCAGGTATCCTTCGCTAGCGGAACGCCGTCATCGGTCGGACGGATGCCGTCCGCCTGGGTCATGCCGGGAAGCTTGAGGTAGCTTGCTGCCATGCCTGCACCGAACGTTGCGAGTGCGAGTCCGGCAACGCGAGTGGGGACGATCGGTAGCAGAAGCGCCACACCAAGGACGGTCTCACCGTAGCTGAGGAACTTGCCGAACTCCCTCGGGCTCATGTTGCCAAGCACGGGGACGGCAACTTTTGCCATGTTCTGCAGATATTCGGCAGTCTCATCGTCCATACCGAGTTTGCCTATCCCCGAGTTGAGGATGAATGCGCCGGGAACTGCCCGAAGTACCGCGTTGCTCAGTTTCATGATTCGTCTCCTTTGTCGCTGTCACTATCTCTCGAGTTTAGGCATGCCTACTTGGAAAATACCGGTGAGATTGCTGAGAGCGGAGAAAAGCAACGCCACAGCGGCGAGGAAAAGATTGACCCGATGCTCCCGCTAATCGGGGCACCGTTCGGAAGCGTACGACGTCGGCAACGCCAGACCGGCCTCCTCTTGTAGCGCATCCCCAACGTCAGAAGACGAAGCGCAACGCGATAACGATGATGGCGGAGAGGATAGACACGGCTGGCAAGGTGACGACCCACGTGATGCCGATCGACTTCATTAGTTTCCAGTTCGCGGCTTTGTTCACGACGCCAATGCCGAGAACCGCACCGATGAGGATGTGAGTTGACGAGACGGGCAGTCCGAGCACGGACGCTGCCATAACAACCATGGCGGCCGACAGCTCCGCAGCGAACCCGGACGAGGGATGCATCTTCGTCAGACTCGTGCCGACAGTACGGATGACGTTACGCCCCGTAAACCACAGGCCGACAACAAGGGCGACGCCAAAGGTGACGAGAGCTGCGGTGGGGACAACCGCCATATCCTCGAGGTTGCCAGTCCGGAGAACGTCGAGGATGGCGACAAACGGGCCGATTGCGTTAGCGATATCGTTCGAACCGTGTGAGAACGCGAAAGCGGAGGCCGTGAACACCTGCATCCAGGAAAACACAAGGAAGGTTGAGCGCTGGAGGGACTTCCGCTTGAGGAGTCGGACGAGAATCGAGGTGGCCATCCACGCACCGAGGGTGACCATTGCAAGGATGCCGAACTGCATCTCCGCTGTCAGCCCAAGGTTGAGGTTCGACAGGCCCTTGAAGATCAGCATCGAACCGATGACCAGAGCACCGAAGGAGGCTAGCGCCGGCACCCAGGTCTCGAGCGCACGGTGGGAGTCGATCTTTCGCGCCTCCCGGTCGATGAGCTCAAGCTCTCGGAAATAGTCGGACTCGAGCTCATCGAGCTTGTAATCGCCCGTCTTCACCTGCTTCTCGTCGCGCTCAAGAGCCTCCGTGTACGCCATTCTCTGCAGTCCGCTCAAAACCTCGAAGGCGCGCCTATGCTCCATGAGATGCCTCTGGCGACGCTGGGCCAGCGCCGCCAGAGCTTCATCCGCCGCATCGTTGAACTGCAGAATGTGCTTCTTGATCCATCGGTACATGACGTAAGAGACGAATCCGCCGAGGAGCGGTGACAGGACCCAGGAGATCACGATCTGACCGATCTCGCCCCACTGAACCATTTCGAGAGCATCGTCTGCGCCTGTCGCAAAGCCGACCATGACGGCGGCGCCGACAATGCCTCCTACGATCGAGTGCGTAGTGGATACCGGGTAGCCCCTCTTCGACGCGAAGAGCAACCAGATCGCTGCCGCAAGGAGTGAACTCATCATGATGTACATGAAGTCTTCTGGCTGCAGCGCGATCGCGTCGAGGTCGACGATGCCGCTACGGACCGTGGCCGTCACCTCGCCGCCGGCGATGACGGCACCGCTGACCTCGAACACGGCCGCGATGAGGAGGGCCTGCTTGATCGTCAGCGTTCCCGCTCCTACGGACGTGCCGAACGAGTTGGCGACGTCATTGCCTCCGATGTTGAAGGCCATGAAGAGGCCAAAGAGGCTTGACAGAAGGAAAAGGGGCACACTGGCGTCCGGTGCGATGTAGTTGAGCCCCCATCGCACGAAAAGATAGAACGAGACGGCCATGAGAAGAGCGAACCCAATATTCCACCCTGTGTTCTTCTCAAGAACATCGCGGAACGCCAGAGTTTCAGCTGAGTTCGGCTTCGGTGATCGGGTCGCCATGTCACTCCACATAGTCTCGTGCCGGACGCTGTCGTCCAGTCGCCAAAACGAGTATGACACGCCCGCCTCAGCGTTTCGACACCCTTGGTTTAAGGATAGTTCACACTTTCAGCCGCCACTTCGGCACCGGCCAGCCGCAACCCTTCCAGCGCGCTCGCGTGAATGGACGATCGTCCTAACGGCAACGAAAATGGAACGCACGGGCTTAGAGTCAGGAGGTGGCTCAACGACCCTCCCTGTCTGCTCGGTATATGTGGTTCCTCATCGGTGTTGTCATCACGGCGTTCGGCATCGCCTTCATCACGAAAGCAGCGCTCGGGACCACTCCCATCACATCGCTGCCCTACGTTATGAGCTTCCGGTTTGCACCGTCAATTGGCGTCTTCACCTTCATCCTCAATTTCCTTTTCATCGTCCTTCAGGCGGTCCTTCTCAGGCGGGAGTTTGCGCTGATCCAGTGGCTCCAGCTCCTCGTCAATGTCGTCTTCTCGGCAGCCATTGACATATCGATGTGGGCGCTCGGCTGGATGAACCCGCAGGACCTGTGGCTCCAGCTCATCGTCATTGTCATTGGATGCGCGATTCTCGCGTTCGGTATCGCCGTCCAGGTTGCCCCCGGTGTGCTTGCCGTACCCGGTGAGGGCGCGGTTAGGGCGATCGCCATCGTGTCAAGGATCCGTTTCGGAACGATCAAGGTTGCGTTCGACTGGACTCTCATCGCCATTGCCACCATCTGCTCGTTCGCGTTCTTTCAAGAACTCCGCGGCGTTGGCCTGGGGACGATCCTCAGTGCTTTTCTTGTGGGCGTCTTCGTCAACGTTTATTTCACGAGGCTGACCTGGCTTGGCAAACTCAATCCGCCTCCCCTCGCCTTGGATGACTGAACAGACTGAGGACAGCAACTGTCGTGCCGAGGGTGCATTACTCTGGTAGGGAGGGTCAACGCGGACCCGTCGCGGTCAAGCAGGAGGAAAGCTCATGAACTCCACGAATAAGAATGTCCTATGTGTCGGTGAGGCGCTGATCGATGTCGTGACACGCGGCCGCAAGGCCTCCGAGCATGTGGGCGGTAGTCCATTCAATGTCGCGGCCGGGCTGGCAGGTCTCGACCATCCCACCTCACTCGCCTCCTGGTGGGGCGACGATGCTCGGGGGCACCTCATCGAGCGCGCCGCGGCCGAACACGGGCTCACCGTTATCGAGGGCAGTAATCGAGCAGAGCGCACATCGGTCGCACAGGCGACAATCGACGAGTCTGGAAGCGCCACTTACGAGTTCGATCTGCTCTGGGACGTGCCGCCCTTGCCATCCCCGACAGAGTTCTCTCACTTGCACGTCGGCTCGATTGGCGCCACCCTCGAGCCCGGTGGGACGGCCGTCATCGCGGCGGTGAAACGCGCGGCGATCCAGGGCACAGTCTCCTATGACCCCAACCTGCGACCAGCGATCATGAAGCGGCCAAGCCTCGTGAAGAGCAGGGTGGAGCAGATCGTCGGGTACTGCGATGTCGTCAAGGCCTCCGACGAGGATCTCGAGTGGCTCTACCCGGACACACCGGTCGAAGAGGTCATGCGCCGCTGGGCGGCCATGGGCCCGGCCCTCATCATCGTCACTCGCGGTCCGTGGGGCTCCTACGCGCGACTCTCGGGCGATCGCGACATGCTCATGGTCGACGCCCTGGATGTTGAGGTCGTTGACACCGTCGGTGCGGGCGACTCATTCATGGCGGGCCTGCTCTCCGGCCTACTCGACGCAGACCTCCTCGGCAGCGCAGCTGCAAAGGCGGAACTTCGCAGGGTTCGGTGGAGTGACGTCCAGCCTGCCCTTCATCGGGGCGTCATCACGTCCGGTCTTACGGTCAGCCAGGCAGGTGCATACGCCCCGTCCCGCCGTGAGGTCGAGAACGTCCTCATCGCCCAGCCGCTCCTGCGCTGAGTCATCACTGCAGACTCACTCGCGACGAATCCAGGATCTCATCAGCGCTCGGACATCGGCGGGACAGTCATCTGCTGACCGTGAGAGCCGACCAGAAGACAACCCAGTGTGCTTGAATATGTGGTGCGGCTAACATCCGCATCCCTGCCACACCACATGAACCGCCCGCCGACCATGCGGGCGAAAGAGGAGCATTGTCCTTGGAGACGAGAACAGAGCGAGATCTGCTTGGCACCCTCGACATCCCTGCAGACGCGTACTACGGCATCCATACTCAGCGAGCAATCAACAATTTCCAGATCAGCCCCCTGACGATCAGTGATGTGCCGGCAATGGTCCGGGCCATGGTTCAGGTGAAGAAGGCCGCAGCCCACGCAAACCGCGAGCTACGCGCGATTCCCTCCGATGTCGCGTCCGCGATTCTCACGGCCTGCGACGAAATTCTTGTCAGGGGTCGGTGTCTGGACCAATTCCCAGTCGACGTCTTCCAGGGCGGCGCCGGGACGTCAGTCAATATGAATACAAACGAGGTCATCGCAAACCTCGCGCTGGAGTCGATGGGATTCGAGAAGGGCCGTTACGACGTCGTCAACCCGAACGACCACGTGAACAAAAGCCAGTCGACAAACGATGCGTATCCGACCGGGTTCCGTCTTGCCCTCTACACGAGCGTTTGTGAGCTGTGGGAGCAGATTGAAAGTCTCGCGGAATCCTTCGAAGCGAAAGGCGAGGAGTTTGCCGACCATCTCAAGATGGGACGGACACAGCTTCAAGATGCGGTGCCGATGACGCTAGGGCAGGAATTCACAGCCTTCGCTGTGCTCATGAGGGAAGAGGTCCGGCACCTCAAGAGCCTTGCGAGCCTTCTTCTCGAGGTCAATCTCGGCGCCACCGCAATCGGCACTGGCCTCAACGCACCCGAGGGCTACGCCGAGATCGCGGTCGAATGGCTGGCCGAGGTATCTGGACTACCAGTTGTCCTGTCCCACAATCTCATCGAGGCGACGTCGGATGCGGGGGCGTATGTGTCGATGCATGCGGGCATCAAACGCACCGCAGTCAAACTTGGAAAGATCTGCAACGATCTGCGACTGCTATCCTCAGGTCCTCGTGCGGGGCTCAACGAGATCAACCTGCCGGAGATGCAGGCAGGGTCGTCGATTATGCCAGCGAAGGTCAACCCGGTGATCCCCGAAGTCGTTAACCAGGTGTGCTTCAACGTCATCGGCAACGACGTGACGGTCACGATAGCGGCCGAAGCCGGCCAGCTCCAGCTCAACGTCATGGAGCCCGTCATCGCCCAGGTTCTCTTCGAATCGATCAGTCTTCTCAAGAATGCCACGATAACTCTGCGGGACAAGTGCGTCACGGGGATCACCGCGAACCCCGAGGTTGGGCTCAGCAATGTCATGAACTCGATCGGGATCGTTACCTACCTCAACCCCGTTATCGGCCACCACAACGGCGACATCGTCGGGAAAGAGGCCGCCCGCACGGGCAGATCCGTCAGAGACATCGTGCTGGAGATGAAACTTGTTGAGCCCGAACGTCTCGATGAGCTTCTCTCCCACGACAACCTCATGAACCCGCGATATCAGGGCAAGATCTACCCTGCGGAGGACCCGGACTCGCTACCCCGCCCGAAGTGAACCGAGCGGGGTAGCAAAGCGTCGCGAGGATTGGCGATGGCTCACGGGGGTGGCCAGCAAGTCAATTCGCTGGCCACTCCCGTCAGGCCTTCTCGGCTTGGACGAGGTTGGTGTGCTGGCCGTTGCCCTTCGCGATCGGGGTCATGCGAAGGCTTGTCAGCATGTTGACCGCACCACCGTGGTCGACGCCGTCCTTATCAAGGTCGATCCATGCTCCCTGAGGGACAGAGAGCACTCCGGGCACGATCCTCGGTGTCACCATCGCAGGTAGGGCGATCCTGCCTCGATCGTTGTAGATGTGGACGAGGTCATCGCTCTTGATGTCGCGCTCGGCGGCATCTTTCGGATTGATCCAAACGCGCTGCTGGTGGGCATGACGCAACGTCTCGAGGTTGCCATACGTCGAGTGCGTTCGGGACTTGAAGTGATGGCCGATGCACTGGAGCGGGTACAGCTCGTTGGTCCGAGCCTCCTCAGGGCCTTCGCGGGTCATGAGATATGCCGGGATGGGCGTGATCTCGTCGCCTGCAACAGGGTCGGGGAACTCCCACGTTGCCGCCATCTCGGCAAGCTGCGTCGAATAGATCTCGATCTTGCCCGACGGGGTGCCTAGCGGGTTTGCCTCGGGGTCGTCCCGGAACTCCTTGAGTGCGACGGTCGGCCCGTCAGGGCTCGTGTACCGGAAGACTCCCATCTCCGTCAGCTCTTCAAAGGTCGGGAACAATCCTGGGGTCATCTCCCGGGCAGTGTCCTGGACCCAGCGTGCCCAGTCCTCGCTCGTCTCCTTACCTTCAGCGAACTCATCGCCAACACCCAACCGCTTAGCGAGCTCGTACGTCACCTCGATCGACGGCCTGGACTCATACAGCGGCTCGATGGCTTTGGCAGCCATGATCTCGTAGGCCATGTCGCCCGTATACTCGGATGGGATGATGTCCCAGCGCTCCGCCGTCGTCGTGTCGGGAAGGACAAGGTCACACATTTCCATCGACGCGCACATCTGGTTGTCCATGCCAAGGATGAACTCACACTTCGTCTCGTCGTCGAGGATCTCCCGAGTCCGATTAATGTCGCCATGCTGGCTCGACAGCATGTTCGAGCCGTAGGCCACCATGAACTTGATGCCAGTCTCGAGCCGGTCTCGCCCCTGCACACCGTTCGCGAGCGCCGTCATCTCCGGACCGTGGTCGATAGCGTCGGTCCACGTGTAGCAGGAGATGACGGTCTCGACCGGGTTCACGCCCTCGTCGAGCCATGGGGTCCAGGGCCATAGGTAGCCTTCGCGGCCGCCGGTGCCGCCGCCCGGGATACCAACGTTGCCCGTCATGGCAGCCAGCAGGTAGATGGAGTTCGCCTGGTTCTCGCCATTCGCGTGACGTTGCGGGCCCCAGCCCTGAACAATGTTGGCCGGCTTCGCGGTTGCTACATCACGCGCGAACCGCCGGATCTTGTCCGCTGGAACGCCTGTGATGTCTGCGGCCCACTCAGGGGTCTTCTCAACTCCATCGGGGCCCTTGCCCTCGATGTAGGAGCGGTAGGAGGCATTCTTCGGGGCTCCCTCAGGCATGTGGTCCTCGTCGAAGCCGACGCAGTAGCGGTCGAGGAACTCCTGATCATGGATGTTTTCGCTGATCATGACGTGCGCCATTCCGGCGACAAGGGCGGAGTCAGTGCCAGGCCGGAGGGCGACCCAGTCGTCGGCAAGTACGGCGGCACTGTCCGAGTAGCGCGGGTCGACGACGATCTGGCGGACTCCGGCATGCTTCGCCTCGTTCGCTGTGAAGAGGACGCCGCCTCCGGACATGCGAGTCTCGAGAGGATTGTTGCCCCACCAGACAATGAGCTTGGAGTTCTCAATCGAGTCCTCGATCGAGTTGGAGATCTGCTCATCCGGGCTCCCGTAGAAGTACCGTGTGCACTGGGAGATCTGAAGGTAGCTGTAGTTGCCGTAGTAGCCCAGGTGCCCGCCGAGGAGATTGAAGAGGCGGCCCCAGCCACCGGAGTTCGCGATATGGGCGTTCCACACGCCGGATCCGTACTGGTTGTAGACGGCCTCCGGTCCGTACGTGTCGTATGTGTACCGGAGCTTCTCAGCGATGATGTCGAGCGCCTCATCCCACGAGATTTCCTCAAACTCACCGTCGGAACGCTTGGCGCCGACTCGTTTGAGGGGCTTCTTGATCCTGTCTGGGTTGTAGATCCGCTCCCGCATGTTGCGCCCGCGGACACAGGCCGTGATCTGCCGGTTCCACAGGGTGTCGTCGCCGGTGTTGTCAGCGAGAACGCGCACGACCGTTCCGTCTTTCACCTGGAGCCGCAGCGGGCACCGGGAACCGCAGTTGACGACGCAGGCCGACCAGACGGTTGCGTCGACATCCGCCGCTCCATCGCCGTTCTCACTTCTCGCCTGCGGCATGCCGAGGTTGGCCGTTGTGGCGACAAGCGCAACGGTTCCACCGGCAACTCCGGACCATTTCATAAATGATCGACGACTTAGTCCACTGTCAATTGTCGTAGACATTGATTCCCACTCTCTTGTAATTTCCCCAACCATAGGCACACCTACGTCATCAGTTCTGAGAGAATAGTCCCCACTGAATTGGCGTCATGCGGCCATTTACGCTCAGTCAACGTCACGTAAATGGGTTCTCAGTTGTGAACAACTAAGAGTTGATCAATACCGGGTGTCCCACACCGTTTCGTAATCAGCGATCACCCACGCGCCGTCGACGTCCTCAACCGTGTAGGTCGCGTGGAGACGGGTTTTCTCAATGAAGGCTCCGTCGACTCCGCCGGGGCCCCACACCCGCGCGTCGAAGGTGATGAGATGGCTGATGACGAGCTGGTCGCCTTCGCTGTTGAGGCCGACCAGCTCGACTGTCATGTTTTGCACACGCCCCGTCCGCTCAGGGGTTCCGCGATCCCAGCCATTATCGGTATACAGCAGAGCTAGAGATTGGTTTGGCTCGTCGGTGTTGAGTAGCCCGGCACGGGCTCGTTCCGGATGGCGGAAGATGTGTTCGTGCTTTGCGAACCATTCGTCAGCACCCTCGACCGTGTAGTTGAACGCCAATTCGGAGGTTGCGAGCTCTTCGGCAGCGAAGCGGCCCGTAAAAAGTAGCGCTTCGTCGAGATCGTCGTCGGGTGTGTCAATATCTGCGCGAGACACGACGTCGGGGCTGAAGATGCCTTCGTATTGATCCGGCATGCGGAGCCGACGGAATGTTCCACGGCTGTTGGTGAACTCCTCTGCGAGGAGAAAACCGCGGTTGAAGGGGGCTGCCTGGTAACCCTGAGCCTCGTGAGATTCGGCGGATGATGAGGAGGGTAACGGTGTCCCCGTCCCGCTCCCAGTGAAGCCGTCCGTTGACTCCTCGTCAGCGACGGACCCACATCCTGCAAGAGCGATCGCTACTGTCGCCAGCAGGACTCGAGTGCTCACCGAACCTTTGTTCATCCAGCTCATCGTAAACGCGCGAGGATGTGCTATCCCGGTGACCGATGGGGAGTGCTTCCCGCGGCCTCGGGTTGACGCCGCTTCTATGTCGCGCGGCGCAGCAGGGATCGGGTGGGTTAACGTTGGAGGGTGAACGAAAATCCTCGGATCAGGTATCGGCGACGGCTCCAGCAGAGGCAGACCGTCATTTTCGGCAGTCTCGCGCTGATCCTGACCCTCCTCGTGCTCGTCAGTATGCTGTGGTTCACCGGAGTCCTGCCCACTCCGTTTAATCGGGAGTTCACATCCGCGCCGAGTGATGATCAGGCCAACGCCGTCCCGTGTCTTCCCGAAGGCACGCCCTCTGTCGAGCATTCCGCCATCACCGTCAACGTCTACAACGCGTCGAACAGAACCGGATTGGCGAGCTCCGTAAGCGGGCAACTCATCGAACAGGGCATCACCGTGTCCGAACAGGAGAATTGGGGCGGGACGGAACCCGGCGCACCAGTCGTCATTTACTCAGCGCAGAACGCACTTGACCAGGCCTACACTCTCGCCCGGATGTTCCCCAGCGCCGTTGTCTTGCTCGACGGCACAACTGAGACTGAGGTTCTCGATGTCGTACTCGGTCAGAGCTTTGGTGGCCTGAAACCTCCCGAGGAGCTGGCCGAGCTCGCCGCCGGTCAAGAGCTTCAAAACCCGGAGGACTGTGTCATCGTCGACCGCTGACGGTCCTACCTGACGGGTCGACTATCGAGAGTCTGCGCGCCTGCCATCTCAAGCCACTCATCGACCGTGTCGCCTTCGAACGCGTCTGCAAGGGATTCGATGTCGCCGGGAAGAACGATCGATTGCCCATCCGCCGACCAGCCGGTGCCTCCATGCGTGCTGGAGAAGAACTCCATCTCGAGATCGTCGGAGAGTAGCCCAAGGGGCAGGGTCTGCTCGTCGCCAATCGTCACGTGCTCGGACAAGGCAGCGACGGTCCTCGCACGTTCCGCCGCATTCGCATCCCGCAGGGCGTTTGCAACACCGGCCAGATATGCCTGCTGGCGGCGGACCCGGTCAAAATCACCTCCCGGCAGGGAACTCCTCTCCCTCACGAAGCTCAGCGCCTCATCTCCAGCCAACTCGACCGTGCCAGCAGAGGTGGAGACAGTGATCGGTCCAAGCATCTCGGACAGGGTGACAAAGGCGTCGAAGTCGACGGCCACAGTGTGGTCGATTCGAGCCGAATACAGCATGTCGACCGTATCCGCGAGAAGTTCGGCACCACCGTCGGCGTAAGCGGCGTTGATCTTGGCATCCCCGTGTCCGGGAATCGCTACCCACGTGTCGCGGTGGATCGACATTATGGCCGCATGCTCGCGCTCGCCATTGATCCGAACGAGGAGAATTGCGTCGGCCCGCTGGGCACCGGTGTCTCGATCAAGTCCGATGAGGAGCACCGTAAGCGGCTCGTCCTCCACGTTCTCCTCAGCTGCATCCTCCGTCGGCGCTGATTCGTAGACGGACGCCGCGGGAGTCAGCGGCGCCTCTGCCTGCCCCGCGCACGCCGAGAGGAACAGGGTAGTTGCAAAAAAGAAGCGCAACTTTAGTCATTGTCGGCGATGACAAGGAAACGCTCGATGACAATGTCGGCGCCCTCGGGCGCTGAGTCACGCACCTGCGCCCAGTCACCGACAACTTCGCCAGCATCATCGAGATCGGCTTTCGAGCGGACAGAGACATCCGTCGTCCGAAGGAGAGCTGCTGGCGCCCCATCCTGCCACAGAAGAATGGACAGGCCGCCGACCTCGGGAAGCACCTCGTGCTCGGAAGCGAGCGAGGCGAGCACGGTCGTTCTGTTCTTCAGGGCCGCCGTGACGCTCTCGTCATCCATCGACCATGTGGGAGGCATGAGCGCGGAGTCCCGATCAGGCCCAGTCACTACCTCGAGCTGGTTGATCCGGGCTTTGAGAATCGCGCGGTTCCAGAACGCTTCGACGATGTCAGTCATCGGCGCTCTGCCCCGACTCGGCCTTCTTCACCATCGCCTCAGCCTCTGCCGCAGCATCGGCGAGCTTCTTAACCGCCTCCGAATGGTCGAGAGACTTTTGAATGTACTGGGTCGTGAGGATACGGGACAGGGAGTTGACCATGAGAAGCGCGCCGAGCCCGGCACCCCAGCGGCCTTTGCGGCCCTTGGTTTGGAGTGCGCCGACGAAGATGGAACCGCCAACCGCCGCCTGTACGGACGCGACGGCGTTCATGAGCCCCGGGTTGTCCAAGTACAACTTGCGGTAGTTCTCCCACAGCTTCGGTTTGGCAATCCCGTGGCCAGAAATTTCCAGGGCAATGACTTCCCGGAGAGTCTCCGCCAGCGTTGCCTGCTTAAACACTTCGGCGTCGGGGATCTCACTGACATCCATGCGGCCCTCAAGCACGTCGAGGATCTCGGGGCTGAGCCCCATCGCCTGAATGAAGAACGCTGGGCCCATCACCTTGGACGACAGGAGAGCCTTACGGACTTCGATAGCGGATCCGTGTTTCGATTCGAGCACGCAGCGCAGAGCAATGGCGCCAGCACCGAGGTGCTCGTCCGCAAACTCCATCGCTTCCCGATGCTCACGCATCCAATCCATGACGGGCAACTGCTCATCCCACGTCCACGTCAGCACCCTCTGGTTGTCCAACCCGATCGTGAGAACGGGGGCGTCCTCCCCCTGGGTTCGCAGCGTGAGGTGGAAGACAGGCCGCGGGAAAATTCTCTTCTTCACGTCGACCGCGCGCTCCGCGACGACCGCCCGAAGGTTGCCGTGCGGAATAACCGCCATGGGGACCTTGGTGACAGCTGCGAGTGCAGGGACCTCCGCAAGGGCGAGATCGCTCAACATGAGGAGCGGGACGTCAGGTAGATCCTCTTCGTCGTCGACCTCGCTTAGTTCCTCGCCCTCATCAGACTCACTCTCACTCTCAAACGCGACATTGCCCTCTTTGAAGACAGCGATGTCGGCCTCGACATCGGGCGCGACAGAGCCGAGATTGATGTCGCCGTAACGAACCTCGTCCTCAATGACGATCTGAACCTTGCGGAGCTTCTCGTCCATCGTGTCGACAAGCTCCGACAGGGGCATCCCCGGGTGGACATAGCCGTCGTCATCGAGGAGCGCGACACGGCGGCGGCGGCCGGTGACCGCCAGTTCGATCTCGTAATGCCCGTTTTCGATATTCTTGCCGCGAGCAAGAACCCGCTCCTCGGCAAAGAACCGCTGGAACGCCTCCTCGTCGAACAGGTGTGGATCGAGCCCATAAATATCCCCGCTCACGGGGCGCCACATGGTCATTGTCCTGCCTTCCTGCGGCGGCGGTCGACTTCGTACAGTGCGATGCCGGTGGCCACTGCCGCGTTAAGCGATTCCATCTCGCTGGAGATGGGAATGGAACATATCTGGTCGCACGTGTCCCGGACGAGTCGCGACAAACCCCTGCCCTCAGACCCCGTCACGAGAACAAGCGGCACGTCCGCCAGCTCGAGATCATCGAGGAGGACATCGCCCTCTCCTGCGAGACCGACGACAAAATATCCGCGCGACTTCAGATCGTTGAGACTACGCACGAGGTTCGTCTCACGGGCGACGGGGACCCGGGCCACAGCTCCCGCGGAAACCTTCCACACTGTCGCGTTGACACTTGCCGAGCGGCGCTCGGTGATGAGGACGGCATCGGCGTTAAAAGCGGCTGCTGATCTGAGGACAGCACCGAGGTTGTGGGGATCGGTGATCGAGTCGCCCGCGAGGATGAGACCCTTCCGACCAGACTCCTCAATGTCGGCGACGACCGTCTCGATGTCGGTGTAGTCGTAAGGCGGCACCTCGATCGCAATGCCCTGGTGGGCGGCCTTTTCCGTCATGACATCGAGATGGCCGCGGCTCACCTCAATGACGGGGGCTCCCCGATCCGCTGCCTCGCGCGCCGCCTCCTCCATCCGTTCATCGACGGAACCGGACACGATGAAGACTCGCGTGAGTGGCGCATCTGCGCGAACTGCTTCGAGGACCGCGTTGCGGCCGACAATGAGTTCGTGGCCTGGCTCGAGCTTGAGATAGGACGGTAGCTTGCCTCCTGCACGAGCAATCCGTATCGCCTCAGCCTTCTTCTCCTGCTCCTCTTTCGCCTTCTTCTTCGCGTGCGCAGGATGGTATTCGCGGTCAGTAGCCTTCGGTGTGGGGCCACGTCCCTCGAGGCGGCGCCTGCGGACACCTCCGGAGCCCACCTTGGGGCCCTTCTTGCGAGCAGGGTTGTGGCTCATGAGTTCTCCTTGACGTGCCAGCGCACACCTGCGGTGCTGTCTTCGACAATGATTCCTGCTTCCGCGAGGGTGTCGCGCAGACTGTCCGCGAGTGGCCAGTCCTTATCGGCGCGTGCCTGAGCGCGACGGCTCAGCACGTCCTCGACGAGTACAGCCAGCGCGTCGCTGTTCGAGCTGTCGGCGCTACCGCGCCATTGCTCGGATCGCGGGTCGAGCCCGAGGACGTCGAGCATCGCGCGGATCGTCAGCTGTGCGTCGGCAACCGCGACATCATCGCGGGCACCGAGAGCGACATTCGCCTTCGTCACGTGGTCGTGAATGACGGCCATCGCCACCGAGACGTTGAGATCATCATCCATGGCCTCTCGGAATTCGGTTGGGAGCTCGTCTGCGCTGAGGGCAGCAACGCGATCAGCGTCGGCTTCGCCAACTGTTTCGGCAGCGCGAGAGAGGAAGCCGGACAACCTCTCCCAGTTTGATGTCGCCTCTGACACTGTGGTGGACGAGAACGCGACAGTGGAACGGTAGTGGACCGTCGTGAGAGCGAAGCGAAGGATCGGGGCCGAGACCGTCTTGAGGATTTCGGAGACGACGAGGGAGTTGCCGAGCGACTTGCTCATCTTTTCGCCGTCGACCGTGACCCAGGCGTTGTGCATCCAGTACTTTGCAAAGTCCCGCCCGGCGGCATGGGACTGTGCCTGCTCGTTCTCATGGTGTGGGAAGCGCAGGTCGATGCCGCCGCCGTGTATGTCGAAGGCGTCGCCAAGGTAGCGGCCCGCCATCGCCGAGCATTCAATGTGCCAGCCCGGCCTGCCACGGCCCCACGGGCTGTCCCATGAGGCGGTGTCCGGCTCGCCCTCCTTCGGGGCCTTCCACAGAGCAAAGTCGTGCGGATCCCGCTTGTCGGCCTCAGCCTCTTCTTCGTCGACGCTCATGTGACCGATGTCCTGACGCGTCAACGAGCCGTAGGTGGGCAGGGACCGGACATCAAAGTAGACGTTGCCAGGGTCGCCGACATAGGCGTGACCACGGTCGATAATCGTGGAGATGAGATCGATCATGTCGGTGATGTGCCCGGTCGCACGAGGTTCATAGGTTGGGGGCAGGACACCGAGCGCCCGGTACGCGTCTGAGAATTCCCGCTCGAACCTGTACGCCCACGCCCACCACTCCCAGCCAGCCTCGGCGGACTTGGCAAGAATTTTGTCATCGATGTCAGTGACGTTACGAACGGTCGTGACCTGGTAGCCGGAGCGTGTGAGCCAGCGGGTGAGCACGTCGAAAGCGAGTGCGGACCGCAGGTGCCCGATGTGGGGCGCGCCCTGCACGGTCGCACCGCACAGGTAGATGCTGGCCCGGCCAGGCACACGGGGCTCGAAGGCACGCTGGGTTTTTGATGCCGAATCATGAATTTCCAAAGTCACACACCTAGGCTACCTGGCTCGGGCTCCGAACTGACCAGCCACGAGTGCGATATTTTTCGCCGTTGACCGCGTTCCGTTTCCTCATTCGCGTTACGGTGCATCAATGAGCACTACGTCAGGACGAACCATGCGCGGGCGGGTCACGGCATGGGCGCTGTGGGACTGGGCCTCAGCCGCCTTCAACGCTGTCGTCACAACCTTCGTTTTCTCCGTCTATATCGCCAACGCAGATCTTTTCGGCGATAACGCCAATGCGTCCCTCGGGTGGACGATGACAGCGGCCGGCATCTTCGTCGCAATCATCGCACCTGTCGTTGGGCAATGGACGGACCGCAGCGGCAAGAAGCGGGGACTCATCGCGTCGACAACGGCGATAACAATCGCCGCCACCGCCGCGCTCGCATTTGTCCGTCCGGACGAGTCGTACCTGTGGTTGGGTCTGCTCCTCCTCGCGGTCGGCAATGTCGCGTTCGACACGGGTTCCGTCGTCTACAACGCCATGCTCTCCGACATTTCCACACCGAAGACGATCGGCAGAATCTCCGGTCTCGGCTGGGGGTTGGGCTACGTTGGCGGCATTGTCCTCATGCTCATCCTCTACGTCGGCATCATTGGCCCAGAGATCGGCTGGTTCGGCGTAACTTCTGAGGAGGGGATGAACATCCGCGTCGCGATGGTCCTCTGCGCGGTGTGGACGCTCGTCTTTTCCCTGCCCCTCATGCTGACTGCAACGAATTCGGAGCCGAAGACAACCAAGAGGATCGGCGTCATGGGTTCCTACCGCCAGCTGTTCACCTCGATTGCAGGCCTGTGGCGGCGAGATCGGTCGATCGTGTGGTTCCTCGTCGCGTCGGCCATCTATCGCGACGGGCTTGCCGGTGTCTTTGCATTCGGCGGAGTTCTTGCAGGCGAAGCATTCGGCTTCAGCTCGGGTGAGGTCCTCATCTTCGGCATCATCGCGAACCTCGTGGCCGGAATCGCTACGATCACGTTCGGCTACCTGGACGACCGGATCGGCGCCCGCCCCGTCATTCTCTTCTCACTCGGCTCGATGGTCGCCCTCGGCCTTCTCATCTTTATCCTCCATGACCAGGGTCCACTCGTCTTCTGGATCGCGGGTCTCCTCCTGTGTATCTTCGTCGGCCCCGCGCAGTCGAGCTCACGCACGTATCTTGCCCGAATCATCCCGGCCGGCGAAGAGGGCGAAATCTTTGGTCTCTACGCGACGACCGGCAGGGCCGTCTCGTTCCTTTCACCTTTCATGTACTCGACCGTCATCATCCTCGGCGCTCTTCTCCTCGACTCATCGAAGAGGGAAGCCGCGTACTTCGGCATCCTCGGAATCGTCCTCGTCCTGCTCGTCGGCTTCGTCGCCTTCCTTCTCGTTCGGCCATCGAACGAGCGGGTGCTCGACAACGTTGTTCCTTGATCTCAGCCAGCCGCAACATCGTTCAGTGAACCCAGTCAGTCACGCTCACAAGCGACCGTCTGCGCCGGGACAGGCGTCAGTCGGTGAGCAGAGCCGTCGCGAGGGCGCCGATGCCCTCAATGCGGCCAAGTGAGCCGAGACCATCCGTTGTTGTCGCCGCAATAAGGACGGGCGCGCCGACGATGTCGCTCATGACTTGTTGAGCCTCGTGCTTCCGGGGTGAAAACCTCGGCTTCTGTCCAATGATCTGGATCGAGATGTTGGCGATCTGCCAGCCGGCGGCGCGGACAAACCGCACGGATTCACCAAGGAGCGCCGCTCCCGAGGCTCCCGCCCACTCGGGCCGGTCCGTACCGAAGACGGTTCCGAGCTCACCGATGCCGGAGGCAATGAGAAGTGCGTCCGCTGCAGCGTGTGCCGCGACGTCCGCATCGCTGTGCCCAGCCAGGCCGCCCGTCGGCGCGAATTCGAGGCAGGCGAGCATGAGGGGACGCGGCTCTGTTGCAAAGGCATGGACGTCGATCGCAGTTGCGACTCTCATCGCTCCCCCGTTAGCTCAGCCTTGAGTTCACGCTCGTGCTCTTCGAGGAGAAGCTCAGCCAGCTTCAGATCAAGAACGGTCGTGATCTTCACGGCCATGTGGCTTCCCGCGACGATCACGACATCATGGCCAAGGTGTTCAACCAGGCTTGCATCGTCCGGAGCACCCTCTTCGCCCGGCCATTCGAGACGATGGGCGGCGCGGAGGATATCGCCGTTGAAACCCTGGGGTGTTTGAACGGCCCGCAACACGCCCCGGTCGAGGGTGTCGATAACCGGTTCATAGGGCCCGTTCGGAGTCACCTGCTTAATCGTGTCGGTGACGCGGATAGCGGGTACAGCGCCCGCGTGGCCGGCGGCGACTGCGTCGCGGACGCGGATCATGACAGACGGCGGCGTCAGGCAGCGGGCTGCGTCATGGACGAGAACGATATCCGAGTCGAGGACGGCATCGATGCCGCTCCGAACTGAGCTCTGCCGGGTCGCACCACCCGACACAAGAATGACGTCGGGACCGATAAGACCCCCGAAGATGTCCTCGGTACCTGGAGGAATCGTCACGACGACCCTGTCTGCGATTCTCGAGGCGACGACACCGTCGAGGGCATGTTCGATAAGGGTCCGCCCTGCCAGCGGTACGAGCGCCTTCGGCATGTTGAACCCGAGCCGGGTCCCCATACCTGCGGCCGTCACGACAACGGCAGTGGTCACGTCAGCCGAGAATCTCGTCGAGCAGGTCGGAGGCCTCTTCCTCGTCGATGTCCTTCGCGAGCGCGACCTCGGACCCGAGGATCTGGCGTGCCTGGGTCAGCATGCGCTTCTCCCCGGCTGATAGGTGGCGGTCCTCATCACGGCGGGTGAGGTCGCGGACAACCTCGGCAACCTTAATGACATCGCCGCTCGTCAGCTTCTCACCGTTGGCTTTGAACCGACGAGACCAGTTCTGCGGCTCCTCGGCGGCCTCTGAGCGAAGCACGTCAAAGACCTCTTCGAGCTGAGCCTCATTGGAGACGTCGCGGACGCCGACATCTTCGATGTTGGCAGCGGGCACCTTAATGACAAGATCGCCCTGGATGACTCGAAGCGTCACATACCGATGCTCTTCGCCGTCGACCACTTTTGTTTCGATATCTTCGATGTACGCAGCCCCATGGTGAGGGTAGACAACAGTCTCGCCGATCTTGAGCGACATAAATGGACAGCCTTTCACGGAGTGAGCCCGACTAGGCACCTATTCTATCACCTCGGGCGAGACCGTCCTCGGATAGATGCCGATTTTCCTGGCCTTTCGCGCCGCACATTGGAGAAATTAGGCTACCCTTGGCAACAGACTTAGGAGGATCTGTGAACCTACTGCGATCGATTGCGGCTGGCGGGGCACTATTCATGCTTGCCTCGTGCAGCCTGACAACTGAGGCCATCACCCAAATGCCGTATGCACCGTCGGATGGGGTTCGCGTCCACCTCGAATCGGACGTCGTTTTCGAGAACCTCATGGTCGTCTCCGACGGATCCGGCAGGGGCGTCCTCTACGGGGCGATCAGCAACCGTAGCGCAGACGACGTTGAGGCTGTCATCTTGGCAGATGACATCGACGAATCGTTCTCCGTTGACGCTCGTGATTCCATCAACCTGGGAACGTTGCAGGACGCTGAAGAGGGAAATCTCATCACACTCAATGGCGACTTCGCTCCCGGCACGAACCTGCCGGCCACGGTCAGTAGTGGCGGAGCCGAATCCCCCGTCGCCATCCCCGTGATCTCTGCCTGCACGGGCGACTATATCGACGCGTTCCCGTTCGACGCTGACTGCGACTGACAGGCACACGCGAACTCCAGTGCGTACTCGATACCGCGCACTGGAGTTACCCGGGTCTAGTCGGAAACGAGCTTGTACCCGAGGCCCCGCACTGTGAGAAGCATCGTCGGTGCGGACGGCTCCACCTCAATCTTTGACCGGAGCCGTTTGACGTGGACGTCGAGAGTCTTCGTGTCGCCGGTGTAGTCAGGCCCCCAAATCCGGTCGATGATTTGGGCGCGGGTGAGGACACGGTCCGCATTTCGCATGAAGAGTTCGAGAAGCTCGAACTCGCGCAACGGCATCGCCACCTTCGCGCCGTCGATCGCCACTTCGTGACGGCCAGTATTCATTGCAACCCGACCAACCCGCAGGGCAGACTCCCGAACCTCATCATCTTCGGCCACGCCGCGGCGCAGGACCGCCCTGATCCGCGCTACGAGCTCACGGTACGAGTAGGGCTTCGTCACGTAATCATCGGCCCCGATCTCCAACCCGACGACCTTGTCGAGCTCCGAATCCTTCGCCGTGAGCATGATGACGGGGACGGATGACTTTTGACGGATCTGACGGCATACTTCTGTCCCTGACAGTCCGGGCAACATGAGGTCGAGCAGGACAATGTCGGGGTTCGTCCGCTCGAACATGTCAACGGCCTCCTGGCCGTCGCCAACCGCGACGACATCGTATCCGTCCCGGTTGAGCTTAAACGTGAGCGTATCTCGGTAGGCAGCCTCGTCTTCAACGAGGAAAATCTTCGTCATTGTTCCTCTTGTTCAGTTTCGGGCGCGTATGCCTCAGGGATGATGAAAGTGAAGGTCGACCCCTTGCCGGGCTCGCTCCAGAGCTCGATGCGACCACCGTGATCGGCCGCGACGTGCTTGACGATGCTGAGACCGAGGCCCGTGCCTCCCTCTTCTCGCGTTCGCGCATTATCTCCACGGAAGAAGCGTTCGAATACTCGCTCCCGTAGCTCCGGGGGAATGCCGACACCCTGGTCGACGACAGCGATACGGACAACGCCCTCGAAGCGCGAGACACCGACCGAGGCCCGGCCGCCCGGGTTCGAGTAGCGGACCGCATTATCAACAAGGTTTCGCACCGCGGTCGTGAGGAGCGGCCTGTCGCCGAAAACCTGAACGCCCGATGAGGGGGCTGTCACGAGCGTGATGTTGCGGCTATCAGCCTCAATCCGGCATCTGTCGATCGCTTCGTTGACCACAGTATCGACGTCAACGAGCTCGCCGTGGGCTATGGCAGCACCGTCCTGGACGCGAGACAGCTCGATGATGTCCTGCACCAGTGAGGCCAACCGAGCAGACTCCCGCTGGAGTTGCTCCGAGAAGAGGAGGACATTCTCCGGCTCATCAGCCACATCTTGGATCGTTTCCGACAAGAGCCCGATCGCGCCGATCGGCGTCTTGAGCTCGTGGGAGATATTGGCGACGAAGTCGCGTCTCGTCTCCTCAAGCCTTTTCGCTTCCGTTGTGTCGAAGAAGAGGATGAGGGTGCGCTCGCCGCTCATGGGGGCGATGCGAATCGACAGAACAATCCGCCCCGTGTTCGCAAACGAACGCCGCAGAGACAGCTCCATATCCTTTGGCTCACCCGCCCCGGATACCTCGTTGATCGCCGCGACGATCTCGGACCGGATGATTCGTGAGCCCCGGACGAGGCCGAGCGAGTAGGCAATAGTCGACGCCCGCTCAACATCGCGCATGGCATTGAGCAATATGTAAGCCTGTGGCACGGCAGTCAGCACCGACTGGATGTCGCTGTCAGCGACGGAAGCGGCGACGGTGTCGACGTCCTCGACTGTCTCCATCGACCGATTGAGCGCCCACATGACGGTCACACCGATGACGATACCCGCCAGCGCCGCGACGAGGAGATACACGATACCGGAGTCTGGCATGAAACCAGGATAGACATGTTTGACAGATCGCATGCAGACGCCCATCCTACCGCGACGGGAGTTCACCGCGTGATCATCGCGCGTTAACCTCAGTATGATGAGGTAATCAAGGAAAACCTTCACGTCATGAGGGACCGTCCTTAGAACATCAGGAGTTATTGTGCGCGAGATCTTCAGGCAGGAATTGCAGCAACTTGGCGATGATCTGCTCAAGCAGGGTCGCGAAGCCGCCAGGTCAATGGAACGTGCCGCCAGGTCGCTGAAAGACGCGAACATCGCGCTGGCGGAACAGGTTATTGATGCCGATAAGCGCATCGACGCCCTCGAACGCAACCTCGACGAGATGGGCATCTCGGTTCTCGCACGGCAGGCCCCGGTCGCAGCCGATCTGCGTACCGTCGTCTCGGTCCTCCGTATCTCCTCCACCCTCGAGCGCATGGGAGACCTCGCGCGGCATGTCGCCTACGTCGCCCGCGGCCGTTACCCCGAGCGCGTCAACACGGGGCCCGTCTACGATCTGCTGGTTGAGATGGCGGAGCACGCGAGTGTCGTTGGTCAGCGGGTTGCCGAGCTTCTCGACTCTCACGATCTCTCGCTGGCCGAGATGATCGAGGAGGAGGATAACGTCCTCGATGCGCTACACCACAAGTCGTTCGAGCTCATCCTCGACGAGTCTCGCGAGCTCTCTCGCCAGGAGGTCATCGATACGGTCCTTCTCGCACGTTACATGGAACGGTACGGCGACCACGGTGTGTCAATTGCTCGCCGCATTACCTTCCTCGTGACCGGACACCTCGCCGAGCGCGATGAGACGATTCGAGAGATCGCAGAGACGGTCGAAGAGCAACGCTGAGGGAATCGGCTCACATGACATAGGCCCCGTTCATGATTGAACGGGGCCTAGATCTTTAGCTCAGGCGTATTACTTGCCCTGGTTGGCGACTGCCGCGATAGCGGCTTCAGCTGCCTCCGGGTCGAGGTAGGTGCCCCGGGGAGTGATGGGTGACAGATCCTCGTCGAGCTCGTAGTAGAGCGGGATTCCGGTCGGAATATTGAGGCCCGAGATCTCCTCGTCGGAGATGTTGTCGAGATGCTTAACGATCGCGCGTAGGGAGTTGCCGTGCGCGGCGATGAGGACCGTCTTGCCAGACTTCAGGTCTTGGACAATCTCTTCCTCCCAGTAGGGCAAGAGGCGCTCGAGGACATCCTTGAGGCACTCGGTTGCGGGGATGGGTTCGCCCGCGTAACGCGGATCGGAATCTTGCGAGAATTCCGAGCCAGCTTCGATCGGCGGCGGCGGCACATCGTAGGAGCGGCGCCACTGCATGAACTGGTCTTCACCGTACTCGTCACGGATCTGCTTCTTGTCTTTACCCTGGAGGGCGCCGTAGTGGCGCTCGTTGAGCCGCCAGTTGCGCTTGACGGGGATCCAGTGGAGGTCGGCGACATCGAGCGCAAGGTTCGCGGTCGAGATCGCGCGGCGCAGGAGCGACGTATGGAGAATATCGGGCGAGACGCCAGCCTCAGTGAGAAGGGTGCCTCCGCGCTTCGCCTCTTCCACGCCCTTCTCGGAGAGCGGGACATCGACCCATCCGGTAAATAGGTTCTTTGCGTTCCAATCGCTCTCGCCGTGGCGGAGCAAGACAAGTTTGTAGACCATATATCTATCTTTCCATGAGAGATGTCGTGGATTCGGGACGGCGGACCTAGCCCGCCTGTTCATCCTGACGAGACTTCTCCGCCTCCTGGGCATCCAGCTCGGCCTCCGCCTTGCGCTCAAGACGGTCGGAGTTCATGACCAGCTTGATAACTGCGACGAAGGCTCCGAGAGCGAGGATGGACGGCAGGACGGCGAGTAGGTTCTCCACACCCTTCATTCTACCGATCGAGCGCATCGAGGACAGTACGGACCAAGACGGCGTCCATCTGGCCCGGAGCAGACTCGCTGCCGACGGTTCCGAAAGTGGCGACCGACCCGCAGGCGGCAGCGGCGAGCCTCGTCCACGCGGCGTCGAGGCCCATGGAGATGGAGATGATGGGGGCGCCGAAACGATGACCCAGGCCCCTCGTCAACTCCATCTGCCGCCACGTGTCGTCAGCATGGGCGGGGTGGAAGGCAATCTTGAGCAGATCCGCCCCCACGACGGCCATGTCCTCGAGGGTCTCGATGATCTCCTCATTGCGCGGCGTCGCATCGAAGTTGTGGTGAGAGGTGATGACGGGGATGCCGTGGTCGTGAGCGATCGGGACGATCTGGAAGGCAGCCGAGCGCTTGATCTCGACGTCGAGGACGTCGAACTGCATGGTTGCGAGCTTCATCGCGGCTGCCGCGTAGTTATGGCCTTCACCGGGAAACTTTCCGCCCTCGCGATCGGAGCGGACCGTCGCGATCGTTGGAAGCGGAGAATCTGCCAAGACATCGGCACTCGAATCCCAGTCATCCGTCAGGTCGGCCCGCCATTCGATAACGTCGGCGCCGGCCGCTGCGGCTTGCTCCACCATTGCGGCGAGTTCGTGCGGTGTCCCGAACACTGGCACGATCAGCGCAGGCTTCGATTCCACTCCAGTGAGTGCGCGCGGTAGACGCGGTTCCATTGTTCCTCCTGGCTCCAGCGGCTTCTTGCCGCTCAACGGCGAGACCCAGTGGCCTCACACCCCATATGTATCTGCTCAAGCGCCCGGTTCCACGTGGCGAACGTCCCTACCCGACCGCCAGCTCTCCCATATCGTCCCAGTCGTCGCCATCGATGTGGCGCGAGAGGATCTTCGGGGTTGCGGAGAGGTACGTGGGGAACTCCTCCTGCATCTTCTTAAAATGCTCTGATGAAACATGGGGACCCGCCCCATCGTTCTCGAATCCCTCGACGAGAACATACGTGTTCGGATCCGTGAGGGAGCGCGACCACTCGAAGAACTTATTACCTGGCTCAGCGCGGGTCGCCTCGGTGAACTCTGCGGAAATCTCTCCCCACCGGTCCGCGTACTCGGGCTTAACGGGAAACTTGACAACGATGAAGATCACAACGCACTCCTTCCGGCCTCCCACTGCGGGACGGTCCACCACAACGTTATGCCACGAATAACTCTCGTCTGGATATCACCAAGCCGACTCCAGCCACTCGTCCCCCGGGCTGTCGGGTGCCGCCGGACGGCGTGGGAATAAAAGGGACAGTCCTGCGTTACATCGAGTAGTTCAAATTTGAATTACTTTAAATTCCGGTGAAGGAGAGACTATGCAGTTCGGAATATTCACAATCGGCGATATCACGACGGACCCGACGACTGGGGAAACCCCGACGGAAAACGCCCGCATTAAAGCCACGGTCGAGATGGCGAAGCATGCGGAGGACGCAGGCTTTGACGTGTTCGCCACAGGCCAACACCACAACCCGCCCTTCGTGGCACCCGGCAACCCGCCGACGCTCCTCGCCTATCTCGCAGCGCAGACCGAGAAAATCATTCTCTCGACCGCAACGACTCTCATCACGACCATGGACCCGGTGCGTCTTGCCGAAGACTATGCCTACCTTCAGCACCTGGCGGACGGCCGTGTTGATCTGGCACTCGGCCGAGGCAACACGGGACCGGTGTATCCCTGGTTTGGTAAGGACATCCGCAACGGGATTCAGCTCGCCGTCGAGAATTACAACCTGCTCTACCGCCTGTGGCGCGAGGAGAACATCGACTGGCAGGGACAGTTCCGGACACCGCTCAACAACTTTACGTCGACGCCACGGCCGCTCGACAATGTCGCGCCGTTCGTCTGGCACGGATCGATCCGGTCCCCCGAGATCGCCGAGCAGGCCGCGTACTACGGTGATGGCTTCTTCCACAACAACATCTTCTGGAACAAGGAGCATGTCATCCAGATGGTGCGGCTCTACCGCCAGCGGTACGAGTACTACGGCCACGGCCAAGCCCATCAGGCATACGTTGGGCTTGGCGGCCAGGCTTTCGTCCACAAGAACTCGCAGGAGGCTGTCCGCCAGTTCCGGCCGTACTTCGACAATGCCCCCGTCTACGGGCACGGCCCGTCGCTCGAGGACTTCTCGAAGATGACGCCGCTGACCGTCGGATCACCCCAGCAGGTCATCGATCGCACCCTCGAATTCCGAGAGTGGGTAGGCGACTACCAACGCCAGATGTTCCTCATCGATCATGCTGGCCTGCCGCAGAAGACCGTCCTCGAGCAGATCGACATGATTGGTGAGCACGTTCTCCCGATCCTGCGCGAGGAGTTCGCGAAGAATCGTCCGGCCGACGTGCCGGATGCTCCGACACACGAGTTCCTCGTCGAGCGCGCCCGGTCGGGCGACAACCCCGTCGCAGGCGGCAAGGAGGGCTCTCGCGCCTGGCAGGATGCTCAGGCGCGTCTCGAGAAGCTTGAGGCGGCCGCAGCCGCCCAGGGAGGGAATTGATGCAGTACGACGCAGCTTTTGAAAACACGGACCCATTCACGCCCGAGGCCCGACACATCGCTGTCGTCTCGGGAGGTCTCGGCGATCCGTCTCAGTCGCGGATGCTGGCCGACAGGCTCGCCGAGGCGACAACGGACGCCCTGTCCAACGTGGGCATCGTTCCAGAGGTGCACGTCATCGAACTCAGGCTCCTAGCAAGCGCTATTTCCGACGCCCTCATCGCCCACAACAATTCGCCGGAGCTTCAGGATGCCATCGACCAGGTCCTCCAGGCGGACGCCGTCATCGCCGTCACCCCGACCTTCAAGGCTTCGTACTCTGGCTTGTTTAAGTCATTCTGGGATCTCATCGATGAAGAGGACTTCGCTGGCACACCGGTGCTCCTTGGGGCAACCGGCGGCACTGCACGGCACTCACTCATCATCGACCAGGCGATGCGGCCACTCTTCGCCTATCTTAAGGCCGTCGCCGCTCCCGTTTCCGTCTTCGCAGCATCGGATGATTGGGGCGAGGCTCAGGGGGCCGCCGAGTCGACTAAGACGGAGCCCATCCACACGAGGATTGCAAGCGCAGGGGCGAGCCTCGCGGCCCTTCTCGAGGGCATGCCAGCCCGGCCCCGCAAGAAGCAGATTCGCGAGAAAGAGCTCGAGGTGATTCCCTTTGACCAGCTCCTTAACAGATAATCTCTGGTCGCGAGCGGCGACTCCCGGGCATCGGGAAGCCGATATCTCCCGGCAGGCCTGGCGGGCCTACTGGGAGGCAACCGCCCTGCTGCGCGATCGACTCGAGAAGTCGCTCAAGGACGAGACGGGGTTACGACTCACCGACTACAACTTGCTCCTTCTTCTCACAGAGGCGGGCGGCTCGATGCGGATGGGGGAGCTCGCCAATCGCATGGTCTTCGCACCCTCGCGGATCACGTATCGCGTACGGCACTTGGCTGACCGCGGACTTGTTGTAAGGGAGGCCGAGGACGCCGACCGGCGAGGCGCTGTTGCGACGCTGACCGAGGAGGGCCGCCGCGTCTTCCATGCGGCAGCCAAGCTTCACTCCTGTCAGGTCGAAGAGTACTTCCTCAACCGTCTCTCACCGGGTGACGAAGAGGTTCTGCTTCGGGTGTTCACCGCCGTGGGGCAGCATCTCGACGCCGAGGCCTGAGAACATAACGCTCCCGTGCGTGGGCCTGACGAGCTAGAGAATGGGCTTTCCGCGCTGTTCCGGCAGGAAGAACACGGCCCCCGCCGCAATCGCGAACGCGACCGAAAAGATCGTGAAGACGAGGACATTGCCGCCAACCGACAGGAAGACGGGCACGAGGAGCGGAGTGATGATGGAGGCGATACGACCGAAGCCAGCAGCCGCACCTGTCCCTGTTCCGCGCACCGTCGTTGGGTACAACTCGGGACCGATCGCGTAGAGGGCGCCCCATGCGCCGAGGTTGAAGAAACTCAGCATCATGCCAGCACTGATGATGTGCCAGTCCGCACTCGCCTGACCGTAAAGGATCGCGGCGACGGCTGAACCAGCGAGGAAGATCGCGAGTGTGCTGCGGCGGCCGATTTTCTCAATGAGATAGGCCGCGACGAAATAACCTGGCAGCTGGGCGATCGTGATGATGAGGGTGAACTCAAACGACCTCACGAGAGAAAAACCCTGAGCTGTCAACAGCGACGGGATCCACGTGAAGGCTCCGTAGTACGAGAAATTGATCGCGAACCAAATGGTCCATAGAGCGGCAGTGCGCCGTCTCATGGGCTTCGACCAGATTGTCAGCTTCTTGTCTGGCTGGGGAACAGCGAGCCGCTCAGCATCCTCGTGCGACTCGACGGTCGGGCCACTGTAGGTATAGGCCGGACCGGCGGACGCCTCGAACTCCTGCACGATCTTCTCGGCCTCGGCGTACTTTCCCTTCGTCTCGAGGAACCTCACGGACTCGGGAGTGTGGAGGCGGATGATGAGGGCGTAGAAGGCGGGCACAGCGCCGATGACGAGGCCCCACCGCCAACCGTCGTCGGAACCTGCCACGACGAAGTAGCCGATAAGGGCGGCGGCAATCCATCCGAGGGCCCAGAATGCCTCGAGCCAAACGATGACACGGCCACGAATATTCTTCGGGGCAAACTCCGACATGAGAGTGGAGGCGACCGGCAACTCCGCACCGAGGCCAAGTCCAACGATAAAGCGGAATACAAGAAGAACTGCAACAGACCCCGCGAGGGCGGAGGCTCCCGTCGCCAGCCCGTAGACGAGAAGTGTGAGGGCGAATACGGAGCGGCGGCCGATCCTGTCGGCGAGGAGCCCTCCCAGGGTTGCGCCGATCGCCATGCCGATGAAGCCGATCGAGATGATCCACGATCGTTCTGTATCGGTCAGCCCCCACTGCTGCGCGAGAGCGGCAACGATAAAGGAAATCAGTCCGACATCCATCGCGTCCAATGCCCAGCCGACACCCGAGGTGCCGAGAAGCTTCCCAAGTTTTTTCGTGAACGGGAGGCGCTCGAGTCGTTCCGACCGGGCAAGCACGTCCTGCTTCTCATCCTCAGTATTCATCGGGCCCTTCGATGGTCGTATCTGCGGCGCGTCACACCAACTGTGCACGCCCTCCACGCAGAGCCTACTGCTATCGAGCTGGAATTCTCGTCCACGCAGGACGAGGCTCCACATTGTGAGGCAGGCGCTATAACCAGCGCCCGTTCACAGAACACGGTAAACATAACGAGGGACGTGAATGCACAAATCTTCCGATATTTACCGTATCAATGTGATGACGCACCTACATGTCATGAGGGGAAACCCAAAGTAGTACTCAAAGACTAGGCTTAAGTCCCAATGTCGTTGCAGGACGAAGGCTTACAGTGAAGTCACGACATTACTTCCCAAGTGTCAAAGTTGGCGAGGCCCGTCCTGATCGGACGGGCCTCGTTGATTCTCGGAATCTGACTCTGGACCATGACGCGAGACGCCCTTACGCGCCTACCATGAGCGCCGAAACCATTAAATCGCGGAGCCTATCCGAGCAAGGTGCGGTCAGAGAGCTCAGCCCTGCTAGCGAACGCATTGAGCAGATCCTTGACGGTCATCGACTTCTTCTTCGCGCCGGACACATCCATGATGATCCGGCCTTCGTGCATCATGATGAGGCGATTGCCCATTGATAGAGCCTGCTCCATGTTATGCGTGACCATGAGCGTCGTCAGGCTGTGGCGTTCGACCAGATCGACCGTCAGCTTCGTCACAGACGCGGCTCGTTGCGGGTCAAGCGCTGCCGTGTGCTCATCGAGCAGAAGGACCCGCGGATGAGTGAACGTCGCCATGAGAAGCGAAAGAGACTGCCGCTGACCGCCTGAAAGCAGGCCCACCCAGTCGTCGAGGCGATCTTCAAGACCCTGCTCAAGAGACGTCAGTTGCTCACGGAAGAACTCCCTCCGGCTCTTCGCGGCCGCGCGGCGCACGCCGCGGCGCTTACCCCGCATGTAGGCGATCGCGAGATTCTCCTCGATCGTCATGTGCGGTGCTGTGCCTGCCGACGGGTTCTGGAAGACCCGGCCGACGTACGCGGCCCGCTGGTAGTCCGTTAGTTTCGTGACATCGCGACTATCGATCTCAACCGACCCCGTATCGGTTTTAATTGACCCGGAGACAATGTTGAGGAGGGTGGACTTGCCTGCGCCGTTCGACCCGATGACAGTAACGAAGTCTCGTTCCTTGAGCTCGAGCTCGACGTCGACGAGGGCTCTGCGTTCGTTCACCGTGCTAGGGAAGAACGTCTTGTTGATGCTGGTGAGGTGAAGCATCAGAGTGCCTTTCCGGGAGCGTTCTGGCCGGGAGCATCCGCATCGCCCGTCGCAACCGGTTCCGAGGGAACGGGATCTCGGTCGATCGGCACGTCAGCTGACGCTTTGAATCGCGAAGGGACTCGCTTGAAGAGCTTCATCTGAGGCAGGACAAGTGCAAGGACGACGAGGACGGCAGAGATGAGCTTCATGTCGTTCGGGTTGAGGCCCGCCTGCAGCGCCAGCTGAATGACGATGCGGTAGAGGACCGCGCCGAGAACAACGGCCGTGGCGGCCCGATAGACTGTGAGCCTGCCGATGATCGCCTGCCCGATGATGACAGAGGCAAGGCCGGCAACGATCATGCCGATTCCCATGGAGACATCAGCGAATCCCTGGTACTGGGCGATGAGGCTACCGGAGAGGGCGACGAGGCCATTCGACAAAGATAACCCGAGGATTTTCTGTGTATCGGTGGAAACACCGAAGGAGCGGATCATTTCGGCGTTGTCGCCCGTGGCCCGCATGGCAAGCCCAAGGTCAGTGTGGAGGAACCAAATGATGATGAGGAGGACGACGAGGGCGACCGGCAAGAGGACTGCGGGTCCAACCCACGACCCGCTTCCCATGTGTCCGGCTTCTCGCAATCCGGAGAAAACCGTGTCCTGGCGAAGAAGCGAGATGTTCGCGGCACCCATGATTCGCAGGTTGATCGAATAGAGGCCGATCTGGGTGAGGATTCCCGCGAGAAGCCCGTCGATGTTCGCCTTGGTGTGAAGGAGTCCCGTGATCGAGCCTGCGATCATCCCCGCGCCAAATGCAGCGACTGACGCGACAAGGGGGTGGTAGCCGTTGACGATGCCGACCGCCGCGACGGCGGCTCCGGTTGTGAAGCTGCCGTCGACGGTCAGGTCAGCGAACTCAAGGATCCTGAACGTGAGATAGACGCCGAGCGCCATGACGGCGTAGAGCAGTCCAAGTTCAACGGCGGTGACCATTCAGGATCCTTCCATACCCTGTGAGAGGCGGGGACGTGCACCCGCCTCTCACGAGGTCATTCGATGATGTTGTCGGGTTCGGCGCGGTCGATGACTGCCTGAGGAATCGTCACGTTCATGCGCTCGGCTGCCGCGAGGTTGAGATAGACGAGTAGGTCCTGCTGGGTCTCGACCGCCATCGTGGCCGGGTCCTCACCCTCAACGAGGATCCGAACCGCCATCTCGCCAGTCTGGTAGCCAAGGTCGTAGTAGGAGATTCCGTAGGTGGCGAGACCGCCGTTGGCAACCGAATCGCCCTCGGCCGGGTACACGGGGATGCCCTTGCTCTCGCCGACCTGAAGGACGGAGTCGAGTGCGGAGACGACCGTATTATCGGTCGGTACGTAGATCGCATCGACGTCGAGTGAGTTTGCGGCCTGCTGCACCTCTGACGTGTTAATGACAGTGGCCTCTTCAACGGTGATGTCGAGGTCAGCGGCGGCTTCCTTCACCCAGTCGACCTGGACCTGGGAGTTGGGCTCGCCGGAGTGATAGATGACGCCGATCGTCTCAACCTCAGGATCGATTTCCTTAATGAGACCGATCTGCTCCTCAACGGGGTTCGCGTCGGACGTGCCCGTGATGTTACCGCCCGGCTCTGCAAGTGTGTCGACAAGCCCAGCGCCTGCCGGATCGGTCACGGCAGTGAACAACACCGGGATGTTAGAGACGGCCTGCGCGAGGCCCTGGGCCATCGGTGTTCCCACGGCCAGAGCGAGGTCGTAGTCGCCCGCTGCGACCGCGCCCGAGATCGAAGCAACAACGGTCTGATCGTTGTTCGCATTCTGATCATCGAACGTCACGTCGAGACCGGCGTCATCGATCGCGTCTTTGAACCCCTGGATTGACGCATCAAGCGACGCGTGAGTAACGATCTGGGTGACGGAGATGGAGTACGAATCTGCGGCCGCAGCGGTGGTCTCATCAGAGGTCTCGGTGTCGGAGCCGCATCCAGCAAGTACAAGCGTTGCGCTGGCCGCGAGTGCGAGGAAATGTCGCGTGTTCTTCACGGTGTGTCCTTTCATGGGAGATTCGGCGTCAATAGGAATGGACCGCGTTGTCTTGATCCTTCAGGCCGACGACACGGCGAGCGTGTATCTCCACATGGTAGAAGGACGTTCAGAGGACGGGATGACCGTCCCAACCTGTGAACAGTAACGATGAGACGAATACGCCTCGCCAGCCAGTTCGAGAACGCTCGTAAAGAATCGCCGTGCTCGCGTGCCACGGGATGGGAATTCCCCGCCACGAGTGACGGGGAATCATGTCGGAGCCGCCTAAGAGAATCGAACTCTTGACCTATTCATTACGAGTGATTAGTTCGGGTATGATGGAAAGCGAGAAAACGTTGATAAATAGCCGTTTACCGTCGCTCAGCATAGGCTAGTTAGGGCTGGTGATGGCTACCAGAATGGCTACCATTTTCGTGAGGAGAGCATGTGAGGACACGGCGGAAAGGATCCGGCTCCGTCTACCAAACAGGCGACTGCCGCTGGCGGGGCACGATCGAAGCCGGCTGGACCTCGAAAGGCACCCGCCGGCGCATCACCGTCTCTGGACGCACCGAACGCGAAGCCCTCCGCAAGCTGCGCGACAAGGAGCGGGAGATCGCCCGCACCGGCATCCCGGCCTAAGGCGCCCAACGCACCATCACCGTCAAAGCCTGGGCCGAGCAATGGCTGCAGATCCGGGTCAGCCAGGTCCGCCAAGACGGCTACACCGCCGACCGTTCCGCCATCACGACCTGGATCATCCCCACCATCGGCCACGTCCGCCTCGAACGCCTCTCCGCCGCCCACATCCGAGAGGTCACTACCGCGGTCCTCGCGAAGCGTGCCTCCTCCACCGCGGTCCGCATCCACTCCGTCCTCCGCCAATGCTTGAAAGGAGCCCTCGCCGAAGGACATACAGTGCCGGTCTCGGTGTTCGCTGTTCCACCGCCCAAGCTCGGCGAGTCACCGTGCGAAGACATCCCACTCCCCCACGCCCGCCTCATCCTCGCGGCCGCGCTCGAGCGCGATGATGCGTCTCGCTGGTTCGCCGCCTTCCTCCAAGGCCTGCGGCCCGCTGAGGCCCGCGGGCTCACCTGGGATGCGCTCGATCTCGACGAGCTGACGATGGATGTGTCCTGGCAGCTGAAGGCGCTGCGCTACAACATCCCGCGGGACAGGGCGTTGGGGTTCCGTGTCCCGAAGGATCACGAGGTGCGGTACCTTGTCGATGCGTGGCATCTCGTGCGGCCGAAGACGGCTGCCGGCAAGCGCATCATCCCGCTCGTCGACCCGATGCCCGAACTCCTCGCCTCCTGGCAGGCATCCTCACCTGTGTCGCCGTATGGGCTTGTGTGGCCCGGCACCGGCGGCAGACCGAAAAAGGACCCCGAAGATCAGGCCGACTGGCGGTCGATCACTGTCGATGCCGAGATCGCCCGCGACGATCGGCCTTACCACCTCTACGAGGCCCGCCACACGACCGGCACACTGCTCTCATCGTTGAACGTGCCGGAGCCGGTCATCATCCGCATCATGGGCCACTCATCGATGATCTCCACCAAGGCCTACATCCACGTCAGCCTCGACGAGTCACGGCTCGCGCTCGAACAGGTCTCGACGAAACTCCTCGAGATCGCCTAGAGCTTGAACCGCCAGGATTTCCCTTTGCCAAGGCGGATACTGCCGCGGCCGCGACTGTTAAAAGTGATCGGACCTGCCTTGCGAGAGACTGAAGCGCCGGACTTAGAGATGTTCAGGCTTGTGTTCTTGCCAAGCCGCTTGCGTCGGCGAAAGAAGAACCCCATTGTCATGTCCTTTCGGTAGATACTTGTTGCCAAGCCTAACCAAGGGAGGACCCACATTCTGCGGAATGTGGCTTTTAGGCCGCCTTGCGTAGCGTCCTCTAGTAGGCGCGGACGATCCAGTCGGTGACGTCGAGCTCGTCTGCGATCGCATGCACATCCGGACCATGTAGCCGCTCAGCCACCCGGTAAGCCTCTGCGGCGACAAGAAGGCTGGCCGCCTGCTCATCCACCTACGGCCCACACGGACCGTCATGGCCATACCAAGCGTGGACGGCTTCATGTGCGAGAGTGCAGCGTTGCCACCGCGGCGACAGACCAGCATCGACCACGATCAACCGCTGAGCATGCCAATGGGCGCCAGGCTTCGGGTACGGCAGGAAGACCGCATGCACACCCGCATCCTCGAGAGCGGCAATGAGATCGGATTCAGACACAAGCCCGAGGATACGAGTCGAGTCGGAAACATTGCCCGTGAAACTCGCAGGTTACCCTTCGTCAGGCTGCTCTACGAAATCCCCAATTCGAATCATTGGAAGCATCGGGATGTTGTGGCCCGCGAGAGCGAAGAGCGGCGGGAAGATCGCACGCAGGTGCGGATAAATATGTGGGAATGCGACCTGCCGCACGAACTGCGCCTGGGCCTTTTCGTCTAGTTCAACTGTGGGGTGGTCGGCTCGTGACTGAAAAGCGGCCCCTATACTGATCCGCCCCCTCACCTTGGGATTAATTACGGTGGCTTCTACGGAAACTTGAAGTGCACTCTCGCGCACCTGAAGGTCAGAGATTGCGAAATTGAACTCACCCTTAGGCTCTGACGCCGCGTTTGCACCTTCGGGAGCCTTGCTCGAAGGCGGGGAACCGTCCTGCACCAGAAGCGTGTCAACACTCAGACTCAAGAACTTTAGGTCAGTCAAGTCCAGTGAGCCGAGGTAGCTTTCCAACCCCGGATTCATTTGTCCATTCTCAGCCATTGACCGACATCCTGAAGCTCGTCCCCGCAGCGGGCGTCCTAGCGCTTGCTAACTGCGGCTCGTAAATGGCACGGTCCGCCATCTTCTCCAGACGCACCTTGAGACCCGGGCGATGCACATCGCGTACGGCGTGCTCGGGACGCTCGTAGACATCCTCTACAGGCTCGATTTCAATGCTGACGTGCGCGCCTACCGCTATGGCATAGCGGGTGATGGTCGACAGGCGTGCATCGCGGTTTCCGGCTTCGATGCGTGCTGCCGCTTGAGGAGAAATCTGAAGCTCTTTAGCGACGTCCGAAGTGTTGAGGCCGCGCGAGTTACGGATCTCAATGAGTTTGCGCATGAGAGAGCGACGTTGCCTCTCCATGTCGATTGCGCTACGCATGCCGGGTTCCGTCGGATCAATACCTAGCTCCGCGTACAGGTCCATGATCTAATCGCCTCCCTACTTGCTTTATCGGCGCCGCCTAGCAGCGCTCAACCTAAAGGTTACATCTGGGACCTCCGGATGTCACGTGAAGTGCCACTCAGATATTCCGGTCCGCCCAGTCATGCGCACGTTCGACCGCCTCCTCGATATGGCCATTCTGCTCCTCATACCAGTTACCGCGTGTACTCTTCGGAGCCAAGTGGAGCCACCAGATTTCGTCGCGGCTGTCGGGTTCAGCGAAGTACAGGCGCAGGCGCTTCTTAGGGAACCAGTCTTTATCCCAGCCCATCATTTGGGTCTGCTGAAGGTTTAGGTGACAGCTTGTTTTCATGCCGCTGTTGCGGCGGGTGTGTTCATCATGGTTTCGAATTCGATCGGAGTCAAACGTCCCAGGCCGGCTTGTCGGCGCCGACGATGATAGGTCCCTTCGATCCAGGCCATGATCGCACCGCGCAGCTGGTCACGAGTGGCCCAGCGCTGACGATCGAGAACGTTGTTCTGTAGCAGAGCGAAGAAGCTCTCCATGGCTGCATTATCACCAGCAGCCCCGACCCGGCCCATTGACCCGACCAGTCCGTGGCGATTCAGCGCGGCCAAGAAATCTCGGCTACGGAACTGCGAGCCTCTGTCGCTGTGGACGACACAACCGGCAACTGGCCCGCGTATGCTGACTGCGTTTTCCAGTGCGGCCACGGCAAGATCAGATGTCAAGCCCCGGTTTTTGTAGAGGGTTCTTTTTCTGGTTTTCTATGCTGCGGTGGCCCGCAGGAAGGGGGCTGTTACTACTTCGTTGTGGACTTCGCGTGGGGGTTGGTGTCCGATCGAGGAGTGCAGGCGGGAATGGTTGTACCACCCAACCCATTCGGACGTCTTGGCCATAACCTCGATCAGCCCGGACCAGGATCTGCGGTCGATGAGTTCTCCTTTGTAGTTGGAGTTCAGTGCCTCGGCCATGGCGTTATCGAACGAATCGCCCTTGGAACCCACCGAAGCGACCACCTCGGAATCCCCGAGCGTCTCGCCGTAGCGAATGGACGTAAATTGTGTGGGTTCAATCGGTCGTTGCAACACTGCTGTCTTGAATCGATTCTAACTGCTCGGCGAAGACCTCTACAGGGGTTCGAAATGCCAGGACTTTTCGGGGGCGGTTATTCAGAGCTAGGGCGACGGCTTCGAGGTCGTGGGCGTCCCACCTGGATAGGTCGATGCCTTTGTCTGTGATCAACTATTTGTAGGTCGTTTCAGCTCTGGTTGTGTGCCATGTGAGCGGCCTGTTTCAGGCCAAAAGAGCGCTAAGAAGTAGGCCAGACAATCCCCGTTCAGGGGAAGCCTTCATTTT
>NZ_JACFAK010000008.1 GCF_014118685.1 Flaviflexus huanghaiensis
ACCTCAGAAACCGAGCGACGAGACGCCCTACCAGGATGGCTGCATCACTATAATCATCACCGACCCCACACAGCCTGCGACAGGCTCGCCCCAATCACCCGCTTAACCAACCTCCCCGGACAGTACAGCTAGGCAAGTGAGGAGAAGAACCATGCCAGAGCAGGCTCCGGCCAGTAACCGATCCGCTGGGTCCCAGTGCGGCCGCCTTGTTTCAGATGTTCTGTTGGCGTGGAAGAGGATGGTGGCGGCGAGTGCTGTGAGGATAAACGGCACGGCGGTGAGAGTGAATCTTAGGGTGCCGACTGGCAGGGACGCGTCTGCGATGATGAAGCCGCCGAACGAGTTAAGGGTCGCGATGAGGGAACCGAACGGGACGGGAACAGCGTGGCCGGTCTCAGCCTGAATAGTGGCGAACAGCCTGGTAGCCGAGGTGACAATGAGGGCGGCGACGTAGACACCAGCAAAGGCAGCTATGGGTGAAATCACAACTGCCTTGACGTCGAGACTGTCAGCTGGACTCTGGCCCGTTTTCATCCTCGTGTTCTCTCAGCCTCTTGTCGTACTGCGCTCGACGAAGCTCATCCTCCAGGCTACGGAGAAAGTCGGGGTCATCGTCGGGGGCCATGGGACCCGGTGCGACGGGGCCGCGACGCGGCCCGCCCGGAGGGCGGCCCTTCGAGTTCATGACGTAGTTGGCGACAAGGAAGATGATCGACCCTACGACAGGCGGCAGGATCGTGAAAATGACCCATACCCATTTATTGATACCAGCCGGAGTCCGCCGCGGATCCATCTGGAGCGCGACGATGAAGGCGTACACCACGATGGCGACGAGTAGTATCACGGCGATCAGTCTAGGCACTGTTCCATCATAGGCGATTGACCTGATCACGGTCACTGTAGGCTTGTGGCGTGAGCATCGTTAAGTACACCCTCATCCGGCTTGCACTCATCGCCGCCTTCGCCGGAGTCTTCTATTTGCTCGGTATGCGATCGTACCTCCTTGCTTTCGTCGCAATCATTTGCGGCGCCCTCGCTGGCTTCATCTTCTTCCCCACACAGGGCCAGGAGGCGGCCAGCACTGTTGAGCGGCTTGCAACGAAGAGCAGACCCATGGCGACCAGGGAAGCTGACGAGGATGTTGAAGACACGATCGTCGAGGGCGACGACGAGAGCTAACGGCACGCTTAGACGGCGAGCCCGATGAGAAGGAGAATGCCGTAGCCGAGCTCGATGAGACCGGTATCTCGTAGTACGACGATGAGGTCGTGGCCCTTTGCACCGGACAGCACTCGCCTGGACTGGAGGGCGACCGCGGGAACGAGGGCAAGTGCGAGGAGCGTCCACGGCGACCGCACGGCCATGATGACGGCGAGCACCATCGGGATGACAAGCATGGCGACATAGGTGATTCGTGCCCGACGATCGCCAATGCGCACCGCGAGCGTGTTCTTGCCGACGAGAGAGTCGGTCGGGATGTCACGAATGTTGTTGACCATAAGAAGCGCGCAGGCGATGAGACCAACGCCCGTCGCCCCCAGCCACGCCGAGTCGGGTAGCTGGCTGGCCTGCGTCCACGTCGTACCGAGCGTCGCGAGCAAACCGAAGAAGACAAAGACAAAGACCTCGCCCAGCCCCATGTATCCATACGGACGAGTTCCGCCCGTGTAATACCAGGCGGCAATGACGGCGAGGATGCCGGCGGCGAGTAGCCACCACGCGCCTGAGACGACGATGAGGATGAGACCGAGTAGGCCACCGAGTGCGAGGCTGGCGAACGCCATGAGCTTGACGGTGCGGGGCTTGACAAGGCCGCCGCCCGTAAGACGCGGAGGCCCCGTGCGGACGTCGTCGGTGCCGCGCATCCCATCCGAGTAGTCGTTCGCGAAGTTCACCCCGATTTGGAAGGAGAGTGCCACGCCGGCGGCGAGAAGCGCCCGCGGGACAGAGCCGCTCCCCACTGCGTATGCGGCACCCGTGCCGATGAGGACCGGAGCGACAGCCGCGGGCAGGGTCCGTAGCCGGGCACCCTCTAGCCAATCCTTAAACGATGCCACTACGGTCCCTTCCGAATGAGCTGTGCGACCAGACGCCGATCGACTTTACCGGAGTCCCGTAGCGGCAGTACCTCCAGGCCGAGCTCCGCGGCGGAGATCACGTCCTTTGGTGCGTACTCCACTCCCAGCCGCTGCTTTGCCTGCTTGCGGATCTTGCGGGCGTCGACTCTCCCCTCGGTCACGAGGACGAGCCTTTCTCCCCACTCGTCATCGGGGGCGCCGACACCGACGGATGAGACGTCGAAGAGCTCGGCGACAAGATCCTCGAGCAGGGTTGGCATGATCGTCAGACCCCCGGTCGTGATCGCCTCATCCATGCGGCCGAGCACGGTGAGCCGGTCCGTGATCTCTCCCGTATCATCGGTGATGAAGCGCCCATTGAAGGCGTCCAGGCCCGCATACCCCAGCGCGACGACAGGACCTTCGATGATGATCCTGCCATCGTCAAGGGCGACGGCCGTGTCACCGATTGGTCGTCCGTCGTAGACGCATCCGCCGCATGTCTCCGTCATCCCATACGTCGTCACGAGATTGAGACCGCGGGTACGGCCCTCAGCAAGGAGAGCTGCAGGTGTCGCTTGCCCGCCGACAAGGATCCGGTCGACACCGGCTAGCTCCTCGCACAGTGCGGGATCCTGGAGTACCCGGCGAAGCTGGGTGGGGACAAGAGAAAGGTACGTCCTGCCTTCGGGCACTCGGTCGCCGAGCTTGTAGGGAAGCGGGTCGAGCCCCGCCAGCACCGAGCGGAGAATGGTCTGCAGGCCTGCGATGTGGTGAACAGGCAGAGAAGCGAGCCAGCGGCCGGGGCCACCGAGCTCATCCGCGGTGGCCTCAGCCGACGCGACGATCGAGGACCAGCCAATCTCGACAAGGCGACCGGTACCGGTTGACGAACCTGACGTTCTCAGGAGGAATGCTGTGCCGGGGCGGGACTCGACCTGCGGAGTGTCTCGATGCCCCGGCGGCACGAGGAGGATCGGTTCGGGAAGGAGTCCTGCGCGATGGTCTGCAAGCGAACGCGCAGCGGCATCGGCCAACGTCCGAATGTTGTCAGGGTCGGTTCCCCCTTCAAGGATCATGCGTAATAGGGGAATGCCGACCAGTCGGGATCCCGCTTCTCGAGGAACGAGTCCCGACCCTCGGCCGCCTCGGCGGTCATGTATGCAAGCCGGGTCGCTTCGCCAGCGAACACCTGCTGACCGGCAAGCCCGTCATCAGCCAAGTTGAACGCGAATTTCAGCATCCGGATTGCCTGCGGCGATTTCGACGTGACGATCTCGGCATACTCCCAGGCACGCTCTTCGAGTTCGGCGTGAGGAACTGCCTCATTGACAACTCCCCAGGTCGCCGCATCCTCGGCTGAGTATTCTCGGGCGAGGAGGAAGATCTCCCGCGCACGCTTGTCGCCAACCTGCCGTGCGAGCAGGGCCGAGCCATAGCCGCCGTCGAATGAGCCGACATTTGCATCCGTCTGCTTGAAGCGGCCGTGTTCTATTGACGCGATCGACAGGTCGCACACGACGTTGAGCGAGTGGCCGCCACCGGCGGCCCATCCCGACACCGCAGCAATGACAACCTTCGGCATCGTGCGGATAAGACGCTGAACCTCGAGGATGTGGAGCCTGCCAGCCCTCGCGGGATTGATCGTATCGCGTGTCTTCGCGTGCTCGTCGGCGGTATCTCCACCGTCATAGCGGTAGCCGTCATTGCCGCGGATCCGCTGGTCCCCGCCCGAGCAGAACGCCCACCCGCCATCCTTCGGTGAGGGTCCGTTGCCGGTGAGGATGATTGCCCCGACGTCCGGAGTCAGCCGAGCATGGTCGAGCGCGCTGAACAACTCATCGACCGTCTCGGGCCGGAACGCGTTGCGAACTTCGGGCCGGTTGAAGGCGATCCGGACGACCGGTAGGTCGGTTTCGGACAGGATCGTGTCGCCGTCGAACGTGCGTCGCACCCCCCGATGGTAGGTGACATCGGTTAGCTCGAAGCCGTCCACTTCGCGCCACCGCCTCGAATCGAAAGTCTCGGATACGGACACGGGAAGAGAAAGCGTCATGGCGCTATTGTGCCACTTCGCTAGTCTTAGCTCATGCGTGCCGCAAGCCTCCCCCTGCCATGGCGGGTCTATCGAACTCGCCTAACCACCCGCTTCCGCGGGCTCGATCATCGCGACGGTGTCCTTCTCGAGGGCCCGGCAGGGTGGGCGGAGGTCTCACCTTTTTGGGACTATGACATCGCCGAGTCCTCGGCATGGCTCGCCGCGGCCCTCGAAGCGGCCTACCTGGGATATCCCACCCCGGAGCGGCATGCGATCCCCGTCAACGTCACGGTTCCCGCGACGACCCCGGACGGAGCGCGAACGATCATCGCCAGGCGCGGCGGCTGCGAAACGGCCAAGGTTAAGGTCGCCGAAAAGGGACAGTCCCTCGCAGATGACCTCGACCGCGTCGCCGCCGTTCGGGACTCATTCGATGGCAAGATCAGAATCGATGCGAATGGCGGCTGGGACGACGAGTCCGCGATCCGCGCTATCCCGCTTCTCGATAAGGCCGCCCGGGGCCTGGAATATGTGGAGCAGCCCGTCGCTTCCGTTGAGGGCCTGGCTAAAGTACGCACGGCCGTCAATGTCCCCATCGCCGCGGACGAATCGATCCGGCGGGCGGACGACCCGTACAGGGTCGCGGAGCTCAACGCGGCCGATCTCATCGTGTGCAAAGTCCAGCCACTCGGCGGTGTTCGGGCCTGTCTTCAGCTCGCCAGTGAGATCGGGATGCCGGTCGTTGTCTCCTCCGCACTCGAGTCGTCTGTCGGAATCGCCGCGGGAGTTGCGCTCGCGGCCAGCCTTCCCACCCTTGACCACGCCTGTGGGCTTGCGACAGTTCAGCTGTTCGAGCAGGACGTGACGAGTGACAGTCTTGTACCCGCCGACGGCCACCTTCCCGTCCGGGCAGTCAATCCCGACGCTATCCCGATGGCTGACGAGGACCTCGAGTCGCGCTGGGGGGAGAGGCTCGCCGCCATGTGGGATCACGTCCGTGCGACCCGGGATGTGGGCGAGCTAACCGGGGGAGCACTGTGAGTTCCCAGGCGGGGGCAGCCGCCACACTGCGGACGCTTCTTGGTATTGGCGTGCGTCGCTTCGTCCTCTGCCCCGGTTCCCGTTCCGCCCCACTCGCCTACGCCCTGCGGGAGCTCGAGATACTTGGAGCGATCAGTCTTCACGTGGAGACGGATGAAAGGTCTGGAGGATTCGTCGCTCTCGGGCTCAGCAAGGCCTCGGGAGAGCCGACCGTCATCGTCACGACCTCGGGCACAGCAGTCGCCAACCTACATCCGGCGCTCGCGGAGGCCTACCATTCCGGCATCCCCCTCATTGCCGTGACCGCCGACAGGCCGGCGAGGATGAGGGGAAGCGGCGCGAACCAGACAACTGATCAGGTCGGCCTGCTCGGGCCAGGACTGGTCGGTGAGATCGATATTTCAGCCGAGGACGTGGCCGATCGGCCCCACCTTTTGGACTCTGTGCTCGACGCTGTCCGGTGCGGTCCCATCCACATCAATCTTTCGTTCGAAGATCCCCTCACTCCGGATGGTCCGTCATTCACAACGGCACCCGACGCGTCGATCTTCACCGTGCCAGCCGACGAGGTGGAGCCGGAATGGCTCGACGACAGACCGACCGTCATCGTCGCCGGGCCCGGCGCTCCTTTCGATGAACTACTGGGCCGGTCAGGGGACCCGGGCGTGCCGATCCTTGCGGAACCTGCCACTCCACAGCGGAACTTGTCTCGCGCGATCCCGGCGGCGAGAGTCGTCACCGAGCACTTCAGCCCTGAAATCGAGCGCGTCATCATCGTCGGCCATCCGACTCTCTCCCGACCGATGACCCGCCTCATGTCGAGGTCCGACATAGAGGTTCTGTCGGTTCGCACGGAACCCGTGCCGACCGACCCGGGCCGCGTCGCACGCGTTCTCGATGTCATGCCGAGGATCGCCGGGCAGGATGAGTGGCTGGCGCGTTGGCAGCGGGCGGGCGCCGCAGCTCACAGGGCCGGCCGGCTCGCTCTTGGAGATGGTCTCGATGCGTTAACGGCGGGTGCCGCCATCGCTGACGCTGGCGCGGAGTGGTTTCTCGGCGCATCGAACATCATTCGCGATGTCGACCTGCTCGCCGGGTACCCGAATGCTCGGTTCCACTCCAGCAGAGGCCTCGCCGGAATCGACGGTTCGATCTCCACTGCCCGCGGCATGGCACACATGATCCGCGGCATGAAGGCGGCGGTCGGCGACCTCACATTTATTCACGATCTCGGCGGTCTTGTCCTGACGAGAGGCCAAGACGAGCCACCGCTCGACATCGTCGTCATTGACGACAGCGGCGGCGGGATCTTTGCCACTCTCGAGCACGGCGAGAAGAGGTATGAACGGTATTTCGACCGCGTCTTCCGTACGGCGAAGAAGATCGACATCGTCGCGGCTGCGGATGCTCTCGGGTGGACCGGTATCAATGTCGGCTCTGTCAACGAGCTGAAGAATGCCCTCGGCCAACCGGCAGCCGGGCGCGTGATTCGAGTCGCGTGTGAGCGACCGGTCGATGAGGTGCGGCGCCGCCGAAAGCACGTTGCGCGAGCTATGGCAGCCGCTGTGCGTGACGCGGCCAGCGGTGATTCCAGACTTCGCCCAGATTCTCTGTAGCGATTTAGCAGACCTGCGGAGTTAACTGGACCAATCAACGAAAGGACCACGAGTGACGAACAGCGGACCAGGCGGGCGGAACGTCGAAGGGCAGGGGAGTCAAGACCATGGCGACTCCGACATGCGAGACTCAGCGTCTTCCCCCCACGCTCCCAACGAAGCCTCGCAGGATCATCGCTTCGCGCCGCCCGCCAGTGGACCGGGGGAGAGTGCTCGTACGGCGGGGAGCCCCGGTGGCCCTCACGATCCGAGCTCTGGGCCGCAAGGAACGGGCGATGAGACGAGCGAGCACGCCATAGATTCTGGACAGACAGCACGCTTTGACGCACCAGGGCCCCGCTTGACACCTCCAGCTGGAAGGCCCGCCCCGGCCCCCGGTGACGGGCATCCTCTGTCCCACCAGCAGGCCTATCGGTACGCAGCTCGTCCGGGCGAGCAGTTCAGCTCGTACCCGGCTCCGCCTCCCGCCCACTCTCAGCGTGAGCGGAGGTCCGGCGCAGGCACCATTGCGGCAGTTGCTCTCGTCGCCGCACTCATCGGCGGTGCTGGCGGTGCTGGCATTATGTACGGGCTCATTGAGCCGACCGGCGATGAGACGAGTGTCCAACAGCCGATCGAGGCGCGCACGGTTGCGTCGGATGGGGCGGTGAACTGGGCTGTCGTCGCTGACGAAGTACGACCCTCGGTTGTCGCCATCGAGTCGATGACAGACACAGCAGGTTCGACCGGATCCGGAGTCGTCATCGACGCTGACGGCCACATCATCACGAACCACCACGTCATCGCTGGTTCCCGGCAAATTCTTGTCACCCTCTCGAACGGGACAATCATCGAAGCCGACGTCATCGGTTCTGATGCGTCGACCGATATCGCCGTCATCCAGTTACGGAGCGTCCCCGACAGCATGTCGCCAGCGACCCTGGGAACGTCGGAGAACCTTGTCGTCGGCGAGCCCGTCGTCGCGATCGGGAACCCCCTCGGGCTGTCCTCGACGGTCACGACCGGAATCATTTCCGCCCTCGACCGGCCTGTCGTGACACGTGAAGACTCGACATCGGATGCGGTCGTGACGAACGCGATCCAGATCGACGCAGCGATCAACCCCGGTAACTCTGGCGGGCCGCTCTTCAACGCTTCCGGCGAGGTCATCGGCATCAATTCCTCGATCGCGTCTCTGTCCAGTGCGGATGGCGGCACCGCCGGTTCGATCGGCCTCGGGTTCGCGATCCCTATTGATCTTGCGAACCGAGTAGCGGTCGACCTTCTCGACGACGGTTCGGTCGACCATGCCTTTATCGGCGTGACAACAACATCCGAGATCGTGTCCGCGGGTGGCAGTAACCAGGTCGCTGCGCGGGTCGTCGAGGTCTCCCCGGGATCGCCCGCGGAGCAGTACGGTCTCCAATCCGGGGACGCGATCCTCTCGATCAACGGCGACCGCCTTGCCTCAAATACTGCGCTCACGGGCTACGTGCGGCAGTACGCGCCGAACGAAACGGTCATTCTCGAAGTTGCTCGCGACGGCGATGTCACCGAGATCGAGCTCGTCCTCGGGCAACGCGAATAGCTCGATGTCGCGGCTGACGTGCCGTCACCTCACGTCAGCCGCGACATCCGGATACAGGGCGGGGCTCCCGGATGGGAGCCCCGCCTTCTTCGTCGTTCTCGTCCGTTAAGCGGAGGGAGGCTCGAAGGCGCGCAGCACGGCAGAGAACTTCGCCTCCGTCTCGGCAAGCTCCTGCTGCGGTACCGAACGGTCCATGACGCCGCCGCCCGCAAAGGCGCGGGCCTGATGTGGGTTGTCAGCATCTAGCTGTGCGCATCGCAGAGCTAGCGCCCAGTCGGCGTTGCCCGCCGCGTCCATCCAGCCGACCGGCGCGGCGTAGCGGCCCCGGTCAAGCCCCTCGATCCGAGCGATGACCTCAAGGGCACGGTCGGTTGGAGTGCCGCCAACGGCTGCTGTCGGATGCATGGCGCCAGCGGCCGTCAGGCCGGTCCACCCGGGGGCAAGGTCCGCTTCGAAGTCGGTCGAGAGATGGACGACGTTAGGCAGTCGAAGGATCGTTGGTCCGTTCGTGCGTACGGGACCCGAGGCCTGCAGGTCGATCGCATGGAGGACGGAGTCAGAGGCATAACGGTGTTCGGCAATGTCTTTCGCCGAGGAACGAAGAGCATATTCGGCAGCTTCGTGCCCGCCGCTCGTGGGCCAGGAGCCAGCGAGCACCCTGGTTTTCAGATGTCCGCCGCGCACTGACGCGAGCATCTCCGGCGTCGCACCGGTCAATCCTTCAATACAGAACGTCCAGCACGAGGGGAACGCTCTCGCGAGCCGTGCGGTCAGTAGCCGCTCGTCCATAGGCTTCTCCGACACGATGGAGATGTCGCGAGCGATAACAACCTTCTTCACCTCGCCCGTAGCGAGAATGTCGACCGTCTCGGCAACCGCTTCGACAAAGCGATCCTCATCCAGCTCACCCGGTCCCCATGTGACGCGCCCGAGGTCACCAATCGGGGTGGCGGGTTCACTCGTCGCAGCGCTTCCCGCCGTCTGGGAAATCGTCGTCTCCCACGCGCCGTCGGCGTCCCAACCACGGATCACTGCGGGGACGATGACGGTTGAGACGTCGGCTGACTCGTCGGAGAAAGAAAACGTGCCGAAGGCTGTCAGGCCTGTGCCCGGCCGACGTACCGTATCGTCGATCGTCGATGCCTTCGCGATGGAGTCGAACCACTCCTGCGCGTGACGAAATCGATCTGGGCCGGAGAACGTGTGGACGGCCGCCTTCCCCCAGCCTGCCATGCCGCTGTTCTGGCCGACCCAGATAACGTTGCCTCGGGGCTGCGGCACATCGCCTGGTTGCGGGCGGCGGGCGCTTGGCCGCGTGACGGCGCGAAGTGAGGTTATGACGGGCACGAGTAAAAAGCTTACTGCGTATAGGTCCATAATGGTCACATGAGTCGAGCCACCCTAAAGAAAGACCCGCGCGATGTTGCCGGTATGTTTGACGACGTCGCCAAGCGGTATGACGTGACGAACACCGTCCTCAGCCTTGGACAGGTTTACGTTTGGAGGGCCGCCGTGCGCGAGGCCCTCCGCATCACCCCCGGTATGAAGGTCCTCGACATTGCCGCCGGAACAGGGACGTCGTCCGCTTCATATGCCGAGGCAGGTGCGGATGTTATCGCACTTGATTTCTCGATCGGCATGGTCAGCGTTGGTAAAGAACGTCTGCCGAACATGGAGTTCATCGCCGGCGACGCGACCGCACTGCCGTTCGCGGATGACACGTTCGATGCGGCGACGATTTCGTACGGGCTACGCAATGTCAACGATCCCGACCTTGCCCTGCGGGAAATGCTTCGGGTTGTTCGTCCGGGCGGTAGCCTCGTCGTCTGCGAGTTCTCCACCCCGACCTGGAAGCCGTTCCGCCAGGTGTACAACTTTTATCTCGGCACCGTCATGCCCGCCGTTTCCTCTGTCGTCTCCTCCGACGCCGAGGCTTACAGTTATCTCATGGAGTCGATCCTTGACTGGCCGAACCAGACAGAATTCGGGGCGAGGATCCAGCGAGCTGGCTGGCGCCAGGTCGAGTACCGGAACCTTAGCGGCGGCATCGTCGCCGTCCACCGGGCCACCAAGCCGAAGGCGTCTGAGAACACGAATTAAACAACGTTCGGCTTTTGTAAAGGACCACACACATCAATGTTTGCCAGCAAAATTCCGCTGATAGGATGACGCGGGTGGTGAAAGGACAAGAGTGGATCATATGAAGCTTGACGAGATGGCAGATGTCATCGTCGTAGGCGCCGGTCCAGGCGGCTCAGCCACCGCTCACTATCTCGCCCAGACAGGGCTCAAGGTCATTGTCCTTGAGAAGGGCACCTTCCCACGCGACAAGATTTGCGGTGACGGTCTCACGCCCCGCGCGGTGGCGGAAATTATTCGGATGGGCATCAACACCGAGGGCTGGATCCGCAACTATTCTCTCGTTGCCCATGGCGGCGGGCACCGGATCGAAGTGCCGTGGCCAGAACTCAGTTCCATGCCGAGCTACGGCATGGCTCGTGCCCGCGGCCAGTTCGATCACGACCTTGCTAAGAGGGCCGTTGAATCGGGTGCCGAACTGCGCGAGGGCATGACAGTGACCGGGCCGATCCTGCACGAGCGATCGGGCAGAATCATCGGCGTTGAGGCGCGCCCCAAGGGTGCCGACCGCAAGGCCCCGCTGCTGCGCTTCCGCGCTCCCGTTGTCGTTGATGCGGGGGGTGTCTCTGCAAGGCTCTCAACCGCTGTCGGCCGGGAGAAGATCTTTAATCGTCCCATGGGCGTGGCGACACGTACGTACTTTAAGTCTCCTCGCGCGGACGAGGCGATCATGGAATCGCACCTCGAGCTCTGGGATGGTGAACCCGGAAAGTCGAATCTCATGCCGGGTTACGGCTGGGTGTTCCCCCTCGGTGACGGCCTTGTCAACGTCGGCCTCGGCTCACTGTCATCCACCGCGAAGCCGACCGGCATCGACTACCGAGGGCTTTTCGATACATGGATGAAGAACGTTCCGGACGACTGGGGATTCACGCCCGAGAACCAGGTTGGGAACGTACGGGGCGCTGCCCTTCCCATGGCATTCAACCGAAAGCCGCACTACGACAACGGCCTCCTGCTCGTCGGCGACGCTGGCGGCATGGTCTCACCGTTTAACGGTGAAGGCATCGCCTACGCCATGCAGTCCGGACGCCTTGCCGCCGACTTTATCGCCCAAGCTCTCGCCCGTCGCACCCTCGGCCAGCAGGACCGCGTGCTCCGGCAGTACGAGCAGGAGTTGCGAGCAGAACTCGGTGGCTACTACACGCTCGGCCGAATCTTCGCCTCTCTCATCGAGAAACCGGAGATCATGCACCTCTGCGTTCACTACGGGCTGCCCCGCCCCACCCTCATGCGCCTTGTCATGAAGTTGCTCTCGGACGGGTACGACCGTAGAGACGGGGACTGGATGGACAGGCTCATCACTGCCCTCACGAAGGCGGTGCCGTCAGCGTGACCGCTCAGACTCTCAGGTGCGCCTCGCACGTACCAAAATACGACTACGCTGGAACTGTGACTTTTGCATGCGGATGCCTGCGGGTTATCTGCTCGATGGAGGCGAAATGAACCCCTATACACCGCTACTCCTCATGATCGCGGTTGCGGCCGTCGTGGCCGTGCTCGGTCTCGTCGGGACCGGCTTCCTCGGCCCAAAGAGATACAACCGGGTCAAGCTGGAGAACTATGAGTGCGGCGTCGAGGCCACTCCGAATGCGGGCACGGCCGGTCGCTTTCCGATCAAGTATTACCTGACCGCGATGACGTTCATCATCTTCGACATCGAAGTGGTGTTCCTGTACCCCTGGGCGGTGTCGTTCGAGAGACTCGGAGCTTTCGGGCTTATCGCCGTACTTTCATTTGTTTTCCTGATCACCGTGCCCTTCGTCTACGAATGGCGGCGCGGCGGCCTGGAATGGGACTGAGGAGATAGACCATGGCACATGACGACGATGCATCCCCGGGCATCATGCTCACCACCATCGAGGCGATCGCTGGCTGGGGCCGCTCGAACTCCCAGTGGCCCGTCACGATGGGTCTCGCCTGCTGCGCCATCGAGATGATGGCGGCGGGCACCCCCCGCTTCGACATGGCCCGCTTCGGCCTCGAGGTGTTCCGCGCCTCGCCCCGCCACGCTGACCTCATGATCGTCTCCGGCCGCGTCAGCCAGCGCATGGCCCCGGTCGTCCGCACCATCTATGACCAGATGGCCGATCCCAAGTGGGTCATCTCCATGGGTGTGTGCGCGTCCTCCGGTGGCATGTTCAACAACTACGCAATCGTTCAGGGCGTCGACCACATCGTGCCCGTCGATATCTACCTCCCCGGTTGCCCGCCCCGGCCCGAGATGCTCATCAACTCCGTTCTCGAGCTACGCAAGCTCATCAAGGACGAGAAGTTCTTCGGCCACAGGAAGGCCATCGCCCGCCGCGCCGAGCAGGCCGCGCTTGCGGCGACTCCGACTCACGAGATGAAGGGACTGCTCCCGTGACCGACAACAGCGAGCTCGCCCGGGGCTCCCGCCCCAAGCTCGACATCATTAATGAAGATCATGCGATGTGGGGCGTTGAAGGCTCCGGCGACACGTCCGGCTTCGACACATTCCGGCGGACCGTGACCGTTGCACCGCCCGCGGTGCGGCCTTACGGCTCCTGGTTCGACGAAGCGGTCGACGTTCTCATCGAGCTCATCACCGCCGAAGGCCTTGTCCCCGATGAGGTCATCGAGAAGGTTGTCATCGACCGCGGCGAGCTCATCATCTTCGTCGTTCGCGAGCATTCGCCCATGGTTGCGAAGATGCTGCGCGATGATCAGGACCTCCGCTTCGAGCTGTGCCTTGGTGTCTCGGCCGTGCACTATCCCGCGGACAAGGGCCGTGAGCTACACGCGTACACGGCGCTCTTCTCGATCACTCACAACCGTCAGATCGCGATGGAGGTTGTCGCACCCGACTCCGATCCGCACATGCCGACCCTCGTCGGGGTCTACCCGGGTAACGACTGGCACGAACGTGAGGCATGGGACCTCATGGGCATCGTTTTCGACGGTCATCCGGGTTTGACCCGTAGCGCCATGCCCGATGACTGGGTGGGTCATCCCCAGCGCAAGGACTACCCGCTCGGCGGCATCCCTGTCGAATACAAGGGCGCGGTCATTCCGCCGCCGGATACTCGGAGGAGCTACAACTGATGTCAACGACAGATTCCCGGTTCTACGCCACCCCGGGCGCGACCGAAGAAGAGATGAACTCGGCTCCGCAGCATCACGCTTCCGGCGGCGACTGGTCCGACTTGAGCGCCGAGGCGGAGCGCCTCGGCGAGGAACGGATCCTCGTCAACATGGGTCCAGTCCATCCCTCGACGCACGGTGTCTTCCGCCTGCTGCTCGAGCTCGACGGCGAATACGTGCGGGAGCTGCGGTCCTCGACGGGTTACCTCCACACCGGCATTGAGAAGAACATGGAGTACCGCAACTGGGTCCAGGGCGTCGCGTTCTGTACGCGCATGGACTACGTCGCACCGTTCTTCCAAGAGGTCGGATATGCGCTCGCGATTGAGAAGCTGCTCGGCATCACCGATCAGATCCCGCGTCGCGCCAGCCAGATCCGCGTGCTCCTCATGGAGCTCAACCGGATTGCATCCCACCTCGTTGCCATCGGCTCGGCCAATAACGAGCTCGGCGCGACAACAATGATGACGCTGGCTTTCCGTGGGCGCGAGGACATCCTCCGCATCTTTGAACGGATCACGGGTTTGCGGATGAACCACTCGTACGTGCGCCCGGGTGGCCTGCCCGACGATCTTCCCGAGGGCACGATCGACTACATTCGCGAGCTTTTGCCGAATGTCCGAGCGACCATCTCGGAGATGCAGGACGTTGTCGTTCAGAACCCGATCTTCAAGGCCCGCCACGTCGACATCGCCACGCTGACAGTGCCTGCGATGCTGGCCCTCGGAATGACGGGCCCGAACCTAAGAGCTGCGGGTCTGCCCTTCGATCTGCGCAAGACAAAGCCATACTGCGGTTACGAGAACTACGAGTTCAATGTTCCTGTCATGGACAAGTCGGATGCGTACAACCGCGCGGTCATTCGCTTCCAGGAGTGCTACGAGTCGATGCACATCGTCTACCAGGTACTGGAAGACCTCGAAGCATCCGAGGGTGAGCCTGTCATGATCGAGGATCCGAAGATTGCGTGGCCGTCGAAGATGACGATCGGCAACGACGGCCAGGGCCAGTCTTACGAGCACATTAAGACGATCATGAACGACTCGATGGAGTCGCTCATCCACCATTTCAAGCTCGTGACCGAGGGCTTCCCCGTTCCCGCGGGGCAGGTTTACCAACTTGTTGAGCATGCAAAGGGCACGCTCGGCATTCACCTCGTCTCCTCCGGCGGCACTCGTCCGTACCGGGCGCACTTCCGCGACCCGAGCTTCTCTAACCTGCAGACACTCGGAATGATGAGCGAGGGCGGCATGCTCTCGGACGTCATCATCGCTCTGGCTTCTATTGACCCCGTGATGGGAGGCGTTGATCGCTGATGTCCGACAACTACACAGCGGAGGCCGAGGCACGGCTCCGCGAAGACATGGCTGAGATCATTGCGAGGTACCCCGGTTCTCGATCTGCTCTCATGCCGCTCCTGCATCTCATCCAAGCGGAGGACGGCTACGTCTCGCCCCGCGGAATCGCCCTGTGCGCTGACGTACTCAACCTGACCCGAGCCGAGGTCTCGGCAGTGGCCACCTTCTACTCGCAGTATCGCCGCCGCCCCAATGGCGAGTACAACGTCGGCGTATGCACGAACGCGCTCTGCGGCGTCATGGGTGGGGAGATCATCTGGGACCGCCTGTCCGAGTACCTCGGCATTGGTCATGATCAGACGACGGCTGACGGTCGAATCACCCTCGAGCAGCTCGAGTGCAACGCGGCCTGCGATTACGCACCAGTCATCATGGTCAACTGGGAGTTTTTCGATAACCAGACACCGACGTCGGCGATTGAACTCGTCGACAAGATCGCTGCGGGCGAGGATCTTCATCCGACCCGCGGCGCCGATAAGGTCCACACATTCAAGGAGATTTCGCGAGTCCTCGCGGGCTTCGAAGACGGCCACGTCGATGAGGGACCTGCCGCCGGGCCAGCCTCACTCGTTGGCCTGCGGTACGCGCGTGAGCGCGGCTGGACCGCACCTCAGGCTGTTGGGGAGGAGTAAAGATGGCTTCATCTGAATTGACCGCGCTGACCCCGGTTATCTCGAACACGTGGGATGCTCCGCAGCCCTGGAAGCTCGAGACCTACCGGAAGAGCGGCGGTTACGACGCACTCGACAAGGCATGGGGCTATGCCGATGGCGAGCTGACAAATATCGTCAAGGAATCCGGCCTGCGTGGCCGCGGCGGTGCGGGCTTCCCGACCGGCCTGAAATGGTCCTTCCTCCCGCCGCCGGACGGCGGCCCGCGCTACCTCGTTGTCAACGCCGATGAGTCCGAGCCGGGTACATGCAAGGACATTCCCGTCCTCATGGCGAATCCGCACTCCCTCATCGAGGGCATGGCCATCTGTCTCAGGGCGATCGGCGGTCACCACGGGTTCGTTTACCTGCGCGGCGAGGTTGTTCACGTGTATCGCCGGCTCATGGCTGCGGTACGTGAAGCCTACGAGGCTGGCCTCATCGGCAAGGGCCTTGGTCCGAACGGTGACTACGACATCGACATCACGGTCCACGCTGGTGCGGGTGCCTACATCTGCGGTGAGGAAACCGCGCTTCTCGATTCTCTCGAGGGACTGCGCGGTCAGCCCCGCCTCAAACCGCCGTTCCCTGCGGTCAAGGGCTACCTGGCTCGCCCGACGGTCGTCAACAATGTTGAGACCATCGCGTCTGTCCCCGGCATCATCAAGAATGGCGCCGACTGGTTCGCCGGAATGGGCACGGAGCGATCGAAGGGCCACGGCTTCTTCTCCCTGTCTGGCCATGTCAAGAACCCAGGTCAGTACGAAGCTCCATTCGGCATTACGATGCGCGAACTGCTCGAGATGGCAGGCGGTATCCGTGAGGGCCATGAACTCAAGTTCTGGACGCCCGGCGGATCGTCGACCGCAATTCTCGGCCCCGATGCCCTGGACGTGCCGCTCGGGTACGAGGAGGTCGTCGGCGCGGGTTCCATGCTCGCCACCCGCGCACTGCAGGTGTTCGACGAGACGACGTCGGTCGTCCGTGTCGTCCGCGCCTGGACTGACTTCTACCAGCACGAATCGTGCGGCAAGTGCACACCGTGCCGCGAGGGCACATTCTGGATGCGCCAGGTCATGCACCGCCTGGAGGTTGGCAAGGGACTACCGACCGACATCGACATGCTGAATGAGATCGCCGGCAACATTGCGGGCCGTTCATTCTGCGCGCTCGGCGACGCCTCTGCAGTTCCGATCCAGTCGGGCATCGCTCTCTTCCGCGAGGAGTTTGAGCAGGGCGTCCACACGCCTGCCTGGGAACTCTTCCCGTACGAAAAGTCCGCACTCTTCACCGAAGTAGGTGTCTCATGACAGCGACTGAAACCGACCTCGTCTCCATCAAGGTCGACGGCCAGGACGTTGCCGTGCCGCAGGGCACGCTCATCATTCGCGCAGCCGAGCAGCTCGGTATTCGTATTCCGAGGTTCTGCGATCATCCCCTCCTCAAGCCAGCAGGCGCCTGCCGACAGTGCCTCGTCGAGGTTGCCCGCCCGGGCCGGGATGGCACGCTCGCGAAGGGGCCGAAGCCCGTCGCATCCTGCGCGGAGGCGGTCAGCCAGGGCATGGAGGTCTATACCCAGAAGTCCTCCGACGTGGCCGACAAGGCTCAGACCGGGATCATGGAGTTCCTCCTTATCAACCATCCGCTGGACTGCCCCGTCTGTGACAAGGGCGGTGAATGCCCGCTCCAGAATCAGGCAATGTCGGACGGGCGTGGGACGTCCCGCTTCACCGATGTCAAGCGAACCTTCCCGAAGCCGATCAAGCTCTCGTCCCAGATCCTGCTCGACCGTGACCGTTGCATCCTTTGCCAGCGTTGCACCCGGTTCCAGTCGGAGATTGCTGGCGATCCGTTCATTCAGCTGCAGGGACGCTCCGGGGGTAGCCCGTCCTACGAGGTGCATGGACTGCACGGCTCTCAGATCGGCAACTTCGATGCCGGCATTCTCGGCTTCTCCGATGGCAACGAGGTCGAAGAGCCGGTAGGCACGTTCGAGACGGTTGGCCCCATGGGTGACGCCGCGCTCATGGTCGGCATGAAGCCGGGGCCAATCGATCCGGGAGAGATGGACGAGTCGGGCAGGCCCTTCTCCTCCTATTTCTCGGGTAACACAATCCAGATCTGCCCTGTCGGTGCCCTGACCTCGGCGGCGTACCGCTTCCGGGCTCGCCCCTTCGACCTCGTGTCTGTTCCCTCGGTAACCGAGCACGACGCATCGGGTTCCGAAATCCGCGTCGACTTCCGACGCGGAACGGTTGTCCGCCGCCTCGCTGGCAACGATCCCGAAGTTAACGAGGAGTGGATCACCGATAAGGACCGGTTCGCCTTCCGTTGGCAGCAGGGCGAGGATCGCCTCACCGTGCCGCTCGTCCGCGACGAAGACGGCAGTCTCGTCCCGACATCGTGGGCTGACGCGATGGATGTCGCAGCTCGCGGGCTTGAGAACGCGGAGCAGGTCGGTGTTTTGACCGGCGGCCGTCTACCGCTCGAGGATGTTTACGCGTACTCGAAGTTCGCCCGCACAGTCCTTGGCACGAACAACATCGATTTCCGCACTCGGGTTTCTACCGCTGAAGAGGATGCATTCCTCGCATCAACCGTTGTCGGTAGTGGACTGGGTGTTACCTACGCCGACATCGAAACTGCCCGGCATGTTTTCCTCGTTGGTCTTGAACCAGAAGAGGAGTGCGGCTCGATCTTCCTTCGCCTGCGCAAGGGTGTCCTCGCCGGCACGACGTCGGTCTCGGTCCTCGCGCCCTACGCCACCCGTAGCTCGTTGAAGATGGCGGCGACGCTCATCACTTCCGCCCCCGGCACCGAACCGACGGTTATGTCTGCCGTGACAGCGGACTCATCGCAGGAGCACCTGAAGGCGCTTCACGGTCGGCTCAAGGGCGGCGTCATTCTCGTCGGTGAACGCGCCGCTGAAACCCCGGGCACCCTGTCCGCGGTTCTTGACCTCGCCGATCGCACCGGCGCGCGAGTCCAGTGGGTTCCGCGCCGTGCGGGTGACCGCGCTGCGGTCGAAGCTGGCGCCGTACCGCTCATGCTTCCCGGTGGCCGTCCGGTCGCTGACAGCCAGGCACGGGTCGATGCTGGCGTCACGTGGGACGCGAGTGTCCCGGGCGATGCTGGTCTCAACACGGAGGGGATGCTGGAGGCGGCAAAGTCCGGAAAGCTCGCCCTCATCTCTGCCGGTGTCGAACTCGCCGACCTGCCCGCAGGGGCAGCGCAGTCCCTCGACGCGGCTCCGTTCGTTATCTCGTTCGAGGTACGCCGGTCGGAGATCACCGCGAAGGCGGACGTCGTTTTCCCGGTCGCACCTCCGGTCGAGAAGGGCGGAACGTTCATCAACTGGGAGGGGCGCGAGCGGCCCTTCGGCCAGGTACTCACGTCGACTGCACTCACCGACCGCCAGGTCCTTGTCGAGCTCGCGCATGAAATGGATAAGGATCTCGGCCTGCTCAACCTCAAGGATGTCCACGCCGAGTACCGTGAGCTCGCCGATTGGGATGGTCAGCGCATCGAGCGCCCACGTGTTGGCGCTGATTCGGCCCCCGCTCCCGCTGAGGGCGAGGCTGTCCTTGCGACGTGGAGCCTCATGATCGACGATGGCAGGTTGCAGGCATTCGAACCGCACCTCGCGGGCACCGCTCATCGGTCGGTTGCTCGGCTCTCGCCGGGTACAGCCGAATCTCTTGGGATCAGCGATCGTGTGACGGTCACGGGGCCGAAGGGTTCCGTCACGCTACCGGTCGTCCTGTCGCACATGCCAGACAGGGTTGTGTGGCTTCCAAAGAAGTCCCCGGGTTGCCACGTGGCTGACCTGGGCGCCCAGCCGGGCGGCATCGTGTCTCTGACGGCGGAGGTCAAATAATGTTTATGCTTCCCACGGAAATGGCACAGCCGGTGGCCGATTTCTCCCAGGACACCTGGTGGATTTGGCTCATTAAGGCAGTCTTCATCGTCCTGTTCCTCATCATGTCCGTCATTCTCGCCCTCTGGGTTGAGCGACGCGGGCTCGGCCGCATGCAGACACGTCTCGGCCCGAATGTCACGGGCTTCATGGGCTTCGGCCAGGCCTTCGCCGACGCGATCAAGCTCATGATCAAGGAGGATTTCTGGCTCAAGGGCGCAGACCGGGTCATTTATTTCCTCGCTCCGATCATCGCGGCCACGTGTGCGTTCTCGATCTTCGCGGTCATGCCATTCGGCCCACAGGTGTCGATGTTCGGCATTGAGACGCCGCTACAGCTCGCCGACTCATCGGTCGCGATGCTGTACGTCCTCGCAATCGCTGCACTCGGTGTCTACGGACTCGTTCTCGGCGGCTGGTCAGCGAACTCGACCTACCCGCTCCTCGGCGCCGTCCGTAGCGCCGCCCAGGTCATTTCGTACGAGCTCGGCATGGGTATCTCGCTCGCCTCGGTCTTCCTCATCTCCGGCACGATGTCGACGTCGTCGCTGGTCGAGAGCCAGGTCAGCCTGTGGAACGCGTTCATCGCGCTACCGGCCTTCATCACGTATTTCATCTCCATGGTGGGCGAAGTCAACCGGTTGCCATTCGACCTCCCCGAGGCCGAGGGCGAGCTAGTTGCTGGTCACACGACGGAATATTCGTCGATGAAGTTCGCGTGGTTCTACCTGTCCGAGTACATCAACATGATCAACGTGTCCGCAGTTGCGACCGTCGTCTTCCTTGGCGGATGGCGCGCGCCGTGGCCGCTGTCAGCGATCAACGACGGCATGTTCAACGAGGGCTGGTGGCCCATGCTGTGGTTCATCATCAAGATCTGGTTCTTCATGTTCCTCCTTGTGTGGATCCGCGGCACTCTCCTGAGGATGCGTTACGACCACTTCATGAAGCTCGGATGGAAGGTCCTCATCCCTGTCGCTCTCGGTTGGCTGGTCGCGGTTGCGATCATTCAGGGAGTCGGTTCGTTCACGGACCTCGATACGCGAACGATCCTCATCGTTCTTGCGGCGATCTTCCTCGTGCTCTTCGCAGTCCTGTGGTTCGTCGATGGTGGCAAGAAGGACGACGAGACTCAGCAGCCGGACGAGGACCAGACAGAGTTCGATGCGTTCGCAGGAGGATTCCCGGCACCGCCGATGCCTGGACAGTCGCTCCCGCCGTCGCCGCGAGCGAAGCGCGCACCCGCCTACACGTCAACAGCAAAGGAGGCAGGTTCCGATGAGTGACCAAAACTCGAAGCCGGAGCGCCGCCCGATTGATCCGGCACTGTATAGCCCGTCGAAGAAGGGTCCGATTGGGAAATTCTTCGCGCCTGTGGCTGGCTTCGGCGTGACGATCTCGTCGATGTTCCGACCAGTGGTGACGGAAGAGTACCCGTTTAAGAGGACTCCGACGCAACCGCGCTTCCATGGCCGCCACCAGCTCAACCGGTATGCGGATGGTTTGGAGCGCTGCATTGGTTGCGAACTGTGTGCGTGGGCGTGTCCAGCGGACGCGATCTATGTCGAAGCGGGCACCAACACCCCGGACGGCCAGTATTCGCCAGGGGAGCGGTACGGCATTGTGTACCAGATCAATTACCTGCGCTGTATCCTCTGCGGCCTTTGCATCCAGGCGTGCCCAACCCGGGCCCTGACGATGACGAACGGGTTCGATGACCTTGTTGGGGAAAGCCGCGAGTCGCTCATCTTCGATAAGCAGGATCTGCTTGCGCCAATGCTGGACGGCATGCTTGCACCTCCCCACCCGATGGTCGAGGGCACTGACGATGACGATTACTACCGCAATGAGATCACGGGTCCGACCCAGGCTCAGATCGATTGGGTCGCGCAGAGGCGACCCGACGATCCGACGCTGAAGACAGCGCGCCCCGTTGAGGAGGCAGCGAAGTGAATCCTTTTCTGAGCACCGCGATCGATCAAACCGGTGCTGTCTCCACGGGCGAGACGATCCTCTTCTGGGTCATCGCCCCCGTCATGGTCCTCCTTGGTCTCGGGCTACTTTTCGCGAAAAAGGCAGTGTACGCGACCGTCTCGGTCATTTTCGTCATGGTTCTTCTTGCGATCTTCTACACGGCGCTCGAGGCACCGTTCCTCGGCGTTGTCCAGGTGATCGTGTACACGGGCGCGATCATGATGCTGTTCCTCTTCGTGCTCATGCTCATCGGCGTCGATTCATCCGACTCGATCGTCGAGTCTCTGCGCGGGCAGCGGTGGATTGCAGGACTTGGTGCGATCGGCATCATTGTCCTCCTTGTCGCCGCGGTTGCGAGCTCCGATACTCCTCAACCCTTTGGCCTTGAGGAAGCTAATGCCGAGTCGAACCCGGTCGCGGTTGCCGTCAACATCTTCGGCGATCACGTCGTTCCGATGCAGCTGACGGGCGCGCTTCTCATCACTGCAGCACTCGGCGCCATGACGCTGACGCACCGCGAGAGGCTCGCTCCCCGCAAGACGCAGCTCGATGTCGCAAACGAGAAGATGAAGGTCTACGCGGAGCAGGGCATCCACCCGGGCCAGCTACCCAACGCGGGCGTCTTTGCCGAGTCGAACTCGTCTGCGAACCCGGCACTCACAGCGGGAGGTAAACCGGTCGAGGAGTCGGTCTCTCGAATCCTCCGGATCCGCGGCCAGGCTCGCACAGTTGGCGAGATCTCGCCGGCAACGGTCGAGCGCATCGCCCGCGCATCGGACACGCGCCCCTCGGTGGACGGTCCGACGACGTTTGGCGCGATCGGACAGGTCGGCTTGCCTGGTATGCCCGGCGAGCGTGCCGTCTCCGCCCCCACGCAGTCGACGGAGCTGGAAGGCTCCGAGCCCGCGTTCTTTGATGAGGCGCAGTCCGACGACGTCCCCACGGCTCGAGAGCATCAGGAAGCTGAAGAGATCAAGCCGGACTCTGCGAAGGAAGAGAACCAGCAATGAGCCTCATGAACTACGTCATCCTGGCGTTTATTCTGTTTGCGATCGGTGCAGCCGCGGTGCTGACGAGGCGTAACGCGATCATTGCCCTCATGGGGGTTGAGCTCATGCTCAACTCGGCGAACCTATCGCTCGTGACCTTCGCCCGCATGCATGGCGACATCACGGGGCAGACTCTGGCGTTCTTCGTCATGGTCGTCGCCGCGGCTGAGGTCGTTATCGGCCTCGCGATCGTTGTGTCAATATTCCGAACCCGCAGGTCGGCGTCCCTTGACGCTCCCAACCTGCTGAAGAACTGACGGGGGTAGATTGTGAACGTCAACGCAATCGAGGCGACCGGCAACGTGTCGCTCATCTGGCTCGCAGTGGCCATCCCGCTGGTGTCAGCGGGGGTTCTGCTCGTGCTCGGCCGCAGGGCGCGGTCCTGGGGTCACTGGTTCGGTGTTGGAGCCTCGGGTGGCGCGCTTGTTGTCGGGACGATGGCGGCGCTAGAACTATTCGGTCGGGACGCATCGGAGCGAGTTCAAAATGTCACGCTCTACCAGTGGCTCCCGGGCTCTGAGCTCGACGTCGAGCTAGGCATGAGGGTTGATCCGCTGTCGATCACCTTCCTCCTCCTCGTCACCTTCGTCGGTACCCTCATCCACATCTATTCAGTTGCCTACATGGCGCACGACCGGGACAAGACGCGGTTCTTCGCGTACCTCAACCTGTTCGTCGCGGCGATGCTCCTGCTCGTCCTCGGCAACTCCTATCTCGTCCTCTTCGTTGGATGGGAAGGCGTCGGCCTTGCCTCCTACCTGCTCATCGGATTCTGGAACCAGGTTCCGGAATATGCGACCGCAGGCAAGAAGGCGTTCATCATGAACCGTGTCGGTGACATGGGTATGTTGCTCGCGATGATGACGATGTTCGCGTCCTTCGGCACCGTCACCTTTGATGGCGTCGCAGGTGAGGTGGGTGGCGCAAGTGAGGCGACACTCACCGCGATCGGGATCTTCCTCCTCATCGGCGCAACCGGCAAATCCGCGCAGTTCCCGCTCCAAGCCTGGCTGGGGGATGCGATGGCGGGCCCAACCCCCGTCTCCGCCCTCATCCACGCGGCGACGATGGTCACCGCCGGTGTCTACCTCATGGTTCGCTCGAACTTCATCTACGCGGGTGCTGAGACCGCTCAGGTGCTCGTCGCGATTGTCGGCGTCATCACGCTGATCTTCGGAGCCATTGTTGGCGCCGCGAAGGACGACATGAAGAAGGTCCTCGCGGCCTCGACCATGTCGCAGATCGGTTACACGATGCTGGCTGCGGGCCTCGGTCCGATCGGTGCGGCGTTCGCCATCTTCCACCTTGTGACCCACGGCTTCTTCAAGGCTGGCCTGTTCCTCGGGGCAGGATCGGTCATGCACGCCATGGACGACGACGTCGACATGAGACGCTTCGGCGGTTTGTGGAAGCACATGAAGATCACATGGGCGACCTTCGGGCTCGGCTACCTTGCCATCATCGGCTTCCCGTTCCTATCGGGCTTCTACTCGAAGGATTACATCATTGAGGCCGCCTTTGTCGGCGAAGGCTGGCGCCCCTGGGTGTTCGGCACGGCGACGCTCCTCGTCGCAGGGCTGACAGCGTTCTACATGTCGCGGCTCTTCTTTATGGTGTTCCACGGCAAACCCCGCTGGTCGTCGCAGGGTCCGGATGCACGGCATCCGCACGAGTCATCGGCCCTCATGACGATTCCGATGATCATTCTCGCGGTCGGCTCAGTCGGACTTGGCTGGTTCCTCGACGCGGGCGATCGCTTCGTCACCTTCCTCGAGCCCGTCACCGGCGTCGTGGATCACCAAGACCCTGTCATCCCGATCGCGGTCATCATCGGTCTGACGCTCACCCTTGTCGCCATCGGAGTTGCCGTCGCCTACGTCATGTACGTGCGTCGCGACGTTCCGGTGACGGCACCTGCCGCGAACGCTGTCGTCGTCGCGGCGCGGAACGACCTGTATCAGGACACCGTCAACGAATCGCTTGTCATGCTCCCGGGCCAGTGGCTCACACGCGGCACGGGTGCGGCCGATAGGGGAGTCATTGACGGCATTGTCATGGCGGTCGCTCGGAGCTTCGGCTCTGTCGGCCGTAGCGTCGGAAAGATCCAAAATGGTTACGCACGAACCTACGCCGGGCTCATGGCCCTCGGTGTTGTCGTCGTCATCGCCCTTGCGCTGCTGGCGCGGATCTGACCAGGACTGGAGGAATAGAGAGTAAATGAATACCTCACAAGCGGCAGCCTTTCCCTGGCTGACTGTCCTGATCCTCGTGCCTCTGGCGGCGGCGATCGTTCTTGCGTTCACGAAGTCACTGCACCGGCACGCCAAGGCCTACGGGCTGGTCGTGTCAGTTCTCGTCGCACTCGGCGCCATCATTGCCTTCGTCACGGAGTTCGACACCGGTAACGCCGGCACAGTCCAGGTCGCCGAGACATATTCGTGGATGCCGTCCATCGGGGTCTCGATCGCGTGGGGCGTCAACGGCATGGGGGCGGTCATGATCGCTCTGTCCGTTCTCCTCGTCCCACTCGTCATTCTCACCGCCGAATCGGATCGCTTCCTGCGGCCCGCGGAGGAGGCGGCAGGGCGTCGAGATGCAGGCTACATCGCCTGGGTTCTCGCCCTCGAAGCAGTCATGATCGGCATCTTTGCGGCTCAGGACGTCTTCCTGTTCTACGTGCTGTTCGAGGCGTTGCTCATCCCGGTTTACTTCCTCATCGGCTCCTATGGCGGCCCGAAGAGGAAGGCGGCAGCGCTGAAGTTCCTGCTGTACTCCCTCGCGGGTGGTCTCATCATGCTCGTCGGCGTCGTCGCGGTTTACGTGGCGGGCCCGGGCGGCCCCGAGGGTTTCCTTATCGCCAACCTCGCGGGCGCGGTCACCGGATCTCAGACCGCGCAGATGCTCATGTTCCTCTCCTTCTTCATCGCATTCGCGGTGAAGGCGCCGATGTTCCCGGTCCACACGTGGCTCGCGGACGCGACGGAAGAGGCACCGGCCGGCACGTCGGCACTCCTTGTTGGCGTCCTCGACAAGGTCGGCACCTATGGGATGATCGCGCTTTGCCTCCCGCTCTTCCCGGGCGCGTCCTCGGATGCGGCAATGATCATCATGGTCCTTGCCCTCATCTCCATCCTGTGGGGCGGCTTCGTCGCCATCTACTCTCGTGACCTCATGCGCCTCATTGCGTTCACGTCGGTGTCGCACTTTGGTTTCATGGTCATGGGCATTTTCTCCGGCTCCGAGACGGCAATGACCGGCGCGATCCTCTATATGGTCGCGCACGGCGTCGGCACGGCGGCGTTGTTCCTCATCGTCGGCTACATGGCGAAGCGGGGCGGTTCGCAGCGCATCGAGGACTACGGCGGTTGGCAGCGCGTCACCCCGGTTCTTGCGGGCGGCTTCCTCGTCGCAGGCCTCGCGACGCTGTCGCTACCCGGACTGTCGGGTTTTGTGCCCGAGTTCATGGTCCTTGTCGGAACGTTCTCCGTCTCGAAGATCATCGGCGGGCTCGCTGTCCTCGGCGTCATCCTCGCAGCCCTCTACATCCTCCTGCCCTACCAGCGCGTGTTCACGGGACCACGCCCGGATGTCGAGGCTAGGGACCTCGGCGCGGCGGAGAAGACGGTCGTTGGCGTGCTCACGGCCGGTATGCTCGCGCTCGGCTTCCTGCCGGGCCCGGTCATTGACCTGGTCCAGCCTGTCGCCGAACAGTCGGTCGCACACCTCGATGACTCGTCGACCGCGTCCGCGCTCACCGAAGGGAATCTCAAGTGAATAGCTTTGTGACCCCAGTCATCGACTGGGCCGCTCTCGCGCCAGTCATCATCGTCATGGGGGCCGCGGTCCTCGGAGTGATCATCGAGGCGTTCGCGCCTCGCGGTTCGCGCCGACCGATCCAGGTGACGATCACGTTTGCCGCCCTTTCTGCGGCCCTTGTCGCAGTCGTATGGCGGTGGACCGAGGTTGAGGCCAGTGGTGCGCAGACCGTCGTTGGTGGGCAGCTCATCGAAGATCCCTTCACTCTCGCAGCCCAGGGTGTTGTCCTCATCTCGAGCTTGGTCGCCGCGTTCATCATCGCGGACCGGACCCAGACGAGGGAGGGCGCCTTCGCGGCGTCAGCCGCAGCCCGTCCGGGCTCACCCGAGGAACGTGAATTGACTCGGGCGGGCGTCGAACAGACCGAGGTGTACCCGCTCGTCCTCTTCGCCGTCACGGGCATGATGGTGTTCCCCGCAGCGGGTGACCTGCTGACGCTGTTCATCGCACTCGAGGTGCTCTCGCTACCGCTCTATGTTCTGTCAGCCATGGCGCGCAGGAAGAGGCTCATTTCCCAGGAAGCGGCACTCAAATACTTCCTGCTCGGGGCCTTCTCGTCAGCGTTCTTCCTCATGGGCATTTCTCTGCTCTACGGCTTCTCCGGCTCGATCCGCTACTCCGAGGTCGCAGCTGCGACGACCGTGGCTGTCGGCATGGACTGGATGCTCATCGTCGGTATTGCGCTCGTCCTCATCGGACTGCTGTTCAAGGTGGGCGCTGTGCCGTTCCATTCGTGGACACCAGACGTCTACCAGGGCGCACCCACCCCGATAACCGGTTTCATGGCGGCGGGAACCAAGGTCGCAGCCTTCGGGGCGATGGTCCGGTTCCTCTACGTCATCGCTCCTGGTATGGAGGCGGACCTGGAGATCCTCCTATGGACCGTCATCATCGCGACGATGATTGTCGGTACGGTTCTCGGTATCGTCCAAAAAGACATCAAGCGTATGCTTGCGTACTCCTCGATCGCGCACGCGGGCTTTGTCCTCATCGCGGTCACCTCGTTCCAGGAGTCCGGTCTCAGCGCGACGCTCTTCTACCTGCTCGCCTACGGCGTGGCCACGGTCGGCGCCTTCGGCGTCGTCACTCTCGTGCGGGAGAAGGACTCGGCAGGGAATATCACGGGCGAGGCGACGTCGCTCGAGTCTTACGCGGGACTCGCGAAACGGAAGCCCGCCCTGGCTGTCGCGATGCTCATCTTCCTCCTGTCCTTCGCCGGCATACCGCTCACGGGCGGCTTCGTCGGGAAGTTCACTGCCTTCGTCGCTGGTATTGAGGGCGGGGCATGGCCGCTCGTCCTCATTGCTGTCCTCGCCTCAGCAGCAACCGCGTACTTCTACTTCAGGCTCGTCGTTCTTATGTTCTTCACCGAGCCTGACGACAGAACGACGGTCATCGCATCCGAAGGCATGACGCTTGTTGCTATTGCGCTTGCAGCGGTCGCGACGATTGCCCTCGGTGTCGTGCCCGGGCCGGTCTTGGAGTTCTTCGGGGAAGCGGCGGTACTGCTCCCGTGATCACGGAACTCGCCAGCGCGACCGGTCGTCTCAACGACCGCCTGACGGCGCTTCTGGAGAATGTGGAAACACGCCTCCAGGAGGTCGTGCGCTCGCCCGAGCCGGATATCGACGAGCTGACGAAGCATCTGGCATCGGCAGGTGGCAAGCGCTTGCGCCCGGCCCTGTGTGGCCTCACGTCATTCCTCGGCCCCGACTCGGCGAACGAGGCGACGGAGATCTCCGCGACGGTGGTCGAGCTGACCCATTTGGCGACGCTCTACCACGATGACGTCATGGATGATGCTCCGATGAGGAGGGGAGTGGTCTCGGCGCAACAGCTCGCCGGGAACTCGGCTGCCATCCTCGCGGGCGATGTTCTCTTCGCGAAGGCGTCGGCCCTCGTCGCTGAACTTGGGCCTGAGGCGGTGAAGTTGCACGCGGTGACTTTCGAGCGTCTGTGCTTCGGCCAGCTCCGAGAAACCCTCGGCGCGCCGCACGACGTGAGTGCGCGCGACAACTATATTCACGTCCTCGCGGAGAAAACCGGTTCTCTCATTGCCGCTTCGGCGCGGTACGGGGTGCTCTCCTCAAACGGGAGCCGCGAGCATGCGGATGCGGTCGCAGAGTTCGGAGAACGGGTCGGAGTCGCTTTCCAGCTCGCCGATGATGTCATCGACATCATGTCGGACGGAGATGTCACCGGCAAGACGCCGGGCACGGACTTGCGCGAGGGTGTCGAGACAATGCCGATCCTCTTGCTCAGGGAGCGCGCTGCCGCTGGCGAGATCGACGAGGTCGGACAGCAGATCCTCGACCTTCTCGCGGGAGATATCAGAGATGACACAGTCGACGAATCTGTTGCTCTGCTGCGTGGCCATGACGTCATGGACGACGTGCGGGACCTCGCCCGCGAGTGGTCAGACTCCGCCATTGAGGTCCTCGACCCTATTCCCGATGGAGATGTCAAGAACGGTCTCACTGCGTTCGCGAGACTCATGGTTGACCGCATCAGCTGACCGCTCAGCTGAGCGGTGAATATCCGCCCGGGTTCCGCACGGACTCGGGCGGGTCGTCGTCTAGCACGTACAATAATTGACAGTTGTCGGACCCCAGGAGAGCACGTGTCAAAGATCCTCAATAAGATTCTTCGCGCCGGCGAAGGTCGCATCCTGAAGAAGCTTCAGACCATCGCTAAACAGGTGGACGCGCTCGAAGACTCGTACGTCGACCTCTCCGATGAGGAGCTGAGGGCGATGACCGATGAGTTCCGCGAGCGGCTTGAGGATGGCGAGACGCTTGACGGTCTCCTACCCGAAGCCTTCTCGGTTGTGCGTGAGGCTGCGAGCCGCACTCTCGGCCAGCGGCACTACTCCGTGCAGATCATGGGTGGTGCGGCCCTTCACCTGGGAAACATCGCCGAGATGAAGACGGGTGAAGGTAAGACGCTCGTCGCGACCCTGCCCGCCTATCTCAACGCCCTTTCCGGCAAGGGCGTCCATGTTGTCACCGTCAACGACTACCTCGCCAGCTACCAGTCAGAGCTCATGGGCCGCGTGTTCCGCTTCCTCGGTATGACAACGGGTTGCATCACGTCGGGAATGACGCCCGCGCAAAGGCGCGAGCAGTACGCAGCCGATATCACGTACGGCACGAACAACGAGTTCGGCTTCGACTACCTGCGCGACAACATGGCCTGGAAAGTTGACGAGCTCGTTCAGCGTGACCACAGCTTCGCCATCATCGACGAGGTCGACTCGATCCTTATCGACGAGGCTCGCACCCCTCTCATCATCTCTGGCCCCGCTGAAGGCGACGCGAACAAGTGGTACGAGGAGTTCGCCCGCATCATGACGAAGCTACGCAAAGACATCGACTACGAAGTCGATGAGAAGAAGCGTAACGTCGGAATCCTCGAGCCCGGCATCGACAAGATCGAGGATCAGCTCGGCATCGAGAATCTCTACGAGTCCGCCAATACCCCTCTTATTGGGTACGTCAATAACGCGATCAAGGCCAAAGAGCTGTTCAAGAAGGACAAGGACTACATCGTCCTCGACGGTGAGGTCCTCATTGTTGACGAGCACACGGGTCGCGTCCTGCCGGGCAGGCGTTACAACGAAGGCATGCACCAGGCAATCGAAGCGAAGGAGGGTGTCAAGATCAAAGCGGAGAACCAGACTCTCGCCACGATCACCCTCCAGAACTACTTCCGCCTGTACGACAAAATCTCGGGCATGACTGGAACGGCGGAGACCGAAGCCGAGGAGTTCGCTTCGACGTACGATATCGGCGTCGTTCCCATTCCGACGAACATGCCGATGATTCGCATCGACCAGACCGACGTCGTCTACCCGACGGAGAAGGCGAAGTTCACTGCGATCGTCAACGATATCGCGGAGCGCAACGCGAAGGGCCAGCCAGTTCTCGTCGGCACGACATCGGTGGAGAAGTCCGAACTCTTGTCGACCATGCTCACAAAGCGCAAGGTTAAGCACGAGGTGCTTAACGCAAAGCATCACAAGCGTGAGGCCGCGGTCGTCGCCATGGCGGGCCGTAAGGGCGCCGTCACGGTTGCGACGAACATGGCCGGACGAGGCACCGACATCATGCTTGGCGGTAACGCCGAGTTCATCGCTGTCGAGCAGATGCACGAGAAGGGTCTCGACCCGGCCGAGAACCCGGAAGCTTACGAAGAGGCCTGGCCTGCGGTTCTCGAGGCCGCGAAGGAAGCCGTCGCCCGCGAACACGACGAGGTCAAGGAGCTTGGCGGACTCTACGTCCTCGGCTCCGAGCGCCATGAGTCTCGCCGCATCGACAACCAGCTACGCGGTCGCTCCGGCCGTCAGGGTGACCCGGGTGAATCGCGCTTCTATCTCTCGCTGGAGGATGACCTCATGAGGTTGTTCTCCACTGGTCTTGCGTCGCGGATGCTCAACCCTGAGTCGTACCCGGCAGATGAACCGCTGGAGTTCAAGATCCTCGCGAAGTCCATCGAATCGGCTCAAACCGCGATCGAGGCGCGCAATGCCGACATTCGCAAGAATGTCCTCAAGTATGACGATGTCATGTCGGACCAGCGCTCCGCCGTTTACACTGAGCGTCGCGAAATCCTCGAGGGTGAAGACCTCGCCGACTCGATCCAGTCGTACATGACTCAGGTTGTGGCCGACGTTGTCGCGGGTCACGCTGTCGGCGACCCTAACGATTGGGACCTGCACGCGCTGTGGACCGACATGAAGTCGATCTACCGTCCCTCCTTCACACCGGAAGAACTCATGGAGGATGTGGGGGCAAAGAACCGGCTCACGGTTGAACGCCTCGTCACCGAGTTCGATGAGGACATCCACGCCCAGTACGAAGAACGAGAGGCCGAGTTGGGTGAGGAGCAGATGCGGGAGATCGAGCGCCGCGTCCTCCTGTCCGTCCTCGACCGCAAGTGGCGCGAGCACCTGTACGAAATGGACTACCTCAAGGAGGGCATTGGCCTGCGGGCGATGGCCCAGAGGAACCCGCTGGTCGAGTACAAGCGGGAAGGCTATGACATGTTCCAGGCCATGTCCGTCGCGATCAAGGAAGAGACCGTCCGCTACCTGTTCGGCATCAAGATGCCATCTGAGCAGGAGGCCGAGCAGGACGTCATGACGGCGGTGGAAGCCGAGGATGACACGACGGCGATGGCGCGCCGCCAGGAGGCAGCCGACAAGGTGCTATCCCTTGAACGGCCCAAGTCTCTCATGCGGACGAATAAGGAAAGCGACGGCGAGCCAAAGCCTACGGCGGTCGGTGCGGGTGGAAACCGGGCCCAGCGCCGCGCGGCGAAGAAGCGTAGGCGCTAGATGACGTCGAGGGCGTTGGCCCGCCATCGCCCTCGGTGTATCTCCAACCTCACCGTGCACGCCCGCGGTCGATTGACGTCCCAGACGACGACCGCGGCCTCGCACACGAGTGGTGTGGGAAAACACGTGCGCGATGAAATGACGCGTGCGGGCAGGCTAATTCGCTTGCCGCAGCGGGAGGCGATGCCTGCCCGCTGCGCGAGGGCCATGTAGATGTGCGGGGCGAGCCAGCGCTGAAGCTGTCGCACGGACCTGTGGCCGTTGAGAACCTCGACTGCGGCGGCGGCGATGGCGCGGACAATCGGGGTCGGGTCTGGCGGACCGCCCGGTGCGACTTTGACGCGTCGCGTGGGCGCGTGAACGAAATCTGCCCGAGCTTCGGTTGCTGAAAGTGTGTCTGGCAAGGCCCCGCCTCCTGCGTACGATATCGCGTGAAATCGTGCGTCAGTGCACGATCTGAGACCTAACTACTACCATGACACTCATGGGACCCATTCCGGTTATAACCGGAATGGTGGAAAACAGGATGGGGTCACCGCCGGTGACCCCATCTGTCGATTGTCAACTACTCCTGACCTTGCACGCGTCTCCTGGTCGCCTCGTAGCCTTCCTCAATATACTTTTCTAGGACGGTCTGCTCGATGCGCCACTGCCCGCGCCCACCAACCTGGATGGCGGGCAACGTGCCAGAGTGGATAAGGGATCGGACCTGAGCCGTCGAAACGTTGAGGGTTTCAGCGACATCGGCAATCGTCATAAATTTTGTGGCCATAATATGCGATCTCCGCTTCGGGACCCCGTACTGAGTACGGAGTCATGATGGTCTGCGACGCTGGTGAATCGGGCGACTTACCAGTCGACAGTCGCAGGCCCAACAGTACATCTTGTTACTATCGGAGTACATTGTACGGCATACCGCTTTCAGGTAGATTCAAGCCTCCTCGGCGCCGTACACCAAGGTGCGATGGCCTTATGGGGCGGATGAGGGCGATGGAGAGAGCTGTGCGGATTTTCTTCACAATGTCACATAGTGGGCTGAACGAGGACATTCTCGATGTTCCGCTCGCCCACGCGGTGACAGATCAGTTGCGTGCGGCGTTCCCGGACGAAGACGAAGAGGAGCTGGACATGATCGCCCAGCTCGCTGCGGCCGACGATAGCATCGCAGTCATTGGTCACGAACCGTTCCGCATTGTCGCTGCGGCGGACGCGGAGGCGACCTACGTCGGTACCGACGCCTACCCGTCACTCGTCAGGCCACACCATCCCATCACGTGGGAGGATATTGCCGCGATTTTTGTCGACGAAGAGTCCGCGGCCGAGGATGTTCTCGCCGCGCGACGAGGCGATGCGGAGGCATTCGACAGATGTGCTGAGTGGGATTTGCTCTGGTATGACCCGAGCGAGCGAGCACAACTCGCCAAGGAGCTACGCGGCCGCCTCTGATGGTGTGCCGGGCCTGCTAGAGAGTTTCTGGCCCGTCTGAGACCGAATTGAGGATAGCGAGAGCCTCCTCGTGTAGCGGACCGTTCGTGGCGAAGGCGTTTCCGTCCCACGGTCCCGGGTCACCCGTGACGGATGTGAACATGCCGCCGGCTTCGGTGACGATGGGGACAAGAGCAGCCATGTCATACAGCTCCAGCTCGGGTTCGCAGGCGATGTCGACCGCGCCTTCAGCAAGTAGCATGTAGGACCAGAAGTCGCCATAGGCGCGAGTCCGCCACGCTTCTTGTGCGAGGCGGAGAAATCCGCGTAGCTGGCCGCGCGCCGCCCACCCATCCATCGACGAGTACGACAGCGACGCATCGGAAACGCGTTCGACGTCGGAGACACGAATCTGCTTCGCGTTGGCCCAGCTTCGTCCAGTGAAAGCCCCGAGGCCCTTGCCCGCCCACCAGCGCCTGTGAAGGGCAGGAGCGGAGACGATTCCCATGACGATCTCGCCGTCCTCTTCCAGCGCGAGCAGGGTTGCCCACACCGGCACGCCGCGCATGAAGTTTCTTGTTCCATCGATCGGGTCAATGATCCATCGGCGGGAGGCGGAGCCAGTCTCGCCTTCCTCTTCGCCGAGGATTGCGTCGCGGGAACGGGACCTGGACAGCATCGAACGGATCCGTTGCTCGGCAGCGACGTCAGCGTCGGTAACCTCCGTGTTGTCCCGTTTTGTGCGCACCTGCAAATCCTGTGCCTGGAAGCGTGGGAGCGTGATCGCGTCAACCTGGTCGATGATCGAGGAGGCGAAGTTGAGATCGTCGCCGAGGCGTGTAAGAGACTGCATGCCCCAAGCTTAGGCCACGACGAAGCGGGCCCGGCGCGGTGCTCAGAACTGTTCAGCGCTGTGGCGAGCTTCGAGGAGCCGGCGAAACGACTCCACTCGGGCGGCCGTGGGGCCGGTTGCCTGATCGAGCCCGCACTCAGGCTCACTGGCCGCGTGCGTGCATCCGCGTGGACAATCGCGAGCGAGTTCGAGAAGGTCGGGGAATGCCTCGAGGAGCGTGTCGGGCGCGACGTGAGCGAGACCAAACGAGCGCACGCCAGGAGTGTCGATGATGATTCCGCCTCCCGGTAGGTCGAAGGCAATGGCGGAGGACGACGTGTGTCTGCCGCGGCCGGTCACGGCATTGACTTCTCCCGTGGCGCGGTCAGCGTGGGGGACGAGGGCGTTTATGAGGGTAGATTTGCCGACCCCCGAATGTCCGATAAGGACGGAAATGTGCCCGGCAACGTCGCGTGCGACGTCGTCAACTCCTCGTGTATCGCCCGTTTCCTCATCGATTGTCGTGATGATGACGCGCAGGTCAAGATCCGAGTACTGGCTGAGCAGGGGGCTAGGGTCCGCCAGGTCTGCCTTCGTGAGGACGAGAATCGGCTCCATTTTCGCGTCATAAGCGGCGACGAGGCAACGGTCAATCATACCGGTGCGCGGCTCGGGATGAGAGAGCGCGGTGATGATGAGGAGCTGATCGGCATTGGCGACGATGACGCGCTCCGTACCTGCTGCCTCGCCCTCCTCGGCGGTCCTCCGCAGTGCTGAAGATCGTTCGAGAACCTCGACGATACGGGCAAGAGTGTCCTTGCGGCCGGACGTGTCGCCGACGACCTTGACGTGGTCACCGACGACGATCGACCCGCGACCCAGCTCCCTGGCTTTGATGGCAACAACGCTTGCGTCAGCGTCGTCCATGACGAGATGGTAGCGGCCCCTGTCGACGCGATAGACGCGGGCGGTCAGGGCATCCTCATAGTCGGGACGAATCTTCGTTCGGGGGCGGGAGCCGCGCCTTCCGGGCCGGACCCGCACCCGAGGATCATCAGTTCCCGTGTCCCTCATCGCACGAGAGCTTCCCACATGAGAGGGAAATCAGGCATCGTTTTCGACGTGCATCCGATATCAAGGACCGAAACACCTGGCACTGCGAGACCGATGATCGCCCCGAACGTCGCCATCCTGTGGTCTTCGTAGGAGTCGATGATCCCGCCACGGAGCGGTGCCGGCTCGATCAGCAGACCGTCACGGGTCTCGACGCATGCTCCCCCTAGTTTTGTGATCTCCGAGGCGATCGCCGCGAGCCGGTCCGTTTCGTGCCCTCGCAGGTGGGCAATCCCCGACAGTCGTGAGGGAGAATCTGCCAGCGCAGCCAGTGCCGCAACGGTCGGCGTCAACTCGCCCGCCTCGTGCAGACTGATGTCAATTCCCGTGATCGTCTCGGGGCCCGTCACCGTTAGGACGCCGTCGCGAAGCTCGGTCCTCGCCCCCATCGCCTCGAGAATTGGAATGATGTGGGCGCCAGCCTGGGTCGTGGTCGACGGCCATCGAGGGATCTCCACCTTCCCCGAGGTCGCGACAGCGGCGGCGAGGAATGCCGTCGCGTTCGACAAGTCGGGCTCGACGGTGACCGTGCCGGGTCGCAGCGGGCGCGGAGCGACGCGCCACGTCGGCCGATGGCCGAGGCTCTCGTCAATGTCGGCACCAGCGGCCCGCAGAGCTTCGGCCGTCATCGTCACATGGGGGAGGGACGGGACAGGGCCGCCCTCGTGGGTGATCGTCAGCCCCTCAGGCAGATGAGGCGCGAGAAGCAGGAGCGCTGAAATAAACTGCGACGAGCCGGAGGCATCGACCGTGACCGAGTTGCCCGTTGCAGGTCCCCGCACCGTCAGCGGTAGCGTGCGTCCCATAGGACCATCGCCAGCTTCAATCGCGACCCCGAGTTGTTCGAGTGCGTCAAGCAGAGGCCCGATAGGACGCCGATACATCGCGTCGTCACCATCAAAGCTCACAGGTCCGTCTGCCAGGGAAGCGATAGCGGCGAGGAACCTGAAAACGGTGCCAGCGAGGCCGACATCAATGTGTGCAGCGCTGAGTCGCCCAGGTGTGATGACGAGGTCGTCCTCATCGTTGTCGATGCGCACGCCCATCGAGCGCAGTGCCGACATCATGAGGTCCGTGTCTCGTGAGCGCAGTGCGCCCACGAGCCGTGACGGTTCGTCGGCAAGTGCAGCGATGATGAGATGTCGGGCGGTGAGAGATTTCGAACTTGGAACATTGACACGACCAACGACCGGCGCGCTTGCATGCGGCGCCGGCCAGGGGTCGGGAAACTTATGTGTCAGGACTTTGCCTTTTCTTTGGCTTTAGCGATCTTCTCCGACAGTTTAGCCTTTTGAGCCTCGAGTTCGGCTTCGTAGCGGTCGGCGAGGACGCTCAGGTCCTCCTTGTGGGAGCGATGGTGCTGGAGACGCCATCCGAGGGACGGCTTTCCTCGGCGGTCGCCGGCAGCGACGAGCGCTCCACCAACGAGGCCCGCGGACGCTGCGAGGCCGGCCATGTGCTTTTTCCGCTCCTCGCCACTACTGAGCCACACGGGGTTTCGGACAGCGGCAAGAGCCATTTCTGTCTTGGCGAGCACGAGCGCCGATAGCCGGGGCTTCTTGCCAAGAGCCATGCAGACACCGGCGACAATGCGGACTCCGCCGAGGGCACGGGTGGCCTTGGTGACGGTGCCCTCCGACAGCGGTCCGACTCCCATCTGTTCAAGAGTTGGGTTGATGCGCTCAACGGCATCGACGTGCTTGTCGGGGTGCCGAACTGCATCGACACCGGAGAGGACGAATGGGACAGCGAGGAGAGGCCGTGCGAGGCCTGTGATAATGCTCATGTCTACATTCAATATCAGAGTCATCCGAAATGAAACCGATGATGGTGAACAGCGGGCGGATCGTCATGGGTTTACAGGGCGGTAGCATGCGTGATTGCTCAGCATTCCGCGATTTCGGCGGTCCGCAGGCGTCATGACGGGCGATGGCGCACAATCTCGGCTTCAGCGAGCACTCAGACACTATCCGGGAAGAGTCCGGGCTGGAGCAGCCTATTCGGCGCCATGACAATCTTGTCGTTCCTCGCCACATCTGGTCCCGGAGGTGGCGACATTCTGATAAACCGGAGAGATAACGACTGTAGTCGAACATTGCTACGGTCGGTCCACCGCCGATACCGCTCATAGGCAAGGAGCAGCATGCGAGTCATCATTCGCGATACGGCTGACGAGGCGTCTCGTCTCGCCGCCCAGCAAATCATCGACGGCTTCACCCCTCCGGGACGCCTCGGCGTCGCGACAGGGTCGACGCCGCTACCGGTGTACCGGTACCTGCGCGAAGCGTACGCCCGTGGTGAGTTCACCCTTCACGGTAGTACCGCGTGGGCGCTCGACGAGTACGTTGGCATCGACGAAGAGCATCCGGAGCGATACCGCAATGTCCTCCTTCACGAGCTGGTCGGCAACGGCGGGACGGGGCTTGCCGCGGACGACCTCAAGACACCGGACGGGAAGGCGGAAGATCCTGTTAAAGCGGCGAGGATCTACGACGAGCTCATCGGCCCGGGTGTCGACATCCAGATTCTCGGCCTTGGCAGCAACGGGCATATTGGTTTTAACGAGCCGTTCGACTCGCTTACCTCTCGCACGCATGTCGGTCTCCTGACGGGCACGACACGGCAGGACAACGCGCGATTCTTTGACGGTGACATCGAACAGGTACCCGAGTATTGCGTCACGCAGGGGCTCGCGACAATCATGACCGCGAAGTCAGTGGTGCTCCTCGCCTTCGGTGAGCGTAAGGCGGAGCCAGTCGCGCACATCGTCGAAGGAGCCGTGTCCCAGCGTTGGCCAGGTTCGATCCTCCAACTCCACGATGATGTGACCGTCTATCTCGACGAAAGCGCCGCATCTCAGCTTGAGTTCATCGACAGCTTCAAGAAGTTCCACAGCTGACACCGGCGAATGCGGATTGACGCGGAGATTCTCAGCTCAGAAGGCGACGTCATTGGCTCGGGCATCGTCCTCGATGATGGCATTGTCACCGACATCCTACCGCCGGCGAGCGAGTGCGCGTCCGCATGGTTCTTCCCCGGCTTCGTCGACATCCATTGCCACGGCGGCGGAGGAGCGTCCTTCTCGGACGACATCGACGAGGAATCGATCGAGCGCGCGGTAGCTACTCACCGTGGCGCTGGCACGGTTCATCTCATAGGTTCACTCGTCTCGCTCTTAGAACCGCTCCCTGCTATCGAGGCAATCGCGGCCGCGTGTGATCGCGGCAGCCTCGCCGGCATCCATCTCGAAGGCCCTTTCATCAGCCCCGCCCGGGCGGGCGCGCAAAACCCTGCTGCGATCCGGCCGATCGACCTGGGGGAGTTGCAGAAGTGGCTGGATGCCGGCGGCGGATGGATAAAGACGGTGACGATCGCGCCCGAGTTGGACGGGGCGATGGACGCGGCCGAACTCCTCGCGGACTACGGGGCGTTACCGTCGTGGGGTCATACGAACGCCACCGCCGACGAGGTGCGGCCGGTCATCTCCGCCGTCGCCGCGTGGTCGCAGGGAAAGCCAGCGCAGATTGCGACCCATCTGTTCAATGCGATGCCGCCCCTTCTCCATCGGGCCCCGGGACCGGTCCGGGAGCTACTCGCCTCGGCGCGGCGGAGCGAGATGATCGTTGAACTCATTGGCGACGGTCTTCACGTCCATCCCGATCTTGTTGCCGATATTCTCATCCACCTCGACGATGTGGCTGGCGTAGCGCTCGTGAGTGACGCGATGGCAGGTGCTGGCATGCCCGACGGGCAGTATGAGCTTGGCGGGCTCGACGTATCAATCACCAGCAGCGTGGCGCGCCTGGCAGGCACACATACCCTGGCGGGCGGCACGTCTACCCTGGCACGCCAGGTCGCTCTTCTTCTCGGACACGGCGTGCCTGCGCCAGTGCTGGCAAGAGCCGCGTGTCGGACCCCCAGTGCAGTAATCGGCATCGAACCGCCGCCGAGCCCCGCCATAGGCCAGCCCCTCACCGGAGTGCTCATGGACGCGGCGGGTTTCCGCGTGTGGCGTGATGGAGCACCCGTGGGGAATGATTAGCGACTGACCGTCGTTCACCCCATATCACGATCAAGGTAGTATGGGGACAATGACAGAGGATCTGAGCCGGGCTCCGGCGGATGAGACGGACGATGAGCGCCGTGAGCGCTTCGAACGGGAAGCACTCCCGTTCCTCGACCAGCTCTACGGTGCCGCTATGAGATTGACGCGTAACCCTGCGGACGCGGAGGATCTCGTCCAGGAGACGTACGCGAAGGCGTTTAGTTCGTTCCACCAGTTCAAGGACGGAACGAACCTCAAGGCGTGGATGTACCGGATCCTCAACAACACATTCATTTCCTCCTACCGCAAGAAGCAGCGTGAGCCGAAGAAGTACGATGCCGGTGAGCTTGAGGATTGGCAAGAGTACGCAGCTTCAACCCACGATTCGAAGGGTATGCGTAGCGCGGAGACCGAGGCGCTCAGCGCCCTTCCCGACGCGGAAATTCGAGAGGCGATGGCGGCACTGCCGGAGGACCGGCGCATGGCGGTCTATCTCGCCGATGTCGAGGGGTTTGCGTACAAGGAAATTGCCACCATTCTCGAGATCCCGCTCGGCACCGTTATGTCCCGCCTTCATCGGGGGCGCTCACAGCTTCGGGAGCTTCTGGCTCAATACGCTGCTGACCGAGGCTACGCTACGGAGGCGAAGGTATGAAGAGTATCGATGACGTTGCACGGGAACTGGGGGCAGAAATCGCGCCCTGCACGTGCGCGGAAGTCCGCAACCACCTGTTCGAGCTACTTGACCGGGAGATGGAGGACGCCGAGATGGGCAGGCTACGTGCGCATGCCGAGTCGTGCCCCGAGTGCACCGAAGCAACTCAAGCTGAGCAACACATGCGGCAAATTATCCGCAGGTCCTGCCATGAGCCAGCACCGGATTCTCTTCGCGTTCGAGTTGTCACGCATCTGACACGGCATTGAGTGGCACGCGGCTTAGGTGGCCGGTTCGGCGTGCTAACATGGCACGTGTTGTTTATCTGAGGAGGTACCATGTCGCGTCGTGGTCGTAAGCGCAAAGCGCGTAAGAAGAACCCAGCCAATCACGGTAAGCGTCCCAACGCCTGAAATGCCTGCTGTATGGCCGCGCCTTAGGGGTGCGGCCATACGTGTAAGTCAAGGAGATCGACGTGTCAGTTCCCGAATATGCGGCTCGGATATCCCGCATCGCCCAACGGCGTTCGAAGGCGTGGGGTTCCATACTCGACCTATGGGACGGCTCCGACGACTTTATCGTCGGTGTTCGGGACGGCTCGTTCGGTGAGGAAATGAGGGAGCACTTTCAGGAGATCGGCCAGGAGTCGCTCGCGCACGGTCCTCTCATGAGCCTCGACGTCTACTCCCGCGGTTCACGGCGGCGCACGCTCGAAGCGGACCGCGAGGCCTTCCTCGCCGACCATGAGGAGCTGATCGGGGATCAACCGCACCGCGCCGAGATCGAGAAGATGGTCGAGCTGTGCCGCTTGGAGTCGCGCGCGTGGGCTGCTGGCGATCACAAGGCTGGCAGGGACGCCCGCAAGGACGAGTTCCTCCACCTCGATGGCGGCCTGGAGAAGAACCTCGTTGAGCTGTTCACGGCAAATGTGACGCGCGCCCAGTCCCACGTGTGGCGGACTCTCTCTCGAATTGTCCTCGTTTTCATCGCGACTGAAACAGGCCATCAGTCATCACTCAATCTTGCTGGCGAGGCATAGGCACAGACAGGAACGTGGTGGACAGTTGCTGTCCCCCACGTGTCGTTCCTAGGCCGTGACTGCCGTTATGACGCGAGGCCGAGCCAGTGGTGCCATCCGTTGTGGAGAACGAGCCAAGCGAGCAGACCATAGCCGGCCTGCTGGGGTGTGTATGCCTGGGGATCCGCCATGTCCGTCTGCCACTGGTCGTGGTGCGCGAGAGGGTGGTACGTATCGACGAACGGGACGCCGCGGCGTTGCGCGACATCGTGGAAGGCTTTCGATAGGTCGCTCAGTTTGTCGGCCGCAACATCGCTACGTGGGGGCGGGCCGACGACGAACGCGGGCATCTGCAGTCGCGCGGCCTGATCGAGGATATTGGCGAGGTTGAGGCGGGAGCGGACGAGAGAGATGCTGCTGTCAATGTCGCGCGAGCCGAGACCGATGACGAGACGATTGTCCGCCTCGGAACTCATGCGTGGAACAACTTCTGATTCCCAGCGTTCGGCGAGCCTGTGCGTGTCCTCGCCGGGGATGGGCAGGACCATAGCGGTGAGAGAGATAGGGGATTCGGTTCGGGCAATGACTCGGCCCGTCCATCCCATCGCCCGTGCATCGCCCCGGCCAGCAACGAGTTCGTCGCCGACGACCATGATGCGAAATTCTTCCCTGCTCATCGCCTTAGTCTCTCACAGAGGGCTGCGGGCGCCCGTGGGCGCCCGCAGCGTGTTGTTAGCGGTCGAATATGCGGTCCATGAGCTCCTTGTTCTCCGCCGCGTGGCGCGACGCGAGGCCGGTCGCGGGCGAGGCCGCCGCGGGCCTGGAGACAACGGATACTGAGCCGATCTTGGGGAACATGTTGAGTGCGAGATGCGGCCACGCACCCTGGTTCTGCGGCTCGTCCTGTAGCCAGACAAGGTCGGCGTTCTCGTAAGCCGCGAGAGCCTCCGTCACCTGCTCGAGCGGTTCCGGGTAGAGCTGTTCGAGACGGATGATTGCGGTTGTCGTGTCGCCACGCTTCTCACGAGCTTCGACGGCGTCGTAGTAGATGCGACCAGAGCACATGACGACGCGGGTGATGCTCGCGGGGTCAAGGTTCTGATTAACCTCACCGATGACGGGTTTGAATTCCCCACCGGTGAAGTCCTCGATCGGCGACTGGGCTGCCCTGCGACGTAGCAGTTGCTTCGGAGTTGCGACAATGAGTGGCTTGCGCGGCCGGCGGTACGCCTGTGTGCGCAACATGTGGAAGTAGTTCGCGGGTGTCGAAGGTTGGGCGACGACCATGTTGTCATCCGCGCACAGCTGGAGGAAACGCTCGATGCGGGCGGAGGAATGATCGGGGCCTTGCCCTTCGTATCCGTGTGGCAGGAGCATGACGAGCGATGAGCGCTGGTTCCACTTTTGCTCCGCGGAGGAGATGAACTCGTCGATGACTGTCTGGGCACCGTTCGCGAAGTCGCCGAACTGAGCCTCCCACAGGACGAGCGCGTCTGGACGCTCAACGGAATAGCCATACTCGAACGCGAGGACAGCATACTCCGACAGGGAGGAATCATAGATCCACAGCTTCGCCTGATCTTCCGTCAGGTGGCGCAATGGCGTCCATTCAGCGCCCGTGACGACATCGTGAGCGGTCGCGTGGCGCTGGACAAACGTGCCACGCCTCGAATCTTGGCCCGACATGCGGACCGGGGTCTGCTCGATGAGGAGCGAGCCGAACGCGATGAGCTCTGCAAAGCCCCAGTCGACGTCACCCTCCCGCGCCATCTTGTTGCGCCGCTCGAACAGTTGCTCGATCTTCGGGTGGACGTTGAACCCTTCCGGGGCTCGCACGTGTGCTTCTCCGATGCGGGAGATGATCTCCGGAGTTGTCGCCGAGGTCCAGCCGACGATGACACCAGCGTCCTCCTGCTGGGCTTGAGGTAGCTCGAGGCCAGCGACGGAGTCGACATGTGGGAAGCCGTAACCGGTCTCCTTTTCCGACTCGCGCACCTCGTCGAAAGCATTCGACAAAATATTGTGGAACTCCGTCTCAAGCTCCTTAACCTGCTCATCCGTCAGGGCACCGCGGCCGAGGAGGGACTCGGTGTAGAGCTGGCGCGGCGTGCGCTTCGATTCAATGAGGCCGTACATGACAGGCTGTGTCATCGACGGATCGTCGCCCTCGTTGTGGCCGCGTTTGCGGTAGCAGACCATATCGATGATGACATCCTTATGGAATGTCTCCCGATACTCGAAGGCGAGCCGAGCAACCTCCGTCACCGCCTCGGGGTCGTCTCCGTTGACATGGAAGATCGGCAGCTGAAGGCCCTTTGCGATGTCTGTTGGGTAGAACGAGGACCGCCCGGAGGCGGGGGAGGTCGTAAAGCCAATCTGGTTGTTGACGATGACGTGGATGGTGCCGCCCGTGCGGTAGCCCCGCAACTGGCTGTAGTTGAGCGCTTCCGTCACAACTCCCTGACCGGCGAAGGCGGCGTCACCGTGGATGAGGATTGGGAGGACGGAGAAGCCCTCTTCACCCAGGTCAATCCTGTCCTGCTTCGCTCGCACGACACCCTCGAGGACACCGTTGACGGCTTCGAGGTGGGAGGGGTTGGCGGCCAGGTATACATCCGCCGTTGATCCGGAACGAGCCGTGTACGTTCCCTCAGTGCCGAGGTGGTATTTGACGTCGCCAGTGCCTTGGACGGAGCGGGGATCCTGGGTTCCATCGAACTCGGTGAAGACCTGCTTGTAGGACTTGCCAGCGATGTTCGTCAGCACGTTGAGGCGGCCGCGGTGCGCCATCGCGATACCGACCTCTTCGAGTCCGGAGTCTGCCGCCGAGTCGAGGATCGCGTCGAGGAGTGGGATAAGGGACTCTCCGCCCTCGAGCGAGAAGCGCTTCTGACCGACATACTTTGTCTGCAGGAACGTCTCGAAAGCTTCGGCCTCATTAAGCTTGCGGAGAATTTGGAGACGGTCCTCGGCGGTCAACTCGATATGTGGGCGTTCGAGACGGGCCTGGAACCATTCGCGCTGGGCGGGGTCCTGAATGTGCATGTACTCGATGCCGACATTGCGGCAGTACGATTCGCGAAGCTGCTCGATGATCTCCCGAAGAAGAAGATGCGACGTTCCAGCAAAACCACCCGTTGGGAACGACCTGTCGAGATCCCACAGCGTCAGGCCGTAGCGGGTGATATCGAGGTCGGGATGACGCCTGTTGCGGAAGGCCAGCGGATCGGTGTCCGCAATGAGGTGGCCGCGGGAGCGGTAGGCGTGGATGAGTTCGGCGATGCGGGCGGGTTTGCCCATCTCCCGCTTCGCGTCGTACTCAATGTCTTTCTGCCAGCGGACCGGTTCGTACGGTACGTGGAGCGCCGTGAACACCCGGTCATAGAAACCATCCCGGCCCGTCAGCTTCTCCTCGAGCTCGCGCAGGAACTCGCCCGACGCAGCACCCTGGATGATGCGGTGATCATAGGTCGACGTGAGCGTGAGGACGCGGGAGACTCCCATGCGCGCCAGAGCCTGGTCTGAGGTACCCGCAAATTCAGCGGGGAAGTTCATGGAACCAACGCCGACGATCGTTCCCTGGCCGTTCATGAGACGCGGGATCGAGTGGACGGTGCCGATGCCGCCCGGGTTCGTCAGTGTCGCCGTCGTGCCCTGGAAGTCTTCCACCGTGAGGCTGTTCGTCCTCGCGCGTTCGACGAGGTCCTCGTAGGCGCGCCAGAACTGGACGAAGTCCATTGTTTCGGCCTCTTTGACGGAGGGCACGACGAGCGTGCGGCTGCCATCCGGTTTCGGCAGGTCGATAGCAAGACCAAAGTTGACGTGAGCGGGCTCGAACACAGCTGGCTTGCCGTCCTCGGTCAGCGAGTACGACCTGTTCATATCCGGCACCTTGACGAGCGCCTCGACCATGGCGTAGCCGATGAGGTGGGTGAACGAGACCTTGCCGCCGCGAGTACGCCGCAGGTGAGTGTTGATGACCATGCGGTTCTCAAACATGACCTTCGCCGGTAGCGCGCGGACGGACGTTGCCACCGGGATCTCGAGCGAAGACTCCATGTTCTTGACAGTGCGGGCAGCCGCGCCGCGCAGTTTCGTCGTCGATGCGGACCCGTCATCGTCCGAGGGAGCGAGCTCGAACTTCTCGACGTACGGCGTCGTCGCAGGTGCGGCGACGACAGGAGGAGCGGGGGGCAGGTCGGAGCGAACCTGGGATTGCGCAGACGCTGATTGCCTGTTGTCAGGATCATGCTGCGCTCGCCGGGACGATGCGCTCTCCTCTTCGGCGGGACCATCCGGCGCCTCACGGCCCTCAGACTCCCACCTCATAAACAGCTCGCGCCATTGCGGCTGTACGGCGCCACGATCCTCGAGATATTTCGCGTACAGCTCGTCGATGAACCACTGGTTAGCGCCGAAATTCTCGTCGGAACGCGTGTTTGTGTCGGACACTTGCGGTCGCCCTACTTTCTGTGAGTTGCGGAACACAATCATTTTAGGTGACGCACGTGACAAGCGCCGCCTCTGCCCTCGAAACTCGGACAATTTTGCGCCGCTGGCGATGAGTTGACGAGGCAGTTTCAAGAGCGGGTCACGATTGTGTCACCCGCGCCACCAGCATCTGCCATAAACATCCTTTAGTCCGAGGTAGCATCACTGTCATCATGGACATCCTCCTCATCCTGTTTGGCGTCCTCCTCACCGCAGGCACCGCGATCTTCGTGGCGGCAGAGTTCTCCCTCGTTGCCCTCGACCCGGGGACGATCGAACGGAAGGCACGAGACGGAGATGTTCGAGCCGCCGCCGCCCTTAAGGCCCTGAAAAAACTGTCGCTCGAACTGTCATCCGCTCAGGTCGGGATCACGCTGACGACGATCCTTCTCGGCTACACGACCCAGCAGGCGGTGGCGAACCTCCTCGAAGGCCCATTTCAATCCGCGGGCCTTGCCCAGGCCGCCGCCACCGGGGTCGCCGTGGCCCTGTCCCTCATCATCATCAACCTGTTTTCTATGCTGTTCGGCGAGCTCGTACCGAAGAATTTCGCGCTCGCGGAGCCGCTCGGGACCGCAGGAGTCGTTGCCCCACTCCAGGGCGCCTTCACCACTCTTCTCAAGCCGGTCATTGTCGGACTCAACTCATCCGCCAACTGGATCATCCGGCGGTTCGGCGTTGAACCGGCCGAAGAATTGTCAGGCGCGCGGTCAGCCACCGAGCTCGTCGCTCTTGTGAGGAGAAGCGCTTCTCTGGGAACTCTTGACATCTCGACCGCACGTCTGCTCACTCGTTCGATCGGCATCGGCAGACTCACGGCAGTTGACGTTATGACGGACCGGGGGAGGGTCAACTGGATCGAGAAGGATGCGACTGCCGCCGACATCGTCAAGATCGCGCGGATGACCGGCCATTCCCGCTTTCCAGTGGCGGGTGATGATCTTGACGACATTCGTGGCTTCGTCAATCTCCGCAGTGCTATCAAGATTCCGCACGAGCGGCGCGCCGACGTTCCCGTCACGTCATCGTCTATCTTGCAACCCATCGAGAGAGTTCCCGAAACAATCGCGCTCGCGCCCCTTCTCGTTCAATTGCGTGACACGGGCCAGCTGGCGGTCGTGCTCGACGAATACGGCGGTACGTCCGGAATCGTCACTCTTGAGGACTGCGTCGAGGAGATTGTCGGCGAGGTGGCCGACGAGCATGATCCCCGCCGGATGAGAGCGCGCTTCTCCGCCGATGGATGGGTCATTCCTGGTGACATGAGGCCAGACGAGCTCGCCCGCGAGGCTGGCCTGACCGTCCCTGACGATGGACCGTACGAGACGCTCGCCGGATACATCATGACGGAGTTGGGCAGGATGCCAGAGGTTGGCGACGAGGTGTGCGGTGAGGACGTCATCCTCACCGTCGAAAGGCTCGACGGACGCAGGGTCGCCTGGGTCAGAGCCCGCGCCGTGACCCCGGAGGGTGATCAGTGAGCGCCGCCGTTGCGCTGACGATCGGCGCTATCCTTCTCGCTCTCAACGCCTTTTTCGTTGGGGCGGAGTTTGCGATCATGTCCGCCCGCCGCTCCCGCATTGAGCCGCTCGCCGACGCCGGGTCGAAGCCGGCGCAGACCGTGCTGTGGGCGCTGGAGAACGTCACCCTCATGCTGGCCGCCTGCCAACTCGGCATCACGCTCTGCTCGACATCGCTTGGCGCTGTCGCGGAGCCAGCGATTGCACAGCTTCTCATGGGACCGTTTACCGCTGTCGGACTGCCCTCGGCCGCCTCGCATGCCGTCGCCTTCGCAGTTGCCCTCATCGTCGTTGTCTACCTCCACGTTGTCGTCGGCGAAATGGTGCCGAAGAACCTCGCTGTCACCGCGCCCGAGAAGGCCGCCCTCATTCTCGCCCCGCCGCTCGTCATCATTGCCCGGATCTTCAAGCCGATCGTTGTCGGACTCAACAAGCTCGCGAACCAGTTTGTGCGCCTTGCCGGCTTCGAGCCGAAGGACGAGGTCGCATCCGGATTCACGGCGGACGAGGTCGCGTCGATCGTCGAGACGTCTCAGCGTGCGGGTGTGCTGGAGGACGAGATTGGTCTCATCGCCGGAGCGTTGGAATTCTCGGATCTTACGGTTGCCGAGGTCATGGTTCCGCGCGATGATGTCGCGACCGTCGGGCCGGATGTCACCCCTGCTGAGCTCGAGGAACGGGTAGCGAAGACGGGCTTCTCGCGGTTTGTTGTCGCTGACGAGACCGGTCACTTCATCGGCTACCTCCACCTAAAAGATGTCATCGGCTCTGTTGGCGCTGCCCGCCATCGGCCGCTACCCGCTTTCAAAATTCGCACGATGTCGTCCATGCCAGGAGACGACGAGGTGGAGAGCGCGCTCGCCATCATGAAGCGCGACGGCATTCATCTCGTTGAGGTTCGGAATAGTGACGGCGCGTCCGTCGGAGTTCTGTTTCTCGAGGATGTCCTCGAGGAACTTGTCGGCGAGGTGCGCGACTCCATGCAGCGTGACGCATGACTCATTAAAAATGTTGCGCACACGACGAAAAGTGGGGTGCGCTCCCGACGGCGAGCCGCTATCATCGTGAGGTAGCGTTATCGAGTTGTTACCCGCCGTTACAATTACGAAAGTGAGTTTGTGGGACGTCATACCGGCCTGAAGCCTGCCCAGCACGTGGGCGGAGCTGTGTCTCAAGCGACCGCGCTTCCGTCCCGCAGAGAGCTTCGCGCAGCAAGACGTCATGCCACGGAGCAGGCCGCGCCTGCCTCGCTTCCGTCCCGCCGCGAGCTCCGCGAAGCTCGCAAAGCCGCAGAAGAAGCGGCCGTCATCGCCAGCCCGGTTATAAGTGGGCGACGCCGAGCACGTCGGCTCGAGGCCCAGGTGTCGTTCGCAGGTGATGTGCAGGACCGCGATGTCCCAGCCGCGTCCCAGGCGGTCACCGCGTCGATCACGTCTGCCCCGATCGTCGCAGTCATGGATACTCCGAACGATGCAACGGGTACTCCGAACGGTGAAGAGCGCGCTCCGCAGGTTGAGACCCCGGTAGCGTCTCCTGTCGCCGCTGAAGTCCCGGCTTCCCATGCGACCTTCACTGCCGGAGGTCATGGGCTGTCGCTTATCGTCACCGAAGCTCCGGCCGAACCGCCACAGTTGACACTCCGTCCCGTGACAGCGGAGACTCCGGCGACCGCCACGTCGACACTGGTTGACACAGCCGCGGAGGAAGCTGACAACGCTCCTATCCAGGATGCCCTGACAGAGCGTATCGAGGCCCTGCCGGCCATGTCACCGCGTGCGATTCACGGTGCACAGACGCTATCTCGCGTGCGGATGCAGGCGCGAGCTTCGATGGCTGTTGCAACATCGATCGTCGTCGGTTTCGGCGCAGCTGGCGTTATCGCCGGTGCCGGACAGTCCGCGGCCGCCGTGACCGGTTCCCCTGTTGTCTCCTCTCTCGGCCAAGATGTGACTGTCGATGCGACGGTTCCGGTTGCGTTCGTGAAGAACGCGGAAGCGGCCGACATCGACCGGGTGCGCGGCGCCAGGGAGCTCGCGGAGTCAGCGCCTGCGATGCCAGCCGTCTGTACTAATGAGGCAGCCAATGGCCTCACCCCGGCAATGACTGAGTCGTCAATCGCGGTTGTCGCGATGCCGGTGCGGGAGGGAAGCTATCGTATCTCCTCCGGCTACGGCAACCGGTGGAACCCGATCGCGGGCGGCTATCAGTTCCATCTCGGACTGGACTTCGCGGCCGAGCTCGGCACACCGATCCATGCCATCGCCGACGGGACAGTGGAGTACGTCGGTCCTGGCAAGGACGGGCGCTCAAGCAACCTTGTCATCATCAGGCACGACATCGGCGGAGATGTCTTCTGGTCCTGGTACGTCCACATGTACGACGACGGCATTCACGTCGCAGAGGGCGACGAGGTCGAGGTCGGTCAGCACGTTGCCGATGTGGGTAACAATGGACGCTCCACGGGACCGCACCTTCACCTGGAAATCCACACGGATGAGGACGGCACGACAGTCGACCCCATGACTTTCCTCGTCGATCGTGGCGCACGCGAGGTATCTGACCTCTGCTCGTGACCGGTGACGGTTGAACGGCATTGATGGGCGCTGGCATGCGCCCATGTCCCCGCAGGTGAAGCGCCTCAGGCCGATCGGTGAGACGATGGGCGAATGAGATCTTGGGAGCGCACGAGCACACCGGTCATCCTCGCCCACAGGGGAGGAGCCGACGAGTATCCGGAGAATTCCCTCGAATCGTTCGAGAAGATGAGAGAGCTCGGTTTCACCTATATCGAGACGGACACGCATGCGACCGCCGACGGAGAGCTAGTCATCAGCCACGACCCGAATCTTGAACGGACGACGGATGGCTGCGGGCCGATCCGCGAGAAGACGTGGGCAGAGGTCGAAATGCTCACCGACCGGTCCGGACGGCGGCCGATGCTTCTGCGCGAGGCGCTCGATTTGTTCCCGGACCTCGACTTCAACGTCGACCTCAAGTCCGACGCGACGGTGGAGCCAATGATCGAGCTCATGCGAAGCGGAGAGTATCGCGATCGGGTGCTTATCGCCTCCTTCGAGGAGAGGCGCCTGAAAGTACTTCGCCGCGCGATTCCGGGGGTGGCGACCAGCATCGGCACGTCCGCCGTTGCCGCCCTTCTCGCCGCTGCTCGCTTACCGCATCGCGCGAGCCAGGCACTGGCAGCGAGGGTCGCCGCGACCGGTCTGCAGTGCGTTCAGATGCCAGAGACATATCGCGGAGTTACCATCCTTGATTCTCGGCTCGTTGCCCTCATCCACGGCATGGGAGTGGCTCTTCACGTATGGACTGTGAATGAAGCGCTGGATATGGCGCGACTGTTGGACCTCGGAGTGGACGGGCTTGTGACCGACAGGCCGTCACTGGCACGAGAAGTCATTGCGTTGCGCGCCTGAGCGTAGCGCTATTGTGGTGCGCTGAGTGGGGGAAGTCGACAGGCCGGACGTGTGACGGAGATGCGCCGTAGGCCCGACTGGAGTCGGGCCTACGTGGGGCTGGTGCCCCGGACAGGATTCGAACCTGCGACCTTCTGCTCCGGAGGCAGACGCTCTATCCCCTGAGCTACCGGGGCGCGATTAGTAACTTTAGCAGGAGTGGCTCCCGGTCATGGAATCGAGTGACTGTGAGCCTCGATGCAGGGCGTAGTGTCCCACAGTTTCGCCGCGAAACGGTGAGGTACGGTCGCGATCGCTAGACTGATGGCATGACTCCTGAAGAACTCAGCGCTCTCATCGATTCCGTCCTGCGGGAAGCAGCGGCGGATGGTGCTGTGGCACTATCCGCGGACGAGCTCCCCACCGTCAAGGTCGAGCGTCCGCGAAACCGAGACCACGGCGACTGGGCCACGAACGTCGCCATGCAACTGGCGAAGAAGGCGGGCACCAACCCGCGCGATCTCGGCACAATCCTCGCCGATCGTCTCGCCCACAGGGACGGCATCGAATCCGCCACCGTAGCGGGCCCGGGCTTCGTCAATATCCGCCTCGCTGCAGGTGCCGCGGGCGAACTCGCCCGGACGATTCTCACGGAGGGAGCTGAGTACGGTCGAAGCACCACTCACCCCGGTGCCGTCAACCTCGAGTTCGTCTCTGCGAACCCGACAGGCCCGATCCACCTTGGCGGCGTGCGCTGGGCCGCCGTCGGCGACTCGCTTGCACGCTTGCTTGAGGCCACTGGATCGACCGTCACGAGGGAGTACTACTTCAACGATGCGGGTGCACAGATCGATCGGTTCTCTGAATCTCTCCTTGCCCGTGCTAAGGGCGAGCCTGTGCCGGACAATGGATACGGCGGGGATTACATCACCGACGTGGCAACGCAGGTCATAAAGGACTGTGAAACGGCGGGCGAACCGAACCCGCTCACCCTGACAGAGCCGGAGGCGCAGGAAGTCTTCCGGTCCCGCGGCGTCGACATCATGTTTTCCGAGATCAAGAGCGCCCTTGCCGATTTCGGAGTCGAATTTGACGTCTACTACCACGAGGACACCCTCCATAAGACCGGCGCCGTCGCGCGCGCGGTCGACATTCTCCGCGAGCGCGGCCACGTCTATGACGAGGACGGTGCGGTCTGGATCCGTACGTCCGATTTCGGTGATGACAAGGACCGCGTTGTCTACAAATCCGATGGTGAGGCCGCCTATTTCGCCGGTGACGTTGCGTACTACCTCGACAAGCGTGAGCGCGGGGCGGACCACGTCATCATCATGCTTGGCGCCGACCATCACGGCTACATGGGCCGAATGTATGCGATGGCGCGAGCTTTCGGCGACACCGCCGGCCCGGGCGAGAACATGGAGCTACTCATCGGGCAGATGGTGAACCTCGTCAAGGACGGCGAGCCCGTCCGCATGTCGAAGCGCGCGGGCAACATCATTACGCTCGAGGATCTCGTGGACGCCGTTGGCGTTGACGCTGCCAGGTACGCACTCGTTCGCTCGTCGGTCGACACGACTCTCGAGTTGGATCTCGACCTCCTCGCGTCTCGGACCAACGAGAACCCGGTGTACTACGTCCAGTATGCGCACGCGCGTACGTGTTCCGTCGCCCGCAATGCAGCAGAGCACGGCGTCACGAGGGACGATTTCAACCCCGCGGCACTTGATCACCCGGCCGATTCTGCCCTCCTCGGTGTCCTCGCCGAGTTCCCGGACACGGTGGCACAGGCGGCAGGCCTTCGCGAGCCGCACCGCGTGGCCCGCTACCTTGAGGAGCTCGCGGCGTCCTATCACACGTGGTACGGCCAGACTCGTGTGACGCCACGGTCCGATGAGGAAGCAACCGACGGTCACCGCGCCCGCCTGTGGCTCAACGACGCGACGACTCGTGTCCTCGCGAATGGCCTCAACTTGCTGGGTGTGTCCGCCCCGGAGAAGATGTAGATGGCTTTCGCTCCTCTCGCCGCCGTCCCTGCCCCGGAGCCCGGTTTTGGACCCTGGCCTGTCAACCTCGAACGCGTGGACGGCGAGCTCGTCCTCGCTGGCCACAAGATCAGCGATCTCGCAGACGAAGGAACTCCCCTCTATCTCGTGGACGAGAATGACATGCGGGATCGGGCGCGCGCGTGGGTGCACGCCATTGGTGACGGTGACGTCTACTACGCTGGCAAGTCCTTTCTCACCCCCGGGGTCGCTCGCTGGATGATGTCAGAAGGACTGTGCATTGACACCGCGTCCGAGGGCGAACTTCGCACCGCTCTGGCGGGCGGAGTGCCGGGGGAGCGGATCGGGCTCCACGGCAACTCCAAGTCCGATGCGACTCTTCGCTTGGCTCTCGAGTCGGGCGTGGGCCGGATCGTTATTGACTCGCCAGGCGAGGTCGACCAGCTGGCGGGCATTGCTGCGGAGATGGGAGTAGTTGCTCCGTGCTTCGTCCGGGTGACGACCGGCGTCCATGCCGGTGGCCACGACTTCATTGCAACCGCTCACGAGGATCAGAAGTTCGGTTTGTCGCTCGCCACCGGTGCCGCACAGCGCGTTGTCACCGCGATTAGCGCTAACCCTCACCTAGAGTTCCTCGGACTTCATTCCCACATCGGTAGCCAAATTCTCGATTCCGAGGGCTTCGCGGCCGCGGCGGCGGCCGTTATGGACTTCGCCGCTGAGCTCATCGGCATGGGAATCGACGTTCCCGAGGTTGACCTGGGTGGCGGCTACGGCATTCAGTACACCGGACTCGACCCGAAGCCCGCGATAGAAATCGACATGATTGCTGGCATCCGGTCCGCCATCGACGCCGCCTGCCAGCGCACGGGCATCCCCGTCCCGAGACTGTCGATTGAGCCCGGCAGATCCATCTCGGGTCCCGCCGGTATGACCCTGTACCGAGTCGGCGCAACGAAGGACGTCATGACGGACGATGGCGTGCGCAGGTACGTCTCGGTGGACGGCGGAATGAGCGACAATATTCGGCCGGCTCTCTACGGGGCGGATTACACCGCCCTTCTCGTGCGGGAATCCGACGCGGATCTTGTGCCGTCGCGCGTCGTCGGCATGCATTGCGAATCGGGCGACATCGTCGTTCGGGATGTCGCGCTCGCGGCCGACGTGTCGCGTGGAGACCTGCTTCTTGTCGCGGCCACCGGCGCCTATGGCAGGTCGATGGCGTCGAACTACAACATGGTCCGCAGGCCGGGGGTGCTCGCTGTGTCCGAAGATGGGACATCGTGGCTCGTGCGCCCGGAAACCTGGGACGATGTGCTTGGAATCTTCCCGGATTGCTGATCCGGAACAACGTGCTGGAGGAACAATGTCAGTTAAGATCGCCCTGCTTGGATGCGGGACAGTGGGCACCGCCGTGGCGAAGATGCTTCAGGAGCGGAACGGCGACTTCGCTGAACGTGCCGGTGACACGCTCGAGCTGATCGGGATCGCCGTTCGCGATCGTCACGCGCCTCGAGACCCGGCGATCGACCGATCCCTCCTCACCGACGACGTCGACGGACTCATGGCAGGCGCCGACATCGTCATCGAGCTTATCGGCGGCATCGAGCCTGCCCGCACGTACGTCCTCGACGCGATCAGAGGCGGAGCCACGGTTGTCACCGGCAATAAGGCGCTACTCGCCGCCCATGGCCCTGAGATCTACGAGGCGGCCGCAGAGGCCGATGTTGACGTCTATTACGAAGCATCGGTCGCAGGTGCGGTGCCTGTCGTCTACGGGCTTCGCGAATCGCTCGCGGGTGACCGTGTCGAAAGCGTTCTCGGTATCGTCAACGGGACAACGAACTTCATTCTCGATGAGATGGAGACGGCTGGGCTGTCGTTCGATGACGCGCTGAAGAAAGCCCAGGATCTCGGATTTGCTGAGGCCGACCCCACCGCGGACGTTGACGGACACGATGCGGCTGCGAAGATCGCGATTCTCGCCTCGCTCGCCTTCCACACCCGCGTCTCCATCGACGACGTGCCAACCACCGGCATCCGGGCCATTACCTCCGAGGACATCGCCGCCGCCAAGCGCGATGGCTATGCGATCAAGCTTCTCGCGATCGCTCGCCGCCGGGACTCCGGCATTGAGCTTTCGGTCGAGCCGACACTGGTCCCACACGACCACCCGCTTGCCGCAGTGCACGGCTCATTTAACTCTGTCGTCATCGAAGCAACTGGCGCGGGTCGCCTCATGTTCTACGGGCGCGGCGCTGGCGGGGCCCCGACCGCATCCGCAGTTCTATCCGACGTTGTCGCAGGTGCCGCCCACCGCGTCTACGGCGGGAGGGCGCCCAGGGAGCTGACGTACGCCGACTTGCCGATCCTTGCGCCCGAGGAGTCCATCTCGTCCTATCGCATTGATTTTGCAGTTGAGGATCGCACGGGTGTCCTCACTCAGCTGTCGGGGGCATTTGCCGACAGCGGCGTGTCGATCGCTGCAGTCCGGCAGACGCAGGAAGATGATGGCGCGCGCCTGACCGTCACGACCCACGAGGCTCGCACTGCTGACGTCACGGCCGCCCTGGCGGCGATCACGTCGGGTGACTATGTCAAGGAAGTTCTCCAGGTTATGAGGGTTGAGGGCAACTAGATGGCACATCAATGGCAGGGCATCATCCGGGAGTACCGCGATCGACTCCCGTTCGGTGACGAGGATCCGGTTGTCACGCTCTACGAGGGTGGAACACCGCTCGTGCCAGCCCCGCGCCTGTCGGAACGTGTGGGCGCTGACGTTCACGTCAAGGTCGAGGGTATGAACCCGACGGGCTCCTTCAAGGACCGCGGAATGACGTCGGCAGTGTCGAAGGTGAAGGCGGACGAAACGGAAATCATCGCGTGCGCCTCGACCGGTAATACGTCGGCGTCCGCTGCCGCTTATGCGGTCGCGGCAGGATTGCAGTGCGCCGTCATCCTCCCCGCGGGCAAGATCGCGGCGGGAAAGCTCGCCCAGGCGATCGTTCATGGCGCCCAGCTTGTCGCGGTTGATGGGAACTTCGATGATTGCCTGCGGATTACTCGCGAGTTGACGGAGGCCTACCCGGTCGATCTCGTCAACTCCGTCAATCCCTACCGTCTCCAGGGACAAAAGACAGCGGCATTCGAGATCGTTGACGCCCTCGGTCGCGCCCCTGACATTCATGTCCTCCCAGTCGGGAACGCTGGCAACATCACGGCGTACTGGATGGGCTACTGCGAGTATGCGGGCAGGACAACGCTGGCGAGCTTTGACGACTCGGCGTTGCACATGGAGCCCGTGTCCGAATCTGTTCCGCAGATGTGGGGGTTCCAAGCATGGAACTCTGCCCCGCTCGTACTTGGACAGCCGGTCGAGGATCCCGAGACTATTGCGACCGCCATCCGCATCGGCAACCCAGCGTCGTGGATGTACGCCGAAGAGGCGCGGGACCGGTCCGGCGGCCTCATCGACCGCGTGACAGACGAAGAGATTCTTGAAGCCCAGGCGATCCTAGCGGCCGAAGTTGGCGTGTTCGTCGAACCGGCCTCCGCAGCCTCCGTTGCCGGACTCATGAAGACAGCCGCGGCAGGCGGCGTCCCCGAAGGGGCGACGGTCGTCTGCACGGTGACCGGTAACGGACTCAAGGACACGGCGACCGCACTCGCTGGACGCGATGTCGACCCGGATGTCATCGCACCCTCTCTCGATGACGCAGTTCGGATCCTGGGGCTGTAATGCGGCCGGTCGTCGAAACCCTGCGCGTACGCGTCCCCGCGACGTCCGGTAATCTCGGTCCGGGCTTTGACTGCCTCGGCATGGCGCACGGCATCTACGACGAAGTCGACGCAACGCTCATTGCGGGCACGTCGACAGTCGAGATTCTCGGCGAGGGTCAGGACGAGCTACCGACGGACGATTCCCATCTCATCGTCCGTGCCATGCAGCGCGGATTCGAGTTCGCTGGGATGCCCAATGCGGGCGTGCGGATGACGTGCAGGAATAGCATCTCCCAGTCGCGTGGCCTCGGTTCGTCGGCCGCGGCGGTTGTCGCTGGGCTCACGCTTGCGGCGGGCTTCGCTGGGCGCCCAGAGGCGTTCGGCAAAGCCGAGGTGCTCACACTCGCTACTGAGTTCGAAGGACACCCTGACAATGCGGCGCCAGCCGTCTACGGCGGTGCTGTCATCGCATGGTCGGAGTCCGGACGTGCGCACGCGGCGAGCCTCGACATCCACCCGGAGCTTCGCACGACACTGCTTGTGCCCCGCGAGGTACTGTCGACAGCGACGGCCCGGGCGGCCCTCCCTGTCTCCGTCCCGCATGTCGATGCGGCGTTCAACGCCGCTCGGACAGCGCTCCTCGTTCACGCGCTCGCCAAGGATGTCGACCTGCTCTATGAGGCGACTCGCGATCGCCTGCATCAGGAGTATCGATCGGCTTCGATGCCTGCGACAGCCGAGGTTCTCGATGCATTGCGGGCGGCGGGATGGCCTGCGGTTGTCTCGGGCGCGGGTCCTTCAATTCTTGTGCTCGACGAACTTGATCCCCACACGTGCCGGATTCTCGAGTCACGCGGATTTGCGGTGACAACCCCCGGATTGGGTCGCGGCGCACACATTGTTGATTGAGGATGCAGGTGAGTGGTTTTACCTGGTAGGGTGAGGCCATCACCGGTTTTCAGTGACATGTGGCTCTGCCCATGCGCGGTGATTTCTAAGCGCTTCAGCTTGGGCGACAGATCAAAATTTTCTCTCCCTAATTCTGCGCTGACGAACCATTTGACATTCCGCCCCGCTTCTATGCGGGTACTGAGGAAGGAACCTCGTGAGCGAAACTTCAACCGCTCCCCGCAAAGCTTTGACAGCAATGCGTCTCGGTGAGCTTCAAGAGCTCGCCTCCGACATGGGTCTCACCCTTGATTCCAAGGCCCGCCGTAATGACTACATCACCGCCATCCGTGAAGCCCGTACGTCGGGTTCTCCGAAGGCCGAATCTGAGGCGGCTGAACCCGCGAAGGCCGAATCTGAGAAGCCCGAATCCGACAAGCGCGAAACCGTGAAAGACACAGCCGAGCCGAAGGAGCGCGCGAAGGATACGCCCGCGGGGTCCGCGAATGGCGAGAACCGCCGCTCGGGGAGCCGCCGGGAGACAACCGGCCGCGGCCCGAAAGTCGAGCTCGATCTGCCAATGCCGGCGACGTCCGAGGAGACCGACGAGGAGCACGAGCTGCCAGAGCAGAAACTCGCAGCACTCGAAGCGCTCGGCGAAGCAGCGTCACGCAGAGCTGAGGAATCCCATCGTCGCGAACGTGGGCGTCGCGGGGAGGGTGAATCGCGTCGTGGCGATCATGGTTCCCGCCCGGACGACAGCGAGAACGGCGATGCTCGCCGACAGGACACGGATTCTAGCGAAGACGAAGGCGATAACCGCCGCAGGCGCGGGCGCAGAGAGCGCACCGGTCGTCGCGACAGCCGCCAGCGCGACAATCGTGGCGATCGCAGCGATAACCGGCAGGACCGCCAGCGCCAGAGCGACAGCGAATCTGACTTCAACGATCAGGTGAAGGACGGCGACGTCCTGCTCAAAGTCGCCGGCATTCTCGACATCGACGGAAACAATGCCTACCTCCGCACCGCCGGCTACCTGCCGGGTGCGAACGATGCCTACGTCTCCCAAGCCCTTATTAAGCGCAACAAGTTGCGCCGCGGCGACGCCATCGTCGGGGCTGTACGTGATCTGGGTGAATCCTCGGGCGGTGGCGGTGGCGGGGGCCGCGGTGGTTCGCGCCAGCGTCACAAGTACAACCCGCTTGTTCAGATCGATTCAGTCAACGGTCTTAACCTTGACCAGCTGGCACAGCGTCCCGAGTTCGGGAAGCTGACCCCGCTCTACCCGAACGAGATGCTCCGCATGGAGACGTCGCCGAAGGCGATCACCCCCAGGGTTATCGACCTCGTCGCCCCGATCGGTAAGGGCCAGCGCGGCCTCATCGTGTCGCCGCCGAAGGCTGGCAAGACGATGATCATGCAACAGATGGCGAACGCGATCGCAATCAACAACCCCGATGTTCACCTCATGGTTGTCCTCGTCGATGAGCGTCCCGAAGAGGTCACCGACATGCAGCGCATGGTCAAGGGTGAGGTCATCGCCTCGACCTTCGACCGGCCCGCCTCCGAACATACGGTCGTCGCTGAGCTCGCCATTGAACGCGCCAAGCGGCTCGTTGAGCTTGGCCAGGATGTCGTCGTCCTCCTCGACTCCATCACCCGCCTCGGTCGCGCCTACAACCTCGCGGCTCCCGCGTCGGGCAGGATCCTATCCGGCGGTGTTGACGCTGGTGCGCTCTACCCGCCGAAGCGGTTCTTCGGTGCTGCCCGCAATGTTGAAGAAGGCGGATCCCTGACGATTCTCGCATCGGCGCTTGTCGAAACGGGTTCGAAAATGGATGAGGTCATCTTCGAAGAATTTAAGGGCACCGGCAACATGGAGTTGCGTTTGTCCAGGCAGCTCGCTGACCGCAGGATCTTCCCTGCCGTCGACGTTAACGCCTCCGGCACGCGCCGCGAAGAACTGCTGTTTAGCCCGGAGGAGCTCAAGATTGTCTGGCAGCTTCGCCGCGCGCTCGGCACACTCGAGGTCCAGGAGGCATCCGATTTCCTCCTCGGCAGGCTTCGCAAGACCGAATCAAATGGCGAGTTCCTTATGATGATCGCCAAGAACATGCAGCAGGCTGGAGAGTAGCCTCACAGACCCGCCCCTTGCGGGGCGGGTCCGCACAGCACGATAATTACCTGACGGCTTCCGGTTCACCGGTCTGAGCAGCGGCGCGTGACGATTCACTCGCCTGGACAGGACCCGGGGCGACAACGATCCAAGGAGAAATCTCATGAAGCAGGGAATCCACCCCGAATACTTTGTCACCGAGGTCACCTGCACCTGTGGCAACAAGTTCACGACGCGCTCGACCGTTAAGTCCGGCGAGATCCGCGCCGATGTGTGCTCGGCCTGCCACCCGTTCTACACCGGAAAGCAGAAGATTCTCGACACCGGTGGCCGCGTTGCCCGCTTCGAGGCACGCTACGGCAAGCGGAAGAAGTAGCTTTGCGATAGGGCGCCGGCGAGTATCTCGCCGGCGCCCTCCCGTATCGTCCAAACCGAGGTGAGGAACCCCCATGAGCCAGTCAGTCCCCGAGCAGATGCTCGCTGAGTTCTTGAAGATCGAAGGGCAGATGGCGTCGCCCGAGGTGCTGTCCAGCCCAGATAAGCTTCGTTCACTCGGCAGGCGCTATGCGGAGCTCGGGCGCGTTGTTCGGGTCTACCGCGAATGGTTGACTGCCCGAGACGATCTGGCGGAGGCGAAGGAGATCGTTGACCTCGGAGGGGAGGACGGTGAACTGTTCGCCGCCGAGGTACCCGGGTTAGAGAAGAGGTTCGACGAACTCGATGAGGAACTCAAGGACGTTCTCATCCCGCGCGACCCGGACGATTCCCGCGACGTGATCCTCGAGGTCAAGGCAGGGGAGGGCGGTGAGGAATCGGCGCTGTTCGCAGGCGATCTCTTACGCATGTACATGCGCTTTGCGGAGACCAAGGGCTGGCAGACGCAGGTCCTGTCCGCGACAGAATCTGATCTGGGCGGCTACAAGGTTGTCCAGATCGCTATCAAGAGTCCCCAGCCGCCCGAGGACCCGGCGGACGGCGTGTGGGCGCACCTCAAGTATGAAGCTGGCGTCCATCGCGTTCAGCGAGTGCCCGTCACCGAGTCCCAGGGCCGCATCCATACGTCGGCTGCCGGTGTGCTTGTGTTCCCCGAGGTTGACGACCCGGGCGAGGTCGAGATCGACCCAAACGACCTGCGCATCGATGTCTACCGCTCCTCCGGTCCCGGCGGACAGTCCGTTAACACGACCGACTCTGCCGTCCGCATCACCCACGTCCCGACCGGCATCGTTGTCTCCATGCAGGACGAGAAGTCCCAACACAAGAACCGGGACGCCGCCATGCGGGTGCTTCGCGCCAGGCTACTCGCTGCTAAGCAAGAGGAGGCCGCCGCCGAGGAGGCGGCGCACCGCCGCACCCAGGTCCGCACTGTCGACCGGTCGGAGCGGATCCGCACGTACAACTTCCCCGAGAACCGGGTCTCCGATCATCGGACGGGTTTCAAGGCGTACAACCTTGACACGGTCCTCGGCGGGGAACTCGGCCCCGTCATCGACTCCGCACGCGAACTGGACGAGCGCGAGCGCATGGAGCACGCGGGGGAGTGACCTGGCGAGAGTTACAGCGAGAAGCCGCCCGGATCCTCACTGACGCTGGCGTCGACTCGCCCGAGGCGGACGCGCGACTGCTTGCAGAGCACGTCGCCGGAAGCCACCCGATCCTCGCACCCGACCCGACGGACGCTCAGGCTCACGAGTATCTTCGCCTCATCGACCAGCGCAAGCAGCGAGTGCCTCTTCAACACCTGACCGGAGTCATGCACTTCCGCAACATTGAATTGCCTGCCGAGCCGGGAGTCTTCATCGTTCGGCCCGAGACGGAGATCGTCGCCGGGGCGGCGATCGACGCGGCGCGTGCGGCAGGACCGGCTCCGCTCGTCGTCGACCTCTGCACGGGCTCTGGCGCCATCGCGATCGCAGTCGCTGATGAGGTTCCAGGGGCGCGGATCGTTGCCGTCGAACTGGAGGACAACGCTTACGCGGCAGCGAGCACGAACGCGGCCCCGTACGGTATCGACGTTCGGCAGGGTGACGCCCGAACCGCATGCGAAGATCTGCTCGGAACGGTCGACGTCGTCGTATCCAACCCGCCCTATGTCCCGCCGTCCACCGTGCCGGCAGAAGTTCTGGCGGACCCGCACGCGGCGCTATGGGGAGGCGGAGACGATGGTCTCGACCTGCCGGGCGCTCTCGTCACCCGCGCACGCCATCTACTCAAGCCGGGAGGAGTGCTCATCATGGAGCACGACGAATCCCAGGGCCCGGCCCTCGTTGCATGTGCGAGGGCGCTCGGTATGACAGCGACAACAGGGACTGACCTCGGTGGCAGGCCCCGGTATCTGCACGCGATGTGAGAAGCTAGGACCCGTGGATATCCGAGACTGCATAACAGACAGCGGGGCGCTCGATGCGGCCTCGGTCGCCATCTCGAACGGCCGACTCATCGTCCTTCCGACCGACACCGTCTACGGGATCGGAGCAGACTCCTTCAATCCCGCAGCGGTGGCAAACCTTCTCGCTGCGAAGGGCCGCGGCAGGCAGATGCCGCCGCCGGTGCTCGTTGGAACGAAGGAGACTGCAGAGGCACTCGCGGAGGAATTCCCCGACGCGGCACGCACCCTCATCGACACGTTCTGGCCGGGCGCCCTCACCATTATTGTCATGGCGCAGCCGTCACTCTCCTGGGACTTGGGGGAGACGGCAGGAACAGTCGCATTGCGAATGCCTGATTCGAAGCCCGCGCTTGATCTTCTCCAGCGCACCGGACCACTTGCGGTCTCGTCGGCGAACAAGACGGGACAGCCGGCAGCGCTCACGATCGATGAGGCGGCTGACATGCTCGGAGACGCGGTGTCGCTGTACCTCGACGCAGGCAAGGCGGGCGGTGGAGTGGCCTCGACAATCGTCGACCTTACCGCCACTCCGTACCGGATCGTCCGTCAGGGAGCCATCCCCCGGGAGGACATTGCGGCCGTCATCGATCTCGAGGATCCCGGCGAGCCGTGAGGGTCTATCTCCTCGTCATGCTGATCGCCGCGGCCGTCACCTACATCATGGTGCCTGTCGTCCGAAGGGTCGCATTGGCGACAGGAGCGATTACCCAGGTGAGAGACCGCGACGTGCACACGGTGCCGGTCCCGCGGCTGGGAGGGGTTGCCATGCTCATCGGGCTCGCCTCCTCCTTCGCGGTGGCAAGCCAGATCCCCTTCCTCGAACAGGAATTTGCGGCGGGCTCGCCAGCATGGGGGATCCTCATGGGCGCGTCTCTCATGTGCCTCATCGGCGTCATCGACGACGTGTGGGAGCTCGATTGGTATGCGAAGCTGGCGGGCGAGGTTCTCGCCGCCGGAGTCATGGCCTGGCAGGGAGTCCAATTCGTGTCCGTCCCTATCTGGGGCCTGACCGTCGGCTCGACCAGACTGACGCTATTCCTCACCATTGTTGTTGTCGTCATCGTCGCGAACGCCATTAATTTCGTCGACGGGCTCGACGGTCTCGCGGCAGGCGTCGTCGGCATCGCTGGTGCGGGCTTCTTTGTCTACACGTACATGCTGACGAGAGAGACGTCGCCCGGTGACTACTCATCCGTGGCCGTTATTGTCGTCGCAGCGCTGGTCGGCATATGTCTGGGCTTCCTCCCGCACAACTACAACCCCGCAACCATCTTCATGGGTGACTCGGGTGCCCTCATGCTCGGGCTCATTTGCGCGGCGGCTGGCATCGTCGTGACCGGGCAGATCGACCCCGGCATCACGACATCGCGCCAGATCCCGGCGTTCATGCCCATCCTTGTTCCCATCGGTATTCTCGTCATCCCCTTGCTCGACTTCGCGTTTGCGGTGCTCCGTCGCATGTCTAAGGGACTATCGCCGTTTGCGGCCGACTCCGGCCATCTGCACCACAGACTCCTGCGTGCCGGTAACTCTCACCGCGGCGCCGTTCAGGTCATTTATGCCTGGTCTGCTGTTTTTACTTTTGTCGCCGTCGGGCTCGCCGTTTTCCCACCGGCACCGGTCCTGGTTGCCGGGGTGGCCGGCACTCTCGCGGCTCTCATCTATACGAGATATGAGATGAGGGGGGTACCTCGATGATGAAAAAGAAGGAGAGGGAGCCCGGTCACGTCCCGAGCCTTGCGGAGACGTTCACGACCATCGCGAAACGGACCCTGGTCGGGTACGCCATCCTCGCCGCCGTCGGAGCCACCATTGCAACCTTTTCCGCTGGTCGCGGGGTCGTGTGGGGCTTCCTGCTCGGGGTCGGTATCGCGGGTGCAGCCATGGGTCTCACAGTGGTCGTGATGATGTTCACAGAGAAGCGCTCTGGTGTCAGCGACATGGCGGCGTTGCTCGGCAGCTATATCGTCAAAATGATCATCCTATTCGTCGCCTTTGTCGGACTCAGAAGATCGGACTTCTTTGACGGAACCGCGGTGTTGCTAGGATTTGTCGCTGCCATCATTGTGTCGCTGTCCGTCGACCTCTGGACAATCGCTCGTACGCGAGCATAGGACTGAGGTCCCGTAGCCGATGTGGATCTGCCAGCATTCTGTGGGCAAATAAGTTACGATAAGTGCCGTCCGCTTGGGCGAGACCGCTCTGTGCCGAGTATGGCTATCGCCCATCCACCACTCACGTTCTCCTGGGGGCCATTCTGTTCGCAAACGCCTCGTTTGAGCTTGCCGCCCAGTTCGGGCGCCTTGCCGCTGCCGCAGAGGAATCCGGCTTCCACGCGCCCACGTTGGACGAGTTCTTCCCGGAGCCCTACCTGTTCGAGGGAACGCCGTTCGCTATCAACCGGATCATCATGGCGCGGCTTATTGCGGTCGCTGTTCTCGCGACGATCGGTATCCTCTACGCCCGGCGCGCCAAGCTCGTCCCGGGCCGATCCCAGGCCGCCTTCGAGTTTGTTCTTGACTTCATCCGCCAGTCGATCGGCCACGAAGTCATTGGTGAAGAGAAGGCCGCTCGATATTTGCCCGCGCTCGCCACCCTCTTCCTCGGCGTCTTCTTCATGAACATCACGGGCATCGTCCCGGGGCTTCACATCGCCTCGACGTCGCTTGTTGGCATGCCGATCGTCTATGCGCTGTTCGCGTATGTCATGTTCATCGCCGCCGGCATTCGCATCCACGGCGTGGGCGGCTACTTCAAGAGCCAGCTCATGCCCGCAGGCGTCCCGTGGCCGATTTACATCCTTATGACGCCGATCGAGTTCCTGTCGAACTTCATCGTCCGTCCGGCCACGCTCGTCATCCGTCTGCTCGCCAACATGGTGGTGGGCCACCTTCTGCTCGTGCTGACCTTCGCAGCAACGCACGCGCTCTACTTCTCGGTGGGCGGCCTCGGCGGCCTCCTCGGCGGTACCGTCACCCTCGCCGCAGGCGTGGCAGTGGTCGTCTTCGAGATCCTCGTCGCGGGGCTGCAGGCCTACGTGTTTGCTCTTCTCGCAGCCGTCTACCTGGCGCTGTCCATCGAAGAGCACTGACCCGACCAACCACTCCAACAACAAAGGAAACATCACTATGGATTCTGTCGTCGGTAATATCGCGACCATCGGTTACGGCCTCGCCGCGACCGGGCCCGGTATCGGCATCGGTATGCTCGTCGCCAAGACGCAGGAGGCGTCCGCGAGGCAGCCGGAGATTAAGGCGTTCCTCCGCGTTAACATGTTCCTCGGTATGGCGTTCGTCGAGGCGCTCGGCCTGATCGGCTTCGCGGCTGGGTTCGTTTTCTGATCATGTCCATCAGCTCCGAGTGGTTCAACTGGGAACCCTCGCTGCTCGTTCCGGCCTTCTACGACCTGCTGTGGGGAACAGTCTCGTTCCTCATTGTCGCGTGGGTCATCTACAAGAAGGCATGGCCCACCTTCATCGCAACGCTCGACGAGCGTCGCGTGAAGATCGAAGATGGGCTGCTGGCAGCCGAACGGGCGCGAGAAGAAATTAAGGCAGAGCGCGAACAGCTTGCCGAAGAGATGACTGCGGCACGCAAGGACGCAGCTCGTATCCGTGAGGACGCGCAAGAAAGCGCGAAGGCGATTGTGTCGGATGCTCGCTCCAAGGCCAACGCCGAAGCTCAGCGAATCATCGATCAGGCACATCGCCAGATCGAAGCCGATCGTGACTCCGCGGAGGCAACCCTGCGCACCGAGGTGGGCACGCTCGCGACCGTCCTTGCCGGACGCATTGTCGAAGCCAACGTCGCCGACCGTGACATCTCCCGTCAGGTTGTCGACCGCTTCCTCGACGAGCTCGAAGCGACTACCCCCGCGAACACGGAGGCATGATGAGGCAGACAAGCGAACAGGCTCTCGAGCGGATGCTCCAGTCCTGGGAAGGGGTGGTTGCCAACCGCCCGTCCGAGGCGATCCGCTGGGCGGACGATCTTTTCGCTGTCGCCGATGTCCTCGATGGTTCGTCCACCCTGATCCGGGCGGCAACCGACCCGGCACGGTCAGCCGACGATCGTGCCGAAATCACGCGCAGTGTCTTCGACGGCAAGGTGTCCGGTGAGGTGCTCGACTTCGTCATTGGACTCGCGCGCGAGCGCTTTCCGGTTGCGGACGACCTGTCCGAGGCCATTGATCTCGCGGGCGTCCAGACCGTTCTCATGTCGGCGCAGTACCACGGCCGGCTCGACCAGGTCGAGGAAGAGCTTTACCGGGGCGCACGTGTCCTGGGTGATGAGCGCGCACTGCGCCGCACCCTCGAGGACCGTGGCGTCGACTCGTCGAGGCGTCGAGAACTCGCTGAGCGCGTGTTCGGTGGGTGGACAGCTGAGACGATTGCTCTTATCGGCCACGCCGTCGTATCCGACGTTGCTCTCATCCCGCAGATGAGGCGCTGGGTGACTGACGCGGGCAATCGAAGCAAGCATCTTGTTGCCATCGTGACAGTGGCACAGCCGCTCGAGGCGGACCAGGAGCGGCGGCTGACAGACATCCTCACGCGACGTTACGACAAGCCAGTCGAAATCCACGTGGGCGTTGACCCCGAGATCGTCGGCGGCCTGCGGATCGTCATCGGTGCGGACGTCATCGACGGTTCGCTCGCCTCCCGCATCAACAACGTGAAGTCCGTTTTCGCGGACTGACAGACTACAGCGGTAACCCGCAGAGAAAAGGAATATCAATGGCTGAGCTGACAATCCAGCCCGAGGACATCCGGGCAGCGCTCGACAGTTTCGTGAACTCGTACGAACCTGCAGCCGCGCTCACGGAAGAGGTCGGTCACGTCACCATGACGGCGGACGGGATTGCCCGCGTAGAAGGCCTTCCCGGCGCGATGGCGAATGAGCTGCTCCGCTTCGAAGATGGTACCGAGGGCCTGGCCATGAACCTTGAGGACCGAGAGATCGGTTGCGTCGTCCTCGGCGACTTCGCCGGTATCGAAGAAGGCCAGGAAGTCCGCCGCACGGGAGAGGTGCTCTCCGTTCCGGTTGGTGACGGCTACCTCGGACGCGTCGTTGACCCGCTCGGCCAGCCGATCGACGGCAAGGGCGAGATCACGGACATCGACGATCGGCGCGCACTCGAGCTTCAGGCTCCGGGCGTCATGATGAGGAAGTCGGTCCACGAGCCCCTCCAGACCGGCATCAAAGCAATCGACGCGATGATCCCGATCGGTCGCGGCCAGCGCCAGCTCATTATCGGTGACCGCCAGACCGGCAAGACCGCGCTCGCGATCGACACGATCCTCTCCCAGAAGGAGAACTGGGATACGGGCGACCCGAACAAGCAGGTCCGCTGCATCTACGTCGCCGTTGGACAGAAGGGCTCGACGATCGCATCGGTGCGCGGCACCCTCGAACGTGCAGGTGCTCTCGAGTACACGACAATTGTTGCCTCGCCCGCCTCGGACCCGGCCGGCTTCAAGTACCTCGCCCCCTACACGGGCTCCGCCATCGGCCAGCACTGGATGTATGGCGGCAAGCACGTCCTCATCATCTTCGACGACCTGTCGAAACAGGCCGAGGCCTACCGCTCCGTTTCCCTCCTGCTACGTCGCCCACCGGGCCGCGAAGCTTACCCGGGTGACGTGTTTTATCTGCACTCCCGGCTTCTCGAGCGTTGCGCGAAGCTCTCGGACGAGCTCGGTGCAGGGTCGATGACGGGCCTGCCGATCATCGAGACGAAGGCAAATGATGTGTCGGCATACATCCCGACCAACGTCATCTCGATCACGGACGGACAGATCTTCCTCCAGTCCGACCTGTTCAACGCCAACCAGCGTCCTGCGGTCGATGTCGGCATTTCCGTGTCCCGCGTCGGCGGTGATGCTCAGATTAAAGCCATGAAAAAGGTGTCGGGCACGCTGAAGATCACGCTCGCGCAGTACCGGGCACAGGAGGCGTTCGCGATGTTCGCTTCCGATCTCGATGCGACGACGAGACGTCAGCTCACCCGTGGCGAGCGGCTCATGGAGCTTCTCAAGCAGCCCCAGTACACGCCCTTCGCGGTCGAGGACCAGGTGGCGTCCGTGTGGGCTGGCACGAACGGTTATCTCGACATCATCCCGGTTGATCAGGTTCACGCCTTTGAGGCAGGCTTGCTCGACTACCTCCGGCACAACTCTGATGCGCTGACGAAGATTCGGGAGAGCGGCAAGCTCGAAGAGGACACGGAAGAAGAGCTCCGCCGGGGCGTTGAAGCCTTCCAGCAGGAGTTCATCGCCGCGAAGGACGTCGAGACGGAAGAGGTCCCCGAGGCTGAAGCTGAAGAAGAGACCGAGCGGATCGTCCGCTCGAAGAGGGGCTAACAGTGGCAGGTTCGCAGCGGGTATATAAGCAGAAGATCCGAGCGACAAAGACGCTCGAGAAGGTCTTCCACGCGATGGAGCTCATCGCCTCCTCGCGGATCGGCAGGGCGCGCGATCGCGCGCTCGGTCAGGATCCGTACACTCGCGCGCTCATCTCCTCGATCGCCACGGTCGCGGGGAGTGTCAACGACCTTCAGCACCCCCTCATCACGCCTCGGACTGACACGAACCGTGTCGCGATCCTTGTTGTGACATCGGATCGTGGCATGGCGGGGGCCTACTCGTCTTCCGTGTTGCGCGCGGCTGAGTCCCGGATCCAGCTGTTGCAGGATGAGGGAAAGGAACCCCTCCTGTACGTCTACGGCCGCCGCGGCGAGTCGTACTTCAAGTTCCGCAAGGTTCCGATGGAGCGCGTGTGGACCGGGTCGTCCGACAACCCGAGCCCCAAGGTGTCCCAGGAGATCGCAGAGGAGATGCTCAATCGCTTCCTCGCAGAGGAGGCGGATGGTGGCGTAGCCGAGCTCCATGTTGTCTTCACCCGATTCATCAACATGGTCCAGCAGAACGTTCAGGTGCGCCGCATGCTGCCGCTTGAGGTCGTCGACGCGGAAAACGGTGCGCCGACCGAAGAGGTCCCACTCTACGATTTCGAGCCCTCGCCCGAGGAAGTGTTTGACGCGATGCTGCCGATGTATGTCACGCAACGCATTCAAGCTGTCCTCCTCATGGCGGCTGCGTCCGAGCTTGCCGCACGCCAGCAGGCGATGCACGCGGCGACAGACAACGCGAATGAACTTATCGAGGACTACACAAGACTGGCCAACAACGCTCGTCAGGCCGAGATCACGACAGAAATCACTGAGCTCATCTCCGGCGCGGATGCGCTGGAGAACGCCAGTTAGAACCCCCGGCCACTGGCCAAGTGAAGGAAGAAAGAATGACTGCCACTACCGAGACCACGACGGAGCAGGCCTTTGGCCGGATCGTCCGTGTCATCGGCGCGATCGTCGACGTCGAATTCTCCGCAGACCAGCTGCCGCCCCTCAACAATGCGCTCACGACGACGCTTGACCTCGCTGCGCAGGGCGAGGGCGGCTCGACGACTACGCTGACACTCGAGGTTGCCCAGCACCTGGGTGACAACATCGTCCGGACGATCGCCCTCAAGCCGACGGACGGTCTTGTCCGAGGCTCGAAGGTCATCGACACCGGTGGTCCGATCTCGGTGCCAGTCGGTGATGTGACGCTCGGTCGCGTGTTCAACGTGACGGGCGACTGCCTCAACCTGGCCGAGGGCGAGACTCTCGAGATCAAAGAGCGCTGGCCGATTCACCGCAACCCCCCGCGCTTCGACGAACTCGAGGCGAAAACGGAGATGTTCGAGACTGGCATCAAGGTCATCGACCTCCTCACTCCCTACGTGCTCGGCGGCAAGATTGGCCTGTTTGGCGGCGCGGGTGTCGGTAAGACGGTCCTCATCCAGGAGATGATCCAGCGTGTGGCGCAGGACCACGGCGGTGTGTCAGTGTTTGCCGGCGTCGGCGAGCGCACCCGCGAGGGCAACGATCTCATCGTTGAGATGGAAGAGGCGGGCGTCTTTGATAAGACCGCGCTCGTGTTCGGCCAGATGGATGAGCCTCCAGGCACCCGTCTGCGCGTCGCACTGTCGGCTCTGACGATGGCGGAGTACTTCCGTGACGTCCAGAACCAGGAGGTGCTGCTCTTCATCGACAACATCTTCCGCTTCACCCAGGCAGGCTCCGAGGTGTCGACCCTGCTCGGTCGCATGCCGTCCGCCGTGGGTTACCAGCCGACCCTCGCGGACGAGATGGGCCAGCTGCAGGAGCGCATCACCTCCGTTCGCGGACATTCGATTACGTCCCTGCAGGCGATCTACGTGCCCGCCGATGACTACACGGACCCGGCGCCGGCAACGACGTTCGCGCACCTTGACGCGACGACAGAGCTCTCGCGTGACATCGCCTCTCGCGGACTCTATCCAGCCGTCGATCCGCTCGCGTCGACCTCCCGCATCCTCGACCCCCAGTACGTCGGTCAGGCACACTACGATGTCGCGACCCGTGTGAAGTCGATTCTGCAGAAGAATAAGGAACTGCAGGACATCATCGCGATCCTTGGCGTCGACGAACTTGGCGAAGAAGACAAGGTGACCGTTGCGCGCGCCCGCCGCATCGAGCAGTACCTGTCCCAGAACACGTACACGGCGCTCAAGTTCACGGGTGTCGAAGGCTCGACCGTTCCCGTTGACGAGACTGTTGAGGCGTTCCGTCGAATCACCGAAGGCGATTACGACCACGTCCCCGAGCAGGCGTTCTTCAACATTGGCGGCATTGAGGACCTCGAGCGTCGCGCTCAGGAGCTTGAGGACGAGAATCGATGAAGGTCGCAATCGTCGCCCGCAGCGGCGAGGAATGGCACGGGGAGTCCGACTCTGTCGTCATCCCGGCCTACGACGGCGAGCTCGGAATTCTTGACGGTCGGGAGCCGCTCCTTGCCGTACTCCGACCGGGCACTGTTCGAGTAGGATCGGGGGCAGAAGAGAAGACTTTCGATATCCCGCAGGGATTCGTAGTCGTCGACTCGAACGTCGTCACGATCGTCGTCGATGACTCGGCCGACGCCTACCTGAACCTTGAGGAGTTCGGCAACTAGGCAGGTGCACCCATGAACACCCCGGCAATTGTGAGCGGCGTCCTCATCGTCCTGCTCCTCATCGCCGGGGTTTTCATCCTCTGGGCAGTCCTCCGCACCCGTGCCCTCTACCGGCGAGTTGGTTCCTTCCCATGCGCGGTGAGCGTGCCCAATTCCGAAACATGGCGATCGGGAGTCGCGATCTTCGGAGCGGAATATATCACGTGGTTTCGGATAGCGTCGCTGTCCCGTAAGCCGGCCTACTCCTTCTCAAGGCACCGCCTGCGCGTCGTTGACTACCATCAGCGCGACGAGGTTGAGGGGACGATTGTCGTCCACCTCGAATGCAATGGCGAGGAACTCCTGTGGGCGATGTCGATGTCGTCAATGGCGGGGCTGGTCGGGTGGATGGACGGGGCCCGCCCCTCTGAGGAACCGACCGGTATGTAGACTTGGGGGCGTGCGTGTTGTCTTTGCCGAATGCTCCGTCGATTACTCGGGTCGCCTCGACGCCTACCTGCCGAAGGCACCCCGCCTCATCATGATGAAGGCGGACGGCTCCGTCCTTGTTCATTCCGACGGCGGCTCCTATAAGCCCCTCAACTGGATGAGCGCGCCGTGTACGTTCACGGAGGCAGAGGTCCAGCCCGACGAAGCAGAAGCTGGCGTCACGGCCGTGTGGCTTGTCGCCAATGCCAAAACAAACGATGCCCTCAACATTAAGATCTACGAGATCATCGACGAGATGGAGCAACCGCTCGGCCAGGATCCCGGGCTTGTGAAGGACGGTGTCGAGGCCCACCTGCAAGAGCTGCTCGCCGAGCAGGTCAACCTTCTGGGTCCCGGTTCGAGGCTCGTCCGGCGCGAGTTCCCCACCGCTATTGGCCCTGTTGATCTCATGGTCAAGGACGCCGATGGCCAGCACGTCGCTATTGAGGTTAAGCGCCGCGGCGAAATCGACGGTGTTGAGCAACTTTCCCGCTACCTCGAGCTCCTCAACCGGGACCCGCTACTTGCTCCTGTGACCGGAGTCTTCGCCGCCCAGGAGATCAAGCCGCAGGCGAGGGTGCTCGCCGAGGATCGTGGCATCCGCTGCCTCGTCCTTGATTATGGCGCGATGAAGGGCACCGACAACGTGGACGATCGGTTGTTCTGATGGGAAGAAAGTCGCGCAAGCGGCCCTATCACGCTGGTCATGTCCCGCTCAATATTGACCGAGTGACCGGGGGAGTGCGGCGAGAGACCGGCCCCGGTGGCCATGTCTTCAATGTCCGCCACATCCCCTCGGCGACAAAGGAGTACCGGTGTCCGGGCTGTCAGCAGATCATTCAGATCGGCGTCGCCCACGTCGTTGCCTGGACCGAGGAGACAATCTGGGGTGAGAAGGCTGGCCTTGAGAACCGCAGGCACTGGCACACCTCGTGCTGGCGAGCATGGGATACCAGGGGATACTCCTTCTAGCTAGAGTGGGTCTATGACCTACCTCTCATATCGCCAGACCGGCGAGGGGACTCCGCTTGTCCTCCTTCACGCCATGCCGCTTGACTCGACCATGTTCGACAATGTGCGACAGCATATCGATTCGGTCATGACCTTCGACGCGCCCGGCTTCGGCCAGTCGCCGCCCGCGCGAGAGGTCGATGACGCCCTCGGTGCTGCCATCCCCAGTCTCGATACATATGCACGTGCCGTCATTGCCGACCTCCGGTCGCTTGGCGTTGAGCAGTGTCAGCTGGGCGGCTTGTCCATGGGCGGCGCGGTCGCAATGTCCATATACCAGCAGGCCCCAGAGCTCGTCGCAGGGCTCGTCCTCATGGATACGAATATTGGGGCGGATACAGAGGAGGCGAGGCAGAAGCGCCTCGCCGCCGCCGAGAAGGCCGATCGTGGGGACGTGTCGACTGTTTTGCCGATGGCGGACGCAATGACGTCAGCCGTGACGAAGGAACGCAGGCCAGAGGTCTATGAGGACATCACGAGGCGGCTGAGAGAGGTCCGGCCGCCTTCACTCGCGTGGATTCAGCGCGCCATGGCGGCGCGGCCGGACCGGCGCCACCTCATCGATACCCTTGACGTTCCACTGCTGCTCATTCGTGGCGAGGACGACGCGTCCTGTACAGCGGACATGATGGACGACCTTGCGCAGCGGTATCCGGGCACGGCTGGCAGAGAGACAATCCGCGGTGCGGGACATTTCACGGCTCTGGAAAAGCCTGAGGAACTCGGGCGCCTCCTCGTCGAGTTCACCCGTCGGTGAGGTCCGTGAGGTGCTTCTGCTGATCGGAGGCGAGGAGCGCCCTCATATCGGTGAGATAGGACGTGAGTGAATCCCGCTGGGCAGTCAGTTGCTCGACACGCTCCTGAATCGACTCCTGCTCCGTGCGAGCCGATTCGCGAGCTTCTGTCAGGATCGCACCCGCCTGGGAGCGCGCATCGGCCAGGATCTCCTCCGCCTCAGAGGTGGCCTGCGCGACCCGCTGGGATGCATCCGACTGGGAGGTGGTGCGGAGCTTCTCGGCGCGGCTGACAGCCTCTGACAGGCGCCTCTCCGCATCGGCCGCCTTCGCTTCAGCCTCGGACACCATCTTCCCCACCAGCGTCCGCTGCTTCTCTTCATCGTCCGCACGCCGCGCAGCCGATTCCTTCGCTGCCGTCGCGAGACTCTCGCGATGAGAGGCGGTCTCCTCGGAGATCCGCTGATCGTGAGCGGCACGCTCGTCGGCGATGAGCTTCTCGTGAGCTGTACGCTCCTCCGTGATTCTCCGCTCGTGCGCGGAGCTCTCCTCGGCGATCCGAGCTCGGTGAGCGGAAAGCTCCTCGGCAAGGGCCCGTTCTTGGTCCGACCGGGTTCTTGCCAGCTCGTCCTCGGTTTCCGCTCGCAGGGTTCCCATCTCGGTCTCGACCCGGCTGCGTAACTCAGCTGTGTAGCTGTGCGCTTCGGTATTGAGTCGGTGCGCTTCGCGCTCAGCCGATGAGACGAGCTCCTCGGCTGTGATGCGGGCATTGTCGAGCTCCGCAGTGGCCGCAGCCGCTGCGGCTTTACGCTCATCTTCGGCATCGCGCCTGGCGTTAGCGAGAAGCTGAGCCGCTTGCCGCTCGGCGTTCTCGGTCATCGCGGCCGCTTGTGCGGCGGCACGGTTGAGCGTCTTCTCCGCATCGGCATTGGCGCGGGTGACGATATCGAGCGACTGTTCCTCGGTGGAACGGAGAAGGCGCTCGACCCGGGCTCCCAGTCCCGAATACGAGGGGCGATCATGTTCGGCCAGTTCCCGGCGCGCCTCGGCGAGCTGACCGGAGATGGTGAGCACCTCATCATCGAGCCGGGCGACTTGGCTCCGTGTCTCCTTGAGTGCCGCTGATAAAGAATGGATCTTCTGGTCGACCTGCGCGCGATCGTAGCCCCGCATGACGATCGGGAACTGCTGTGACTCCTCCATACCAATCCTTTCTCGACTCCTCATAGCCTACGCCGCCCCGAGCGGCGCTAGCCTAGAGTCATGCGAGGCTTCGTCCGCTCTACGCGGAAGTCTTCTTTATAGAATTGTTATACAAATAGACTCAATCACTGATTGTAGAGGAGGAGCGACATGAGACGACTCGTTGCGGCACTTATGCTCGTTGCCGGGATGGCGCTGGTCGTTGTCGGCATCGGGTCGGCCACGTGGTGGAAAGAAAGTCCAATCGTTGAGGCGTCGGCCGCCGTGACGTCTGAATCTGGCGTCATCGCGACCGATCCCGGTGTGCTTGAGCTGGTCGACGACACGGTTCGAGTGACGGCGCGTGCTCCGGGAACCGAGGTGGAAATGGTTGTCGCGTCGAGTGACATCGCTGCGATCTGGCTCGGCAACGAGCCGCACGTGCGGGTGACAGGTTTGACGGACTGGACGACTCTGTCGACGGAGGAACCAGCCGGCTTCGACCCGCCCGAGGGAGAACTCAGCCTTCAGGGCTCAGACCTTTTCCATCCGGAAAACCTCGTCGCTGCCGCGAACTCTGCCGAGTTGTACTTTGACGTTCCCCCGGGCGACTGGACCCTCATTGCCGTCGGGAAGGATGGTACGACGCCTCAGCTGACGATGGCATGGGAGCGTGAGGTGACCACCCCGTGGACCATCCCGCTCCTCATACTCGGCGTTGTCGTTCTCGCCGCGGGAAGCGCACTTTTCCTCTACGACTATCAGCAGCGGGCGTCGGTCGAGCGGAGGGCGGCGAGCCGTGAGCGCGCAGCCCGCCACAAGGCCGCTGACTCGACGGATACAACGGTTATGTCAGCGGTGCGAAGCACCCGAAAGACCCGCGGGAACGACACTGTGTCGGAGGACGTGCGTCATGCTGTGCGCAAGGAGACCGGAGGAAGCTACGGGGCCGGCATCTTCCCCGCCAGAATTCCCGTCGAGGACGAGACGACAGACGTCGTTTCGGCCGAATCTGCACAGGATGAGGCAGGCTCGGAAGACTCGGTGGCGACGACAGCCCTAGGTGAGCAGAACCTCGACGACGCTAACGATGAGACCACGTCGGAGACTGACCCACGTGAGGAGCCCACCCCGGAGGACGACTCTGGTGAGGAGGCTGAGGTTCCGGAATCGACCGAACCCGAGACTTCCCACGCTGAGGATTCTCTGAACGCACATCCAGCCGCCGACGGGAGCACGAGCGAGCCCGTGGGAGAATCGTCTGAGCATGATGAGGACGGTTCCGCTGAGGCCGAGCGAGCCAGCTCCGCTGCATGGCGGTCGCTGTGGGGCTTCGGCCCGAAGGAGTAAGAATGAAGACGAACAGGAAGTTCTGGGCACTTGCCATTGCAGGAGGGCTCGTCCTGTCAGCATGTTCAACCGAGTCCGATGACGTGCCGACACCCGTTGTCGAGACCCCGACCGCGGAAGGCGAGACGGGGGCCGAGGAGGAAACCGGGGAGGGCGAGACCGACAGCGGCGCTGGACAATCCCAGCGTGCCGACCAGGTGCTTGACGGCATCGCCGGGGCGCTCGACAAGGCGTACGAGGAGCGGTCGACACTCCCCGTCATCGACCGCATCGGCGGTCCCGCACAGCTCACCCTTGAAGCAATCTTTGCAAACGCGGAGCGGTTCGACGTTGACGAGCTGGAGCCCGTCGTATCGACGTCCGATGCGGCTTCGACGTGGAGCTCGTCGAGCGACTTCCCCCGCGTCGCGATGGTCTTCACAGAGAACCCCGAGACCGGATCGAACGACCAGCTACTTGTGTTGTCGCAGTCGGATGGTCGGGAGAACTATCGCCTCTGGGGGTTTGCGGATTTGGTTCCTGCTGAAGTTGATATCACCTTCGCGACCGACACTGAGGCGGTCCCGGCCGACGAAACCGAGACGCTTGCGACAAGCCCACGCCAGGGCGTCGACGAGTACGCCATGCGGCTCGCGGATAGCGAAACCGATGTGACGTATGAAGATGACCAACTGACGTCATCCCTGTACAGCCAGCGCGATTCGATTGCGGAGTCGCTCGGTGACACGGGCGAGGTGTCCGTCGCCGCCCGCGTTCTCAACCACGGTCCTCTGTCGATGGCAACAGAAGACGGGGGAGCGGTGACGATGGGAGCGTTCGAGTACGACATTTCCATCGCCCGCACTGAGCCCGGTTCAACAGTCTCGGTGGGCGATGAGCTGGCTCGGTGGATGACCGGGGAGGCGGATTCGACCTACGATGTTGAGGGGACCCTGACGTCGACGTACCAGGTGACGGTTGCCTTTTACATCCCGGCCAAGGGCGAAGGGAACGTTCGAGTGATCGCCACGTCGAGCCCCACGCTCATCAACGTTGCCGATGACGGGTCGACCAACCCCGACAGCTGACCGCTGCTCACCCGGCAGCACAAACGAGAGGATTTAGATTGACTCAGTCACCGCTCAACATCCGAGGGGCAGTCGACCTGTCCGCCCTCGCCCCAGCCAAGCAGCAGGAGCAACTCAAGGAGCAGACGACGAACGAGGACGGCGTCCAGATCATCCCGGGCCCGTTCGTTCGGACGGTCACGGTTGAGACACTGCAGGAGTTCCTCGAGCTCTCCCTGCACGTTCCCCTCGTCATTGTCTTCCGCTCAGAGCGTGCCCAGGGATCGCTTGACCTGGCGACGGCCCTCGAGGACCTCGTACGCAAGCTGCGTGGCGAGATCGGCCTTGGCATCGTTGACGCCGACACCGCGCCCGAGATCACTCAGGCCTTCCAGATCCAGGCTCTCCCATCGACCGTTGCAGTTCTTGGAGGCAACCCTGTCCCACTCTTCCAGGGCACCGCTGCAGCAGAAGACATCTCGCGCGCCCTTGACTCTGTCCTCCAAGCCTCCCAACAGCTCGGTGTGCTTGGCAGGCTAGACGGTGACGAGAACGGTAAGCTCCCCGAGCCGGAGCTGCCGCCTCATGTCAAAGAAGGTCGCGACGCCCTCGACAGGGGAGATCTCGAGGCCGCTCACGCTGCCTACACGAAGGCGCTTAAGCAGAACCCTGGAGATAACGAGTCGAAGCTCGCGCTCAGCCAGGTCGAGCTATTCCAGAGGATCAATGGTAAAGATCCGCAGGAAATTCTCCGCGAAGCCAAGTCCGCTCCGCTGACAGATGTCGATTCTCATTTGCTCGCTGCGGATGTCGAGGTCATGGCTCGCATGCCAGAGTCAGCATTCGCGCGTCTCCTCGATGTCATTCGAACTGTCCGCGGCGACGAGCGTGAACGCGCCCGCCTCCGGCTCATTGACCTCTTCGCCATCGTCGGCATCCACGACCCCGTCGTCAGCGAAGCACGCAGGGAACTCGCAAGCGCCCTCATGTAACTGCGGGCAATAAGCCACACTGTCGGCGGGCATGTGCCCGCCGACAGTGCGTTCTCCTCTGAGCGTTCTCAGTCAGAGTCTGCTCATGCCGAGCGTCCTCAGTCAGAGTCTGCTCATGCCGAGGCTGCCTGCCGAGGAAGGCTCATGCCTGCGGTTCAGCGGTGAGCCAGACGGTTGTATCCGTTCCTATGACGTCGTCAACGGGAGACGATGCGAGAAGTACCCGCCAGCCCTCGGGCACGACCGTCTCCTCGTCGAAGCTCACGATCATTCGGAGCGGGCCGACCCTATAGTCGAGCACTCCGTCGCCTGACTCATCGCGGATCTCCTGTCGCCCGAGGTCGTACTTCGCACGATAGGCGAGTGCGGTGCGGGTGAAGTTGAGGTACGAATTCGGGTCATTCTCCTGACGGTCGACTGCAAAATCGGCCCAACCATCTGGTTGCGGCAACCATGAGCCGTCGGGGGAGAATCCCGCATACGGCTTATCCGATACCCAGGGCAGTGGGATCCGGCACCCGTCGCGGCCGCCCTCGCCGCCCTTCGTACGGTAGAACGTAGGGTCTTGACGGGCCTTGTCCGGCAGGGTTGTGTGCTCGGGTAGGCCGAGCTCCTCGCCGTTGTAAAGATAAGCGGAGCCGGGGAGCGCGAGCATGAGAAGGTGGGCGGCGCGGGAGCGCCGCAGACCAAGGTCGTGATCCGGCTGCGGATCATGTGCGTAGATCCCGTTCGGTCCCTTGCCGGTCTTTGCCAGCCCCATTCGAGATGGCAACCGCACAACATCATGGTTGGACAGGACCCATGACGTCGTCGCTGAGACACGCGCGTTCGCTTCATATGAGGAGCGGATTGTTGCCTGCATGTCGCTTGCCGTCCACGGGCTGGAGAGGAACGAGAAGTTGAAGCACTGGTCGAATTCGTCCGCCCGGACATAGAGAGAACGTCGCTCGTCATCCATGACCCACGCTTCTGCGCACATCATCGCATCGTATTCGTCGAGCACCTTTCGCCAGTCCCGGTAGATGTCGTGGACAGTATCGAGATCCCACATCGGGGCAGGCGGAGCCTCGGTCTCGTCCTGGCCGGACACCATCCACGACTTGTGGTGCCAATCCGGCAGATCAGGGTCCTTCATGAGCCCGTGAGCCACGTCGACGCGGAAGCCCGAGACGCCACGATCCAACCAGAATCGCAGGATCGACTCGAACTCCTCACGCACCTCGGGATTTTCCCAATTGAGGTCCGGCTGGCTGGCATCGAATAGGTGAAGGTACCACTGACCATCCGGCACCCTTGTCCACGCAGGCCCGCCGAACACGCTCTCCCAGTCCGTGGGCGGCAACTCACCGCCGTCGCCTCGACCGTCCCTGAACCAGTAGCGCTCGCGGGCCCGCGAACCCGGCTCGGAGTTGAGGGCCTCCTGGAACCACACATGCTGATCGGAGGTGTGGTTGGGGACAATGTCGATGATGACCTTGAGGCCCAGCTTGTCGGCGCGGGCGATAAGGGCGTCCATGTCCTCAAGCGTCCCGAACAGCGGGTCGACATCCCTAAAGTCAGCGACGTCATATCCCGCATCCTTTTGCGGCGAGCGATAGAAGGGGGAGAGCCATAGTGCGTCGACTCCGAGTTGAGCGATGTAGTCGAGCTTGGCGGTGATACCAGGCAGATCACCCACCGAGCCCGAGGTCGCCTTGTACGAGCGGGGGTAGACCTGATAGATAACGGCTGAGCGCGACCAGTGATCCACGTGTATCTCCTTACTTGTGCGTCACCCGAATGATTACGGGTAAAGAATTTTGTGCTTGTCTGGGGCTTCTGCGGGGTTTCCCACGGGCTTAACGAGCATGCGCGACGTTGGAGGCGGGTGTGACCCGACGCGAAAGCCTATGCTCCTGACCTGCAGGATTCAAACCGAGCTCTCCCACATCGCAGGCACATCGTGACCACACTGGCGGATACCGGCCAAAAGGCGTGAGAACGGCGGCGAATTCCCGGGCGGGCGGCCAAGGTGAGAGCCGGAGGGTAGTTGTCCTCCCGCTACACAAAACGGCGGGCGGCATCGCCACGAGGCAAGGAAATGGTAGGCCCGACGAGCGCCTGCGGTCTGCTTTTGACCCTCCTCGGGCTTGGTCATTGCCGCACTGCTCTGTGATCCGCAAACTCCGCGACACTCCCTTGCTGTCTTGTGCCCTGCACCGACTATCTTAACTTTGGACAGCGTCTTGTCATGCCAAACAGCCGCAGATACGCGAGTTTCTTGCAGCCCTCATTGTTACGCTGCGCCTATGAACGACATTGATAGGGCAACGATGCCGTACGGTCTTTACGAACTTGTTGAATCGCGGGCGCTTCCAGTTGACTACTTCCCACCCGATGCCCTTGCCGAATGGAACGACGTCGAGGAGGCCGAACGGATCAAAGTCCTCTCAACTTATGTAGCGCAGAGGCTCGAACACCAGCTCAGAGCCGCCGACAAGACAGACCGGGTGTCAATCATCAACAGTCTGCTGTCGCAGTTCACGCCGCGTGACGAGATTCTGTGGACCGATGCGGCCACGGGCAGGTTCCGTCAGCTGACGTCGCTCCGGCCGGAGGGCGCGCGCCCACTTTCCCAGCCGGTCAGGCCGTTATCGGACGTCTCACTCCTCACGAACGGTCCGAATCAGCCGTCGTTCAACAAAGAAATCTCCCAGGAGATGGCGAGCGCCGACCGGGTCGACCTTCTGTGCTCCTTCCTCAAGCTCAGTGGCATCAACGTCGTGCGGAAAGCGCTCGAAGATGCACGCCGCAGGGCAGTGCCACTGCGAGTAATCGCGACAACCTACATGGGCGCAACCGATGCGAAAGCCGTTCATGAGCTCCATGAACTCGGAGCGGAAGTCAAGATTAGCTACCAGAACGCCTCGACACGGCTCCACGCGAAGGCGTGGCTTTTCGAGAGGGACTCCGGATTCAGTACCGGTTATGTCGGATCCTCGAACCTGTCTGCCGCCGCTATGACAGATGGGCTGGAGTGGAACGTCCGGGTATCTACTGTCTTAACTCCCGGGGTGCTCGCTCAATTCAGAGCGGCATTTGACGGTTATTGGAACGATCCGGAGTTTGTCACGTATTCGCCAGAGCAGTACGGCGAATTGGAAAACGCTCTTCGGCACGCGGGGTCAAGCGCGGGAGAAAGGCGTCAGCTCGCGGCCGTCGACACGTCCTTCCTCGAGGTGTTTCCGAGGCCACACCAGTCGCTCATGCTCGACCATCTGGCTTCGGAACGTAGCCACGGGCGCCACGACAACCTCGTCGTCGCTGCCACGGGCACGGGCAAAGCAATCCTGTCGGCGCTCGACTACCGCAACCTGACCGAGGTTCTCGACAGGCCGACGCTCCTGTTCGTCGCCCATCGGCACAGCATTTTGAATCAGGCGCGGAACGCTTTTAGAGCCGTCCTTCGGAGGCGGGAATTTGGAGAGATGCTCGTCGGTGGCCAGCAGCCCGAAGACGGCCGCTACGTGTTCGCCTCCGTCCAGTCTCTCAGCCGCGGCTGGCTGCGGGAATTCAGGCCTGATCATTTCGATTTCGTCATTATTGACGAGTTCCATCACGCAGAAGCATCAACCTACAGGGCTGTCCTCGATTACCTAGAGCCAAAGGAATTGGTCGGTCTCACGGCCACGCCGGAACGTGCCGACGGAGTCGATGTCGCCGAGGAGTTCTTCGATGGAAGGGTTGCCACCGAGTTGCGGCTGTGGGACGCACTCGATGCCGACCTTCTCGTTCCGTTCCATTACTTCGGAATCTCAGATGGAACGGACCTGAGGACCGTGAGAGTCCGTCAGGGCGCCTACGATCCTGCCGATCTTGATGATCTCTACATGGACGACTCGGAAGGTGGTCAGGGCCGGACCCGCCTGCGGGTCATTTTTGAAGAACTCAATGAGAAGATCGCCGACCCTCAGCGGATGAAGGCGCTCGGGTTTTGCGTTTCGAAGAAGCATGCTCGCTTCATGGCGGAGGTGTTCAACCGGGCAGGAATCGGCGCAGTCAGCCTGGTCGGGGATGATCCTGAGCCCGTCCGAGAGTCGGCGGTCACCAAGTTACTCAACCCAGATGATCCTCTCGCCGTCATCTTCACAGTCGACATCTTCAACGAGGGCATCGACATCCCCGAGGTTGACACGCTTCTCATGCTTCGGCCTACCCAGTCACCGACGTTATTCCAGCAACAGCTCGGCCGCGGCCTTCGGCGAGCTCCCCGAAAGAGTGTCCTCACCGTCCTCGACTTCGTCGGAAATCAATCCGACCTTTATCGATTTGAGCGCAAGTACGGAGCGTTCGCGCGTGGGGAGCGGCTCTCAACAGCTGTTGTCGAGGAGGGCTTCCCGGACCTCCCTCCTGGGTGCAACATTGAGCTCGACCAGTTCACATGCGAGCAGATCGTCGCCGGCATCAAACAGTCGCTTCAGGTGAGAACGAACGCACTGGTTGACGAAGTGAGAGACTTTGCTATCGGCCGGCTTCGCCCGAAGCTTGTCGAATTCCTTGACGCGACAGGGCGCGACTTCGGCCATATTTACGGCAGACGAGTCCAGAGGGGCGTCGGCGCGAGTCCTCGACAAGCGTTCGTGACATGGAAGTACCTGCTTGCTCACTCCACGATCGAGAACGATCTCCTCCACCTCTTCCAAGACGATCAGTTTGTCGAGATGAACAATCGAATCGTGGCCCTGCTCCACGTGAATGACCGTGCGCGCCAGCGCGGCTATCTCCAGCTTCTGAGGGGCACCGCGCAAGAAGCTGACATGACTGACGTCGAGCGGCGCCTCGCCTGGATGCTCGCCTACTCGGTCTGGTTGACGGGGAAGTTCTCCGGGGCTTCGCAGAAGTTCACGTTAGATGAGGCCCTTCATAGGCTCCGGCGATACCCGGCTATCACTGATGAGCTGGAACAGGTGTGGCAGATTGTCGCAGACCGCGACCGGAGGGTCGTTAAGCCAGTGCCACAGCTGGAAGGCCGGTCGCCGCTCCTCACTCACGGGACGTACTCGCGTGAGGAGTTGTTCGCCGGCCTTGCGCTTCATGAAACCTCGGGCCGCGCTCCTGGGTCCGCGGTCGAAGGAGTCATCGAGTCGCGCGTGCTCGACGCGATCGCCCTCCTTGTCACGCTGGAAAAGACCGAGAAGCATTACTCGCCCCAGACGATGTACAAGGATTACGCGGTGACAGAGCGGGAGTTCGCGTGGGACTCGCAGAATGCCACGACCCCCGACAGCCCGCTTGGCCTGATGTATCAGGGCCTCGGGGAGCAGCGGATGCCGCTCCTGTTCGTCCGTCGAAGCAAACCAAGTCAAACCATCCCGGGTGCGACAGAGCCGTACACGTTCCTCGGACCTGTACAGTACGTCCGCCATGAGGGGTCTCAGCCCATGCACGTGACGTGGCACCTGGAGCGTCCGATGCCTGCGGAGCTGTTCAACATCGCTCGCGTCGCTGCATAAATCGGCCCCGCCCGTACATCTGGAACCGGTCATTCAAAGACGGTGGGTGCGCCAGTTGGACTGCTCCCCAGAGGTTGGACTGAGATTTCAGTACCGGTCTCTGGGGAGCAAGTCTATGCATCCATCCAACTGATTAGATCAGTGGCGGCCTTTTCCTCGACCTCGGGCGCAGGTAAACGGCGCCAAGCGGAGGAATACGGAGGAGAGCGGACTGCGTCCTGCCGTTCCATCCGACCTTCTCAACATTGATAGACGTGTTGAGTACGCCCGATCCGCCGTATTTTGGATCATCGGTGTTGAGAACCTCGTCCCAGTCGCCAGGGAAGGGCAGCCCGACCCGGTAGTTCTCGTGCGGAACACCGGCGAAGTTGACGACGGCGACGAGCCAGTCCTTCTCATCGGCTGACTTACGGACGAACGAGAGGGTGTTGTGGTCGCCGTCGGAGACGTCGATCCACTCGAACCCGTGGTTCGTGAAATCATCCGACCAGAGGGCCGGGCTATCAAGGTAGACCGCATTGAGGTCTTTGACGAGCCTCATGACCTGGTCGTGGTTCTTGTTGTCAAGTAGCCACCAGTCAAGGCCCTTGCCCTCGTTCCACTCATCAATCTGGGCGAACTCCTGGCCCATGAAAATGAGCTGCTTACCCGGGTGCGCCCACTGATACGCGAAGAGGGCGCGAACACCCGCGCGCTTCTGCCAGTCATCGCCCGGCATCTTCGAGTAGAGAGATCCCTTCCCATGGACGACTTCATCGTGCGAAATCGGAAGGAGGAACTGCTCGGAGAACGCATACACGAGCGAGAAGGTGATCTCGCCATGGTGGTAGCGGCGGTTGATCGGCTCTTCCGAGAGGTAGCGAAGTGTGTCGTTCATCCACCCCATATTCCATTTGAGACCAAATCCGAGCCCGCCGGTTTCGGTCAGGCCAGTCACGCCCGGCCACGAGGTCGACTCCTCGGCAATCATCATGATGCCGGGGTGATGCCGGTACGCCGTCGCGTTTGTCTCCTGGAGGAAGGAGATCGCTTCGAGATTCTCCCGGCCGCCGTACACGTTAGGACGCCACTGACCGTCCTCTCGCGAATAATCCAGGTAGAGCAGCGAGGCGACAGCATCGACTCGGATGCCGTCAATGTGGAACTCGTCCATCCAGTAGAGGGCGTTGGCGACAAGGAAGTTTCGAACCTCGTGGCGACCATAGTTGAAGACGTACGTGCCCCAGTCCGGGTGCTCTCCTCGGGTCGGGTCCGGATCCTCGTACAGCGGTGTCCCATCGAATCGTGCGAGCGCCCATGCGTCCTTCGGGAAGTGAGCGGGCACCCAGTCCATGATGACGCCGATGCCGGCCTTATGGAGCTCATTGACGAGGTGGCGGAACTGGTCGGGCGTACCGAACCGAGCCGTCGGAGCGTAGTAGGACGTCACCTGATAACCCCACGACGGACCATACGGGTGCTCGGACACAGGCATGAGCTCGACGTGAGTGAAACCGAGGTACTTGACGTGGCCGATGAGCTGCTTGGCGAGATCTTCAAAGCTGAGATCCGGGCGCCAAGAGCCGAGGTGAACCTCGTAGACCGAGACGGGGCCCGTCAGCGGGTTCGTCGCCTTCCTCTTCTCCAACCACGCGTCATCGTCCCACTCGAACTCCGACTCGGTAATAACGGAGGCGGTGAGCGGCGGTTTCTCCGTGCGCCGAGCCATCGGATCGGCCTTCTGGTGCCACGTGCCATCCGCGTGCTGGATCTCGTACTTGTAGCCCTGGCCGACACGAGCCTCGGGAATAAAGAGCTCCCAGACGCCCGAGACGCCGAGACTTCTCATCGCGTGTGAGCGGCCGCTCCAATGGTTAAAGTCGCCGACAACACGAATGGCCCGAGCATTCGGGGCCCACACGACGAACGCGGTGCCACGAGTCGTCCCCAGGGGAGATTCGTACTCCTTCACGTGCGAGCCGAGCACGCGCCAGAGCTCCTCGTGGCGGCCCTCGCCGAAGAGGTAAAGGTCAAGTTCACCAATGGTGGGCAAGAACCGGTACGGGTCGTCGCCTGTCATGATGAGTTCGTCAGAGTACGTCGTACGCACTCGGTAATCGGGAATCTTGTCGGCCGGGAACGCGGCGACCCACACACCGTTGTATTCGTGCTCGGCTTCGTGCTCGCCGTCCGCCGTCACAATGGTTACGCCGATCGCCAGGTGGCGGACGACGCGGATTGTCACGGTGTCATCGGATAGATGCGGGCCGAGAATGTCGTGCGGGGCGTGGTAATCCCCGTACGCCACCGCGGCCAGATTGTCCATTGAAACTTCTAGCGGGTCATACTTCATGATGGCCCCTTTCCTCGTTGTATCCGATGCTAATACTGTGCCGCTCTCGTCGGAGCGGGAATGATCTGGTGTGGAGGAGGCAATAACCGCATCTCCACCGTCCGTCCGATCGTCGCCGAGGATAGTTTCGACGCCGCGAAGCGGAACATCCACCCAATCGGGACGGTGGGAGATCTCGTACGAGACTTCATACAGTGCCTTGTCGAGTTCAAGGGCGGCCAGGAGATCGGTGGACCCGGCGGGGATATCCCCATAGCCTCTGAGGAATGCTTCCTGGGCATTGTCCACCCACTCCCGTGCGGTGGCGGGGTCGGCTCCGTGGCGGATGATGTGGCCTCCGACGTAATCGAAGGAACGGAGCATACCTGCGACATCTCGCAACGCCAGATCGGGTGTCGTCCGCTCCTCGAGGGGACGGAGCGGCTCTCCCTCGAAGTCGAGGATGATCCACCCGCGGTCCGGTGCGTAGAGGACTTGACCTAAGTGGAGGTCGCCATGGATGCGCTGAAGATTCGGCCACACGGCATCCGTCTCAGCCGCCCGGTAGAGGGCCTCGATGTCGGTTTGGCGCTGCTGGAGCTGCGGAACTCGTCTCAGCGCGTCACTGGCTCTGCGCCGCCACGCAGCTGCCAAAGTGCGGCGAGTATCTTCGTCCGCCTCGACAGTCGGCATGACGGACGCGAGCGTCGTGTGGATGCTCCTTGTTGCGTCGCCGAGCTCTTCGATCGAATTCGTGTCAAGCTCTCCGGCTGCGGCACTGTCGGTCATGACCTGCCAGGCATCTGTCGACCCGGTGAGGAAATCCTGGGCGACAAGAACATGCCCCGTCACTTCGCGACCCTTCTCCTGCCACGTTCCGAGCGCCGACCCTCTTGGGGCGGCGACATAGGGTGACGCTGCTTCGGCGAGGGCACGCGTGAGGATGACATCGGGGTTGAGGCCCGGGGCAAGAACCCGGAACACCTTGAGAATGAGCTGAGAGCCGTCGGTCAGCTCGTACATGATCGACGTGTTGGACTGTTCACCGGTGAACTTCTTCGACGAGGTGATTCCTGCGATCTCATGTTCGGCTTCGCCCGCCAACGTTGAGCAGTCCCCGCTTCCTTCGGCCCGGAGCGAGGACGCGGCGCTAAGCAGAACCTTGTGCCCGTAGCCCAAATCCGTCGCGTCATACACACGTCGCCCGCGGTCCATGCCAATCTCATCGGCCTTGAACGCCGTATCGGCGAAGACGAGTGGCACGACATAGGACGTCGTCCCGGACTGGACGATGACAATCTCCACCAGCGGGTCGCCGGGCGCAAGTAGCCAACGGCCCCGAATTCGAATCGGTTCCGACGTGTCCGACGCGGCGAACCAACGCTGAGTGGGAAGCCAGTCTGCAAGCACCTGTTCGAGCACGGTCATTCCTTTGGGTCGGGGCGGATCGGCGAGGGCACTGCCGCTGCCTCGTTGCGCTCGTGCTTTGGCTCGACCGCCGCAGGCATGCCGTCGACCGGTGCCTGAACGACACGGTCCGGGGACGAGACGATGAGCCAAAAGAAGTCGCGCGAACCGAGCATCGACAGATACTGGCCGTTCTTATCGATAGGAGGGAAGCCCGCCCCACCGAACACGTCGCTCACATGCCAGTCGCGGTACCGCTCCGGCAACGTGATCGTTGCGGCGCGCGGCGTGTTCGCCATGTTCATGACGCAGAGGATGGTGTCGTCCTCGTCGTAGCGGATAAAGGCAAGTACTGCTTCATTGTCGGTCGGTAGGATCTCGAATGCTCCCTTGCCGAGCACCGGATGCTGGCGCCGGATGTCGAGCATGCCGCGGGTCCAGTGCAGAAGAGAAGCGGGTTGCGCGAGCTGGGATTCGACATTGACCGCCTGGTAGTGGTGGACGAGCGACTGGATGGGGGGCAGGTAGAGCTTGCCCGGATCGGCGTTCGAAAAGCCTGCGTTCCGATCGGGAGTCCACTGCATCGGGGTCCGCACCCCGTCCCTGTCCGGTAGCCAAATGTTGTCACCCATCCCGATCTCGTCCCCGTAGTAGAGGCAGGGAGAGCCAGGCAGGGAGAGGAGCAGTGCGTTTGCCAGCTCAATTTCGGGCCGGGAGTTGCCGAGTAGCGGCGCAAGTCGCCGGCGGATGCCGACGTTTGCCCGCATTCGAGGATCCTCCGCGTACCAGCCGTACATCGCGGCACGCTCTTCGGTTGACACCATTTCGAGTGTCAGCTCGTCATGGTTACGCAGGAACGTACCCCACTGGGCTCCGGCGGGAATGTCGGGGGTGGCGGCGAGGATGTCCTTGATTGAGGTGGCCCGCTGCTCGCGTAGAGAGTAGAAGATGCGGGGCATGACGGGGAAGTGGAAGCACATGTGGCATTCCGGGTTTTCTTCCGTCCCGTAATATTCGACGACGTCATCCGGCCACTGGTTAGCTTCAGCGAGAAGGATCCGGCCCGGGAATTCCGTGTCGACAAGCGTGCGCAGGTTCGCGATGAAGTCGTGGGTCTGCGGCAGGTTCTCGCAGTTCGTCCCCTCCTCCTCGAAGAGGTAGGGAATCGCGTCGAGACGGAACCCGTCGACGCCGATCCGGCACCAGTAGCGGACGACGTCGAAGATCGCCTCCTGGACTGCCGGGTTCTCGAAGTTGAGGTCGGGCTGGTGGGAAAAGAAGCGATGCCAGAAGTACTGTCTGCGCACCGGATCGAACGTCCAGTTCGACGTCTCGGTGTCGATGAAGATGATGCGGGCGTCCTGATACAGCTCATCGGTATCGGACCACACGTAGAAGTCCCCGTAGGGTCCGTCGGGGTTCGAGCGTGAGGCCTGGAACCACGGATGCTGATCGGACGTGTGGTTGATGACAAGGTCGATAATGACTCGTATGCCGCGAGCATGCGCCTCATCCATGAGCTCGGTGAAGTCATCGATTGTGCCGTACTCCGACTTGACCGCCGTGTAGTCAGCGATGTCGTAGCCGCCGTCTCTCATGGGGGAGGGATAGAACGGGGGGATCCAGATGCAGTCCACACCGAGCCACTGGAGATAGTCGAGTCTCCTAATGAGTCCCTGCAGGTCGCCGATACCGGAGCCGCTTGAGTCCTCCATCGCGCGCAGAAGGGCCTCGTAGAAGACCGCTGTCTCGTACCACTTCGGATCATCGCTGAGACCGGGCCGGCCAAGGTCTCCGAATGGGACTGAGGTCACGGCACCCTCACAGACAGGATGTGGGCGACAGTGCCGCGCGGGTCGAGACGGACGAACGGCCTACGGCCCCATTCGAAGGTCTGCTCCGACAGCTCGTCATCGACAACGATTGCCATTTCCTCGGGGACGCCGAGAGCTTCGAAGTCGAGGGTGATGAGCGCGTCGTGAGTGATGAACGGATCGAGGTTGAGAACGACGATGACAGTATCCTCGGGTTCTCCCGGGTTTGTCCGTTTCGAGAAGCAGATGATCTTGTCTGACGACGTTGGGTGGATCGTGACGTTGCGCAACCTCTGGAGCGATGGATGTGCGGCCCTAATCGCGTTGAGTCTCGTGAGCAAGGGCGTGATCCCCGTCGACTGTCCGAGCGAGTAGTCACGCGACTTGAACTGGTACTTCTCATTGTCAATCTGCTCTTCGGCGCCCGGGCGGGCGATGTTCTCAGCGAGCTCATAGCCCGAGTAGATACCCCACGTCGGTGCGCCTGTCGCTGCGAGAATCGCTCGGATCGAAAAAGCGGGTACCCCGCCGCGTTGCATGTACGGCGTGAGGATGTCGTGTGTTGTCGGCCAGAACGCCGGGCGGACAAGATGGTCGGTCTCGTACGCGAGCTCGAGGAGGTATTCCTCGATTTCTTCGCGCTCATTGCGCCAGGCGAAGTAGTTGTACGACTGGTGGAACCCGATCGCGCCGAGCGTCTGCAGCATCGGCGGCTTCGTGAACGCCTCCGACAGGAAGATGACGTCCGGGTGCTTCTCCTCGAATTCGAGCATGAGGCGATGCCAGAAGGGCAACGGCTTCGTGTGCGGGTTGTCGATTCGGAACAGCGTGACACCGTGCTCGACCCACAGCTCGAGCAGGTCGCGAATCGCGACGTAGATCCCTCCGGGATCATTGTCGAAGTTGAGCGGGTAGATGTCCTGGTACTTTTTCGGTGGGTTCTCCGCATATGCGATCGAGCCATCGGCGCGCGTTGTGAACCATTCTGGATGCTCGCGCACCCACGGGTGATCGGGCGACGCCTGGAGCGCGATGTCGAGCGCGACCTCGAGGCCGAGCGAGCGGGCTTTGCCGACGAACGCGTCGAAGTCCTTGAATGTGCCGAGCTCCGGGTGGATGGCGTCGTGGCCGCCTTCGTGCGAACCGATGCCGTAGGGAGAACCCGGGTCATCTGGCTCTGCCGTTAGTGCGTTGTTACGGCCCTTGCGGTTTGTTGTGCCGATTGGATGAACCGGGGTGAGGTACGCGACCGTGAACCCCATCGCCTTGATTCGATCAAGTTCATCCGCAGCGGTCTTGAGCGTGCCGGACACCCACGTTCCGTCCGGGTTCTGGAAGGCGCCCGTCGAGCGAGGGAAGAACTCGTACCACGAGCCGTACAGTGCCAGCTCTCGGTCGACCTTGACCTCGTATTCAGCTGAGAACGTCAGCATGTCGCGAAGCGGGTGCCGCTCGAGAGCCGACTTAACCGGCTCGGAGATTCCATGACTGATGAGCTGTGCGGGTTCACCCTCAAGCTTCATCGCCTCAGCGGCCCGCTCGACGGCCGCCCGGTCTTCCGAACCCTGTGGCATGCCCTCCGCGGCCCGTTCGAGCACCTTGACGCCCTCATCGATCATGAGTTGGGAGTCAACATCTGCCTCAATTTTGAGGACCGCGTCGTGCTCCCACGTGCGATAAGGGTCGGACCAGGATTCAATATGGAACGTCCAGCGGCCCGGTGTATCGGGAACAAGCCATCCCTCGTAACGATCGAGCCCTGGCTTTGTGTCGACCATCCGAACCCGCTGGGCTTCGGTGCCGTCCGGGCGAGTCAAGACAGCTTCGACCGACCACGCGTCGTGGCCCTCTCGGAAGACCGTGGCACGCACGGGGAATGCTTCACCGACGGTGGCCTTGGCGGGCCAACGGCCCTCCTCAATGACCGGCCATACGTCGACGATCGGGATCCGACCGACGAGAGCAAACGGGGCTCTCTGCGGCCGGGCGGACCCTGAGCCGGCTTTCGCGGGGACAGAACGACGCTCCTGGGCTGCAGGCTTCCGGTTCGACCGGGAATTGCTCGAAGTACTCACACGTCAACCCTATCCAAATCACCCGCGGGGAGCAGGGCATTAGGGGGCGATTGAGCCGACCATGAAATTGGTCTTCACCCGTGCGCTCTCTCCGGTAGGAGAAGAATCTGGCGGCACCGAGCCGTCGGCTCGTCGATCGGGCAATGGACTGGGGCCCGCGGATCGTGCCGCGGGCCCCAGGGTTCATGCCGGAATCAGATTCTAGCCGTCGTCTTCCATGTCATCCTCTGTGTCATCGAGGTCCTCGCTGTCGCCGCCACCGCGGGTCGGGGCATCCTCCTCTTCGACCGTCTCAACGTCCGTATCCGAATCGTCACCGCATGCGGCGAGACCGAAGGGGAGAGTAAGAGCGAGACCTGCTCCAATTGCCGCGCGTTTCCAGATCGACGTTTTCATGGCATCTCCTTTCGTGGGTGTCAACCGATCGTAGAGCAGTGACGCCCGTCACGAAACTGGAGAGCTTGTGTGACGTGTTCGCTTGTGGCACATGGGTGCATGGACGGCCGAGAGTCAGGCGTACGGCAGATAGACCATGTCGAGGGCCTCGTGGACCTCGCGTAGCGTTTCTTCCGCTTGGGCGGTCGCGCGGGCGATGCCGTCGCGCAGAACCTGTTCGACATAGCCCTGGTCGTTCGCGAGCTCCTCGCGACGTGCACGGATTGGCGCCATCATGTCGTTGATTGCCTCCGTGGCGGCCTTCTTCAACGCGCCCGCGCCGCCATCGCCGATCTCCTGAGCGACATCGTGTGGGTCGCGGTCGGTGGCGAGCGCGGTGAGCTGGACGAGGTTCGACACCTCGGGACGGCCCACCGGATCAAAGGTGATCCGGCGCTCGGAGTCGGTGACAGCCTTCTTGAGAAGCTTCGCCGTCTCATCGGCCGTCATTCCGAGCTCGATCGTGTTGCCACGCGACTTCGACATCTTCTGTCCGTCGAGACCGAGAACCGAGGGCGCTTCCGACAGCAGTGCCTGGGGGCGGGGGAAAATTGGGTGTGTCGCACCGGCTGCGCGGCCATAGCGCCTATCGAAGCGCTGGGCGATGACGCGGGCCTGCTCAAGATGGGGGAGCTGATCCTTACCCACCGGCACGACGTTGGCCTTGCAGAAGAGGATGTCAGCCGCCTGGTGGACCGGGTAGGTGAGGAGCAGCCCGGACATGGGCCGGTTACCGCTCGCGTCAAGTTCGGCCTTAACCGTCGGGTTCCTGCGCAACTCTGAGTCGGTGACAAGGGAGAGGAAGGGGAGGACGAGCTCGTTGATCGCGGGGATCTGCGAGTGGGGGAAGATGACGGCACGCTCGGGGTCGATACCGACGGCAAGGTAGTCCGTGACGAGCCCGTAGACCCGTTCCTTGATCTCGCCGACGGCGTCGCGATCGGTGATGACCTGGTAGTCAGCAATGACGAGCCAACTGTCGACTCCCGCGTTCTGAAGCTCAACCCGGTTTTTCAGGGAACCGAAGTAGTGGCCGAGGTGAAGTCGGCCAGTGGGCCGATCTCCGGTCAGCATCCTGAAGGGCGAGGCGTCCTCGCGGATCTTCTCCTTCAGCTCGTCACTGAGCTTCTCCGATCGACGCAGGGAGGCCTCGTCAACCGTCGATTCGAGATCGACAATCTCGTCACTGTGCATGGATCATCCTTTCCGGTGCCCGCGATTCACGGACAGGCGACATTCTAGAACGGATTCGACAGGTAGAGACGAATCGACTGCCCTTCAACCATGACCGATGCGCCGGGTAGCACAAGCTCGTCGAACCCCGTCGGTTTGGCTTTGGCCGAATCCCATACGAGATCGAACGGTCGCCCCCGACCGGTCGGGATGGTAAATTCCGCATCCTTAAGGAGCCCGTTGATGATGAGGAGAGCATCGACGTCCCTGCCGCCGCCGGACCTCAGCATCTGGAATGTGCGGGACGACGGCTCGAACCACCGCCACGCCGGCATCTCAGTGCCGTCGCGGTCAATCCATGTGACATCGGGGAGGCTGTCGCCCGCACGGGGAGTGCCCGTGAAGAATCCAGCTGGTCGGAACACTTCGTGCTCTCTGCGTAGCTGGAGGAGGTGGGAGACGGTGGCGTGGAAATCGTCCTGCCAGGGGGTCGTCCTCCAGTCGATCCACGCGAGCTCGTTGTCCTGGCAGTACGGGTTGTTGTTGCCGTCCTGCGTGCGGCCAATCTCATCGCCCGCCGTGAGCATCGGCGTTCCGGAGGAGAAGATGAGGGTGCCGATGAGGTTCCTCATCGACTTCAGCCGAGCATCGCGGAGCGTCGAATCGTGCCCCTCGACGCCATGGTTCCATGACCTGTTGTCGTTTGAACCGTCGCGATTGTCCTCGAGGTTCGCTTCGTTGTGTTTCTCGTCGAATGTCACGAGATCCCGCAAGGTGAAGCCATCGTGAGCTGTCACAAAGTTGATTGACGCAAATGTGCCGCGGCCGCCCGGGGTGCGGCCACGAGAAAAGAGGTCAGCTGAGCCAGACAGGCGGGTGACGAGCTCACGGGAATCGTGGGGCCGGTGTCCGTCGACCTGGACGTGCTGATCTGTCAGCCAAAACGATCTGACCGCGTTGCGGAAGCGATCGTTCCAGTCCGCTGTCGGTGAGAGGAACTGGCCGGTTTGCCAGCCGTTCGGCCCGAGGTCCCACGGCTCGTTGATGAGCTTGCGCGAGCGCAAAATGGGATCGGTTGTGAGAGCAACATAGAGGGGATGGTGTGAGAGGAACTCCCTGCCTTGCCGACCGAGCGTGACGGCGAGGTCGAAGCGGAACCCGTCGACTCCGACATCAGCCGCCCAGTAGCGCAGCGAATCGAGTGTCATCTGAATGACCCTGCGCAAGCGGAAGTCGAGAGAGTTACCCGTGCCCGTCACGTCCCAGAAATCGACGGGGTTCGTTCCCGACTGCATATAGAAAGTGGACTCGCCCAGACCTCGCCACGACAGTGTCGGTCCGTCAATGCCAGCCTCACACGTGTGGTTGTAGACGACGTCGAGGATAACCTCGATGCCAGCCTCGTGAAGGAGAGAGACCATGCCTTTGACCTCGCGCAACACTTCCGAGGGGCCAGCCTCCCGTGCCGCCTTCGTCGCATATGACGGTTCGGGCGCGAAAAAGCCGAGCGTGTTGTAGCCCCAGTAGTTGGCCAGCCCCTTCTCGACGAGGAACGGCTCGGGCAGCTTGGCGTGGATGGGCAGGAGCTGGAGAGCCGTGATACCGAGCTGCTTGTAGTGCGCGATCGCGGCGGGATGGGCGGCGCCGGCATACGTGCCGCGAAGCTCCTTGGGAACTCCCGGCATGTTCATCGTCAGACCGCGCACGTGTGCCTCGTAGATGACCGTTGTACTCCACGGCAGATCGAGGTGCTCGACCTTTCCGTCATAGCGCTCGTCGACAACGACCGAATGCGGTACGTGTGCTGCTGAGTCGAGTTCGGAGATCTTCCTCGGACCAGCAAGAGGACGTAGCTCGTCATCGACCTGGTGGGAGAACACAGCTGTGCCGAGATCGTAAACTCCGGCGACGCCAAGGCCGTACGGGTCGAAGAGGAGCTTCGCTGGGTTGTATCGCATCCCTGCGTTCGGGTCCCATCTGCCGTGGGCCCGGAATCCGTAATGTTGGCCGGGCTTGATGCCGGGGATAAAACCGCTCCATACGCCGATCTCAGGACCATTGAGCGCGAACCGGCGCTCGCGCATCGTGCCCGCACGGTCGAAGTCGATTGCGCAGAACTCGACGAGTGACGCATGGGAGGCGACGACAGAGACATCGATGCCGTCTGGGAGGACTGTGACCCCGAGGCGGTTCGCACGGATCTTGCGTGGCAGTGTCGGCTCCGGTGCCCGCGCCACATACCGGGTGGCAGGGATCGAATGTAGAGAAGTTCGAGTCACGCGCCAAGTCTCTCACTTTTAACCGAACGATTCGGACACGCTCTACGGGAGTGCACGCTTCCACCCATGGCGCACGTCTCTTGGGAGAAATCGGTCGAAGGTGGCACGCTAGGTGCCATGAGGATTGTTGTCTGTGTAAAACACGTGCCCGACGTGCAGGCCGAGCGAATTCTCGGCGAAGAGGGTTTCCTTGTCCGCGGTGACGACGATGTGCTGAACGAGCTTGACGAGAACGCGGTCCAGGAGGCCGTCACTCTTGCAGGAGACGATGGCGAGGTCATTGCGCTCACCATGGGTCCGGAGGATGCCGCCGACGGGCTACGAAGAGCCCTAGCACTCGGTGCCGATCGGGCTGTTCACGTCTGTGACAGTCGAGCAGCAGGTTCGGATGTGCTCGGCACGGCCCGCGTTCTCGCTGCCGCGATCACGCAGCTTGGCGACGAGGAACCGATCGACCTCATTGTGACGGGCATGGCAGCCCTCGACGGAATGACGGCGACCATACCCTCCGCACTCGCCGCCCACCTCGATCTGCCCGCGCTCACGCTCGCGAGGACGGTCGAGCTCTCCGGGAACGTTCTGCGGATTACGCGAACGATGGGATTCAACGACGAGGTTCTCGAGGCTGACCTGCCGGCGATCCTCTCGGTCACAGACCAGGCGAACGAGGTCACGTACCCGAACTTCAAGGCAATCATGGCGGCGAAGAAGAAGCCGATCAATCAGATCGACCTTGACGACCTTGGGCTTGGCGATGGTCTCGTCGGAGCGGCCGGTGCTGGCACCCGCGTGACGAACGCGACAGAGCGGCCGCCACGGGATGCTGGCGAAGTTCACAATGATTCTGGTGACGGCGGCAGGAAGCTCGCCGACTACATCCTTGGAGTGATGAAGTGAAACTCGATACCGTCCTCGTTATCTCCCGCCATGACGGCGCAGCCCTGTCTGATTCGTCGCGGGAAGTTCTGACCGCTGCTCGCTCGGTCGCCGACCGGGTCGTCTCCGCCACCTTTGGTCAGCCGCCCGTCGAAGAACTCGCGCGCTACGGTGCGGACGAGATCCTTGTTGTCGACCCAGAAACTGTCACATCGACGGGAGCCGACCTTAACCATCCAGCAGTCTGGGCGGCGCTCGCTCTTTCTGCGGCTGAGAAGGTCGATCCGCGCGCGGTCCTCATGGCGTCCTCCTACCTCGGCAAGGAAATCGCCGCCCAGGCCGCAGTCCATTTCGATTCCGGTGTCGTCGTCGATGCGGACGCCATTTCAGCACGCAATGGTCAGCTCTCAATCACGAAAGCCGTCTTCTCGGGCACGTGGGCCACAAACGATGAGGTCATTCGCGGCGTCGCCGTTGTCGCCCTACGCCCCACCGCCGTCGAAGCGTCACCGCGGAACACAACGGACGCGACGGTGGCCCCCCTCGAGATCACAGTTCCCGAGCGTGCGAAGCGTACCCGCCTCCTCTCGCGCGAGAAGCGCGACCATGTCGGTCCAAACCTTGCCGAATCCCAGGTTGTCGTCGTCGGTGGCCGGGGTGTTGATGGCGACTTTGGCATCGTTCGTGAGCTCGCGGACTTGCTCGGCGGCGCCGTCGGCGCGACCCGCGTCGCATGCGATGAGGGATGGATCGACCAGTCGGCCCAGATTGGTCAGACCGGCGAGACCGTTGCACCACGCCTCTACATTGGTCTCGGTGTCTCCGGAGCTGTCCACCACACATCCGGCATGCTCGCATCTGAACACATCGTTGCCGTGTGTGATGACTCCGAGGCGCCGATCTTTGAGTTCGCCGACTTCGGCATCGTTGGTGACATCAAGGACGTTGTGCCTCAGGCCATCGCAGCGCTCAAGGAGGCAGAGCTCTAGGTGATCTACCTGGACTGGGCAGCGACGGCGCCCCTGTCGCAAACAGCACAGCAGGCCTGGCTCGACGCTGCGGCCGTGACCGGCAACGCCTCCGCGACTCACGCGGCGGGCCGGGCAGCCCGCTCGATTCTTGAAGATGCTCGGGAGAAGATCGCCGAAGTCCTCGGCGTCGACCCGCCAGAAGTCATCTTGACCTCGGGAGGCACCGAGGCCGACAACCTCGCGATCGCAGGACCGGCCACCCGGGGCAGGGTACTCTTCTCCGCAATCGAACACCCCGCCATCCGAGAAGCGGCCGAACTTCATGCCCCGCAGCATGACGTCATTCCGGTGACCGAGGACGGGGTCATCGACCTCGAGGCACTCGACACTCTTCTGACAGATGACGTCAGCCTCGTGTCGGTCATGGCGGCCAACAACGAGACCGGCATCATCCAGCCGCTCGACCAGATCGCCGACCTCGTCCGGGCGCGGGCGCCGCGCGCCCGCATTCACACCGACGCCATCCAGGCGGTCGCAAGCCTCGATATCCCGAGGGCGTATGCACTGTCAATCTCCGGTCACAAGCTCGGTGCTCCGGTCGGTGTCGGAGCACTCATCGCCGCTCGCGACTACCCGCTGAGGCCGCTAGAGGGCGGCGGCGGGCAGGAGCGTCGGGTCCGTTCCGGCACGCTCAACGTCCAGGGGGCGGCCGCGCTCGCGGCCGCACTGTCAGCCGCCGTGGACGAGAGATCTGAACGCGAGCGGAAGCTACGGGCGTTTGGCGAGCGGATCGCCGCGGCCTGCGTCAGTGCCGGTGGCCGTCTCAGCGGCGGCACTGTGCCGCGCCTTCCCCACATCGTCCACGCGCTCTTCCCGGGCGCAGATCCGGAAGCTCTCCTGTTGGGGCTGGACATGGTTGGGATCGTCTGTTCAACCGGGTCGGCTTGCTCGGCGGGCGTCTATCGGCACTCGAAAGTGTTGGCGGCGATGGGGGTCGACGACTCTGAGACCCCGCTCCGCTTCTCCATGGGAGACGGTACGACCGAGGCCGATGTCGAAGCCGTTGAGCGCGCACTCGCGCCTGCGATCAAGATGGCCCAAGCGGCGGTGCGGGCATGAGGGTCCTGGCCGCAATGTCGGGCGGCGTCGATTCAGCCGTGGCGGCGGCGCGTGCGGTCGATGCCGGCCATGACGTCGTCGGAGTCCACATGGCACTGTCGAAGTCTCGAGCCGAGCACCGCAGTGGCAGCCGCGGCTGCTGTTCCGTCGAGGATGGCTACGATGCGCGCAGGGCGGCAGACAAGCTCGGCATCCCCTATTACGTGTGGGACCTGTCGGATGATTTTGAGGACACGGTCGTTGCCGACTTCCTTTCCGAATACGCTGCTGGTCGCACACCCAACCCGTGCGTTCGATGCAATGAACACGTGAAGTTCGCAGCCCTGCTCGAGCGGGGGCTGGCAATGGGCTTCGACGCCGTGTGCACAGGCCACTACGCGGACCTACGCGACATCGACGATGGCTCCGGGGTGCGGCACGAACTCCACAGGGCAGCGAATCACCCGAAGGACCAGTCGTACGTCCTCGCCGTTATGGGCAAGCAGGTTCTCGGTAACGTTCTCTTTCCGCTCGGTGACGTGCCAACGAAGGAGCAGGTGCGGATCGAGGCTGCCGCCCGCGGGCTCGGGGTCTCGCTCAAACCTGACTCCTACGACATTTGCTTTATCGCCGACGGCGATACGAGGGGCTTTCTCCGGCAGCGGCTTGGCGAGAACCCAGGTGAGATTGTCGACGAGACGGGTGCTGTTATTGGCGAACATCTTGGCGCATTCGCGTACACGGTCGGCCAGCGCCGCGGCCTTGGCCTCGGTATTCCCGCGAAGGACGGTCAGCCGAGGTTCGTCACGAAAGTCGATATTGAGACAAACCGCGTGCACGTCGGTCCCGCCGAGGCTCTCGACGTCGGCCGGATTATCGGTGGCGACACCGTGTGGCTCGCCCCCGACATCGACCCCGCGACGCCCCTGCGAGCCGGTGTCCAGGTGCGCGCCCACGGTCGGGAGATTCCGGCGACCGTTCGACGCGACGACGATCGCCTCATCATCGACCTCGACGAGCCGTTACGCGGCCTCGCCGCAGGCCAGTCGGCCGTCGTTTATTCGGGTAGCCGGGTGCTCGGCCAGGCCACGGTAGAGGAAACAGCATGAGTCAGATGCCGCTGGCGCGGATTGAACACGACACCGACGCCCTGTCGCGCCATGATCCAGAACTGCTGGGCCGGCTCAGCAGATTCATCCTCGTCCGCGACGGCCAGGTCGCGATCGAATCAGGTGCGCTTGTGTCTGTCACGCCCCGTGACGTGCCAGGCGAGCTTTTGTCCTGGGACCATCTGTCATACCTGGGTCGCAACGACGGCGAGCATTGGGCAGCGCTCCACCTCGATGCAACCGAGTTCAAACTCGACCCCGAAGGGATGCCGTACGGCGACCGGCGGGTTACCGCCCTCCACTATCGAGAGTTCGTGTCGCTTCGCAAGATCGGCCACGAGCTGTCGGGTCTCGAGGCGGGTTTGGCGACGGCGGCAACCGCGCTCGGCGCATGGCGGGACTATCGCACGCACTGCCCCAGCTGCGGCGGTGTGCTGAGCCCGCGTGCCGCGGGATGGGAGGGCGAGTGCCGCGACTGCGACCTCGTCCTCTATCCGCGCACCGATCCGAGCGTCATCATGGCGATCCGCGACAGCCGGGACCGGTTGCTCCTTGGCCACGCCTCGAACTGGGAACCAACCCGCTACTCGTGTCTCGCGGGCTTCGTTGAGGCCGGCGAATCTCTCGAGCACGCGGTTGTCCGCGAATCGTTCGAAGAGGCCGGCGTTGAGATCACGAGAGTCGAATACTTCGGATCCCAGCCGTGGCCCTTCCCGCGTTCCCTCATGGCCGCCTTCAGAGCCTGGACGGACAGCGAGCTCGTCGAGGTCGACGGCGAAGAAATTACGAACGCCCGCTTTTTCACCCGAGACGATCTGAGAGACGAGATCGAGTCGAACCGTCTCACGGTTCCAATGGCCTCATCCGTCGCTCGCTATCTCATCGAAGACTGGTACGGGGGCCCGCTACCCGTGCCGCCCGGCGGCGACTGAGCCGCGTCGGATCGGGGCGCCTGCTCGCACGCCCGCGTGCGGGACAGACCGTCGCTTCATGAACGAGGGTCGCCTCGTCGAGTGCTCGCACGCCCGCGTGCGGGACAGACGGATAGGGATAGTCCTCGTCAGTTGACGCACATGTGCGACGCCCGTTGGCGCCTCGCTGCCGGAACGACACGGGCGCGTACCGAACCTTGAAACCTGCCCTGCTACCCACGGGCGCCCGGGAATGTCAGCCGGTCGTGGCACACTGACCGAGGAGGATACATGGACGTTGAACAACTCTTGTCTGCACTTGACCCGGACCAGAGGACGGTGGCCGAACACCTCAAGGGGCCACTCGTTGTGAGGGCTGGTGCCGGAACGGGCAAGACCCGCGCCATCACGTACCGGATTGCTCACGGGGTCCTTGTTGGAGCGTACGAGCCGACCAATGTTCTTGCCGTGACGTTCACGGCACGCGCGGCGGGGGAGATGAGAAGCAGGTTGCGAGACCTCGGCGCTCGCGGCGTCCAGGCGCAGACATTCCACGCGGCCGCATTACGGCAGTTATCGTACTTCTGGCCGCACGCTGTCGGGGGCCCCGTGCCGCAATTGCAGGAGCACAAAGCCGGACTCGTCGCGCAAGCCGCAGGCCAGCTCGGGATGAGCGTGGACAGGACGACCGTGCGGGACCTCGCGTCCGAGATCGAATGGTCCAAGGTGACTCTTGCTGGCCCCGAACACTACGTCGAGCGAGCTCAGAGTGCAGCGCGAGAGCCCGTGGCGGGGATGAGCCACGAGGCGATCGGGCGACTCATCCTCGCCTATGAAGAGGTGAAAGCCGCCCGCGGCGTCATTGATTTCGAAGACATTATCCTCATCCTCATCGGCATCATGGCCGAGCGCGACGATATCGCCCGCCAAATCCGCCACCAGTACCGGCATTTCGTTGTTGACGAATATCAGGACGTGTCACCGCTCCAGCAACGGCTTCTTGACCACTGGCTCGGCGATCGACACGACCTGTGCGTCGTTGGTGACGTGTCCCAGACCATCTACTCCTTCACCGGCGCGACGCCAAGCTACTTGCGCGACTTCCGTCGACGCTTCAAGGACGCGGCCGAAATCGAGCTCGTCCGCGACTATAGGTCGACCCCTCAGATTGTCGACATAGCCAACAGGGTCATCACCCCTGGGCGTCTCGCAGGATCGGTCACGCTCGTCGCCCAGCGTCCCTCCGGACCGGCAGTGACGTTCCGCGACTACGACGATGATGACGCTGAGGCGAAGGATGTTGCCGCACGGATCGTAGCACTGAGGGAGCGGGACGTCCTCCTGTCAGAAACCGCGATCCTTATCCGCACCAACGCACAGAGTCAGGCTGTCGAATCTGCCCTCTCGGCCGCTGGCATCGGATTTACGATCCGGGGAGGGGAGCGCTACTTCTCGCGCAAGGACGTGCGTGAGGCGATGGTCATGATGAAAACGCTCGCCCGCAGCGGAGTCGACGCCGGCATGTCCGACGCGGTTAGGGAAGTCGTGAGCAGGCTCGGATGGTCCGCGGAGGCGCCAAAGGCAGCCGGTGCTCAGCGCGAGCGGTGGGAGGCACTCAACGCCCTCGTCACCCTCGCCGACGATGTCGATAAGGCTCGGGGCGCGGACCTCGCCGGCTTTGTCTCCGAGCTGGAAGAGCGGGCCTCCACACAGAACGCTCCCACCGTTGAGGGCGTGACGATCTCGACCCTGCACGCCGCGAAGGGCCTGGAATGGGATGCGGTGTTCCTCATCGGGATGAGCGAGGGTCTCATGCCCATCTCCCTCGCCGAGACACCTGCAGCGGTCGATGAAGAGCGGAGGTTGCTCTACGTCGGAATAACCCGCGCACGAGAACACCTCCACATCTCCTACGCTCGCGCCAGAAGCGCGGCCGGTCGCGGCAATCGCCGCCGCACTCGGTTCCTTGACGGTATCTGGCCCGAGGAAGAGAAGGTCTCCCGCGCGACGAAGAACCGTCGGCGTTCAAAGGAGGCCGCCCTCGACTTTGAGCTCAACCACCCCCAGGACGTTGCACTGTTGGATGACCTCAAGGCGTGGCGAAGGATCCAGGCTGAGGACGAACGCAGACCCGCCTACATGATCCTTGTCGACTCAGTCCTCATGTCGATTGCCGCGGCCAAACCCGTCACCGTCAGCGAATTGGGCAGGGTCAAAGGAATCGGGATGACGAAGCTTGACCGCTACGGGGCCGCAATCCTTGCCGTCGTCGACAGGCATGCCTAGCAGGCTCGAATCATGGTCGGACGGCGTCGGCTCCGCACCCGCAGCTCGCGTGCTGTCCGATTTGGTCGATGAAGGGCCACAACGGCGGCGGTGGGATGTGAAGAATTGATGACGACAGCCTCGGCTCCATATCACCGTTGATCGCATGCTCGATGAGTTCATTGACAACAAGTGAGCACACTTGGAGGGCGCTCGCGGCATCCGCTTCGAGCATGGGCAGACGGCCGGCCTGTGCGGACAGGAGCGGCCATGCCTCGTCCCTGTCGGTGCGCGCCGATTCCACGCATTCGATGCAGGGGGACCCGGCGACGAACGGGCCGACCTGAATGTCTGTCTCTGCGATGACGACGGGGAGGTAGGGAATGTCTTCTGCCAGGCATGTGCGAGCAATGTGAAGAGGGTAAACCCGGGAACTGACGGAGACGACGAACGTCCGCTCGGCACGGCCCTTCGCGGGGCTCAACATCGGGCGTATGACGCTCTCGAGCGGCTTGCCCAGGGCGGACAGGCCGAGCACGCGGGCGACGGGTTCGGACACCGGATTCGGGTCCGCGACGCGGATGGAGGAGAAACCGTACAGATCTGCCGTGAGAGCGAGCCGAGCGCCGATAAGCCCTGCGCCATGGATCTCGACGGCGACTGAGCTGAGCTTGTCCAGTTCTTCAATTCCAGCCCGTGCTGCAGCGGCCTGCTCGGTCGGGGCCAAAGTACCGTCGTCGGGGCGCTCCTGGGCAAGACCCGATTCGCTCACTTCTGTCCAGAGCTTCCGTGCCCGATCTGCGTCGACCTGATTCGAGCGCGCCCACTGGTCAATGTCCTCGAGCGTGCACGGGTTGCGCAGGAGGCTGAGCATGGGGATCTCGCGGGGGTAAAGGCCTTCGAAGACAGAGTTGCGCTCCGGGGACAGGCCGAGCTGGACCGTGTCATTGGTGCGCCAGTAGAGTCCGAGGCCCTCGGGAATGTGCATGGGACCACACTAGAGCCCGGCACATACCGTAGCTCCTGTTATCCACAGGTCACTGGGTGGGAGGGAGAGGCTCCTCTGGGCCGGCCGGATCCTCGCCTGCCTCGTCGTCCGCAAAGATATCGGCCAGGAGATCATCGATTTCCGCACCGAGGTCGGATGTGTCATCGCCGAGGAACCGTTCCGGCTTGTCTAGGTCGTCAGAATCCGGCAACAGATCCGGATGTGACCACAGGTACTCGCGCGAGTCCTGGTTGCCCTTCTCCAGCGCCATCTTCCAGAACTCCGCGGCCTCGCGCACCTTTTTCGGTCGCATCTCGAGGCCGACGAGGTTGCCGAATGTGACCTCGGCAGGTCCGCCCGTGGCACGGCGGCGAGTGAACATCTCCTGAAGAGCGGCCGCATGGGGGAGGTGGCCGACGGTTGCGAGTGAGGTGACCTCGGAAACCCACCCCTCGATAAGGGCGAGGATCGTTTCAAGCTGCGTGAGAGTCGCCTCTTGGGATTCGGTCGGAGCCGGATTGAACACGTCCGTGAGGTCGATCTCCGGCATGTCCTGCGGGTTCGACATGTCGACGCTACGAAGCTGCTCCTCGACCGCCGCCATGTCGATGTTGATATCGCGTGCCCACGCCTCGATCGTGTCGAGCAAATAAGCGCGTAACCAGGCCGACGAGGCGAAGAGCCGCGCATGCGCCTGTTCGCGCACGGCGACGTAGAGAACGACCTCATCGAGAGGAGCCTCGAGGTCTTCGGCGAAGGCGGCGATGTTGGCGGGCACGAGTGCGGTCGTGTGGCCCTCGACAAACGGCAGGCCGGTGTCGGTCGATCCGAAAGACTGCCGGGCAAGCTCCGCGAGTGCCGCACCGAACTGCATGCCGGTCATCGTTGCCATCATCTGCTCCATGAAGACCCCGGCCTGATCGCCGAGCATGCCCTTCATCTCTTCCGGCATCTGCTCCGGCATCGCCCGCGTGAACGCGGCGGTCAGGTTCTTCGCCACCGGCTCAGTCATGCGACGGAACGTCGACTGGGCGTGCGCGATCCAATCGAGCCGTGTCCATGCTTGCGCCGGGCCGTACGTCGGGTCGAAAGCGGTCACCTCATTGAGCCACATGTTGGCCAGTTCGAGGTGGGATTGTGCGCTTGCGACATCGCTGTTCGTCAGTGTGGCAACCCCGTCCCTCGTCAAAGATTGGCGGGCGACCTGTTCAGCAATCTGCCAGTTGACCGGCCCGCCGGGGGCGCCGGCCAGCATCGAGCGAAGCTGGCCCATGAGAGCAGAGAAGTCGGGGCCGGACAGGTTCATGCGTGAGAGTGCTGCGGGGTCGAAGCCCTGCGCCTCCATCGAAGCGATGACCTCATCGGCTGCCTGGTCGCCGAGGACGGCGCGCAACATATCTTTCCACTGATCGTCGCGCGGATTCGGTTCACTCACGTCGTCCTCCTCGGTTGTCCTAAACTTCAGGCTAGTGGAGGGCGCAGTGCGGAAGCCAGCATGCCAGCTGATGGCGAAAAATCGTTTCCCGCTGCCGCGCGATGGGGGCATGGGTGCATGATGGTGGCGTGAGCAGGTTCCTCGACCACGTCGCCCCCACGCCCCCAAGAGTACTTCTCGGCGGTGTCGTAGCTGTCGCGTTCGGCGCGCTGCTCCTGTGGCAGACGTTCATGCCAACGACCTACCTCTACCAGTCTCCCGGGCCCGCCCTGTCCGTCGTCGAGTTGAATGGCGAGCCGGTCGTTGAGCTCACGAACTTCGACGGCGAGACGTATCCGAGTGAGACGAGTCTTCTCATGACGACCGTGTCGACGTTCGGCAACCCGGACGAGTCGGTCATCGGTGCTGCGGCCGTCCAGGCTCTCCTCGATAACGACAAGAACCTCCTTCCGGTCAGAGCCGTCTATGGGCCGGATGTGACGAACGATGAGGTCCGCACGTCGAGCGCGGCGATGATGGAGGCGTCGCAGATCGATGCCGTCCTTGCCGGCTATGGGCAGGCTGGTATCGAAATCCCGGTGACGTTGACTGTCGCGGGCTTCGCCGAGGACTCCTACGCGATCGGCAGGCTCGAACCGGGCGACGAACTCGTGGCCCTCAGCAGATCCGGCGCCGATCGTAGCGAACCAGCGACCTTCCGGGAGCTTCGGGACTACCTCGCCGAAATTGAGCCGGGCACTGAGCTCACGGTCACGGTGATGAGAGGCGGACAAGAGCGCGAGACGACGTTCGCAACTCTGCCGTCGCCCGAGGGGGAGGGATCGCTACTCGGGATTACCGTCATGTCCCGACCGGCCCCCGGAGCCCCCGGTGCCAACGTCAGCCTGGAAAACGTCGGCGGGCCGAGTGCAGGTCACATCTTCGCTCTGCGAATCTACGATCTCCTGACGGAGGATTCGATTGGCGGCGACGCTGTCGTCGCTGGCACGGGCACGGTGGCTGCCGATGGGACGGTCGGTCCAATCGGCGGTATCGAGCACAAGCTTGTCGGTGCGCGGCGAGCTGGCGCGGAGTACTTCCTCGCACCGGTCAGCAATTGCACTGACGTTGTCGGCAATGGCGTTGCAGGATTGCAGGTCATCGCCGTTGGATCGCTCGACGACTCGGTGGCAGCACTCGAGAGCATCAAAGATGGGGAGACTGACGGACTTCCCTCTTGTGACTGAGCGTCAAACGGCTTGAGAACGCGGGGGCCGCGATTTACTCGAACGTGGCTTTGAGGGCGGCAACGAGGCCGGGAACGGCGTCGGGACTGCTTGCGACCATGTCATCAGAGTCGTTGGAGCGCGTCCGGACACAGCACCAGCTCTGTCCGTCCCGCATGTAACCGACCGCCATGCGGACATCCTCGCGTTGCGGATGTTCGGACAGTGCGATGAGAGCGCGCTGGGGATCCTTCGGAAGGTCCTTCTCGGCGGACGGTGGGACGATGATGCGTTCCGCGACGATCGCGGCGCCGTCGACCTCGTCTGGCCAGGCCAGTTGGGCGAGTAGCTCTTCGAGCGTGTTCGCGCGTGGCAGGCCCTCCTGCTCGACTGAGAAGAGTGTGTTCGGGTCGGTGATCGCGTCGACCGCGACGTCCGCCGGAAGCTCCGCGGCCAACTCCGGCGTGGACTCAAGGGCTGGCACGGCACGGACGATGGCGAACACTCGGATCGGAGCATCCCAGCCATCACCTGCCACGAACTTTTCAATCTCAGTCACAGCGTCTTTGAGTGCCGCTAGCTTCGGGTCAATGTTCATGGGCACATGGTGCCACATCCGAAGTTTGGTCATGGGCTGGGAGCGCCTATCCCGCGTGCGATACGGTAGACGGGTACACCGTCCTCATTATGGAGAATCCTGTGACCACTTCCTCTTTCCCGAACCGCCCGTGGAATCCGGGCGGTGGTTCTGGAACGACGACGAGGCCGGGCGGCGGCGGCGCCTTTATCCCGACCGTCATCGTGCTCGGAGCTCTTCTCTTCCTCTTCGTCATGACCGCGAATGTGTGGACCGAGGTGCTCTGGTATGACCAGCTCGGCGCCGTTCGCGTCTTCTGGACCCAGTGGGGAGCGCAGATCGGCGTTGGCGCCGTTGGGGTGCTCCTCCTTGCGGCCGTTATCTGGCTCAACATGCGGATGGCCTACCCGTCTGGCGGAATTCCAGAATTGGGAGCGATCCGCAATCGCAACCTCGACCCGTATCGGGATGGCATAAGCAAGTACCGCAAGCTGTCGTTCTACGGCCTACCGCTTATTTTCGGGCTCATCTTTGGTGCCGGTCTTGGCGCCCAGTGGCGGACCGTCATGATGTTCTTCAACCGGGGATCGTTCGGCGATGTCGACCCTGAGTTCGGTCTCGACATCGGTTTCTTTGTTTTCACGCTCCCGATGCTGTCGATGATCCTGTCCTTCGTCATCAGACTTCTCGTCGCCTCGTGGATCGTCGCACTTGTCATGCATTATCTGTATGGCGGCTTCGACCCAACTCAGAAGCCCATGTACTTCTCCCCGAAGGCCCGCATTCACCTCGCCGTGCTCGGCGCGATCTCAGCGCTCGCTGCCGCGGTCTGGTTCTGGCTGTCCCGTTACGAGCTGCTCATCGGCGAGAATGACCGCTACTCCGGTGCCTCGTACACGGATGTTCAGGCGTCGCTACCTGCCCGAGAGATCATGGCCGGAGTCAGCCTCATCATCGCTGGCATCTTCGTCTATGTCGCATTCAAGGGCCGCATGCGTATCGCTATCGCCGGCCTCGCTGTTGCCCTCATCGCTCAAATCACGGTCGGCACGGCGTACCCGGCGATCATTCAGCAGTTCCAGGTGCAGCCGAACGCGGTCGAGCTCGAATCGCCCTACATCCAGCGCAACATCGATGCGACGCTGACTGCTTACGGTCTAGACGACATTGAGATGACGACATATAACGCAGAGACGGAGGCGACCGCCGGTCAGCTCCGCGAGGACTCCCAGTCGACTGCGCAGATCCGACTTCTCGACCCGAACATCGTGTCGCCGACGTTCAACCAGCTGCAGCAGAACCGCCAGTACTACGGGTTCCCCCCTCAACTCGCTGTTGACAAGTACGCGATCGACGACGAGGAACGCGACACCGTCATCGCTATGCGAGAGCTCAACCTCAACGGTCTCGGCGATGATCAGCGGACGTGGGTGAACGATCATACGGTCTACACGCACGGCTTTGGTGTCGTCGCGGCATACGGCAATACCGCCCAGAGCGACGGCAGGCCCGCGTTCTTCCAGCAGGGCATCCCGTCCACTGGCGAGCTCGGCGAATACCAGCCGCGCATTTACTTCGGGCAGAACTCGCCCACCTATTCGATCGTGGGGGTCCCGGAGGGTGCTGAGCCGTGGGAGCTCGACTATCCGAACGATGATGCGCCGACCGGCCAGGTGAACAACACATTCACGGGTGATGGTGGTCCGAAGATCAACAACTTCTGGGTCAAGCTTCTCTATGCAACGAAGTTCCGCGACCAGGAAATCTTCTTCTCAGACCGCGTCAACGACAACTCGCAGATTCTCTACGATCGCGACCCGCACGCCCGCATCGAAAAAGTTGCGCCCTACCTGACCCTCGACTCGAAGGCCTACCCTGCGGTTGTCGACATGGACGGAAACGGGGACACCGCGAAGGATCTCGTGTGGATCATCGACGGATACACGACGACGAATCAGTACCCGTATTCGGCACGCGAGTCGCTTGAGGACGCGACGACGACAACTGATCTGACGGGCCAGATCGTCGGCTACATTCCAGAAGAGGTGAACTACATCCGCAACTCCGTCAAGGCTGTTGTCAATGCCTACGACGGCTCGGTCACCCTCTACCAGTGGGATGATGAGGATCCGATCCTCAACGCCTGGAGCAGTATCTTCCCCGGTCAGCTCACGCCACGATCGGAAATGTCGGGCGATCTCATGAGCCACGTGCGCTACCCGGAGGACCTCTTCAAGGTCCAGCGGCAGCTGCTCACCCGCTATCACGTGACCGATGCGGCCTCGTTCTACTCTGGCGGCGACTTCTGGAACGTCCCGCCGGACCCGACGGTAGGCGATGGTGGCCCGGCCACGGCGCAGCCCCCGTACTACCAGACGCTGAAGATGCCGGGAACCGAGGGCGCGAGCTTCTCGCTGTCGACATCCTTCATCCCTGGCGGCAACACCGACAGGAACGTCCTCACGGGCTTCCTCGCGGTGAACGCGGATGCGGGGGGTGAGCCTGGGGAGCCAGCGGATGACTACGGCCAACTCCGATTGCTTGAGCTCCCGCGCGACCTCACGGTCCCCGGCCCCGGCCAAGTTCAAAACCGATTCAACTCCAACGCCGAGGTCTCGACAGAGCTCAACCTGCTCCGCCAGGGCGGCTCGACTGTCCTATCCGGTAACCTCCTGACCCTGCCCGTTGGTGGCGGCCTGCTCTACGTGCAGCCCGTCTACGTTCAGGCGTCACAGGGCACCTCGTACCCGTTGCTGCAGTACGTCCTTGTCGCGTTCGGTGACCAGATCGGTTTCGCGCCAACACTGGATGAGGCCCTTGATCAGGTCTTCGACGGTGACTCGGGCGTTGAAGCGGGTGACTCAGATATCGACGCTGAGGAACGGGAGGCGCGCGCAGAAGAGGCGCGTGAAGGCGCAACGGAAGAACCGACCGACGACGCGACGGCGGAGCCCACTCAGGAGCCGACCGATGACGCCACCTCGGAGCCAGTCATTGGATCCCCGAGGGACCGTCTCGATAACGCGCTCAACAGGGCACAGCAGGCCATGGAGGCGTCGTCGACGGCACTCGAGGACGGCGCCTGGGCGGCCTACGGCCGGGCCCAGGACGAGCTGACCGACGCCATCGAGGACGCCATTGCCGCACAGGTAGAGCTCGACACCGCCGGTAACTAAGGTCAACATGGTGATGGCACCTCGGTGCCATCACCATGTGAGAGTCCTAACTATGGCCCACCTTGAGTTTCAGCGTGAGAAGCCACTAGAGTAGACATGTCGCCGCGGGGTGGAGCAGTTCGGTAGCTCGCCGGGCTCATAACCCGGAGGTCGTAGGTTCAAATCCTGCCCCCGCCACCATGTGATGTCGCGAGACATCGGAATAGGGTGAACCCACGATTCGTGGGTTCACCCTATTTCTGTTTGGTGCGGGGTTGGTAGTTGCGTGTGGGGTCGATGGTGAGCTCGCGCAGGATTTCTCCGGTGGCGGTGTTGATGATGGTGACGTCGAGGTCGTGGATGAGCATGGTGACGTGGGTTCGGGCGTGGGTTCGTCCGATGCCGATGTGGTGGAGTTTGCCGTGGACGCGCAGGGAGACGGCGCCGGTGGTGTCGATGATGTCGTGGCGGACGCGGTCGTGTGCGTGTGCGGGGTCGGGTCCGCTGGGGGTGGCTTTGATCCGGGACTGGTAGGCCGCTGCAGGGGTTGCGTGGTGGGGAAGGGACCGGTGGGGGCGCTGGGTGTTGTAGTAGCCGACGAAGGTGTCGAGCAGGGCCTGCAGGTCGGTCAGGCTGGTGGGTTGGTTCGGCTGTGCGGTCAGCCAGTGCTTCATGGTCTGTTGGAAACGTTCGACTTTGCCTTGGGTCTGGGGATGGTTGGGGGTGCCGTTCTTCTGGATGATGCCGTGCTGGTGGAGGACGGCTTCGAAGGAGGTGCGTCCGCCGCGTCGGCCGGTGCCGGCCAGGCGGACGGTGTAGACCATACCGTTGTCGGTCAGGGTGGAGGCGGGATATCCGTGCAGGTCTGCGGTGGTGCGGAAGGTGGCGGTGACGATGGCGGCCGTGATGCGAGAGTGAGCGCTGACGTGCAGGGCTGTGCGTGAGTGGTCATCGAGCCAGGTGATGATCTCGCAGTCGGCACCGGGTGTGTCGTCGGGGTTGGTCAGACGGTAGTGGGTGAAGTCGGATTGCCAGCATTCGTTGGGCTGGTCAGCTTCGAAGCGGATGTAGGAGGATTTGGGTCGCTTTACCGGTTGTGCGGTGACCAAGCCGTGAGGGGTGAGGATGCGATGGACGGTGGTGCGGTGGATCGTGATGTGGTGGTCGTGGTGCAGGTGCCAGCAGATGGTGTCGGCTCCCGCGTCGTGGCCGGCCTGGGACAGGCTGTGACGTAGCTGCAGGATCAGGTCGGTGACATGAGCGGGAGTGGCCGCAGGGGAGGTGTGGGGTCGTCTTGATCGCGGCTCGAACGCGGCCTGACCTTCGCCGTGATAGCGGGCCATGAGTTTGGAGACCCAGCCCTGCGAGACGCCGTAGCGCCGGGCGGCCTCGGACTGGGACATGCCCGACAGCACAGCGGTGATCACGAGTCGTTGTCTGCTCATGGTCAGAGCCTGACCCGTGCAGCATTCCGATGACGTGCGACATGCTATTCCGATGTCCCGCGACACCCTATTCCTATGTCCTGCACCAGGACACTGCCCCCGCCACCATTGGCAGAGGCCCGGTTCTTCGGAACCGGGCCTCTGTTGTTTCCCTCTTCTGGTGCGCTCAGGTAGACGACGAATGGTTGCGCTCTTTGAGCCGTGGAAAGCCTGCGGCCCACAGAGCGAGCAGGACGAGCACCGGCTGGAAGAAGAGTCGCGCGAACCTCTTGGTGTCAGTGTCGAGACCGAAGCCGTCGATACCTTCAACATATTGGCCGATGTTGCCAGGGAAGATCGCGATGTAAAAGAGCGCGAGGGCGATGCCCGTCCATCGCCTATGGTTCGGCAGGAGAAGGAGCGCAAGGCCGAGGCCGATCTCGACTGCGCCGGATCCGATGACGACAAGGTCCTCATCGACAGGGACCCAGCTCGGCACCTGCGCCTGGAACTCTTGCCGAGCGACGGTGAGATGGGCGAGCCCGGCAAATGTCATGCCAGCACCCAGTGCCAGCCGGACGGCTGTCCTTGATCGTTCAATCCACGGTGATTCTGTCATGACGTCCTAAAGCTTGATGGACACAACGGGCGGGCCGTCGAGAGTGTCGGTGCCGCCCGCCGGCTCCATGGTGAAGCCGAGTTCTGCGTTAGAGGGGATCGGAAGGGACTCGACGCCAGGATGTGACGTGTCGATAAGCCCCATGGGAGTGGCACCGTCGCTACTGATGAGCCACATCTGCATGTCCTGTCCCTCAGGGATTGTGATGTTCGCAGTCTGGACTCGCACGAGGCCTTCGTTGACGGAGGCCATGACAGTGATCTTGGCAGACTCATCACCGGGCAAGGATGCGTCGGCGATCGAGAGATCATCTGCCTGCATGAGCCGCTCCAAGTCGCCGCGCTCAGACTGTACGGCCTCCATCTCCTCCCGCAACTCACCCAGCTCACTCGCGAGGTTGAAGACGACAACGCCGAATGCCAGCGAGGCGGCTGCGCCAACTCCGGCGAGGGCAAGCGAGGTCCGCTTCCAGCGCGATTCGCGGCGGAAAGTATCGAGCGAGACAACGCCGTTCGGGGAAGAGTCATTGTCGCCAACGTGCGCGGGCGATGCCGTACCTTGCGGTATCGCGAGGATACGGGCTGTTATCTCGGCTGAGGGCTGTTCTGACGAGTCGCTCAGTGCGAGTGCCGATTCGGCTTCAGCGAAATCGGCGACGAGGTGAGCGAAGTCGGGATCGTCCTGCTCGAGGCTGAGAGCGAGCTCTTCGTCATCGCGAGATAGTCCGCCGAATATGAGCCCGGCGGCCAAATACTCCCTGTCGATCATCGGACTCTTTCCATCTCGTCTCGTAGCTTTTTCAATCCGTCCCTCACACGTGTCTTAACAGTCCCGAGCGGAACGCCAGTGCGATCCGCGACCTGCTGATGCGTGAGCCCTTCGTAATAGACGAGGGCGATCATTCGCCCCTGCTCCGGAGGTAGCAAACGCAGAGCTGTGGCAGCGCGCGCCGATTCGATCCGGGTCTCAACCTCGTCTGCGACACTCCTGGAGGTCACGTTGATCTCACGAATTCCTTGGACAGTGTCGCGCTTCCTCTGTGACGCAGTGGACCTTACGCAGTCGATCGCTCGACTCCGGGCCAGCGTGACCAGCCAGCCGGTTCCTGAACCGCGTGCGGGGTTAAAGCTCTGCGCAGAAGTCCAGATGTAGGTGAAGCACTCGTGGAGCACCTCTTCGGCAAGGTCCCGGTCTCGGACAACGCGAACGATCGTAGCGAGGAGCATCCCGCCTGACAATTCATACAGGCTCGCGAATGCGTCCCGGTCCCTGTCGGCGATCTTCTTGATAAGAAGCCCGGCCTCGTCGCCGAGGGCAGAAGCACCGAGTCGATCATGTAGACCGTCGCGTTCGTCGTATCGACGTTGCCGCAGACAAGTCCCGCTCCATCGAACTGGAGGTCATCTCCCGACCCTTCGATGGTGACAGTGGCACCGTTGACTGTCTCATGCTCTCCGACGATCTCATCGGGGCCAAGACGTCCAGGAATCACATGGTAGGTCAGCACACTTGTCAGCGTGTCAGCGTCGGAAACGACAGCGTTGAGGTCCTCCTCAGGGAGGGCAGCGAAGGCGTCGTTGATCGGTGCTAGCACCGTGAACTCTCCACCCGCGAGGGTGTCGACCAGGTTGACGTCAGGGTTGAGCTCTCCGGCGACAGCCGCTTTAAGGGTCTGCAGTTCGGGGTTGGCGATGACGGCGTCGACGACGTTACCTTCAGCCATGCCCCCAACCGACGCAGGGCCACTCGGGTTGGCTTCAACATAGGCGGCGCAACCCGGACCGAACGGACCATCAACGGTTTCCATCTCGTCCGGCGACTCGGACTCGGTTTCCTCGTCCATCTCCTCTTCGGCCATGGTCGTCTCTTCTTGGGCGGTCGTCTCCTCCATTGTCGGCTCGGCATCTTCTGTCGTGTCGTCGGAGCAGGCGGCCAGCGTGAGCACTGTCAGCACAGCGGCGCTGAGGGCTGCGGAGGTTCGTGTGCGAATTGAGCGGGTCATGGTCTCTCCTAGAGTTTTCGGTGCTTCATCGGTAGCCAGATCTCGGCTGCCGGTGCCTATGGTTCGGAGCGGTGGCCAAGATGGATTGGACGAATCTTCACGTGTTTTGGCGCAGGCTCGCAGAGGGGTTGACGGTCGCTGCAAACCCGCGACCATCTCGCCGACCACGAGGGGCGTATCCGAGCAGAAAGTGCGGACCGAAGAGGCGGTCACGCGCGGCTGATATGAGGCGCGTCGAGCCCCGAGATCGCGTGATCTCCATCATCGTCAGAGGAAGGGTTGAGCACCGCTCACGCTGTTTTTGCAGGATATCCCTGGGGGTTCCCAGGCGGTGCTTGACCACATTGAGGAATCAATTACGAACGATTGTTGTTTCGTAAATAATTTAGGTTAGCCTTACCTCTGAACGGAGGGACCGTTCGACGATTTGTCAGAAAGAAGTATGGATGAGCATTCACTCCCGATCCCTCAGCCTCGTCGCTGTCGCGGCAGCAGCGGCGCTGACACTCAGCGCTTGCGGTGAGGACACAGCCGACGCGGAGGCAGAAGCAACGCGCGGGGCGAGTACGTCTGAAGAGACGACAGACCCGGCGGATAGCGCAGCCTCGACGGTGACGGACATGGCGGGCAATACGGTTGAGTTGCCAGCCGATCCTCAGTCGATCATCGCGACGGACAATCGGATCTTCGGCACACTCGCAGATTGGGGCATTGAGCTCTCGGCCGCGCCGATCGACATCATGCCCGTCGCGGATGAGTCGCTCTCTGTCTACACCGAAAGTGACGAGCTCGAGAATCTCGGCAACCATCGCGAACCGAATATGGAAGCGTTCATTACCGTTCAGCCCGATCTCATCCTCAATGGACAGCGCTTCGCTCAATACGAGCAGGATATTCGCGACCTCGTTGGAGATGCCGCGTTCGTCAGCACTGACGTCGACGTCGAGAACGTGCCGATCGACGATGGTCTGCGTGAGCTCACCTCCCTTCTCGGCGACATCTTTGGCAGGCAGGCCGACGCGGAGCAACTGATTTCCGACTTCGATGAATCGATTGAACGTGCCGCAGAGTCCTATGACTCCGACCAGACGGTCGTCGGCCTTATGACGACGGGCGGCTCGATCAACTACGTGGCGCCGTCGACAGGTCGGACCATCGGCCCCGTCTTCGATGTCCTGGGACTCACCCCAGCACTGGACCGCGCTGGCTCATCCAACCATCAGGGCGATGACATCTCAGTTGAGGCCATCGCCGATGCGAATCCGGACTGGATCGTCGTTCTTGACCGCGATGCAGGCGCAGGAACGGAGGGTGCCGCGAGCGCGAAAGAAATCATCGCCGAGTCGGAGGCGCTTGCCGGTGTGACTGCGGTCAAGGAGGGCAACATCATCTACCTCGACCCGAACTTCTACGTCGCAGAAGATATTCAGCACTACACGGGGCTGTTCAACCAGATGGCGGACGCCTTCCAGGCGAAATGATGCGTTGGCTGGGCGGCCGGTGCCGCCCAGCCCGTCGCTGAGAGAGTGACACCACGATGACTGATGTGAAGATCCAAAATGACGTGCGGGGCCGCGCAACCGCGTCGAAGCGGTCGCTCGCCATCGGCAGCGTTCTGACGATCGGACTCGTCACGGCGTCTCTCTTCGTCGGAGTCTTCGACATCTCGGGCGAGGGCGGGGCGGAGATGTTCTTCATCACCCGCGTGCCACGCACGATTGCCCTTGTCCTCGCGGGTGCCGCAATGTCGATTGCGGGCTTGGTCATGCAACTCATGACCCAAAACAGGTTTGTCGAGCCGTCGACGACGGGGACGACGGAATGGGCGGGACTGGGCCTCCTGACAACAATGATCCTCTTTCCAGGATCTCCCATCATCGTGAGAATGATTGGCGCGATTGTCTTTGCCTTCGTTGGCACGATCGTGTTCTTCATGTTTCTGCGCAGGGTGACGTTCAAGTCCTCCCTTATCGTCCCGATCGTCGGGATTATGCTCGGGGCTGTCGTTGGCGCGTTCTCCACGTTCCTCGCGCTCCAGACGGACATGCTCCAGAACCTCGGTATCTGGTTCGCGGGTTCTTTCACGACGGTCGTACGTGGCCGTTACGAACTTCTATGGGTCGTCATTGTCCTGCTCGTCATCGTTTTCCTCATCGCTGACCGGTTCACCGTGGCTGGACTCGGTAAGGACGTGGCCACGAATGTCGGACTCAACTACGACGCCATCATCTTCACCGGCATCAGTATCGTCGCAGCCGTGACGGGAGTCGTCACGGTCGTCATCGGCGCCCTCCCGTTCCTCGGCCTCATTGTGCCGAATGTCGTCTCGCTCTCCAGAGGAGATAACCTGCGGACCAACCTTCCGTGGGTTGCGCTCGTCGGTATTTGGGTCGTGACGATCTCAGACATCATCGGGCGGACGATTATCATGCCATTTGAAGTTCCCGTCTCCCTCATCCTTGGCGTCCTCGGCGCCGTCGTCTTTGTGTTCCTACTTGTGAGGCAGCGTCGTGGCTGAAACTGTTGAGGACCGCGTCGTTTCAGAGGCGCTCTGGGACGAGGGCCGGTGTGAAGTGCATGAAGCGAGCACGCTACCGAGGCCGGCGACATGCCAGTCGTGCCGGGCCCACCCGAAGAGGTGCCGGAGGGCAGGATGCTCCGGACCGATCGTCACGAAGCGGCAGAAGGTTCGCTACACCGCAATTGTCGTGACGCTTGCCCTCGTGCGCTTGGTTTGGCGTTCGCGATCCTCACCTATGACAACGGGATGCCGTTCGGCTCCGAAGGCTACTGGCGAATCGCTTCCATGAGAGCCGATGCGCTCGTTGTCATGCTCATCGTCGCCGTGTGCCAAGCGTTCGCGACCGTCAGCTTCCAAACCGTCACGGCGAATCGCATCATCACTCCGTCGATCATGGGCTTTGAGTCTCTCTACATTGCAATCCAGACAGCGGTCGTCTTCCTATTCGGCGCGGCGGGCGTGACGATGGTTGCAGGAACCGGCCAGTTCATCTTCCAAGTCCTCCTCATGATCGGCTTCGCCGGGGCGCTCTACGGATGGCTCCTGTCCGGCCGGTTCGGGAACATGCACATCATGCTCCTCGTCGGTGTCGTCATCGGCGGGGGCCTCGGAGCGCTGTCGACCTTCATGCAGCGGCTCCTCGACCCGAACGAGTTCGATGTCCTCACGGCACGGCTTTTCGGAAACATCTCGAACGCGAACACGGATGATCTTCCGATTGTCATCCCAACCGTCGTCATCGTGTCGACGCTCCTGTGGTTCCGCGCTCGCCGCCTCAACGTCCTCGCCCTCGGCAGAGATGTGTGCTCGAACCTCGGGATGAATCATCGCCGGGAAACGATGATCATCCTCCTGCTCGTCTCCATTCTCATGGCGATGACGACGTCTCTCGTCGGGCCGATGACATTCCTTGGCTTCCTCATCGCCACCCTCGCGTACTCGCTGACAGACACCTACGACCACCGGCTCATCTACCCAGTTGCGGTCCTTCTCGGCTTCGTCGTCTTGAGCGGGGCGTACTTCATCCTCCGCAACGTCTTCTATGCCGGCGGAGCCGTCACCGTCATCATCGAGCTCATCGGCGGTCTCGTCTTCCTCGTCGTCATCATGAGAAAGGGGCGCCTGTGATAAGGCTCCGACACGTCACAAAGGTTACTCGGATGACGTCCGCATCGGTCCCGTCACCCTCGATATCCCCCAGGGCGGCATCACCGCTCTCGTCGGCCCGAACGGTGCCGGCAAGTCAACGATTCTCACGATGATCGGGCGCCTCCTCGACATCGACGAGGGCACCATCGAAGTCGCCGGCCAGGATGTGCGCAAGGCGTCCTCGAAGGCCATTGCGCGGACGCTGTCCATTCTCCGGCAGGAGAACCACTTCATCACGAGGCTGACGGTGCGCCAGCTCGTCGGTTTCGGGCGCTACCCGTACTCGCAGGGCAGGCTAACTGACGAAGACGAGTATTACATCACCGAAGCCATCGACTTCCTCAACCTCACTGACCTCGAGCACAGGTACCTCGACCAGCTGTCGGGCGGCCAACGGCAGCGCGCCTACGTCGCCATGGTGCTCGCGCAGAACACCGAGTTCGTGCTCCTCGATGAACCGCTCAACAACCTTGACATGCAGCATTCCGTTCAAATGATGAGGCAGCTCCGGCGCGCAGCAGATGAACTGGGACGCACGTTTGTCATCGTCATTCACGACATCAACTTTGCCGCCCGTTACGCCGACTACATTGTCGCGATGAACGACGGGAAGGTGACGGAAGTTGGCAGGGTTGACGACATCATGACCGAAGAGGTTCTCTCCCGCGTGTTCCACACCGATGTGAAAATCCTCCAGACCGACGACGGCCTCATGGCGTCCTACTACTAGAGCACATGTTAATTGGCGCGCGAGGACCATCCGTCGCGCGACGTTCCACGCGATCACTGGAGAACGATGACCAGGCCCAACCGACCCACCACCCACCTCGAGGTCCTTGGACGGACATGGCTCACGCCCCACATGCTGCGCCTCGTCGTCGGCGGGCCGAACTTTGGCGCGTTCGTCAATGCTGGGCACGCCGACTCCTACATCAAGCTCGTCTTCGACCCTGCTGGCAGACCGTACCCGACACCGGTTGATGTCGCCCACATCCGTGCGACCGCGCCGAGGGAGCACTGGCCGATGACCCGCACATACACCGTCCGATCCGTCGACCACGAGTCGATATCGATCGACTTCGTTATCCACGGTGAGACTGGGATTGCCGCGCCATGGGCGCGATCGGCTGCGCCGGGAGATCTCGTTCAATTCATGGGACCTGGCGGCGCCTGGTCGCCCAAGCCCGAGGCCGATTATCACCTCTTTGTCGGAGATGAGTCTGCTTTTCCCGCAATAGCGGCCGGTGTAGAGCGCCTCCCGAACGACGCGCGTGGCGCCGCCATCATTGAAGTCGACTCTCATCCGTTGCCGCTCGCCGCACCCGCGGGGATGGCCATAGAATGGTTGGTCCGTCGTCATTCAGGCGACGACGCAACCCTTGCCGGGCGCGTGCAGGCCCTCGATCTCCCGCCCGGGGGAGACATCTCAGTCTTTGCTCACGGCGAGCGTGAGGCGGTCAAGCGCCTTCGTCGCGTCTTCAGCGATCTCGAGGTCCCGCGCGACCGTCTATCGATCTCCGGGTATTGGGCCCGTGGCCGTGACGAAGATGTTTTCCAGGCGGAGAAGCGCACGGACGTTGGAAGAATCTGAGCGGTTCGACCGGCTGTGACCCGGTTGAGCGCATCGCCGGACTGCCGTTCTTGTGACAGTTCTCATGACTTGCTGAGATTCCCACACGTTGACCCGATATACCCCCGCGGGTATTCTGGACGAGGCGAGTGCGGAGAGCGCGCTCCTGAGGAGGACCTAATGAGAATTGTTGTTGTCGGTGGTGTCGCTGGCGGAATGAGCTTCGCGGCTCGCGCCCGCAGGCTCAATGAATCCGCGGAGATCATCGTGCTGGAGCGCGGCCCGTATGTGTCGTTCGCGAACTGCGGCCTGCCGTACTACGTCGGCGGTGAGATCACTGATCGCTCGAAGCTGCTGGTCCAGACGCCAGAGTCGCTGGCTGCGTCCCTCAACCTCGATGTTCGTCTCGGCCACGACGTTATCGCGGTCGATGCGAAGGCTCATTCGGTGACGGTCGCCCACGAAGGTGCAGAGGACACGATTTCCTACGACAAGCTCATTCTCGCCCCCGGAGCCACGGCCCTGCGGCCCGACATCGAGGGTCTCGAAGAGTCGACACGTCTGCACACCCTGCGGACAGTTGATGACGCAGTTGCCGTGCGGGAGTACGTCGAGCGCGGCGTTCGCCGCGCCGTCGTCTTCGGAGCTGGATTCATTGGGCTCGAAGCTGCCGAAGCGCTGGCGATGGCGGGTGTCGACACGACGATTGTCGAACTCGCACCCCACGTCCTTCCTCCGCTCGACTCTGAACAGGCGTGGCTTGTCAGCGAGGAATTGCGACGCATCGGCATCACCACCCGCGAGGGTGTCGCCGCGCAGCAGATCATCCCGAACGAGCACAGCGACACGATCATCCTGTCGGACGGGACGCAGATCGAGACGGACCTCATCGTCCTATCCGTCGGTGTCCGGCCCAACACGTCGTTCCTCGACTCGAGCGGTATCGACACCGAACGCGGCGCCATCGTCGTCGACGAGCGCGGTCGCACCTCTCTGCCCGATGTGTTCGCGGTCGGGGACGCGACTGTCAGCACTGATCCCGTCACTGGCATCCGCCGCCCTGTCGCACTCGCGGGCCCAGCCAACAGGGCCGGCCGCCTCGTGGCCGACTTCATTATGGCTCCCGAGCTGGCACGTCCGATTCCCCGCCCCCTGGGCACGTCGATCGTGCGGGTGGGCGAGCTGACAGCGGCCATGACGGGAGCGAACCGCCGCTCGCTTGAGGCCGCCGGAATCCCGTTCCACACACTTCATCTTCACCCGCTTCAGCACGCTGGGTACTTCCCCGGTGCTCAGCAGATTCACTTGACTGTTCACTTCGCTCGTGAGGACGGCAAGCTACTCGGCGCGCAAGCAGTTGGATCGGATGGGGTCGATAAGCGTATTGATGTGCTCGCCACCGCGATCCGCAACAATTCCCTCATCGACGATCTCATCGATCTTGATCTCACGTATTCCCCGCCCTACGGCCAGGCAAAAGACGCGGTCAACCTGGCAGGCATGGCTGGCTCGAATGTCATCGACGGAATCCTCAAGCTGTGGTACGCGGATGAGCTTGACGACATGACCGATACCTTGATTCTCGACGTGCGAAGCGCGGGCGAGGTTGCGGGCGGGATGATCCCCGGAGCCCTCCACATCCCCCACACCGAGCTACGCGACCGTCTCGATGAAGTCGCCGACGCCGCTGGCGGTCGTCCCGTTCGCGTCATGTGCGCCTCGGGCGTCAGGTCAGCGATAGCGCACCGGGTTCTCACCCAGGCGGGCTACGATTCGGCGTCCCTGTCCGGCGGTATCATCACGCTCCGGGCCGTCCTCGGCGCACAGGCCGACGACATCATCAAGGTGCCGGCAGGGGTCAGCTGACATGTGCGGTCGGTTGCACACACGCGACCGGATTCTCGCTGGCATCATCGCTCTCATCCTTTTGGTGACAACGATCGACATGGCAGGGGAGACTCCAATTGTCGCGGTAGGTGCGGGCGTCATGACCTTCATCGCCCTGCGCATGGCGTTCACAGGCCGATGCACGTCTGGCATGACCCAGTCGTGCGCGAGGCCTGAACCAGTCGTAGACCAACATGATGTCGTCGCCGCTGAACCTGCGGCAGGGAAGGATTGACCATGGCCATCGATGACGCTGCGGCGCAGCGCAAGATCAGCAATCGTCTGAAGAGGGCGCGGGGACAACTTGACGCTGTCATCGCCGCTGCTGAACGGGGGGACTCCTGCCGGGACGTCGTCACCCAGCTCGCGGCAGTGACACACGCCCTCAACAGGGCCGGTTTCCTCATGGTCTCCACCGCAATGGAGAACTGCCTCGTTGATCCGCAAGGAACCGAGGAGCGCGACGGGATCACGACTGACGAACTCGAAAAGCTCTTCCTTGCCCTTGCGTAGAGAGCGTTGAGCCGGACAGTACCGGGACATCCACGCAGCCTAGTGCACGCCTTGGCGGCCCTGCTCACGAGCAGGGCCGCCCCTTGTGTGCCGCCCGCGCTGTGGGTGATTGATGGCGGTCAATGACGTGCCCAACGTTCTCGATGATGATGAGAGAACAACGAGAAGGGACACCACATGTCTGTAGATAGAGCACTCGAGCTGGCGCCAATCGTCGAACGGGTCCACGGGCCCAGCCACCCGGAAATGACGAGGATTCGTCAAATCGTCGAGACCGTCAGTGCTGGCGATGGGGACGGGAACGCACTCTTCGCCGAGCTACGCGCACTCACCGACAATTACACCCCGCCAAAAGACACGTGCGAAACGGTGGAGGCCCTCTACGGCGCTCTCCAATCAATGGATGCAACTCAGTAAAAATCTATGGGGAGGCGGCGCCACAGCACCTCCCCATGACCATGTTCACGCCACGATCCCTTGGTGGGCGGGCCGCCGCCCGGTTGAATAGGGGAGAGGGAGGCACATGGCACGGCAGAAGAGCACGACTGGCATCATGCTTGCCGGCGGAGCCTTGCTCACCATCGTCCTCACTCTATCGCTCCTACCCGGTAAGGGTGAGGCCCCGCCGTCGCGAACCGCACCGACAGCTGACGTTCAATTCGCTCGCGCGAGCGGGTTGGAGTACGGCCCATCAGGAGTCGCTGGCCTCGCGGAAGATGACTGGGTTGCCCGCACGGCGGAGGGCACCGGCATACCGGAGCGTGCACTGCGCGCCTACGGTGGCGTCGATGTCGCGTTCGCGGCCGACCTGCCAGGTTGCCGCCTGGACTGGGCGACGCTTGCGGGCATCGGGTACGTCGAGTCACGTCACGGCCTGCTCCTTGGCGGCCAGATCAATGAGGACGGTCAGCAGACGCCCCCCATCGTCGGCATCCCGCTCGATGGGACACGAACCGCAGAAGTTCCTGACACAGACGGGGGAGTCCTCGACGGTGATACCGAATGGGACCGTGCCGTTGGACCGATGCAGTTCATTCCGTCGACGTGGGGCGGCTTCGGTGCCGACGGGAACCTCGACGGGATTGAGGATCCCCAGAACATTGACGACGCCGCGCTCGCGGCCGCTCGACTCCTGTGCCGAGTTGGTGGGGACCTCGGGGAACCCGACAACTGGATTGCCGCGGTCGACAGTTACAACCGAAGTGTCGAATACAACAACGAAGTCGCGAGCGCAGTTGACCGCTATCGGACAGCGGCGGGTCGACCCGAAAAAGGCTGAAATCGGCGGAATTGCGCACTATACACATCCTGTCAGGGTGTTGGTAAGCGCCTAAGGTCCTCAACTATGACGAAATGCACGGACAGTTTTGGTGGAGTCAGTACATAATTGGGACCCCCGGCCCACGACGCGAGGACCAAGCGAACCTAGGCTTACCTCATAACAGATAACGGGGCGCGACCCGCCCCTCTGGGAAGGAAATGTCAATGAGCGTCATCAGCGAAACAAGGGCATGGGCCGGGTTCGAATCCGGATCATGGATCGAACATGTCGATGTCCGGGACTTTATTCAGAAGAATTACAAACCATACCTTGGTGATGACAGCTTCTTGGCGGGGCCGACCGAGCGGACGCAGAAGATCTGGGAGATCCTGTCCGGCATGTTCCCGGAGGAGCGCGAGCGGGGCGTCTACGATGTCGATGCGTCCACGCCGTCGACCATCACGTCGCACGCCCCCGGCTACATCAGCGAGGACGACGAGCTCATCGTCGGCCTTCAGACCGATGCGCCGCTCAAGCGCGCGATCATGCCCTACGGCGGTTGGCGCATGGTCGAGAACTCGCTCCGCACATACGGCTACGAGGTCGATCCCCTTCTCAAGGAGGTCTTCACCGTCCACCGGAAGACGCACAACCAGGGCGTCTTCGACGTGTACCCGCCCGCAGTCCGCAAGGCACGCTCCTCGCACATCGTCACCGGCCTGCCGGACGCCTACGGGCGCGGCCGCATCATCGGTGATTACCGTCGCGTGCCGCTCTACGGCGTCGACTACCTCATTGAGGCGAAGCACGCGGAGAAGGCTGCCCTCGATGATCTGCGTTCCGTTGAGGACATCATCAGGGACCGCGAGGAGCTATCTGAGCAAATCCGTGCCCTCGGACAGCTCAAGGCCATGGCCGAATCGTATGGTTTCGACATCTCACAGCCCGCGAGGAGCGCGAAGGAAGCGGTCCAGTGGCTCTACTTCGCGTACCTTGCTGCCGTGAAGGAGCAGAACGGTGCGGCTATGTCGCTCGGACGCGTCTCCACCTTCCTCGATGTCTACTTCCAGCGGGACCTCGAGGCTGGCCTCATCACTGAAGCAGAAGCGCAGGAAATCATTGATGACTTCGTCATCAAGCTTCGCATCGTCCGCTTCCTCCGCACGCCCGAGTACGATGAGCTTTTCTCTGGCGACCCCACATGGGTGACCGAGTCGATTGGCGGCATCGGTTACGATGGTCGGCCGCTCGTCACCAAGAGCTCGTTCCGGTTCCTCCAGACCCTGCATAACCTCGGCCCAGCCCCGGAACCGAACCTCACCGTCCTGTGGTCGGACAAGCTTCCGGAGGGCTTCAAGGAGTTCTGCGCGAAGACATCGATCGAGACGTCCGCGATCCAGTACGAGTCAGATGATCTCATCAAGGACAGCTGGGGTGACGATGCTGGCATCGCCTGCTGCGTTTCTGCGATGGCGATCGGCAAGCAGATGCAGTTCTTCGGAGCCCGCGTCAATCTCGCGAAGACACTCCTCTACGCCATTAACGGCGGCAGGGACGAGATCTCGGGGGAGCAGATCGCACCGGAGCAGCCCGCTGCCGTCGGCGACGTCCTCGACTACGACGATGTTGAGGCCAAGCTCGAAGTCATGATGGACTGGCTCGCCCAGTCCTACGTGGACGCGCTCAACTGCATCCACTACATGCACGACAAGTACGCCTACGAGCGCCTCGAGATGGCGCTTCACGACGCCGAGGTGCTTCGGACGATGGCCTGTGGCATCGCCGGTCTGTCCGTCGCCGCCGACTCCCTGTCGGCGATTAAGTACGCGACCGTGAGGCCGGTGCGGGACGACAACGGCCTCGTCGTTGACTACGAGGTCGAGGGCGATTACCCGACCTTCGGTAACGACGATGATCGCGTTGACGAGATCGCGGTCATGCTCGTGCGTAGCTTCATGGAGAAGATCCGCAAGCTACCGACCTACCGCAACTCCCTTCACACCCAGTCGGTCCTGACGATCACATCGAACGTCGTCTACGGCAAGCACACGGGCAACACCCCGGATGGTCGCCGCAAGGGTGAGCCGTTCGCCCCGGGCGCGAATCCGATGAATGGCCGGGACACGCACGGCATGCTCGCCTCTGCACTGTCGGTGGCAAAGCTTCCTTACTCGGAAGCGCAGGACGGCATCTCGCTGACAAACACCGTCGTCCCGTCCGGGCTCGGCCGTGACCTGCCGGAGCAGGTGAAGAATCTCGTGGGTCTTCTCGATTCCTACATGGTCTCGCAGGGCTTCCACGTCAACATCAACGTTCTCAATCGCGACACCCTCTACGACGCGATGGAGAACCCGCAGAAGTACCCGCAGCTGACGATCCGGGTATCGGGCTACGCGGTCAACTTTGTGCGACTGACTCGCGAGCAGCAGCTCGACGTCATCTCCCGCACGTTCCACGATCGCGTATGACCGACGGTGTCACCGGTGTAGCCGCCCCCGAAGCTCTCGATTTCGAGGTGCCCCGGGTGGCTGGCTCCGGTATCGCCGGGCTGGCCCCCGCCCCGGAGATGTCTCGCGAGGAGCATCTCGCCTTGGTGCGCGATGGTCAGCTTGGTTCCGTCCATTCCTGGGAGCTTGTGACTGCCGTCGACGGGCCCGGCTCCCGCATGACCCTGTTTATGGCAGGGTGCCCTCTCCGGTGTCTTTACTGCCATAACCCCGACACGATGAAGATGAAGGACGGCGAGCCTGTCACGCTTGACGCGGTCATGCAGCGCATTCTTCGCTACCGCGTCGTCTTTTCCGCCAGCGGGGGCGGACTCACGATCTCGGGAGGCGAGCCGCTCATGCAGCCCGCCTTCGTGAAGAACGTTCTCGCGGAGTCGAAGAAGCACGGGATCCACACGGCGATCGACACATCCGGGTATCTCGGTTCAGCGATGAGTGACGCCGACTTAGCGAATCTCGATCTCGTCCTCCTCGACGTCAAGTCAGGCCTTCCACAGACCTATCGGGCTTTGACCGGCCGTGAGCTCCAGCCGACGATCGACTTCGGCGATCGGCTCGCGAAGCTCGACAAGAAAGTCTGGGTCCGCTTCGTCCTCGTCCCGGGTCACACGGATGCTCCTGAGAACATTGACGCGGTCGGTAAGATCGTCACCCGCTGGCCGAATGTTGAGCGGCTCGAGGTCCTGCCCTTCCATCAGATGGGGAGAGACAAGTGGGAGACACTCGGCATGAGGTACGAGCTCGACGACGTTGAGCCGCCCTCGAACGCTGAGACCGAGGCAGTTCGACAGCGTTTCCGAGACCTCGGTGTCGCAACCGTCTACTAGGCGTTGGGCCGATCGCTTTCGATCGGCCCAACGTTCTTCTTAACCGAAGTGCCCTCAGGAGCCGGAGTGACGGCCTGGTCAGTGCGGAACCGGTTTCAGACGTCCGTACTCTCGATGTCAGCAGGCTTTAGAGTCTCGGCAAGCTCGCGGAAGTACCATTCATGCCGGTCGAGTGCTTCGGTCCAGAGCTGCTGGGCAGTCGTCGTTGCGCAATGATAGCGGCGCTCGTTGTCGAGAAGCTCCAGATAGTCGTCGATCCATGTGATTGCCGCGTGCGCTGGCTTGTCCGAAAAACGGGCCCAACTCATCGTGCCGTGGATCCGCAGGAGCGAGTAGCGGTCGACGTTGTCGCAGTCGCCAACTGACCGGCTGAGAACGCTTGGCTCGTCTGTGAACAGGTCATGGCCCGGGTGGTCTGGGGAATGAGGGTCGAAATTCCATGTGCCGTCGACGTGCATGGCGATTCCCTGGCAGATTTCCCGCACCGCATCCTCATCCAATCCCAACCCTTCGAGGATGGGTTGAGCGAGACCGGCACCGACACGTCCGTGGTCGACTGCGACCGTCGCGTCGAACTTGCCGATGTCGTGCAGAAGACACGCGAGCTCGAGTCTGTCAGCGTCCAGACCCTCCGCTTCAGCGACTCGGCGGCCGATGTGGGCGACGCGCAACGAATGCTCGTATCTATAGAGCAGTTCCGCCTGGTCGCGCCCTCTGCTGAAGAGATGATCTTTGAGGGCGCGGTGGGCGGGTTCGAAGTAGGAAGAGTGCACGTCAAAAGTATAGGGCTGGGCGCGTGACGCCCAGCCCTAACGACGAGGAATTCTCCCTCACTGGCTATTCGGTTGCGATGGCGTCGAGAACGTTGAGCCGTGCCGCCCTGCGGGCTGGCAGGATCGATGCGAGGATGCCGACGATGACGGCAGCGACAAGCATGACGCCGAGCGAAAGGTATGGAATGTGAATGATCGCTGTTGAATCGTCCGACACATACTCGTTGAGGCCGATTGCGAGCGGCACTCCGACGACGATACCGATGACTGCGCCAAGCACGGACATGATAATCGACTCGACGAGAAGTGTGCCGCGGACCCCGCGCTTTGACAGACCGATCGCGCGCAACAAGCCGATCTCCCGCGTCCTATCTGCGACCGACAGGGAGAGAGTGTTGACGATGCCGAGTGCGGCGATGACGATCGACAGCCCAAGGAGCGCGTACAGCGTCGTGAGGACCGTGTCGACAGTTTGTCCGACGAGCCCCTTGAGCCCGTCCTCGTCGAGCACCTGGAAGATGTACATATCCTCGACAGCGGCGATAACATCGTCCTTGACCTCGGTAATCTCGTAGCCTTCTGCGACGTCGATGATCATGAGGGCGACGAACGACGTGTCGACCCGAAGCTGGTCGAACGTCTCCTGTGGCACGTAGATCGGGGACATGATGATCTCCGAGGAAAGCACGGCACCTACCTCGAGGGTCACGGGGCCTTCGACGCCGAGGAGTGTGATCTCGTCGCCAACGCCGAGCTCCTCCGATTCCGCAAATGACTCATGCAGAGCAGCGACCTGACCGTTGTTGTATTCGTCGAGGCTACCGTCGACAACCTCGAGGCCGAGCAGAGAAATCGCCGATGTCGACATGGCGGTTGTCGTCTGTGCCTTCGGTGTCTCATCCGCGGTGAGTGCGGCGCCAAATCGGACCGACGCGTCGACATTCTCGACGCCCTCAACGGACTCCATGGCAGCAACACCGGCGCTCGGGTCGGTGATCGGAACGTTCATTGTGACGAGCAGGTCGGCAGAGACCGAGGTTTCGATGATGTCGTTGAGGGAAGCCTTGATCGAGGCAGCGAGCGTGGCACCAGTGGCGACGAGAGCAACGCCGATCATGAGGGCGGATGCGGTTGACGCGGTCTTCCTCGGGCTTGCAGCAGTCGACTCGGAGGCGATCTTGCCGAGCACGGGTGACCACCGGCGTGCTGGCCATCCAAGGACGGCGACCGCTGGCCTAATGAGGGCGGGGGAGAGAATGATGACGCTCGCGACGATGAGGAAGGCGCCGATCCCGATCGCCCATCCCGCCGCCTCGACCATCCGCAAGGAGCCGACAATGAAGGTCACGACGCCAATCGTCAGCGTGACAATACCGATGAGGCTACGGACCTTGAGTGGTTTCTCGCTTGCACCGGACGTCTCCCTCATCGCCTCTATTGGCGGCGTGAGCGCCGCCGAGCGTGCCGGCATGAGGGCAGAGATGACGGTGACAATGACACCGATGACAATAGAGAGGACGACAACGTCACTCGGAATGACGAGATCGGCATCGAGTGGGAAGCCGAGCGCTTCAATTGCGGCCCTGACCGCGAGGATGAGGCCCTGGCCGAGCAGGACACCCAGCGCGGAGCCAATGAGGCCGATGATGATGGCCTGGACGAACACGACGCTGAAGACCTGCCGTGGTGCGGCACCGATGGCGCGGAGCAGCGCAAATTCTTTCTGCCGCTGGCGCACGGAGATCCGGAACGTGTTCGTGATGATGAAGATCCCGATGCCGAGAGCTATCGCGACGAAGACGAGGAGGAACGTGTTGATGAGGTCGAGGACGAACGAGACCTGTTCTTCAGTCTCAGCCTGGACCTCCTCGCTCGTTAACACGTCGACATCGAGTGCAGCTTCGATCGCGGAGGCCACAGTCTCGGGACTCGCACCCTCACCGATAAGGACGCCGATCTCGGAGACCATCCCATTCGGACTGAAGGATTCCCGGGCAAAGTCATTCTCGAGGAGAGTGATCGAGGCTCCCGCGACGCTCGAGCCGAAGCTGACGATACCGACGACCTCAACGTCCATGGGCGCGGCGTCGATGAGGACGACCGCCGAGTCCCCGACGCTGAGCCCGGCGGCCTCGGCAGTGCCGCTCTCGAGGACAACTTCGTCTCGGCTTTCGGGAGCACGCCCCGCGCTGAGGAACTGGCTGTCAGTCTGTTCCACCCAGGCGAATCCAAGGGGTGGAGCCTGGCCGACGTTCGCCGGCTGTCCGGTGTTCCCGATAAGGATGGCGTTGCCCGAATAGACAGGGATGGCCGTGTCAACGCCGTCGACCTGCTCGATCTCCGCCGTCAGTGTGTCGCTGAGGGGCGAGTTAGCCCCGTCGAATGCGTTCTCCGATTCAATCGGCGTACCGCGAACCGACAGATCCGTTGTCGCTGTGCCGGCGGAGAGGTTAGAGAACGTCTGCCCGAGCACATCGCGCAGAGCGAGTGTGCCCGATAGGAAGGCGATTCCGAGCATGACCGACAGGGCGGTCAGCAGGAAACGGCCGAGATGAGCGCGGATACCGCGCAGCGTGACCTGCCACATGTCAGTTGCCGTCCCTCAGTGCGTCGAGAATCGTGTCGCGCGTCGGGTCGCGAAGCTCGCCGAGGATCTGGCCGTCGCGTAGCACAACGACGCGGTCGGCCCACGCGGCAGCATCCGGCTCGTGCGTGACCATGACGACCGACTGACCCAATTCGTCAACAGACGTACGGAGGAACCGGAGGATTTGCTGGGCCGCGGTCGAGTCAAGGTTGCCGGTCGGCTCGTCAGCAAAGACAACATCGGGGGAGCCGACCATCGCGCGCGCACACGCGACACGCTGCTGCTGGCCGCCGGACAGCTCGGTCGGGCGGTGGTCGAGCCGGTCCCCGAGACCGACAGTGTCGACAACCTTGTCGAACATGTCTTCGTCGATGTCGCGGCCAGCGATGGTGGCTGGCAGGGTGATGTTCTCGCGGGCGTTAAGTGTCGGGACGAGGTTGAAAGACTGGAAGATGAAACCGATGTGGTCGCGACGGAGCTTTGTCAGCTCGGACTCTTTCATGGCCGTCACCTCCTTACCGTTGATGTGGACCTGCCCGGAGGTGGCCCCCTCGAGTCCTGCAATGCAGTGCATGAGAGTCGACTTGCCCGAGCCCGAGGGACCCATGATCGCAGTCAGCTCACCTCGGCCAATGTTGAGATCGATGCCCCGCAGGGCGTGGACCTCGGTCGTGCCCAGACCGAAGGTCTTCTTGAGGTCGCGGACGACGACGACAGGGTCATCGACCGGGGCGAGTGTGCGCGTGAAAGCTGACATTGGATCTCCTGTTATGTGAAGCGTCTCGTCTCAAGTAAAGCAATGTCGGCGCTCCAGAGGGATCAGGAATTCCCCTGATTCTTCCCTGAGAAGCCGTGCATCAGAGCAGAGGATTGCCGCTCCAAGGCTCGGTTCCACGTCTCTTCAGGGCCGTGAAGCGGTAGCGTAACCCGGTCGATGACGTGTGCCAGCCGCGGTCCGGATCAGCCCCGACGATCTCCCAGTCTGGCGAGGACCAGTCGGGTAAAGGTGGCGCGAATGCATCTGCACCCGGAACGTCGACATCGATGTCGGTCACGACATAACCGTCGAGCATCGGAGCGGCCTGTTCGTAGATCTGGGCCCCGCCGATGATCCAGGACAGCCCATCTCCTGCCATGTCCCGTGCCTCCTCTAGCGAAGCGGCAGTCTCGCAGCCAGGGAAGGTTCTACCCGACCGCGTGACGACAATATTCCGCCTACCCTCCAGCGGACGGTACTTCTCTCCGAAAGAGTCGTACGTGGCTCGGCCCATGATGACGGTATGGCCCATGGTCAGACGCTTGAAATGATGGAGATCCTCAGGCACATGCCACGCCATCGAGCCGGCCCGGCCGATCGCCCGGCCGTGCCCCTGCGCCCAGATCGCTGCGAGCGTCATACCGCCACCGGAGCCGTGATCGCAGGATGATGCTGGTATCCCTCGGTGAAAATGCTGTCCATGTCGTACTCGAAGATCGATGGCGCCTTCGCGAGTTGGAGTGTGGGGAACGGGTAGGGCTCTCGGGAGAGCTGCTCCGTCACCTGATCGATGTGGTTGTCGTAGATGTGGCAGTCGCCCCCCGTCCAAATGAATTCGCCGACCTCGAGGCCGGTCTGCTGGGCGACCATGTGGGTGAGAAGCGCGTAAGAGGCGATGTTGAACGGAACGCCGAGAAACAGGTCGGCGCTGCGCTGGTAGAGCTGGCAGGAAAGCTTCCCGTCCGCCACGTAGAACTGAAACAGAGCATGACACGGCTGAAGAGCCATCGCATCCAGATCGGCGACGTTCCAAGCGGACACGATGATGCGACGCGAATCCGGGTTCGCGCGAATCTCGTCGATGACGTTCTGAACTTGGTCGATATGCCTGCCGTCGGGTGTCGGCCACGACCGCCACTGGAATCCGTAGACCGGTCCGAGCTCCCCATCAGCGTCTGCCCACTCATCCCAGATCGTGATGCCGTGCTCTTTCAGCCACCCGATGTTCGTGTCGCCTCGGAGGAACCACAGCAGTTCACCTTTGACCGCCTTCATTGCGACGAACTTCGTCGTGATGCGGGGGAACCCCTCCGCGAGGTCAAACCTCATCTGGTGGCCAAACACCGACCGCGTGCCAGTACCTGTCCGGTCGGACTTGCGGGCACCATTATCGAGAACGTGACGCAGGAGATCTTCATAGGCCGTATTCACGCCCCCAGTGTAACCTCCAGCCACGGTGCCTCCGCCAGCGTCTATTTCCCATGCATGACAAGGTTGACCGGACTCCTGTGGACAATAGAAGAGCGGCCCCGCGGGGCCGCTCTTGCGTTGTCACATCAGGCGTCGATCGTCTTTGTGTCGTCACCGGAGTTGACGGCAATCTTCCTCGGCTTCGCCTCTTCAGCGACCGGGAAGGTCAACGTGAGGACGCCACCGGTGTAGTCGGCCTTGATCTGATCGACCGCCACCCCGTAGCCGAGCGTGAGCTGGCGGGCGAACGTGCCGGTCGGGCGTTCCTTCGAGAGCCATTCGATATCGCCCTCGCGCGCCTTGCGCTCAGCGCGAATCGTCAGGGTGCGGTCGTCGATATCGATGTCAATCGACTCGGGGTCGACTCCGGGCAGGTCGAGCTCGGCGATGTACTCATCACCCGTCCGAACGAGGTCCATCGGCATTCCCGGGACGTTGGGTCGGGGCATTGCCGCGGAGAACATGCGCTCGAAATCGCGGAACGGATCATATGTCTTTGCCATGTTTACCACTTTCCTTCCATAGTGCTAAGGCTACATAACCATTATGGGAATACCGTCCACTAGTGTCAAGCAAACTTGAGTGAACTTCGCTCAAGATGAACTGGCGCATGTCCCGGTCGGCCCTGGCGTAGCGCGGAGCTGCACAGGGCATGTCGATGCAAGGAAAAGACCCCGCCGAGGCGGGGTCAGTCCTTCGCGCGTGAGCTACTCGGCCGTCAGGCCACCGAGCGGTTCGTCGATGAATTGGTGCCGCGATTCGGCTGTCGCGTCGAGCGTTCGTTTGACCGTGCACGACCGTTCGATTGCCTCGTAGACCTTCTCGAGAAGGCGCTCGAGCTCCTCGCCGGACAGCGACGACAGATCAAGAGAAAAGACGGTGTCGATGGCGCCGTACCGGTTCTCGCCCTTGACACTCTCCGGCTGGACCTCGAGAGAGACGTGGATGTCCTCGCCAAGAGCGTGGGTGAGCCGATGGTCGATCGACAGGCCTGCGCACGTGGCCGCGGCCAGCTGCAACAACTCACCGGGAGAGAACACGTCTTGCGCTTTGGGGTCACCAATTTTCACAACCGCGCCCCGGTCGTTCGTGGCGATCCACTCGCGGACCCCTGTTCGTACTGCCTTCATCGTGCCCCCAGGATGTTGTTGACGAGTTTTTGGTCGCGATCGAGGACCGCATCAACCTCTTTGACGGCGAGTTCCTCGAGCTTGCCCCCGATGAGGGGGATCGTCACATTGATATCGCCGGTAAAGGTCGCCGTCGTCGTGTCTCCCTGCCCAGTGAGCGTCTGTGTGAGGTCGATCTTGACGGGAAGAGAGCCGACGTCGACAGTGAAGTCTGCCTGTGCACGGTCCGGCCCCTTGCCGTCCCACTTTTGACGGACCTTCACGGTTGTGTCTGTCCCAACGAAGCGCCGTGCCTTATCAGGCATACGGTCGGCCGGCAGGGTCAGAGTCGTGACAGCCTCCGGGGCCGTCTCCTCGTCGGTGACCGAATGGATGGGGGCGTCGAGCCCGCCGGCGTCCGCGCGGGCGTTCGCCAACTCGCCGGACACGAGGACCTCAAGCACGGTCGGTAGGTCGGCGTCATAGCTGGCGGTTCGTTCTACGTGCATGTCTACTCCTCAGATAGGCTGACCATGTGCCAACACTATCCAACATGATAAATCAGGCTGGGACGCTGGACAGCGATGAAGCTGAGCATCTCCACCGACTTGCAGGCGACTGGCATCCACTCGCGGATATCTCGTTCTCCGACATCTTCCTCATCGTCCGCACGCGGGATGACCGCTATATCATCGCGGCACACACGCGACCTGCGACAGCCGCCACTGTCGAGGTGGACGACGTTGTTGGGTCCAAAGTGCCAACGTCGACGCGGGCGAAGGTCGCGGAATGCTTCGCCACGGGTACGCGCACGAATGTGGTCGTCGCGGGGATTCGGTATGTCCTCGTGCCCATCATGCCGCAGCCACACCGCGTCATTGCCGTCCTGTCGCTCGTCACGTGGGAGAGGACGGACCGTGTCCCGGATCAGGTCCAGTTGAATTACACGGCGATCACGGAGGCTCTTCTCGGCATGATGTGTCGAGGGGAGTTCCCGGCCGACCGAGAGCCCACAAGCTTCAGGCACGGCACACCGAGGGTCTCTGATGGTCTCATCCACCTCGACGAGAACGGCAAGATGCTGTACGCATCGCCAAACGCGATCTCCGCCTTCCATCGGCTCGGGATCCGCAGGCTTCTTCCCGGCGCGGTACTTGCCGAGCGAATCACTGAAATCGCTGAATACTCGAACAGCGTCGACGAGATGCTTCCCCTTGTTGTCATGGGGCGCGGCAACTGGGTGACGGAGGTTGAGGCCCGCGGCGTCGTCGTCTCGCTCCGAGCCATTGAGCTCAAGGAGAGAGGTGTTCGCATCGGTGCGATGCTCCTGTGCCGGGACGTGACGGAGCTACGCCGTTCAGAGCGCGAGGTCATGACGAAAGACGCCATGATCCGCGAGATCAACCACCGAGTGAAGAACAACCTCCAGACCGTGTCGGCACTCCTGCGGCTACAGGCCCGGCGAGCGACCGATCCGGGTGCAAAGCAGAGCCTTGACGATGCGCAGCGGCGGATTTACACGATCTCGATGGTCCATGAAGCCCTTGCCCGGACCGGTGCCGATAGCGTCGACTTCGACGAGACGTTTGCCCGGCTTATGCGTCTCGCCGCGGGCGTGGCGGCGACGGGACAAAAGGTGACGACGCGATTCGAGGGGTCGTTTGGCAAGGTTCACGCCGAGGCGGCGACGTCGCTCGCTGTTGTTCTCAACGAAATTGTCACGAACGCTGTCGAGCATGGCCTCAAAGGCAGGGACGGCACCATCACCGTCCGGGCAGAGCGCATCGACGATCAGCTTGACGTGGTCATCATTGATGACGGCGTCGGTATCAAGGAGGGCGAGCATGGTAGCGGGCTCGGCACGCAAATCGTCGAAACCATGGTGAAGTCCGATCTTCTCGGAAGCATCTCCTGGAGCCCCGGCGAAGAGAACGGCACCGTCGTTCGTGTCCACGCCCAGATCCGGCGCCGCGACTAGGCTGCGCCAGAAGGACAAGCAACTCATCGAGTGTGAACGAATCCGATCCGTATGGGAAACAGATCCGCAAAACTGAGGGGCGGCCGAAGTGGCCGCCCTTCAGGTGTCAGGTTGCGAGAATTTATGACGCGCGACGGGCGCGGGCGTTGCGACGCTTGAGCGAACGGCGTTCCTCTTCGGACATGCCACCCCAGACACCGGCGTCTTGTCCTGTCTCGAGGGCCCACTTGAGGCACGTGTCGCGAACCTCGCAGCGAAGACAGACCGCCTTAGCCTGCTCGACTTGCGCGATCGCGGGACCAGAGTTGCCAATGGGGAAAAACAGCTCGGGGTCCTCGGTCAGACACGCTGCACGGTGGCGCCAATCCATAGAACATCGTCTCCTTATACCGGCACGAACGCCGGGTGAACATCTAGTTCATTACCTTGTCACGCGGACCGCGGCCGGTAAAGGGTTTCGCGCCGACAACACCCGGTGCAGTCGGTCACAGGGTGCATAGGTACTATTAGCCCATGCGAGAACGAAAACCGCTACCTGTCGAGAGAATCGCGGCCCTCGGAGTCGCCGTCGAAGCGCTCGTTCTGGGTTCCTGGTCAGCGACCGTGCTGGTGTCTGGCTTGACCGGCGAACAGGTCGTGACCGACGACGGAAGCGAGACCGTGCTCGGTGCTTTCATGCTGTCCGTCGCCGTACTACTGGCCGGTATCGCGTTTGCCGTGTGGAAGGAGGTCCGTTGGGCAACAGGCCCCGCTATCACCCTTCAGGTGCTCCTCATCGGCGGCGCCTTTTACTCAACGGATTTCTTGTCCGTGCCGGCGATAGCCGCGATCGTCGTCTACGCGGTCCTCGTCAGCATCGCCCTTGTAGCGCTTCGCCGGCGCCAGTTCATCGACTGAACTTAGCCGATGACACGGTCGTCGGGGATTTTCTCAATATTCTCCGGCCGATCGACCGAGACCCGGCCGACGTCCTTCGCGACAGGGATGGCCGAAAGGTCCGGCGTGGGATGGGCAAGGATGGCAAGCATCTCATCGACATCTTCTGAGCGTGGGTCGAGCCATGCCGAGAAGTCCGCCTGGTCGAGAATGACGGGGATGCGGTCATGGATGTCGGAAAACTGGTCGGCCTCTTTCGTGATGATTGTTGTGCTCAGTAGCCAACCGTCCGCGTCCTTCCACCAGGAGTACAGCCCAGCGAACGCCAGCGGTAGCCCGTCAGCCCGAGAGATGAAATACGGTTGCTTCGCGCTACCGACTTTCTTCCATTCGTAATATCCGTCCGCAGGGACGAGGCAACGACGCTTCTTCAGAGACGGCGCAAATGACCGCTTCTCGGCGACAGTTTCAGCGCGCGCGTTGATCATCCTCGACCCAATCGCCCTGTCCTTCGCCCACGGAGGTATCAGCCCCCAGTGAGCCACGTGCGCTTCGCGGGAGAGTCCGCCGTCATATCGTTCGACAATCACGGGAACAGCGGTTGTTGGCGCAACATTCCAACTCGGCGGTCTCGTAAGGACTGGCTCGGTAATAAGATCGAGGTCGAACAGGCCAGGCTGCTCATCGAGCCTGGTAAACGTCGCATATCGGCCGCACATGGCCCCACTGTAATTCAGTGGGTCGTGACACCTGAAGGTGAGATGACCGAGAAACAACTATTCGGACGAGATCGCCGCCGTTGCGGAGCGGGACTAGACCATCATTCCTGACCTGCGTACTCCATGGGAGCTGACGTCTTTCGCTTAGTGGCGGGAATGGCTCGACCGCACTTTTCGCGCCCGGTTCGTCCTTCAACGGTACGATTGTCGCGTGAGTACGAAAGAATTCTCGGACGCGCACGCGCGCTGGCAGGAACTGGCTGACATCCTCATCCCAGCGCAGACCGCGTACTATTTCGACGAACGCGGCGAGTCTCCTCTCTCGGATGCTGAGTACGACAGACTCATGAGGGAGCTCAGGGCGCTGGAAGAGGATTTCCCGCAGCTGAGCACGCAAGACTCTCCCACGAAGAACGTGGGAGCCGACATCGAGGTCGCAGCTGAGGAGGGGGTCGGTTCCCCTGCCGTCTTCTCGCCCGTCACGCATCGGGAACGCATGTACTCCCTTGAAGATGCGTTCGACACCGACGAGGTCCGAGCCTGGTTTGAGAGAGTGGCCCGAGAGGAGGGCACGTCGCCAGCGGACATCGAGGTAGTCTGTGAAGCGAAGATCGATGGCCTCGCTGTTAACCTCCGTTACGAGAACGGCGAACTCGCCCAGGCCGCCACCCGAGGTGACGGTACGACGGGCGAGGACGTGACCGCGAACGTGCGCACCATCGCGTCGATCCCGCACAGGCTTGCTGGCGACGGTTGGCCGGCACTTATTGAGATCCGCGGCGAGGTCTTCATCGCGCTCGCGGACTTCGCCGCCTACAACCGGCGGCTTGAAGAAGAGGGAGAGCGAACGTTCGCCAACCCACGGAACGCGGCAGCGGGCTCGCTACGGCAGAAGGATCCAGCATCGACCGCGTCCCGCCCCCTGTCCTTCATCGCTCACGGCATCGGCGCCGTCGAAGGCGGTAGCGCTGACGTGGCATCGCAGTTAGATATTTACGAGCAACTGAACAGTTGGGGCGTGCCGATCTCGCCATACACGGAGCCGGTGACGGGGCTCGATGCGGCCCTCCGTTTCATCGAGCGGCTCGGGGAGAACAAGCAATCTCTCGTTCACGGGATGGACGGGGCGGTCATCAAGGTCGCGAGCCGCGCCATGCAACAGGAGCTCGGCTACACCTCGCGCGTTCCGCGCTGGGCGATCGCCTACAAGTATCCGCCGGAGGAGGTCCACACCAAGCTTCTCGATATCAGGGTCCAAATCGGCCGGACGGGCCGAGCGACCCCATACGCGGTCATGGAACCCGTGTTCGTCGACGGATCGACGGTGTCTCAGGCAACCCTGCACAATCCGTCGGAAGTTGCCCGCAAGGGAGTTCTTATCGGCGATACGGTCGTCCTCCGCAAAGCCGGAGATATCATCCCTGAGGTCGTCGGCCCCGTTTACACACTCCGCACGGGCGATGAAAAACAGTGGACGATGCCGAGCCACTGCCCCAGTTGCGGTGCCATCCTCGCCCCCTTACGCGAGGGCGAAGCCGACTGGCGTTGCCCTAATTCGAGGTCATGCCCATCTCAGCTGACAGAGCGGCTCGCCCACGTCGGATCCCGGGGAGCCCTCGACATCGAGGCCCTGGGCTCGGAGACCGCCCTCATGCTGACGAACCCGGACGCGCGACGAGATGCTGCGATCGCCTCGCTTATTGGGGGACACGTTTTGACTATTGATGGCCGCAAGGTCAGCCTCTCGACGAAGGCCGGCAAAGTAGCTGTGGCCGAGCACGGCGAACCGGTACCGGGCGAAATCAGCGCGGACCTGCTTGAGGCCCTCGGCGTCCCGGGCCCCCAACAACCCGTGCTACGCAACGAGTCGGGCCTCTTCGACCTGACTGCGGACGACCTCAAGGATGTTTTCGTATGGAGCGAAGTCCGAGTGAAAGGCGAGTTCGAGGGGGACTATCGCTACGCCCGCGCGGCCTGGACGAAGCCAACATTCGGCAAGGACGGGACCGTCAAGAAGGAGTCGGTGCCGACGAAAACGACCGAACTCCTCCTGCGCGAAATCGACGGGGCACGGACGAAAGAGCTGTGGCGGAAAATTGTCGCGCTCTCAATCCGGCATGTTGGCCCAACCGCCGCGCGAGCACTTGCGGCACGATTCGGCTCGCTCGACACAATCGCAGCGGCCTCCGTTGAGGAGCTCGCCGAGACTGAAGGAGTTGGCCGCATCATTGCCGATTCGCTCTCGCGCTGGTTCGAGGTCGATTGGCACAGGGACATCGTTGAACGGTGGCGGGCAGCCGGAGTGACGTGGGAGGACGAAGCGGATGAGGAGCTACCGCAGACGCTTGCAGACCTCACAATTGTCGCGACAGGTAGCCTCGAGAACTACACGCGAGATTCCGTCAAGGAGGCGATCATCGCCCGGGGTGGCAAGGCTGCCGGATCGGTGTCGAAGAAGACCGACTACGTCGTCGTCGGGGACAGCCCCGGATCAAAGGCGACGAAGGCGGAAGAGATCGGGGTTCCGATCCTCGACGAAGAGCAGTTCACGGCCCTACTCGAGGGCGGACCGGACGCCGTCGCCTTTCTCGAGGATCGATAGCCCCGGTTCTCTCCTGTAGCTGTGCGCGGCTAGAGAATGACGCCGAGCGGCCGCATAATCCGCTCGAGAATGCGAGCGAAACGCGGACGGTTCTCCCACATCTCGGCGGTCAGCTCGCTCGAGTTCGTCATGTCGAGTTCAAAGATTGTCTCGAGATCGTCGGCGTGCGAATCGGAGTAGATCTCGGCGTTGATCTCGTAGTTCCCCCGCATCGACAAAGCATCAATATTCGCCGTGCCGACCGTGCTCCATCGGCTGTCAACTGTCATCGTCTTCGAATGGACCATGGCGCCCTGGTAAAGGAAGATCCGCACCCCCGCGTCGAGCAACGCCTTGTACGAGGGGCGGCCGGCCCAGTCCGCGACAATGTGGTTCGAATACTCTGGGATGAGGACGCGAACATCGACGCCTCGGCGGGCGGCCGCGATGAGAGCCTCTTGAAGGTCGCGGTCGGGGATGAAGTAGCCCATTGTGATCCACGCATGGGACGACGCTCGGTCGAGCGCACCCAGGTAGATTGACCGAATCGGATACGACAGCCGTGACGGGAGGTTCTGCACCGCGCGCACCCTCGCATCCCACTCCGGATTGCCGCGGTCCGTTAACCTCTTTGCCCCGCGTGTGCGATGACCGTTCCACATGTCGATGAAAGCGTTCTCCAACTCCCATGTCTGGGGACCAATCATGCGAATGTGGGTGTCGCGCCAGTGATCGGCATAGAGCTGGCCGATGTTGTAGCCGCCGACGAATGAGATCGTCGAATCGATGATGAGTAGCTTGCGGTGATCGAGGCCCGACTGCCGGACCAGACCGAAGATCCTGCCAAAATGGATGAAGGGGAAGCGGCGGACATGGAGGTTATCTATCGCTGGGAAATAGCGAAACCGCGGGTCCTGGTTGAGATTGCCGAACACGTCAACGATGACGTAGGTGGCCACACCGCGCCTGGCGGCTCTGATGATCGCGTCGCGAAAGCGTTGCCCGACCGCATCGGCCTTCCAAATATACGTTTCGAAGTAGACGCTGTGCTCAGCAGACTCAATCGCCTCGAGCATGTCTTCATAGAGATCGTGGCCGAACGTATAGGTCGTCACCTTCGTATTCGCGACTCGGGCATGTCTCGGCGGGAGGTGCGGAAACTCTCCGGTAGCAGGCTCGCGTCGCTTCCGCCGCTCATCGATCGCGATGACAAGGCTGACCGCCGTCGCCTGAAGTGCGAACGTGATGGCGATCCCCGCCTTGATACCACGCCAGAGGCGGGCCATCGACGGCACGGGGTATCTGCTCATGGTCCGTATTGTACGGTCAACGAGTGCCGAGCGTTACGAGATGCGAATCAGAAGGAGACGCACGTCCGTATTAGACTGTCCCCATGTCGTCTATCTCTATCGACGAGGTCGCCCGCGTGGCGGCACTCGCGCGCATTGCCCTGACCGAGGAGGAGATCGAAAGATTCTCGGGCGAGCTGGCTGTCATCGCCGACGCCGTCGCCACGGTCTCCGAGGTCGCCACCCCGGACATCCCGGCAACCTCACATCCGATTCCGCTGGCCAACGTCATGCGAGACGATGAGGTGACCGACTGCCTGGACCCAGAGGAGTTCCTCAGCCAGGCACCCGCAAGCGAGGACGGCAAGTTCCTCGTCCCGCAGATCCTGGGGGAGGACGTATGACGCAGCTTCTGCAGAAATCAGCTCTTGAGCTCGCCGACATGCTCGCAGCCGGCGAGCTCACATCGGTCGAGCTCACGCGCGCCACACTCGATCGCATAGAGAAGCTCAACCCGACGATTAATGCCTTTCTTCACGTCGACGCCGAGTCCGCACTCGAGACAGCGCGTGAAGTTGATGAGAAGCGCGCTCGCGGAGAACAGCTCGGCAGGCTCGCTGGCGTGCCTATAGCTATCAAGGACAACCTCGTCATGCGAGGAGTGCCGACGACATGTGGATCGAAGATGCTTGAGGGCTGGATCCCTCCCTACGACGCAACAGTTGTCATCAAGATCCGCGAGGCTGGCATGCCGATCGTCGGCAAGACGAACATGGATGAGTTCGCGATGGGGTCGTCGACTGAGCACTCGGCCTTCGGACCGACAAGGAACCCATGGGACACGGAGCGGATCCCTGGCGGTTCGGGTGGCGGTAGTGCCGCGGCGGTCGCTGCCTTCATGGTCCCCCTCGCGCTCGGCTCCGACACGGGCGGCTCAATCAGGCAACCCGGGTCTGTGACCGGAACTGTCGGCGCGAAGCCAACTTACGGTGCAGTGTCGCGCTACGGTCTCATCGCCATGGCATCCTCGCTCGACCAGGTCGGTCCTGTCGCTCGGACAGTCGCCGACGCGGCGGCCCTGCAGGAGATCATTGGCGGCCACGACCCGGCCGACTCAACCTCGCTCGACGCACCGGTCCCCGCACTCGAGACTGCTGTTCGTAGCATGAGCTCCGATCTCTCCGGGTTGAAGATCGGAATCGTCGAGCAGATGTCGGAAGACGGTTTTGAGTCCGGAGTGCGGGAAGAGTTCAATGCCGCGGTCGGCCGTCTTGAAGCGGCTGGCGCAGAGATTGCCACAGTCTCGTGCCCGTCGTTCGACCACGCTCTCGCCGCGTACTACCTCATCATGCCCGCCGAAGTCTCATCGAACATGGCACGATTCGACGGCATGAGATACGGGCTCCGCGTTGAGCCCGACGAGGGCCCGATCACCGCTGAGCGCGTCATGGCGGAGAGCAGGGGCAAGGGTTTCGGCGCTGAAGTTAAGCGCCGCATTATCCTCGGCACCCACGTACTGGCCGCTGGTCACTACGACGAGTACTACGGCTCGGCGCAAAAGGTGCGCACCCTCGTCCAACGCGACCTCGAGGAGGCCTTTAGCAAGGTCGATGTCCTCGTGTCCCCGACGTCCCCGACGACAGCATTCCGGTTCGGAGAGAAGGTGGGGGATCCGATGGCGATGTACCTCAACGATCTCGCGACGATCCCTGCCAACCTCGCCGGCATTCCCGGCATCTCCGTACCCTGCGGTCTGGCAGACGGACTTCCCGTCGGCTTCCAGGTTATTGCCCCTGCTCACCGGGACGATCTCATGTACCAGGTCGCCGCTGCAGTGGAAGCCTCTGCAGGCGACATTCCGGGCATGTGCCCCGCCAAGGATTGGAAGGACAACTGATGACGCAGCTTCTCGAATTCGCAGAGGTCGCCGAACGCTTCGACCCGGTCCTTGGCATTGAGGTCCACGTCGAGCTCGGCACCAAGACGAAGATGTTCGACGGTGCGCCGAACGAGTTCGGCGGTGTCCCGAACGCTCACGTCACCCCGTCCTCGCTCGGGCTGCCGGGCTCCCTACCGGTGCTCAACCGCCGGGCGGTTGAGTTCGCGATCAAGATCGGCCTCGCCCTTAACTGCTCCATTGCTGAGTCGTGTCGCTTCGCGAGGAAGAACTATTTCTACCCTGACCTGACGAAGAACTACCAGACGTCGCAGCACGATGAGCCGATCGCCTTTGATGGGTGGGTCGATGTCAGGCTCGATGACGGCGAGATCGTCCGGGTCGAGATTGAACGCGCTCACATGGAGGAGGACGCCGGCAAGAACAGCCACGTCGGTGGCAGTGGCAGGATCCAGGGCGCTGACTATTCCCTCGTTGACTACAACCGCGCAGGGGTGCCGCTCGTCGAGATCGTCACGCGCCCAATCCCTCACACCGGAGCCCGCGCCCCCGAGGTAGCAGCGGCGTACGTCAGGACCCTGCGGGACATCTTCCGTGCGCTCAACGTGTCCGAGGCTCGCATGGAGCAGGGTAACGTCCGCGCCGACATCAACCTTTCTCTGCGGGAAAGCCCGGAGTTACCGCTTGGCACTCGAACGGAGACGAAGAACGTCAACTCGTTCGCGTCGATCGAGCAAGCTGTGACGTTCGAAATGAGGAGGCAGGGCACAATTCTCGCTAGCGGCGGCACAATCACGCAGGAAACTCGGCACTTCCATGACGAAGACGGGACGACCTCACCAGGCCGGGAAAAGTCTGATGCGGAGGACTACCGCTACTTCCCCGAACCGGACCTCGTACCCGTCGCGCCCTCGCGCCAGTGGGTTGAGGAAATCCGAACATCGTTACCGGAGCTTCCGCACGCGAAGAGGGAGCGTCTGCAGAAAGAGTGGGGGCTCACCGACCTCGAGCTGCGTGACCTCGTCAGCGCCCAAGCTCTCGATGTGGTCGAGAAGACGACGCTCGCTGGTGCTAGCCCCGCTGCCGCCCGCAAGTGGTGGATGGGCCTTATCGCACGCCATTGCAACGAGCAGGGCATTGCGCTCGCAGATGCTCCCGTCACACCAGAACAGGTCGCGGAACTCGACAGTCTCGTTGAGTCCGGCAGGATTAACGACAAGCTCGCCAGGCAGGCACTGGAAGGCACGCTCGCCGGGGAAGGTTCCCCAGCTGAGGTCGTCGCCCAGCGTGGACTCGAGATCGTGTCTGATGACTCGGCGCTTGAAAAGGCAGTCGATGACGCAATCGCTGCTAACCCCGACATTGTCGACAAAATCCGCGGCGGCAAGGTACAGGCCGCTGGCGCTCTTGTCGGAGCGGTCATGAAGGCGACTCGCGGGCAGGCGGATGCCGCCAAGGTCCGCGACATCATCATGTCGCGCGTGGAGGTGTAGGCACAGCTAACGAAGGACGAGGAAGGACGGGGCGAGCGGCCCCGTCCTTCCTTTTTCGTTGGTAGTACGCGGTTTCTGGGGTGTGGTGGGGGTGTGTTAGGAGGGTCACGGTGGGTGGGTTTGACGGGGGTTGTGGTGGGGGTTTAAGTTTACGGGGTTGCTTCCGGCTGGTTCGGGAGGATCGCCTCTGGATCTTCGGGCTGGGTGGCGTGGATCATGTGGTCTGGGTTTGCCGGTCTTGGTCTGGTTCGTTAGGATGGAGAGGTTGCTCCGCGGGAGTTCTTCTGGTTTGGAAGTTCGTTTCGTTGTGGGTTGTTTGTTTTGAATCTCAATAGTGTGTCGTTTTTTGTTTGATGATTTTTTGTTTTGTTTTTTTGGAGCTGTTTTGAGCTTCTCTGTTTTTTGCGGAGAGTTTGATCCTGGCTCAGGACGA
>NZ_JACFAK010000009.1 GCF_014118685.1 Flaviflexus huanghaiensis
ACATACGGAGGGCCTTCCTCGGAGTGCTGGTTTCGCAACTCCCACTCAATCGCGGAAGGCCCTCTCTTCACGTCACAAGTCAGCGCGTGTCATCGCACTGCCTCAACCAACCTGTCCGGTCAGTACAGCTAGGTCCGCTCGAGTGCGCGAGGAGGTCCTCTGCCTCGTCATACCGGCCCGAGAGGACAAGGTTCCACCCAATCCGGAACAGGATGAGGAGCTCGTAATCCGCAACCATCCGCTCGTCGGCCAGCGCAGCACGCGCACTGCGGGCGACCTCGAGCGCAGTCTCAGTACGACCAGCGACGGAGTGAAGGTCGGCCAGGTCAATGAGGACGCAAATACGACCATCTGCCGTGAGGTCTGGGCTCGCAAGAATGCGTTCAACCTCAGCAACGGAGTGCGGCGCCGCTCTCAACCCCCGTTCAATCTGCGGAGGACGGGCTACGCCCTCCTGTCGAAACCTCGCTGGGCCTGCCAGCGCACCTTCCCGACCGGGAGCACGTGACTGCTCGGCCCACCAGCGTTCGAAAGCCGCGACGTCCGCCGGGTCCCTCGTGAGCTGGTCGAAGGCCATGAGGAGAAGATGAAGGGCCTGCTGACGAACAGCGTGATCGGTGCTCGTCTCAGCCACCCTCATGAGAAGAGTTCGAGCAGAGTAGTGTCGACCGAGTCCAATGAGCGTGCGCGCTCTAAGAAGGTTGGCGGCGTCAGACTCTGGCGTGACTTCGGCATCGATGAGCTTCCGGGCAAGCCGGAAGTCACATCCGATGACTGCGTCCTCGACTGCACCCAGCACCTGGTCAGCGGGGACGTCCGCACCGACTTCGAGTGCCCACAGTACCTGGAGCGGCGTGCGGGAGGTGGGAGCCCTGTGCTCACTCCAGGCCGCATACAGTTGGGCGCTACGCCCGGGCGGGACAGTGCTGCGCAAGATCGTCGCAAAGATGTCGGACGCGATCCGAAGGAGACCGTCATGGCCCGCGGCGAGAAGGTCGGCCTCGACGAGGCGTCGATGCTCTCCACACATTGCGAAGAGCACGGACCCCGGCTGGGGCCCTGCGAGAGCCAGAAGCTCCAGCACCCTCCGGTGCTCGGCCGACAGGGACCTGGTCACGTCCCGAACAAGTTCGGTCAGCGGCTCATCCGCCTCCGGGGCGAGCCGCGCCAGGGTGAGGAGATCACCGTTTGCGACACCGGGAGAGTGCCGGAAGACAAGGCCTTGATCGAGGCAGGACTGAACGACGGCTTCAACAAAGCTTGGATTCCCGCCCGTCAAGGCGGTCATGATGTCGATGGCGGGGGCTGTGAACTCACCGCCGGCAATCTCCTCCGCAAGAAACCTCACCCCGACCCTGTCGAGGGGCTGGACAACAAGTGTGGAGAGGAGGCCCGACTCCGCCAAGGCAAACAGTGTCGACTCCGCACCTGTCCGTCCGTTGCCGATAGCGACAAGCTTGATCGCGGCATTCTCAACGAGGGTGGAGAGAACGAACGAGGTTTCGTCGTCGAGGAACTCCGCGTCCTCGACAACGACGATGGGAATGACGCCCGGCGTTTGGGCGGCTGCGAGCACGGCCCCAACCTCGCGGAGCACCTGTGCCGGGCTGTCCGTCGAGGCGCGGGCACTGAGATAGGGCGACAGCGCCCCGCATGGCTCCCCTGCCAGAGTTGGGCTCGCATGCACCCGCATGGCGGGCGGCGGTACGTCTGGCCGGGCGAGGGCAGCTCGGACAAGAGTCGTCTTGCCAATACCGAACCCGCCGAGGATGAGGGCACCGCCCGGGCCAGGCCGGGTGAGGATTGAGACGAGCTCGGTGTACTCGGCAGACTGCGCAAGCCAGACGCGATGAGGGGTCACGATTGACCCGCCGTTCGGCTTGGTCGAGCCAACGCTGCCAGCTCATGCCGATTGCGCACGTGGAGCTTGGAGTAGACCTGGTAGAGGTGACCTTCGACGGTTCGCACGGACACTCCGTTAACCCGTGCGATCGCGGTGTTCGTCATGCCGGTGATGGCCTGCGTGGCTATCTGCGCTTCGCGCTTCGTCAGGCGCGCGAGCCACGGCTGGCGGGCGGGAGCGGGTTCCGATTCTGCTGGTTTGCCTCCCGACGTGTCGACATATGTCGTGGCGAGAAGACGGCGCTGATCCTGTCGACCGATTCTCTCAGCGAGAGTGCTCCCCTGCCCGTGGGAGTAGAGATACTGACCGCAGCGGATGAGCCTCTCAAGACCCTCTGCGAGAGCGTAGCCGTCCCCTCGGGCGACGGCGCGGGCGAGAAGTCCGTACCCCTCGGCTGCCGGGGCGGATGACGTCGCCGACAGCTGCCCAAGACGGTCCGCCGCAGAGGCGTCTCCGAGCCGTAAGGCGGCCGCGAGTGCCCCCATCTCCAGCGTCTCGTTTCCTCTGCGTCGGCAGTGTTGAGCCAGTTCCACCAGGTCGACGATCGCGCTGTCGGAGTCGTCCCGACCACGACGCAGGCAGTCGAGGATCGCCCCGGCCCACCCGAAAAAGTCGGTCGATGCGAGTCGCGGATCGATCCGGGACCTCGCAAGCCTGTCGGCCTCGAGTCTCTGGCCGCGGTCCGCGAGGCAAAAGGCTGCGGCCGCTCGAAGGCCGGCAGGCGCGGCCCCATCGAATGTGGCTGTGAGCTGGTGTGTTGCGGGGAGAAGAATGCCAAGAGCATCGTCTGTTTCGTGTGCCAGCGCTCTGAGCACGCCACTTGTGAAGTCTCCAAAGGCGATAGCGTGCGGAACCGGGTACCTGCCCGCGGCGAGCCGCGACGCCGCCGTCCCGGCCGCGCGCCAGTCGCCAGCCAAGAGGCGGACGCGCAGCAGGGTGCACTCGATGTCAACGCACTCCGAGCGCGTCATAACTTCATCAAGAACCCCGCCGAGCCGGAGTGTGGATATCGTCGTCTTGACGGAATCAGCGATCGCCAGCGCCTCGCGTTGCCTGTTTTGAAGTGACCACGCCTCGGCCTGAATCGCGCTGGCCTTGAGGTGAAGTGACTCGGTTTCCCACAGCTCGTCCGTCAGGCCAACGACGTCCCCGGGACGGCCCGAGAGGGCCGCCGCGTGTGCGGCGAGGAGTCCAACGAGTTGTTTGGCCTGGACATGGGTGCGCTCGCGAGCTCCCGTCCTCATGGCCGTTGCGAGAGCCTCTCCGGCTCGCGTCACACAGGTATCGATGTCGACCTGCCGGCCCAGCATCAGGAGCGCTCGGAACTCAACTTCAAGGATGAGCCCGCGCGTGGTGGGGTCGGCCGCCCACGCGTCGACTGAGAATCCGCCCGAGTGTTCGAACGCCTCGACGACACTGACCGCTGCGGCATTGTCGCCCAGGTCGCGACACGCCCTGGCCTCGGTCAGCACACGCGCCGCCGCCGGGTCGGTGTGAACCTGGCTCAGTGTGTCCGCCACGTCCGCGAGCTCATTCTCGTCCGCCCGCTCTCGTAGGATGTGGGCGACGAGCGGGACGGCGATGTCGACCGATTGGGAGCTGGATTCGTCGACGGTCACGAGTCCTCGAGAGCGCAGGCTGGTGACCTCCTCCGCTAATCCGCAGTGGCGCAGGGCACTCATGCGTGCTGGACCTGCGTGGGCGAGCAACAGGAGGAGGCGGCGCTCATCGCCCGATGCGCTCACGAGCTGTGGCACACGTATGGAAGCTGGGCTGTGGAAGGGACCGGGTACGAAAATCCAGGATCCGCCTTCGACGCGCAGTCTGCCTTGCGACACGAACTCACGGGCAACGTGCCGCATAAGTGGTCGGTTAGCCCCGCAGAAGCGCCACACCACCGCGGCGGCGAACATCGACACCGGTCCTGCGAGCTCAGCTTCGAGGAAAGATCTCGTGCGCCCGACATTCATGCCCGGCACGTCGATCCGCACGAGCACTCCGGAACGTTGGAGGGCCGACAGGTCGGCGGGGAGCTTCGAAGGACGCTCACACATGACAACGAGCGAGATCTTGCGCATCGTGGCAAGTTGCGCCAGGACCGCGGCAGAGTCCGGATCAATGAGATCTGGGTTAGCGAGTGTGACGACCGTTCGCTGCTCGCCGATGAGGGCGGCGATAGCCCGCACGAGCTGATGGCGGGACACCGACGGAGTGGCCTCGAGCCGCGACAGCATAAGAGAAAGGACGCCGTACCGCGTTTGGGCGGCAAATGGACTGCCGTTGAGATGAATAATGGTGGGCCGTGGATCCACGCTGTCGACAGCACTGACGAAAGCCGCGCGCCGACCGCTACCGGCCCGGCCGACAAGAATCGCGCCACCGAGCCGATCTTGGAGAACTCGCCGCATGACATCGAGAGGAAGTAGCTCCCTCGTATCAGCGGCGTTGCCGCCGATCGGCTCGCGGGTACGTAAAATATTTGCTCTTGGTTTCACCTGAAACCGCCCCCAGTTCGGCTTTACTCTCCAGGCGCAGCGCACTCCCTTCAGTCAGCCTGCCCGGTGGTGGTTCATCATAAGGTGCAGGTAGACCGAGAAGCACCAGTAGTCAACGTCACAACATACTCGTTTTATGACAGATCTACTTACGTAGTGGGGCGCTCGTCCCGCACGGCGATCTGCGAATTCGACAGAACGGTGCGCAACTCGGCTCGGCTTCCCACGCCGAGCTTGGTGTACACCTGGTGCAGGTGGGACTCAACGGTCCGAACCGAGATCCCCATCGAGCCAGCTATGGCGCTACTGCTAAGGCCTGACAAGACCTGCTCAACAATTTCCCACTGTCTCCGGGTCAGTAACCGTGACCCCGAACCTTCCCAGCCACTCACGTGTGACGCAGCCGAGGGATTCCGCATCCTCGCAAGCTGGCCATCGACGACATCAGCGAAGAAGTACTGGCCACCGGCACGGGCGATGGCGGCTCCAATTTCCAGCGACTCCGGATCGTTGTTTCGCAATCCGTGCACGACGTTTATGCATGCCTGGGCGAACTGACTTTCAGTCCGTTGCGCTACGGCTTCGAGACGTTCGAGTACAGACGTATGGCCCCATTGGAGGGCCGCCGAAAGAGCGAGGAGTTCGTGGGCGCGATTTTCCAGATGATGGTCGCGGTCCGCGCAGCGCATGAGTAGCTCGACGGCATCACCTTCGCGTCCGAGTAGACCTAGTGCCTGAGCGGCGAAAAAGTTTGCACTCCACGCCCAGCGCCAGATCCCGTCCACGTCGAGATCGGGTAACCCCACCCCCGCGAGCGCAACGAATGCGTCGGCTCGTTGGCCGGTGGCGGCCAACGACACTGCCGACAGTGAACCGGCCAGCGCCAGCACGCCATGGTCATCGAGAACCCGTAGCTGCGGTAACTCCAATGTGAGGATCCGGGCGCTGTCATCGAAATCTGCTGTCAAGACTCGAGCGAACGCTCGATACACGACCCCGAGTCCGTCCACATCGGCGGGCGGGCCGCCAGCCAGAGTTGTTGCGGCGCGCGTCCATTCGCCTGCCAGGAATTCAATGTCGACGAGCCCGAGCCGGATCCGTTGGATGAGAGAGGGAGCGCTCTCGGATCTCTCGAGCATGTGCAGTAGCTCCCGATTGGCTCTCAGCGCCTCGTCAACCCTCCCGGACATGGCGAGTGCCTCGTGCGATGACTGTTGCCACAGCGGCTCGAGAGAACTCGGCATCCGCGTTGCCGCTTCACGGGCTGCGAGAATGGGCCGGTAGTCTCCGCTCCATGAGGATAAGACGAGATCAGCCGCACGCGCTGGCCCAATGACGCTAGACACGTCGTCGGCAGGTGTCGGCCGCATGCGTCTTGCGCACTCCCACGCGTCTGTGAGACGTCCGGCGGCGATGAGCGCGCTGATCCGAACGGACGCATCCCGATCCGAATCTGAGTTGGCGGGCAAGATCCGCAGCAGGTCGACGGTCTTTGCTGGGGACGTCACCGCGAGATGCTCAACCGCATGAAGCACACGCGTGTCATCAACATCCAACCCGCATCGAACCTGCCAAGCGACGAGTCCCGGTGGACTTCGGAATGCGCTCCCCTCCACGCGCGCAACGACCTCATCGAGGAGACTTCGACTGCGTCCGGGCGGAACGTGGCTTGCGATCGCCTCGCCATTGGTGATCCCGCGCAGACTCGCATCCCGCCCGAGGGACCCTGTCAGATCTAGGAGCCCACGTTCGTAGACAGCGTCGACGGCATCAGCGTCGCAGACCTCCAAGAGAAGGGGAAGGGGAATCTCTCCGACGAGGGACAGAACTTCGAGCACGGTGCGGACCGCCGGATCCTCGGCGGCCAGCAAGCTCTGCCAGTGCCTGACAAGCCGTGGACCGGCATGAGGGGCAGAACGACCTAAAACCCACACACCTTCGTGGCGTAGAAGGAACGAGGCCTCGAGCCAATCCTCAACAGCCATTCTCACTCTCGCACGGTTTCCTGCGACTCCTTTCCACACAGCACACGTAGCCCGACTACTTACCGGCCCGCCCAGACCGTTTTCCACGAAACTCGCGACAGCTACTTTCGACAAGTCAGGAACCCGTACCCGGTCAAGGCCGACGAGCTGAGCGAAAGGAGCAGCGGCGGGCCGATCCCGGTCAATCCCGGCAGCAACAACGACCGCGTGGTGATGGAGGACGAGTCTGGCGACATCATCAAGCTCGGGCCCCGAGAAGGACGACACGGCGGGAATAAGGAGAACTGGCCCTGCCGAAGGCGGGGCCTGAACGTACGTGGCGAGGGATCGTGATGTTGCGGGATTCAGTGGGCTCATCAGCTCCAGTGGTGCAGCAGGTGCCGCTAATCTCCTTGCCGCCTTCCGCGCGAGGTCCTCCTGGCCGGCCCCAAAATCTCCATGTAGGAGAACGCCTGATCCGATCGAAGCGCGGCGGACGACCTCGTCAACGAAAGTATCGTCCCCCGCTGCCTCCCAGCGCGGCGGGCGACGAGCATTCGGATTCGAGACCATCTTGCCCTCCTCAGCTGTTACCCATAGCGCTAGACACTTCCTCCCAGCTTAGCGATCCGCCAACTTAGGTTGCCTCACTTTGTCCGGGCTACTGATACCCAGCCGACCTGTCGGACCGGCACGCCGCGCCTGTCGGGCAAGCACTCCGCGGCGAGGGCAGACGACGGCACATCTGTCATGACGACCGCGGCCGCCGCGACCGTCGCCTATGCGCCAAACGCCGCGGGTGCGAGGCAGACGGTACAAGCCCCGATGAAGGCACCATTGGCGAGCGTCGCCAGCTTGGGCTAACGCATAGTTCTATCGACGTCGAACGCCGACAGAAACTGCTGCCGCTCGGCGGCAAGCGGCGCCCGGTGGTGAGGCCCATACGGCCAGGGGCTGAATGCGGCGACGAGCCAGACGGTGGAGACGTCGGTCAGCGGGACAGCATCGGACGAAAAATTCGCACGCACTGGGCCAGTGAGAGCTTTGCGAGGCCCTGGTTGGCGACCAAAGGGCTTGACACCGCGACCCTGTCCCCCTACGATCGGGCAACAATGAAGTGACCTCAATCACACTCGTGGCCTCGATGCGACCGGTGTGGGAGGGAGGGGTCGGCACGTGACCACTGCACTCATCAGCGCCAACAGGGCAGCCGCCGAGCGGCTAGCAGTTCTGCAAGGCACAGGCCCTCAAGGCATTCTCGCGGGCACGAGCCTCGAAACGCGCTCCTTCCACCCAGGTAACCGTACTGCTGACACGGGACTTGGAAGCGGCTCCGGCATGACGACGATTCACGCCGATGATGGGGCAAACCGTCGCTGGACTCTCCATGACACTTCTCGCCTCGAGGATGCGGATGGCGGGGAAGTCGCCGAAACCCGTGGCACGCATGTGACCGTCACCGCCGGTGAGGGCGGCACGTACCTGCTGAGAGCCCACGACGCCTCCGGTCCCGCCGGAGAGATCCTGCTATCTGTCCCATACATCGTCTACGTCGTCCATTCCGCCGCTTCCGTCGAACCGGAGCTCGCGGCCGCTGGCATCGACGCGGCCGACCGTGAGCATTGGTGGGGCGAGGTCATGAGGACAGCGCGCACGGTGGCGGAGCACGTCTTGAGACCCGTCAACGCTCGTCTCAGCTGGGTGGCCGACTCGGAGAGCATTCCACCGCTCGACGCGCAACGGGAAGGCTCCTCGATGTTGGCTCGGCGCACCGCCACCGGCCAGCCAGTTCGAAGAATCGTTATCACCATCGCACTCGATGACAGTCTCCTCACCGATGTCGAACGCTGGATCCGGGCCGTTATCCGGCAGATGACGGAGAGCGAGGAGGACGCGCAGTGGAACATGTCCATCGCGCGGCTCTTTGGACATGCGGACGCTCCCATCTCCGCTCACGTCACTGCTCGGCTGGGCGGCACGGGCGATACCGAGGTTGACGACATCTTGCGCACGCTCGCGGCATCGCCGGATCGAGAGGGGAAGGAGCGGTGGGCAGAAATGGCGGGCAGGCTTCTCGGCGTGACGATTGGCCGTGCGGCGCTTCGCGGTATTGGACTGCGGCCGGTTGCTCAGCGCCCCGCCGGTGTCAAACCCTGCGACGTCCTCGAACCACAGCCCCGCGACGAAACAGCGTCGCTCCTCGGACTCCACCGACCCGCAGGAGCGACTATCAGCACGCTTGCCGGTGACCTCGCGGCGCTGCCGGCCGGTGCGTCGGCTGACGAGCGGCGGACTGCCATGACGCACAGGTGGGGCGATCTCGTCGAGCTCTTCGCGCGCGAATGGGGCACCGCTGCCGGATCGTCCACCCGGTACGACGTGCTGTCCGGTCTCGTCTCATCCGAGCTCCTTGAGACCGCTCGGCTGATTGCGCCGCTCCCAGCGCCCTACGGCAGGCGCGCTCTCGCGCCCGGCAGCAGGGATGCTGAGCTCGACACGACAGACGACGTCATCACCCCGGCACGCTACGGGAGCGAGCTTGACGACCCCGACGATCGACGTACGGCAATCGCTGACCTGCAGACAGATCTGCGACGCGTCGGCATCGACTACGGTCTCCATCATGCCGGGCTCTACGGGTATCGACGGATCGGCTTTAGCGGCGCCTCCGTCGACCGGTCCGTCTTCGACGGCGAGCTGGCCGACACCCCTCCCACGTACTCGGTGGCACAGAGCCGCCAAGTCCAGCGCGGGTACACGGGGCTCGCCGTGCGGGAGTTCCGCATCGCCTCCCGATATCCGAATGACGTCGTCGAAACCCCGACGCCAGTCGCGCCGTACGGCAACCGCCTCGCTGTTGCCGCCACACATGAGGAGCGGGCGGACGACGGCGAGGCGGGAGAACCGCTCGACGACGTCGACGGTGAGGTCTCCCCCGCCACCGCGCTCGAGATCCGTGCGTGGGCGTTCGCCCGTCGTCGTGTGCCCGTGGTCGTCGAGGCGCGCCAGCTCAGAGCGGGCCGGAGCGACTGGACAGTGACCGATACCGAGCTCTTTGCAAGCCCCCGCGCGCACAACCTTCTCGGGCCCAACGACATCGATTCCCGCGACCCACGCATGTTCGTCCTTGACCTGTCCGGGATGCCACAGCGGCTGAATCCGGATGCTCCGGAGGAGCGGCTCGTGCTCGGGGACTACAACGGCCAGGTGGGCGATCCTCCGCGCGACACGTACGGCGGTCCGCGCTCACGGGCTCCCCACCGCCTCGCGCCGATCACTCTCGATGCGACATTCGGCGCCGCCTCTCCCGTCCATGTCGCACCCGCCCCGGGCGCACCCGATCCGGGAGAGGACTGGCTAGCTCCGGGTACGGCGAGCACCGCCGCGCAGGTTCGCGAGTGGTTCACGTCCGCCTTCCGAGTCATCTACGCGGTGACACAGAAAGAGACAGGCGGCTTCTGGGATGGTTTCAACGGCTGGGATCTCGCCGTCTGGAGCTACCCGCTATTCCATTACACGCTCCGTCTGCGCGGGGGCAGGCCTGGCAAGATGGCAGAGGTCGTCCGGTGGTTGCAGGTCCCAGATGACGATATTCCCGCCGATCCTCATCGCCGAGACGACGTCCACGACGCTATGAAGCAGGCCTTCCAGCGATCCTTCGGCCGGTACGGCGTTGGGGCCGGACCGATCGGGCAGAACGACCCGACAGGTTACGTCCACATCGCCGGGCTACGTAGCGCTACGGGCGAAACCCGCGGCACCCCGTGGCAGGTCGACATGGCGGCAGATGATTGGCACGGACAGAACGCGTCCGGGCAGGCACGGATGCGCGCCTTCTACGATTCCTATGTTCAATGGTTCCGCTCCTGGCCGTGGGCGGCCCGGTTCGTCCGCAGCCTCCGGTACGACGGTGGGCTGCAGCGGCTCCTGATCGCGCACGCCATCGACTGGAGCGCTCATGCCCTCGAGCGGAACGTGACAGGCGGGGTGGCACACAGCCTCATCACGAGCGAGGTCGCAGCAGCCGCTTACCTCCGCGCCTACGTCAAGGAGCCGGCCCAGTCGGATAACGGTTTCAACGCCGTCGAGCGCGCCTCATGGGCCGCCAACCAGCGCACTGCCGCCGAACAGTTCGTCGCGGGCATCACCGATGAGGGACTTCGTGATTCGGCTGGCGATGCCATACGATCCCCGGGACTATCCGTCACTGACCTGCCCACTCCGACGCAGCTGCGCGAGGCCAGGGACTGGGTCCTGCGCTCAGAGGCGGATGAAAACTGATGAGCACAACCCGGCTTTTCGCCCAGCTCACCGCCCTCGGCCATGGCGGTCTCACCGACCTGCCCCTCTTCCATGCCGTGAGGGGCCTCGGCGATGTCATCGACGTCAGAGAGGTGTGGCGCGGCGGTGCGGGCGAGGTGGACATCCTCGGTTCCGTGCGGCTTAGCGAAGAGATCGTCATCCCGGTCGGGTCACTCGACATCGCTGTCGGCTCATCCGAGATCACGGCACCGTTCGCCGTGACGTTGGATGCGGGGACGGTCGAGCTCATTCTTCTCGTCCGATGCGTGCAGGCAGGACTGATCGACCTCAATGACGCAGAGACGCTCGGTAAGCGGCTTTCCGGTGTCGACACCACGCATCCTCACAAGCTGGCAACGGCTCTCTCCGACATCCTGACGACGTCCGTGTCGGAACTCCCGAACCTCCGCGTCGCCATCGGCCCTCTTACGGCGCGCGTCGATCTGCCTTCCGACTGGCTGACGAGAGTCCGGCCTCTTACCGACCAGGCGGGACAGACCGTCGGGTTCGAAGAGATCCAGCAGGCACCGCCACCGTGGATCCCGCTCGGGCAGGTCAGTTTGCTCGTCTCCGCGGCTGGCATTGACATTGACCTCGACGTGGCGAACCACGTCGATATCCCGCCCGTCATGATCGCCGACACCGGGATCGTTGTCGCGATGGAGGGGGTTGTTTGGCATCACAGCGGACCGCCGCCGACCGACCTCACCGACCACGCGCTCCCACCGAACTGGCACGGGCTCATCATCGGCAATGTCACGGTCTGGGGTCTCGACAAGATCCTCCCCGGCGCGCCCGGCGGCAGGGCTGACGGTCCGACCGGCGCAATGAGGCTGAACGACTGGATCATCGACCGAGAGGGCATCCGAGGACGCCTCTCCTTGGATTTCTCCCCTCAACCCGGTCTCATCGCTGTCCAGCGCCTCGACCTGGCGTTCGACCGCTCATGGTGGCCGACCGAGCTGGCCATGCGGGTCATTGTCGATATTGGAACCATCCTTGGGGACGAGTCGCACCGCATCACAGCATCGGCAGATCTCCTAGTCAATCCGCAGGGCTCTTCGTCAGAGCGGTGGGCCCTCAACCTCATTGCCGATGCGACAGACGGGCCTCTCGCGAGCATCGTGCGCGGCGGACTCGCAGGCATCGGAACAGCTGCCGCCGCCCTCGCGGCGGCAGGTGAGGGGGATGCCGCGATCATGGCGGGCGCCATCGCAGCACTCGAATCCTCCGGTCTCGGGCACATCACCGGTGCGGCGATCGACCACCTGAGCGGACGGGTCCAGCCGGTTCTCACCCCAGGAACAGGAAGTCGAGAGCTTCGTGCAGAGATTTCCATCGGAGCTCGCCTCATTCTCGAGCTCACGCTTCCGGATGGGACTGTCGAGCTCGAGCTCGGAATCGGTCACCTCACAGCTCTCGCAACTTTGAGTGCGGAGGGACCGCCCCACATCAGATCCGACTGGACACTCTCGGACGGCCTCGACGTCACACTGCCTACGACCGTTGACCTTGCCGGACTTCTCGTGATCAACGCCGTCGGACTGCGCAGAAGCCCTGACGGTCTCGTCATCGAATTCGGCGTCGAATCATCGGGCACCGGAGATGTGGCTCTTGCGGGTTTCCCCGACGCGATCATCGTCACCTACCGGCCCACGGGGAATCCCACCATTGACGTCGCTATAACGCGCTCCGCATCCCCGATGTCGATTCTCATCCCGGGCGTTCTCTATGCATCCGGATCCCTCTCGCACGAACCGAATGTAGCCCCGCCATTCTCCATCGGGCAGTGGGGGCAGGTGCGTCGGGGCACTCTCTCCGCATTCCTCATTGGGAACGGCACAGCTCGCTCGGCAGACGACCATCTGCGCAAGTCGGCCTACGCGTTCGACCTGGAGATCGGCGTCGTGACAGCCACCCGGGATGATGGTCTCCAGGCCGTCATTCTCACTCTCGACGCCGGCTTCCGACCGGGCCTGCCCCTGGGGACCTCTGGAGCGTCCCTCTACGAGCTTGGCCTGACGTTCGCGATGAACGGGGCTCCCACCGCCGCGGGCGGTGACTATGCCTCCTGGTTCCTTGAGGCGCCGCCAGCCTATTCGACCGGGATCGAGAAGTGGCGCCCCGAGGCGGGCGGCTGGGCCTTCGGCGCGTCGGCGACCCTCGGTTCCTCACCGGACGACGGCCGCTCATGGAACGCAGGCGTCGGTCTCTTCCTCCTTCTTCCCGGGCCGGTTGTTCTCATCACCGGAGAGGGGAACCTCTTCTCCGCGCTTCCCAGCCTGCCCGCCCAGGGCGGCGACCCCGACGCGCTGTCATTTGGCTTCGGCGCGGTTCTCACCCTCGACTTCGGTCGCCATTTCTTTGGCGCCTCATTCCACGGAATGCTCGAGAAGACCGCCGGGGAGGCAACACTTGTCCGCGCCACCATCCCCGCCGACATCTCCATCGATCTGGATGACCCGACAAACTTCACGCTCGCAATAGGACGTCCTGAACCGCCCGCTGACCGAGTCCAGATCAACTTGCTGGGCATGTTCGACGCGTCATCGTACCTCCTGCTCTCCGGAACGGACGTGCTCCTGCCGGGCGTGGAACCCCCGCTCACTCTGCCTGGGCTCGCCCTCGCCTTCGGCGCTGCCGGCGGCTTCGATCGCCGCCTGAAGGCGGGCCCAGCGCGGGTCGTGCTGTGGGCACGCGCCGGGTTTGATGTCGGCCTGTCGCTCTCTCTTCCTCTGGCAGCGGGACGCGTCTACCTCGAGGGCGGCCTCGATGTGTCGGTCTACGGCGTCGGATTGTCGCTCGAGGCGGCGCTCAACCTCGTCGCCATGGCCCCCGATCCGTTCATGCTCACAGGATCCGCACGGGTGCGGATCGGCCTACCCTGGCCTCTACCCGACATCAACGCCTCGGCGACGATCGAGCTCGCGCCAACACGCGAGTGGGTCTTCGACGCGCCCCGACCCGATGCGCCGGTTGAGACGCTCACCCTGTGGGGTGCGGGCACCGGCGCCCCCACCGTTCTCAAACCCGGTGAGACCGGCAGCGGGATTCCGCTCGACGTGCTCGCGGAGATCGTGTTCTCCGCACCCGTCGGCAACGACACGCCAACAATCGGCTGCGCCGCGACAGACGGCGACGACGCTGATGCTCCCGTGTGGGAGGTGGCGACAGCGGAGACGGATGAGGACGGGTTCGAACGACGGCACGGCTACCGCCACGTCGTCTCGTCCGTCACGGTCACGCGCACGACGCCGCACGGAGCGGTTCCGGAGGAGGACATCCCCGCCTTCTGGCCCGGGGGCACGGCAATCGGCGCTGTCAGAGGCCTTCACTCCGACGTGCCGCGGACGGCAGGCGGCATGCCCGCACGAACGAGCCTGCGGCTCTGGCAGCTGGGGGACCTCGCCGCAGCTCGGGTGGGCAACGGAGCGGAGATCGTCGCGCGCTGGGCACAGACGTGGGATCCTTGCGCGCAGCCGGACGACGACGAGAAGAGTCTCCAGCGCCTCTACACCGCGCGCTCCCTTACTGCCAGGCTGACAGAGCAGGCCTTCGTCCCGCCTGTCACGGGTCCGGGCACGTGGCCGATCCGTCGTCCCTTCCCTCTGCCGTTCGGGGAGGACCGCACCCCGGGCGACTGGTCACACAGTCTGTCGCGAGCCGCAGAGAAGGCGCTCACTCGATTCGACTCCCTGCCACATATCTCCCGGCTCAACGAGTCGGGCAGGACGATGATCAACATCGATGAGGTCGTGGAGCTGCTTCCGGGCACGCGCGGTTCCGCGCGGCGAGAGCGAGGGTGGGAACGCACCAGGTCTAGGGAGGAGAGGATGTCCGAGCCCTCGTTCGCACCGTTGCGTCACGTTGTCGCCTCGCGACTCGGCCTGCAGACCGACCGGCGCTCCGCGACCGACAGAGTCTGGGAGTTGGCACCCGGCGGACTCCTGCCCCCGTGGTGGAGCCGCAGGCTCGCGACCGCACCGATGCCAGCCGATGATGTCGCAATCCTTCCCAATGACACACCGCCGGACGACGTCGTCGCTCGGGCACGAGCTGAATCGCCGCCTGCGACAGGATCGACGATGGCTCGCCTCCTCGATGCTGAGGTTGAGCCCGCGCGCATTGCCCGCAACCCAGCTTCGATCAACGTCCCTCTGCTGACACCGATCGAGGCCGACGAGCCCGTCTTCGCGCTTCCGCGACTCATCCTCCCGACGATGCCGGCTGGTGCCGAGGAGCGTCTGGCTGCCCTCGCTGTGGAGACCGTCGGCAGGCTCCGCATAGATCTGACGGACACTGAGCAGGCAACTGCGATCCTTCTCGCCGCTCCGGGGGTACATGTCATCGCCTGGCAGACCGGTGCTGATGGACAGGAGCGGCGCATCGAGAACGTCGCCACCACCGACGTCCACATCGGGGACCGCAGGGTGTGGCGCCGCGTGCGATTCACCTCCATCGGGCCGGTCATCGCCCTGAGATTCGCCGCTGTCCACGGGCCGCTCAAGGTCCAGGTGACCGATGAGGCGGCCGTCGCCGCGCTCACGAGCGTCGAGTGCTTCCCTCTCCCGCGCAACGAGCACGCTGCCCGCGACCGTCATCGCACCGCAACGGACACTGCGGTGCGTCTCCTTCGCGACGCGGCGCAGACGTGGCAGGGCGAGTCCGGCACCCCCGCAGGAATACTCTCGCCGGACACCGACTATGAGATCGTCGTCGCTGGGACATCGGAGGCTGTCACCCTCGGACGATCGGGGCTTGAGAAGGGCTCGGCACAATGGTCCTGGGAGCGACGATTCACGTTCACGACGACGTCCGCTCTGGCTGGTCGTTTGCGTGCCTACCCGGACGAGGCGCCGCACGAGGGCCGCGTGGCCGAGGACGGGTCGAGGGAGAGCGACTGGGAGGTGGCGACCTCACCCGGTGACGGCAGCACCGCATACTATACGGCCGAGCCTCTCCTCGTACGGTTGCGCGACGCGCGGACCGTCGCTGTGGCCGATGCACTGAACTTCGACCTGCGGGTGCGCCTTGTCGATGAGCGGGGTGTTGTGACTGAGCACCTCAACGAGGTATCACTCACAGACCCGACGGACGTCGACGCCCACATCGCAGCCCTTCGCGAGCGGCTGGGCGAATTTCCCTGCGTTGCAGACAGCCGCGGTGGTGAGATCTGGCGAGAGGCGCGGATCGCCCTGCCGGATCTGCTCGCTCCGCGCACGCGATACGTCGCCACACTTCAGGCTGTACCGCGCGGCGGCGGCCCAGCCGTCGAGCTGCACTCGTGGCGGTTTCGCACCTCCGCTCATCGTGACCCCGCCGCTCACCTTTCGGCACATACGATCGTCGACGTCCTCATCCCCGACCCAGACGGCATTATCGCCAGAGTCGGAGCCGCCGCGCCCGGCGGGATCGTCATCGACGACGCCACGTTCGATGAGTGGCTCATCGACCGGTGCGGATTTCCGGCATCCCCAGCACCACAGAACTGCGAGCTCGCTCGCCTGTGGGCGTGGGATCCGGCGACGGATGGGGTTGTCTGCATCGGTTTGCTCCTCGACGGTGACGAACCGCTACTCCGCGGCTCACGTTCCGGCTTGGCAACCGGTCGAGCGCAGATCGTCGTCCGCCAAGGAGGCAGCGAGATCGCCCTGACAGCGTTCACCGGAGTGAGCACGTCGCGCGTTCTCCTCCTGCCAGCCACCCCGAACCTGCCCGGCACGATCGAGATAGCGCTGCGTAGCCATCCCAATGCGAGGATCGCGGTCCCCATTCCCGCAGTTCCCGACAATCTGGACGGAGCGCTATGACAGCGACGATCATCTCCTCCGACGTTTTACACCTGCTCGGTGTCGGTAGCGACGGATCCGACCACTATCTGCGGCGCGGCCGTCACCTGCGGTGGTTTCCGCATCACGTGCTCGGCTTTCCTCGACGCGGCTTCGTTCTGCGACGGAGGCCCTCCCCACCGTGGCCGTGGTCCAAAGAGCTCATTCCCCTGTCGGCCTCCATCGCAGACGGGACAGCGGACGATGGCGCGTGGATCGTCGGTGCGGACGGGTTCAATCCGGAGGGGCACCGGTTGCGGATCACCTCACCCGCCGGTCGGACGGTTCCCACGGGCGGGGCGGTGGCTCCGGGCGCTGCTGGCATCGTCATGGAGACGCGGAAGAACGATCGGCCCATTTCATCCGCGTGGTTCGCCGTCCAGGTGGAGGGCCCAGCACGTGGGGCCGCCACCATCACTGCCACCTCATGGAGCCGTGGACCCGGCGACGAGGAGTCGTCTCTCTCCCACGTATCGGCCCGGCTCAGCGAGCTCTCACAGTGGTGGCCGCAGGGGCCGGGCGCAGCCCGGCGCGTGCTTCTGATCGACGGCGGGCAGATCGATGCTGTCGAGGTCCACGCGTCCCCTGGCGTGAGGATCAGCGGCGCTGCATGGATTACCTCCGCGCGATATGCGGAGGCCGGCGGATGGGAGACGGTGGGCAGATTCCTCCTTCCGATCGACGGAGACAATGTCTCCTATCCTGCCCAAGCTCATGCTGCTACGGTTATCGAAGACCGGCTCCGCGCGGGTGCTGCCGCCGCGGCCCCGCCGTGGGTCGCTTTGAGGTGGCCACCGAGAGCCCGTTCCGACTCGGATGGACAGGCGGCCGCGAGAGCACGCTTCGCAAAGCACATTCCCCTTTTGCAGGCAGAGCTGAGCCGAGTCCTCGCCGCCGAACTGGCCGACGGCGTGCCACAGGGCACCGTCGAACCGGTGGATGTGCCGATGAGCGTCGAAGGTGGCGGAACTGCTTCCTTCGCAACGCCCCCGATCCCCCTCATCCTTGCTGCTGCCCTCGAATCGCCCGTCGCGCATCTGCTTGGGCTCGCCGCACACGACACCGGAGTGCCCGCAGAGATCCCGTATGACTACTGCATCACCGCGTGGTATCCACTCACGTGGCTCGCTGTGGTGGCCGCACCGTTTCTGGCACAGGGAAGCCATGATCACCCGTTGCTCGCACGCCGTTCGGACCGACCGGGCCTGCTCGTCCCGCCAATGCCGCCTGACGAGCCCACGCCGGGTGCGTTCGCTCGTGTCGCATCCCTCGCCACCGCGCTACTCGAAGCGCCGATTCCCGCCGCCGTCTCACCTGAGCGCGTGACGGCAGAGTCCACTGACGGCCCTGCCTCATCGCCACTCGGGATCGATGTGAAGCTCACATGGCACACCGCAGAGCCCGTTCACCCGAGCCACGGTGCCGTCGTCGCCGCGACACAGGTGCGCCATGATAGCAGTGGGCGCGTGCCACTCGCGCGAGTCGACCCCCTGAGCGGCGAGAGGGTGCCAACACTGTCAGGGCTGGGACCGCACACTCTTCTCGACCGATGGCTACGCGTGCCGGGACGGACGTCGTGGTCGCTCCACCAGCTCGATATCTGGGGACGATGGTCGCCACCGGCGCAGGTTGAGCAAAACGTCGTCGATGAGACTCCTCCGCCGGCGCCGACGGCACTGCGCGCAGAGGCCACGGGGCCGGGAGATGACGTCGCTGGGACCGTGTCGAAGCTCCGCGTCGAGTTCGACTGGACGGCGGCTCATCGGGCGGCAGCACCGGATGCGGATACGTTCGTCATTTCGGTGGTGGCTGGCGACCATCCCGCCGCCGCGGCCGCCGCTCTGCCGGGTACTCGTGTCGAGGTCGGCCTCGACGGGTCCACGTCAACGGGCGGGCTCTCGGTAGAACAGCATGCAACGCCCCATGGCGGCACCCGATATCACGTGAGGATGAACAACGCCCCCTCCCAGCACCGAGGCCACGTGTGGACATCGACAGCGGTCGTCCAGTCACGCAGACGCATCGGTCTTCTATCACGCCCGGTTTCTACGCCAGCAGATGCGGTCGATGAAGCACGCCCGAACGCCCCTGCCGGTCTGCCCGGTATCAGGCTCAGCTCGTGGCCCGATCCGGACGGAGTCGGATGGTTCCGTCTGACGTGGACACCGGCACCTGGTGAGCGAGTACAGATTCTCAGAGCTTCCGGGGCACTACTGCGAGCGGCCGCGGGCGAACCCCGAGAGAGCGGCTCTGTCGAGAGCTATGGCGAGCAGCTGCGTCGGCTCGCCGTCGACCATCCCTTTGCTTTCTCCCCAGACCATCCCCGCTCCTACTCTGCAGAAGTCGCCGAGCATGATGTCGCGATTCCCGGGAGCTCGCGCGATCTCACCGTGCTCGTCATCATCCCGACCGGCCCGACCGGCTCACGTGCGCATTGGCCGACGAATTCTGACATGTTCACGGTCGTCGCGGCTCGTCGCAGGTCGACCCTCAGTCCGCCGCGGGTGACAGCAGCGACGAACAGTCTCGGCGGGGTCGTTCTGACCGCGCACGTGCCAGCCGGCGGCGAGCGCCTCCGCGTCTGGCGATCCACGAAGACCCACCTTGCGGAGGACGTTCGTCGAATGCGGCCGCTCGCTCCGGTCGACATCGACGAGTCGAGCGTCGTCATCGTCGACGACACGGTCTCACCAAGTCGCTGGTACACGTACAGAGCCGCGGTCGAGATGCCGGATGGACGCAGATCCATTCCGACAGCTCCGATATGGATTCGCACTCTCGACGTGTGACCGTGCCCCCGTGCGAACATGCACGATCACTCTCCGCTTAACGGCGCTCCTCCCCTGGGGATTCCGGCGAACGACGTTGAGACAACGTTGAAGCCGATGAGGGGCCGCGCCTCCGCTGGCCTCGAGGTCGGCCGACGTTTCACGCAGTCGCCGACCTGGCAGCGGATCGAGACATGGAAAGAGTCGGGATGCGATTACACATCCCGACTCTTCACTGTGGGCCCGGAGGGACTCGAACCCCCGACATCCACGGTGTAAACGTGGCGCTCTAACCAACTGAGCTACAGGCCCCGACCGCATTTCAGGCTCGAAAGAGCTGACGAAATGCAGTGCGGATCGATAAGAGACTTTACACGGCGACGGGAAGTGGAACCAATCCGCGCGGCTTCGACATCGTCACATAGATCCCAAAATCGAGAAGCGGACCGGGGCGTCGTGGGCGGTTGCGGGGGCGGACCGTTATGAAGGTTGCCCTCGCCGCCTGCGACTACCGCTTCTCGGGCAGGCCCTTCTCCCCCGGGGCCCAGATTCTGCCCGTAAAGGTCGGGCGTCTGAACGATTCAGCAGTGAGGACTGCGTCGACCTGATCGGCCGTCATGAGCCCCATCTCCACCACAACCTCCTTAACGGTCATGCCGGTGCGAGCGCATTCCTTACCGACAAGGTCTCCGTTGTGGTGGCCGATGATCGGGTTGAGGTATGTGACAATGCCAATCGAGTTTTCGACATCGCGGCGAGTCCGCTCCCCGTTGGCAGTGATTCCGGTGAGGCAGTGAGTGCGAAGGGTGTCGCACGCATTGCTCAGCAACATGATCGACTCGAATGTCGCCTCTGCGAGGGCAGGCTCCATGACATTGAGCTGAAGCTGCCCCGCCTCGGCCGCCATTGTCACCGTCACATCGTTTCCGATGACCTTGAAGCACACTTGATTGACAACTTCGGGGATGACCGGGTTGACCTTCGCTGGCATGATCGACGATCCCGCCTGCATCTGCGGCAGGTTAATCTCGTTGAACCCGGCCCTCGGCCCCGAGGAGAGGAGCCGCAAGTCATTGGCAATCTTCGAGAGCTTCTGAGCGCCGCGCTTCAGCGAAGAGTGGACGGTCACGTAGTCACCCGTATCGCTCGTCGCCTCGACGAGGTCTGGTGCAGGCGTGAGGTCGAGACCTGTCACGTGAGAGAGCTTTCGGGATACGACCTCGGCATAGTTCTCCGGTGCGTTAAGACCGGTGCCGATCGCAGTTGCCCCGAGGTTGATCGAGAGGAGATAGTTGGCCGCACGGTTCATGACGACGACCTCCTCCTCGAGAGTGGTTGCCCACCCTCCGAACTCTTGGCCGAGCGTCATCGGCACCGCGTCCTGGAGCTGGGTTCTTCCCATTTTCAAGACATCGGAGAACTCTTCGCTCTTCTCACGGAGCACCTCGGCGACGAGCTTGATGCGGGTGATAAGGCGCTTGACGTCGACATAGATCGCGAGCCGTAGGGCCGTCGGGTACACGTCGTTCGTCGACTGGGACTTGTTGACGTCGTCGTTCGGGTTGATGACGTCATATCGGCCCTTCTCGTAGCCGAGCAGTTCGAGCGCAAGGTTAGCGACGACCTCGTTTGTGTTCATATTGACCGAGGTGCCCGCTCCACCCTGGAACAAGTCGATCGGGAACTCATCTATGCAGCGCCCCTTATCCAGGATTTCGTCGCATCCTGCGACGATGGCCTGGGCAATATCGGAGGGCAGCGTCCCGAGTTCCTCGTTCGCCAGCGCTGACGCCTTCTTCACCTGGACGATAGCGCGGACGAAATGCGGCACGTCACGGACGAGCCTGCCCGACATGGGGAAGTTCTCGATGGCGCGGAGCGTATGAATCCCATAGTAGGCGTCGGCGGGAATCTCCCGGGCGCCAAGAAGATCCTGTTCAACACGGTACGACATGGTCGTGTCAGCCTTTCTCTGCTGAAGTGCGCACCCTCATGGGTGATCGCGGGGAATTCTCAAGCCCTGTCATGGCCTCATCCCCTTAAGCCAGCCTCCAGGTTAGGCGACCGTGCCGAGAATACGCGGATCGCCTGCAAACGTCTCGCCCTCGATGACTAGACCATCGACGCGGTCGCGCGTGCTTGGCCCATGGAGCCGCACATGACTGTAGGCGGCCCGGGGGCCGCCTACTTCTCGTTGTTAGCTTGGTCAGCGGCGGGGTCCGCGCGCCGATAGACGCACTCCCGTCCATTCGTTCGACAGCGCAGCCGCCGTCGTTGCTGCGAGGCCGGCGGTCTGGGCCGCCTCTTCGACAACGATGTGCTCGACATATCCGCGCGTGCCCATGGAGGGGATCATGACCCAGATAATTCCAGAGCCGTCGTCAAGATTGGCTCTGGCATCAACGAGAAGATCGGCGAGATCGTCCTCGTCACCGTCGTCGTTGCGCCACCAAATGAGGGTTCCGTCGCAGACGTCCTCGTAATCTTCGTCGACGAGCGCCGTCCCTGTTGCAGCTTCGATCCTGCCTCTCACCGACTCTTCGACATCCTCGTCCCAGCCGAACTCTTGGATCACCTGCCCCGTCTTCAGTCCGAGCTCCACTGATCCGGCTGCAGAACCGGTCCTTTCCTGTGTAGACCGCGAGGGCGCGGTCGCCTTGTTATCCACTCTCATAGTTCACCAAAGATTGACGGAAATTTCCACGTATCGCCGCCATTTCGACCTGATCGCCCACGGCGGGTGAGCAACGGCACCCTACGAGCCAGCCTTTCTCACGGGGTGAACACATCGAAGCGGGACGTTCGGCCCGGAAGGGGGTAGATTTGAGGTACTGGGTTTCCGGCCGCCGACGGCCCGCCCCACCGCGCAATCGCACTGCAAGGAGATGCTGTGAGTTCGAAAGACGATACCTTCCCGCTCATCGATGGCCTGCTCAGCCGCGTGCCTGATCTCGACACCGAAGAGACGCAGGAGTGGCTGGATTCCATCGATGCTCTCATTAAAAGTCGGGGTGGCCCCCGGGCTCGTTACATCCTCCTGTCGATGCTTCGTCGCGCCCGTCAGCGGAATATCCAGGTGCCGACGAGCCTCACGACCCCGTACGTCAACACGATCGCAGTGCAGGACGAGCCCTACTTCCCGGGCGATGAGAAGCTCGAGCGCGAGATCCGGCGCTGGATCCGGTGGAACGCCGCGGTCCAGGTGACCCGAGCCCAGCGCCCCGGCGTCCAGGTCGGCGGTCACATTTCCTCCTACGCCTCCGTGGCGACGCTGTACGAGGTCGGCTTCAACCACTTCTTCCGCGGCAAGAGCCATCCAGGCGGCGGCGACCAGGTGTTCTTCCAGGGACACGCGGCACCAGGCAACTACGCTCGCGCGTTCGTCGAAGGTCGTCTGTCCGAGGACGACATGGACGGATTCCGCCAGGAGCACTCCCGCCCGGCGGGCGGTCGTGGCCTGCCCTCCTATCCGCACCCGCGCCAGATGCCGGACTTCTGGGAGTTCCCGACAGTGTCGATGGGTCTCGGCCCGGCTCAGGCTATCCATCAGGCTTGGTTCAACAAGTACTTGCACGACCGCGGTATCAAGGACACCTCCGAGCAGAGCGTTTGGGCGTTCCTTGGCGATGGTGAGATGGACGAACCGGAGTCGCGCGGCATGCTTCAGCTCGCCGCCCAGCAGGGTCTCGACAACCTGAACTTCGTCATCAACTGCAACCTGCAACGTCTCGACGGCCCGGTCCGCGGTAACGGCAAAATCGTTCAGGAGCTCGAAGCGTTCTTCCGCGGCGCCGGATGGAACGTCATCAAGGTCATTTGGGGCCGTGAATGGGATCCGCTCCTCGAAGCCGACCACGACCGTGCCCTTGTCAACATTATGAACACGACTCTGGACGGCGACTATCAGACGTTCAAGGCGAACGATGGCGCCTTCGTCCGTGAGCATTTCTTCGGGCGCGATCCGCGCACGAAGGCGATGGTGAAGGACTGGTCAGACGAGAGGATCTGGTCCCTCAAGCGCGGTGGTCACGATTACCGCAAGGTCTACGCAGCGTACAAGGCGGCAAGCGAGCACACCGGTCAGCCGACCGTCATTCTCGCCCACACGATCAAGGGCTACCTGCTCGGCACGAACTTCGCGGGCCGCAACGCGACTCACCAGATGAAGAAGCTGAATTCCCAGGATCTCAAGGGTCTGCGCGACTCGCTCAATCTCGACATCGACGATTCGCAGCTCGAAGATCCCTACGGCGCACCGTACTACCGGCCCTCGCCGAACAACGAGGCCTACCAGTACATGCAAGACCGGAGGAAGGAGCTGGGTGGCTACCTGCCACAGCGCCGCCAGTCCTGGAACGGTATCAAGCTACCCGAGGAGAAGCGGTTCGAGATCCTCAAGAAGGGCTCGGGCCAGCAGAAGGTCGCTACGACAATGGCCCTCGTGCGCCTCCTTAAAGAGCTCATGAAGGACAAAGAGTTCGGCAAGCGGGTAGTCCCCATCATTCCCGATGAGGCACGCACCTTCGGTCTCGACGCGATCTTCCCGACAGCGAAGATCTACAACACGCACGGCCAGAAATATACGTCCGTCGACGCAGACCTCCTGCTGTCCTACAAGGAGGCCGAGACCGGCCAGATCCTTCACATGGGCATTAATGAAGCTGGATCCGCAGCAACGCTCGCCACAGTCGGCACCTCTCATGCCGTCCACGGCGAGATGATGATGCCGTTCTACATCTTCTATTCGATGTTCGGCTTCCAGCGCACGGGTGATCAGTTCTGGGCCGCCGGCGATCAGCTCACACGCGGTTTCGTTATCGGCGCCACAGCGGGTCGGACAACGCTTGCGGGTGAGGGCACGCAGCACATGGACGGTCACTCTCCCGTCCTCGGTTCGACCAACCCAGCGATGGTCATTTACGACCCGGCCTACTCTTACGAGATCGGCCACATCGTGAAGGACGGCATCACGCGCATGTACGGGGACGGCTCCGACGGCCGGGACCAGAACGTCATGTACTACCTCACGGTCTACAACGAGCCGATGATCCAGCCGGAAGAGCCGGAGGATGTCGACGTTGACGGCATCATCCGCGGCATCCATAGGATCGCGTCCGCAGACGGCGATGGTCACCGCGTCGGCCTCCTGTCCTCCGGTGTGGGTGTTCCGTGGGCGCTCCACGCAAAGGAGCTGCTCGAGGAGGATTGGGGCGTTAAGGCCTCGGTCTACTCCGTTACCTCCTGGTACGAGCTACGTCGCGATGGTATTGCCGCTGATGAGCACAACTTCCTTCATCCGGAGGAGGAGCGGCACGTTCCGTACGTCACGCAAAAGCTCAAGGACGATGCAGATGTCTTCGTCGCCACGTCTGACTTCGAGCATCAGGTGCAGGATGCGATCCGTCCGTGGGTTCCCGGCACCTATGCGACCCTGGGCGCGGACGGCTTCGGCTACTCCGACACTCGCGCAGCTGCGCGCCGCCAGTTCAAGATCGACGCCCACTCCATGGTCGTCCGGGCGCTGTCGACGCTCGCCGACCTCGGCCGGATCGATCGGTCGACCGTGTCTGACGCGATCCAAAAGTACGATCTGTTCAACGTCAATGCAGGGCAGTCCGGCGAAGCCGGCGGCGATGCATAAACCCTGACAGATGACGAGGCGCCATGGTTGAACCATGGCGCCTCCACTCATGAAGAGAGAAGAATGCTCCTCCACCTGACGTGGGACTACTTACGCCGCAGGAAGGTCAGGATCGCGGCCGTGATCGTCCTCCAGCTCATTCAGTCGATCGCCTCGCTCTGGCTGCCGGCGCTCAACGCCGCCATCATCAACGACGGTGTGCTGAAGGCCGATATCCCGGTCATTTGGCAGCTCGGCGCTGTCATGCTCGGCGTGACCGTTCTCCAAGTGTTCGCCATCTCCTCCGCAATCTACTTCGGTGCGGAATTGGCGATGGGTCTCGGGCACCATCTGCGGTCCGAGGTGTTCGAGAAGGTTCAGGCGTTCGGCCGAGCTGAACTCCACCGCTTTGGCCCGGCCTCCCTCATCACCCGCTCAACAAATGACGTGAGCCAGGTTCAGATGGTCGTCCACATGACGTTCACGATCATCGTCATGGCTCCCATTATGGGCATCGGTGGAATCATCATGGCGGCCGCTCAGGACGTCGCCCTGTCCGGGCTGTTCGTCATCATCGTCCCGGTTCTCGGCCTCTTCACGTTCTCGATGATTGTGCGCCTCGGCCCGCTTTACGAAGTTCAGCAGAAGCGTGTCGATACGATTAACCGCCTCTTGCGAGAACAGCTGACCGGCGTCCGTGTCATCCGAGCCTTCTTGCGCCAGCAGGCGCAGAAGCTGAGATTCCAGAAAGCGAACAACGAGATGCGGGAGGTCTGGCTCAAGATCGGTACGACGTGGGCGTTCATGATGCCAGTCATCCAAATGATTGTCGGTCTGTCATCGGTGGCGATCGTCTGGTTCGGCGGCCACCGTATCGAAGACGGCGGCATGGAAGTCGGCTCCCTCATCGCCTTCATCAACTACCTCATGCAGATCCTCATGGCGATCATGATGTCAGCCATGATGTTCATGATGGTGCCGCGTGCGCGCGTGTCGGCGAACCGAATCGGAGCCGTCCTCGGTACCGATGTCGCGATCGTTGCGCCTACCGAGCCCGCGTCCCTGCCACCGTCTCCTGCCGAGTTTCGGCTGGAATCGGCGACGGTCCAATATGACGATGCCGACCGTCCAGTGCTCGACTCGATCGACATCCGGTTCCCGCCGGGTTCGACAACTGCACTCGTCGGTGGGACCGGCTCCGGAAAGACGACCCTCGCCCACCTCCTGTCCCGCATGGTCGACCCGGCCTCCGGGACGGTCATACTCGGCGGGATCGACGTTCGCGGCTTTGACCCGGCGGAGCTCCGGACCCGGATCGCGCTGGTCCCGCAGAAGGCGTACCTGTTCGCGGGCACCATCGCAACGACGGTCAGTGGGCAGCGGCGAGCGACCGAGTTCGATGACGCGCGGATATGGAAGGCGCTCGATGCCGCCCAGGCGACGGAGTTCGTGACGAAACTCGACGATGGCCTCGAGTCGCGGATTGACCCAGGTGGGCGGAACCTCTCGGGTGGCCAGCGGCAGAGGCTGACTATTGCGCGCGCCCTGTATCGGGCGATGGCGGGCGACGTCGATCTCGTCATTTTCGATGACTCCTTCTCAGCCCTCGATTTCGCGACCGACCAGAGATTGCGGCACGCGCTACCTGACGCCATTCCGGGTGTCGCTGTCCTCATTGTGGCCCAGCGCATCTCCACGATCCGCCACGCCGATCAGATCGTCGTCCTCGACGGCGGGCAGGATGTCGGTCAGGGAACCCACGACGAACTCATGGAGTCCTGCCCGACCTACCGCGAGATCGTCGCATCCCAGCTATCCGCAGAGGAGGCAGCATGAGTCCCCACCATGGCGCGCGCGCCATCGAGAAGTCAGAGGACTTCAAGGGCACAATGAAGCGTCTTCTCGGCATGCTCCGCCCTGCCAAGATGAAGATTCTTCTCATCATCATCCTTACGGCGGTGGCCGTCGTCCTTCAGGTGGCGGGTCCCGCTCTGCTGGGCAGAGCCACCGACGTCATCTACACCGGTGTCCTTGGACGGGTGCTCAACGATCTACCGCGGGGGCTGACGACCGAGCAGACAGTCCAACTTCTCGAGGATCAGGGCCGGAACGAGCTCGCCAACATGGTCGGACGCGCGGACGTCACGCCGAGCACCGGCATCGACTTCGCGGCCCTCGCCCAGATCCTTCTCATCATCGCGGTCATCTATGTTGTCGCCGCGGTATTCCAGTTCATTGCCGGGTGGGTTATTCGCATCATCGTCCAGAATCTCGGCTGGGAGCTACGGGAGAAGGCTCAGGCGAAAATCGATCGCCTGCCGCTGTCGTACATCGACCGCCGTTCACGTGGCGATCTCCTGTCGCGGGTGACGAACGACGTTGACAACATCACGCAGACGCTCATGCAGACGATGAACTCGATCTTCCAGAACCTGCTGACGATCATTGGCATCGTCGCGATGATGTTCATCATTTCGTGGCAGCTCGCTCTCCTCACATTCCTTGTTTTGCCAGCCGGCGTCTGGCTCGCGACTCGGGTCATGAAGAAGGCGCAGCCTCACTTCAGAGACCAATGGAAGCTCACCGGTGAGGTGTCCGGAACCGTGGAGGAAGCATTCACCGGCCACGAGGTCGTCACCGCCTTCGGTCTGGAGGAGGTCTTCACCGAGGAGTTCGACGAGCGCAACGAGAAGCTTCGGCATGCGTCGTTCATGGCTCAATTCATCTCGGGCCTCATGCAGCCGGCCATGAACCTCGTCTCCAACCTCGGCTACGTTATCGTCGCCGTTGTCGGCGGCATCCAGGTCGCGTCTGGCACGATCACGCTCGGCGCGGTCCAGGCCTTTGTTCAGTACTCGAGGCAGTTCACGCAGCCGCTCGGGCAGCTCGCCTCCATGGCGAACCTCCTCCAGTCGGGTGCGGCGAGCGCAGAGCGCATCTTCTCCTATCTCGACGCGCAGGAGCTGGAGCCGGATGCCGATGGAAGCCTGCCCACCCCCACTCGCGGCGAGGTCGAATTCCGCGATGTGCGCTTCTCCTACGAAGAGAACACTCCTGTCATCACCGGCCTTTCGCTCCATGCGAAACCGGGCCAGACGGTCGCCATCGTCGGTCCCACGGGTGCGGGAAAGACGACACTCGTCAACCTCCTCCTGCGGTTCTACGAAATTGATTCCGGCCACATCTTCGTCGACGGTGTCGACATCTCGACGATTTCGAAGCAGGAGTTGCGGGCCAACATGGGCATGGTCCTGCAGGATACGTGGCTGTTCGAAGGCACGATTGCCGAGAACATTGCGTTCGCGAAAGATGATGCGTCGGACGAGCAGATCTTAGCGGCCGCGAAGGCAGCGTCCGTCGATCGGCTTGCGAGCCAGCTTCCCAAGGGACTCGACACGGTTGTGGATGACGAAGGGGAGATGATCTCGGTCGGCGAGAAACAGCTCGTGACGATCGCCCGCGCCTATCTCGCAGATCCTGACATCCTCATCCTTGACGAGGCGACGTCATCTGTCGATACGCGAACAGAAATGCTCGTCCAGGAGGCCATGTCCAACCTCAAGACCGGCCGCACGTCATTCGTCATCGCGCACCGCCTGTCGACGATCCGCGACGCGGACCTCATCGTCGTCATGGAAGATGGTGACGTCGTTGAACAGGGCACCCACGATGAGCTCATCGATCAGGGGGGCGCTTACGCGCGCCTGTACCAGGCCCAGTTCGAGAACCGCGAGTCGATCGACCCGCAGCGTTAGGCGCTTTCGAGGTCAACGGTGTGTGGCCCGCGGTCATCCGCGGGCCACCTCCGTCATACGCTGAGCAGGATCTCTTCGAGCTCCTGAGGGGTGGCGGCTGATCGCCACGCCATCTCATGTTCGTCGGGAGTGCCTGCGCCCCAACCGACGAGCACAGTTCTCAGTCCGTTGCTCGCGGCTCCCTCAATGTCGTACACCCTGTCCCCCACCATAATGATCTCCCCGTCGACGGGGCCGAGGCGGCGGACTGCTTCAGCGACGATTCCCTCTTTGTCCGAGCGCAGACCGTCCTCGCTACCCCCACACACTGCGGTGAACGTGTCGAGAAGACCATACTTGTCGAGAATGAGGCGGGCACCGGATTCCTTCTTCGACGTTGCGACGGCAACGGGAACTCGTTCGGACAGGTTCCGGATGACGGATTCCACCCCGTCGAAAAGCGGCGAGTCGAGCATGAGGGCGTTGTAGTGGGAACGATAGAAGTCGATGTAGTACGGAACATCCTTCTCGTCGGCGCCAAGGTCCATCATCGTCCACGGCAGTGGCGGTCCTACATATTTCAGTAATTCGTCTGGTTCATAGTCCCGCCCCGAGATTTCCTTCGCGGTCAGTGCGAAAAGAGAGGTGACGATCGGTGCGGAGTTAAGAACTGTGCCATCAAGGTCGAAAAGAACACCTCCCAGGCTCACTCGAACATCTCCGTGCTACCCGCACCAGCGCGAGCGACATCGGCGAAGCCTTCGGACATGTCGACAACCGTCGTCGCGCCCTCCGTGCCGACAGGGCCCTCGATAACGACATCGAGCGCGTGGCCAAGTGTCTCGTTCACGTCCCACCCGTCCGTCATCGGATCTTCCTCATCCGGGAGGATGAGGGTCGAGGAAAGCACTGGTTCGCCAAGTTCAGCGACAAGAGCCTGGGTGATCGCGTGGTCCGGGATCCTCACGCCGACCGTGTTCTTCTTCGGGTGGAGTGTCATCCGAGGCACTTCCTTCGTGGCCTTGAGGATAAACGTGTATGGGCCGGGCGTGAGCTGTTTGATCAAGCGGAACTGGGCGTTGCCGACGATGACGAACTGTCCCAGCTGGGCGAAATCAGAGCACAGCATCGTGAAATGGTGCTTGTCGCTGACACGGCGGATCGCCCGGATACGATCGAGTCCTTCCTTGTTACCGAGGCTGCACCCGATCGCGTAGCCGGAGTCGGTCGGGAAGGCGATAACCTCCCCCGACCGGAGCCGGTCGGCGACCATACCGACGAGCCTCGACTGCGGGTTCTCAGGATGGATTTCTACGTAACGTGCCACGTTCTACTCAACTCTCTCGCTGTTCGCGCTCCCTGTACTTCTCAGCGGCCTTCTCTTCCGCTTTCGTGATGCAGACGTGGAGGTATGCGAGGCGATCTTCGTGCTCACCCGGTACTCTATGCTCGTTCAGCGTCTCGAAGTACTTGCGTGCGACCTCGGGCTTTTCGGCGTCCACTGCGGCCATGATGATTTGCTCTCCAGCAGCGAACTTGTGTTCAGCCGGATCCCAGTGGGCGATGCCGAGGGAGATGCCAGCATCTGCGTAACCAGCGGTGCGAAGAATCTTAATCGCCTCACCAAGAGCCCGGCCGGTCGTATCCCGATCGATTGCGGTGTTGAGCCGCCTCTTTGCACCCTCGATATCGGAATCGACGGAGAGCCGAGCGAGCTCGATAAGCGGGTACCAGGAATTCGGTCGGCCGCTCAGCTCCTCAGCGAGCGACCACATCGCGAGATTCGCCTGGTCCGCATGATGGTCAGTGTCGGCAGTAAGGGGGTCTTCCACCTCAGAGGCTTTCACGGCCTGCTCGACGATCTCAGCCAGGCTCTGGAAGGCGGCGATGTCGTTTGGGTCCTGATAGAGGGTCTCCCGAAGCTCGATGCCCCGCGCCACGCGGTCAGCCTCTGCGTCGGTAGCACCGCTAACCTGCATGAGCTGCTTGAGAATATCGAGAAATGCCATGTGACCAGGATACCTAACAGCCACACGCATGGGGCGGTCAGCGCAGTCTCTCCGCGCTCAGGGTAATAATGGAGTATGCACATTGATACTGTTCGGGAGATTCTTCAGGGTCTTGCACCCGAGATCAGCCCCGACGAGGTGACGACCGACGCCGACTTTGTCGACGATCTGCGGCTCGATCCCCTCACCCGCTACGCACTAGCATTCAGCCTTGAGCGAGCTCTCAAGATCCAGATCCCCGACGAGAGGATCAAACACGCTCGGACGGTCGCCGATCTTCTCACCGACCCTGGCGACCAACCTGGAAATTAAGCGCAGTCAGCCAACTCGATGGAGCCAGCGCACAGGCGCACCGGCACCCGCGTAGCGGAACGGCTCCAGCTCGTCGTCCCAAGCTTGGCCAAGCGCGAGGTCAAGTAGACGCCTCATCTCGCCGGCATCCGTATCCGCATGTTCCAGAGCGGCACGAATCCTATTCTCTGGCACGACAACATTGCCAACAAGGTCCGTCTGAGCGTAAAAGATCCCCAACTCGGGAGTATGTGACCAGCGGCCGCCCTCGCTTTGCGGAGTCGCATCTTCGGTGATTTCGTAACGCAGATGCTCCCAGCCGTTAAGCGAGGAGGCGAGCATCGCTCCCATCCCAATCTCGCCGGTCCACGAGTACTCACCTCGGTGATACATCGGGTTCGCGGGCTGATCGATCCACTCGATTGACACCTGATACCCGAGCACACCAGAAAGCGCCCACTCCACATGCGGTTCGAGGGCGGGCGTAACAGAGTGTATAAAGATAACGCCACGAGCGGCGCGATGTGCTGTCATCGGAACCTCCTTAGGTGAGATTCCCCGTCACACCCAATCCGGCTCCGATAGTCATCACTGTGCCACAATTCCGTTTTCCGCGCCACAGGCCGCGGCCAGCGTTCCCCTACGGGCGGGGCAACGCTTGGTCGAAGATCTCCTCCGTCGTTCGCGCGGTGAAGTCAAAACCGGTCGACTCTAGCCGAGCCGGATAAGCGTTCTGGGAGGCGAGTGCAGCCTGTTCGGCGAAATCACCCAACGCAAGCTTCATCGCAAAGCTGGGCACGGTGAGGAACGCCGGGCGGTTCATGTGCTCCGCGAGAAGCTTATTCCAGTCTCGGTTTCTCACAGGGTGCGGCCCCGTGAGGTTCACCGGTCCCTCGACACGATTCTTCAGGATGTGAAGCACCGCGCGGACGTGGTCGGTGAGCGAAATCGTTGACATGTACTGGTTACCATCGCCAAGTTTCGTGCCAAGACCGAACTTATAGGCGTGCTTGAGGAGACCGAGCATGCCGCCCGATCCGTCCATGACCAACCCCGTCCGCAAAGCCGAGTGGGTTATACCCAGACTCGTAGCCCTCGCACCTGCCTCCTCCCATGCGACGCACACTCGCGCAAGGAAATCATCGCCGGGCTCAGAGGCTTCAGTGAGGAGCTCATCGCCCCTATCCGCGCCGTAATAGCCGACAGCGGATCCAGTCACGAAGTGTTTGGGCCTCTCATCTTCGGGCAGTCGCTCAAACGCGTCTGTGAACGTGCGTACGGATGTGACCCGCGATCGCAGGAGGACCTCCTTGTACGATGACGTCCACAATTTCGAGAATAGGCCGGCTCCGTTGAGGCAGACGACGGCGTCAACTCCAGCGAGCTGCCGGTGATCGACATCGCCCCGGCTCGGGTCAAAGAGGATCTCCCCTGGTCCGGGCCCCGAACGGACGGCGCGAACGACGTGCATGCCGTCCGCCTCGGCCGCCTTGACGAGTGCTGTGCCGATGAAACCGGAAGATCCGGAGATGACAATGTTCATAAGTCTCGTATCGCTTTCAACGCTTTTTTGCGGACCGCTCGGTCGAGACGGTCAATGTAGAGATGACCGTCAAGGTGATCTATTTCGTGCTGGATGAGGCGAGCCGTGATCTCCTCACCTTCGAGGACGACCTCATTGCCGTCCAGGTCGACGCCGACGGCCTTTGCGTACCAGGCACGGCGGGTCGGGAAGAAGTGGCCGGGAATCGACAGGCAACCCTCGTCATCGTCCTGATACTCATCCTCAGAAAGGTCGACGATCTTGGGGTTGAGAATATAGCCAACGCCTATGTCCTCGAGGTTCCAGGAGAACGCCCGTAGTGAGACGCCGATCTGGTTAGCGGACAGACCTGCTCGGCCCTCTTCGTCGACTGTGTCAAGGAGATCGTCCACGAGCGATCTGACCTGAGGTGTGATTGCCGTGATCTCGTCGCATGCGGTGCGCAGGACAGGATCGCCAATCACTCGAATTTCACGGTATGCCATGGGCTCATTATTCCACAGGCTCGCGACCGGGCAGAGCCGTCCGGTTAGGCGGGCGACGACCGGACACGGGGGAACGCGTAACAAGTGAGAAGGCCCCGAACCCATGGGGTCGAGGCCTGTGGCTCCCGCAGTTGGATTCGAACCAACAACCCTTCGATTAACAGTCGAATGCTCTGCCGTTGAGCTATGCGGGATTGCAACACAGTGACTTTAGCAAGTCCGCGCGAGTACTTTCAAACCCCGTGCGATCTTTTCCCGAAACTGTGCGAAAGGGCACTAGGTCAGCGGCATTCCGACCGCTTCTCGTACCGAGCTTTCCAGTTCGAGTACAAAGGTTTCAAGCTCGTTTCGGTCCACATCGTCGACATTGAAGCCGAGCGACTGGGTAAACATTGTCCCATCGGGGTTCCGCCTGACGAAAACCCTCACCCATCCAGCATCACCCACCGCTGCCGTCTCCTGGTAGACGATCGACGACTCAATGCGGTCAGAGAGGACGAGACCAATGCTGAGATCCGATTCCTTCGGGAACTGGAGGTAGAGATCGTCGACATCGTCCGAGATCGCCTGCGCGGTGAAAAGGCCTCCCTCCCCATCCCACGTGCCAGAGGCGTAGTTGACCCACGCCCACTCAGCTACCTTCGCATCTCCGTCGAGAATCCAGCCGAAATTCTTCGTCACGACGAGCGAGTGACCGTTATCCAACGTGCTCTGCCACAGCGTCCGCTCACGCTTCATACTCAACCACTTTCACAATCGCCGTCGCGGGCGACTCGGGTGCGCCCTCGTCGTCGGAGACCCAGCCTTTGACCGTTCGTCCCGCAATGAACGCGATGACGAGCATAAAGAGGCCAGCGATGGCGAATAGCAGGAATTGTCTGCGTTGCCTTCGTATTGCCTCCTGCTCGTCCAGCGGAGGCGGAACCTCAATGTTGTCGTCCACTCGATCTCCTCGCCCTCAATGTGCGCCACCCAGTCTACTCGGTCGGAGGTAAACGCAGATAGCGGTGTCACCTCTCGTCCCAGATCGCATCCGGCGAACTCCCTCAGCGGCGGCTGGTAGAAGGCTGACTGCCGTGACGACTGCCATTGACCCGGAGGTAGGTCGGTCGAAGAATGGAGACCCTGCCACCAACGAAGCTTCAGGAAAAGAAGCTCGAGGAAAAGGAGCACACCATGGCAATTGCAACTCGCACGGCGACAGCTGTTTGGGAAGGGGATCTCCCCACCGGCAAGGGCACACTAATGAACACGAGTTCTGGTGTTCTCGACGACGAGGTCGTCACCTGGGCCTCACGCACGAAGGCTCCCGGAGGCAAGACAAGCCCCGAAGAGCTCCTCGCCGCGGCCCACGCCTCCTGTTTCGCGATGGCATTCAACCTCCGCGTGAGCGAAGACGGCGTCACCCCATCATCTCTCGAGGTCTCCGCCGAGGTGGAGCTTGACGAAGTCGGCGGAGAGCCGACAATCACATCGTCCGCGATCACCCTCCGCGCCCGAATCGACGGCATCGAACAGGATGCCTTCAAAGCCGCAGTTGATGACGCATCGCGCGGCTGCCCGGTCTCTCGACTCTTCGCCTCCGCAGACATCACTGTCGACGCCGAACTGATCTGACCCTCCCGGGAAGCTATCCGTCATCGCAGCGGTCGTTGGACCGCCGCCAAGACTAGCTGTGAGCCGCCTGCGGGCGGCTCACAGTCCTGTGCGGCGTAGGTGCGAGATCGCGACGAACGGCCGGCTTGACAGGTGGGCGCACACGGAATGCGCCAACGACAGCCACTCGCTACGTCCTCACGAACTCGACAACGGATCGGGCAAGGGCAGATACTTGGGCCCATGAGCACCCCTGAGACCAACGTCTGGGCGGCCGTCACGGCACGCAACCCCGAACATTCCGCCAACTATGCCGAGCGATGGCGGAACCTCGAGCGGATGGGGCGCGACATCCACGGCGAAGCTCGGCTCGTTGACGCCATGGTGGATCGGGGTGCGGCAATTCTCGATGCTGGGTGCGGGACTGGCCGAGTCGGCGGGAATCTCGCAGGCCGCGGCCACCGTGTCGTTGGCGTCGACCTCGACCCTTACCTCATCGAGGTCGCGCGTGCCGACCATCCCCTCGCCGAGTGGCATGTCGGTAACTTGGCCGATTTCACGCTCGCGAGTCAGACGTTTGATCACATCGTCTCAGCTGGGAACGTCATGACGTTCCTCGCAGGCAACGAACGGATCCCCGCCCTTCGCCGTCTCGGCGATCACCTCGCTCCTGGCGGCCGGATGACAATTGGGTTCGGGTCTGGCCGCGGCTATGAGTTCGACGACTTCGAAGACGACCTGTCGGGCGCTGGCCTTGCCATGCAATCGCGATACTCCAGCTGGCAACTCGACCCGCCAAACGACAACTTCCTCATCGCCGTTATCACCGCCCGGTGACGGCGCCTGCGGCTACGAGCTAATCGTCGCGGGCACCTGCTCGTCCTTTTCGCGCTCGACCATGGGGGCTTGCCAGGGCCACCAGACCCGGTTGCCAATGTCGTGGATGAGACCCGGGACGAGGAGGGTACGGACGACGAAGGTATCGATGAGGATACCGAGCGAAACAATGATCGCGAGTTGAATCATGAAGAGTAGCGGGATGACCATGAGAGCGGCGAAGGTTGCCGCTAGGACGATGCCAGCCGACGTGATGACACCACCGGTTAGCGCCACTCCCTTGATGACACCCTGGCGCGTGCCCCGCTTGAGCGCCTCTTCCCGTGTCCTCGTCATGAGGAAGATCGTGTAGTCGATCGACAGGGCGACGAGGAAGATGAAGGCGTAAAGCGGTACGGACGAATCCGAGCCCGGCCATCCCAGCACGTGGTTGAACAGAATAGCGGCCAACCCTATCGTCGCACCGAACGACAGCACGTTGGCGGCGAGGACGAGAGCTGGTGCCGCAATAGAGCGGAGCAGAACCATGAGCATGAGTCCGACAACAAGGAGGGTTGCGGGAATGACCTTGACGAGGTCAGATATCCCAGTGCGCTGAGTATCGAGACGCGTCGCGGCGTCGCCGCCGACCTGTGCCCCAGTCCCCTCAAGTGCATCGCGGATGTCTCCGACCGTCTCCTGAGCCGCGAGCTCCTCCGATGGTGCGGCGGTCATTGCGGTGATGAGAACCTCACCGTTTCGAACAATCGGTCCCTCGTCGTCGCTTGTCACGTCGGCGGAAACGACGCCGTCAACCCCCTGAACCGCGGCGACAACCGCGTCGGCCGACTCCTCGGGGGCGAGGATATTAACGGGCTGAGCCCCGGCTGTCTGCGGGAAGATCTCGTACAGCGTGTCGAGCCCCGCCTCGGCCTCGGTCTCGCCGACGATCGTATCCGCCACCGACAGACCCTTCGCCTCGAAAGTCGGGACGAACGCAACGAAAGCGAGCAGTACGACGGAGGTCGTGATCCACACTCGACGATCGTTGCGGGCGACAAACCTGGCGGAACGCGCCCACCAGCCGCTGTCAACGCTCGCCTCATACGTGTCGCCGCTACTCGGGCTACCAACCTTGGCGGGCCAGAAGATTTTGCGTGCGCGCTTGCCCGGCAGAAGCAAGAGCGCCGGAAGGAGCGTCATTGCAGCAAGGACGCAAAAGACGATACCGATGACGGCAACGGGGCCGAGGGAGGTCGTCACACGCAGATCCGACAGCAGAAGGCACAGCAGTCCGGCCGACACGGTCGCGGCTGATGCGATGACTGGCTCCCATGTCGCGGCGATCGCCTTCTTCATCGCGTCGAAGGGAGATTCGTTCAACCCAAGCTCTTCGCGATAGCGGGCGATGATGAGCAGACAGTAGTCGGTAGTGGCGCCGATGACGAGGATCGAGAGAATGCCCTGCGTCTGGGCGGACAGAAGAACAACCTCGGCTTTGGCGAGGTAATACACGACAAGCCCCGCCCCGCTGAGAGCGAAGACCGCTGTTAAGAGAACGAGAATCGGTAGGACGATCGAACGATAGACGATGATGAGGATGACGAAGACGAGGGCGACCGCGACGAGCAACAGGAAGAGGTCGATCCCGGCGAAGGCGTTGCTCAGATCCGCGACAAGGGCTGCCGGGCCGGTCGTCGATGTCTCGAGGTTGCCTAGCTCATTGGCTGCGTCGGACGCGTAGGCTCTGATCGCCTCAATTGTCGTTACCTGTATCTGATCACCGGACTCGTCGAAGTCCTTGAGTTGAGTGGCGTCGAGCTCAATAGGCCACATGCCAGCCGACCCGTTCTCGGCGGGGACGAACGCTGACACGGGAGTTTCAAGATAATCCCCCAACACCGTCCCGTCCGCCATCGGCGCCTGGGCAATATTCTGCGCCCGCTCGTTAAGTCCAACGATCTGTTCCTGCGTCAGCGCCGATCCGTCTGCTGTCTCGAAAACGACAAACGCGGGTAGCGACTGGGAATCTTTGAATGAGCCGACACGCTCGGACACAACAGTCGATTCGGCCGACTCGGGCAGATAAAGCGCCTGATCATTTTCCTGAACCGAGGATAGCTGGCCCTGGGCCTGCCCACCGATGGCTCCAACTGCGAGCCACACGAGGAGAATGATGATGCGTACAAAGGTATATGTCGTCCGGTTCACGGTTATGCCTTTCGATACAGTCTCGTCAAGCGTAGTCCGTCTCAACGCATATGACCGCGACGTTCCATGACGACTGGGTGATGCCTGGCAACACGATGACGTTTCCGGAGACAATCATGCCGCACACCTCGCGCGAGGAATCGGCTGGGCAACTGGCCAATCACTACCGGTTGCCAGCGGATGCGGACAGCCCTGCGAGCGCCTCCTCGATCTGGCTCGGTGAGACCGCGCCCACGTGGATGGAGGAAATTGTGCCATCGGAGTTAATGAAGTAGTGGGCTGGCACTCCCATCGTCCGATACGCAGCCGCGATCTCAGTTGTCGGGTCAAGCATGTGAGTGTAGGTCAGTCCAACCTGGTCAACATACGAGCGGACTGCCTCTGCCCCCTCGTTGACATAGATGGCGACGATATCGACCTTGTCGCCGTGCTCCTCTTGCGCGTCCTGGATGTGGGGGACTTCCGCTCTGCATGCTGAGCACCAGGTTGCGTTGAAGATGAGCCAGACAGGCCGATCAAGGGTCTCAAGATCGACAGTGTGGCCATCGATGTCGAGTCCCGAGAAGATCGGGGCTTGTTCCCCGACTGCTGGCGCCACAGCTGATGCTTCTTCGCTCAGCTCGATCTCTGACAGCGCCGCAGCCTCCTCCCCACCGCCTTTCACGGCGAGAACTCCGGCGATGATGAGAGCTGTTGTCACGAGGACGACGAAGAGGGATCCAAGCCGTGACGACCTGATCCGGTCACGCCAGTCAACCTGCTCAGCCATAGGAGTGGAGTCCTCCGAAGAAGTGGTTTCCGAAGTAGGCGAAGAGCACGGCAGCGAAACCCGCAATGAGGAGCCAGGCAGCGCGCTTTCCCTTCCAGTCCCGTACGACGCGGGCGTGCAGGTACGCGCCGTACAGTAGCCACGTCACGAACGCAGCCGTCTCCTTCGGGTCCCACCCCCAGTATCGGCCCCAGGCGGTGTCTGCCCACAGCGCTCCGAGAAGAATCATGATCGTCAGCATCGGGAATGTGAACACGGCAGCCTTGTAGCCGATCTCATCGAACAAGTCTTTCGACGGCATGCGACGAATCTTCTTCGAGAGGCGAGCGTGGAGCAGATACAGAACGGCCCCGCCGAAGGACACACAGGCAGCGCCGTAGGCAATGATTGCGGTCGACACGTGAAGAGTGAGTAGCGTGTTGTTCTGCAGGGCTGGCACGAGCGGCTCGACGCCGGCATCGAGACTCTGGGCATAGATCAGGAGTCCGATCGTGACGGGCATGACGATAAGCGACAGCATCCGGATCCGGTAGCGCCACAGGAAGAACATGTAGGCGGCGAGAATCCCCCAGGAGAACGACACCGCGAACTCGTGCTGGTTCGCGAACGGACCGTGACCCGTCACGCTCATTCGGCCGATGAGATAGACGGTCACGAGGACGAACGCGACGATCGTGAACGCTGTGCCGTACCAGGCTAATCCCCTGGCTTGCTGACGGTTCTGCGCGGTCGCGGCCTCCTCGCCCGGTTCAGCCCCGGTTGCGCCGACTGAGACGGCGGCGCGCTTGCGGACATGATGCTTCCGGGATGTCAGGTAGGCGCCGTCGCAGAGGAGCGCGACGATGGCGACAATGGTCGCCGCGAGCAGGAAGTATTCAAGTGACTCAAGCATCGGTCATTCCTTCGTCCTGGATCTGGCCTATCAATCGATTGAACTGGTTCTCGTAGATCGCGTCATGCTTATCGACTGAGGCGATGGACAGAGTCGAGTCGTCCTCCGCGCGCACCCACAGTCGGCGGTGTTGAAAACCGAACGTCATGAACATTCCGACGACGAGGAGAATTGATGCGACCCAGAGGAGCGGCGATCCCGGGTCGTTGCGGGCGGTGATGCCCGTGTATTGTGATTCTCCTTCGAAGATGAACTCGTAGTCGCCGACTGTGACCTGCTGTCCCTGCGGCAGGCGTTTCACGGCGATAGGTTCGTTCATCCCCGCAGGGTAGAGCTCAACCATCGCCGTTCCGACAGGGATGACCGAGTCGGTTCGCCCGGAAGCTGGCGTCACGATGAGAATGTCAAGCTCGTCGACAGCGTCGATTGCTCCGACGGCGTTCGTGCCGTCGGTCGATGTCCACTGCAGCGGGACGGCACCATCGAAGACGTCCTCCCCCTCGAGGTCCGTCATGACGATATTGGCCGCGATGCCATAGGACGTTTGATGGAACTTCATTCCCCCGTACGGTAGCGGGGAGTTGACCCGCACCTCCTGCTCAGCCACCTCCTCGCCCGCGTCGATGACGACAAGCTCGGACACGTAGTCGATCGGTCTTCCGTCCTCGTCGTAGCTGTCTTTAAACGAATCTGCCCGAACCTCAATAGTGGAATCGTCGAGCCGGACTGAACCACCAACGGGTATCACCATGAATTGTTCGAACGACCCGAGCGAACTGATGACAAAGGCGGCGATGATGAGGACGAAGGATGCGTGGGCCAGCGCGGTGCCGAACGGCCCGAACCTGTTCTTGTCCGTATAAAAAGCACGTGCGTCCTTGTCGTCCTCGACAATTCGCCACCTGTCCTTCCTGAACACGGATCTGGCGTGGGCGAGAGCGTCCTCGGACCCCAGATCACCCCGCGTCAGGATGCGTCGATTCTGTGCGTGCCGATGAAAGGCGTGGGAGACGTGGACTCGTGGATGCATCGCTGCCCGCCAGAGAACCGGGAGGCGATGCACTGTGCATCCGATAATCGACCCGGTCAAGAGTGCGATGACGATGAGAAAGATCGGCGACGTGTACATCCGGAAGAACCCGAGGAAGGAGAGGATGTCGGTCCAGAACCCGTAGCGGGGACGCACTGAGTCGAGCCAGCTTTGCGCGCTCGTCGGATCATCGAACGTTCCCGCTGGCGCCTGCATGATGACCGTGCCGAACAGGGCGAGGATGGCGAGAAGGATGATGAGGACGAGCCCGACGGTCTTGTTGTAGAAGAAGGCGTAGATCCTCTTGAAAAGGAGGATAGGCGAGACGTCGTCGTCCTCCGGTGGGAGGTCGGGTGCCGAGCTCTGCTCGGTGGCAGATTGAACCATGGTCACATCACCGCCGGTACGAGGGCTGTCAGCTTCTCCAACAGCCCGGAAATCATGAGGAAACCGATAAGGACAAGCGCGAGCCCCACGACCAGCTCGATCGTTCGGTAACGGCTCTTCACCCACGACGCACGCTCGAGAATGCCCCCAATGCCAGTTGCGACAAGAATGAACGGGATGCCGAGGCCGGCACAGAAGACCGCCAGCAGAAGCGCGCCCTCGGCGACCGACTGGGTGGTGGCGACGCCAATGACCCCACCGAGGACGGGGCCGATGCATGGCGTCCATCCCGCCCCGAATGCGAGGCCAAGAAGTGCAGCGCGGCGCATGCTCGGATCGCCATCAAGGTCGATGTTCGCTCTCGCCGTGCGGTCAAGGACCGGGATCCGGATGAGTCCGGCGACGTGGAGGCCAAGAGCGACGAGCATCGCCCCTCCGGCGATCGTGAGGATGCCGCGATAATCACCGACTGCCCAGCCAACCAGTCCGACGAGGAGCCAGAGGCCCGCGAACACCGACGAAAAGGCGAGGACAAAGACTCCTGCGCGAGCCGCAGCCCGTGTCCGAGTAGCTGTCAGAACGTTGCCCGAGTCTCGGGAGGATGGATTCGTTCCCGCGACGTATGCAGAGAATACGGGAACGAGTGGTAGAAAGCAGGGCGACAGGAAGGCTAGGACCCCGGCGAGGAAAACGAGCGGGATAGTCATGGACCGTCTTCCTCCTCCCCGCCGGTGTCGTTATTCGCGAGTTCAGCGGCGATCGCTGCCACGTGCATCGTGACGTTCTCGGCGAGATCGGATTCCGGGTCGATGTCGATCACCGTGTTCCAGGCCTCGATTGCTTGCTCAGGCCGGGGCGGATCGGATGCAAGGTAGGCGAAACCCAGGTTGTAATGAGCCTCGATACGATTCGGGTCAATCTCAAGCGCCCGCAACCAGAGCTCTTCGGCAATATCAAATTCACCGTTGTCGAACCGAAGCGTTCCGAGCTCAACGAGAGCGTCGGTATCTGTCTCGTCTGCGAGTATCTGTGCTTCAAGTTCCGCCATCGTCGCGACCGGTACCGAATTGTCGCCGCCCATATCGGGATGCCCGTCGGGCATCTGCATCTGCTGAGCAGCGACGATATTTTGGTTCGACTGGTTCGCAAAAAACACACCGGAACCGATGCCGACGACGAGGGCAATGGCGAGGGAAATGAGGATGACCCGACGCTCGGAATAGCCGGCCTCGGCAGGCTTCGCCACAGGTGCACTCTTCTTCTTACGCCTGCGGAAGACAGGGATGTCGTCCTCGATCTCGTCGAGCTCGGCGAGCGCAATGTCGTTGGGGTCGGCCGGCAGCTCGTCAGCCACGCTGTCCGAGACCTGTTCGGGTTGGGCCCTGCGAATGAGCTGTGCTTGCTGGTCAGCCCAACCCCGGACAGATTCCGGTGCCGTCTCGAGAAAGGCAAGAATGTCGCTCGGAGTCGCACCCGCCCGATCGGACGCGGACTCCGGCTCGCCGGTCATCGGAGGAACTCAAGGTCGGAACGATCTTCGATGTCCTGGGCGTATTTCTGCGTGACCTCAGATGCTTCGAGATCTTCTCGGGACGCGCCTTCGAGTGCCAACTCGCCCATCCGCGAGGCATCCATCGAGTCGATGAGAACCGACTGGGTGTAGTCGGGAGCATGGAACCCGTACGAGTTCTCTGAGTACACGAAGTCGAGGTAGAAACTCGCCTTGTTCTGGTATTCGCGCGCCAGATCGAGAGAGTCCTCGTCGACACCGTTCGCCATTCCTTCTTCGATGTTGTAAATGAGGCTGACGAGGGCATCGAATGCCTGGTTGCGAGAGACAACGAAGCGGTCCTGGAGCGTCACCACTCGGTTGACAAGCGTCTCCGCGTCGTCGCTATGGCACGTTCCGCACGAGGCATTGGCGTCGAATAGTGGGGAGTTGATGTGGTGGTCCGTGACCTTCTGCGCCGCCGACCTGTCATAAGACATGTGGCAGTCAGCACACGAAACTCCTGCATCCGCGTGGACGCCCTGGCTCCAGATCTCAAACTCTGGGTGTTGCGCCTTGAGAATGGATGCCCCGGTGATCTCGTGTTCGAAATCGATGTGGCCATCCTCCTCGTAATACTTCCAGATATCGTCGATGTGATTGCCCTCGGCCCACGGGAAGGTCAGCCGATTACCAGCATCTCCATCGAAGTAGTATTCGACGTGGCACTGGGCGCAGACGTACGAGCGCATTTCATCCGTTGTCGCATCTCGGTTGACGTCATAGTCTTCGATGCCTTCGCTGGCTTTCAACGCGGCGATTCCGGTGACGAATGCAGGCCGCGTGATGCGCAGGGACATTGTGTCAGGATCATGACAGTCAATGCAGGCGACGGGACCCGAGGCGTGCTGGGTGGCCTCGCTGTACGTCATGGCGTTGACCGTGTCGAAGCCAGCTTCCCTATCTCCATTGCCGAGCTCGTCGTAGACCTCCGGCATTGACGCATGGCAGTTGAGGCATGTGCCGGGCTGGTTGAAGTCGAGGACTCGGACCGTGTAGCGCTGATCTTCAAGCATCCATTCGTGTCCGCGGGCATGGGTGTACCCCTTAGCGAACGCGTACCCGGCCCACATGATCCTCAGCCTCGGATCGTCCTCGAGCCGCGATGATGATCCAACTGAACGCGGGTCGGTCTCCGACGGCGTCAGCTCAATCGGTTGGGAGCCACCGTAGACCGTCAGTCCCATCTCTTCAGTCCTGAGATAGCTCTCGTACTGCTGGGGATAGTTTTGCCCCCATACCGCGGGGTCATAGGTCGTGTCGCTCAGCTCGACGACGTTGTGGTTCGGCTGTGCGGACTCGGTCCGGCGCTCGAGGATGTTGACAAGCAACGCCGTCATACCGAACGTCACCACGGCGGTGAGGACCACCGCGATGAGCACTTTCGAGGCTGTCCATCCCCTGCGAGTCGTCCCAACCTCTGCCTGTGTCTCGTTCTCACTCATCTCGTCACTCACTTCGCATGGCCCACGGTCTCGTGACACCGCGTGCAGTCCAATTCATCCCCTTCAGCGCGGGCCTGATGGACCTCGCTGAGATAATCACCGTGACAGTAGAGACAGGCTGCATTCGTCACCTGTCTGTTCGAGTCACGGATCTCGATGTTCGTTGGGTAGTCACCGGTCGTGAATTTCAACGCGTGCCAAAATCCGTTGTCCGCCTTCACCCAGTACTTGTTGATGATGTTGTCGTGCGGCATGTGGCAGTCGTTGCAGGTTGCCACGTCTTTGTGGCTTCCCTTGTTGTATCCCTCGAGATATTCATCCATTGCATGACACTGCGCGCACGTCTCGGGGTCGTCATAAAGGTAGCCGATGCCGTTGGCGTAAAGGAACGTGAAGCTTCCGACCCCAACGAAAGAGCCGAACACGAAAACCGCGAGAAAAAGCACGACATTTCTGCCGCGGAACCAACGCCTGCGCTTAGGCTCGGCAGGTACGGACCCGGTTGTGGCTGGTTCGTTGTCAGCCATGCCATCTCCCGCCCTTCCAGACATCGCCGTCGATATCGCAGATCCATGCAGATTTCTCCCAGAATCCTTGCTTCCATTCTCTGATCAACGGCCGTTTCGGCATGGGCCTCAGGTCCTACGGGTCTGCCAAGCCGCGCTATCCCTGGGTTATAGCCCTGCTCACATCACCAATTACCACTTGACACTGTGTCTAAAAAGCTTGCTAACCCGTCACGCTTCAGTGCGTAGCACGCCGCAACCGCACGTCAGCGACCCGGATACCCGAACGTCAGACACGCGTAGAATGAGCACACCGGGCGAGCCCCGACTCGCCACTAGACGTGAGGAATACTCATGACAGAGCCTGCGATCTCGGTGTCGAACCTTGTCCGCACCTTCGGTAAAACCCGGGCGCTGGACGGCCTGTCGCTCGACGTGCAACCGGGCGAGGTCCGGGGCTTCCTTGGACCCAACGGCTCCGGAAAGTCGACGACCATTCGGATTCTGCTCGGCGTACTCCGACAGGAGAAGGGCGAGACGCGAGTATTAGGCATGGACCCGTGGGCGGATTCGGTTCGAATTCATCGCCGAATCTCATACGTCGCAGGAGAGACGGCGCTCTGGCCCAGTCTGACGGGCGGCGAGACGATCGATATTCTCACGCGCCATCACCGCTCGCCACATGAGAGGGGGCGTCGGGACGAGCTCATCGACAAGTTTGAGCTTGATCCGACGAAGAAGACGAGAGCGTATTCGAAGGGCAATCGCCAGAAAGTCGCTCTCATCGCGGCACTCGCCTCGGACGCTGAACTACTCCTCCTCGACGAGCCCACGGCCGGCCTCGACCCGCTCATGGAGGCGATCTTCATGGACGAGGTTCGCGCTCTCAAGGCCCAGGGCCGAACAGTCCTGCTGTCCAGCCATATCCTCGCCGAGGTGGAGAGACTCTGCGATTCCGTCACCATCATCCGCGCTGGCAGGGAGGTGCAAAGCGGGCCGCTCGAGGAGCTTCGTCACCTCACGCGCTCCACCGTGACAGCGACGGTCCGCAAGGACCCCTCACATCTGCGCGCTAATCGGGAGGTCCACGATCTCCATGTCGATGGACCGAGAATAACGTTCGTCATCGACGACGCTGCCGTCGGCTCTATCCTGTCGACACTCTCGGCTCTTGACGTCGTTAACGTCCGTATCAGCCCACCCTCCCTGGAGGAGATGTTTCTTCGTCACTATGGGGATGTCGTCGAGGATGAGCGATGATTCTGAAATCTAGAGAAAGCCCGTCACATGTGACGGGCCTCGGATTCATCTTCCGTCTCTATCTGCGGCTGGACCGGGCACGGATCTTGACCTGGGCAGCCTCCTTCTTCGTCATCATCTACCTGTCGGTCGTCGCCCTCGACGAGTCGTATCCGACCCAGGCCGCCCTGGATGCTCGCGCGTCTCTCATGACGAACCCGGCCGTGATCATGATGACCGGCCCTGCATCCGCGCTCGACAACTACACATTCGGGGCGATGCTCGCCAACGAACTCTCGCTGTGGACGTTTCTTCCTGCGGCAATCATGAGCATCCTCCTCGCCGTCCGCCACACACGACAGGACGAAGAGAGCGGCCGGACGGAGATCCTGCGTTCGCTGTCGATTGGTCGCCATGCGCCGCTCATTGCAGCGTTCCTCACGACGGCGACAGCCAGTCTGGCAGTGGGCGCTTCTGTTGCCGTCGCGCTCAGTGCCGCGGGCCAGGAAGGCGCGGACTCCCTCGCATTCGGCGGTGCAACGGCTGTTACCGGACTTGTGTTCGGCGCTATCGCTCTTAACACCGCCCAGTTGACAGAGCACAGCAGGACAGCGACCGGTATGGCTCTTGGAACGCTCGGCCTTGCAGCGGTCGTTCGCGGCATCGGCGACGTTATTGAACCGCAGGGTTCCTGGGTCTCATGGCTCTCCCCCATCGCCTGGGCACAGCAGATGAAGCTTTTCGTTGACCTGCGCTGGTGGCCCCTGTCGCTCTCCATCACCTTCATCGCACTCCTCCTCGTAGGAGCCGTCGTGCTCAACGAACGTCGTGATCTCGGTGCCGGCGTCTTCCATTCGAGGCCAGGTCCCGGCCAGGCGCGGGCTCCGCTCCTCAACCCCTTCGGCCTGGCAGGTCGCATGCAGTTCGGACCCTTCGCGGCGTGGACAATCGGGCTCTCCCTCTTCGCGGTTGCCTTCGGAAGCCTCGCCACGGAGCTCGACACTTTTCTTGACGACAATCCTCAGTTCTCCGAGTGGATCCCTGTGACCTCGGACGACCTCACCCTGTCCTTCGCCGCAGTTATTCTTCGGTACCTCGCCCTAGGCCCCCTCATTCTTTTCATCACAACCGTGCTCCAGCTCGTCAGCGAGGAGCGTCACGGCCGAGTCGATGCACTCATTGTCACCGGTGCTTCACGACCCGCACTTCTCGGAGCCTGGTCGGCGGTCGCCGCAACATGGACCGTCGTCATGATCCTCATCCTTGGCTCTGCCTCCGGGCTCGGTTTGGCTGTCGCATCCGGCGACACCGCGTGGATTGTGCGGATGTTCTGGGCATCGGCGGCTTTCATCCCCGCCATTGTCGTCTCCGGTGCAGTGGCGATCCTTATCTATGGCATCGGCCCGCAATTCTCACCGCTCGCGTGGATCTTCATGACGTTCGTCTCGATCGAGACGTTCCTCGGAGACCTTTTGAAACTCCCGCAGTGGTTGCGCAACCTATCTCCCGTGAACCAGACCCCGCTCGTGCCCTTTGATGACGCCCACGCCCCGCCACTTCTCATGATGGTGGGGCTGGCCGTGACCCTGACGGCCATCGGCACTATCTCATTCCGCCGTCGGAACCTGACGAACATGTAGATAATCAAGGCCCCCAACTTGACACCACACGATCAAGTTGAGGGCCTTGCGCGGTTTCCCGCGTGTCTCGGTCAGGAATCCCGGCCGAGCACTCCTCGCCGCAGCCTCTCGCGGTTCACCCAGGAGACCGCGACCAGTGGAATACCGGCTGGACAGACCTCCGCGCATTCCCCGTGAAGAGAGCACGGGCCAAAGAGCCGGTCCGCCTCTTCCACCATCGCTGCGGCCCGAGCACCGCGTTCCGAGGCGGGGATCGGAAGCTTGGCAAGGTGGGCAAGCTTCGCTCCAACGAAGAGGTTGGCCGATCCATTCGGGCAGGCAGCAACGCACGCGCCGCAGCCGATGCAGGCCGCGAAATCGAGTGCCTCTTCTGCCTCGCGGTATGTGATGCGGTCCTGGTCCGCCTCGGGTGCCGTGCCAGCCGCGACTTCGACGTGTCCTCCGGCCTGCATGATCTCCGTGAGGCCCGCCCGCTCGACCATGAGGTCGCTGATAACGGGGTAGGCGCCCGAACGGAAGGGCTCGATCGTCACGGTCGAACCATCAGTGAATGAGCTGAGTCGCTGGTGGCACGCAGGGGTGCGCTTGATCGGACCGTGAGGCCGCCCGTTGACAACGATGCCGCATGCCCCGCAGATCCCCTCGCGGCAGTCGGACTCGAACACGACGGGCTCGCCGCCAGCGACCACGATGTCATGATTCATCTTGTCGAGTAGCTCGAGGACTGACATCGATGGTTCGAGATCGTCGACCCTCCGCTCCTCGAAGCGGCCCCCACCGGTCGGGTTGGTCTGGCGCCACACGCGTACTGTCAGTTTCATCGGTAATCCCTCACTACAAGCGGCACAGCTTCGAATTCGAGCGGCTCGACGTGTCGGGCGAACGAGGGGGTGCCGTCCCAGTCCTCCGTGTCCCAGGCGAGCACTGCCGCCCAGGCTGCGTCATTGCGCTTCGCCTCGCCGGTGTCCGAGCGGTACTCCTCGCGGAAGTGTGCGCCGCATGATTCCTCCCGCTCGAGCGCATCGATACACATGAGCTCGGCGAGTTGGAGATAGTCCTCAACTCGACCCGCATATTCGAGCTCTTGGTTGACCTTGTCGACAGGACCGGCGATGTGAAGGTCACGATAGAATTCGTTCCTGATCACCCGGATCTTGGCAATCGCCTCGGTCAGTCCCGCCTTGGTTCGAGCCACCCCGCATCCCGCGTAGAGGACCTCTCCGAGATCCTTGTGGAAATCACGCGGCGGTCGTGTGCCACCGATGGCGAGGAGCCGGTCAAACCGTGAATACGACTCCTCCATGGCTGTCGTAACTGCCGGATCGTCGGTGTTGAGGAGCGGCTGCCCGAGCTTGTCGGCGAGGTAGTTCGGCACCGTGTACGGGATGGTGAAGAAGCCGTCGACGCATGCGGACAGGAGCGAATTCGCACCGAGGCGGTTTGCGCCGTGATATCCGAAGCCAGCTTCACCGGCGACGAATAGGCCTGGAATGGACGTCTGTAGCTGGTAGTCCGACCACAGACCTCCCATCGTGAAGTGGGCACCCGGGGCGATGCGCATGGGCACCGTGTAGGGGTCCTCACCCGTCGCATCGGTGTACATGTGGAAGAGGTTTCCGTAGCGCGCGGCGATCTCCTTTTTCCCGACCCGCGCTATCGCATCACGGAAATCGAGATACACGGAGTTCTTGAGCGGACCCACGCCGTGGCCGCTGTCGATCTGCTCCTTCGCAGCACGGGAGGCGACATCGCGAGGCGTCAGGTTTCCGAACGCCGGGTACTTTCGCTCGAGATAGTAGTCCCGCTCGTCCTCGGGAATCTCGTTCGCCGGGCGGGTATCGGTCGGATCTTTCGGCACCCAAATACGGCCGTCGTTACGAAGAGACTCGCTCATGAGAATCGTCTTCGACTGCCATTCCGAAGAGATTGGCAGGGCGGTCGGGTGGAACTGGATGAACGACGGCATCGCCATGTGAGCGCCCCGCCTGTGCGCGCGCCACGACGCAGAAGCGTTGGAGTTCTTCGCAAGCGTTGACCGGAAGTAGATGTTGCCGTAACCGCCCGTTGCGAGGACGACAGCATGCGCCATGAGCGGCTTCAGCTCGCCGGTGAGCAGGTTGCGGACAACGACCCCGCGGGTCACACCGTCCTTGACAATGAGATCGACCATTTCGTGACGGACATACTGCTTGACGCGCCCCGCCTGCACTTGGCGAGCGAGATCGGAGGCCGCTGCAATCTGCAACTGCTGTCCTGTCTGACCGCGCGTGTAGTACGTGCGGGAGACCTGGACGCCACCAAACGACCGGGTGTTGAGCGACCCACCGTACTCTCGTGCGAAAGGTGCGCCGATCGCGTTCATGTGGTCGATGACCCGTGCGGATTCTTCCGCGAGACGGAACGCTTCGCTTTCCCGGCCGCGGAAGTCGCCGCCCTTCACCGTGTCGGTGACGAAGCGGAAGATCGAGTCATTGTCGACCTTCTTTGCCCGGGCTGCGTTGATACCGCCCTGCGCAGCGACCGAGTGGGCGCGGCGGGGTGTGTCGTGATATGTAACGGATGTGACGTCGTAGCCGAGTTCCGCAAGCGTCGCGGCAGCGCCAGCGCCTGCAAGGCCTGTGCCCACAACGATGACGGAGAACTTGCGACGGTTGAGAGGTGACACGATGCGGTAGTTGTCTTTCGCGCGCTGCCATGCAGTCTCGCGTGGCCCCTCAGGTTCGCGAGCGTCGAGCACGGTTCCCGCACGGACGCCAGCCTTCCTGGCTGTGACGGGTGGAATCTTTGCGGCTTTTTCAGGTGGTAGCGCCGGTGTTGCCTGGACACTCTTGGCCCATGGTGCGGACTTGAAGATTCTCACGCGAGCACTCCCAACTGGACTGCGACAGGGATCGACAGATTGACGGCGGCGACGACGATGCCGAGGGCGTATCCAACGGCTTTCCAGATCGGCCTAATACGGCCGCCCGTCACCCCGAGGTCGGTGGCGATGAGCCACAGGCCGTGAACGAGATGAACGGCGAGCGCGAGCATCGAGAAGACATAGATGCCTGCAAAGAGGGGCCGCTGGAACGAGTTGATGAGATTCTCGTAGGCGAACGACTCCGTTGCCGTCGGGCTGAGGAACGTTCCGTTAATGTGCCCGGTCGTCAGGTCAAGGATGTGGATGATGATGAAAACCAGGAGAACGAGACCCGTGACGAGCATGAGGCGAGAGATGATGGAACCCGCCCTCATCATGGGTGTGCGACGGAGCCCTCGTAGCTTCGCGCCCCGGTAACGAATGAGGAGAGTAGCCCAAATGTGAAGGATGATCGCGGTCGCCATAACGAAGCGGACGATCCACAGCAGGGACATCTCGGGTAGTAGCGGATATCCAACAACCCGCAACCAGTGTGCGTAGGAGTTGAAGGCCTCAGAACCGGCAAAAACCTTGAGGTTGCCGACCATGTGGACGGTGACGAAGAGAGCGAGCAGGATTCCTGTCACTGCCGCCGTCGCGTTGAGCACCCAGTTCGCGGGCCTCACGCGGTGCTGTCGGAGCCGTGGGCCATGTGCTGCGGGCAACGGCGCCGTTGCAGTCGCGACCCGACCACGCTCAAGAACTGCCTGGTCGACCTGTGCCATGTGCCCCGCACGCGGGAGGCGGCGAGGAGGCGTACTCAGATCCTGGGAATCACTAGACATCTATCCCTCCTTGGGTTCACTTTGAGTGTAGGAACCGTAAGTGCGCTAAGTGCGGGACTAAGGGACGCACCTGACCAAGCGGGCGTGCCGACGCCACTGGAACGAAATATCTTTCACACCGGTTGCACAGTGGCTCACACGCTTCTCATGTGGCGGGCCGTCACCATTTCGCCCCTGCGCGAGCAGTCGATTAGAATTGCTCTGTTCGCCCCTATAGCTCAGTCGGTTAGAGCAGTGGACTCATAATCCATAGGTCACAGGTTCGAGTCCTGTTGGGGGCACTGCACGATTGGCTATGCCGTTCTGCCTAGCTACGAGCGGGCCGAGGCCTCGGGTGAGTTGCCCTGTCGTGCTCTTCGATTTGCTCGAAGAGGAAGTACAGGGCAATAAGCATGACGATCGATTGGCCCGCAAGCTCCCCGGTTGACTCCACCAAAGTGAGCACGTAGTAGGTTCTGCCCTGCCATCCAGCAGCGCCCTGCGCGATGCCGAAAACTTCGAGAAACACGGCGGTCATGTCAACGATGACGGCGAAGAAGACGATGACGGCGAAGCCGATGATGAGGAGACGGGCCTGGGACCGCGCCCGGTCACTCGAATGGTGCCACGCCACGGCAAAAAGGACGAGAACCGGTGTTCCCAACGTAACCCACGCAAACAGTTCCCCTATGTCTTCCGCCCTCAGTCCAAAGGCCGGTTGGAGGCGAAGAATGTCGACAAAGGTTTCCCTCATCGTCTCGTGGAGGCGAAGGTAATCGTCGAGGACGACGAGGAGCATCGTCTGGGCGAGGACGATATGCGTCCATGCGTCTTTCAGTTTGGTCCCGAGGTAGAGTAGCGCGCCGTGGGCGACGAGGGACTGGACGTATCCCAGCATCTCGGAGATGCTCTGGTCCGCATCCGAGTCGAAACGCCAATGATCGAAGCTCGGGAACATGCCGCGCGTGACGTGGAGTCGATGCATGATGTCGAAAGCGATCATCGCGACGAGGAGGACCAGGCACAAAAACATGACGGACCACCAGGCCCGAGCTCTGCCCGGACCCAAATCTCTCCGCACGCGTGCGACCGTGCCTCCCATTCGCCGAGTGTAACAATCCATTGCCCCGCTATTGGCGGCGCGGTGTCGCCACCATCACCGAACCGAAGAGCGGGGATCAATTAAAGTTGGTCCATGGCCAACTCGATCGAGGACTACTTCCCCAGAGGTAGCGCTCCGCGCAATCTGCGGATCAGAAACATTCAGGCCCCGCCAGCGGAGGCTGCTCGTCCCGAGCCCACCGATCTCGCCGCAGCCATGGAACCGGCGATGGCGGTCCTTGCCGGGAAGAAGATCGCTGCGATCACGGGAGCCGGGATCTCGACCGACTCGGGTTTGCCTGACTATCGTTCGCCCGGCTCGCCTCCGCGCAATCCCATGACGATCCAGCAGTTCATGGCCAGCGAGTCGTATCGCGCTCACTACTGGGCACGCAATCACGTCGGATGGTCCCGTCCCGCGCAGGCTGTGCCCAATGCTGGCCACTACGCCCTCGCCCATCTTGAGCACCGTGAGATCCTCACTGGCGTCATCACGCAGAACGTTGACATGCTCCATGCCGCTGCTGGAACGGAGCGGCTTGTCAACCTTCATGGACGGGGCGATCGTGTCGTGTGCACGCAGTGCGGAAGATACTTGGATCGCGCAGAGCTCCACGAGATGCTGACCGAACTCAATCCCGGTTGGGCGAAGAGGCATATTGAGGACGTGGAGGTCGCCCCAGATGCGGACGCGGCAATCACGGACACTGCGGATTTTCAGGTGGCGGACTGCCCCTGGTGCGGGGGAATCCTCTGCACAGACGTCGTGTTCTTCGGAGGGAAAGTCGATCCGACTAACGTCTTTGAGGCGCGCCGCATCGTTGCAAACTCGGAGGCAGTTCTCGTTGCTGGGAGCTCGCTGTCCGTCGCGTCGGCTCTCCGTTTTGTCCGAGAGGCCGCCAAGGCCGACATCCCGATCGTTATTGTCAACCGCGGACCAACACGAGGCGATAAGTTTGCCGCCGCGCACGTCTATGCCGGAACCTCCCGGGCGTTACCCTACCTCGACCGGTTCATCTGACACGGCCGGGGCGGCTCATGCCTCTTCGTAGGCGCGCTTCTGCTTCTCAAGCTGCATGAGTCTCGCGAAGAGAGCGGTCTGCTCTTCGGGGTCCGAGCGTTGAAGCCTGCCTTTGATCTCTCCGATCTGCCGGGTCACGCCAGCTCGGAGTAGAGAAAGGATGATCCCGCGTGCGTAGCTCCACATCCCCTCGGGGCTGGACTGCGGAATCGGCGCCACTGCGATTTGAGAGATCGCGACGGCAACTTCCGGTCCGGCCTGGGTCGTCACCTCGTCGATGAACCAGGCGTTCGCCCGTCCATGCGGATCATCGATACCGCGGGCAGCGAGTTCCTCCGCCTTGACCGAATAGGCAGCGACTCCACCAGCGGCGCGGATCGCATCGTGAATGGCGCGGTGAACGGGCACGACATACGTATCGGCCGGGAGGTCATCGACGCCGGCGGCGCCAGCGTAGTTCGGCATCTGGAGGATCACTTCAAGAGATTCTCGCTCTACCCGCTCAACCGGGTCGCGTAGCTGGTGCCGTGGCGCCAGCTGCGCGGGTGTGTGGCGGGCATGCCCCTGCGGCCCCCCGGCCCCCCGGACGTAGCTACGCACCGTGTCCTCGTCCATGCCGAGCCACCCGGCAAGCTGGCGGATGTACTCCCCGCGCAGAACCCTGTCACGGATGCCCGCAACCATGGGAGCAGCGGCCCGCAGGCCCGCGACTCTGCCTTCAGCGGTGCCGAGGCGAGCGCCCGTCAGGACGGAGCGGATCGCAAACGCGAAGAGCGGCTCGCGTGAGTCAATGAGCCGATGGAGCGCCTGATCGCCGCTCTCCAGCCATACGTCTGCAGGGTCCCGACCATCTTTCGCGACCGCAATGAAGGTCTGCGCCGCGAAGGCCTGATCCTCCTCGTAGGCACGCAGTGCGGCCTTCTGTCCAGCCACGTCACCGTCGAACGTAAAGATGATTTCGCCGCCAATCGCCTGGCCACTCGACAGCATGACACCAGCGGAGGGGGACGCGGAATCGCCGATGAGGCGACGGACGATCTTCGTATGCTCCGTGCCGAATGCGGTGCCGCACGTGGCCACGGCCGTCTTGACGCCAGCGATATGAGCGGCCATAACGTCGGTGTAACCCTCGACGATAACGATTCTCCGTTCGGCCGCGATATGTTTCTTCGCAAGATCGAGGCCGTAGAGCACCTTCGATTTTTGGTACAGCTGCGTTTCAGGTGTATTGAGGTACTTCGGCTGACCGTCACCGATGATGCGGGCGCCGAAGCCGATCGTTTCACCCGTGATCGAATGGATCGGCCACATAAGCCGCCCTCTGAACCGGTCGTACATGCCTCGCGTCCCAGACGAAAACAAACCGGTCGCTGCGAGCTCCTGCTCCGTGAAACCCTTCCCGCGCAAGTAGCGGAGCAATTCGTCCCATGAGTCTGGCGAATATCCGACCTCGAACGCGTCGATCGCCTCCTGGTCAAAGCCGCGGCGCGTGAGGACCTCGAGGGCACGCGAATTTTCGCTGAGCCTTTCACGATAGAAAATGACAGCTTGGGTATGAGCATCGACGAGCCTGGACCGAGTCACGCCCCTGTTTTCTCTGGGCCGAGCATCGTTTCTCAGTTCGACGCCGACCTTCCGTGCGAGAAACTGGACAGCTTCGATGAAGGGGATGTGTTCGATCCGCTCGACGAAGGAGAAGACATCGCCACCCTCACCGCAGCCGAAGCAGTGCCATCGACCGACGAGGGGGCGCACATGGAAGGACGGTGTCTTCTCGTCATGGAACGGGCAAAGCCCCTTCATCGAGCCCGCGCCCGCGTGCCTGAGTGAAACGTAATCGCCGACGATCTCCTCAATCCGGACGAGCTCGCGGACCTTGTCGATGTCCTCCCTCGGGATCACAGCGAACTCCTCAACATCCCGCACAGGCGAGCGTGCCACGCCATTGCCGACTGGTCGGTGAGCGCGGCGATCTGATCGATAATGCATCGCAACTTTGCGTCGCTATCCTCCGAACGAAGATACGGCTCAAAATACATCGTCTCCATCTCTGCGGGACGATCCCACAGAGCGTCGACGAGGTCGAAAAGCACTGACCGTTGGGACAGATAGGTGGGCTCGAGCTCCCGCGGCGCCATGACAAAAGTGACCGCTATGCCCTTGAGGAGCAGGATTTCATCCGCGATCTCCCGCGGCACGATGATGCCGCCGCGATATCGGACGGACGTCGGCGACGCCTCCGTCACCGCGGTGAGGAACCGTCCGATAAATTCCGACGTTAAGTCCTTGAGGTGTGCAAGATCTGCCTGTGAGCCGGTATACGTCTGCGGAAACAACGGGAGGAGACGGTCGAATGCGGCGCTTAAGCGGTCCGCGTCTCCCCCGTACCAGCCAACGGTTGCCTCGATGATCCGCTCGTGCTCGTCCGCGAGACGTTCGAGAACGACGTGGCCTCGGACGACCGCATCCTCAACATCGTGCACTGAGTAGCCGATGTCATCGGCGAGATCCATGATCTGCGATTCGGCGCAGAGACCATCGGCGCCGCGCCGAGCCCACTCGAACACATCCGAATCGTCCTCGTAATAGTTAAATTTCCGCTGTCCCGCCTCGACACCCCACGGATACTTGATCGTCGCATCAACCGCAGCTCGGGTGAGGTTGAGACCAGCGGGTCTGCCATCTGGGAAAAACCTCTTGGGCTCCAGCCGCGTGATGAGACGCAATGTCTGGGCATTACCTTCGAAACCGCCGATCGAGCGTGCCACCTCCGCGAGCGCGCGCTCACCGTTGTGACCGAATGGCGGGTGGCCGAGGTCATGGCAGAGACAGGCGGTCTCGACAAGGTCCTGGTCGGCGCCCACATACTTTGCCAGGGAACGGCCGATCTGGGCTACTTCGAGCGTGTGGGTGAGGCGAGTTCGAATGAAGTCGTTCGTGGCCGGGCCGAGCACTTGCGTCTTCGCACCGAGGCGGCGCAAACCCGAGGAGTGGAGGACTCGTGCTCGATCGCGCTCGAACGGTCCGCGAGCTTGGCTGTGGGCACCCTCTGGTGCCCACCGCTCGATATCGCTACTTCCGTACTCCACCCCTAGAGCTTACCCCGGCTACCTTCGGCGACAGAGGACTGACGGTCGGCGCACCGGCCGGCGGAGAACCGGGCCGTGGGTGCCGATGGGGACACCGTCATCCATCTGCTGGGCGTTCGAATAGGTTGGCTTATCCGCCGGAGATGTTGACCTCTGCAGCCTGAATTTTCAGTTGCTGCTCGGCGGAGAGCTGCCGGGAGTCGAGCCAGAATTCCGGCAGGTGCGGCCTCTTTTCTGTGCCAGCCCTGCCCCGAGGGCCGTCGGCTGCGTCGGGGTAGTCCTGATCTGGGATATCGGCGAGACGCTCGTCAAGCTCGGCGAGAGTGGTCACGAGGGCGAGGTCGCGGCGCCGTTCCCCACCAACGGAGAAGCCCCGCAGGTACCAGGTGATGTGCTTGCGCAACTCTCTCATGGCACGTAGTTCGTCCCCAAAGTGCTCGATCGAGTACTCCGCGTGGCGATGGATCGTCGCGGCGACGTCTCGGAAGGTAGGTCGCGCCCGGACAGTCGAGCCATGGGAATCGGCGACAAGATCGGTGAAGATCCACGGCCTACCCTGGCAGCCGCGGCCGACGACGATACCCGCACATCCGGTGTGCTCACGCATAGCCCGCGCATCATCCGCGCTGAAGAGGTCGCCGTTGCCGAGGACGGGAATGTCGAGGTCCTCAACGAGGGTAGCGATCGTGTCCCAGTCGGCGCGGCCCGCGTAGTGTTGCGTCATCGTTCGCCCGTGTAGCGACATGGCGGCAATCCCGGCATCCTGCGCGATCCGACCGGCGTCGCGGTAGGTCTCGTGGTAAGCGTCGATGCCAACCCGGGTCTTGACCGTGATGGGGATGCCACCAGAGTTAGCGACGGCGGCGCTGACGATCGATTCGAAAAGGTCGAGCTTCCAAGGGAGCGCCGCTCCCCCGCCGCGACGCGTCACCTTCGGCACCGGACATCCGAAATTCAGATCGATGTGATCTGCCCGATCCTCGTCCACGAGCATGTTGACAGCCGCTCCCACCGTCTTCGGCTCGACGCCATACAGCTGGATGGAGCGGATCGGATCGCCCGGGTCGGGTTCGATCATTCTCAGGGTCTCGGGATGGCGCTCGACGAGCGCGCGCGTTGTCACCATTTCACAGACGTAAAGGCCTGAGATCCCGTCGTAGCCTGCCTGGCGGGCACCCTGTTCACCCGCCTCTCGGCAGAGCCTGCGGAAGGGTGGGTTGGTCACGCCAGCCATGGGGGCTAGGACGACGTCGGTGACGGTCAGTGGACCGATGGTCAGTTCAGGCACGTGCGAGCCTCGCTGCGATTCCGGTGGTCAGTGGGATGGCGAGGACGAGACCGATGGACGCGACGAGGGTGCGCACGATCTCCTCTGCGATGTCGCCGGTCGACAGTGTATCGAGAAACGTCCTGTCGATAATAGCGGCCGCCATGAGGAGGGGCAGTGCGGTGCCCACGTAGGCGAAGGCAAGCGTGTAGATCGTTGAGGCGATGTGGTCCCGGCCGACTACCATTGCCTGTCGATAGAGCTGTGTGACAGTTGCTGTGGGATTCGCTGCTCTCAGCTCCCAGACGGTTGAGACCTGGGTGATCGTCACGTCGTTGAGCGCGCCTAGTCCGGCGAGGATCATCCCGCAGATGAGTATTTGGTCGAGCTGAATTCCGTACCCGGAGAGCGACAGTGCGGAGTCCGACAGGGTTCCTGTGAGATTCGTCCAGTCAGCGGCAGTGACCGCGAGGGTTGCGGTCACGAGGAGCCCTCCCGCCGTTCCAAGGATCGCAGTCGTCGTGCGGATGGAGATGCCGTGGGCGAGATAGATGGAGGCAAACATCATCGCTCCCGCCCCAACGATGACGACGAGGAATGGGCTCTCGCCTGCCAGCAGGGCGGGAAGCATGAAGAGGACGACGACGGCGAGGGAGATCGCGAGCCCCGCAACGGCAGCGAGACCCTTGCCGCGCGCCACGAGAGCGACAACGAGGATGTAGAGGCCAATGAGGAGCCAGAGTTCGACGTCGCGCTCGAAGTCCCAGAAGATGTAGGGCGTACCGGTGCCGACCGCGGCCGGGGTGAACATCGCCTCGATCCGGTCCCCCACGTCAAGACCGTTCGCGACGATTTCGGCAGGAACGTGCACGGGAACGTCGGTGCCCGACCCCGTGAGACTCATCCGTACCTCGGTCGCCCCGACCTCGTCGGTCTTGCCGATGTGGACGATCGTGCCGGTCTCGAGAGACACGGACTCCGCTGTGATAGGCACAGAACCCGCGGGGCTGTCACTCGGCCAGAGAACAATGAGCCCGAGGAGAGTCGCCAGTGCGAGCGGGATGACGATGGCGGCCTGCCACGCGGCAGCCCGCCTCGCCACACCCGGTCCGAGGGAGTCATCCCCGGGCCGGGTCCGCATGTGCACTAGCGGGGAATCCGCTCGTTCAGGTAGGTACCAACCTGCGACAGGTTGACGCGTTCCTGTGTCATCGTGTCGCGGTCGCGAATGGTGACGGCCCCGTCGTCGATCGAGTCGAAGTCGTACGTCACGCAGTATGGCGTGCCAATCTCGTCCTGGCGGCGGTAGCGGCGACCAACAGCCCCCGCATCGTCATACTCGATGTTGAAGGACTGGCGAAGCTCCTTCGCGAGCTCCTTCGCCGGTCCTGTGAGCTCGGGCTTGCGCGATAGTGGAAGCACCGCTGCCTTAACCGGGGCGAGACGTGGGTCGAGTCTGAGCACCGTGCGGGTGTCGACGCCACCCTTCGTGTTCGGGGCCTCGTCCTCCTCGTAGGCTTCGACGAGGAATGTCATGAGCGAGCGGGTGAGGCCCGCTGACGGCTCGATGACGTAGGGGGTGTAACGCTCCCCGGTCTGCTGGTCGAAGTACTCGAGCTTCTTGCCTGAGTGCTTCGTGTGGGTGCCCAGGTCGAAGTCGGTGCGATTAGCGACGCCCTCGAGTTCGCCCCAGTCCCCACCCTGGAACCCGAACTTGTACTCGATGTCGACTGTGCGCTTCGCGTAGTGCGACAGCTTCTCTTTCGGGTGCTCGTAGTGGCGGAGGTTTTCGCGGGAGATGCCAAGGTCGACGTACCAGTCGGTGCGGGCCTGGATCCAGTGCTCGTGCCACTCTTCATCCGTGCCGGGCTTGACAAAGAACTCGAGCTCCATCTGCTCAAATTCGCGCGTGCGGAAGATGAAGTTCCCGGGGGTGATCTCGTTGCGGAAGGACTTGCCAATCTGGGCGATGCCGAAAGGCGGCTTCTGCCGGGCCGAGGTCATGACGTTGTTGAAGTTGACGAAGATGCCCTGGGCGGTTTCCGGGCGGAGGTAGTGCAGACCTGACTCGTCCTCAACGGGCCCGAGGAATGTCTTGAGCATCATGTTAAAGTCGCGTGGCTCCGTCCACTGGCCACGGGTGCCACAGCTCGGACAGGGCAGGTCCTCAACCGGCACCGACTCGTAGTCCTCGATGCCCTTCTTGTGCGCGTACTCCTCCTGCATCTGATCAAGGCGGAAACGCTTGTGGCAGGACATGCATTCGGTCAGCGGATCGGAGAACGCAGCTAGGTGGCCCGAGGCAACCCAGACGTCTCGCGGCAGGATAATTGACGAGTCGAGACCCACGACGTCGTCGCGGCCCTGAACGATGCTGCGCCACCACTGACGCTTGATGTTCTCTTTCAGCTCGACGCCGAGCGGGCCGTAATCCCACGCCGAACGCGTACCGCCGTAGATCTCACCGGACGGGTAAACGAATCCGCGACGCTTGGCGAGGGAGATGACGCTGTCAAGTTTCGAAGTAGCCATGGGAACCTTTCTGTAACCCGTACCTGGATGGCACGGGGGCAACGTGTCAAGTATCCCCGAAGTTGCGCGGAAACCCATATCGGGCGTGACGAGGGCCGCGTTCATGAGATTGACAATCATTCTCACTCTGTCGAGAATGATTCTCATGAAGAGAATTCTCAGCGCCGCAACGCTCGGTGTCGTTGCACTTGTCATCTCCGGGTGTTCGGCCGATACCGAGGCGGAGACAGACGCGATCACGGTCATGACCTCGACCTACCCCCTCGAATATGTCGCCGAAGAAATCGGCGGGAACCACGTCTCAGCCAGGTCGCTGACGCCGGCAGGCTCAGACGATCACGCCCTGGAGCTCTCCCCACGCCAGGTAACCGATCTCGAGCGAGCAGACCTTGTCATCACGCTGTCCGGTTACCAGAACGCCATGGACGATGCTGTTGCCGCCACGAACCCCACGAGGGTGATCGACGCTGCCGATCATGTCGACCTCAGGGAGCGCGAGGAGCTGTCCGGACATTCAGAACTCCACGAGGACGAGGAGCACTCGGACGAAGAGGCAGCCGATGACGGCCATAGTCACCTGGGGCTCGACCCCCATTTCTGGCTTGACCCTGCCCGCATGGCGATGCTCGCACAGCCGGTCGCAGATGAGCTCGCCGACATCGACCCGGACAACGCGGACGAATTCCGAGCCAACGCTGAGGACTTCGTCGCGCGGATGGAGCAGCTGGACAGCGACTACAGGGAGGGACTCTCGCAATGTGAGAGCTCGACGTTCGTTGTCTCTCACGAGGCGTTCAGCTATCTTGCCTTCTCGTACGATCTCGACCAGCAGGCGATCGCTGGCATCGAAATCGACACGGAACCCTCACCGAAACGCGTCGCCGAGGTCACTGCGCTGGTGGAGGACGCCGGCGTCGATGTCATCTTCACAACGTCGCAGGCCGAGCGCGGCCTCGTTCAGGCCCTGGCCGAGGAGGCTGGCGTTCGAGTCGATGTGCTCGATGCTGCCGCAACTCAGGTCGACCCAGACCTCGACTACGATGACATCATGCGCAACAACCTCGCTAAGCTCCGAGCCGCTCTGGGTTGCCGGTGACGGCAGTACGACTCCGCAATGTCGGCGTTCGGATGGGATCGTCACAGATCCTGTCGGGAATCGATCTCGACATCGCGGAGGGCACGACCATGGCGATCCTCGGCCCGAACGGCTCAGGGAAGTCCTCCCTTGTCCGGGCCGTGCTCGGCATCTACCCTCACACCGGTTCGATCGAGCTTCTCGGGCAGACGCTACCTGGGCGTCACGTCGAGTGGGGAAAGATCGGCTACGCTCCCCAGCGCCCCACGTCGACCGCAGGCGTGCCAGCCACTGCCCTCGAGGTCGTCGCGTCCGGGTTGCTTTACGGCAGGTCACTCCGCTTCAAGAAGGGCCATAAAGACAGGGCTATGGCCGCGCTCGACAGTGTCGGCCTTGCCCACCGGGCAGGGGAATCCGTCCAAACCTTTTCGGGCGGCCAGCAACAGCGCGTCATGCTCGCGCGTGCGCTCGTGTCGAACCCGTCCCTTCTTTTTCTCGACGAACCGTTCTCCGGGGTCGATAAGGAATCGAGAGAAACACTGACCGCCACCCTGACGAAGAAGCACGATGAGGGCCTGACGATCGTTGTCGTCCTCCACGAGCTTCAGAACTTGCGTCCCCTCATCGATCACACGATCGTCATCGAGCACGGCAGAATTGTCCACCGCGGGGACGCTCCGCGCGTGGCTCCGGGACACGACGATCCCGATCATGATCACGAACACGAGCATACGGCTGAGTGGATGTCGTTCCGCACACCCGATATGGAGGGGCTGTGATGGATATTCTCGTTGAGATGTGGAGCAACGGTTTGCTACGCCGCGCCCTCATCGTCGCCGCAATCGTCGGCGTCTCCGCCCCCGTCATGGGCACCTACCTCGTCCAGCGCCGCCTCACCCTTCTCGGGGATGGTATCGGACATATGGCGCTGACCGGCGTTGCCGCCGGCTGGCTCGCCGCCGCTGCCGCTGGCGCATCGAATCGCGACGATTGGGCGGTTCCCGGAGCGGTCGTCGCCTCGATCCTCGGCGCTCTCATCATCGAATATCTGCGGGACCGGGGAAAGGCGTCCGGTGACGTCGCACTTGCGTTATTGTTCTACGGCGGAATCGCCGGTGGCGTCCTCCTCATTGGGATCGCGGGCGGCACGACAAATAACCTCAATGCCTACCTGTTCGGGTCGATTTCCACCGTCACCGTCATGGATCTGTGGCTCTCGTTCTTCTTGGCGATCATTGTCTTTATCGTCGGTCTCGGCCTTCGGCCAGCGCTCTTCGCGCTCTGCCACGATGAGGAGTTCGCGACCGCCTCGGGCCTGCCCGTGCGCGCACTGTCGGTCCTCATCTCCGTCACGGCAGCGCTGACCGTCGCGGTCGCTATGCGAGTCGTCGGTGTCCTCATGGTGTCCGCACTCATGGTCATCCCTGTTGCGACCGCACAGCTCGTGACGCGCTCCTTCGTCATGACGATGCGCCTCGCTATGCTCATCGGGGTTGTCGTCGCCGAGGCGGGCCTTATCATCACTTATGCCTATGACATCTCGCCGGGGGCCATGATCGTGACGATCGCGGTTGGTCTGTACGCGGTCCTATCGATCATCCGGCCACTCCTAGTAAGATCGCCACAGAGGGACCCCCATCCGACCATGGATGACGCGCTGAGAGGTGACGAGTGTCAAACGCAGTAACTCAGCCCTCCCGCAGGCCCACGAGGGCCCGCTCGATCATTCGCAACACACTCGATTCGACAGATAGGTTCATGTCCGCGCAGCGGCTACACGAGATGATCACGGAACAGGGTGAAGACGTCGGGCTCGCCACCGTTTACCGGACTCTGCAGATGTTTGCAGACGATGGCGACGTTGACTGCCTTCGCGACAGTGACGGCGAGATGCTCTACCGCAAGTGCGTGCGCGAAGCACACCACCACCACCTTATTTGCCGACGTTGCGGGATGACGAAAGAGCTTGCCGACATGACAATCGAACAGTGGGCCGACGGTGTGGCCGCGAAGCACGGCTTCTCCTCCGTGTCCCACACGTTCGAGGTGTACGGCGTATGCGCTGACTGCCAGGCTGTCGAATGACGGAGTTCTTTTCAACGGGGCCTTTCCTCCTCGTCTACGTCACTCTCCTCTTCATCGTGTTCTGCCGGGCGCAGGCGACATACTGGATCGGCTATTACGTCACGACACGACTGAAGACGAACGTGCCGGAGGACGGGTGGCGTCGGCGGTTCTACGACTGGTCGGAACAGGACTCGGTTACGGCCGGAATTGACACGATCCACCGGCGTGGCTGGATCATTATCCCGCTGTCGTTCCTCACTGTCGGCTTCCAGTCGATCATCCAGTTTGCTGCGGGCCTCATTAAATTCACCCCGATCCGCTACACGGCTGCCATGTTCCCTGGCTGCATGGCATGGGCTCTCATTTACTCCACCATCGGTTTTTCTGTGTGGGGCGCCGTCATTGCCGCCTTCGCCGGGTCGCCCTACGGAATCGCGCTCATCCTTCTCCTCGTCACCATCGTCGTGCTCGGCATTGGGTGGCGAAAGCGAGCGCGGGAAAGGCTCGTCAATGACTGACGTCAATGCCCGGCTACCCATTCGTCTCGGGCAGCTTCTCAAGCTTGCGGGTATGGTCGAATCCGGCGCACACGCTCGCGATCTCATCGAGTCGGGCGATGTCGAGGTCAACGGCGAGGTCTGCACCCAGCGTGGGAGGCAGCTGTCCGACGGTGACACCGTCTCTGTTCACGGCGAGACGATCACGGTCACACCCTCAGCTTGAGACCTTTGCCGCGCCACTCTGTCGACCAGGGCCTCCATCCGTAACACTCGGGTGGACGTTGGTCGGTTGACGAGACGTCGAAGCGGGAGATGATGTGCGTATGCGTCATGACCAGGCGGGCAGGTCCCCCGCGATCTGCATATCCGGCCTCACGAAACACTTCCGGCGCGGCGCTGTCCGCGCGGTAGACGGCATTGATGCCGTCATCGACCGTGGCGAGATTGTCGCCTTTCTCGGTCCGAACGGAGCCGGCAAGACGACAGCGCTCGACATGGTCCTCGGGCTTACGACCCCGACGTCAGGAACCATCACCGTCAACGGCTCCACTCCGCGCGAGGCGATCGCGACGGGCGAGATCAGTGCTGTCCTCCAGACTGGCGGGCTCCTCAACGACCTGAGGGTGGGCGAAGTCGTCGACTACATCGCCTCGACGTACCGCACCCCCACGCTTGGCCGGGAGGCCCTCGACCGGGCCGGCATCGCCCACCTTGCGGGACGCAAGGTTTCGCTCTGCTCCGGCGGTGAACAGCAACGCCTGAAGTTCGCGCTGTCGCTCTTGCCCAACCCGCACATCCTCGTGCTCGACGAACCGACGGCGGGGATGGACGTGGCAGCACGGCGGTCGTTTTGGGCGACGATGCAAGCCGAGGCCCGAGAGGGACGTACGATCATTTTCGCCACCCACTATCTTGAGGAGGCGCAGGCTTTCGCTGAGCGGGTCATCCTCATCGCGCACGGCCGAGTCATCGCCGACGGCCCCATGGAGAAAATCCGCACCTATACCGACATTCGTGTCCTCACCGCGCGTGTTGCGGACGAACGCGCGGTGCACGATGTTCTTCAGCGGTTCTCCGCAGATCTGTCCTACACCCTTGACGACGGCATCCTCATCGCACGGGATAGGGACACAGACGGGCTCGCCCGCGCCCTGCTTGCTATCAACGGGGTGAGCGCGCTCGAGATCGCCGCGCCCTCGCTCGAGGACGCATTCGTCGACATGACCAAGGACAGGCCGCTGTGAACGCCACCATGTACCGCATCGAGTTCGCTCGGATTTTGCGTGACTATTCTTCTCTGTTCTTCATCGTTGCACTACCCGCTTTTATGTACATCATTTTCGGCACGACCCTGACGTCGGCGGAGGCTCGCGTGGGCAACGGCAACGTTGCCATGTCGACAATGATCGGGCTCAGTGCATATGGCGCCGCAACCGCAACCGCATCGGTCTCGAGCATGGCTGCCGTGGAGAAAATCCAGGGCTGGGGTCGGCAGCTCGCTCTCACCCCGATGAAGCAGGGGACCTACGTGGCCGTTAAGACCGCGCTCGCCATGACGGTCGCAACTATTCCGATTTCCCTCATCTACCTCGTTGGCTTCCTTCTCGATTCGGAGGCGCCGGGTCGGACGTGGCTCGTGTCGGGCCTCCTGCTCGCGGCCGGGTCGATGATCTTCGCCCTGTATGGGCTCGCCTTTGGCCTCTATTTCTCCTCGGAGGCTGCGTCGTCCATCTCCGGCGGCATCATCGTCATCCTCGCCTTCCTCGGCAACGTGTTCATTCCCCTCTCCGGGACATTGCTGACGTTCGCGAAGCTCACCCCGATGTACGGGTACGTCTCTCTCGCGCGCTACCCGCTACTTGAGGGAACCGGATACGGCCCGAGCGGAGATCCGGTGGCGGAGCCCCTGTGGCAGGCGCTCCTCAACGTCAGCGCCTGGACCGTCATCTTCGCCGGCGTCTGCATCTACCTTGTCAAACGAGGCCGCCAGCGGTTCTAACAGCCGGACAGTTGAGGCCGTACAGCCCGCGCCAATTCCTCTGAAACGTATTTGGGCCCACATCACGCTACCCCAGCGCGATCATCCCTACGCTCGCGACCGCGGCAACAAGAAGTGTTGACAGGCCGCCGAGTAGGACGGGCCTGTAGCCGACCTGCTTGAATGCGGAGAACGTGATTCCGAGCCCGAGCGCAAACATGGCCGCAGCGAGGCAGATGGTCTGCGCGATCGAGATCGCGCTCAGTAGCGTAGCGGGAAGGTCGACAAACGTTGTCGCGATGGAGGCTCCTATGAAGCCAGCGACGAACGCGGGAATTGGCGATCCGTGAGTGGCGGTGCCCCTACCTCGTTCGAGGAGGTTGAGGACGGCGATGACGGGGGCGAGCATGAGAACCCGGGCGAGTTTGACGATGACGGCAACAGTGAGCACTCCCCCGCCCATAATCCCGCCGACGGCGACAACCTGGGCAACTTCGTGGATGGAGGCGCCGGTCATAAGCCCGTTGAGCCGGTCATCGAAGCCAAACAGCCCGAGCACGAGAGGGACGATGCCGATCATGAGTGTGCCGTAGATGACAACAAGCCCAATCGCGGTGGCGACGTCAGAATCCTTCCGCTTAATCGTCGACTCGACACCCGCCACTGCGGCAGCGCCACAGATCGAGAAGCCAGCTCCAATGAGCACCGACTGCGAGCGGCTCACTCCAATCCTCGTGCCGATGGCAATCGTGCCGAACAACCCAATAAACACCGTGAGGATGACGGTGAGGACAACGCCCCACCCGAGATTTGTGATGTCATGTAGTGAAATCGAGAACCCGAGAAGAACGATGCCTACTCGGAGCACGTGTTTCGCAGCGACGGCTCTGCCCGGTTCGAGGGACTCCGGGACCTTGACGACATTGGCGACGATGATGCCAGCGAGGATCGCGACGAGGAGGGCGCTTAATCCAGGGACGAGTCGGTTAAGTAGGAGGCTGGAGATGCCAGCGGCTAGGCAGGCGGTCAATCCGGGTCGAACCCGTGTCATATTATCGAAGCTTTCACGTTAAGAGTGCCACGTGGCAGTGCGGGAGGATGGTGCGGTTTGGACTCTACGGTCCGCCCTGGGCCCGCTTCAGCCGCTCCCGGTATTGCCGCCGCTTGATCGCAAGCTCGGCCCGCAGGTCCTCATCCTCCATGACAAGCTTGACTGTCTGGCAGTCCTCGGGACCGGTGACGTACGCCTGGCACAGCGTGCAGGGCTCCCCCGGCCTGATCGGGCACTGAGGTGTTGGTCTGCTCATCCGAGAGCCTTTTGACCGAGGAGCACCGCCACATCGGCTGCAAGAGCCGGGCCGGCCTGGACGTGGTAGCGCCGGTCGACCGCGACGACGACAGTCGACGATGGTCGCTTGACGTGGAGCCGCACAGGCGTATTACCGGGGTAATCGATGAGGAGCGAGCGGAGCCTTGTCATGAGATCATCGCTACAGCGCTCCTCGGGCAAATGAATGTCGAACGGTCTATCCTCGGCCCCCGACCTGTCGACCGAGGACACGTCTTGAGCATTGAGCTGGACGTCACCGTCCCTGTTTGACACCCGCGACTTTATGGCAATAACAGCATCGACGACGAGCTGATCGGCGACGTTCTGATACGTGGCGGGGAAAACATTGATCGTGATCGAACCGGTGAGATCCTCGAGAGTAACCTGGGCCCACAGCTTCCCAGATTTTTTCGACACTCGGGTCTCAACCGACGTCACGAGGCCGGCGACAGTCACCTGCTCGCCGTCGGCACGCTCCTCGCCTTCGAAGATCGCGACGATCGATATGGAGGCCGCGCGCTCCACTGCCGATTCGAGCCCAGACAGCGGATGGTCTGACACGTAGAGGCCAAGCATGTCTCGCTCAAAGCCCAGCTTCGTCTTCTTGTCCCATTCCGGCAGGTCCGGGACGGTGAGATTGAACTGTTCGGCGCCCCCACCCAGGTCGGCGAACAGATCGAACTGGCCCGCCGCCTCATTCCGCTTGACTCCGACGACGACGTCAACGGCTTCCTCGGCGGCGAGTGCGAGCTGCCGGCGGTTGTGGCCGAGCGAATCGAACGCCCCAGCCTTGACGAGCGAGTCGATGGCGCGCTTGTTGCAGACGGGCAACGGTACTTTCTCAAGGAAGTCCTGGAAGGACGTGAAGGCTCCCTTCTCCCTACGTGCGGAGATGATCCCGTTGACGACGTGCATGCCGACGTTGCGGATGGCGGACAGGCCGACGTTAATTGCGTCGCCAACAGCCGTAAATTCGGCGGCCGAGACGTTGGCGTCTGGCTGTTTGACGACGATCCCCATGCGGCGACATTCAGCGAGATAGAGGGCGAGCTTCTTCTTGTCGTCCTTTTGAGAGGTGAGGAGGGCCGCCATGAACTCGGCTGGGAAGTGGGCTTTGAGGTACGCCGTCCAGTACGAGATGACTCCGTAGGCGGCGGAATGCGACTTGTTGAAGGCGTACTCGGAGAACGGAACGAGAATGTCCCACAGGATCTTGACGGTGTCTTTGGAGAATCCGTTCGCGACCATGCCGGCCTCGAAATCCGCAAACTGCGCGTTGAGAACTGCGAGCTGCTTCTTGCCCATCGCCTTGCGCAGAACATCGGCCTTGCCGAGCGAGAACCCGGCAACCTTCTGCGCGATCTGCATGACCTGCTCCTGATAGACGATCAGGCCATAGGTCGTACCGAGGATTTCCTCAAGAGGTTCCTCAAGCTCCGGATGAATCGGGGTGATCTTTTGCAGGCCGTTCTTGCGCAGCGCATAGTTTGTGTGCGAGCCAGCGCCCATCGGGCCGGGCCTGTACAGGGCAGAGACGGCCGAGATGTCCTCGAAGTTGTCCGGCTTCATTTGCTTGAGGAGGGTACGCATGCCGGCTCCATCGAGCTGGAACACGCCGAGAGTCTCCGCCCTCGCCATGAGCTCATAGGTTTCGCGGTCGTCGAACGGCACCTCTTCCATGACGGGAGCTTCTTTGCCGTTGCGGCGGATGTTCTCGAGGGTATCTTCGATGACGGTGAGGTTCCGAAGCCCGAGGAAGTCCATCTTGAGCAACCCGAGCTCTTCGCACTGGGGATACTCGAACTGGGTAATGACAGCGCCATCCTGCAGTCGCTGCATAATCGGAATGACGTCCTCGAGCTTCCTCGAGGACATGATGACGGCACAGGCGTGGACGCCCCATTGGCGCGTGAGACCTTCAAGCCCTGTCGCGAGGCCGAAGACTTCCTTGTTCTCATTCGTCGACTCGACGAAGTTACGAAACTCCGACGCTTCGGCAAATCGTTTGGCGCTCTTATCGAACACATCGGACAGTGCAATGTCCTTGCCCTGGACGGACGGCGGCATCGCCTTTGTCAGCTTCTCGCCGACTTCGAATGGGAAGCCAAGAACCCGAGATGCATCCTTGAGAGCCTGCTTGGACTTGATGGTTCCGTAGGTGACAACCTGGGAGACGTTGTCTTTGCCGTATTTTTCCTCGACGTATTCGATAACTTCGTTACGCCTGCGCTCATCGAAGTCGACATCGATATCGGGCATGGAGATGCGCTCGGGATTAAGGAACCGCTCGAAGAGGAGACCATGCGGAATCGGGTTGAGGTCCGTGATCTGCAGGGCGTACGCCACCATCGAGCCAGCGCCGGAACCGCGACCGGGACCGACTCTGATGCCTTGGGACTTCGCCCACTTGATGTAGTCGGAAACGACAAGGAAGTAGCTGGGGAACCCCATGCGGGTGATGACCTCAACTTCGAAGTCGGCCCGTGACCGGACGTCGTCCGGGATTCGCTCGCCGAATCTCTCGTGGAGGCCGTTCTCGACTTCCTTAACGAACCAGGAGGTCTCGTCCTCGCCAGCTGGGACCGGGAACTTCGGCATGAAGTTCGCCCCTTCGGCCGACGTCACGAACTCCATCTCACACCGTTCAGCGACCGCGATCGTGTTGGACAGCGCCCCGGGGATGTCACCGAACAGCCGTTCCATTTCAGCCGTTGTCCGCAGGTGGTAGCCGTGACCGTCGAACTTGAATCTATCCGGATCGGTCAGCCGCGAACCGGAGTTGATGCACAGCATCGCGTCCTGAATCTTCGCATCCTCTTCATGGACGTAGTGGGAGTCGTTCGTCGCGATAATCGGGGCCCCGATCTTCTTCGCGAGCTCGAGTAGCTCGTTGCGAACCCGCCGCTCGATCTGATTGTCGTGATCCATGATCTCGACGTAGTAATTTTCGCGTCCGAAGATCTCCTGCATTTCACCGGCGGCTCTCATTGCCTCCGCCGACTGACCGAGACGCAAGCGAACCTGCACCTCGCCCGACGGACAGCCCGCCGTGCCGATGAGGCCGTTCGAGTAAATTTCGAGGAGTTCGCGGTCGATCCGGGGCCACTTCCCCATCTGACCCTCGAGCGATGACCGTGAGCCCATTCGGAACAGGTTGTGCATGCCTTCGGTCGAGTGAGCGAGCAGAGTCATGTGCGTGTAGGCGCCGTTTGCTGACACGTCGTCCGCCCGCTGGGCCTCGGTGCCCCAGCGGACACGCTCCTTCGAGAACCGGGAGATGCCGGGAGTCATGTAGGCCTCAAGTCCGATAATCGGCTTGATCCCAGCCTTCTTCGCCGTCCGATAAAAGTCGTACGCCCCGAACAGATAGCCGTGATCTGTGATCGCAAGGGCCGGTTGGCCGTTCGCAACAGCCGCGTCGACGAGCTTTCCGATCTTCGCGGCACCGTCCAGCATCGAATACTCGGTGTGGACATGAAGATGCGCGAAATCCTTATCAGCAACGGCCATGCACCAAGTCTAGGACTCCTGACCTGGACATTCGACAAGGCCATCGTCACAGTGTCGGTCCGCCACCGAAGGGAAGAGAGGTGCCAGAGGGTGCACTACCCATCTCTGCCGGACGTGAAAAAAGTGGTAGTCACGGCCGCAGCGAGTTTAGCCGCCGATGGTCTTCCTCATGTCTTTGTGCCAAATCCCTGCATCAAGATACTCTCTGTGGCTGACGTAGTCGTACCCGAGGCTCTCATAGAAGCCCTGCGCACCGCGCTGAGCAGACAGCTCGATAGTCAGCCTGCCGTTGTCCGCATAGGCGTCGTATGCGGCTTTTTCCAGCTCGGCCATGAGCTCCCTGCCGAGGCCGGTCCCGCGTACGCGCGCGACGATGCAGATGCGGCCGAGGTGAACATAACCAGCGGTGTCGAGGAGGATTCGGCCGGTGCCAGCAGGCCCCTCATCATCTCGGGCGAGCAAATGAATCGTTGTCGGCGCCTGGTCAAGATCGTCGATTTCTTCCTCGATCGGCACGTTTTGCTCGTCGACGAACACCTCTTTGCGTACGGCCCAGGCGGCCTCCATGTCCTCCTCGGACTGGACGCGACTGATCACCACAGGTCTCCTTCTCTCATGCGGTCAAGGGCCCGCTGCAGGTCCTCAGGATAGTCGGATTCAAAGGTAACCGGTCTTCCCGTTCCGGGGTGGTTGAACGACAGTGTGCACGCGTGGAGCCACTGCCGATCCAGCCCGAGCTTCTCGGACAGCGTGGGATCAGAGCCGTAGAGCGGGTCACCGACCGCGGGATGATGGATGGCAGCCATGTGGACCCTGATTTGGTGGGTGCGGCCCGTCTCAAGGTCGATTTCAAGTAGCGCTGCCCCGCCGAGTGTTTCGATCGTCGTGTAGTGAGTAATCGCGGGCCTCCCACCTGCCACCACCCCCATCTTCCACGAGTGGCGGTGGTCACGGGCGATCGGTGCATCGATCGTTCCCACCTGAGGGAACGGATGCCCCTGGACGAGGCAGTGGTAGATCTTCTCGACCGTGCGCTCCTTGAAGGCACGCTTCAGTGCTGTGTATGCACGTTCGGACTTGGCAACGGCCATGAGGCCTGACGTGCCGACATCGAGCCGGTGGACGATGCCCTTCCGCTCGGCAGGGCCGTGTGAGGTGATCGTAACCCCGGCGGCGCGGAGCGCTCCGACAACATTTGGACCCTCCCATCCGACCGAGGGGTGTGCGGCAACACCAGCAGGTTTGTCGACAACAATAATGTCCGAATCTTCATGGACGATATCCATGTCGATCGGAGTCTCGACCGGCTCGGCGGCCTGCGGCGCGGGCAGGATGACGTCGAGCCGTTCGCCTGCCATGAGGCGTCTTGATCTGACAACGATGCTGCCCTCGACGGTCACTGCATCCGCGTCGACGAGCTCCCCGGCCTTCGACCGTGATAGACCGGTCAGTCGGGCGACACCAACGTCGACACGTTCACCAGCCAATCCGTCCGGCACGAAGTACGTGCGCTGCTCACTCATCCGCAGCCTCCTCCACAGGCGCACTCCCACGACACTCAATTCCCAACAATTCAATGATGACGAGTGCGATGACGCCGAGAACAAGAGCGATGTCAGCAACGTTGCCGACAAACCATCCGTTGTAGCTAATGAAGTCAACGACGTGGCCCTGGCCGACCGACGGTTCGCGGAACACGCGGTCGATGAGATTGCCAACGGCACCGCCAGCGATGATTCCGAGAGTGATCGCCCACGCCCGAGATTCGCACTTCCGCAAAACCCACATGATGGCGGTGACGACAACGACCGAGAAGATCGTGAAGATCCACGTGCTTCCCGTGCCGAGCGAGAAAGCGGCGCCCGGGTTGTAGACGAGGACGAACGTGAGGAAATCGCCGATGACGGAGATGCGCTCACCGTTTCCGAGGGCGTTCTCGGCCCACCACTTCGTCACCTGATCGACGAGGATGACGAGGAGGCCGAAGGACAGTGCGCGCTTATACATGGCATGACGATGGCGGCCCGAAGGCCGCCATCGAACTCCGAGTCTCTAGATGTTTCCGGCGCCGGCCTGGCCCGAATCGACGTTGGCCAGGAGGGACTCCAGGTAGGACTTCATACGAGAGCGGTAATCGCGCTCGAAGTCGCGCAGTTCGGAGATCTTCCGTTCGAGAAGGCCTCGCTCCTGCTCCAGCTTCGTCAGGGTGCGGTTGTGCTGCTCCTCCGCGTCGCGGATGATGCGGGTGGACTCAGCGTTCGCCTCAGCGAGGATGCGATCGCCCTCTTCCCTGCCCTCGGCGACGTACTTGTCATGGAGCTCCTGAGCGAGGGCAAGGACACCGGCCGCAGCGCTCGACAGGTCCCCGGACTCCTCGACCCCGTGGGGGGCTGCCGTTTGCGGGGCGGCCGCGGGAGTATCACCGGCGCCAGCCTCAAGCTCACCAACACGCGCCTGGGCCGTAGCGAGCTGCTCGCGCAACGAATCGCGCTCCTCGCTCAGCTGCTTAATGGTCTCCGCAACCTCATCGAGGAAATCATCGACCTCGTCCTGGTTGTAGCCCTCTTCGCGATAGCGAGTTTCGGCGAATGTCTTGTTTACGACATCCTCTTCAGTGAGCAGCGCCATATCTTCACCTCGTAATTTCAGTCAGTAAGTGCTGGATCGAACATAAGACTACACGAGTCAATCCTGAAACACGGTCAATGTCAGCGCAGAAAAGGCGTCAGGTCAACTCTTAGAGTCCGATGATGATCCTTTGGATGATCCATTGGGCGATCGAGACACCGAAGAAGAGGACAAGGAACCCCATATCAAGTGCCACTGGACCCATCCTCAGGGGCGGGATAAATCGCCTGAGGAACCGCAGGGGCGGGTCTGTCAGACGAAACACCATGTTCGCAAGGATGAGCAGGCCGCCCGTCGGACGCCAGTCTCGCGAGAAGACGGAGACGAGGTCGATGACGACTCGGCCAAAAAGGACAAACGTGTAGAGCGATAGCGCCCAGAACAGGATTGTGAGAAGGAGGATCATTAACGACCGAGTCGGTTGGTCCCGTCAGCGCGATGCTCTTCCATCCGCACCGAGTACGGAGTCATGAGCAACACATCGTCCGAGATCTGGTTGAGGTTGCCGCCCCGGCCGTAGCAAACTCCGAGGGCGAAGTCCGCGATCCGCTGCCGTGCTGCATCGTCAGCCTGGGAGAGGTTGAGGATGACCGGAAGGTCCTTGCGGAATTCATCGGCGAACGTCTGAATGTCGGCGAATGTGCGAGGCCAACAGGTGGCGATCCGGGAGACCTCCTCGGCCGGCGTCACGGCCCTGATGCTACTCACAGGGGCCTCCTCGTCGTAGTTCTCGTACTCGTAGCCCTCGTCATCGAGGTACTCTTCGCTCTCGTCAGCGAGCGAGGCCTTCTCCATGAAGCGCTCAAACATTCCCATGGCGCGCTCCCCCTTCTCTCAGTGGCATGCCATCTTCAAGTTAGAGCAGGGGGTCTCCCCCTGCGGGCAAGCGAGACGGAGTGTCGCGATCCAACACGAGGAATCCGGCGAATCGTCCAGTCCCACCGGGTTCTCTGCGATGGGAGAAGAAGCGCTCGTCCTCCATCGTACAGATGTCGAGTGTGTCGACCCGGACCCCGCGGTTCGTGAGAATCCGGGCCACAGTTCCGGGAATGTCAATTCCTGGCGTGCCCCAGCGGGTTGTGCATGAGCTTCCCGGCAGTAGCTGTTCGGCCTCGACGGCGAGATCCTCTCCGACCTCGTAGCACGCCCCGCAAATAGCAGGACCGATGACCGCGGAGATGTCCGTTATCCCTGCTACCTGGAAGATGTCGATGGCGGCATCGACGATACCGCCAAGCAAACCCGCCCTGCCGACGTGGACGACGGCGCCGAGCCGATCATCATCCGTTTCTCCGCTGATGAGGAGGGGAACACAGTCGGCGACCATGACTGCCGCACCCTGACCCGGGCGGAGCGTGAGTCCATCAGCGGTTGGCACAGCATCTGTCTGCGCCGGAACGATCGTCGTTCCGTGAACCTGGTTCATCCACGCGAGCGACCCTGTCTCGATTTCGAGTCGCTCGCGCCAGCGGCGCACGTTCGCCGGACGGTCGCCGACATGATTCGCAACATTGCCGGCATATAAACCGCCAGGCTCCCGAGCCGTAAAACCGGCTATTGAGCCCGGCAGTTCAACTCTGATGATGCGGATGTTCAGTCCTCGTTGAAGAGGAAGGACGGGATGTCGAGATCGGCACGGATCCGCTCATCGCCCGACACCCTCTGAGCTGCGGGCACAACAGGCGCCGCGGGCGAGACGAGGTGGCCAGGATCTTCGACCTCGTGAGCAACTGCCTGGACCGGCTTCTCCGCGGGCTCGGCGGGGGCGCTGGGCGGAACCTGCTGGGCGACGGGCATGCGGCCGGTGGCGATGTGATCGTCGGCCTCGTCAAAGCCCGCAGCGATGACGGTGACGTTGACGACGTCGCCGAGTGAATCTTCGATGATGTGGCCAACGATGATGTTCGCGTTCGGGTCAACCGACTCCTTGACGAGCTGCGAGGCGCGGGCGAGCTCCTGCATCGAGAAGTCCGCACCCGCCTGGAAGGAGAGGAGGACGCCGTGAGCGCCGTCGATACGGGCCTCGAGAAGCGGGGAGGAAATTGCGTTCTCTGTCGCCCTCATGGCACGATCCTCGCCCGAGGCGGAGCCAATGCCCATGATCGCAGTTCCTGCGTCCTTCATGACCGCCTTGACGTCGGCGAAGTCGAGGTTGACGAGGCCCGGGATCGTGATGAGGTCGGAGATGCCCTTGACGCCGGAGCGGAGGACCTCGTCAGCCATGTGGAACGCCTCGAGAACCGACAGCTCCTTCTCCGCAATTTCGAGGAGCCGGTCGTTGGGAATGACGATGAGGGTGTCGACGGCCTGGCGAAGCTCCTTGATCCCTGCGGTGGCGTTGTTAGCGCGCTGGCGGCCTTCGAAGTCAAAGGGCCGCGTAACAACCCCCACGGTCAAGGCACCAAGGTCGCGTGCGGCATTGGCGACGATCGGAGCGGCGCCGGTCCCGGTGCCGCCGCCCTCGCCCGCGGTCACGAACACCATGTCGGCACCCTCGAGAGCTGCCCGGATGATTTCGACGTTCTCCTCGGCTGCCTTGCGGCCGATTGCCGGGTCGGCACCCGCGCCGAGGCCGTTGGAGACCGAACGGCCGATGTCGAGCTTCGTCTCCGCCTCAGATTTGACGAGGGACTGGCCGTCTGTGTTGACAGCAATGAACTCGACTCCGGAGAGACCGTCCTGAATCATGCGGTCGACGGCATTGACGCCGCCGCCGCCGACGCCGATGACTTTGATGTTGGCTGCATTGTTGATTGTCGACATGTTTCCTCCGGGACCTCAAGTGCGGGTTGAGGTTTCTTGGCTCCAACCTCGCGCATAAGTTACGGACCGGATCGACCGCGTTCAATGATCGACGCGCCGGATGTCGAAACTCGTCAATAAGTCACCGGGGCGTTCGGCATCGTCACGTCATAGGTGCCAGCCTCCTGGGTGAGGAGCACGGCGATAACACGCGCCTTCTTCTCGTTCTCTTCCGACCGGCCCCACTTGATCGTGCCGGATTCGAGCGCAAACTCAATGAGCCCGCTTTCGCTGACCGACGCGCTCGTCACGGCCGAATGGACGTGATCTGGCAGAGCGGCAAGCGCGTCAAGCAAGCCCTGGAGATGCTCTGCCGCCCAACCCGAGTCCAAGTCCATCGTCACCTTCGGCAGTGCGGCCTGAAGCTCCGGCCCCACGTCGAGGCGCATCGCCTCGACATCGATCCCCACGCAACTTTCGGCTGCGCCGACGCACGCGACAGGAACCCGCGCCGTGATCTCCACATCCATCCCGCGCGGAAATACTCCATCAACCCGCGCGTTCGCAACAGCCGGTATCGCGAGCAGACGTTCCTCGATGTCACGCTCAGCAAGGCGAAGCACAGGGGTTCCCTCAACCCCGGAGAGGATGTCGGAGATCTCCGCCTCGTTGAGAACCCCTGCTGGATCGTCTGTCACGACGTTCGTCTCCCGTACAGCGAAGACAGACGAGAAAAAAAGCACCCAGACGGCGCCTCCGGCGAGTGCCAGCACTCCAGCTGTCACCGCGAGCCGAATGAGGAGCGCCCTGCGGCGGGCTCTCCTGCGCAGTTCAATCTTTTCGCTCAGCGGATAGGGGTCCGAGGATCGCTTTCGGTGGGCCGGGACGGGCGGCTTTTCCGGGGCACTTTTCATGCGCTCCCGCCGGAGTTTTGCGACACGTGCACGCACGCTTGTTCCCAGCTCCGCCGATGCTGGTGGCGCGCTTTCAGGGGGCTGATTTCGCACCGGTCGAGACGCGAGAGAACCCTCGTGGGCAGGCACATCCCTTGAGGCGCTCTGGCGAACCGGCTCGCCCGTCGGCTGCCGCTCCGGGGACCGAGGCGCCGACCGGCGGGGTTGCTTCGGTGGTCTCACAGCGCCGCCAGAATCTCCGACGTTAGAGCGGTCACGCTCCCCGCTCCCATCGTCATGATGAGGTCGCCTGGCTCGGCGCGGCTCGATATGGCAGCGGCCGCCTCATGCATGTCCTCAATAAAGTCACCACGGACCATTCTGTCGGCGATGATGTGCCCATCGACCCCCTCGACGGGCTCCTCACGTGCGCCGTACACGCCCGTGACAATGACATCATCCGCGAGGTCGAGCGCACGTGCGAACTCGGCTGCGAAGTTCTGTGTTCGGGAGTAAAGGTGAGGTTGGAAAATAACTCGAATGCTGCCGTCGGTCTGTGTTCGGGCGGCGGTGAGCGTCGCGGCGACCTCGGTCGGGTGGTGCGCATAATCATCGACGACAACAATGTCGCGCACAGTACCTTTGCGCTCGAAACGCCGTCCCGTGCCTTCGAATGTGCTGATGGCCTCGGCCATCGCCTTCGGCTCGACGCCAAGCTCAAGGCCGACCGCCCAGACAGCTACCGCATTGCGGAGCATGTGATCGCCAGCGACCGCCAGCGAGAGTTCTGCCGACTTAGGCGAGCCCAGCTCCGACGTCAACGTCACGTGGCCGGTTGTCGGCCCGGTGATGTCAAGGTGGACGTGGGCGTCAACACCGGCAGGTCCGCTTGTTCCGTACGACCAGCGCCTTCCGCCTGTCGCAGCCAGAAGACGCCTCGCGCCATCGTCGTCCGCACAGGCGATGAGAAGCCCGCCCGGAACCCTGCGGTCAGCGAACTCAGCGAAGGCCTGCTCGAAGCTCTCCGCATCCCCGTAATGGTCGAGATGGTCGGGCTCGATGTTCGTCACGATCTCAACCGATGGCGAATAGTTGAGGAATGAGCCGTCGGACTCATCGGCCTCCGCAACGAACGCTCGTCCCTGTCCCAGCTTCGCACCCGATGCACCCCCGAGGAGGGTGGAGCCGATGGCATATGACGGATCGAGACCGGCCGCGGTGAGAGCGACAGCCAGCATGCCTGATGTCGTTGTCTTCCCGTGAGCGCCAGCAACGGCAATAAAGTCGTATCCCTCCGCGGCGAGCGCAAGTGCCTGCGACCGGTGAATAATGCGCTGGCCGCGAGAACGGGCCACCGCGAGCTCAGGATTGGACTCCTTGATCGCGGACGAGACGACAAGAACTGCGTCCTCGTGGACGTGACCAGCCTCGTGACCGATGTGGATTGTCATGCCAAGGCTCTCGAGCCGGGCCGTGTTCGCTGAGGCTGACCTGTCGGAACCCTCGACGGTCTGGCCGCGGGCGGCGAGAAGCTCAGCCACCGCCGCCATACCGACCCCGCCAATACCGATGAAATGGAATCTCATACGACTGCCTCCACAAGATCTGCAACGGCCACTGCTCCGTCGGACACGCCAGCGTCCGCAAGATGGGCCGAACTCCGTGCGAGCTTTTCGCTGTTCAGGAGGGGAATGATGCGGGAGCGGACGGCATCCGCTGTGAAATCAGCATCGGCTATGTGGACGAAGCCGCCCGATTCGATGTAAGCCTGAGCGTTGAGGTACTGCTCCCCGTTCCCGATGGGGAGTGGTACGACGACGGCGGGAAGTGCGAGCGCCGCCAGTTCAGCCACCATCCCCGCACCGGCCCGGGTAACGACAAGGTCCGCCATCGCATAAACCTCCTCCATATCCGTCACGTACTCGACTGTCCGATAGCGGTCGCTCAACGCGCCCGGCGCGATATCGGACTCTTTGCCTTTTCCGGTCACGTGCAACACCTGTGCGTGTCTCACGACATCGGCGCCTGCGGCGGAGAAGCCCGTGTTGAGTCGGCGGGCGCCGGAGGAGCCACCGGTCACCACAATGATGCGATCATCGGGATCGAGCCCAAAACGTGCCGCTGCCGAACGTCTGCGTGCGCGAGCCTCCTCGGGATCGCGGCGATCTGCAGCCAGTGCGCTGATGGCGGGACGTAGCGGAAGGCCCGTGACGTGAGTGACCCCTTTTCTTGCCTCGAGCTTGGTCGTCTCGAACGTGAGAGATACGGCCTTCGCCCAGCGTGCGCCAAGCCTGTTCGCGATTCCGGCGCGAACGTTCTGTTCCTGGACGACAATCGGGATGTTCTCCTTGCGCGCCGCCAGGTAGACAGGCGCCGAGACGTAGCCACCGAAGCCAAGCACGACGCTGATATCACGGTCGCGGAGGATGGCTCGAAGGTCGCGGACTGCCCGGGTGAGCCGGCCCGGTAGCCGGACGAGGTCAAGAGAGGGCCTGCGGGGCAGCGGAATCCGTTCGATCGTCACGAGCTCGAGGCCCGCGGCGGGGACAAGATCAGCTTCAAGACCGGTGGCTGTTCCAACGGCGATGACCTCGTGGCCCCGACACATGAGCTGCTCGGCGGTGGCGAGCATAGGGTTGACATGACCGGCGGTGCCGCCAGCTGCGGCCAAGATTCTCATCGGGGGCTCCTTACGGCGGCGGTGGACCGGTACGACATCCGGGGCAGACGAAGCGATTTTGCGACACCGGGGTGGCTGAGCGCAGCTGAGACGACGGTCGCCACGGCAAGAAGACAGGCGACGAGAGCGGATCCGCCCTGGGAAATGAAGGGCAAAGGCACACCGAACACCGGAAGCACGCCGGTCACAACCATCATATTGAGCAGGGCCTGCCCGACGAGCCACATCGCGATCATCGCGACGAAACAGCGAACCCACATCTCACTGTGATGCGTGATGATGCGGAGCATGCCGAAGCCGAGGACGACGTAGAGGAGGATGACAGCGAGCCCACCGAAGAAGCCAAGCTCCTCACCGATGACTGCGAAGATGAAGTCATTGTGCGCCTCGGGAAGATAATTCCATTTCTCGCGGGAGGCTCCCAGTCCGACGCCGCCGATGCCGCCCGTCCCGAAAGCCCACATGGCGTAGTCAGACTGCGTCGGCGCGTGGATATCCGGCATCGTGAAGAGGTTTTGCGCGTAATCGACGATGCGGTTGAGCCGCGAACTCTGGATCGCGACAAGAAGGACCGCGGCAAGGCCGACGAACAGGCCAGCGCCCGCGAACCAGCGTGCTGGAACGCCGGCGAGGAAGAACCCGGCTGCGAACATGAGGACGTAGATGATGGCGGTACCCATGTCCTGACCGGCGAGAACGGCGATGAGGGCCGCGATTGCTCCGGCACCGGCGGGATTGAGAACCCGCCTCATGTCCGTCATCTCCTCGCGTTTCATCCGCCCGAGCATGACGGCAAGCCATAGCGCCGACGCAAGCTTGAGGAACTCGGACGGCTGGATATTGACGCCGCCGAGCGAGATCCAGTTTGTGTTGCCGCCGACCGTGTCCCCGAGGGGAGTGAGCACGAGGAGCTGGAGGACGATCCCGAGCGCGAAGATCGGCCATGCCGCCTTCCGGTAGAGAGCGACGGGGACGAGGGAGAAAATCACCATGAGGACCACACCAGCCACGGCGAACTGGAGCTGGCGCTGTGCCATCGCGAAACGAACGCTCGGATCGTCAAGGCTGATCGCGACCGAAATCGACGAGACAGAGGTCGCGGAGAACACCATGACAACCCCGAGGACCGTGAGGATGAGGGTTGAGGTGAGGATGAGGATGATGGCTTCGCGGATGACGTCTCTTGACCGCTCAGGTGTGAGGGGGACGCTCATCTTTTACTCCAAGACTGCACGGGTGAACTGGGTGCCGCGATCGGCGTAGGACACGAACTGGTCCCAGGACGCACAGGCCGGTGCGAGCATGACGACGGCCGAGGGGCCGGCGTGGGCCCGCGCCGCTGACACGGCCTCTGCCATGACTGTAGCCGAGCCCGGGGGTATGGCGGTGACGGGCACGCCCGGGGCCTGCGACTTCAGTGCCTGCAACAGAGGCGCCTGATCGACGCCGATGACAACTGCGGCGCGCAACTTCGGGGCAATGTCGGCGACGAGGGAGGCGAACTCGGCGCCTTTGCTCACCCCGCCCGCAATCCAGACGACCGATCCGTCCTCTTGGGCTCGGATCGAGGCGCGGGCCGCGTGGGCGTTCGTTGCTTTCGAGTCATCAATCCACGTGATGCCGTCGGTAACGGCGACAGTCTCGATTCGGTGCTCACCCATGCTGAATCGCCGTAACGCCGACCTAACGGCACTCGGCTCGATCCCGGCAGCGCGGACAAGGCCCGCAGCCATCATCGCGTCACTCAGAAGGTGAAGGGGCACCTCGCCGTGAGCAAGGTGGGCGAGATCGTCGAGCTGGAAAAGTTCGTGTGCCGAGTGAAATCGGCTCGGGCCGTAGGCGCGCTCGGCGACGATGTCCTCGACGAGACCGATCTGGCCGGGGCCTGGGACCCCGCGAGTCAGACCGATGGCGCGGGCACCCTCGATAACGTTCGCCTCCTCGACCATCGCAGAGACGATCGGATCATCAACCGGATAGAGGCATGCGACCTGCGCGTTTTCGTACACCCGTGCCTTCGCGTCACGGTAGGCCTCGCGGGAGCCGTGCCAGTCGAGATGATCGTCGGCAATGTTGAGGCATCCCGCCGCGAGTGGAGACATGCTCGACGTCGAGTGAAGCTGGAACGAGGAGAGCTCGACGACGAGTAGATCGGGTCCATCGTCTTTCGTCACTGCGGTGACAATGGGGTCGCCGACGTTGCCGACCGCGGCGACGTTCATCCCAGCTTCCGCCGCCATGGCCGCCGCCATCTGCACCGTCGTCGTTTTGCCATTCGTGCCCGTCACGGCAAGCCATGGCGCGGACTGTCCCTGCTCGTCGCGGGTGCGCAAGCGCCAGGCGAGCTCAACTTCTGACCAGATCGGGATGCGAGCCTGACGCAGGGCCGCATGCACGTCGCCAACAGCGGGGAGTCCCGGGGAGACCACGACAATATCCGGCTTCCAGTCGAGGAGCGCCGCTGGAGTGAGGAGGCGAGCGCCCACGTCATCACCCCGCCCATCCCACTGCGACACGAGTGCGCCCGTGTCCGCGAGCGCGGCCGTGCTCGCGGTGCCAGATACTCCCATGCCGGCGACGGCGACGCGCGCCCCGTCAAGGTCGGTCAGACTCGACTTACGTCTCACTGGATTGCTAGCCATTCGGTGTAGAACAGTCCGCCACCGAGTGCCGCCAAGAGGGCCGCGATGATCCAGAACCGGATGACGATTGTCACCTCACCCCAGCCTTTCAGCTCGAAGTGATGATGGAGTGGCGCCATTCGGAACACACGCTTCTTCGTCAGTTTGAAAACTCCGATCTGGATGACGTCAGACATGACGATGATGACGAAGAGACCGCCGATGAGGACGGCGAGGAACTCTGTGCGCGACAGAATCGACATTCCTGCGAAGGCCGCGCCGAGAGCGAGCGAGCCGGTGTCGCCCATGAAGATTTGTGCCGGTGACGCGTTCCACCACAAAAAGCCGAAACAGGCGCCGACAATCGCGGCACCGATCATCGCCAGGTCGCGCGGATCGCGTACTTCGTAACAGCCGGTCGACGGATCGAGCACCGACAGGCAGGACTGATTCGACTGCCAGACCGTGAGGATCGTGTATGCGCCGAACGCGATCATCGAAGCGCCGGTGGCCAAACCGTCGAGCCCATCGGTGAGGTTGACTGCATTCGACCAGGCCGTGATGAGGAAGTTCGCCCACAGGACAAAGAGGATGACACCGATCCCCACTCCCCAGAAGGCAAGCGTGATGTCTGTGTCGCGCACGAAGGAGATGCGAAGGGAAGCTGGAGTGCGGAAGTCAGCGTTGCGGAACTGCAGGGCAAGGACGGCGAAGAGGACGCCGATGAGCGCCTGCCCAATCATCTTCCCAAGAGGTCTGAGACCGAGGGAACGCTGGTTCGTGATTTTGATGTAATCGTCGGCAAATCCGATCATTCCCATGCCGACCATGAGGAACATGAGGAGCCAACCGGACGCACCGGGCAGCCTGCCCGCTGTCATGTTGGCAACCGCGTAGCCAATGACGGTGGCGAGGATGATGACGACCCCACCCATCGTCGGAGTTCCGCGCTTTGTCTGATGAGATGTCGGACCATCCTGGCGGATGAACTGGCCGTACTGCTTCTTCACCAAGAGCTTGATGAAGAGTGGGGTGCCGAAGAGGGAGATCACCATCGCCACTCCCATGGACACCATGATGCTCAGCACAGTTGCTCCTTCAGCCGGTCGGCGAGCTGCCAGATCTTCGATCCGTGCGAACCCTTGAACAGGATAGTGCCAGAAGACGCCCGTTCAAGCAGGATGGGCCAGGCCTCACTCACGCTGGCCGCCTCACGGGTGTCGACACCGGAGCTCCGCGCACCGGCCGCAATGCCGGGAGCGTCGACCGCGATGACAGCGTCGATGCCGAGCTCTGCGAGCTCGCGTCCGATTGCTTCATGCTCACGATCGGACTCCTCTCCGAGCTCGAGCATGGCGCCCAACACAGCGAGCGACTGTCCTTCCCCCGACAGCTGTGCGAGCGCCCGTAGGCCCGCACGCATGGAATCAGGGTTGGCGTTGTAGGAATCGTCGATGACGGTTAATTCACCGGCATGCCACACGTCCATCCTGTGCGGGGATGCTGCGCCTAGCCCACTGAGGCTGGTCGCAATGGCGTCCAGGGACAGCCCCGCGACACGGGCGACCGCAGCCGCGGCGAGAGCGTTAGACACATGATGGGCACCAACAAGGCCGAGCTCTACCCGTACAGCTGATCCGCCGTCGTTGAGGGTGAAGGACGGTCTGCCGTCCGCTCCGAGAACGATGTCGGATGCGTAGACGTCACCGTTCCCGCTGGCCGCGAACGTGACAACCGCTGGAGCTTTGGCCGCCATCGCCACGACGCGGTGGTCATCAGCGTTGAGAACGGCCGTCCCGTGCGGCAGAATCCCGGAAACGAGCTCGGACTTCGCCTTCGCGACGTTCTCGATGCCGCCAAACTCGCCGATGTGGGCGCGGGCGACAGCGAGGACAGCACCGATGTCGAGCGGGGCGATCGACGTCAAGTGTTCGAGGTTGCCGATACGGTCCGCCCCCATCTCCAGAACGAGCGTTGCCGTCGTCTCATCTGCACGCAACACCGTCAGAGGCAGGCCAAGCTCGTTGTTGAAGGATCCGGGCGGGGCGATGATCGGGCCTCGCTCGGCGAGGATCGCCGCGAGAAGATCCTTTGTTGTCGTCTTGCCAACGGAGCCGGTCACACCCACAACGAGTGGATCTGCAACCTGGCGAATGCGGGCAAGATTGTCCTTCGCCAGCGCTCCCAGCCCATCCTGCGTCGAGGGGACCCACACGAGGCGAGCCGGATCCGCACCTGTTGCACGCGCACGGTCCTCGTCCTCGATGAGAACTGCAGCTGCGCCCGCATCAAGCGCGGCTTTCGCGTAGTCGTGGCCATCGACTCGTTCGCCGCGGATTGCGACGAAGAGCTCGCCCCCCGTGATCGACCTCGAGTCAATCGTCGCGGCGCTGATGAGATCATCACCGCAACCCTCTGCGAGTAGCCTGCCGCCGACGGCGGCGGCAGCTCTGTTGAGAGAAAGTGGAATCATGCCCTGTCCCTTCGCGCGAGGGCCTCCCTCGCAACCACGCGGTCGTCAAGCTCAATGAGGTCGCTTCCGACTTCCTGAATAGTCTCATGCCCCCGTCCAGCGAGGAGAACCGTGTCATCATGACGAGCCGTCAGGATAGCGTGGCGGATTGCCTCGGCGCGGTCCCCGATCTCCCTAATCTCAACACGACCCTCGGCTCCCGCGCGGACCTCCGCCCGGATTTTCGCCGGATCTTCACTGTGTGGATCATCATCGGTGAGGTAGAAGACATCAGAGCCATCGGCGACAACCCTGCCCATAATCGGACGCTTGAGTGCGTCACGATCCCCCGCAGAACCCGTGAGCGTGATGAGCCGGCCACTCGTGTCATTGCGCAGCGAGGAAATGACCTTCTCTAATGCGTCGGCGTTGTGGGCGAAGTCGACGATAACGCGGGGATGTTCGCTCAGGACCTCCATCCGCCCCGGAACCATCGGGGTGATGTCGGCGATCGCCTCAGCCGCCCCGGGGATCCCGGACTCCAGTACCATGGCGGCCGCGAGCGCAGCGTTGGCGATGTTGAATTCGCCGGGTAGGCCGATGTGACAGGAATACTTCGCGTCGCCGGTGAGCGTGAAGTTCCTGCTCCCCTGGACAAGCCATCCGCGTCCGTCGCGATCCGTCCGGCCGACCCAGGCGACGGGCCTGCCCTTGCTGGCCAGTCTCGCCCACAGGCGAAACCCATACTCGTCATCGGTCCAGATAACGGCCCGTTCGCACTTGTCCTCTGCGAACAGGAGTGCCTTCGCCTCGAAATACTCGTCCAGCGTCCCGTGGTAATCGAGATGGTCCTGCGTCAAGTTTGTGAAACCAGCCACGGTGTATCGGATTGGGTCGGTTCTTCGTTGAGCGAGGGCGTGGGAGGAGACCTCCATGACGAGATCCGTACCTCCCGCCTCGACCAAGGTGGCAAGGAAACGCTGAAGGTCGGCCGGTTGCGGTGTCGTCAATCGAGCCGGGACGTCCTCGCCAGCTATTTGGAGCGCGACCGTGCCGACGAGGCCGGTGATCGAACCGAGTCGGGCGAGAATGTGCTCGACCATGTAGGCCGTCGTTGTCTTGCCGTTCGTTCCCGTCACCGCGAAGCTACGGAGCCGCTTCGCGGGTTCGCCGTAGGCGAGAGCCGCAACGCGGCCAAGAACACCCTGAACGTCCGGGGCGATGACGAAAGGAGTGCCGGCCGGCACGTGCTCCGCACCCGCATCGTCCGTCAGGACCGCGGCCGCGCCACGGCCCACCGCATCTGACGCAAAGCGCGCGCCGTGGACGTGATCACCGGGAACTCCCGCAAACAGGTCGCCGGGGGTGACCGCGCGGTTGTCTGCGGCAACTCCGGTGATGTCAGCGTCGCCCATGACCGTCAGGCCAAGGGCGGCGAGGGAGCGCAACTTCATCGATCTACCAATTCTCTATAGGAGCCGTTGTCAGACAGGAGCCCGTTGGCAGACGAATGCTGGAGCTCTGCTTCCGACCACGGGTATTGGACGAGAGGCACCGGCGACGGTGAGATTCCGAGATGCCTGACAGCAAAGGCGCCGAACTCGCCGAAGACGGGGGCAGCGGTCTCGGAGCCGTAGCCCGGGCCCTTCCCGTTATAGACGACGACGGCGATGGCGATCTGGGGATCGTCTGCCGGGACGACGCCCGCGAAGGTACCAACGCGGTGGGTGAGTCCCCCGCTCCCGTCCGGCATCTGAGCGGTGCCGGTCTTGCCCGCAACATTGTACCCGTCAATACGCGCATAGTAGCCTGTGGAGCCGTTCTCGGTCACCGCCTGCATGATCCCGAGCATCTGGTCCGCCGTGTCCTCCGTGACGACGCGAGCAGGCTCATCGATGATCGTCGGTTCGACAGACCCATCGGGGAGGGTGACCGAGTCGACGATGTGAAGATCGGTGCGCACTCCCCCGTTCGCAATCGTCGCCACCATCTGGCCGAGCTGAGCGGTTGTCAGGGCATAGGCCTGCCCGAACATCGTCGTATACCGCTCGCGAGGGCCCCACGTCGAATAGTCGGCGAAGATTCCCGGGGATTCGGCGGGGAGCTCGATGCCGGTACGTTGGCCGAGTCCGAAAGCCTGCATGTAGTCAAACCGAACATCGTCAGGGACCGTATCGCCGATCTGGATGAGACCGGTGTTGTACGACTTGGCGAGGATACCGGCCACCGTGAGGTTCTCGGCGGGGTGGGGTTCGTTGTCGCGGATCGTTTCTCCATTTGGCATCGTCAGCACCGACGCCGTCGGGAAGACTGACGTTGCACTCACCTGTCCCTGATCGAACGCGGCCGCGAACGTCATGAGCTTGCCGGACGAACCTGGCTCAACGGGTGACTGGATTGCCCGTGAGCCGATCGACCCGCCCGCCTGTGGATTCTCCGGATCGAAGGTGTGCGTATCAGACAGCGCAAGTACACGTCCGGTGCCAACTTCGATAGCAATAGCGGACCCCCACTCCGCACCCTGTTCCGAAACTGAACGTTCCAATGCCTCATCAAGAGCGAATTGGAGGTCGACATCGACAGTCAGCGTCACGCTACTTCCGTGCTCGGCAGGCTCCTCGATCGTCCGTCCCGTCGGGATAACGGCGCCGGAACGGGAAATCTCAACCGTCATCGAGCCGTCAACACCTGTCAGGGTCTCGTCCATGCTGCGTTCGATGCCGGCCTGGCCGCGGCGCCCTCCCTCGTCGTCCTCACCGACGAAGCCAAGGATTGACGCCCCAACCCTTCCGTTGGGGTACTCCCGTCGCATGAGCTGCTCCGGCTCAATTCCGGGAATGCCGTACGAGTTGATCTGCCGCCACACCTCTGGCGACACATCTTTGGCCAGATAGACCCAGCTTTGTTTTGTTTCCCCGCCGTGGAGGATGCCAGCGAGGCGCGCCTCGTCCATGTCGAGGATCGATGCGAGAACACTTGCAGCCGCAGGCGCCCCGCGCCCAATGATCGCGCCATCTTCGTCGCGGCGTACGTACGACTCGACGAGATGCTGATTGACGGCGACGTTGTAGCGCTCCCTGGAGACTGCGAGCACGTGTCCGTTCGCGTCGAGGATCTCACCGCGCTCCGCCGGGATCGCGTAGGTACGTGACCGGAACTGGATCGCCGTCTCGGCAAGAGTGTCCGCCCGGACGACCTGAAGGTCGATGAGCCGCAGCCCGAGAAGAACAAGGCCGACCAAGAAAAACGCGACGATGACACGCAGCCGAGAGATAAGGCTTCCGCTGGGACGCTTCCTATCTCGCCTGAGGAAGGACGGGAGTTTCAGCCGGGACGTGGTACTCACGTCTGCCATTATGGCGCGTTGCCTCCGATGCCGGCGCTAACGACACCTTCTCCCAGGTCAACGTGTCGAATCTCGGATGCCGGAACGAGTCCGAGAGCCTCTGCACGCACCCGCAATTCAACCGCTGTCGACGCCTGCGCGATCTCATCGACGAGTGTGCCCTGCGTGTCTGCCAGGTCGTTGAGAAGAACTTGTTTCTGCTGGATTTCGTAGGCCCCTTCGACCATGGCGGTGTTAAGAGCAAAGACTGTCGCAAGGGCACCGCAGAACAGTATGATGCAGGCGATCGTCGCCGCGACAAAGCCCCGTACCGGTGCGGGGCTCGGAACAACTTCGATCGTCGGTAGTCCGGTGACGATGGGCCGGCGTACGGGGCGAGCTGGTGCGTGGGCTGAGGCGCTCATCGTCTTCCTTCGTGTAGTTTCTCGCAGGCACGGACCCGTACCGACGCTGATCGGGGATTGGCGGCTATTTCGGCCTCGTCGGCCTGGATGGCCCGTGTCGTGATAAGCCGGAAAGGTGGAGAGTCCATTTGGACAGGCACGCCGATCGGCGTTGTCGATGTCGCTCCGCCTTGCATTGCACGCTTGACAATGCGGTCCTCGAGCGAGTGGTACGACTCGACGACGAGTCTGCCTCCGACCTCGAGCGCATCCATGGCCCGCGGGATTGCTCGCTCGAGAATGCCGAGCTCGTCGTTCACAGCGATCCGTAGCGCCTGGAACGTCCGCTTCGCGGGATTACCTCCCGTGCGCCGAGCGGCAGCCGGAATGGCCGACTTCACCAGCTCAGCGAGCTCACCGGTCGTTATCGAGGCTCTGTCGGGATGTTCGACGATTCGTGAGGCGATCCGCGAGGCAAACTTCTCCTCCCCATAAAGGGAGATGATCCGTGCCAGCTCACCGTGCGTTGCCTCGGAGATGAGTTGAGACGCGGTCCTGCCCTTCGAGGTATCCATCCGCATGTCGAGCGGAGCATCCTGGGAGTAGGCGAACCCGCGGGCCGCATCGTCGAGCTGGAGCGACGAGACACCGAGGTCCATGAGGATCGCATTCGGTCGACCGTACATGGCCGTAATGTCTTCGATTCTGTCGTATTCAGCGTGCTCGGCGATAAACCTGTCGCCAAAAGGGGCAAGCCTGTCCGATGCGAGCGTGATTGCCTGAGGATCGCGGTCGATTCCGATGACTCGGACATCCGGGAACCTCGTAAGCGCGGCCTCAGTGTGGCCGCCCATGCCGAGTGTGGCGTCGAAGAGAAGGGAGGGTCCGTCGATCGCAGGGGCAAGAAGCTCCATACATGTGTCGACGAGCACGGGAACGTGCTTGTCCGCTGCGCTCATCGCACCTCCTGACAAACCCTTAACGGCGGTTCCCTCCCGTATCTCTGGCATTGGGGAATTGGTGCCAGAACCACGGGAGGGAGCCGCCGCCAAGGCGGCTATAGAACTCCTGGGATAATCTCTTCGTCCCGCTCCGCGAACGCGGCCTCCTGCTCTTCCAGGAAGCGTGCCCACGACTGCGAGTTCCAGATCTCGACACGGTTACCCGCACCGATGACCGCGAGGTCACGCTCGAGGCCCGCATACGTCCGCAGGTTTGCCGGGATGTTAATTCTTCCCTGCTTATCGGGCTCCTGGTCGACTGCTCCTGAAAGAAAAACCCGCAGGTAGTTGCGGGCTTCCCTGTTCGAGAGGGGTGCCTTCCGGGCGTCCTCCTGCATGTGCATGAAGTCCTCGACCTTGAACACGTACAAACAGTGCTCTTGGCCTCGCGTAATGACCAGACCGCCAGCGAGTTGCTCGCGGTACTTGGCAGGCAGAATCACACGCCCCTTGTCGTCGAGTTTGGGCTCGTACGTGCCTAGGAACATCTGACTCACCTCCCCGGCCATCAGCTGGCCACCACTTTACCCCACTTCCCCCCACGCGCAAGGGGAATACGCGCTCAAGGTCGGCTCTTCCCTTGATACCGCAGGGAAATATTGGGTGGAGGAGAAAAGCTGCCTTTGATGGCACACGTTGACGCACCGAGGGGCGCAATCGGAGTGGAGGCGGCTGAGGCGCACGAAAAACCCGGCCGAAGCCGGGTCAACGATGTGTGTGGAGGGGTGTGGGGGTCAGCGGCCGTCCTGCTCGCGGCGGCGGTTCCACAACTCTTCCTGACGCGACATAAATGACGCCTTCGGATCCTCGGTAGGACGTGGCGCTCCTCCACCCGGGGTGAGTTGACCGATCGGTCCAGAGAACGTGTACATCGCACCTCCAAGCATGACAACGAAGCCGATGATGCCGAGCCAGCTCAGGCTAAAGGCAACCGCGGCGATCAGCACGCCGAGACCGGCAACGATGATGAAGATGCCGAGAACAAGTCTCCTGAGTGAGACCTGCCGGGCAGGCTGAAAAGACTCGGCCAGCTTTGGATCCTCATCGCGGAGCTGGGCCTCGAGCTGTTCGAGCATCTTCTGCTCATATTCCGACAGCGCCATGACAACCTCCCTAGTGTCGTACCTCAACATCATAGCCGCTCACTGTCCGTTCCCGATAGCAGGGTCCCCGGTCCAACTGCTCCCTGCCCGAAGCGGTTCCTGATTGTGTCCAGGGCTCTTTCAGCTTGTTCCGTGCGACCGTCGTCATCGAGGGTGGCCTGGCCGGAGTCACCGGCCTCAAGGTTTTCCACCCGAACCCCGATGAGGCGAACCCCTCCACCCGGCATCTCCAGTAGCGATGACGCGACGCGATAGATCTCATGTGCGAGGTTTGTCGGTGCCTGGAGCGTATGCGAGCGCGTGATCGTCGTAAAGGATGAGTCGCGGACCTTGATGCTCACGCGCCATGCGACGAGGGACCGCTGTCGGAGCCGACGCGCACACTCGTGAGACTGGTCAAGGATGCGGGCGCGCACCTGTGCGGGGTCGTTGAGGAGGTCAAACGACGTCTCCTCCCTCCCGATCGACTTTTCTACCCGAGACGTCACAACGGGACGCGGGTCGATCCCATTCGCGAGCCGCCACAACATGCCCCCGGACTTGCCGAGTACTCGCTCGAGACTGTCCTGGGACAGCTCCCGAACATCTGCCACCGAGCGGATGCCGCGCTGCTCAAGACGACGTTTCGTCGCCTCCCCGACACCCCAGAGTGCACCGAGCGGCAGCTCGCCGAGGAAGGCCTCCGTCTCGTCTTTGGGGACGAGGAGAAGACCATCCGGTTTCGCGTGTGCGGACGCGATTTTCGCAACATGCTTTGTCGCTGCGATCCCAACGGATGCAGGCACGCCCTCCCGTTTTCGGATCTCCTGGCGGATGAGATGACCAATCTCGACGGGCGTGCGCCTGCGATCTCCCGACACGTCGAGGAAAGCCTCGTCGACCGAGACCTGTTCGAGCAGGGGCGTGAAGGAGGAGAGGATCTCCATGACCCGGCGGGCCACGGCCGAATAGACGCCGTGCCGGACGGGGATCATGATGAGGTCGGGGCACAGCCGTTTCGCCTGCGCCACCGGCATCGCCGAGTTCACGCCGAAGGCTCGTGCCTCGTAGGAGGCCGACGTGACCACGCCGCGCTCAGCACCGCCGACCGCGACGGGGAGCCCGCGCAGGTGCGGTCGCTCCAGGAGCTCGACTTCGACGAAGAAGGCATCCATGTCGACGTGGAGGATGGGGGTGTGAGAGTCGTCGCTTCCGAGCGGCCTGCGGGCAGAGGCCGAGCGTGGGCCGCGAGACATTTGTGCCTCCCTTAGGCTGGTGGTTATGGAAGAAATGACGACAATGGGAACCGCCCGCATCGAGGTCGATCCCGACCGTCCCTCACTGCTCATACTCTATCTAGACGGGGTGCCATCGTCAGCGATCGATCTGACCGACCCCGAGTACCTCGAGTTCGAGTACATGCAGCACATGCGAATCCTCGCTGAAGCGGCCCGACCGCGCGGTACAAAGATGCGAGCACTCCACATCGGCGGCGCGGGCTGTGCACTGGCACGTGCCTTCGCGTCGTCTCACCCGCCTGCCCATCAGCTCGCGGTCGAGATTGACGCGATACTCGCGCACAAGGTGCGCGAGTGGTTTCCCCTTCCCCGCTCGCCACAGCTACGGATTAGGGTGGCCGAGGGTCGAACGGTTCTGCACGGTCAGGCTGGCCGGAACTGGGACATTATCGTGCGCGATGCGTTCGCACAGGGGACGGTTCCCTACCAGCTCATGACACACGAGGCTGCGGTCGATGCCCGCAATGCGCTTGCGCCGGACGGCGTTTATCTTGTCAATCTTTCCCGCCACTACAAGCCCGAGCTCGCCACCCTCATGGCTGCCTTCGACCACGTCGTCGCTATTACGGACCCTGCCGTCTGGTCGGGCAGGCGCTACGGCAACATCACGGTCGGCGCGTCCATGGCGCCCTGGCCGGAGATGCATCGGGAGGTTTACCGCCTGCCTCTGCCCGCCCGGATTTATTCTGACCTGACTCCATCCGCTGCGCCTCTGCACGACGTTCCCGAATAATCCGTTCGATCGCAACCCTCGCTGGCTCGATCCGAAGGCCCTTTTCCTTCTCAAATCGACGTTTTGCGAACGGACTGACTGAGAGAAAACCCACGACGCCCACCGCGACGATGATGGCTTGCGACGCCATGGCGATCCTGTAGTCGGCAGCGCTGTAATCACCATCTGGTGCCCGCCAGTCGAGGACAAGCCCGATGAGAAGAGAAGCCGCCAGGGCCGCAATGAATCCGCCCTGATTGATCATGCCGTTCGCTGTTCCGAGCCTGCTAAGCGGCACGGCTGTCCTGCCGAGGTCGAACGCAATGGCCGAGCCGGAGCCCGTGAGCGCCAAGACGACGAGGAGCACCCCGAACTCCCAGACCCTGATAGGTCTGGGAAGGAGGAGGAGATAGGTCCAGCAGAGCGTGAAGATGACCATGATGGCGAGGATCGGCATGGGGCGACGCAGTGGGTGCCGCGACGTCATCCGCGCAACGAGGGGGCCGGTCATGACCCCGGCTGCAGGGGCGATGATGAGGAGGGCCGCTGCGGTCTGCTGGTCCACGCCGTTGACGACCATGAACGGCACTCCCCACAGCAGGAGGAACACGTGGCCCGGGAAACCAAGGGTGAAGTGAGTCCAGAAACCCTGCCACACTCCCGGGTGGGTGAAGGTGCCCCCGCTCGCCTTCGTTATCGAGGTCGAGAACTCTCGCTTCTCCCTGATGAAGAACGCGGCGATGAGTGCGATGACAGCGCCGGCTGTACCCATGGCGACGAAGGCAGTCTCCCATCCGTACCGCGCGAGAATCATGGCGAACGGCACGGAGGAGATGACCTGGCCCGCCTGTCCACATATACCTGTCAGCTGTGTAAAGAGAGGGACCCGTCGCGGCGCGAACCATTGCGGCACGAGACGGAGTACCGATGTGAATGCCGATGCATCGCCCATGCCAATAAGGACACGAGCGCCGAGTGCGGATGGGTAGGTGGCCGCGAGCGCGAGCCAGATCTGCCCGCCCGCAAGAATAACGGCGCCGATGAGAAGAACTGGTCGGGAGCCGAATCGGTCAAGAAGTAACCCCAGCGGGATCTGGCAGGCTGCATAGACGCCAAGCTGGATGACCGTGAACATTGAGAGCTCTGCCGCCGAAATATCGAATCGGGAGAGCGCATCGAGGGAAGCGACGCCAAAGCTCGTTCGGGCGGCAATGGCCATGATGTACACGGCCATGCCTGCCAGCCAGACGCGCACGGGTTAGTCGTCGTCGCGCCGGACGTGCCGACCACGCTTACGTTTCGGTTGATCTGCACGGCGTGCCAGGTACTTCTCCGCTGCCTCCCCGATCTCGTCAGCGGTTGGGATCTCCGGCAACTCATCGTTGGGCAGGACGAAACCAGAGTTCGGGCCCTCCGTGTCGTAGTCCTCCTCGAGTGAGGAGACAAGCGAGCGGAAGTCCTCCTGCGCGCCGTAAATCGCCTCGATCTGGTCGGTCTCCGTTTGGGCGACACGTTCGAGGTCGCCCACGGGTAGAGCGAGCCCTGAGTCGTCAGCGACGAACGCGGCTACCGCGCCCGCCGCGGATGCATAGATGTTGTTGACGAGATAGAACGGAACTCGCGCGAGGACCGACGACGTGTCGATTCCGGATGCGCCGAGCGTGTACACGAGGAATTCCGAGAAGTTCACCGACTGGATATATGTCGCATCCTGTTCTGGATACGTCCTGCGATAACCGCGGATGAGGAGGTCAACGGGCCTCGTGTGCGGTATGCCGGATGGTAGTCCGCCGATAGCGTAGAACTTCTCCACCCCGAACTGTGTCGCGAGCTGGAGGACGCCTTCGGCAAGCGAGTGCCAGCGCAGGTCTGGTTCATTGCCGCGAAGGACAAGGAGCTTTTCCCCTTCGATGTCCTCGACGACAAAGACGTCGAGGCGAGGGTCGACCATGCGCGTCATTGCACCGTTCTCGAACGTGATCATCGGCCTTTCAGAACGGAAGTCGAAAATTCGATCCGGATCGAACGACGCGACGAGATCGCCTTCGCCGAAGGCTTGGGCAATGGAGCCGGCGATCCCGCCGGCGTCGAATGGACCCCCGCCGACCGCGCATATCAGTGTCGAGATCTGCTGCGGGGTTTCGTCGGGATCTGACGTGAATTCCAGCAGGTCGGTCATGGTCCACCTCCGCTCAATGATGACAACCGCTTGTCTCTCTTGGATAATTGTATGTCTCATGAGCGATGGAGAATCAATGGATGCAGTGTCCGAGGAGCAGACCTACGTCGATAGAGCCTATTCGAGGCTCGACTCCTTAGCCGCGGGCTATACCCGCAGACTGGCGGAAATTCGCCGGGAAGGGGGACGGGGCAACCCTGAGCAGCTGTTCCAGCGGGATTCGTTCGCCGCCGATTACGAAGATCACCTCGCCCGCCTGTCGCACGTCGAACATCAGCTCGTGCTCGGCCGGCTCGATTCCGAAAACGGCGATATAGGTCACATTGGGCGCATCGGGCTGCGTGATGAGGACCGCAATGTGATTCTTCTCGACTGGCGTGCGCCGCAGGCTGAACCGTTCTACCAGGCCACCGCCCTCAACCCCCAGGGCATGGTGCGCCGCCGCCACATCCAATCGCGCCTGCGCAGAGTCGTCTCCGTCGAAGATGAACTGCTCACATCCGATGCTGAGGCGACCGCGAATCTCAATCTCACGGGCGAGGGCGCCCTCATGGCGTCCCTCGGATCTGCCCGGCAGGGTCATATGAGCGACATCGTTGCGACGATCCAGGCGGAGCAGGATCGCATCATTCGCGCCGACTCGACCGGCGTTCTTATCGTCCAGGGAGGCCCCGGTACCGGTAAGACGGCTGTTGCGCTCCATCGAGCCGCCTACCTGCTGTACGCGCATAGAAACAGACTGGCGAACTCGGGGGTTCTCATCCTCGGCCCCTCCTCCTCATTCCTCTCCTTCATCTCACGCGTCCTGCCCTCCCTGGGCGAGTCAGACGTCGTGTCCTCCACGATCGCGGACCTTCTCCCGGGCATCGTCGCAAACGGTATCGACAGCCCGCGGGCCAGCGAGATCAAGGGCCGAGCCGTGTGGGCGCGGGTCGCGAAGCGTGCTGTCGAGTACCTCCAGCGGCCACTGACAACGCCCGTCACACTTCGCATTAACTCCTTCGACGTCGAGCTCACTCCGGACATCATCGCAACCGGCCATGCACGCGCACGCCGGAGCGACCGCCCGCACAACGAGGCACGTCAGTCCTATGCCCGTGCTGTCATCGAGGAACTCGTCAGGAGGTACCTTGCTGTGTCGGAGACGGAAGAGCAGGACTGGCTCACGGCCGACATTGCCTCGAATGACCAGGTCCGACGCGCAGTCAATCTCTGCTGGCTACCCGCGACGCCGACGTGGTTGCTCGAGCACCTCTACGCCCATCCCGCTCTTCTCAAGAAGCTCGCCCCAGAACTCTCTGATGAAGAGCGAGCTCATCTCCATCGGCCACGAGGATCCGACTTCACACAGGCAGATATTCCAATCCTCGACGAACTTGCTGAGCTCCTTGGCGATGTCCCGGTCGCGGAATCTGGTGACGACAGCCTTGAATCCTACGCGAGCGCGACGATCGCGGGAATGGACGTCGGTGGGGGCATCGTGACCGGCAAGATGCTGGCAGAGCGTCAGCGGCAGGGCGGTCGGCGCCTTCCGCTCGCCGAGCGCGCCGCACAGGACCGCACGTGGGCATACGGTCATGCCGTTGTCGACGAGGCCCAGGAGCTGTCACCACTTGCCTGGCGGATGGTCGCCCGGCGCGTCCCGTCCCGCTCGCTGACGATCGTTGGGGACCTCGATCAGCGCCCCTCCGGCGCACCCGACGGCGGCTGGCGCGAGCTTCTCGGACCGCTTGCGAGCCACATGCGCGAAGAGGTACTGACGATCTCGTACCGCACCCCGGCAGCCGTCCTCGAAGAGGCCGAAGCGGCCATGAACAGACGCAACATCACGCTGCGACACCCGGTTAGGGCCGTGCGGAAAGTCGACGGATCACTGCGCCGCGAGGAGCTCGACACGGCGATCGAGCAGGAGCTGGAGTTCTTGGAGACAGAGTTCGGTCCCGGCCAGGGCCTCATCGCGATCATTTCCGAGAATCCGCCCATCATCGACCATCCGCAGATCAGTACGATGACTCCGCGGGAGGCGAAGGGTCTTGAGTTCGACTCGGTCATCATCGATGGGACGATTGTGGCGCCGGGTGACCTCTACGTCGCCATGACGCGTCCCACTCAGCACCTCATCATCACGCCCGGAACGGAGATCTAATGCATATTTCAATCGGCCCTGAGCCCACCTATCTGCCTGAAGAGCCCGAGGTTCTCGCCCTTATGACGACCGCCTCACCCGAGGATGTCGCGCGCCGACATCCCGAGTCCCCGCTCGCGTGGGCACGGCTCTCGCAGCTCGCGTGGACCGAGGGCCGGGAGCTGGACTCGTATGCATACGCCCGCGTCGGATATCACCGCGGTCTCGACTCACTGCGCCGCGCGGGGTGGCGCGGTACGGGGCCCGTTCCCGCATCTCATGAACCGAATCTGGGCTTCCTCCAGGCCCTCTATTGCCTTGGCCGCGCGGCTGAAGCGATCGGCGAGACAGCTGAAGTTGATCGGATTGAGTCATTCCTCGACGATTGTGATCCTGCCGCGCGGGAGATGTTCGCCTCATAGCTTCTCAGCAGATGGGTTACATTTGCCCGTCTGGCGCTCCTGCGGCGAAGATGGGGTAATGACCCGTGCCCTGCTTCTTGAAAACCCCCATTCAAATGCTGACGCCGCATTCGTCCGCGCCGGCATCGAGGTCGTTCGCCATCACGGTGCGCTCGACGAAGCCGACCTCATCGAGGCCCTCGACGGTTTCGACATGCTGGGCATCCGATCGAAGACTGAGGTGACCCAAAAGGTCATCGATGCCCACCCCGACCTGCTCGCCATCGGAACGTTCTCGATCGGCACGAACCAAATTGACCTCGAAGCCGCGACGAGCCGCGGAGTCGCGGTGTTCAACGCTCCGTACTCGAACACACGCTCGGTCGTCGAGCTCGCCATCGGCGAGATCATCTCTCTGTCGCGTCGGCTTCCAGTTCAGAATGATGCGCTGCACCGTGGTATTTGGGACAAGTCCGCGGTCGGAGCGCACGAAGTGCGCGGCCGCACACTCGGCATCATCGGGTTCGGCAACATCGGCATGCAGCTCTCCGTCGTGGCGGAAGCACTCGGCATGAGGGTCGTCTTCTATGACACGGCCGAAAAGCTCATCATCGGCAACGCGCGACGCATGAACTCGATGGAGGAGCTCCTCGAGGTGTCCGACATCGTCTCCATCCATGTCGATGGCCGCGCGTCGAACAAGAATCTCTTCGGGGAACCAGAGTTCGCGATGATGAAGCCCGGGGCAATCTTCCTCAACCTGTCCCGCGGGTTCCTTGTCGACGTCGATGCGCTCGCCACCCGCATCAAGAACGGCCACATAGCAGGAGCTGGCGTCGACGTCTTCCCCACCGAGCCGCGCGCCAACGGGGACCACTTTGATTCGGTCCTCACTGGCCTGCCGAACGTCATCCTCACCCCTCACGTGGGCGGCTCGACCGAGGAAGCGCAACGAGCAATCGGCCTCTTCGTCTCTGAAAAGCTCGTGACGTACTTCCGTAAGGGCGCGACCGACATGTCGATCAATATGCCGCAGATCGTCACCTCGCCCGCCAAATCATCCCTCTATCGGATCGCCTGGGTGCATTCGAACATGCCTGGAGCTCTCGCAAAAGTTAACAGGATTTTCGCAGAGTCGGGGGCTAACATTGACGCCCAGCAGCTGTCTACGCAGGGCCAGGTTGGTTATGCGGTGACCGACATTTCGTCAAACATTCCACAGGCCGCCGTCGCTGAACTCGCTGCCGCGGAGGAAACTATCCGTCTGAGAGTGCTTTCTCGAGACTGAGACAGCCCAACATGGCAAAATGGAGTGCGTTCCATAATTTTGCGTGAGGAGATCAAGATGGGCCGTCAACACTATGCACCGGGTGTACCGGACGAGATCGAGCTTCCAACAAAGCCGCTCCCAGATCTGCTCAACAGAGCGGTAGCGGAGTTTCCGACACGCCACGCTATCGATTTCATCGGAGCAAAAACGAGCTACGAAGAGCTCGCCGACATGGTGCGCAAGACGGCTTCCATGCTCACTCTGGCCGGGATCAAGCGAGGCGACGTTGTCGCGGCGATCCTGCCAAACTGCACGCAGCACGTCGCTCTCGCGTATGCGACGTGGTCAATCGGCGCAATACTTGCTGAGCACAATCCGCTCGCTCCCGCAAAGGAGCTCGTCGCGCAGATCGAAAACGATGGTGCTCAGGTTGTCATTGGGTGGGAGAAAACACTCGTTGACCTCGCGGACATGCTCCCGGACCGCACGGTTATCGCAGTCAATCTCACGGCAGCCCTTCCCAAGCGCTCACAGATGCTCCTCAAGCTTCCACTCAAGGCGGCCCGCGCACAGCGAGACAAGATGAGAGGCAGAGTGCCGTCTCACGTCTATTCCTTCGAGAAGATGGTGGCGTCGGCACCGTCGTCGTTTGTCGCCGAAGGTCCGGACGTGCATGATGTGGCGGTCTACCTGCACACGGGCGGTACGACTGGGTCGCCAAAGGCAGTCTGCCTTACGCACTTCAACCTCATGGCGAACTGCGAACAGGTCATCGCGTGGCTTCAGTTCGACCGCGGCGAGGAGACCGTCGGGTCGATCCTGCCCTTCTTCCACGCATTCGGAATGATGCTCTCCCTCATTCTCTCGATCGGACTCGCGGCAACACAGGACATCCTGCCCACATTCGATCCCGACATGCTCATCGCAGCGAATAAGAGGCACCCGATCACCTTCTTCGGTGGCGTCCCTCCCATGTACGAGCGCATCCTCGACTCGGCCCGTGGCGAGAAGCTCTTCTCGAAGCTCCGCTACTCCGTGTCGGGGGCTATGCCGCTCGATCCAGATCTAGCTCGCCGCTGGGAGGAGGCAACAGACTCGCTCCTCATCGAGGGTTACGGCATGACCGAAGCGTCTCCGGTCATTTCGGGCTCTCCCGTGTCTTCCAGCCGTCGGCCGTCGACTCTCGGACTCCCGTTCCCGTCCGTCGACGTCAAGGTTGTCGATCCGGAGAATATCGAGAACGAGGTCCCGGACGGCGAGATCGGAGAGCTCCTCGTGCGTGGGCCGAACGTCTTCGTCGGCTACCTCAACGACCCGGAGGAGACTGAGCAGACCCTCCTTCATGGGGAATGGCTTCGAACCGGTGATCTCGTCAAGATGGACGATGGCTTCCTGGTCATGGCGGACCGCCGCAAGGAACTCATCATCACCTCGGGATTCAACATCTACCCATCTCAAGTTGAGGAGGCCGTGCGATCCATGCCGGGAATCCGCGACGTCGCCGTCGTCGGTATGCCGGATGGAAGCCGCGGTGAGGCCGTCGTCGCTGCACTTGTTCTCGAACCCGGAGCATCAATAGACCTCGAGAACGTCCGCAAGTGGACACAGGACAAACTCTCCCACTACTCGATGCCCCGATCGATCGCGATTATGGACGAGCTTCCCCGCTCACAGCTGGGCAAGGTTATGCGCCGCTCGGTACGAGACCAGCTTGACGAACTCGAACTGCAGGCGGGTGTGTGGCGTAGCAAGTTGTCTGCGACCGGAGACGATCTCAGAGAGCGCGCGACTGAACTGCGGGAACGTATCGAGGCGCGGACCCGTCCGCAGGATCCGAAGGCCGCGGATACTCCCGCCGAGTCCGCGGAGAGCCCTTCACACGAGCAGTCGGCCAACGAGAGCTAACGCTCTACGTCTCAGGTCAACGCGAGACGGAACAGTCGGATGGTGCCGCCCAACATGGGCGGCACCATCCTGTTATCAGTCGATAAGGGTACAGATTGCCTCTCGCTACCCGTCCTATTCCTCCGGCGTCGCGCCGTCCGAATCGCTGGCGCGTAGCCCTGCAATCGCGCGATCAAAATCTTCGAGTGTCTCGAAGTTGGAGTAGACCGAGGCAAACCGCAAGTACGCGATCTGGTCGAGCTCACGAAGCGGCCCGAGGATGACACGACCAATTTCATCCGAGTTAATGTGTGCTGCCCCCGAGGCGCGAACTGCCTCTTCGACCTGGCTGGCAAGGACAGCAAGGTCATCGCGAGAGACCGGCCGGCCCTGGCATGCTTTCCACACGCCAGCGATGATTTTTTCGCGCGAGAACGGCTCGGTCGCACCGGAGCGTTTGACGACAACGAGGGATGCTGTCTCGGTTGTTGTGAAACGCCGTTTGCATGCGGGGCACTCCCGCCGCCGGCGAATAGCTTGACCGTCGTCTAAGGAGCGGGAGTCGATGACTCGGGAATCAGTGTTATGACAGAAAGGGCAGTGCACCCTTTCACTTTACACGCGACTAAAAAGTGAGCCACAGCTCAAGGCCAAAGGCAAAGGCAACGCTCGCAGACGCGATGATGCCTACCTTAATAGCTCCAACGAGGCGCTCCATCCCGTTTACGTCCGTCTCTCGGACCGGCGCGACATCGGGAACGGCACGCAATTCGACCCGCTCCGGAGGGGTGACGCTCAGCTTCGGAACATCGATCCGAGCGCGGTTTGACACTGCGCGTAAGCGCGGTACGTCGATGGGGGTCAGGGCTCCGGTGTGCGACCGGCTAGTGAGCAAAGCGCTCATGGTCCGCCTCCTCTGTCTCTCGAACGTTTGTTCTCGAACATCTGTTTGTATACTACCCACGACATGCCGATTAGAACAAGTGTTTGATTGTCCCTGTCGTCACCGCCTATCCTTGACACAACCTAGAAGGCAATCCGGACAGATTTTGGTCGGTCCACTGCGCAGGAGTGAGCATGAGCGAGAAACCGTCAGGACGGCAGCTAAAGATTCTCGAGTTCCTGCGGCAGTTCATCGCAGATAACGGCTACGCGCCGACCGTGAGGGAAACGTGTGCTGGGATCGGCCTGTCAAGCCCCTCGTCGGTCAAGTATCATTTCGATGCCCTGGAGAAGAAGGGGCTCATCGAGCGTGACCCACGTAGGCCCCGTACCCTCATGCTGACCGGCGGTGCGGCCGCAGCGACGCCGGTCGAGGCTCCCATTGAGCTTCGCGCCGAGCATGCTGACTCTGTCAATGTCCCGCTCGTGGGCCGCATCGCCGCAGGCTCCCCCATCCTCGCCGATCAGATGGTCGAAGAGGTATTCTCGATCCCACGCCAAATGACAGGCAGTGGTGAGATGTTCATGCTCGAGGTCTCGGGCGATTCAATGATGGATATCGGCATTTACGACGGGGACTGGGTTGTCGTCCGTCGACAGCAGGTCGCAGAAAATGGTGACATCGTCGCCGCCCTCATCGATGATGAGGCGACGGTCAAGACGTTCGACCGCAGGAATGGACACGTGTGGTTGCTTCCGCAAAACCCGTCGTACGCACCGATTCCGGGAGACCAGTCGACGATCCTCGGCCGTGTTGTCACCGTCATCCGAGCTCTCTGACGCCGGTGGCCCTCAACACGTGGGATCCAGCGTCAGTCAGGTCACCTGCTGACTAAGGCTCATTGACAACCGTTCGAGCGACGATGTCGCGCTTTCGAGATCTGACGTCGGCCACATCGGTGGCAGGCCTGCCCTGAGGTAGCCGCCGTAGGCCTTCGTCACGAGCCGCGAGTCGAAGACGGCGACAACACCACGATCGTTCGTACTCCTGAGCAGTCGGCCAGCTGCCTGAGCGAGTAGGACGGCGGCATGGGTCGCCGACACCTGCATGAACCCGTTCCCGCCGTGCCGCGAGACTTGCTCCGTTCGTGCCTGAGAGACAGGATCATCAGGGCGCGGGAATGGAATTCTGTCGATGAGCACGAGTCGGCACGCGGGACCGGGAATGTCGATGCCCTGCCACAGGGAGAGTGTTCCGATGAGGCAACTTTGCTCGTCGCTCTTGAACTCGTCGACAAGCGTCGACAGCTGATCCTCCCCCTGGCACAGAATCGGAACATCGACGTGCCGCCGGAGGTACTCGGCAGCGACTTCGGCGCCCCGCCTCGAGGAAAACAGCCCGAGCGCCCCGCCCCCCGAGGACCGAATGAGGTCCGCCATGCGCTCAAGGGCCTCTTCGCTCTGGCCATCACGCCCCGGCGGCGGCAGGTCGGTCGCAACGTAGAGGATTCCCTGCCTGCCATAGTCAAACGGCGAGCCGACGTCGATACCGGTCCACGGTCCCTGGCTGGGGAACGCCAAACCAACCTGATTGGCCATCGGGTTGAAGGACCCTCCGATCTCAAGGGTCGCCGATGTGAGGACAGCGGCCCTATCAGCAAAGATCTTGTCAGCGATCGGACCGGCGACGTCAAGAGGTGCACCGTAGAGAGTTTGGTCGGACACCCAGACGACTGTGCCGCGGTCTGCGAGCAGGTCATCGACATCCTTCATGAATGCCTTCGCCCACTGTTCCGATTCGCACGACTCTTTGAGAGCGCGCACCATGGCTCCGAGGGCTTCCCGTACCTCATCTGGGATGATCCGCTTCCGTCCATCGGCGTCTTCTAGTGCCGCGAGTAGGCTGTCGCCATGGCGGCCAAACTCAGTATCGAGTTTGCCGACGGCCCTCATCATGCGAGAGACACGCGCAATATCTGCGGATCCAATTCGGATGGTCAGCTGATTTGTCACTCGACCAACGAGGTCGTGTGCCTCATCGACAATGACAGCGCTTGCGGGCGGGAGCACCTCGATCCCGGACGATTGGACCCCGAGCATCGCGTGATTCGTGATGACGATGTCTGCCTCCATCGCCTCCTGCCGGGCCTTTTCAGGAAAACACTCGGTGAAGAGCGGGCAGTCGCGGCCGTCGCACTCCTGCTTCGACACCGAGATCTGTCGCCAGACAAGATCGGGAACACCCGGGACAAGAGCATCTCGATCGCCCGTTGCGGATTCGAGGGCCCACTTCCTGGCTCGGAGGACCTGCTCACCACTCCGTGTCGCCGTCCCGTCCGCAAAGAGAGCCTCTTGACCGTCCTGGTTGATTCTCTTCAAACACGCATAGTTCTGCCAACCCTTGAGCAGAGCGGTCTTGAGACGGGTTCCGGTCTCGTTCGCGACGGCGTCGATAACTCGGGGAGCATCGTCCTGAGTGATCTGGCGCTGAAGAGCAAGTGTCGCAGTTGAGATGATGGCCCGACTGCCAGTTTTCGCGCACCACATTGCGACGGGCACGAGATAACCCATGGACTTCCCTGTTCCCGTCCCCGCCTGAACGAGAAGATGTCCGCCTTCGTTCAGCGTGGCGAAGACAGCTTCCGCCATGTCAACCTGACCCTCGCGCCGACTGCCTCCGATCGAAGCGACAACGGCGTCAAGGACCTTAATCACTGGCTGTGCGCAGGTCTGCGGCAAGCTCGGGATCAACGAGAGCGGAGATGACGGTGCCATCCTCGCTGTATTCCTCCGAGAGAATCTCGCCTTCGATATGCGTGCGGGATACGAGATCCCCGCGATCAAACGGGACAGTCACGTCAACCTTGACCGAAGGCCGTGGCAAAAGCTCCGCGATCCTACCGCGTAGCTCGTCAAATCCTTCACCGGTCTTTGCGGACACGACAACGGAGCCAGGATATCGGGAGCGAAGGGCCGCCAAGTCGACAGGGTCGGCCAGGTCCGCTTTTGACAGGACGATAAGTTCCTGGACGTCTTCGGCGCCTTCGACATCGGCGAGAACCGCGTGGACGGCGTCGACCTGACCGACAGGGTCGGCGTGAGAAGCGTCGACAACATGGAGCAGGAGGTCCGCTTCGGCCGCCTCCTCAAGAGTGGACCGGAATGCTTCAACGAGCTGGGTAGGTAAGGACCGCACGAACCCGACCGTGTCAGAGATGGTGTAAACCCTGCCGTCGTCGGTGGCGCTACGGCGCACGGTCGGATCGAGCGTGGCAAACAGCGCGTTCTCGACCAGCACACCAGCATCCGTTAACCGGTTCATGAGCGATGACTTGCCCGCGTTCGTGTAGCCGACGACAACGACGGACGGCAATGCGTGTCGACGTCGGTTCGCCCGCTGCGTGCGACGAGCTGGCTCCATTCCCGCAATGTCGCGCTTGAGCTTCACCATCCTCTGATGGATGCGCCGGCGGTCCAGTTCAATCTGGGTCTCGCCCGGGCCGCGGGCCCCGATGCCGTCACCGGCTCCGGCACGGCCGCCCGCCTGGCGCGACATGGACTCGCCCCAACCGCGCAGACGAGGCAGGAGGTATTCGAGTTGCGCGAGTTCGACCTGGGCTTTGCCCTCTCTCGACTTCGCATGCTGGGCAAAAATGTCGAGGATGAGAGTTGTCCGGTCGATGACCTTGACCTTGGCAACATCCTCGAGGTTGCGCCGCTGGTTCGGCGATAGCTCGGAGTCGACAATAACCGTGTCGGCTTTCGTCTCTGCAACAAGCTGGGCGAGTTCCCGTGCTTTACCTGATCCCAGGTATGTGGCGTTGTCCGGTTTTTCCCTGCGCTGAAGAACGCCGCCCCGGACGACGGAGCCTGCCGTCTCGGCGAGTGCTGCGAGCTCTCGCAGTGACACCTCCGCCTCCTCGACCGTGCCTGACGTCCACACCCCGACGAGAATAACGTTCTCCAGTCGGAGACGACGGTATTCGACCTCGGTGATATCTTCGAGTTCGGTCGTCAGATTCGGTATGCGACGGAGTGCGGAACGCTCCTCACGATCGAGGCTGTCGCCCGCATAGTCCGCCCGGTAATCTGCGTCTGCCTGTAGTGCCGTTCCCTTTCGGGAACTCATGTCGCGTTGGGTGATGACACTCTCCTTTTCGTACGGTCATTCTCTCACGTGGCGCCCCTGTGGGATAGTTTAGTGCTGTGCCAGACCACTATTTCTCCCCACAGCCGATCGGGCCCGACAGGCGGCGCGAGTTTCGCTTCACGATCCGCGGCGATGAATTCGCGGTTGTCACAGCGGGAGGAGTATTTTCCCACGACAGAATCGATAGGGGAACCCAGGTTCTGCTCAAATATGTCGACGATCCGCCGCAGAAGGGTCTTCTTGTCGACGTCGGATGCGGGTGGGGGCCGATCACTCTCGCTCTTGCCGCCGCCTCACCCGAGTCAACGGTCCTCGCAGTCGATGTCAACGAACGAGCCCGGGAGCTGACCGCCGCCAACGTGGCAAAAGCAGGGCTGACCAACGTCATCGTCACAGATCCAGAGGAGGCTCTCGCGATCGCACGCGAGCGCGGAATAGCCTGCATCTGGTCAAATCCGCCTGTGAGAATCGGCAAGTCCGCCCTACAGCATCTGCTCGTCGACTGGTTCGAGCATCTGGAAGGATACGCAGATATCGTCATCGCGAAGAACCTCGGGGCGGATTCTTTGTCGGCGTGGCTTGGGACGCAGGGCTACGACGTGAAGCGCATCGGATCGTCCGGCGGATTCCGGGTGCTCCGGGTCAGCGGCCCTCCCCAGCCAGCCCAGTCAGCATAAACTCAGCGACGATCTCGGCTGTGGCGGTCACTTCGACCGAGCCCTCGGTCAGGCGAACCTCTGTGCGGCCATCACGAGACTCCGACTGGTATATTCCGGTCGCGGACTCCCCCGCCCACGTGTAGAGAGCAACAGCCGCGTCGCGGACCCAGTGGTCCCTCGCCGGCTGCTCTTTGCCGTCGCTGAACGCCCTCATCGCAAACACGGTGGCGGGCCGCTCGACTCCATCAAAGTCGAGAAATGCCGTGTCACCCTGGGGGTGGACGAGAATAAGGCTGTCAGCCCGCGGATTGGGATCGTACTGGACACCGCCCGTCGCCGAGACAAGGTCGTCCCCACGCTCGACCGCGACGACGACGGAACGCCGGTCAGAGCTGACCGTCAGTCCTGCCATCATGCCCTCGAGACCATCGAGCGTAACCGCGACGTCGAAACCTCGATCGTTACCCTCGGCGCTCGCAGGCGTTGCGACATCTGCCAACATCGCGTAACCAACTCCTGCCCGCGTGGCGGACCGCGGCCCCGCTACAGTCTCAAAGCCGACTGTCTCTCCATCCTCCATGTCGATGAGACCAGTGACGCGCAGGTAGTGCGCGGCAAGTCTGACAAGCGACCCTGGGTCTGCCATCGGTGTGCCTGTTGAATGCCAGGCATCGATCCGCCAGCTTTGCTCGCCTGTTCCACCCATGATGCGGACAACCCGCATGATCGCGTCCGCTCCGATTCCTCTGCGGCGGTCACATATGAGGGACATGTCGTCCGACCCAAGATCGCGGTGACCGTCGATGTCGGGGAAGATGATGGCATCCCTGCCGCCGGTGTTCCCCTTCGCGAGTGTGAGGCCTTCAAGTTCCGGGATAATCATGAGATCAGTCTACCGGGAGGCAGAGCGGTCGATGATCTGCGCGATCCGATCGGAGCTACGTTCGCCCGCCTCAACCCATATCACTCGAGGGTCCCGCCGAAACCATGTCAGCTGTTTCTTCACGAGCTTGCGAGTTGCGGTCGTAATGGCGTCGATGGCCTCAGGGATGGTCATGTCCCCGTCGAGGACAGCGAGCGCTTCCCGGTAACCGGTCGCAGTGCGCGCTGTTGGAGCAGTGAGCAAACCCCGGCCGCTCAAGGCCCGCACCTCGTCGAGGAGTCCGTCGTCGAACATTCTCTGAGTGCGCAACGTAATTCGCGCGTCGAGTTCCTCGCCCGGCATCGACAGCCCGACGACAACAACACCCTCGTAGTGGGACGTATGGCGGGGAAAGACCGGCTGGAACGAGCGGCCCGTCACTTCGTTGACTTCCAGAGCGCGGATGACGCGGCGCTTGTTGCGAGCGTCGATGAGGGCGGCGGAGGCCGGGTCGACCCGTTTGAGGCGCTCGTGCATGGCCGGTGCGCCGAAGCGCTCCAGGTCCGCCACGAGTCTCATCCGCACCTCGGGCACCGTGCCGGGGAAGTCGATCCTGTCGAGGATCGCCGAGACATACAGTCCGGAACCCCCAACGATGATGGGAGTCCGCCCCCGCCCGACGATCTGCTCAAGGTCACGACGGGCCTGTGTTTGGTAGGCGGCGACCGATGCTTCCTGACTGATGTCGAGAACGTCGATCTGGTGATGCTGTATCCCGCGTCGTTCAAGCTGAGTAACCTTGGCCGTTCCGACGTCCATCCCCCGATATAGTTGCAGCGCGTCAGCGCTGATGATCTCGGCCGCTTCTGGCCCACCGAGATCATGGGCGAGGTCAATCGCCGCCACCGACTTGCCGACCGCCGTCGGTCCGACGACGGCGATGATCACGGCTGACCGACCCGGAGCGTCGGTAAACCGAGCGTGACCGGGCCCGCGGCCTCAGCAGTGAGTTCGGAAACTCGCCTGCGTGCCCTCTCCCACGCGTCGCCGGCGCGCGTTCGCCTGATCTCGAAGGTGCCGCCTGAGAGCGCCGAATCGGCCAAAAGGTGGTGCGGAGCTCCGTACGTGACCGTCGCCGTCACCATGTCACCGGGACGCGGTAGCCCTTCCGCATGGTCACCAGTCGAGAACGAGTCCGCATAGGGCCGCAAGTGGTCAGGTAGCGCGACATGCACAAGCCGGTTGTCCGCCGCCCGGCCCGTTAGCCTGGCCGTATCAGCGTCCTTACGACCCTCTCCTTCTGCGACGAGGACATCGACCGTCCTGCCGACGATCCTTTGGTTCTCTTCAAGGGAGATCCGGTTCTGTAGCTCGATGAGTCGGTCGTAGCGCTCGCTTGAGACCTCGGCGGGAATCTGGTCAGGCATATCAGCCGCCGGAGTCCCCGGTCGGGGCGAATAGATGAACGTGAAAGCTGAGGAGAAGCGCGACTGCTCGACGACGTCGAGTGTTGCCTGAAAGTCGTCCTCCGTCTCGCCGGGGAAGCCGACGATGATATCCGTCGTGATGGCAGCGTCCGGGATCAGGTCACGAACGCGCTCGAGGATGCCGAGGAACTTCGCGGACCGGTAGGACCGTCGCATTGCCCGCAGGACCCTATCGGAGCCGGACTGCAACGGCATGTGAAGCGATGGCATGACATTCGGGGTTTCCGCCATCGCGACGATGACATCATCCGTGAACGCTGCCGGGTGCGGGGAGGTGAATCGAACCCTTTCCAAACCCTCGATCGTCCCGCACGCTCGAAGGAGATCTGCGAACGCGCCCCTTTGCCCGAAGCCAACTCCGTAAGAGTTGACGTTTTGACCAAGCAGAGTGACCTCGAGAGCCCCGTCTGCGACGACGGCGTTAATCTCCGCGAGGATTTCACCCGGGCGGCGGTCGCGCTCTTTGCCTCGCAGGTGCGGAACGATACAGAACGTGCACGTGTTGTTGCAGCCGACCGAAATCGACACCCATGCGGCGTAAGCAGATTCCCGCTTCGTCGGTAGCGTGGAGGGAAAAACCTTGAGAGACTCCTCGATCTCGACCGCGGCTTCGCTATTGTGGCGGGCACGCTCGAGGAGCGCCGGCAGCACGTCGAGATTATGGGTGCCAAGGACAACGTCGACCCACGGGGCTCGCGCAACGATGCCGTCCCGCATCTGCTGTGCAAGGCAGCCGCCCACAGCAATCTGCATTCCGGGCCTGTCTCGTTTGACAGAGGCGAGCTGCCCGAGGTTGCCAAACAGCTTGCTCGCGGCGTTCTCACGAACAGAGCACGTGTTGAGGACGATGACGTCTGCGCCAGCGTCACCGGCGTCTGTCGCCCGCGCCGCGGCCTCCGGCACCGTATCGACGTGGCGATATCCGGCGTCCTCGAGGAGTCCGGCGAGCCGTTCGGAATCGTGGACGTTCATCTGGCACCCGAGGGTGCGGATGGCGTACGTGCGGGGCAGATCTGTCTCAGTCATCGCCCACCATTGTACGGCCCCGCGCCTACCAACATGGAACCCTGCGCGGCGTCGATCTCTCTGCAGTGCCGGGCTGCGGCGTGCCCCGTCCGCTCCGTTCTAACAACGCACACCGGCAGGCTAGAGAACCCTCAAAGCGGACCACTAGGCGGAATGAGTCTGAAGATCGCCGTCACACGAGGAGCTGAAGCGCAACAAAGCCGCAGATGCCTGCCCATAGATAACTCGCGAGTGAGCCGATAATGAAGCGTTCGCTCACTGCCGGGTCTTCCTTAAGCTCGGACCAGCGGCCGAGTGACTTGATCGCGACAACGGCGGCGATAAGCGCGGGTTGGCCGACGATAATGAGCCCGGTTGTTGACACCCGCTCAAGAATTCCGATGACAGTTCCGCCACGCAGCACGCGGCGCTCCGTAGCCTCGGGCTCGAGAATGAGCTTGCCGTCGCGAGCATCGGGAACGACGCGAGCGATTGCGAGCACTCCCTCGACAACGAGCCAGCCACCTGACGCGGAGATGAGGAGCGCGAGAACCGCGATGAGAATCTCCATCACTGCTCAGTTCCGATAAGGAGCCGGTCAAGAAGCGGCCAACAGGCCTCTTCGAGCGCCTGACCGCCGAGACCACGTCGCTGGGAGACAGCTTCGGCGCTAATGCCGAGTCGTTCGGCGATCTGAGACGCGGTCTCTCCGGCCCGATGGGCGTCGATCGCCTCCCACTGGGCGTCCGTCCGGGACTCGATGAGGTTTCCCAAGAGCCTGAGAAGCGCTTCGGCGTCGGCAGAGGTGTCTTGATTCGGCCCAATGGTGGCGACCGACGGGGTGAACCGAGTCGCGCTCTTCGCGCGTTCGACAGCCTCGCGAGCATTCTCAAAGGCGGTGCCACTACCCTCGCGAGCACTACCCCCGAGCTCGGCAGGGCCCGACCCGATTCCGATATGCCAATGTCCGTCACGCAACACCCCGAGGACGATCTTTCTCACGACGGTCGGATCGGCCGTGACGCCCTGAACCTCGTCGCCAACCGTCCGCTCAAACGGCCGCACCATTTCCTTATCGCGAAGACGTTCCAGGAGGGCCGGAACACGGTCCTCGTCCCCCCGTGAGCCAATTTGATCGAGCGTCAGGACGAACATGACTTCCTCCTTCAAGCCTGCATACTTGAATCAATGATTCCAAGCTTAGTAGCTTGACTCGTCGTCGTCATCTAGGGCGGCTCGGATTGCTGTCATGATGTGATCGGGAGAAAACCCGCGTCGCGCGAGGGCGCCGTAGATGCGGCGGCGCCGAACATGAGGATCGAGTCCTTCGGTGGTCCGGGCCTTCTTTTGAGCGAGAGTGATCGCGGCCTCGCGTTCGTCGTCCGCACTGATCTCCTCGAGAGCCGAATCGGCCACCTCGCGGTTGATCCCTTTCCGAGCAAGCTCCCTCGCAATGCCTGCACGAGAGTTCGGTTTCTCTGCCATGCGAGAACGGACGAGCATAGCAGCGAACTTCTCGTCGTTGACGAGTCCTACCTCTTCAAACCTGTCGACGATCTCGAGGGCAATCTCCTCGGGAACTCCGCGGGAGACCTGAGCATCCAGCAGTTGCCTGCGAGACCTGTCGGTCATCGCAAGTTGCCGCAGGACAATCGCCCTGGCCTCCTCGCGGAGCTCCTCGGGAGACTCCTCGCCCGTGATCTTCATCAGAAGTCGGCGGGCACCGAGTCGTCAGCCAGGGCGTCAGGGCTGTCTGCGCTTGGAAGGTCCGCATAGTCGCCGATGCCGAGCTTCTCGAGGATCTTCTGCTCGATCTCGGCCGCGGTGTCAGTATTTTCGGAAAGGTAGGTGCGCGCCTTCTCCTTCCCCTGTCCGAGCTGCTCACCCTCATAGGTGAACCATGCGCCGGACTTGCGGACGATGCCGTTCTCGACACCCATGTCGATGAGGCTACCCTCGCGGGAGATGCCCTTGCCGTACATAATGTCGAACTCGGCCTGCTTGAAGGGCGGAGCCATCTTGTTCTTCACAACCTTGACACGCGTGCGGTTGCCGATCGGTGCCCCAGCCTCTTTGAGGGTTTCGATGCGACGGACGTCAAGGCGTACAGATGAGTAGAACTTGAGCGCCTTGCCGCCGGTCGTCGTCTCGGGAGAGCCGAAGAAAACGCCGATCTTCTCGCGCAGCTGGTTGATGAAGATCGCGGTCGTTCCTGATGCAGAGAGAGCGCCTGTAATCTTTCGCAGCGCCTGGGACATGAGGCGAGCCTGGAGGCCGACATGGGAGTCACCCATCTCACCCTCGATTTCTGCCTTGGGTACCAGTGCGGCAACCGAGTCGATGACAACGATGTCGAGGGCACCGGACCGGATGAGCATGTCCATGATCTCAAGGGCCTGTTCGCCGGTGTCTGGCTGCGAGACGATAAGGGCGTCGGTGTCGACTCCGAGGTTGCGAGCATACGCCGGATCGAGGGCGTGCTCAGCATCAATGAACCCTGCGATGCCGCCGGCTTTCTGTGCCTGGGCAACAGCGTGGAGTGCGACCGTCGTCTTGCCCGAGGATTCGGGGCCGTAGATTTCGACGACTCGACCCCGAGGTAGCCCGCCAATACCGAGCGCAACATCAAGGGCGACGGAGCCGGTGGGGATGACTTTAACTTTCTGAGCGGCCTGATCGCCGAGGCGCATGATCGACCCCTTGCCAAACTGGCGGTCGATCTGCGCGAGAGCCGTGTCGAGCGCCTTCTGGCGATCGTCGGATTTTGCGGCCAATGGTGTCTCCTTGATAGATGCGGGTAGAACAGGCGTCAGTTAGGGAACCCGCCCTCTCCGAGCGGCAACCTAGGAGCAACGCTAGGCCACGCCTTTGGCACAATGAGCTCGTGGATTTCCATGTTGTGGAAACCCCGAGCCGCGACGCTCCGGAGAACATCGTAACTGAACATACGTTCGAAAAACGAAGACGCGCCGACGTCAGCGCTCGTCCCTGTTTACCCGGTGGCGGAATGCCTCGTGCTCAATATTCATCTCGGTACAGATGGCGGCCCAAATTTTTTGAGGTGACTCGCCTTCGTCAAGGAGCTCAACGGCGGTGCGGTGTCCGAGTGTCGGTAACGCCAGCGTTCGGGCGAGAGCCTGGCCGTATGCCGCACCGAAGACGTCGCCGAGGACATCGTGAAATTCTGAATGGTTCATTGTTGACGACGTGAGAGGCCGCGGCATCGCCGCGGCCTCTCACAGTGGGTCACTAGTTGACGCCAGCCTCAGCCAGAGCCTCCTGAACGGTGTCAGGAACTCTGAAGCTCGGCGGGACGCGACCTTCCGAAAGGTCAATCCTGTCAGCGACAAGACGGAGAACGTGCGCCAGTGGCACGTTGAGTGCCTGAGTGATCGACAGAAGAAGTTCTGACGATGCTTCCTTCTGACCGCGCTCGACCTCGGAGAGATATCCGAGGGACACGCGAGCATCCGAGGACACTTCGCGTAGGGTGCGGCCCTGCCTCTGTCGGTAGGCGCGAAGCACGTCGCCCAGCTCGCGGCGAAGGAGCACAGGTTCAGACGGTTTCGACTCGCGCGGGCGAACAATGTCTGTGTGGTTCTTCCGGGTTACGCCGGTTCGTGTTTCCATTGCCATCACCATCCTCAACGGCATGCCGCTGCTATTTGTTCCCGTATTCCCGCAAGGGCGACGAGTTGCACAGGCTACGTCCAGGTTTCCTCGCCGGTGCGGTATTTGTCCAGATCAGCGGGAAGTTCTAGATCGGCGAGAAGGTGAACGGCAGCGATGACGGTCGAGCTATTGACCTCGGCACGGGTTCCCGGGAATGAGAAACGGAAGGCCCGCCCGTCCTCCCTGCCGATCCACACAGTGCCCTGCTCATGACCATCCGCCGGGCCTGGACCAGCGACCCCGGTCGTCGACACGGTATGCGTGGCGCCAGTGACGCGGGCGATCCCCTGCGCCATCTGTGCCGCCACCTGCCCGCACACTGGTCCTTTCTCTTCGAGAAGGGTCTTGTCGACGCCGAGCATGGTCGCCTTCATCTCGTCCGTGTAGCTAACGATTCCGCCAAGCAGGATCGCTGAGATTCCCTCCGTCTCGACCAGGCGCACACACACGGCTCCCCCGGTAAGGGATTCTGCGGTCGCGATCGTCTCCCCGCGCTGAAGGAGGATCTCAGCGGGCCTCAACTCAGTTGCTTTCACGAGTGATCCTACGAGCGTCCTGAACATACTGGATAGCGGAGACTATCGACACGACAAGAGCTCCTGCAACCAGTCCCCACGTCAACCATTCCATGACGAGTGCAAGTCCGTCCGGAAGGAAATCCCGCCACGGCATGAGCAGGCCGCCGATGAAGAGGGACTGGAGAAACATCTTGAGCTTGCCTCCCTTACCCGCGGCCATGACAGCCCTCTTCTTCATATACATCCGCATGACCGTGATGCCGAGCTCACGGACGAGCATGACGATCGTCACCCACCACCACAGCATGTCGTGCCACGACAGCATGATGAGAGCTGCACCGATAAGGGCCTTGTCTGCGATCGAGTCGGCAAGCTTGCCGAAATCGGTGATGAGATTCCGTGACCTAGCCAGGTAACCATCCAGCTTGTCGGTCAGCGTCGCGATAAAGAAGATGGCGGTCGCCAGATACCGCGAGGCCGTGTCGGCCTCCCAGAACGCCCATACAAAGAGCGGGATGAGGAGGATCCTGACAACCGTCACTGCGTTCGCGACGTTGAGCACCGGAGGTTGAGAGTTCACTCTCCCAGCCTACGCCGAAACCGTGTCCTCCCGTATGCTTGTCGCATGTCGACCCGCACAATGACGGTCGCGGCTTTCGCCGCCACTCTCTTGCTCACCTCATGCTCGACCGTCCTCGCCGACTCGGAGGACGCTCCCGAATCACCCGAGACCGCACCTGCGCAGACCGCGTCCGAAGATTTGACGGAGGAGTCGACCAACGCTCCCGACGCGACAGATAGTGCGCCCGGAGAACCGATCGCGGAGCTGACAATTGTGTCGGGCGGCGACGTTCTTCTCCACCCGTCGATCTACGAGAGCGCCCGCGTCGCTGGCGACGAGTTCGACTTCACCTACCAATACGAGCACATCAAGCACTGGATTGATGGAGCCGATCTGGCGCTGTGCTCCCTCGAGGTGCCGATCGCTCCAGAGGGAACTGCGTACTCCGGCTATCCCATGTTCGGAGCGCCTGCGGATCTCGTTCCCTCCCTCAAGGAGGTTGGCTGGGACGGCTGTAACACGGCGACGAACCATACGATGGACAGGGGCTTCGACGGCATCGTCCGCACCAACACAGTATTTGAGCAAAACGGCATGGGTTTCCACGGTGGAGCCCGGACTGAGGCTGAATCAGAGCAAGCGCAATTCTACGACCTCGATGTTGAGGGCCGCACGGTCACCGTCGCCCACATCTCCGCGACGACGCTCACGAACGGCATCCCGATCCGGGCCGAGCAGCCCTGGTCCTGGTTCGTCATCGGCGAGCTCGGTCCTTACGAGACGTCCGATGTCATTGACATGGCGGCTTCAGCCCGCGAGCAGGGTGCCGACCTCGTCGTCGTCTCCATGCACTGGGGTACCGAATACGTATCGGAGCCAATCGAAGAGCAGGTGACGATTGCGCAGGAGCTGGCCGACTCCGGTCAGGTGGATCTCATCTACGGCAATCACTCGCACGTGCCGGAGCCGGTCGTCGAACTCGACGGCGGCCCGCGCGGCGAAGGCATGTGGGTGGCCTGGTCGATGGGCAACCTTATCTCCGGCCAGACGATCGCTAATCATGGGTACCGGGTGACAACTGGCTACCTCGGCACTGCCACTGTCGAGGTTCCGGCGGAGGGACCAGCCACGGTCACCGCCCTCGATTGGACTGCCGTCACCCAGGACGCACCAGGCGGCAACCGGCTCTATGTTCTTAACGAGGTCATGGCCAATCCGCTTGCCGGTCTCACGCTCGGCGCGACCGAGCTACAGGCCCGAGCCGACGTCACCTACCCCGTCATGGAGGCAAGTGATCGGCCCGAGAGGACAGCACCTCCAGTCCGCCAGGTTGAGTCTGTCACACCCAGACGTTAACGCCTCTCGGTGTGTGCGGTGAAGGCTTGCACGCTGTCCACATCGGCCCGGCTTAGTTCTCTGCACGTGCCAACGCAGGGGTGCTACCTGACTCGTTCCGAGCGAATCCAGGAGCCGTTACCGGCGTCCACGTCCGCATTCATCTAGCCCAGAGCACCGGCCGGTGACCGACCCCCTGGGGACGTTCAGCGTCCGGTCAGTTGCCAGGCATCCTCAGAGTCGTCGTCGTCATCATCCCAGTAATCGCTACTTTCACCCGATGCGGTGGGAAGGATGCGCGTGCCGTCCACCGGTTCCTCGGCGACTGATGTTTCGTAGGCGCCTTCTTGCGGCTCCTCGCCGCGGAGCATCGCCAACACCTCCGGTAGCTGCTCAGGTTTGACGAGCACCTCACGTGCCTTCGAACCCTCCGATGGGCCGACAATGTCACGAGATTCCAGCAAATCCATCATCCGTCCCGCCTTCGCGAAACCGATCCGGAGTTTTCTCTGGAGCATCGATGTCGAGCCGAAGTCGGTCGAGACAACGAGTTCCGCTGCCTGGAGTAGAAGATCAAGATCGTCGCCGATGTCGTCGTCGACCTGCTTCTTCGCCTGCGCCTTGGCCGTCACATCCTCACGATATTCGGGTGTCATCTTCGTCTTGACGTAGTCGACGACCTTTTCGATCTCGGACTCCCCTACCCAGGCGCCCTGGACGCGGATGGGCTTGGCTGCTCCGGACGGCATAAACAGAGCATCACCCTGTCCAATGAGCTTCTCCGCGCCCGGCTGGTCGAGAATAACGCGAGAGTCAGCAAGCGATGATGTAGAGAACGCAAGCCTCGATGGCACGTTCGCCTTGATGAGCCCGGTGACGACGTCGACCGACGGACGCTGAGTCGCGAGGACAAGGTGGATCCCCGCAGCACGTGCAAGCTGAGTAATTCGCTGAATCGACGCCTCGACGTCGCGCGGTGCAATGAGCATGAGGTCGGCGAGCTCATCGACAACGACGACAAGGTATGGGTACGGCTTAATCTCGCGCTCAGACCCAGGTAGCGGTTGGATGTGGCCCGCGTGGACCGCTTCGTTGAACTGGTCGACGTGGCGGTGCCCGAAGGCCGCGAGATCGTCGTATCGCCTGTCCATCTCCTCGACTACCCACTCGAGAGCTTCGGCGGCCTTCTTCGGGTTCGTGATGATCGGGGTGATGAGATGGGGAATGCCGGCGTAGGCCGTGAGCTCGACCCTCTTCGGGTCGACGAGGATGAGACGGACCTGGTCCGGGGTCGCCCGCATGAGGATCGACGTGATCATCGAATTGATGAACGACGACTTGCCCGACCCGGTAGCGCCAGCGACGAGGAGGTGCGGCATCCGCGACAGGTTCGCGACAACGTAGTTGCCCTGGACGGACTTGCCGAGGCCGACGACGAGAGGATGAGTCTGCTTGTTCGCGACCGAGGAGCGTAGCACGTCGCCGAGAACGACAGTTTCTCGGTCGGCGTTCGGGATCTCGATGCCGATGGCCTGCTTGCCGGGGATGGGCGACAGGATGCGGACGTCAGCCGACGCCACCGCATAGGCGATATTCTTCGACAGCTGGGTGATCTTCTCAACCTTCGTGCCGGGGCCGAGCTCAACCTCGTACTGGGTGACGGTCGGCCCACGAGAGAAGCCCGTTACCCGAGCATCGACAGCGAACTCCTCGAACACGTTCGTTAGGGTCGCGACAACCGAATCGTTGACCTCGGAGCGTTCCTTATGCGGAGCGCCAGCGGCCAGCATCCCCATGTCCGGTAGCTCATACGCAAGGCTCGGTGAGAGCTCTGGTTGTTCGAAGACCGTTTTCTCCGGCTCTGGCTGGGCCTGCTCGCTATCAGTGGGGTCGATGACCGCGGTGGGTGGGGTGACGGTAGCCGGTTTGACCTTCCGCTTGGGAGCAGCGATCGGGGCTGGCAGATCGGGCGCTTCCTCGATCTCGTACGGTTCCTCGTACGGTTCGTCCTCAGCCGCAATCGCCTCCTTGCGGCGCCGTCTCAGCCGGTCCCCGAAGGGTTCGCGTCGCTCCGACTGCGATTGTGCTGAGCGAACTCGGTCGAGAATCTGCCTGATCGAGGTCGAGCTGCCGTAGAGGATCGCGTAGATCGCGAGCAGGAGGAGAACCGGAACAGCTCCCCAGGGGGATAGGAGGTAGGCAAGCCCGCCGCCGACAAGCCAACCGAGGATCCCGCCGGCCGCCTCGACCGATTCGATTGACTCGAACGGGCTTTGCGCGCCGAGAACGATGTGGAGGATGCCGGTGATGGCAACGATGAGCAAGACAGTGCCGATGACGAGGCTACGGTTTGCTCCCCTCGTTGAGTCGCGAAACAGTCGTACAGCGAAGAACACGAGGACGATCGGGACGAGCACAGACAGAAGGCCGACTGGGCCAGCGGTGATGTGGTGAATGACAGAGCCGAGAGCGCCGGACAACTGGAACCACTCCCGAAGGGCGACAATAATCGCCACTCCGACAAGTGTCAGCGCGAGCCCGTCCTGGCGCGCCGGCGATAGCTCCGCCTCCGGCGCGGACTGGACCTCGGTCTTCGCAGTGTCCTGGCTCCGGCGTACGCGCCGTCCACTTGTCTCCTGCGAGGCTTTGCGGCCGGGTTTCCTGGGTTCTGGCTTGCTCACACCTTCGAGGATAGTTCTCCGACCAGCTGTTTCCTACCCACGCGCCGTACGAACGATGAACCGCGGACTATCTCACGCGAGCCGCTCAGCGACATCTTCTCCCGCTTCGACAGGATGCATGATGAGGGAGAAGAGGTCTTTGGGGTCTCGCGGGTCGGCGATGAGATCGATGTCGGTCTGCAGGTTTGTGCCCGCTGTCGCCTGCCAGCACACTCGTAGCGCGCTTAGGTCCGCGAGCGCGAATCCGACAGAGTCGAAGACGGTGATGTCGCGGTTACGTACCCGCCCGTCGGCGCGGTCGGTGACGACTCGCCACAGCTCAGTGACGGGAAAGTCAGCCGGCATCATCTGGATCTCGCCCTCAATACGGGTCTGCTCCTCGAACTCAACAAAGACCCTGGCTCGCTCAAGGATTCTCGGGTCGAGCTCCGTCTTGCCTGGGCAGTCGCCGCCGATCGCGTTGATGTGCATACCTGCTGCCACGTGCGAGTCCATGAGAGCGACGGCGTGTTGCTTGTCTGCTGTACACGTGGTGACAATATCGGCTCCAGTGACTGCCTCATCGACGCGCGAGCATGTTGTGATGTGGAAACCGAGCGGCTCGAGGTTGTTCACGAGCTTTGCAACCCCATACGGGTCGACGTCATAGACGCGGAGCTCGTTGATGCCGAGAATTTCTCGCATACCGATGGCCTGGAACTCGGCCTGCGATCCGGCTCCGATCATCGCCATGACCCTCGATTCGGGGCGGGCCAGACGCTTAGCTGCAACGGTCGACATGGCGGCAGTGCGGACTGCGGTGAGGAGTGTCATCTCGGCAAGGAACACCGGGTGGCCGGTTGCGACGTCGGCAAGGGCACCAAAGGCCGCGATGGTCTGGATGCCGCGGAGCGGGTTGTCGGGATGCCCATTGACGTACTTGAACGCGTAAAGCTCATCATCGGAGATTGGCATGAGCTCAATGACGCCAATGTCCGAATGTGCGGCCATCCGCGGAACCTTTTCGAACTTCTCCCAGGCTGCGAGATCCTCTTCAATGCCCGCGGCAATTAAGCGAATGACCCTATCTAGCCCATCGCGAGCGATCCACCTCGCCATGTCCTTCACACCAACAAACTGCGTCACTGCGTCTCCTGCCTTTCCGGGTTCGCCAGGCTCACACCCCTGTTCAGGTCGTGGGTCCACACGTGTCGGCATTGTGTGCCTACCCCTCAGGAGGAGTTCTCACCATGCGGACAAAGTCCCTATCGCACAGATTGTGCCATGCGCCACGCCGGAACGCCATAGATGCGCGCCGCGATGGCTCAGGTTCCCCTGGAGCGGGGCCTTACAGCATTGAGATCGCTCGTTGCGCGGTCTCAGTTCACGCGCGCGTCAGACTTCGATGACTGTGGGGACGATCATGGGCCGGCGACGGAGCCTGCGCGAGACCCAGCGGCCGATCGCTCTCCTCATCGCCTGCTGCATTTGGTACGTGTCACCCTCGTTGTCGAGGACATCCTGCAGGGCCTTCGTTACCTCGGGAAGGACCTTCTCCAGCACCTCATCGTCTTCTGCCATGGCGCGGGACTGGATGTGCGGTCCGGAGACGATCTCCTGCTTCGACGTGTCGACGACCGCGAAGATCGCGACGAAACCCTCTTCGGAGAGGATGCGACGGTCCTTCAGCTCAGCCTCGGTGATATCGCCGACCGACGAACCGTCGACATAGACATAGCCGCAGGGAACTGCGCCGACGATTGACGACTCCCCGTCAACGAGGTCGATGACGGCACCGTCTTCTGCCAGCATGACGTTCTCGGCTGGCACGCCAGTTTTAACGGCGAGCGCACCGTTGGCAACGAGGTGGCGGATCTCGCCGTGGATCGGCATCACGGCTGTTGGCTGGACAATGTTGTAGCAGTAAAGGAGCTCGCCTGCCGAGGCGTGGCCTGACACGTGGACGCGAGCGTTTGCCTGATGGATCACCTTCGCGCCGAGCCTCATGAGTCCATTAATGAGACGGAACACCGAGTTCTCATTGCCGGGAATAAGGGAGGAGGCGAAGATGACCGAGTCGCCGGGGCCGACAGAAATGCTCTGGTGGTCCTGATTCGAGATGCGGGAGAGCACAGCCATCGGCTCGCCCTGAGAGCCGGTCGACATGTAGACCCGTTTCGATGGTGGATAGTCCCCCATCTTCTTGAGGTCGACAAGGACCCCGTCTGGGACGTCGAGATAGCCGAGGTCGGCTGCGATCCCCATGTTGCGCACCATGGAGCGGCCGACGAACGCGACAACCCTGTTGTTCGCGGCGGCAGCGTCGAGGATCTGCTGGACGCGGTGGACGTGGGACGCGAACGAGGCGACGACGATCTGCCCGGTAACCTGGGAGAACGCCTGATCGAGGACAGGCCCGATCTCGACTTCTGATGTTGTGAAGCCTGGCACCTCCGCATTGGTCGAGTCGACCATGAACAGGTCGACTCCCTCTTCACCAAACCGAGCAAACGCACGGAGGTCAGTGATCCGGCCGTCGAGCGGCAGCTGGTCCATCTTGAAATCGCCGGTAATGAGCACATTGCCTGCCACTGTCCGGATCATCGCCGCGAGCGCGTCCGGGATCGAGTGGTTAACAGCGACGAACTCGAGTTCGAATGGACCGAAGGTCTCGATGTCACCCTCTGTCACCTGAAGTGTGTAGGGGCTGATGCGGTGCTCCTGGAGCTTCGCCTCGATGAAGGCGAGCGTCAGCTGGGAGCCTACGATCGGGATGTCGTTCTTGAGGCGCAACAGGTAAGGCACGGCGCCGATGTGGTCCTCATGGCCGTGGGTGAGGACGATGGCGACGATATCGTCAAGCCGATCCTCGATGTATTCGAAGTCCGGCAAGATGAGGTCAACGCCGGGCTGGGCTTCTTCGGGGAAGAGGACGCCACAGTCAACGATGAGAATCTTGCCGTTGATCTCGAAGACCGTCATGTTTCGGCCGACCTCGCCAAGGCCCCCAAGGGGGACGATCCTCAAGGCGTTCTTCTTGAGTGGACCTGGGGACTGAAGTTCGGTTAGCGCGTAGTTCACTCCGTCATTGTTTCACGAACACGCTGCATTATGCAGAACCGCCCAAGGTCGTCGGTTCGAGCTGAGAAATGACGAGGCCCGCGGACGGGCCTCGTCGGAGTACAACCAGCTTCTTATTCGATGTACCCCTGCGCTGTGAGCACCCTGCGCAGGTTGTCGAGCTCAAGCTGGCTCGCGCCGACGAGCGGGAGTCTCACGGTCGGCGTGGGCAAAACTCCCATCATCGCGAGAGCCTCCTTCGCCATGACCGCGCCCTGTCCGGTGCCCATGATCGCTTCCACGAGCGAATGGAGTTCTTCGTCAATCTTCCGGGCAGTCTCGAGATCGCGTGCATCGAGTGCTTCGACCATCGCACGGTACTTTCGGGCGGCCACGTGGCCGACAACGGAAACGACTCCAGAACCCCCGATTGCCATCCACGCCAGGTTCAACCCATCATCGCCGGAGTAATACTCGAGGCCGGTTCTGCGTGCGGTCGCGATGCCGCGGGGCAAATCCGCCGCAGCGTCCTTGACGGCCTTGATCTTCGGGTTGTCAGCCAGCCGATCGAACACCTCGTCCGAGATCTTGACGCCGGTACGCCCCGGGATGTCGTAGACCATGACCGGCAGGTCAGTGGAGTCAGTGATCGCCGAGATGTGCTGGTAAATGCCCTCTTGTGAAGGCTTCGAATAGTAGGGCGAGACAATGAGCAGGCCCTGCGCACCACACTTCTCTGCGCTCCTCGCGATCCGCACGGCGTGCGCGGTGTCGTTTGAGCCGGCGCCTGCCACGATCATGGCCTTGCCGCCAACCTCGGCGACAACTGCACGGACGAGATCGTCCTTCTCGGGCTGATGCGTTGTCGGAGATTCTCCTGTCGTGCCGGACAGGACAATGCAATCGACCCCCTCGTCGACCAGGTAGGCGGCGAGTTGCCGCGCCGAGGATGTGTCGAGTGATCCGTCGGGGGCGAATGGCGTTGCCATGGCCACTGCGACGGAGCCGAACGTGCGTGACGGAGTTGTACCCATGCCGACAGCCTAGCGCGTCGACCTTCCTCCGCGCCGCCGGCCGGGGCAAGTGTCAACTATGTGGACCCCGCAATGGGGCGGCGGATAGGCTGGCAGGATGACTGCCGCTCTTCCAGATTCTTTTGTCCGCCCCGCCATCGTCTCCGACGTCCCGTTCATCGGAAACATGCATGCGATCACGATGAAGGCGACGCTCGCGGCTGCGCTCGGACACGATTTGCCCGACGAGCTGGAGCGGCAGATTACCGGTGAGATTCTCGCGAAGAGCTGGTCTGATTCGATTACTGCTCCGCCCTCCCCTGCCTATCGCACACTCACCGCGGTGGAAGGCGCCGCCATCGTCGGCTTCGCCGCCCTCGCCCCAGCGGACCAGGCTCTCGCTGGCGCTCCCGAAGACAATCGAGGGATCCTCGAAATCCTCGCCCTCGAGGTTCCCCGGAACAACGGCCGCAAGGGCCACGGTTCCCGACTGCTGTCGGCCATCGCCGAATTCGCAGAACAGGACCAGGTGGCGGAGATGCAGGTGTGGATCGTCGTTGGCGACGATGCGAAAACTCGCTTCTTCCAGAGCTCGGGATTCGCACCGCGCGGAATCCAGCGCAGTCTCGATCTCGGTGCAGAACGAGTGACTGAACAGTGTTGGTACACGATCATGGCTACTGAACACGGCGAAGAAGACCACGCGGGTCATAGCCACAGCTGAGGATGAGGGCGCCAGTCCTCAGGAGTTCAAAGCTCCATGAGCTTGTCTAAGCCATACGTGAGGCCGGGCCGGTTGTCGACCTCGCGCAGGGCGAGGAGAACCCCGGGAAAGAAGGACTCTCGGTCGAATGAGTCCGTACGAATCGTCAGTTGCTCTCCGGGGTTACCGAAAACGATCTCTTCGTGTGCGGTGAGCCCACGAAGCCTCACGGCGTGGACATGGACGCCATCAATGACGGCTCCCCGCGCCCCGTGCGGATCAGTCTCTGTCGCGTCAGGCATGTCGCCAAGCCCCGCGTCACGACGGGCCTGCGCGATGTGCTTCGCCGTTGTCAGAGCGGTCCCCGACGGCGCATCAACCTTGTTCGGATGATGAAGCTCAATGACCTCCGCCGACTCGAAATAGGCTGCAGCCTTCCGGGCGAACGCCATGGCAAGTACCGCCGACAGCGCATAGTTCGGAGCGATGATGACTCCGAGTCCGGTGGTACCGAGACGCTCCTCAACCTGGGCTAGGCCCTCCTCCGTCCATCCTGTCGTGCCGACGACGCAGTGCACGCCGGCGTCGATGCAGGCGAGAACATTATCGAGCGTCGCATCAGGCCTCGTGAATTCGACCGCGACGTCGGCCCCATTTAGGGTTTCCGGCGTGATCGAATCCCCGGCGTCGAGACGCGCAACGAGCTCGAGCCCGTCGGTTGATTCAATTCCAGCCGACATGGCAATACCCATGCGGCCCTGTGCTCCAATGACTGCAACCTTCATGCCGTTCACTCTACAGACGATTGTCGACCGGTTGCGCTCCGATCGACGTTGCCTGAGACGGCCGTAGGCCGATCCTTAACGGATCGGCCTACGGTTAGCATTTGACTGGTCGGAGTCAGTCTTCGTCGGACTTGCGGGTGCGGCGACGCTGGCGATTGCGGGGCTTGCGCTCGCGCTCCTCACCGCCGTTGCCGTTTTCCTCCGAGCTTTCTTCCGGGCTCGTGTCCTCGCCCTGCTCGTCCTCTTCGCCTTCGACGATGGCGTGGAGGGAAAGCTTGCCGCGCTGATCAATCTCAGCGAGCTCGACCTGGACCTTGTCACCGACATTGAGGACGTCTTCGACGTTCTCAACGCGCTTGCCGCCGACCATGCGGCGGATCTGCGTGATGTGGAGCAGTCCGTCCTTGCCCGGGGAGAGCGAGACGAAAGCACCGAAGGAGGTCGTCTTGACGACGGTTCCAACGAAACGCTCCCCCACCTCTGGCATCGTCGGGTTGGCGATCGAGTTGATCGTCTGCCGGGCAGCCTCGGCTGCCGCTCCGTTTGTCGCGCCGACGAACACGGTGCCATCATCCTCGATGGAGATGTCAGCGCCCGTGTCCTCCTGGATCTGGTTAATCATCTTGCCCTTCGGGCCGATGACTTCACCGATCTTGTCGACAGGGATCTTGATCGTGATGATCCGGGGAGCCGTATCGTTCATATCGTCCGGGACCGAGATCGCGTCATCCATGATGTCGAGGATCGCGATGCGGGCATCGCGGGCCTGGCTCAGTGCCGCGGCAAGAACCTGTGCCGGGAGACCATCGAGCTTCGTGTCGAGCTGGATCGCGGTGACGAACTCACGCGTTCCGGCGACCTTGAAGTCCATGTCACCCAGGGCGTCCTCCGCCCCGAGAATATCGGTGAGAGCAACGTAGCGGTGCTCACCGTCGACGACGTCGCTCATGAGACCCATGGCGATTCCGGCAACAGAGGCACGCAGCGGGACACCCGCGTTGAGCAACGACAGGGTCGATGCGCATACGGAACCCATCGAGGTCGAACCGTTTGAGCCGAGTGCTTCTGACACCTGACGGATCGCGTACGGGAAGTCTTCGCGGCTCGGTAGGACCGGCACAATCGCACGCTCGGCGAGCATGCCATGGCCGATCTCGCGACGCTTGGGCGAACCCACGCGGCCGGTCTCACCGGTCGAGTAGGGAGGGAAGTTGTAGTGGTGCATGTAGCGCTTCGATGTCTCCGGGGAGAGATTGTCGAGCTGTTGCTCCATCTTCAGCATGTTGAGCGTCGTCACGCCAAGGATCTGCGTCTCGCCGCGCTGGAACAGGGCGGAGCCGTGAACGCGCGGAAGCACGTTCGTCTCGGCCGAGATCGAGCGGATCTCGGCGGGCTGGCGGCCGTCCATGCGGACGCCGTCCGAGAGGACGCGGTGACGCATCTGCTTCTTGAACACGGCGTTGACAGCTGCAGCGAGCTCACCCTCGCCCTCCGGGTAATCCTTCGACAGCTCGGCGACAACGTGGGTCGTCAACTCGTTGAGAGCGCTATCCCGGTCGGCCTTGCCGACAATCTCGAGGATCGGCTGGAGACGGTCGCCGATCTGCTTCTCGACGCGAGCGAACTGCTCCTCGCTGAATGAGAGGAAGACCGGGAAATCCTGGGTCTCTTTGCCGTTCTCGTCAACGAGCTCCTGCTGAGCCTCGCATAGGACGCGGATGAAAGTCTTGGCGGCCTCGAGGCCCTCTGCGACCGTCTCCTCGGTCGGCGCCTGTGCGCCGCCCTGGATGAGATCCCAGGCGTACTCGCCAGCCTCAGCCTCAACCATCATGACGGCAACATCGTTCTCGACGATACGGCCCGCGACAACCATCGTAAATGTCGCACGATCGAGCTCAGAGTGGCGCGGGAATGCAACCCACTGGCCCTCGACGAGGGCGACGCGGACGCCGCCGATCGGGCCCGAGAAGGGCAGGCCGGATAGCGTGGTCGACAGCGATGCGGCGTTAATAGCGACAACATCGTAGGCCTCGTCCGGGTGGACCGCCATGACGGTCTCGACAACCTGGACCTCGTGACGCAAGCCCTTGACGAAGGCGGGGCGTAGCGGCCGGTCGATGAGACGAGCCGTGAGGATCGCGTCCGTTCCCGGGCGCCCCTCACGGCGGAAGAACGAGCCGGGAATCCGGCCAGCGGCGTACGCGCGTTCTTCCACGTCGACCGTGAGTGGGAAGAAATCGAAGTGATCCTTCGGGGAGTTGGAGACTGCCGTGGCAGACAGGACGACCGTTTCGGCATCCAGGTACACCATGGCCGAACCGGCGGCCTGGCGGGCAAGAAGCCCTGTCTCAAAACGAATGGTGCGGGTGCCGAATGAGCCGTTGTCGATAACAGCTTCAGCAAATTTGACGTCGGGACCTTCCATGGTTCCTCTTCTTTCTGGGAGCCGGCCACGGTCATCGATTGCTCATGACGGGACACTGCCCCGTCACACACAACCGAGGACCGGTCATCGGCTCCTCTTCATCTATTCTGTTGTTCTTCTTCGATGCTGTCGGGCGCGCCGATCGGCGCGGCGGGACAACTGGAGGCCCGGGCCACTAGGGCCCGGGCCGGTAGTTCTAGCGACGCAGTCCAAGACGTGCGATCAGCGAGCGGTAACGCTCGATGTCCTCGTCCGCGAGGAACTTCAGCAACCGCTTGCGCTGGCCGATGAGGAGCATGAGACCGCGACGAGAGTGGTGGTCGTGCTTGTGCGAGCGGAAGTGCTCGGTCAGCTGGCTGATCCGAGCGGAGAGCAGGGCAACCTGCACCTCCGGAGAGCCGGTATCGCCCTCATGAGTAGCGTATTCCTTGATAATCTGCTGCTTTTTCTCAGGCGAGAGAGCCATGATTCTCCAATTCATTCCGTTGCACAGAGCTCCGGGGCCTGTTCTCCCGGGCATGACGCATCCGTGGCCGATAAGACGGCTTCACAAGCGTAACACGGGGCTTCCTCGCCGCCCCGGCACGCGATCGTGACATTCGCTACCAGTGGAGGTTCTGGTAGGCGGAGATCTCCGTCCCCGCCGTTACCTCGGCAGGATCCACGCGGCCGCTGACGGGAACCCCGAGGGCAAGCGCCGACTGCCGAAGATCTTCGTCCATCTGAGCCAAAAGATCATCGACGGTGTCGAAAGCGAACATGGGCCGCAGCCATGCGACGAGGTCAATTGAGACCTCTTCGCCGTACAGATCAAGATCAGCCCGGCCGAGTACATGTGCCTCGACCGTGCGCTTCTCGCCCTCGAACTGGGGATTCGTGCCGATTGAAATCGCTGCTGGAAGGTTCTCTACCGCGGCCGTGCCAGGAACGGTCCGGACAAGCCAGCCCGCGTAGACACCATCCTGCGGCACCACACCGGCAGAGGAGGCCTGGAGGTTGGCCGTGGGGAAGCCAAGCTCCCGGCCGCGCTTGTGTCCGTGGACGACGACCCCCTGAAGCCGGTGAAGCCGGCCGAGCACCTTCGTGGCGCCTTTGACGTCCCCCTCATCGAGGAGCTCTCTCAGCCAGGTCGAGGACCAGCGGCGGCTACTTTTTGGGTCTTCAAGGTCGTCGACGAGGGTGACGGAGACTCCGAGCTCTTCGCCAAGGAGAGTGAGGAAGTGCCCATCGCCGCTATTGGCGCGACCAAAACGAGCATCTTCTCCGACGACAATTGCTCTGGCACGGAGCTGGCCGACCAGCTGGTCACGCACGAACTCCTCTGGAGTTGCTTGCGCGTAGTCGAGCGTGTAGTGCTGGACGAATGTCGCATCAACGCCGAGAGCCTCGAGAAGGTGGAGCCGGTCCTCGAGGGAGATGACGAGCTGGACCTCCCGGTCGGGACTGTGGACAGAGCCCGGGTGAGGATCGAACGTGAGAACAACGCTCGGCAGACCGAGCTCGTGTGCCTGCCGGATTGTCTCGGCGATGACGGCCCGGTGGCCGCGATGGACGCCGTCGAAAACACCAACAGTGACGACAGAGCCAACAAGGTCAGCGGGAATATCGGCGGCTGAGCGCCATACCTCCATCAGATGCCTGACCGCAGACCGAGCTGGGGCCGACCCTCCGACCGGTCCTGGGGAGCCTGGTCGACACTGCCGCGCCGACCGCCGCCACCGCAGCCGCAACCGCCATGGCCGCCACAACCGCAGCCGCCTCCGGAGACCTTTCGCTTACCACATGCACAGGTTTCACTCATGGTGACAGTCTAAAGCACCCGGTCGGCAGTGACAGATTCCGTTGCCATCGACACGGCCGCCAGTTGGTGCCCCCATATCCTCATCGTGAGGCAAAGTGGAGAGATGAACACCGACATCATTCTCGACTGGATCCTCATCACCCCGGAGGGGGCCTTGGCCGTCGTCCTGTCGACGATCGTCATGTACCTCCTCTTTCTCATTGCCTCTCGGATCATCGGGGCACGCCTGTTTACCGGGCTCACGAGCGTCGATATGTCGGCTGCTCTCATCATCGGCGCCATCGTCGGCAGAGCGACACTCGGCCCGGGACCGACCCTGTCAGCCGGTGTCATCGCCTTCGTCACTCTCGTCGTCCTCCAGGGGGCACTCGGCGTCTTTGCCCACGTCGGCGGTGCCCGCATCGTCAACAATCGCCCAATCCTCCTTGTCGCTGGCACACAGGTGCTCGAGGATGCGATGTCGAAGACAAGGATCACGAGAGACGAGTTGCAGTCGAAAATGAGGATGGCGGGGATTCAGTCAATCGACCAAATCTCTGCCGTCGTCCTCGAGCCGACTGGTGCGATCTCGGTGCTGCGCAGTGATCGCCTCATTGACCACGGTCTCATCGACGACGTCGTTGGCCGCGAGAAGATTCCCCGCCACCTCATTCGGTGGTCGGAAGAGGCCGGCTCCATTTAGGTACTGGTGGTGTCGCGAACCAGGCTGGAGTAGAGGCGCACGACATCGAATGCTGATGCGGCGAGATTGCTGGCCGTTTGTTTCATGGCCTCCGCAAGATTCTGAGGACCGCGCCCGATAGAGAAGACCGCGGTGATACCTTCGGCATAAATACCGTCGATGCCGTCACCGACTGAGCCTGTCAGGACGACGACCGGGAGACTGTCACCCCGATGTTGAGTGACCCAACGTGCCACCCCGACCGGTACCTTGCCCGATAGTGACTGTCCGTCGATCTGGCCCTCTCCCGTCAGCACAAGGTCGGCGTCGCTCATGACTGAGGCAAAGTCGACCGCCTCGAGAACGGTGTCGATCCCCTGCTGGAGCTCCGCCTCGCAGAACGCCATCAGCCCGCCCGCGAGTCCGCCGGCGGCGCCCGCACCGGGGACGTTCGCGATGTCGACCCCGAGGTCACGGGAGATGATGCGGGCGACGTGGACAAGACCATCGTCGAGCATCGTCACCGTCTCCGGGTCGGCACCCTTCTGGGGGCTGAAGACATGCGCAGCACCGTTCGGCCCGACGAGTGGGTTGTCGATATCGCACATGACAGTAAGGCTGACGCCAGCCAAGCGCTTCCTCGCAACCGAAACGTCGATTGCCGCCACGTGACAAAGCGTGGCGCCGACGGGAACGAACTCGGCACCTTCGGAGTTGAAGAATCGCACGCCAAGGGCGGCAGCGGCACCACACCCGAGGTCGGTTGTTGCGCTCCCGCCGGCGCCGACAATGATTCGGATCGCGCCCGCCTCAGCGGCACGGATGACAAGTTCACCCACGCCATACGTCGTTGCTGCTGCCGAATCTGTACGACCTTCGGCAAGCGGAAGTCCGGCACAGCTCGCCATCTCCACGATGGCGGTGGGCGGAGTGCTCCTCATCAGCCCGTAGCCAGCGCTAACCCGCTCCCCCGGGAAGACTCCGCACACCTCCGTGTCGACCGCTGTGCCGCCTGTCGCGGCAAGCATGGCGGCGACCGTGCCTTCCCCGCCATCAGCAACCGGAATTTCTGTGACACGGGCGCCGGGGAGCGCGCGGCGAACACCGTCGGCGATGGCGGCATGCGCCTGCGCGGAGGTGAGCGCGCCTTTGAAAGAATCAGAGACGACGACGATGTGCGCCATGGTCAAGCCCTTCCGTGCATCGGTTGAGCAGTGCAGTGGCATTCTGCACCGCTACCTCCTGCGATTATCTCCCAGAGTGCTAGATGAGGATGGATTGGAGGAGCCAGGTGAAAAGGGTGGCGGCCGACATCCTTGTCCTGCGCCGCGCCCCGACACTAGGCAGAGCTGATCGCAGAGAATCTCACACGCTGCTCGGATCGGTCGGTGAGCTAGGACGCGGCGAAGACAACGGCAGGTCCGACTCGGTTGCCGCGCGGCTTCCCGATCGCGACAAGTACATCGTCTCTTAAGAGGGCGATCGGGAAACGTTCTGCGTTGAGATCGATGAACTGGCCATAGCGCAATGCCTGCTCCTGTTGCGGGGTAATCTCGGCCGTCGCCATGGAGCGCCGGGCGGCCTCTGCCATGGGGATGACGGGGATTGGCGCCGCCCCGGCGATCGTCACGAGATCCTCGATAGTGTGTGCATCCCGCTCGCCGAATTCTCCGACGCGTGTTCGGTGTAGCGACGTGATGTGGCCGGCCGAGCCGAGTATCTGCCCCGTTTGCCGCGCCAGTGCCCGAACGTACGTACCGGACGAGCAACTGACGTCGACGTCAAAGTCGGCCACACCCCCTGAGCGATGGACGCGTGAAATGCGAACGAGCCGGTGAACAGTCACATCGGAAGGCTTCAGCTCGACCTTTTCTCCAGCTCGGGCGAGGTCGTAGGCGCGCCGCCCAGCAATCTTCTTCGCTGAATAGGCCGACGGCACCTGGGAGATCTGTCCTGTCAACGAGGCGAGAGCGGCGTCGATCTCGTCATCACTCGCATCGATTCCCGGGCTCGCGACGATCTCGCCATCGGCATCTTCCGTGTCTGTCTCCTGACCGAGCCGGAAGGTCGAGACGTAGTCCTTGTCAGCACCCGAAAGATAGGTGAGAAGCTTCGTTCCTGCTCCGACGCCGAGCACGAGAATGCCGGTCGCGGCGGGATCGAGTGTCCCGGCGTGCCCGACCTTCTTTGTCTGCGCCAAACGACGGACCGCCGCCACCACGTCGTGCGATGTGGCGGCGGCGGGCTTGTTGATCGTGATGATCCCCGACTCGGCGGGGACCATACCGCGAGGGACGTCGATCATTCGTCGTCGTTCGCGGGCTTCTTGTAGGGATCCGGGTCGCCCGCAGGCGCTGCAGATTCCCTGATACGAGCGAGCTCGGAATCCCTCATGCGGGCGGCAATGAGCGCATCCTCGATCGATCGCGCAGTCGTCGGCAGAGCGTCAGCCATGAACTCGACCGTCGGTGTGAGCCGAAGTCCCAACTGCTTGCCGACCTCTGAGCGGATCATGCCCTTGGCGGATTCGAGTGCGGCTCCAGAGGAGCGCAACTCTTCCTCATCGCCGAGGACGGTGTAGAAAATGGTCGCGTTCTGCAGGTCGCCTGTGACGCGGACGTCCGTGACGGTGACCATGCCGAGGCGCGGGTCTTTGAGCTTGCGGTCAATCATGACGGCCACAATCTCCTGAATACGGTCGGCTACCTTGCGGGCGCGAGGGTTATCAGACATGTGTCCTTCCTGTTCCCCGCCAGGAGGGGCCCAAAGGGCCCCACCTGCCGGCTGCTAGTCGCGGGGCTTCTCCCGCATCTCGAATGTCTCGATGATGTCGCCCTCGGCGATGTCCTTATGGCCGAGCGTGATACCGCACTCGAATCCTTCGCGGACCTCCGTGACGTCGTCCTTCTCGCGGCGGAGAGAGACGATCTCGAGGTTGGGGGTGATGACGACGCCGTCGCGCACCAGGCGGGCACTCGTGCCACGCTTGATGACGCCGGACAGAACCATCGAACCGGCGATGTTACCAAACTTGCCGGAGCGGAAGATCTGGCGGATCTCGGCACGACCGAGCTCGACCTCTTCGTAGATCGGCTTGAGCATGCCCTTGAGAGCAGCCTCGACATCGTCGATAGCGTCGTAGATGACGGAGTAAAACTTCATCTCCACGCCCTCGGAATCGGCGTAATCGGCGACACGCTCCGCAGGGCGGACGTTGAAGCCGATGATGACAGCCGAGTCGACCGTGGCGAGGTTGACGTCATTCTGCGTGATAGCACCAACGCCGCGGTGGATGATGTTGAGCGCGACCTCTTCCGAGACCTCGAGATCAAGGAGGGACGACTCCAGCGCCTCGACGGTGCCAGACGAGTCACCCTTGATGATGAGGTTGAGGGTCTCAACCTGACCGGCACGCAGAGCCTCGTTGAAGTCCTCGAGCGAGATGCGCTTGCGACGCTTCGCCAGTGTCGCGGCGCGACGCGCGGCCTCACGCTTGTCAGCGATCTGACGCGCCTGCCTCGAATCCTCAGCCACGAGGAGGCTGTCACCAGCGCTCGGGACAGACTGCAGACCAAGAACCTGGACAGGGAATGACGGGCCTGCCTCATCGACAGGATTGCCATGATCGTCAAACAGGGCGCGGACGGTGCCGTGGGCGGAGCCCGCGACGATAGAGTCACCAACACGCAAGGTGCCGGACTCGATGAGCGCCGTGATGATCGAGCCACGGCCCGGATCGAGCTTCGCCTCGATCGCGACACCGCGCGCATCCTTGTTCGGGTTTGCCGTCAGTTCGAGCGCCGCATCGGCAGTGAGAAGGACCGCCTCGAGCAACTCATCGATGTTGATCCGCTGCTTAGCGGAGACATCGACGAACATTGTGTCGCCACCGTATTCTTCGGCAACGAGACCGTACTCGGTGAGCTGTCCGCGGACCTTGTCCGGAGAGGCTCCCTCGACGTCGATCTTGTTGACCGCGACAACGATCGGAACACCCGCAGCCTGGGCGTGATTGAGTGCCTCGACCGTCTGGGGCATGACGCCATCGTTCGCCGCTACGACGAGAATGGCGATATCGGTGACCTCGGCACCGCGGGCACGCATCTGCGTGAACGCTTCGTGACCGGGGCTGTCAATGAACGTGATGGCGCGGTTCTCGCCATCGTGTTCGACCGTGACCTGGTAGGCGCCAATCCGCTGGGTGATGCCGCCTGCCTCGCCACCGGCAACGTCGTCGCTCCTGACCGCGTCGAGAAGTTTGGTCTTACCGTGGTCGACGTGACCCATGACCGTGACGACCGGGGGACGTGGGTGCAGATCTTCTTCGCCCTCAGCGGCCTCTTCAGCCTCAAGGTCGATATTGAATGCCTCGAGGATCTCACGATCCTCATCCTCAGCCGACAGGATCTGAATGTCATAGCCCAGCTCAGCGCCGAGGAGCTGGAACGTATCCTCGTCGAGCGACTGGTTCGCGGTCACCATCTCTCCCATGGAGAACATGACGGTTACCAGCGCTGCCGGGTCGACGTTGATCTTCTCGGCAAAGTCGGCGAGAGACGCACCCGCACGGACTCGGACAACGGTCGAGCCGTCTCCGCGGGGAACGCGGACACCGCCAACCATGGGTGCATGCTGCTGCTCGTACTCTTGACGCTTCGCACGCTTCGACTTGCGACCCCTGCCAGCGCGACCGCCGCCGCGACCGAATGCGCCAGCGGTGCCGCCGCGCATGGGACGGCCACCCCTTGGTGCGCCGCCACCTGCTCCGGGTGCCCCGGGAGCTCCGACACCGGGCCCGCGGCCCTGGCCGGGACGTGCTCCGCCGCGGCCACCGCGACCGCCAGCCTTCGGCTGTGCGAGTGCGGACTGGTTCGGCATCATGGCCGGCGAGGGACGGGGACCGCCCTTGGTGCCGCCGGGACGGGGACGCGGTGCGCCCTGGCCGTCCTTCTTGCCGCCGCCGGGACGGGGCATGCCCTGAGCGGGCGCAAACGGATTATTACCGGGACGGGGACCGCCCTTGCCGCCGCCGGGACGCGGCATGCCCTGAGCGGGCGCAAACGGATTATTACCGGGACGGGGGCCTCCCCTGCCGCCGCGCTGCTGTCCCTGGCCTGGCTTGGGGCCGGGCTTGGGCGCTGGCGGGCCAGGCTTCGCTGATGCAGCTGGGCTTGGTTTGGGGGCAGGCTTCGGCGCCTCAGGCTTCGCGGCCTCAGCCGGCGCCGGCGGCGCGGCTGGCTTGGGCGCGGGTGCGGCGGGTTTCGGGGCCGCCTCTACTGGGACCTCGGGTGCAGCCGCTGGAGCCTGCGGTGCGGCCGGCTTCTGTGCTTCGGCCGCGGGGGCCTCTCGCTTCGGAGTCGGCTTGGGGCCCGGCTTCGGAGCCTGCCGGGCGGCGGGCTTCTCGGTTGCGGGCTTGTCGGCCGTGGGGCCGGGCTTCGGGGCAGGGCGCTCGGAGGCGTCTTCCTGCGGGGTCTGTGCCTTGGACTTCGCGGTCAGGGCTTCGAAATGCTCGCGAGTTTTCCGTTCGACCGGTGGTTCGAGGGTCGACGATGCCGACTTGACGAATTCACCGGCCTCCGAGAGGTATGCGAGCACCTCTTTGCTCTGGATCCCGAACTCTTTGGCGAGTTGGTGGACGCGGACTTTTGCCACATTTCTCCTTCTTGTGGGGTCCGCGCAGGTGCGACAGACCCGTTACTGCTGGCAGCTCATCGCTGGGTACTCATCGGGCGCCCATCGGCTTCCTACCCGCTTTCTTCGTCGCTTCTTCAGAATTGGCTCCGGTTGAGCCATGGTCGAACCATGATTCAAGCTCCGAGGTGTCCGTGATCGCGGTTCGCAGATGACGGGAACAGGCTCGGGACCTGAGTGCGAGGTCCAGGCAGTCGCGGCGACGATGCAGCCACGCGCCTCGCCCCGGGAGTGTTCCGTCAGGGTCGACGACAGCAGAATGCTCACGTGCGACCAGGCGGACCAGGGCGGACCGCGGTTCGCGCTTCCGGCAGCCGATGCATGTGCGCTGAGGCGTATGAGTCACCACATCATCCATCTGCTAGGCGGCGCAAACCACCGAACAGTCTATCAACTATCGCACTCAAGCCAAGAGTGGATCGGCCAGGCGTGGGTGATCTCTCAGTCCTCGTCCTCGTCGCGTTCGTCGTCGCCCGGCAACTCTCTGTCGGCGGCGGCGCGCTCGGCGGCTTTCCTGGCGGCGAGCGCCTCTGCCTCAGCACGAGCCGCTGCAATCTCAGATTCCTTCCGGATATCAATCGACCAGCCCGTCAGCTTCGCGGCGAGGCGGACGTTCTGGGCCTCCTTGCCGATCGCGAGGGACGCCTGATCATCCGGGACGACAGCGCGGGCCTGCCTGTTATCGAGGCTGAGGATATCAACGTGAGTGACGCGGGCAGGCGAGAGTGCCGCAGCGACGAAGGCGGCCGGGTCGTCGTCGTAGTCGACGATGTCGATCTTCTCGCCGCCAAGTTCTTCCATGACGGCGCGGACGCGCTGGCCATTGTGACCAATGCAGGCGCCCTTGGCATTGATTGATTCGTCTGGGCTCCACACAGCAAGCTTCGTGCGGTGGCCAGACTCCCGGGCGAGCGCGACGATTTCAACATCGCCACCCGCGATCTCAGGGACCTCCTGCTCGAAGAGGCGACGAACGAAGTCAGGATGGGTCCGGGAGAGTCGGACAGTCGCTCCTCTGTGGCCGACGGAGACATCGAGGACGTAGGCGCGGATGCGGTCGCCGTGGCGGAAACGTTCCGTCGGCACCTGCTCGTCCTTCCTCAGGAGGGCCTCGTGCTCGCCGACGCTGACAAAAACGTCGTCCGGGTTCGTCCGGGGCGGGTTTGCCTGGACAACGCCAGAAACAACAGTTCCCTGCCTGCCCTTGAACGAGCCAAGAATCCGGTCCGCCTCAGCATCGCGTAGACGCTGGGCAATGATGCTGCGCGCGGTTGACGTCGCAATGCGCCCGAAATCGTTTGGGGTGTCCTCGAACTCCCCGACGGGGTTGCCATCGTCGTCCATCTCCATGGCCCACACTGTGGCTTTACCCGTTTCGCGGTCGAGTTCGACCCGGGCTTGACCGATCGCGCCCGGGACGCGGTGGTACGCGTGCAGGAGCGCATCCTCGATCGCTGCCACGAGAACGTCGACACTGATTCCGAGCTCGGCCTCAACGATCCGCAGCTCGCTCATCTGAATATCCACAGGTGCTCCTAGAGTTCGACGTCCATACGGGCGCGGACCACGTCTACGAGAGCGATCTCGCGGTCCGCCGCGCCAATGTTGAGGGTCAGTCTATCCGTTTCGACGGCGACGAGCCGTCCTGACATTTCGCCCTCGACAGTGGTGATAATGACTCTGCGGCCCTGCGCGCGACGGAAATGCCGCGGCTCTGTCAGGGGCCTTGTCGCACCGGGTGTCGATACTTCGAGGAGGTACTGCCCCGACGGCGCATCCGGGCTCTCGTCGAGGAACCGAGAGACCTCACGCGAAACCTCGGCGATCTGGTCGGAGTCAACTCCTCCCGGCCCGTCTTCAAGGTCGACGGTCACCCTCAAGACGGTGCGCTTGCCCGCCGGTTTGAGCTCAACCTTCTCCATGTAGAGTCCAGCTCTGGCAACGACCTCTGCCAGCGATTCCTCGAGTCTGTCCACATCCTTCATAGTCACCAGAGTACCTGTCGCGACAGCGGCGGACCGACACGGGACCATGGTCTTCCTCGCGCGGGGGCGCGTGCTTTTCGTCGAGGGACAGCCAAAAGCCTGTGGCACTATGGTTGCATGACTCGTCGCGCTGGGCTCTCGATCCCCGCTTTCCTCCTCTCGACCGCGATCGGCATCGCCGTCTTCATCCTTGCCATGCTCGTCATCGGAGTACGGATCGATACAGGCCCGACACTCCCTCCCGCGCCGAGTGCGGCTGAACAAACCCGACAAAACGCCGCCTCCGCCTATTCTCTCGTCGCGGATGCGGCAGAGGGGGCTGACCCCGAACTCGCCAGACTCGCGCGAAGCCACGAGGAGGCGGTTGGTGGAGTTTGGGTACCGTGGCCCGAAGGGGCGCCGGATGGGGCTACCAACCCGCCCTCCCCCACGACTAACACCGAGGATGTCGTCGAGCTTCTCGACCAATCAGTGGCTGCCACGATTGACGCACTGGAGGTTGCCGCGCCTGCTGATGTTCCCCTCTACGCGTCCATCCTCATCAGACAGCAGGCCGCCCTGGAGTCCGCTGCAGCCTCCGCCGAAAGCGCTCCTGAAGAGCCGGGCGATGGGGATGTCGACGAGGGTTCCGACGGTGAGGATGCCAGCGAGAGTTCCGACGGCGAGCAAGAATCAGCTGTGGCCGGACTCACGGTCGAGCGGCTGTCTCCTGGCCAGGTGGCAACGCTTGCCTCGGAGCAGACCCTCATCGAAATGGATGCGGCCCGGCAGTGGCTGGAGACAGCGGCCCCGCACCTTGATTCGCCGGACAGAGCGCTCCTCTGGATCGGACAGGTCGATGAGTACACGAGTGCGGTTCTGCAAGCTGGAACCGCCGATGTTCGCCTCGCTTTTGCTACTCTTCCCGATTGGTTCCTTGAGAGCCCGTCTCCCGAGACCGCACTGCGGCTTGAACAGGAGGCCTACCTTCTTGTCGCCTCCGAACTCTTCACCTACATCCCGACAACCGACCGATCCTTTGACATACAGATCGCCGCAACCGCCCTTGATCTGCTCACGGGTTCCGAGCTTGACGACCTCCCGCTCCTGACGGAGCCTGCGTGACTGCGAACCTTGCCTCGCCTGGTGGTTCGACCCATCGAGGAGAGCGTCACGGGTCTGCCCCAGAGTGAGGCGATTCCTCCACCCAGCTGTACGGAAGCGACGAAGCCAGGGCCGCAACCTGCAGCACCTGGCTCCACCACTACAATCATCACCGACCCCACACCGGAATCGCAGGACCGACTCCCTCAGACCGGATTCACAACCTCACAAAGAACTGCGACTAGGCGCGCTTAGCGTCGAAGGCAGCTCGTGCCCCCGAGAATTCGGCGATAGAACCGCCCGCCGCGATCCTGTCTCGCGCCGGTCCTTCGGCATCCTCCTTCGATTTGAGAAGCGCGCCGAGGCCGATGGCCTCGTGCGGCTGGAGGAATGCGACGCCATCGGAATCCGCGAAGACAACGTCGCCCGGGCGGACAACTACCCCACACACCGCGACTGGCACGTTAATCGCCCCCTCGATCCCGAGTATTCGAGTGGTGATCGGGCTGAAACCGCGGGAGAAGACCGGGAAGTCGTATGCCAGCGTCTCGTCGTGATCGTTGATGGAGCCGTCGATGATGGCACCGACGGCTCCTCGTGACTTCGCAGTAAAGGACACGAGACCGCCGAAGGCGGAGCGCTCTCTGTCGCCGCTGTGATCGATGGTTGGGCGCGGGTCCCTTGACGAAGCCATCGTCGCGAAGTGCGGTCAATGAGGAAATCCCCGTGACCATACGTCGAAAGGGAACTGCGGGCCCCAGGGGCCCGCAGTTCTCCATATTCACCGCGACTTGTATGCGCGAGTTCTCGGCGTTACTCTCCGTGTGCTGCGAGGTCTGCGCGAAGGATGTCGGCCATGGTGGTGACGGCGTCGCCGACGGGCACGTCACGCGCTTCGCCGGTTGCACGATGCCGGATCTCGACCTTCCCGTCGGCGAGCCCGCGTCCGACGACAAGGCCGTGCGGGACCCCCAGGAGCTCATAATCCTTGAATTTGACGCCAGCCGAGACTCGAGCGCGGTCATCGTAAACAACCTCGAAGCCCGCCGCCGACAGCTCGAATGCGAGGCGCTCGGCCGTTTCGAAGATGTCGTCGCCCTTGCCGGTAGCGAGGATGTGAACGTGAGCGGGCGCGACGTTGATTGGCCACGACAGACCAAGGTCATCATGATAGGCGCCGGCGAGCGCTGCGAGGATTCGAGAGACTCCGATGCCGTAGGAGCCCATGGTGACAACGCGTGTCTTCCCGAACTCGTCGAGGACGGTCAGTCCGAGATTCTCGGCATACTTTCTGCCGAGCTGGAAGATGTGGCCCAGTTCGATGCCACGGGCGAGTTCGAGCGGACCGGAGCCGTCGGGGGCGGGGTCACCTGCGCGGATCTCGACTGCCTCGATGGTGCCGTCGGCCTCGAAGTCGCGCCCATACACAAGGTTGAAGACGTGCTTCTGGTCGGCGTTTGCCCCGGTGATCCATGCCGAGCCGCGGGCGATCCGCGGGTCGAGAAGGTAGCGCACCGATCCGGACACGGTCCCCTGTTCGTCGATCGTTCGTTTGGCGGAATTGGGGCCGATTGCAGTCGGGCCGATGTAACCGGGCACAAGCTCAGGATGGTTCTTCAGGTCGTCGGCGGTCGCGACCTCAACTTCTGCGGGCGCGAGGGCGGCCTCGACTCGACGCAGGTCAACGTCGCGGTCACCGGGAACCCCGATGACGATGACTTCCCGCTCACCATTGGGATGCTTGGCGACGACGACAACATTCTTCAGGGTGTCGGCCGGGCTCCACGGCTCGTCCTTGGGGCGCAACTGGTTCGCGACGGCGACAAGTGTGTCGATCGTTGTCGAATCGGGCGTGTCGAGGACCTCGGCCGCCGGCACATCCGAGTCATCCACATCCGGCGCCTGCGGTGTCGTCACAGCTTCAGCGTTCGCAGCATATCCGGACGCGTTGCGGACGAAGGTGTCTTCGCCAATCGTCGTCGGGTGAAGGAACTCTTCGGACCGTGACCCGCCCATGGCGCCCGACATGGCGGAGCAGATGACGTAGTCAAGGCCGAGCCGGGTGAAGATCTTCTCGTACGCGTCTCTCATCGTCTGGTACTGAGCATCGAGGCCCGCGTCGTCGACATCGAAAGAGTAGGCGTCCTTCATGATGAATTCGCGGCCGCGGATGACGCCGGCGCGGGGGCGAGCCTCGTCGCGGTACTTCGTCTGAATCTGGTACAGCATGAGAGGCAGATCCTTGTACGACGAGTAGAGGTCCTTCACGAGAAGGGTGAACATCTCTTCGTGTGTGGGTGCCAGAAGATAGTCGTTCTCACGACGGTCCTTGAGTCGGAACAGGTTCGGGCCGTATTCGGTCCACCTGTTCGTCGCCTCGTAGGGTTCGCGAGGAAGAAGCGCCGGGAAGTGCACCTCCTGAGCGCCCGTTGCGTACATCTCGTCTCGGACGATCTGTTCGACCTTGCGGAGTACTTTGAGGCCGAGTGGTAGCCAGGTGTAGATGCCGGGGGCGGCACGGCGGATGTAGCCAGCGCGGACCAGTAACTGGTGGGAGGGGACTTCAGCATCTGCCGGGTTCTCCCGCAGAGTCCGGACAAAGAGGTTCGACATTTTCAGCACGGGGCAAGCTTACCGAATACATCGTGCTGTCGAGTCACAGCAGGACCGTGGCGAACTCTCCAACTTTATAAAAGCCGACATTGGCGTACACACGCAGGGCGGCATGGTTGTACGAGTTGACATAGAGCGACACCGTCGGCGCGATGGTGGCGCGCACCTGCTGGACAACGGCCGCCATCGCCCGAGTCGCGATCCCATGCCCGCGCAGGTCTGGTGCGGTCCAGACACCCTGGATCTGCGCGACCCCATTCCACAGAGCCCCGATGTCCGCCTTGAACTCAACCCGGACCTCACCGTCTGGGCCGATCCCGGTGCGGAGGAACGTGTGCCCGGTACGGCACAGCTCGTAGACGCGAGAAATGTAGCCAGGGCCGTAGGCCGTTGGGTCGTAGCCAACCTCTTCGGTGAACATGGCGACTGCGGCTGGCGAGACAATGCCAGCGTCCTCCGGGCGTGCGGGCCTCACCCGCGGATCCGGTTCGACCTTGAGTTCACCGGCGACGAGGGACGGCTGGCTGGCGCGGACCTCTGCCGCGCCCCATTCGGGGCGCAGTGCTTCCCACAGGTCGAGCACCTCCTCCGACCGTCCAACAATCGACGAGCATTCTCGCGGTCTGGCCAGTGCGTACTCTGCATAGAGGTGACGCTCGGCGTAGCTCGTGCCAACAGGCACCATGTTCGCGCCGTACCAGACGGCTGATCGAAGGTTGCCGGAATCGACAATGCCAAGCATGCGGGACAGCCCAAGTCCCATCGAGTCCACGTGGACCGCGGCAAGAATCGATGACACCGGATCGGCGCAGAAAAGCTCCTGCACGGCTGCTCGATAGCGGCCGGAGAGCCTTGTGACGCGACCTTCCGGTGTCGGCCAGAACATCAGACGATGACGTCCGGCGTGACACCCTCCGCGGCCTCAAGGCCCATCTCTTCCGCGACGAGGCGGGCGCGGCTAATGAGGGCATCAACGATCTCAGATTCGGGGACCGTGTCGACGACCTTACCCTTGACGAAGATCTGGCCCTTGCCGTTACCGGAGGCGACCCCGATGTCAGCTTCACGAGCCTCGCCGGGACCGTTGACAACGCACCCCATGACGGCGACTCGGAGTGGGAACGTCACGTCCTTGAGCCCCTCCGTCACCCGTTCAGCCAAGTCGTAGACGTCGACCTGGGCGCGCCCACACGACGGGCAGGACACAATCTCCAGCTGCTTGGGTCGCAGACCGAGTGAGCGGAGAATCTGTTCTCCGACCTTGACCTCCTCAACTGGGGGCGCCGACAGAGACACGCGGATGGTGTCGCCAATTCCCTGCGAAAGAAGAGCGCCGAATGCAACGGCGGACTTGATCGTCCCCTGGAAGGCGGGGCCCGCTTCCGTGACGCCGAGATGAAGCGGCCAGTCTCCAGCTTCGGACAGGAGCTGGTAGGCCTTGACCATGACGACAGGATCGTGGTGTTTGACGGAAATCGCAAAATCATAGAAGCCCGCTTCTTCGAACAGCCGCGCCTCCATGACGGCTGATTCGACCATGGCCTCAGCTGTTGCCTTGCCGTACTTCTTCAGCAGCCGCGGGTCGAGCGAGCCAGCATTGACGCCAATCCGCATGGCGGTGCCGTTAGCGTTCGCGGCAGCAGCGATCTCCGGGATCTGGTCGTCGAACTTCTTAATGTTGCCAGGGTTGACCCGCACGCCCATGCCTGCCTCGATGGCGGCGAACACGTAACGCGGCTGGAAATGGATGTCCGCCACAACGGGGATCGTCGACTGCTGGGCGATGACCGCGAGGGCCGCCGCATCCTTGTCTGTCGGACAGGCAACGCGAACGATGTCACAGCCGGAGGCCGTGAGCTCAGCGATCTGTTGCAGGGTCGCGCCGATGTCCCACGTCTTCGTCGTCGTCATCGACTGGACAGTGATCGGGGCGTCCCCGCCAACGTAGACGTCCCCCACCTTGATCTTGCGGGTCTTCCTTCGGGGCGCGATGACATCCGGCACTTCACGAACACCGGGCATTCCAAGCGAAATCGGTTCAGTCACATGTACATTATGGCACTGCGGGGCCGTACTTTCGCCCTCCTTGCTCTCACATATGAGCCAATCTGGTGGCAGGCAGACGCAGAAACCGGGCCCACCCTCTTTGCCAGGCTGGTTGTGAGTCATTCATGATCAGCGAGGGAGTTGGCGGGTATGTCGATCAGTCCGGGGTTCACGGCGGAGCAGATACGTGAGTTCGTGCATCGGTACGAGCTGACACCGTA